>JAVDPC010000017.1 GCA_031296915.1 Cerasicoccus frondis | reverse complement strand
CGACGCTCAAGCCGCCTTGCTGGACACGAAAAATCACTGCGGCCTGATCGGCCAATCTAGATGAAAAGTGCTCTAGTTTACAAGGCCGACTTCTTCGCTCCAGTACAGGCGCTTATCCCTCGCCCAAATCCAGAGCGATCTTGTAAAGGAAAGCATCACGCAGCGCCTCGAGCGACGCCTCGATGATGTCGTCCGAAGCGCCTACGGTGCCCCAGAGATTCTGGCCATCCGTGGACTCAATCTGCACGCGCACAATCGCCTTGGATGCCTTTTGCCCGTCGAGCACGCGCACCTTAAAGTCTGTCAGCCGCACATCGTGCACTTGCGGGAACACCGCTTCGAGCGCCTTGCGCAGCGCGCCGTCCAGCGCACCGACCGGGCCTGTGGCCTCATCCACCACGTGGTAAATTTTCTCGCCAATCTTGACCTTCATGGTCGCCTCGGCCGTCACGTCGTCCTTCCACTCGCCGTATTCGTCGTTGAGCTTGAAGTTCTGAATCGTAAACGGGTCTTCCTTGCCATCGATGTAACGACGGACCAGCAGCTTGAAGGAGGCGTCGGCGGCCTCGTACTCGTAGCCGCGAAATTCGAGCTGCTTCAGCTCATCAAGAAAGCCCTTCATCGCTGGCGACTTCGACTCGACGTCGAGCCCCATTTCGTGCGCCTTCATCATGATCGATGCACGGCCCGACATATCGGAAACCACCACCCGGGTGCGATTGCCGACGAGCTCCGGTTCGATGTGCTCGTAGGAATGCTTCACCTTGTTGACCGCATCCGCGTGTACGCCGCCCTTGTGAACAAAGGCCGAAGCGCCCACGTAGGGCTGTTTGCTGTCGTGGCGCTGGTTGGCGAGCTCCGCCGTGAAAAGCGACAAGTCACGCAGGCTGGCGATCTTGCCCGAACAGGCCATTGGGTAGCCCATCTTGAGCGACAGGTTCGGGATAATCGTCGTCAGGTTGGCGTTGCCAATGCGCTCGCCATAGCCGTTCATCGTGCCTTGCACCATGGTCGCGCCAGACTCCACGCCCGCCAACGAAACGGCGACGCCTAACCCGGCGTCATTGTGGCAATGCATGCCGATACGGGTGTTCGGAAAATGCTTCACGACCTGACTCACGATATCATTTACCTCGCCGACCAGCGTGCCGCCATTGGTGTCGCACAAGGTCAGGAATGAAGCGCCACCGCGTTGCGCCGCCTCCAGAGTCGACAAGGCGAACTCGGGGTTGTCCTTAAAACCGTCAAAAAAGTGCTCTGCGTCGTAAACCACTTCACGGCCATTATCGACGAGGTAGCGAGTCGTATCCTCGATCATGCGGAGGTTTTCGTCGCCCGTGGTGCGCAGAACCTCGGTCACGTGCATGAGCCAGGTTTTGCCGAAAAAGGTCACGACCGGCGTCTCGGCGTCCAGCAGCAGCTTCACCTGCGGGTCCTCCTCCACGGCCATCTTCGCGCGACGGGTCGACCCAAACGCCGCCACCTTGGCGTGCTTGAATTTGACCTTCCGCACCTGCTCGAAAAACGCCATATCACGCGGATTCGAGCCCGGCCAACCGCCCTCAATGTAGTCAATGCCGAACGAATCCAGTTTCTCCGCCAAACGCACTTTGGAGCTGACGGTGAATGAAATGCCTTCGCCCTGCGTGCCGTCGCGCAGGGTCGTGTCATAGACGTAAACGTTGGGTTTCGCGGAGTTCATCGATCGGGAAAAACGGAGCATTGTGCCAGATTCCCTGCTTCCGCCAAGTCTGAATTCGGAGTTTCGGCCTGAGCCGACGTCTAAAACACAATGGCCCTTCGACGAAGAGATCCTCGGCAGTTAGCGCGTTTTTTTCGGAATCGACCGATATGTCGTGGTTAGCATGCTCCACTTTTGGTTGAAGCACCCCTTTTCGCGTGCGTAAGTCGTTGATGCCCAGCTCGGATTATTAGTGAAAGCCACTCACTAATAAAATGCTCGTGCGTTCACTTTAAGTTTGCGACCAGGCGTTGAAATCTTAGTGTCTTATTGATCACTTCATTTCCCTTTCTGCGTTGCCCCCCAGACGTAGCATAGGCGTCCCGCCTGTGCCCTACCCCATCTAACTGCACACAGACGCATCCCCTTCGCATTGGCGTCCCGCTGGTGCATTCAGTCAGTTGGAAATCGGGGCACAGGCGGGACGCCTATGCTACCCAATTGCGCCACTCAACTCCCACACCTTACCCACATCTCCCATCCCCCCAACTTTCAAACCTCCCAACTTTCAAACCTTCAAACCCATGAACTCCCCCTCCCCCCAACACCCTCCTTAGCGACCACCACGTAGGTATCCCAGTCGACGCCATGCGGGGCCATTCGGGCCGCGTGCATTGCGTGACGGGCAAACAGGCTCATTCGCGGACTGGCTTGGTGACAGCAACCAGCCTCGCGACGCCCACCGTTGCCCGACCCACTCTTTGCACGACGCCCTATGCCAGCCTGGTCAGCGCAGCATCGACGTGTGAGCAACGGAGTTATCCGCCGCTCCGGTAGGCAGCCCCTGAGCCGCCTGCGCCCCACCTACGCCTCGTCCCGGCGAGCGGGCAGTTAGAGTAGTGTTCTTTGATATGCAATCACGGCGAATTTACCCCCCCCCCGCCCCCTAGGCTCAGGTCATCCAATCGTTGAAAAGCGCTCGGAGAAACTGCTTGGCAATGCCTTACTCCAAAGTCTGCAAGACGCCCCGTGAAATCCCGTTGCTATTCGGCGAAATTGCCTGTTAGCTGAGATATTTACGCATGATCCAAACTGATGACTTAAACCCGATGATTAACAACGCATTCCTCCTCGGAGTGCGGGGTCCGAAAATGCCTGAAGGAGAGGCCGAAACGCTCCTGGAAGAACTGGAGGAACTCGTTTCCAACCTCGGCATCGGGGTTGCAGTGAAGCAAGTCGTCAAAGTCCGTGAGCCCAACGCGGCGTTCCTGCTGGGTTCGGGAAAAGTTCGGGAAATCGCGCAGGAAATCAAAGATCGTGGCTGCGATTCGCTCATTTTCGATGAACCGCTTTCGGCGGGCCAACAGCGTAACTGGGAGCGGGAGCTCGGCGGCAAAGTCCTCGTGATCGACCGCCAGGAAATCATTTTGGACATTTTCAACAGCCGCGCGCAGACCAAGGAGGCTTCGTTGCAAGTCGAGCTTGCGCGCCTGGAGTACGAGCTGCCGCGCATGAAACGCGCCTGGAGCCACCTCGACCGTCAACGTGGCGGCGGCGCCGTCCAACGTGACGCCGGTGAAACTCAGCTCGAAATGGACCAGCGGATGATTCGCACGCGCATTTCCCGGCTGAAAAAAGAGCTCACCGAAGTGCTCCAACACCGCGAAGTGCAGCGCAAAAAACGCCAGCGCGTCCCCCTCCCCACCGCGTCCATCGTCGGCTACACCAACGCCGGCAAATCCAGCCTGCTCAACCGCGTCACTCAGTCTGAGGTGTTGGCGGCGGATAAGCTCTTTGCCACGCTGGACCCCACCACGCGCCGCGCAGATCTGCCCAATGGCCAGACTCTGCTCATGACCGACACGGTGGGCTTCATTCGCCGTCTCCCCCACCGCTTGGTGGAAGCGTTCAAGGCGACGCTGGAAGAAGCCGTCGTGGCGACATTTCTCATCCATGTGCTCGACGCATCGAGCCCCGATGTCGCTCACCACTACGCGACGACGATGAACGTGCTCAAGGAGCTTAAGGCGAACGAAAAGACGATCATTACTGTTTTCAACAAGATCGACGCCGTCGAAAACCGGATCGACCTCGCCATGCTCAGGCACGACCACCCGGACGCCTTATTTGTCAGCGTGAAAACCGGCGAAGGCATCGATACGCTGCTGACCAAGTGCCAGGAATACATCGGCGAATGGGGCGAAAGCGTCGAGCTGATGATTCCCCACGATCGCTACGACCTCGTAAACCGCCTACATGAAGCAGGCGCCATTACGAATAAGGAAGTGCAAGACAACGGGGTTTACATTGAGGGCACCGTGCCGCAGCGCCTGCTTGACCCAGTGAAACCATTTCTAATAAATGGCAGGACGCTTGCTTAATCGTCTGCCATGAAAATACGCCTTTCACTGCTACTCATTGCCGCCCTGCCACTGGTTGGCTTCCGCACCGTCTCGCCCGAAGAGAAGGCCAAAGAGATCATTCAACGCGCCGAAGGCCACTTCTCCATTCAGGAATACGCCGAGCTTTACCGCTACGTGCGCATCACCAATCTTGGCGAAGTCTACGAGGGCCAAATGCTGATCATTTTTCGTTACCAAAACAACGAAATCCAGGGCGTATTCCGACTCATCCCGGATGATGACAACGAGGGCGTCACCCTGCTCAGCCTTCAGAAGCCCAACCAGTTGCCTGAGCTCGCCTTTTTCGATCACAACACCGATCAGGGCGGCCCCGTTTCCCTCAAGGACTTAAAGACGAAACTGGGTGACACCGACTGGTATTTTGAAGGCATCTACGACGACGACCACAACCCCTGGTATTACAACAAAGTGGGCACAGCCTACTTCCGGGGCGACACGGTCGATGTCATTCAATCACGCTACCGCGACCCCAAACTCCGCGACGCTGTCGGCTACGATTACCGCCACATGCTCGTGCGCCAGGAAAACGAGCGACCGCTCAGCATCGAATTCTATGACTTTGCGGATCAGCTCATCTACTCCGTCGAAATCCTGAGCAACGAAGACTTCGAGTTTCGCGGCGAGCAGAAATCGCGCGCCAAGCAAATCCAACTCATCGATTATCAGACTGGCTCGACCACGGTGCTCACCCGCATTCGCAGCAACTGGAACCCACAATTGCCGGATAACATTTTTAACCTCGAAAATGTCGAACAATGGAACGCGTCCACTGATCGACTCGTGACCACAAAGCTACTGCGCGACCTCCCCAACGCCCACGCCCACTGATTGCATGCCCCCCTCCTCCGGTGAAATCCTATCCCGCGGCCTGACCGGCAGTTGCCCCAAATGCGGAAACCGCGGCCTGTTCCGCAACTGGTTTAAGCTTCAGGAGTCGTGCCCTCATTGCGGCCTTACGCTGGGCAAGGAAGACGGTTTTTACCTCGGCACCACCTCCATTGGCTACGTGCTGGCCATCATCATCGTGCTGATTCCGGTTTGTTTCCTGGTCGTCACCGACATCATTGGCGTCTGGACCGGCGTCACCATTGGCATTTTTGGCAGCCTGCTACTGGTTGCGGCCATTTACCCGGCGATGCTTTGCCTGCTGATCACGATTTACTATTTATTCAAACCGCAGGAACTCGCGGATTCAGAAGAATCTGCCGGTTGATTTCAACAATGCGTGCTTGCGAGAAATCTCATTGCCCTTACCGTTTGGGGCGCAAAGTATCCATACTATGAAAAACGCTCTCATTTTCATCTGCGTAGCAGTCATCGCGGCCCTGGCCGCAGGGCTGTTGATGTATAATGAAACATCTGAGACTGAGCCGGTGGCGGAAATGATCGAGTCAACCCCTGAGCCCGCCCAGCCATCGCCAAGCGCCGCAGAACTTGCCGCCGCAGAACAGCAGGCGCTGGAAGAAAAAGCCCGCGCAGACGAAGCAACCCGCCTGGCAGAAGTTGCCGCCGCTCGCATGGAAGCCGAGCGTGAAGCCCACTTAAAAGTGCTCAATGAGCGCTTGGCCAAAGAGGCTAAAGCCCGTGAAAACGCCGAACGCGCCGCCGAAAACATGCGCATTAAAATGCAGCGCCTCGAAGATGAGCGCAAGACCATGGCCGAGCAGGAAGCCGCCCTCAGCGAGCGCGCCGCCAAGGCGGAAAAAGATTCCCAGGCCAGCCAAGCCCTAATCCGTGAGATGGAGCGCCGCCAAGCCGAACTCGAACGCCGCAATGCCGAGATCGAGATGATTTCCCAGAAAACTGAAGCGCTCGAAGCACAATCCGCCTCCATCAAACAGCGCCAAATTGAGATCGAAGAAGCCATTTTTGCTTCCGGTGGCGAAATCACCATTCCCGGCTACAAAGTCTGGTCTCCCAACTACCGCCCCCACCGTTTCGGCGATTAATCCAGCGCAATTAACGTCAATAAACTGTCGCCAACAACTCGGCTATAAGTCTTCTTTCTGGCCATGCATTTGGTGCGCATAGTGCAGCTACTTCAGATGGGACGCAGCCGGGAAGCCGAGGAAATCGCGCGGGACTGGGTCGTGGAAGACCCCAACAACCCCGAGTCCTTCTACTGGCTGACCCGCGCCATGCTCAACCAGCGCAAGCATCGCGAAGCGCTGAAGCCTGTTGAAGCCGCCATTGCGCTCGACGCCATGGACGCACGCTTTCACAACATCCAAGCTGAGGCGCTTTTTTTCTCCGGCAAGCACCGCGCCGCCATCAAATCCCTCAATACCGCCATTGAGCTGGATCCCGACAGCGAAGATAACCTGATCCTTCTCGGCTACGTGCAGCTAAAGCTCGGCCAGCGGCCCAAAGCGCTTGAGTCCGCCAACCGCGCTTTGGCGCTCAACCCAGTCAGCACCGAAGCGCTCCAACTGCGCGCCTCCGTGCTGGCTCGAATGAATAAAAAAGAAGCCGCCGAGGCAGACATGGCGCAGGTGCTCGCCGATGCCGCCGACGACGACAGCGCCCACCTGACCCAAGGCTGGAACTGCCTCCTCGGTGGCTCGTATCAACAGGCCAGCACCCACTTTGCCGAAGCTCTCCGCATCGACCCGACCAATGACGGTGCGCGCCAGGGGCTTCTCCAGACGTTTAAAGCGCGCAGCGTCGTCTACCGGGTGCTCTTCGGCTTCCTCCTCTGGTACGCCAAGTTGCCCACCATGGGGCAGCTCGCCTTCTTGGGCGGTTTTATTCTCCTGCGCGACGACATCCCCTACTGGCTCGGCATGGCGACCAATTCCGTCGCCGTCTACATTCTGGTCGATTTCTCGATTACCGTTTTTCTTATTCTGCTTCTGGCCAAAGACGCACTGTTCAACCTCGTCATTTATTGTGATCCATCAACTCGCATCGCGCTGAACGACGAGGAACAGCGGGGCGTCATCTGGTCCAGCCTCTTCCTGCTCGGCATTGGAGCCGCAGCGATGGCTCGGCTATTCACCGGGGACTATCTTTACGTCACCCACGCCCTCGCCATGGCGCTGGGCGCCAGCATCGTCACCGATATTTACGAACTGCGCAACGAGGCCAGCCGTCGTCAAATCTGGCTTGGCATGCTGGCTATCGTGGGACTCAGCGTCTTTTTTACGGTCGGTTATTACACCGGCATGCCCGAAGCGCGCACCTTCGTCTCGATGAGTCTGCTCGCCATGCTTTTACTCGCCTTCCGCGTCAACCACCTGAAGGAGCAAGAGTGACCTTGCTGCCTGCTAGAGCACTTTTCATCTAGATTGGCCGATTCAGGTGGGGTAGAGATTGGATGCAGCGCAAGGCGGCTTTGATTGAGCGGGCTGGAAGCCCGTGATTGAAATGCCAACGCCGCGAACTTCCAATCTGGCCCCAAGCCCTAAACCGAGTGCTTTTCCGCACCAGCGTTGTTGGCTTTTCGCTCACAGGCTTCCAGCCTGCGACGCTCAAGCCGCCTTGCTGAACACGAAAAATCACTGCGGCCTGATCGGCCAATCTAGATGAAAAGTGCTCTAATAACTAAAATCCGTGTAATCGAAGAAAAAGCCCGCGTTATCCGGATCATCAAAAGGCGGTTCGATCGGCAAATATTGCAGGGAGAAAAAACGCCGATCATCTTGCCCGAGGGGCGTCCCGATGGTGATGTCATTGTCGTCCCCATCAAAGTCCGAATCCAGTTCGTTCCAGACGGATAAATCGTCACTGTAGAGCCATTGATAGTTCAGCCGCGCGTTCGTTGAGGCGACTAAATCAACCATCCCGGGCGACGGTTGCGGCTCCACGGCCGTCGACGGGCCAGCCTTCAAACAATACTCCAGCCACTTGAGCACTTCCTCGCGGCAAAGGCGTTTTGCTTTTTGGTCAGCGTCTTCGTTGTTGGTGTTCCAGTCGATCTCCGCCGCAAGGCTCGCCAAGTCGAATGAGTGCTCCACCAAGTCCATGATGTAGTGATGCTGCAACGGGTCATCCACTCCCTCGGTCTGCGCCTGCAAGCTGGACGAAAGCAATTGCTTAATCGGAAAGAGCGTGCCCGTCATTGGAAGCACATTAGGGTTGGAAACGCCCAGCAGGGAATCTTCCGTCCCGTGGAATGCCAGCACCTGCATCCGTCGGTCCAACATATAGCGCCCGGCGGTAACCGAGCTGGCTTGGCCATGATAGCCATAGTGCGAGCCGCCCCCGTAATAAAAGGCGCCAAACTTCGGAAACGGCAAACTATCCGGAATGCGCACCGGGCTGTCTACCGCCTTGGTGGTCGTAAACTCTTCTTCGTCGTCTGAATCGTAGTCAATGTAACTCACCTCGTAGTTGATAAGGTCGACTGACACATCCAGCACTGCGTTCATGCCAGTCTGGGCGCCATGAGAAAAGCCCATGAGGCCGATATTGTCCACGTCGACATCACTTCGATCCGCCAGGTAAGACAGCGCCGCCACCACATCCTTGGGGCGCTCGTAATTGGGTGAACACACATCGTCGTCAACCGCAGGATCGTAGCTTGGGCGACGGCTACTGTAGTTGCCAGGGATTCCGCGCGGGTTGTAGCTATCGACCAGCAATGCAATGTAGCCCATATCCGCCAGCAGTTCCCCCCACTGTTCCAGGTGGGAAAGCGGGCCATTGGCGATGACGTCATTCGACCACATGCCGCCCGAGCCATGCAGGATGATCACCGTGGGATACGGGCCGCTAAATACATTTACATCAGGCACATAAATCTGCGCAGCCAGCGTCAACTGGTTTGGATTGTTCGGATAGCCCGGCAGCGCAGCAAGGGCCGCAGTCGGCGTCGGGTTTACCTGACGTTCCAAATTCTCCGGCATGTCAAAGTAGACGATTTCCGTCGTGAAAGCTGCTTGCACAGCGGTTGCCAACATCAGGCTAGCCAACGCAAAGGCGTGGCGGGGAAACAGTTTAGCAGGCATAGTTGTGGTGAATAAAAACCATTAAGCCTAGCAAATTATCATACTTTGGGCAATCACAGGCATGGACGCCTCAATCTTTACCGAAAAGTTTACAAGCAGCAGCACAAGCGACACATGCCTAAATGGCTTTAGAAAAGTTCCTGATAATACTTTGCAACGCAAAGCTTCCCTACTCCGCCACATCAGAAATGCTCATGCAATAAGCCGCTGTTCAGCAGCCAAATGCTGCGCCTTCTAACCATTCAGTTCAGACGGATTTTCCCGGACAGTTTTACTTCCTCTGCTATGGTTGATGCCTCAACTAACGCAACACCACAAAGGAAAGGTAAAATGACTGGAAACCATGACGAACTATTATTGTTCGATCGGCCCAACGCGGCCTTAAACTCGGAAACGGACTTACTGCTGAACACCTCGGGCGTGCGCTGGATCCGCAAGCGCGATGGCAAGAAGGCAGAGTTTAATCCGATGCGCATTGTCAACGCCATCGCCAAGGCAGGCGAGGCAACCGGAGAGTTTGGACGCGATGAAGCCATGCAGCTCGCATTGGCCATCGTCAATCGCTTTGCGGAAACGCTGGATGCACAGGCGCCAACCGTGGAGCTCGTGCAGGATATTGCCGAAGACATCCTCATCGAATCCAAATTTCGCAAGACCGCCAAAGCATTCATCATCTACCGGGATCAGCATGCCCGGAGACGCGCGATTCGCAACCAGACCAAAACGGAAATCGTTGAGCAATACCTCAAGAAACTCGATTGGCAAGTTCGCGAAAACAGCAACATGGCCTACTCCCTCCAAGGGCTGAACAACTACATCTCGTCCGGCATCAGCCAAAGCTTCTGGATGAGCGAGGTGTATTCGCCTGAGATTGGCGAGGCGCACGAAAACGGCGACTTCCACATCCACGACACCAATCAGCTGAGCGTTTACTGTGTGGGCTGGGACCTCTTCCAACTGCTCAGCGTCGGCTTTCGTGGCGTGCCGGGCAAAGTGGAGTCCGCCCCCGCCAAGCACCTGCGCAGCGCGCTCGGCCAAGTCGTGAATTTCTTCTACACGCTGCAAGGCGAAGCCGCTGGCGCCCAGGCGTTTTCCAGCTTCGACACGCTGCTCGCACCGTTCATTCGCTACGACAACCTGGACTACGCGCAGGTCCGACAAATCCTGCAAGAGTTCATCTTCAACGTGAATGTGCCAACGCGCGTCGGCTTCCAAAGTCCGTTCACCAACATCACACTCGACCTACAATGCCCCTCGCACTACGCGACGCATCCGGTGCTGCGCGGTGGTCAATTTACGGACGATGTTTACGGTGATTTCCAAGAAGAAATGGATGTGTTTAACCGCGCGTTTTTCGACATAATGAGCGAAGGTGACGCCAGTGGCCGCTTGTTCTCGTTCCCGATCCCCACGATCAATTTAACGAGCGACTTCAACTGGGAAAACCCCAACCTCACCGGGCTCTGGACGATGACGGGCAAGTTTGGCATCCCCTACTTCTCCAACTTCATCAACTCGGACATGAGCCCCGACGACGCGCGCTCCATGTGCTGTCGCCTACGCATCGACAATACGCAACTCGAGCGACGCGGCGGCGGCCTCTTCGGCGCGCATCCGCTCACGGGCAGCATTGGCGTGGTGACCATCAACATGCCGCGTATTGGCTTCCAATCGAAGAACAAGCGCGAGTTCTACCGCCGCCTGACCAAGATGATGGACCTGGCGCGCGACAGTCTCGAAACGAAGCGTAAGTTCCTCGAAGACCTGACCGACGCAGGCCTGTATCCCTACACGCAGTATTACCTGCATGACATGAAGAACCAGCATGGCGTCTACTGGAAAAACCACTTCTCGACCATCGGCCTGGTCGGAATGAACGAGGCATGTCTGAATTTGTTCGGCAGCAATATCGCCAGCGACAAAGGCCGCGCCTTTGCCAAAGAGGTGCTGGAGTTCATGCGCATGCGCTTGGTCAAGTATCAGCTCGAAACCGGCAACCATTACAACTTGGAAGCGTCGCCTGCCGAAGGCACTTCCATGCGGCTTGCGCTGAAAGATCAAGACCTTCATCCGGGCATCGTTTGCGCCAACCCAAGTGAGGTAATGCGAGGCGGTCCGCCCTACTACACCAACAGCACGCACCTGCCGGTCAACTACACAGAAGACCCCTTTGAAGTGCTGTCACTGCAGGAGGAAACACAGGAGCTCTACACCGGCGGGACCGTCATTCACTTGTTCCTCGGCGAGCGCGTGAGTGATCCGGCATCGGTGCGCGAGTTTGTGAAAACCGTGGCGCTGAACTACCGGCTCCCCTACTTCTCACTCACGCCGACGTTCAGCATTTGTCCGACGCATGGCTATGTCCCGGGCGAACATCACCATTGTCCCGAATGCGGCGCCGAAAGTGAGGTCTACTCGCGCATTGTTGGTTATTTGCGCCCCGTCTCACAATGGAACGATGGCAAGCAGGCCGAGTTTAAGAAGCGCGCCAAGCTGCGTGTGGATACCGAGCCTGATCTGTCTGCTCACCGTAAGATGCAGCAGGCTCAGTTGCTATGACGAACAATGGCAGGGGCAGCGCCCCCCAACTGCCCCTGCCACCTCCCCCCAATGAACCTCGGCGGCCTCATCAAAAACTCGCTCCTTGATTTCCCTGGTCGCCCTGCGGTGGTGATCTTCACCCAAGGATGCAATTGGCGCTGCCCGTATTGCCACAACCCGAAGCTCATTCCACTTTGCGATGCAAATAAACTTTGCGACGCAGAGTCTCACGTAACGCCGCACGAAGTCTTTGAATTGCTAGATCGGCGGCCTCCTGCAGCACGAAACATTGTGGTCACCGGCGGCGAGCCCACCCGCCAGCCACAGCTCATTCAATTTCTGCAAGAGTGCAGGCGGCGTGGTTTCGGCATTAAGCTCGACACCAATGGCGGCAACCCCAGCGTGCTGAAAGAGCTGCTCAACGCAGACCTCATCGACTACGTGGCGATGGACGTCAAGGGCACGCTGGGCCACTACGAGCGCTACTGTGGACGGCGCACTCTACCGCTGGCCCTGGCAACGTCGATTACTTTGCTACGCAAAGCTTCCATCGATTACGAGTTCCGCACGACCGTCGTCCCGGCGCTGCATAAGCCGAAGGACTTCGATGTCATCGGCCAATGGCTGGCCGGCGGCAAGCAGCTGTTCCTCCAGCCATTTCGCACGACGAGTGAAATTCTGCGGCCTAAACTTGCGGACAGCGAGACGCCGTCAGCCATGTTTATGGAAGCCTGCGCGATCGCCGCCAGCCAATGGCTGCCCACACAAATCCGAAATTAACGGCATGGTTTGGTCCCAAACGCCTCGGTGAAAATTACCGAGTAACCAACATTCAACTTCTTTCGCTACCGCCGCAGTTTGCCCACGCCTGGAGATCACTTCCGCGACTTCAATTACCACTAACTGTCCCCGTCCCTGCATCGAACTGGAATGGCTTTGCGTCTTCGCGCCTTCGCGTGAACCACTCATACGTAATTATCTCACGCGAAGACGCAGAGGCGCGAAGAATTGCTATGTAGGGGCATACTGACCGAACGTTGAAATTTGCTACTCGGATGGAACAGCGGGAGGAATGACCAGCGCGGAATCCGAGTTAGCAACCTAGTCTTGTTGGATGTTGTTTTCTGTTTTTAGATATTTCCTGAGCGTCTCGCGTGCTTCCAACTCTGCTAATTGTCGCTCTGATGCGAGCGGCTGCAGTGCAACAGCGAGCAGTCTAGCAGCTTTTTTTATGTTCTCATTTCCTACTCCTGTTAGGGATTCATCGGATTCAATTGCTTCCTGTAAGCCATTCCCAAATTCTTTTTCGCTCCATTCTGGTCGGCTTTGTGCCTGAAGCAGTTCGGTGTTGGCTTCAATATAATCAGCGATCTGCGCTAAATGGTCTTTCATTGCAATTCGCCGGCTATCATCGAAGAGAAACCTCGAATTTGAAGCACTATCCAGGGCAGGCGCCGTAATGAAGAGATAGTCGTTGTTAAGGCGAAGAGCTTCCGCTTTGCCTTCCGAATTCAAGAGGCCCACTCGCAGTAGAGTCGAAACACTTCGATAATGGAGTGCGTCAGCATAAGCGTATTCCATTCCGATTTTCATCCCGCAAGTAAAGGAGAGACCCAGCAGTAGAAGGATGCCAATAATCAGGCCCGCGATCTTGAGGTTCCTTCTCTTCATTTATTCATCAACGCTAAGATTATATACGAAAATATGCTGTTTTTACGTCATGTATCCTGACCGGTTGTCTTTTCGTTCAGTGACCACAGGATCGTGGGTGGATTCGACTGGACTTGGGTTAACATCTCTGACTTTTCGAGAGAAACTAAGGTTTGATGAATAACAGCATAATCCAGAACGGATTCATTGACGGACTCCATCCATGTTTTGAAATGCCCTGCATCAATGCCGATTCCTGTAATTGACAACAGTGGCAGTTCAATCTGCTCACCGTCGCTGTTTGTACAGCATATGTGTTCCCCATGACTACGACATTCCCATCCTATCACATCATCTTCATTGCAGTCCCATGGATCAATGCCGCGTCGTTTCAACTCGTTGAAAAGCATCTTTTGCTTAAATAAATATGTCCTGAAGAGATCGGTCATATTCTAAGAAAACGTCAAGAGGTGGCACGGCGAATGCTGTTGCCCCCCTCGTCTGGTTCAGGTTTTAGTTCGATCTGGCGCATCAGTCTAGTAATTGGGGATATGCAATCGTCTTCTTCCTCATCTGAGCATTGATAATAGTCGATGTGTGTCCGATGGAGCTCATTTTCTCTTTCTAGGATTTCCCTTATTCGTCCCCATGTCGATTCATCTGATTCTTTCAAACCGTGATAATCTTCAAAGGAACCTAGGATTAAAGCCATTAGTGTAAACCGCTCGTCGTCGCTTTCAGTTTTCTTTTCGTAGAAGCTTAAGAATTCATCAACTCGATTTGGGTCTGCACATTCGAGCTCCCAATCTTGCATCCATGGTTCTTCAATTAGACCGAGTTCCTTATTGAGTCGATTAATTGCCGCTCTAGTGGGATGTCTCATTTATTATCCAAAAGCTAAAAGTAGATGCCCGTTATGGAGCGCCGAAAGGCGCGGATTGAAGGGGCAGCCATCTCGACTGGTTCGCATGCTGTTATACCATCCAAGAAACTGGCGAAGGATTAACGGCAAAACGATTATTACTCCATTGGCTATCCTTCAAGAAATCTGTATGCATTTCAATGCTAGGGAAGGCAGCCGATCCGCTGATCATACGGCCCACCCCTGGATACTCAGTATGAGTTTCAAATAGTAATGCGCCATCATGATGACAAAATACACGCTCCATTTTTGTGTATGAATCAGGGTTTGAATATTCACAACTCCAAATCAGATCGCTTACTGCAATCAACTCGGCCCATTCTGGAGAATTTCCACTTCTGTGGCGTGCTCCTGGGTGTAGATAATTAAGACTCCATAATGCAATTCCCGCTAGGAAATCGTCTAAACTGCAACTCAAGTACTGGCTTCTTACATTTGTCTCGGTGTCTAGTTCAGTGAATTCGAAAGTCCCATCATGCTTTTGGGAAACAGACAGGCTAACAGAATCATTACGATACCAAAAGTGTACATATTTCCCTTCTCGAACCTGCATTTTTCTTGGATTACAGACATTTCTTGAGGGGCACATTTCAAGTTGACTAGCACCAATCCTCAAATGAGGCCACCGATTTACTATTCCAGAGAAAACAGTCAATGATCTTGGCAAATCGGGAGTGACATGTTCACCTCCACCGATGAACTCAAATTCTATGCGCTTCGTATTGCCAACATTCTCACAGTCGGCAGGAAGTATTTGGTTTGTAATCAGTGTGTTGGCCCAAGTGTTAATAATATCACGAAGCCCGGATATAAAATCTCTCGATTCTGTTAGATTGTGTAGCATATTCATATTTCCTCCGAACGCCAAGGTCAGCTGACCGTCATGGAGCGCCGTAAGGCGCGGAATGAATGGTCAGCTATCTCGACTAGTTCGGTTGCTGGTTGCGGTTGCATGGTCGTGGAGTGGGCATCTTTGTAGGTGGGTTTCAGGCAGATGGCAATTCCTCAGTGTGATGGGAATACCTTTTCTGTGGTGGAATGGCTTTGCGTCTTCGCGCCTTCGCGTGAACCACTCCTACGTAATGATCTCACGCGAAGACGCAAAGGTGCGAAGAATTGCTAAGGAGGGACATATTGACCGAACGTCAAAGATCAGCCGCGAGTGTCAGCACGGAGCGTTGACACCCGTTGGCTGTATCGCTTGGTTCGGTCTATTACTGCCTTCAGGGTTTCGGTTATGACTCCATTTTTTGCCATTTATCCCGGCTTGTTCGATTTTCTTGGTTTTGTTGCCGCAACTGCGATAAAGCAGTGGGTTCAATCCCAGAATCCAACATTTCTAAAACTCTGTCGCTACACTCCTGGGTAGACAACACAGAGGTATCCAGTTCTAAATCATAGAAATTTCCAGCGTTTTTATGCACGGAATCAAACTGCGTTTCCAAATTGGATAAAGCACCCTCGTCATCCTTTTGTTCGATTCGAATTCTTGCTTTCATCATTTCCAACGGGCATTTAAGCCCAATATAATATGTCCGTATATTTTCGAAATGCTTTAGCAGGTTATTCTCGACTAAAGGCTCCACAGTCAGCGTGTCCAGAATGATACTATGACCTTCTCGAACAAGAGAGCTGGAACTAGCATACAATGCTGAAGCCCAATTGAAATGAGGCCATTCAGATTTCGGTATTCCCACTAGCGCTGGCGCCATCGTATGGCAATAAAAGACATCCATCGATAATATCAATGCAGGGAAGTTTAGTCTCAATTGAAGTTCTTCCGCCAAACTACTTTTGCCCGTCCTAGAGGGGCCATTGAGAATTATAGCTAAAGGTTTTTTACTACTAGATTCCATATTGCTTAACTAATTTATCGAACGCTAAGAGGTCAGACGCGAGCGCTTGCGCGAGTTGTCTGCACCGATTGGTTCGGCTCTCGTTCCATAAGGAAGTGAGTCTTGGTTTCTCCAGTATCCTTGAATCCATATCTCAGATACAAGCTCTTCACTGGGTTAATCTTAATTACTTCAAGTTTCGTTGGTAGTCCCTTCGTGTCAGCCTCCTGAATCAATCGATCCATGAAGTGCGATCCAATTCCTTGCTTCTGGAATTCAGGAAAGAGATAGAATTCTCCAAGGTGTAAATCTTCTTCGTTTCTAACTATTTCGATGGTTCCGATGTCACGATCTTCAAATGTGATGATCTCTGGCTTTTGTGCGTTCCAGTCCTTTCGATGGAATTCTATTTGTTCCTGCTCGACCCATCCCCAAATCGGCTCAACGTATGATCGAAGTGCCGCTTTCTTAACTTCGTAGCAAAAGCTACGGTCTTCTTCGCGAACAGTTCTTAGATCTAGTTGGTTTGTGTCCATTTTATTTTTGCCGAACGTCCCGCTTCAGCTATGACCGGCCCCTGCGCACGCAGGGATCATGACCATGCGAAGCGTGGGCATGAAGGTCATTGGTTGGAAGCGCTGGTTCGATTCTTTTCTCTTAATGTATCAAGAGCTTTTTCTTGTGCTGTGGAAGAGAGTAGCTCCAGAATTTTCTGGGCACAATCTTTGGTGGTGAGTTTGGAGGTGTCGAGTTCAAGGTCGTAGCATCCTCCCGCGTTTTGATGAACGGAGGAGAATTGCTCCTTCACTCCGTTGATCGCTTTCGGACTGTTTTCTTCTCCCTCTCGCATTCTTGTGAGTAAGGCCTCCAAGGGGCAAAATAAGCCGATGAAATAGGAATCTAAACCTTCGAAATGGTCTAGTATATGATTCTTGCTCAGGGGTTCTACCGTAAGGGTGTCCAGTATGAGATCGTGCCCTTCAAGAACCAGTGCACGGGACGTGGCATAGAGAGCAGATGCCCAGTTCAGTTTGGGCCAAACCTCTCGTTTAATGTCGGCAAGTGCGGGCACCATGATGCGACAGTAGAAGCTGTCCATGGAAAGGATGAGGAATGTTTGGGGTAGGGTTCGCTGCAATTCGGCGGCCAAGCTGCTTTTTCCGGCTCGAGTGGGGCCATTAATGATGATCAGGCGGCCTGCTTGGTTTCTTTGGGATGTGTTCATTGAATCTGTATTTTATCCAATCGCTGAGCACTCACGCGGCGGCTTGTTAGAGTTATTTGGGTTCAGGTAGTCGAATGAAGCCCCGAATCGTTTCATCCATATTCCTTTCAAATATTCCAGAACGATTATGATATCCACCTTCTGCTGTGGTCAAAGTTCTTTCAGATGCTTCAAGTACAATGCCAATGTGGTCAAATTCAGATTCTGACATAATCCGATCAAATATAACAATGTCTCCCGGTAGTGGACCGCTTGGAATCACCTCTCGATCAAAATAAAAATCATTTTCTCTCTGACTCGCCCAGTTGTGCCAAGCAGGAACGGCAGCCAAGGTCCATCGAAAATCAGTCACTGGTTTAGCTGGAATCCGAAAACCTGACTCTAGACAACAATAATACACGAATGCACAGCACCATGAATATCCAACGTTCGTATCTGAATACTTATCCCCACCTCCATTGTGGTTCATCGCGTCTCTAAACAGAGCCAGATACTTTTCTATAGCATCGCCTGCCATGGCATCGTTACCTTCGAGGTTCATAGCGCCTTCCTGTCTACCGATAATTGCTAACTTGGCTCTCATTGCACAATTTTAAATTCTGCTCTAACGTCAAAGCATGGCGCGGCATAAGCCGTTGTCACCACTGCCTTGTTCGGCTTGTTGTGAGGTGATAGCGTATATAAGCTGATCAAGAATATCTCCATCCTTTACAACGCTCTGCTTCATGCGCCCTTCTCGGATAAATCCATTCTTCTCAAGGGTTCGTTCTGAAGCAGGATTATTCGCATATGGGACGGCGAAAACTCTATGCAACTGAAATGTAGAAAACAAATATTCAGTGAAGGCTCCAACAGCTTCTGTAGTGATTCTTTGCCTCCAAAATGGTTTGCCTAGCCAATAGCCGATCTCAGCAGTAAAGCGATGAACGTCACTCTGGACTGATGCCGAAATACCTCCGCAAGCTTCACCCTCGACTTCGATGGCTAATGAAACAGCGGGCGAAACGTCAGAAACACGTTCAAGGTAATCGCGTGCATCTTGCAAAGTATATGGATGAGGGAAAAAATCTCGAAGATGTAACCAAATGTCTCTTTCGTTGGCATACTTGGCCAGAGATTCTGCATCATCTCTTGTCCAAGGACGCAATGTGCTATGTATGAGTTCTATTCGCATTGGTTTTCTGCCGAACGTCGAGGTGTCACGCGGGGGGGGGCGCAGCCCCCGGAGTTGTGACCACCGTCTGGTTCGCACTTAGTTGTTCTTCTTTAATCGCTTGTAGAATCCCACCCAAAGCAATGGCTCCTTTATTTCCTTCATCATCTTCACTTGGTTTGATCTTGGCTGGGACAGATACCATGTTTGAAACTTCTGTAGATACTCTTCACCAACTCCCATCCGCCACCCGATAGAGCCTCGTGGTATGTTCGGAAATTTGATCCAAGGAGGATTCATGAGTCCTTGCTCGTTTAAATCGGGAATCTCGGGATCTGGAAAGCTCTGGACCTTTTTGAACATCGATTGGCTTTATCTCTTTTTTGCGAACGTGGAGGGTATGGGCGAAAATGCGCCCGCATTTTTCGTCACATATCCTGACTGGTTATACCCATCTGGGTTTGGTTTCGCTGCATGAACAAGAGAAAATCCTCTTGGTCACACTGGTGAACTAGCATTTCAGACTCAGTCAATAGAGCCTGAAAAGCTGGATAGTAAGCGTCTTCATCATCTTCATCGTCATTGTAGTCAAAGTTAACCCATATCATATATTTTGATGGTGCCTCAGCAAGGATCTCCTGCAGTTTCGAGAATAGATCTTTAATTCGCAATACGGTCAAAGAGTGGATTTGAACTTCAATCCATCGGGAATAATTATGGATTTCACTTAAGCCATATGCGCTGTCTTCCATATGCTCAGAAGAATATGGAAACCCTGCGACACTCAGTAGACATTCTATCTTTTCAACTACGTTCCAATATTCTTTGTCGAAGTCATCTTCCGTGAAGGTGCCATCAAACTTAGGAGTCTTGAACTTCACTTTGAAGTAAGAGGTGAATTCCTGACCTGTAACGTAACGGACTTCTTTCATCTGGTGGTATAATGTGGAGGAGTCTCAAGAAGTGAAGCGCGGAGCGCGAAAGGAATTGAGACGACCGTCTGGATGGGGTTTTCCCGTTAAATTTATATCGGCTTTTACATGAGGTATCGCTCATACGCTATCCTTTTCTTCTTTCGTGAATATGTAGATGAGACGAACCACGCTAAACGGCACAGCAATCAAAAAGCCGACCACCATTCCGTATATACTTCCGCCGAGCATGCTTCCATCTTTGGGTCCTGGAGACTGGTCTAGAAGTGCTGCAACAGTCATTCCGATAAAAGGTGAAGAAATGAAAATCGCTGCGGCAATCAGAACCGTGATAATTGCGCTTTTCAATTTTCTCATTTTCAACCCATCGTGGAGGGTATGTGCGAAAAATGCGCAGCAATTTTCGTCACATATCCCGATTTGTTAGCTAAATGGTTGGTTGCCGAAGGCTCCCGTACGGCAGAGAGCAAAGCCAAGTTTAGTTACGCATATTGTAGAGTATACACCCAAGATTAAACTGTTACTAAAGATTGATGTGTATAAACAGAAAAAGAGAGCCAAAAGCCCGAGCAATACAACTATTACGATAGATTCGACAATGCGGTCTCCATTGAGTGTAAATCCTGCAGCACCAAGGCAGTAAAGAGGAAGTGCCCAGAAAACAAAACTTTGGAGAGTGCCTTGAACTGTCCAACCCACAACACCGCCAAAAATACTCATGACGAACAGGCATGTCCAACAGTGCTTGTGATTCACGTCTGGGGATTCGTCCATTCCTTTGCTAACGCTAAGAGTAGCTGACCGTCATGGGGTGCCGCAAGGTGCGGAATGAAGGGTCAGCTATCTAGATTTGTTATATTTAGTTTTCTAGAATGCCAGCCTCAATCATTTGTTGCTTTCTGGTCTCAGGAGATTCAGCGAAATATTCTTCATGCCAAAATGGAGGCAGTTGAACTTTTTCATCGCTTACCTCTAGGATTCCTTCCCCTTCCAATACCCCTATCAGCGAAAGGATTTGCTCAGCAAGTCCATCGGGAATCGGATCATACTCGTTTGCCATATGATCTATGAATTCCTGAATCTCGTGCTGACCATCTGCTGCCAGAAAGATAAGTTGATGCCAAGGTTCCATCGTGATCACCCGCGGAGCTTTCGATGAACGCGAATCGTTCACTGCGATCTGCTTCTCTGACATCCAGTGCCAGGTGGCACATCGGCTGAAGTATTTATCCCTCACTTTTCATATAACGCTAAGAGTAGGTGCGATGTTAATCGTCACCTATCTCGTCTAGTTCTGTAACAGCTCATGTTTTATGAGAAAATACCAAAGAACCCCTGAACCGAAAAATATTACAATCAACATTTTCCAAGAAAAAGATGGTTTTCTCGCTTTAGGGTTAACTAGTGGTTCCAATACCTGATCTTTGCGCTTCAACAAGCTGCTTTTGGGTTCAAGTGCGCAAACAATTCCTATAATTGAGTTTAGACCAAGAAGTATTAGATATATCCAATTTGCACCGCTCGGTTCACCATCGCTAGCAAGCAAATATATGAACAGAAAAGCTAAAATGCTGGTCAATGCATATATAGTGCAATTGAATCGACGTGCAGCTATAGCCTTTTCCCAATGTTGATTGTTCCACATTTGTAAGCTTCTACAGAACGCTAAGAGTAGCTGACCGTCATGGAGCGCCGAAAGGCGCGGAATGAAGGGTCAGCTATCTCGTCTGGTTAGTCCTCTTTTGTAGTTTCGATTTCATCCTCGAATCTTTCAGGGCTAGCCAAAAACTCAAGCATCAGAGCTTGAGTGAATTGACTCTCAGAATTCTTCGTAGATAGAAAATTTCTTAATGCAGGTGTCAGCGACTTATCCCAGTCTTCCCGCGTTTCTTGGAGCTGAAAAAGGAGATCTCCGATAGTCAAGGACATGGCAGGGCCTACTCTATAAATTACTTTCACAAACCTCCATAGGTATCTTAATGGCCTACTCCATTCATGCTTCTTTGTGAGAATAGAAATGTCATGGATTTTAGCATCGGAGTCTATGACCCACTGAAAGTTAGCTTCTGGGCGAACTGATTCCACTGTCTGAAAGGTATCGTCATCCAACCAATCGATCTGCCAATGTTTTTCCCAATCCTCATCGGTGGGAATAACCATGTCATCAAAGAGAAAAATCGCTGGATGGGGAAAGGCTCTCATATGTTGGACTAACGTAGAGGGTATGTGCGGAAAATGCGCCAGCATTTTTCGTCACATATCCCGATTGGTTAGACCTTTCGTATACCTTGGGTGAGCGTCATAAACTATAGGTGTGGTCAGAGTCGTTTTAGCTTCCTGTGTCCAAATACATCGTTCCATTTTTGTATTCTCCTAACCCCTCAAAGAATTTGTGGTGATCAGTTTTGAAGTATTCGAAACTAGCATTGTTAAGTCGAAATAAAAGGATTCCCTGAGTGACTTTTTCGGATCCTTCGGTAATATCGAAATAAAGCATGTCATCTGGTGGATCTTTCCACATCAGTTCGAACTCAATCTTTAAAGGTCCATTGCAAACATAAGCATCCGGATCCCAATCATGGTTTCCGGAGGCGATGCGTTCGCAGTTCTCGGAAACATCTGCGATGAATTTTTCATAGGAAGAGTAATTGGAAATGCCAAACGCCCAAAAGACACGATCCATCATGATATTTTGCTTTTTGTCTAACGCTAAGAGTAGGTGCGATGTGAATCGTCACCTACCTCGCTTGGTTGGGCTTTCAGCTTTGATGATTCAGTTCTCATTTTAGCTTCCAGAAGTCAGATATCTTTGGCAAGCATCCACATCCGAGGAGTTGATGTTTACATTTCGGACATTGTTCATTCTCGCATCCTATCGCATGTAGGTTTCCGGTTGGTGCATCGCATTCTATACATGTAGCGGTCGCATCATCCAGGATGTAGTCACCAAGCTCTCCTGTTTCACTTCCACAGGGCACTCTAGTATATTCAGCACCTGATATGGAGATAGTGTCAAAGAATTGAGACTGCCTAACTTTTGCGTTCATTTGTATCTGTCCAACGTAGACGATTGGTGACCCTATGCCGCAGAGCGAGGAACGAGCGGCGCGGTATAGAGGGTCACCAACTCGGACTGGTTGTGATTTTTGTGTTTCAGCCCGTGACATATGTCGGACAGCTTGGAAATCAATTTATTCATGGCAAATTGCTCAGTGAAGATCCTATGGGACAAGGGAATCTATTCATTCGTCATCATCGTCATCATCATATCCTCGGTTTCGTAATGAATTCCTCCAGCGAAACCTATCCTTCTTCTCTAAACTACTATCCAGTCTTGCCATAGCAAACTTGTTGTAGGCAATCGCAGCAGAGACCAAAACGGCCAAAATCATTATGTAGATCATCCTTTTCTCTCTCTCACAACTTAAGTTATACATGAAATCTGTCATGTATATCTTTGGTTTTAGTTTCACAGGATTCTAGCTGAAAGATATTGTTGGTCAAGGGGATTGGCACTTATAAATAAGTATCGTGTGGTTTTTTTATGTACGCGAATTTTCTTACGAATAGTGAAATGCTTTCATGTGCAGTTCGCGCACATAAAGCCATGAGGAGACAAACGCCGAGGTTCCACCCGGGGGAGTAGCCTGGGCGCCAATCTCCTAACCCGCCCTGCTGTCTCTCTGAAACGGCCTTGTCGTTTCCCCAAACCCTGCCCTTTGTCTTCCCGAATCCAGGCGTATGTTTCCCCGAAAGCTCTGCGGATGTCTTCCGCTACGCCCCGGGGCGTAGCATCCTTACGCCCCGGGGCGGAGGGAGCTTACGTCCCGGGACGTAGAGGGATTACGTCCATGGACGTAGCGAGCGAGATAGCCTAAGGTTTGGGGTTAAGCAACGGCTTGCTGAGTGGGAGGAGACGCCTGGGTTTGGAACAACATTGGGGCGGGCGCCGTGCCAACCGTCACGGTGGTGTTGTCCCGCATACGGGAGCGGACTTCGATCTGATACTCGCCGGGTGGCAGGTCGTAGGACGTCTGGAAGATGACCCATTGCGGCTCATTGACGACGACTTCGTCCATGCGGATGCCGGGGGCGTGGAACTGCCCCGGTGGAACCAGGAACACGCCCTCGTCCGGCGCGGCGTCGTTGAACTTGAGTCGCGCGCCGTAAAGCTTGAGGTTCGCTCCGGGCGCCACGGCGGACGGCAACCTTGACCTGGTGGCGCTTCGGGTCAACGCGGTCGTCGTAGTCGTAGAACAGCCCCTTGATCGCGGGCATGAACTGCGCCAGCCCTTGCAAGTTACCGGGCTAGCTGTTGCCTCTCCGACAACCTGCTGGATGAAACAAGCCCGGCAGGGACACCGGGCTCCACCTTTTTGAATACGACTAGGTCTGTTCTAAAGCCCTAAATGGATCATATTTACCTTCTCACAGCTTTTAGCGCGCCGGGGCAGACTCGATGATGACTTCCGTATCGCCTGCGCCCACTGGCGGCAGGATCAGTTTTGCGCCGAGGACATTGCAATTGAAGAGCACGCGCCCCGCCCAATCCTTCGTGATGTAGGCGTTGCTTCCGGGCTTCTCAATTGGCGACACCACAACGTCCGACTTCAAGTCGAACAGCTCGACGTGATGCAACTCACTGCGCCAGGTATCGATGTCGCCCAAGTCATCGTCCGAAGTAAAATGCACCAGGTGATGGCCACTCTCCCAATAAATCCACACTTCGTTAATGACGGGAGAAATCGGGGCCAGAAACACAATCTGTGGCTCCTCCGGCTTCACCAAGTCCGGGCGTTCAGCCCCCACCTCTTCGCGCACTTCGTCGCGGATCATTTTCAGCAATTCCTGATTCGGAAACAGGATGTCGTTGCGCGTTTCGTGGAGCCAATCGAAGACTTCATCGAGCGTGAAAACCTGAACCAAGTAGTCATTGTGATCCCATTCCAACTGCGGATCGAAGATGACATTGACCACGTTGTAGCGCTGGTTTTTCACTTCAATATCCAGCTCTTCGATCGAGTAATCCGCCTGCTTCAGCATCACCCGAGTGCGCGCCAAGGGAACGATGACTTCGGCAAAACGGCTCTTATCGGACTCGTCGGTTTCAGGATGCAGTTCGCGGTAGGCGATGACCACGCTGTCCGTGCTATCAATATCCTCCGTGAGCATCGCCGCGTCGATGTGCCAACGGTAGAGATAGCGCAGCAGGGAAAACAAATAATCACGGTCGGGCGCAGTCTCGGCCATCTCGGCAATGGTCGCGGATTCCTGCGGCAACTCCGCCTGCGGCTGAATCAACTCAAGCTTCGGCGTCACGTCCAAGACGACATCCACGTCGTCCGCCGTTTGCGCATTCAGGCAAACGGCGGAAAACGCAGTCAAAGCAATGCCGAGCCGTAGCTTCATTTTTCCACACGCATTTGTAGGCTGCGACCGTGAGCGTCGAGCTGCTCCATTTCGGAGAACGCCTTGACGACCGGCCACGCGAGCTTCGCCGCCTTGGGATTGTATTCCACAATGCTCGTGCGACGCATGTAATCGGTCACCTGCATGCCGCCAAAGAAGCGACCCGTGCGGTCGGTTGGCAAGGTGTGGCTCGGACCTGCGGTGAAATCGCCCAGCACAGTCGGCGTGTCGCCGCCAAGCAGCATTGCGCCCGCAGTGGTGATTTTCTTCTCCAGCACTTTGCGCGTTTTGGCGTTCACGTGGATTTCCAAGTGCTCCGGCGCAATGTAGTTAGCAATCTCAACCGTCTGCTCAACACTTTTGGTAATGATGCACAGGCCGTGGTTTTTCAATACGCCAAGGGCAGCGTCCTTATGGGAAAGCGTCTCCGCCTGCTTGGTGATTTCGTCTGCGATCGCGTCGTATTGCTTACGGCTGCCGACGATCAGATAAACCTTCTCTTTGCCGGTGCCGTGCTCGGCCTGAGCCAGCAAGTCCGCGGCAATGTAAGCGGGGTTCGATGTCGCATCGCCGATGATGAGCACTTCGCTCGGGCCGGGCAACAGGTCCACGCCGACTTGGCCAAACAGGGCGCGCTTGGCTTCCATCACGTAGGCATTGCCGGGGCCGAACACTTTGTCCACTGCAGGCACCGACTTCGTGCCAATCGCCATCGCGGCAATGGCCTGAACGCCACCGATTTTGTAAACCTCATCCACGCCCACGAGCTTAAGCGCCGCAAGCAAACCAGGGTTCACCGAGCCATCTTTCTGCGGCGGCGTGCAAACAACCACCTCCGGGCAACCGGCCAGCTTGGCCAGCACGGCGCTCATGATGACCGTCGACACCAATGGAACCTGGCCCCCGGGCACGTAAAGCCCGACACGCTGGATCGGATAAAACTGCTCGCCCACCGTCGCGCCATGTGGGTTCTTCGCGCGCCATGCTTTGGGCAAAGTCTTCTGGTGAAAATCCTTCACGCACTTGATCGACTCCTTAATCGCTTTGCGTTGGGTGGGAGTCAGGCTCTTCGGCGCGGCGTCGAGCTCCTCCTGCGTTACCCGCAGGGTGCGAGGCGTTAGCTTGGCGCCGTCGAATTTTTCGGTGTAGCGAAAGACGGCCTTATTGCCCTCTTTCGCCACGTCGGCAATGACAGAGCGCACGGTTTCCGCCACGTCGTCCGATGCGCGGAAGGACGGGCAAGCGCGCTTAAGCTTCGTCGCAAAGCCTTTTTGACCATACTCTAGGATTTTCATAGGGCAAACCTATGAGCATGCTTCCTACGCGCGCAACTGGAAATTAGCGAAGGCGCCTATTCCGGAAAATCAAAGGCGCCGGGGTCCAGCTTCTGGTTCACATTGACTTCAGTAAACTCGACCGTGCGCAGCAGCTTGCCGGTTTCGTCATAAGTATCCACCGTTTTGGGAAATTTAATGCCCGCTGCATTCAAGGAATTTTTCTCAACCATCGTGAGGCCATCGCTGCTCACGGTGGCGATGAGCTTACCGGAGTTCGGATCAAAATAGCGGACGTAAAACAGGTCGAGCGGGTACACGAACTTGATCTTCCGGACCGTCTGTCCGTTGTAGTCCGTCATGCCTTCATCAACGATTTCCCCGCCGCGCATTTTCTCAGGGCCATCAAAGAAATTCAGGTTTTCGACCGCATTGGCCATGAGACGCTTGACCTGCCCTGGGCGCAGCACTTGGACGAGCGGGCTACGTGGGTTAGCCGGATCAATGCTCATCACGTATCCCTCGTAGCCATTGACGGCGGTTTGATTCACCACCTCGCCGCGGATTTCCTTCAGCAGCTGGCGGTTCGGCTTATCAAAGATGAGCTCCAGCTTGGACATTTCCTCCCCGGTAGGAGAAATGACCGTGCCTTTGTATTCGATGGACTCAACGCTATCGAGTTTGCTTTCCGGGCCCAGTTGGGCGCGCGCTTTCTTCAGGAAGTCATCGAGTGAATCGGCGTTTAAAACGCTAACTCCGGCGATTAAGAATATGGCGGCAATGCTACGATGGAATCTCATAATGTGAATAATGGACAACGAGTAAGGAAAGACCCAAACCGTAATGAAGGGCTGGTAAAAGTGAAGCCCTGATTTACAGCTTCTGGACAACCCAAAACCGGGTATCATCTGAGAACTCACGGACTTCGGCAGGTTCCATGCAAATTTCCGAACGCAAAGCCGAAACATCCACCCGAAAGCCCGCCGCCTCCAGGTCGGCCTGAACTTCCTGCGAGTCTGCGGCGTGTATATACATCCAGTAGCCCTCGTCCCCTTCATAATAGAGGTCGCCAAATTCCTGGATCATCGGATTTTGACGTCCCTTAACCCAGCGCTTGCTCTCTTCACGCCAAAAGCTCTTGCGACCGTGGCGATTGCGATCATGCCCGGTAAAGGTAAACCACGCCCCTGGCTTGAGGACCCGGGAAATCTCGTGCATCGCCCGTAGACGGTTCTCCCGGCCCGGAATCTGCATCAGGCCGTTGAAGCCGAAAATCGCGCCGTCGAACTCGCCGTCAGCAAACTGAAGATTCGTCGCATCGGCCTGCTGAACGGGCAGGCCATACTCGAGGACCTGATTGATGCGGCGCGCCTCGGCGACCATTTCCTGGCAGTAATCGGTGGCTAAGACACGGCGGTAGCCCAGCTCCCAGAGGCCAATCCCGATACGCCCGGCGCCACAGCCCAGCTCCAGAATGCTCTGCTCCGGCTGGAAAATGCGCTTAAAGATTAGCTCCTCGCTCTTCCACAGCCCCACACGACTCACGGCGCGGGCATAGTGGTCCACGACGGGCGCTTGTTGAAAGTAGGTCTGAGCTTCGGCGATTTCCATTATGCAAAACTCATTTAATACGTCGCCTGCCTGCTCGCTGACAAGCCTGAGGATGCGCTGCTAGCAAGAAATCACCTGGAATAAACACCCTAGTTCCAACATCTCATCCGCATGCACCTGAAAACGCTACCCACCCTTGCCGCGCTATTCGCAATGCATTCACCGATGCTTCACGTGCAACCTGCCAGTGAAATTCGCCCGGCGGTCGAAGTCGCTTTTGAAACGGAAGTCGGCAAGTTTTATCAGCTTCAAACAACGACCGATCTTACTGGCGATCAGTGGGAAAACGTCGGACTGGCCGTAGAAGGGACCGACGAGTCGATCCTGGAGCTGTTTCCAATTAGTGAGCAGAAGCAATTTTATCGCGTAGTTGAATTGCATGATCAATGGGCGCTGATCTGGGCGGATGAGTTTAACGGCGATAAAGTCGACCTGACCAAATGGGGCAAAGAAGAGAACAACTACGGCGGCGGCAACAATGAGCACCAGCACTACAGCATGAGCGAGAAATACGCCTACGTCGAGGACGGCAAGCTCCACATCGCAGTGCACCGCGACCCCTACACCAGCAACGACGGTAAAACACAGCCCTACTCTTCCGCCCGCCTGCGCACCCTCCAGCGCGGTGACTGGAAATACGGCCGCTTCGAGTTCAGCGCCAAAGTCCCAGGCGGCGAAGGCATCTGGCCCGCAATCTGGATGATGCCCTCCGAAAATGTCTACGGCATCTGGGCCGCCAGCGGGGAAATTGACATACTTGAATCGAAAGGCAATTACACCGACCGCACCTATGGCACCATTCATTATGGTGATTCCTGGCCGAACAATGCCTACACTGGCACAACCTACTTTCTGCCCGAAGGCTCCTTCGATGACGGCTTCCACACCTACGCCATCGAGTGGTGGCCAGATCGTATCGAATGGTATGTGGATGACGTTAAATACCAGACCCTTACCAAAGAACAATGGCACAGCGCCGCCGCCCCGGAGTCCGAAACGGCGCCCTTCGATGAATACTTTCACCTGATCATCAATGTCGCCGTCAACGGTGGTTTCTTTAATGGAACCGGCCAAAATGCCGATAATCTTGCCGATTCAGCCTTTCCGCAGATTTTCGAGGTGGACTACGCCCGGGTTTATCAATGGGCTGAATGAAGATTTTTCGAGAGGCATTTTGAAAAGTCAGCCGAACAGCTGTCACCAAACCGCCTGTTCCGGTAAAATCTCCAGTTATTCACACAAAAATCCTTGCAATAGGGCTGTAATCCGCTTTTTTAGGCGGTTTTCCCATTTTCCAAAATGAAAGCAACCATTGAAACTCAAGGCCGCCAATTTATCGTCACCGAAGGTGATGTGCTCTTCGTGAACCGTTATAAGGACACGCAGGCCGGCGACACCGTCACCCTCGACAAGGTCCTGTGCGTGGGCGAAGGCGCGGAAACGAAATTCGGCGCTCCCTACGTGGAAGGCGCCAGCGTCGCGGCTACCATCCTCGAAAACAAGCGCGACAAGAAAGTCATCATCCACAAGATGCACCGCCGCATGGGCTATCGCCGCACCCGTGGTCATCGCCAGGAACTTTCGGTCATCAAGATTGAATCCATCAACGCCTAAACGTCATGGCACATAAAAAAGGACAAGGAACTTCCAAGAACGGACGCGACAGCGAAAGCAAGCGCCTCGGCATCAAGAAATTCGGTGGCGAAAAGGTTCGCGCCGGCAACATCCTGATCCGTCAGCGCGGCACCCGCTTCCACCCGGGCAACAACGTTGGCATCGGCAAGGACTTCACTCTCTTCGCCCTCGAAGATGGTGTCGTCAAGTGGGACAAGGAACACCGCAAGGTACAAGTCCTGCCTCACGCAGTCGAAGCCTAAACGCATCCCGCAGAACGCTTTGCAGGCGCCTTTCCATCACGGAAGGCGCCTTTTTCTTGCTCGCCTCACTCGTATATTTGGCCAGTATGGCAAGACTACTCTACGGGAAACATGTCATTCGATCTGAACGAATTACGCGCCCAGCGCGATAAAGTCCGCGAGCACCTGAACTGGCTCGACCGGCAGATTGAGCAATTGGAAGGCGCCAAGCCTGCGACAACACCCACAGAAGCAGACCAGGCAAACACACCGCAGCCCCTCCCCCCTTCTGTCGCGCAATCCCCGACGCCCGACACGGGCAAACCAACCTCCGAAAAAGCCGCAGAACCCGCATCCACCGAGTCCAAACCCGAAATTATGATGGATTTTACGCCGGGAGGGTTTGACGGCGCGTCAAAGGCCGGTTGTATCTTAGCGGGAGTCGCCGCCGCAGGGCTTATTCTGTTCCTGCTATTTGGGCTGCCATATTTGCTCTAATTCGACGCGTATATTTACGCAATTCTGAGACATGCTTCGTCAACTGCGCAACGCCTTCATCGCGGGCCTCGTTATCGTAGCGCCACTGGGCGTCACGATTTTTGTCGTTAACTTTATGCTCACGCGCATTGGTTCGCCAGCCAGTGACGCCATTTTTAAATTTGTCTCGGAGGACTTCAAAAACCTGCCCGGCATCGACCTGCTTCTCAAGATTGCGGCGATCCTGATTGTGCTGCTGGTGATCACCTCCCTGGGCTTCTTGTCGCGTTATTTCATTGGCCGCATCGTCATCAATATCGGCGAACGGATCATCGAAGCCCTTCCCTTCATCAATGCTGTTTACAAAACGGTCAAGCAGATCGTCGATACCTTCAGCAAGCAGCAGAAGGCGGTTTTCCAGAAAGTTGTCCTGACCGAATACCCCCGCAAAGGCGTCTACGTGCTGGGTTTTTTGACCAGTGAAGCCAAGGGCGAAGTGCAACACCGAACCGGGGCCGAAGTAGTCAACGTATTCGTTCCCACCACCCCCAATCCCACCAGCGGTTTTTTGCTCATGGTGCCACGCGATGAGATAATCCCCATGGATATGTCGGTCGCCGATGGCATGAAGCTAATCGTGTCGGGCGGCGCCGTCTCCCCCCCCTTCGATCATCTGGAAAGCGAAGCCCGTTTGGCTGAAGCCAGTGCTCGTCGCAGCTAACGGCCATGCCCGCACGTGAGCTGCATACGGCGGGCATTGTCCTGTCCGCATCTCCCTCGGGTGAGCGCTTTCTGCGGCTGCATTTGTTCAGCGCAGATGAGGGACGCGTTGTGGCGATGTGGCGGCGTTCGAGTCAGACATCGGGCGGAGGGCCAGATCTATTCGACCAAGCGGTTTTCCATCTGGAAAGCTCATCTCAATCAGGCGCATGGTTTCTGAAGGAGTATCGTCTGGAGCATCGCCGGGTCGGCATTGCCCGACGTTATCAAACCCTCGTGCTGGCCACCAGGCTTAGCGAGCTGCTCTGGCGCAATTTACAACACACGGAGTTTTTCGCACCCGCAGCTCAACTGGCCACGGAAGCGCTCAGCGCCTTTGAAGACTCCCCCCTCCCGCACTGCATTTACCTAAAAACGCTCTACCGCTACGCTGCCGATGAAGGCTACGCGGTGCGTCAACAATGGCTACGCCACCTGGCCAAGAGCGAACAGGACCGCGCAAAGGCGATACTCGGCAAGCCGTTGATCGAGCTTCTCCCTGAGCAAGAGCCCATCGCCAAGAGCTTGATCGACAAACTGGAACACTGGCTACGGGCCGATACTGATATTATAGTTCCGTAAAAAACTGGTTGCGCTGCTGATCCAAGATTGTCGCCAAGCAGTTACGCCTACATGCTGACGACATGAAGACCCTTTTCACCATTCTCTCCGTTGGCTTAATGATGCAGGTTGCGCTGGCTCAGACGCCACCGACGGAAGAGAGCCTGGAGGATCAATTGCGCGAAGAGGTTCCTGCTGAATCGGATCCCGTCGCCGAGCAACTCTTCGCGACCTCAGTCAAGGCCATGGGCGGCGCAGGGGCCATCCAACAGGACACCATGAGCGCCAACTTAAAGTTCAGTGAAGGCCCCAATGTCACTGACATGAAAATCTTCACCAAAAGGCCCGGGAAAATCCGTAGCGAGATAGAGATCGAGCACATGGGGAAAAAGCACGAAGTGATTACTGGCTACAACGGCGAAGAAGCCTGGACATTTGATACTTCGGAGAAAAATCCTTTCCCGGAGAAAATTGGCGGTAAGCAAGCCGATGAGCTCAAAGAACTTGCGGCGGAAGACGATCTTCTGCTGACCTGGAAAGAGCGCGGTTGCGTCATTAAATACCTAGGCCCAGTCAACAACCGTCGCCAGAAAAACTACCTGGTGAAACTCTATTACCCAAACGGTAAAACCGAGTATTTCTATTTTCACCCCAAGAACTACCTGATCACCAGACGGGGCAACAAGCAGGTGCAGTCAGGCGTCATTGTAAACGTCGATGTTTTCTTCGTCAAATACGACAAGGTCGATGGCTATTGGCTGCCCGTGAAGACCGAAATCGCTTACGAAGACGAAGTGGTCATGAAGTTGGAGCTATCCGACATTCAGCTCAATCAACCACTCAGCGACTCCCTGTTTAATCCCCCCGAAGTCAAGGAAGTCTGGCTGAAGGGCAAAAACGCTCAGTAAAACTTTACCGGCGAAAAGATCAGTTGGCGTGTGCTCTCCAGGTAGGCGTCAACGTATTCGTGCAGAAACAGCACATACACCAGCGCGCCAAGGGATAACCAGGGGCCAAACGGAATGGCGGAGCCCAAGCCCAGCTGCTCTTCTTCCTCTTCAGCATTTGCATCAGTATTTTCCTCGAGCTCGGAATCCTTGGCGGATGCTTTTTCAATGGCAGCTTCGTCGGCTGGCTTCGCCTCTTCTTCGTCTTCATCCGTATGCCCCATCTTCCCCGGCGTGATGTTGGTGCCGCAAATTTGATTGAAGAGCATGAGCGGAATTACCACTAACGCCCCAAGCATCGAACCACCGAAAATAGCAAAGATCGCCCCCTTCCATCCGATGAAAGCGCCGATGCACCCCATCAGCAAAACATCGCCGAAACCCATGGCGTCTTTGCCCAGCACCTTACCCGCGATCATGCCAATCCATAGAATAACGCCTGATCCGACGACGGCGCCTGTCATACTCAGCGAGATGCTGCGGAGGCGCTCCAGCATGACTGGATCACCACTCCCCCCTTGATGGTGCAGATCAGGGTAAAGCGCCGATAAAACCACGCCAAGCACGACTCCCCAAACCGTAAAAATGTCCCATAAATACTGCGTGTCGTAATCGATAAACGTATTGCAGACCAGCAGCGAAATGAAAAGCCACACCGCCACAACTACGCCCAAATGATCGCTGTAGACCAACCAGGCAATCATGAAAAAGGCGCCTGTCATCGCCTCGACCATTGCGTAGCGAATCGAAAACGGAGCGCCGCAACAACGCGCCTTCCCCCGCAAAATAAACCAGCTCAGGATCGGCAAATTATCGTACCATTTAATCGCCGCATTGCAGGCGTAGCAGTGTGAGCCAGGCTTTACCACCGACTTCCCTGCTGGCACACGATAGATCACGACGTTGAAAAAACTGCCCCAACAGGCGCCAAAAATGAACGCCCAAAATGCGAAAAACCAAGGTTGGGCGCTGTTGATTGCGTGGATTTCTTCGAGGATCATGCGATTTTATAAAAGAGTAGCTATCAGCACTTTCCCGTTAGGACAATAGTTGATTAATCCATGGCTCAGTCGATTCGCGGACGAGTTGCACTAACGCATCGTCCATGTAGCGAAAGTCATCCGGGATATCGAGGCACTCCACCGGCGGCAACGAGCCCTCACGAAAATGCTGGAGAATGCGCCGTTTGTGCTCGGGCGCCATGACGAGAATTAAGTCCGCCCAGTCAACATCCGACTGGCTAATCACGTGGCGCGCCGATTGGCTAACACCCGCCGAGCGCACTTCGACTCGCGGATCGCCGCGATAGACATGCTCAGCCGTAGGGCTGCGCCACTGATTGCGGCTGCACACAAAGAGGATGCGCGGCTTCATGCTCTCCTCGGCGAATAGCCTTTGGCCTGACAGGCGCCGTCCATCATGGCCTGAGCGGGGACCTGGGCGTTACTCCAGATTTCAAGGCTGCGCACCCCTTGCCAAACCAACATCGACAAACCATCGGCGTAGGCGATGCCCTGCTTTCTGGCTGCCACCGCCAATGCGTTTTCCACGCCATAGGTCATGTCGTAAACCTTTGCCGCTGGGGCAAAATGAGATAGGTCAATCGGCGCTGGGTCTTCCGCTTTCAAGCCCAGTGAGGTGGCGTTGACTATCACGCCGCTGCGAGGCAATTCCGTTGGCGGTTGGGTGAGGTCAAATCCGCGCACGCGTTCGCTATTAGGCGCCGCCTGCAAGAGATCGATCAGCTCGCCCAATCGCTGCTGGTTACGATTGCCAATCCATAGCTCGGCCACGCCCGACATCAGACACTGCACGGCAGCGGCGCGCGCAGCTCCCCCCGCCCCCAGCAAAATAACCGTGGCGCCAGCCAATTCAGCGCCAAGCTCGCGGCGCAAAGCCTGCTCCAGGCCATAGCCGTCGGAGTTAAAACCGGCCCAGCCATTTTCCCGGCGTAGCAGCGTGTTGACCGCGCCCGACATTTTGGCGCCGGGGTCGATTTCCACCACCAAGTCCACCGCCTGCACCTTATGCGGAATCGTCAAATTGACGCCCTGAAAACCAACCTGATGCAGTTGCTCGAGCGCGCTGGGCAAAATCTCGGGCGGGACATCAAACTTGAAGTAACGCCAATCCAGGAAAAGCTGCTGAGTCTGCCCCATCAGGTTCAGCGCCGCGTTGTGCATGCCAGGGCTCACACTGTGGGCGATGGGACTGCCGAGCACGGTAAGCGCCGTTCCGGAAAAATCCCAGTGCTTTAATTCATCGAGCAAACGCACGCGATCGGGGTCGTCATACTGCATGCCCCGTCAGCATGCTATTCCGGGTAACGGCGACAAGCCCTATTCGTCATTGAGTCGGTACGCCGCCTCAAATTCATTCACATAATCCGTGAAGAGCCGCGCGCGTTGCTTATCCCCTGCGCGACTGTATTGGTTGACCAAATTCCGGCAACAACGCGCCAGCACCTCACCCACCGGGCAAGGGGCAAAGATCGACGGCTCCAGCTCGATGTCGTATGGCTCGAGCATTTCCTCGATTTCCTCAATGGTCCGAAAAACTCCGCCTTCGTACACATCGATGTAAAACGGCTCAGAGTCCAAGAAACAGCCCACCATAAAGCGCCCGGGGAATGCGACTGGCGAAAGCTCCAAATGACAACGCTCGGCCACCAGCAAATACAGTATAGACAGACTGATCGGGATGCCGCGACGGCGGTCCACCACATCGCTCAAGTAGCTGTTGCGCGGGTCGTAGAAATTCTCCGTATCGCCACAAAAACCGTATTCGCCAAATATCACGCGATTGAGCACGCGGCACTTCTCCCAAGCCGTGCTGGGGTGGAGCATGAGTTCACGGCAACGATCAGAAACTTCGGCGAGAAATCGCTCATAGTCAGCCATGCCGATCTCCGGATTAGCCACGCGATCCAGCAGCAAAACGCCCGTTTCCAGCTCGTAATTAAATGAACGGATGAAATCCCGGAACACCCGCTCTGGTTGACCGCCAGTCAGGGCGTCCAGCAGGTCGCGAGCCGCGCATCCGACATTGGCGTCGGCATGGTGGGTGGCCTCACGCAAGAAGGCGACGCCCGTTGGGCCGAGCCGCTCCAGCTCGGCGCGCACGGCGTTACGGACAGTGGTCGTGGTGTCGTCCAACAAACCCAGCAACGCGCGTTTGCGCGAAGCCTTCAGCGGCGCTGGTTTGTTTTCATTCACGACTTTCACCATAAGCCTAAAAAGGACCTCCGCAATGGAAAAGCAAAGCTTGGGCCAACCTGTTTCAAGAAAATGTCATTTTCTAATTCCCGAAACGCCTCTTCCGCGACTTTGCCTTGACCCAACCTAATGGCGCTTCCAGCTTCCCACCTATGAGTGATTCCGTCGACCAAGAGGTACTCCAGATTTTCCGCGATTCCGGCGCTTTGCTGGAAGGGCATTTCATCCTGCGCTCCGGCCTGCGTTCAGGCCATTTTTTCCAGTGCGCCCGAGTTTGCGAGCAGTTGGATAAAGTCACCCGCCTAGCCGAGCTTCTCTTGGAAAAAATCGACACCGATAGCTTTGACACCGTATTGGCCCCAGCCATGGGCGGCTTGGTCATCGGCCAGGAAGTCGCGCGCCAAGCAGGCAAACGCTTTCTCTTCGTCGAAAAAGTAGACGACAAACTGGCTTTACGCCGGAACTTCAAAATAGCTGACGGAGAACGCATTCTAGTCGTGGAAGACGTGATCACCCGAGGTGGGCGCGTCAATGAAGCGCTCGACATCGTCGAAGCCGAAGGCGGCGCCGCAACCGGCGTGGCCGTGCTCGTAGATCGATCCGAGGGCAACGCAAGCTTCCGCACTCCCCTAACCTCCCTGCTGGAGTTTTCTTTCCCGACTTACGATCCAGAAAACTTGCCTCCCGAGCTGGCCGCGATCCCGGCCATCAAGCCGGGAAGCTAGGTGAGATTAAAGTGAGCAAATTAAAAATTAAAGATGGGTTGAAAACGATGGCTCACTCATCGAAACTAGATACACCGCTCTTTAATTTTTAATCTTTAATTTGCTCACTCTCCCTATGCCTATCTCCTTCGACCACACCCGTATCCGCGTCAGCGACCTCGAAAAATCCATCCAGTGGTATTGCCTGACTTGTGGATTTGAAGTGCTCAAGCGCACGGACAAATCACCCTCCGGCAACCAACTCGCGCACCTGCGCATTCCAGGTAGTGAGCATAAGCTCGAGTTGACCTACTCCCCGGACTTCAAAGTCGAGTTTCCGGAAGACTTGGTCCACACCTGCATCCGGGTAGACGACATCGTGGAGCATTGTGGTAAGCTGGAAGCAGCCGGCATCGAAATTTGGCCCGGCGGCTGGAAAGAGAAATTTACATCCGGCGGCAGCAAAATGGCCTTCATTACAGACCCGGACGGCTACGAGGTCGAAATTCTCGAACACTAAGTTCGCCGCGCCTGCTACTGCTGCATTTGGCCATGCCCTACTCTGCTACTAATCTGAAACGCATGTCCTGGCTCCCCATCACCATTTTGGTGGTGGGCGCTGCTAGCCTATGCGCCGCGGGCTACTGGTATTGGCAGCACCATGAGCTCACCGAGGCCCAGGCCGCCATGCAGGCCCAAGACTATGAAGAATCGATACGACGCGCCAATCTGGTGATCGATTATGGCTGGAAGAAAGATAAGGCGCTTGAACTCAGATCCCTGGCGCTGATCAAGCTCGCGCCGGAAGATGCGCTCGCAGTCATTAACGAGGACCGCGACGGAGCCATTTCCCCCCGGGTTGGCATGGAGCTCCTGCGCCACAGCAAGGAACACGGCGCCTACGAGGGCGTAGAAGAAATCTATGACGCCTTGGGGCCGAGCCAGGGCGGCGAGCCTGAATATCTGTTGCTTCAGGCCCAAATTGAGTTTGATCGCGATCACCCCAAACGCGCCCTGGAGTCCCTGGACCGACTCCTCACGATTGACCCCAACCACTCTTCTGCGCTTCTGCTCAAAGGCCAATACCTGCTGAGCCAGCCATCGCCGCTCACCTCGCTCCAGGCGAAATCCATCCTTCGACGCGCCGGCGAAGCAAAGAATGAAGACGGGTTTCGCGCGATGATTCTTCTAGGAGCGCGCGCCGACATTCCCATGTTTGACAACGACCGAAAATGGCTCGTCGCCAACTTGGAGAAAAGCAAGCGCTCTACGCCGTTGAGCCGGATCATCATCGCCACTCAACACCTGTTTCTCGACCCGGAAAAACGTCCAACCATCATTCGTGACACCGTCAATCGCGAGGTTGCCGAGTCCCCCGCCCTAGTCGCCAACTGGCTGCTCACCATTGGCGCTTACGAGGAATTACTGACGCTGATGAATAGCTCCAACGCAGAGTTGATGGACTCAAAATTCCGTTGGCTGGGCCAGCTTAAGGCCCACCTGGGGCAAGGGCAATTGGAAGACGCAATCAAGCTGATCAACCAACAAGGGGACTCCCTCGACGAACTCCACCGCGCTACAATGCTGGCGCATATCCAGAGCAGAGACGCAGCGCCCAGCCCAACCGAAGCGTGGCTACACGCCTACCAACTGGCCGCCAATCGTGGAGCTTTTGAGCAAATGCTTTCCCTGGCTTCCCTTGCCCTGCGGAATAAGTGGACCGACGCATCGCTTGAAGCCTACTATCAAGCGGTCAAGATAGCGCAAAACGATAGCCAAAAAAGCCGCGCGCTCAATCTGCTCTTCATTGCACTGGTCAGCAATAGCCGTACTCAGCAAGGCTTGGAAGTCATTCTGGAATATCTCGCCCTACAGCCCAATAGCCACGAAATGTGGAACAACGCCGCTTACCTGGAGGCATTGCTCGGTACGCCAAGCGAGCAGCATATTCAAAAAATGAGCGAACTGGTCGAGGCGATGCCCAACAGCATTTACCCATCCACGTATGCATTCATGCTTTGGAAGCAGGGGCGTGTGGAAGCTGCATCCGAGCAGTTGGCTCACCTGAACCGACGTTATTTGGCGGTGCCAAGCTGTCGCTTATCCAGCGCTCTGGTCGCGCTCGATCAAAATGACTCCGTGACTGCTCAGGAAATGCTCCATTCCTTAAAGGTCGAGCAACTGCTCCCGGAGGAACAAACGCTGTTCGAAGAGGCCATGCAAAAGCTGCCCAAGCTGTAAGCTCAGTTGACTGACATCCCCTGGCTCTCCGCCTCGCGTCGCTTCACCTGATCATACAGCGCCTGCTCAGCGCTGAGGTAAAGTTGCTCCCGATTGACTGCGCCCCAGTCGCCACTTGCCGCCGCATAGCAAAAGTAAAGGCTGGCGTCCTGCGCTTTATCAGCCGTATTCACAGGCACTTGAGTGGCCACTCTTTTGGCGACTCCCGGGTGGTTGGATTGCGCATAGGCAAACGCGAGGACCAGGTAGTATTTCGCCGTGTCCGGAAAACGTGACACCAGCTCTTCCGCATAGTAGCGACAAAGCTCCAAATCCTGTCCATACAAAGCCTTCAGGTAGATCGCCTGCATCAGAATGTTCGGGCTGTTGCGCAAGGTCTGCAACGACACTTGAGGCAGCACCCGCTTGAGTGTTTCGTCGTCGGATTGCAAATATAGCTGCCCCAGAAAGCTGGAGAGAATCATCGGCGAATAAGGAGTCTGCCGCATCGATTCGCTGTAAAACTCGATCAGTGCAGTTGGGTCGAGATAACGCAGCGCAATCTGGTTCAACCGCTGCCAGTCTGCTTCTTCCGCCGCCTCCAAACTCTTCACCAGCTCTTCCCGAAAACCATCTACATCCCCATTTTTATGCGCCAGGATCGCCCGCCAAAATGCGCGATCATGCGGATAGAGCTTTACGGTAGTCTCCGTGGAAATTCCGTTTACCAAGCCCGCCACTTGCTCGAAGTCAGGATTCTCCCCCTGCAGCAAGCCTTCCACATAAAGCTGAGACAATGCCTCATCCCGCTTGATGGAAGCTTTCAGCGGTTCCTCTTCCAGAATTTCGTAAAACTTAAAATTACTGATCAAGTCGAGTGCGCTATCCCAGCTCTCGGCGTCTTGCCAATCAATGACTTCATACACGCCTTGCACCGCCTCATCACGATCCAGATCTCCCATTTCCCACGTCCGACCATAAGCCATCGCCTGTTCAATCGGCGTGATCTCCGGATGGGCGAGCGCTGCAGTGAGCACGCGGTTGTAATCGAAGCCTTCGTCAAACAAAGGCCCGGGATTGAGGAGCGCCAGGTGAATGACCCCCAGCCCCAAGCGATCTGGTTCGTCAATATGCTCATCGATGTAAGCGATCAGCTTATCGCGAGCTTCCGGATCGCGCCAATACTCCTGCAGCACCAACTGGTGCACTGCCGGTGACTGGTTGCCAGCGGCGAAAGCCTTTCCCGCCAGCGCATAAGCATCGGCCGCACGCCCCTGCACCATCAACAAACGAACATGCGCGTCCACCACCAGATCGTGCTCAGGATACATCTGAAGCAGACGCTGGTAATAACGCGCAGCAATCCGGATACGCCGATACTGGCATGCATACTCCACCACTTCCGCCAGTGATTCAGGATCATAGCCGCTAGCCTTCGCCGTCAATTCACTCCACCAAACCAACTCCGGGTTGCGCGTTTCCTTGGCCAGTTCGGCGGTTACCTTCAGCAGCTCAGGATCATCACGGTCCAGCAAGGCCGCCGCACGGGCCTTGGTGTAGGCCTCCACTAAACGGCCGGATTCCTGCAACTGCTCCGCCTCCGCGAAAATCACCTCACTGCGATAAGACTTCGCCGCCTTGATCGCCCAGGGCAAAGAGATCAGGCCACCGACGCCACCCAAGATAATCAGGGCGGATATTCCGCGCAGCCACAGAGGAAAATCCCGCCAGCGCATAAAGAGGTAGCCCAGTTGGTTCAGCCCCCAGGCAATCATCGCCCGGTAGCCGTACCAAACCTCCAGGCAGGCTTCTTTGGCTGACATTTTCCGCAGTCGGTTTAATCCCCGGAAGAACCAACGCGCCAAGCGAAAAGGAGCGGTTATCAGCGAGACGAGCAATGCCAACGCGGCAAACAATGACATGCGCAGCCATTGCTTGGCATTGGCCCGGGCAGCCCAACGCTCCCGCTTGGCAGTCTTCCGGCGAGCGTCAGCACTGCGCCTCCAGTCGCCAAATTCCTTGGCTTGGTGCTCGCCAAAACCCTTGATAAATCGGAAACGATTCTTGAGCTGATGACGGAAAAAGTAGCGTCTGTCCGCCCACCATTCGCCGACTGTAATGCGCACAATTGCTATAATTCGCCTCAACATTGCCTCATTGCTAAGGCATTCTCCCATTGCCGCGCAATATCTTTCAGGCAGTGGAGCAATCCAACGCGAACCTTTTCCGCTTGGCGCAGACTGCAACATCTCCAAGCTCTGACTGAATGCGAATCGTGCTATTCCGGACCGACCGACTCGGCGATGTGGTGATCTCCTCCGCGCTCGTCGAGGCGACTCAGCGCGCCTACCCGGAAGCAGAGGTGTTTTTTTGCGCCAGCGAAATTTACGGTCCGCTGCTAATGGCGCCCGAAAAGGCGACCCACTTCCTGCCCTGGGGATCATTATCCCCGCAGCAAGTGCGCGACCTGAATTTCGACGTGTCCATCCACTTGCACCCGGACTCGGTTTGCGCCAAGCTCGCGCAGGATGCTGGCATTCCTCGGCGCGTGGGCTATGCGCAGGACGCCCAATGGCTGACCGACGCCCTGCCTTATGACAAAGACGCTGGGCTCAAGCACGAGCTCGAATACTGCCTTGCGGTCGTGCAATCCGCTCTGCCCGAAGTGCGCGACCCGTGGACGCCTGCGCTTCCCTTTGCCTCCTGGAGCCCTGATCGCGCCGAGCCACGCATCGTCATTCACTGCGGCTCCTTTGGCGCAAAAGCCAAGCTCCCGCCTTCCCTCCTCGCCCAGATCGCAAAGGACGTCATTGACGCTGAAATCATAGCCGAAGCAACCGAGGTCAAGGTGACCTTGATCGGAACCGAGCAGGAGTTTGCCATTGCAGAGGGCGTCGCCAACGAACTCAGGGCGCGCCAGATCCCGGTCGAAAACCTTTCAGGCAAGCTGCCCTTGCCCGGTATGGTGGACAGCCTCACGCGGGCCTCTCTATTCATCGGTCGTGACAGTGGCCCGGCACACGTTGCGGCGGCAACGGGATGCCCAACGTGCTGTATTTTTCCGGTAACGCGCTCTGACGTATCCCCAGTGCGTTGGCGACCACTTGGGCCACGTGTCCTGGTCTTTGAAATACCAGCCAAGCCATGGCCATGGCAGAAGAACGCCACTGCCGCCGAAAAGGCTTTTGCCAAGCAGTCCCCTACGAAAGTGAGTGATGCGATTGCGGACTTCTTACGGTCTTTGCAAGTCGACCAAGCTCAGCGCCCGATTGGCCAACGATAGGGAACTGAGGAAACGAGCACAGTTCCGAAATTACTGTCCTCGACCAAAATGATTTCCAGCGGCGACAGCGAATCATAGCCCATGGGCAGCCCCCGCTCCATGTGGTAGCCCAAGCTTTTCCTCACTGTTAGTCGATGATGCCCTGCGCCGTGCATGTAGTCCATACACAACACCTTGAGGTCATCCTGCATGACTAGCCATCGATCACTGGCCAAGGCCGGGGGGAACAGCAAAGATTCACCCTTCGGAGCCTGATTGAAAGTATAGGCGCTCAGCGGCTCGATGGGCGCGTCAGTGGCGTGATAAAATAGCCTGGCCTGCGGCGTTAAAAAATCACTGTCGACATGGGAAGTATCGACCAGCAGGAATGCATGCCCCAAGTGCGCGACCAGGAGCGGCATAAACAGTAGGATATGGCGCATGATATCGCTTCTGCGCCCAAAAGAACGCCGATTCAATGACGAACATGATAATAGGGTATCTTAAAAGCACTGCCACCACTTGAGGCCTGATCGTAATCAGCAAAAAATACTTATCTAATTGTCGATGATTCAACCCACTAGTCAGAGCCATTGAACCACACGGTATTTTCATTAGCTAAATCGAAAAACGCCCTTCCCAATACAGGAAGAGCGCTCATGAAATCCAGTATCTTTAGAACTCCCTAATGCGGGTGATCTTCGGTTTCACCGTTGGCTGCCCCACTGATTTCCTCGTCAAACTCGCCGCACTTGAGCATCATTTTGCCGTAGTAGGGATTCGCCGTGTCCTTGTTAGGCTGAATCCAGGCAGCCCCTTGGCCATCATGCGCCATTGGGCAGAAATGCACGAAATGCTTGCTGCCATCATGCGCGCCTTCGTGTTTGAGCAGCTTGATCAGCTCTTGGGAAATCACGTGGAAATCCTTACGAGCCGACTTGAGATCAGGAGCCTTGCTCATTGCGGTCGCAGACGTGCTCAACGCATTGGTGGTGTCGACAAAGTCAGGATCAGTCGGCGCGTTTTTCATCGCCTCAGCCAGCTCCTTGCCCCCGGCCTGGACCTTAGCCAAATCGTCCGCAGCCAAGCCTTCATGCATTTTATAATATGGCTGCATCAGCGTGTCCACAATCTGCGGCGTATACTCAACATGCTTGGCGAACAGCGCGCTGGCCAGACAGCAGATAGACAGGACGAACAATGATCGAAGAGTGCTCATAGCGTAAGTTATTCAGTGGTTGGGATGCCGTGACTATTTTGATCGCAGTCATGAGAAGCTCAATGACCAGCGACACATCACGGCAACATCATACAGGCAGCTGGATTAATAAACACTTAATAAAGCTAAAAATGTACGTGGGCGTCTGAAAATCAATTGCCCTTCGACCCAGTTGGCCTCCGGGGCAAGGCGCTTTCGAACAAAGAGCTGAACGGGTGAATGCAAAGTAGTTTGAATGCCCCGTTGCTGATCGGATCGCCCGTTTTCGCGTACGTAAGTCGTTGATTCCCAGCGTGGATTATTAGTGAAAGCCACTCACTAATAAAATGCTCGCACGTTCACTTTTTATTTGCGGTTGGGCGTCCAAATCTTAGTGTCTTATTGATCACTTCATTTCCCTTTCTGCGTTGCCCCTCGGACGTAGCATAGGCGTCCCGCCTGTGCTCTACCCATCTAACTGTACACAGACGCATCCCCATCGCATTGGCGTCGCGCGGTGCATTCAGTCAGTTGGAAATCGGGACACAGGCGAGACGCCTGTGCTACTCAACTGCGCCCCCCCCGCCTCCTCAACATTACCCACCTTACAAACCTTACCCACCCTACCCACATTACCCACATTACCCACATCCCACCCCTCCAACTTTCAAACATTCGAACTTTCGAACATATGAACTTCTCCCAAACACATCCGCCATAGCGACCACCACGCAGGTATCCCAGTCGACGCCATGCGGGACCATTCGGTCGCGTGCATTGTGGTGACGGGCAAACGGGCTTATTCGCGGACTGGCTTGGTGACAGCAACCAGCCTCGCGACGCCCAGCTTTGCCTGATCCACCCTTTGCGCGACGCCCTATGCCAGCCTGGTCAGCGCAGCATCGACGTGTGAGTAACGGAGTTATCCGTCGCTCCAGCCGGCGGCCCCTGAGCCGCCTGCGTCCCACCTGCGCCTCGTCCCGGCGAGCGGGCAGTTACAGTAGTGTTCTTTGATATGCAATTTGCGGCGGGCTCCCCCCCCCCCTGGGCTCAGGTCATCCGATTTTTGAGAAGCCCGCTAAGGCAGCTATTCGTTCAAGCCGCCTTGCGCCAACTCTAGGCTGTGAATAAAAACCACTCGCATTAAGGACCAACAATCGCAAAGTTGGGCCGATGAGTTTTGCAGGAAATAGCACGCAGGCCGACCGCGCCTTCGCGCCAATCGACTACGACGCCGAACTGAACCCGGCACAATTGGCCGCCGTGAAGGCGCCCGATGGCCCTTGCCTCGTGCTCGCTGGCGCCGGCTCGGGCAAGACGCGCACCCTCACCTACCGCGTAGCCTATTTGCTCGAACAGGGCGTGTGGCCGCGCGAAATCCTGTTGCTCACCTTCACCAATAAGGCTGCCCGTGAAATGCTCACACGCGTCGAGGAGCTGACGGGCGTGCCAGGCAAGCAATTCTGGGGCGGCACGTTTCACTCCATCGGCAGCCGCATTCTGCGCATGCATGGCGAGTCCATCGGTCTGGAGAAAAGCTACACGATCCTCGACCAGGGCGACGCCGAAAGCCTCTTTGGCGACACGCTCAAGACGCTCGACCCGAAGTTTACCAAGGACAAGGAAAACCCGAAACCCAAGGTCGTCCTGGACCTCGTTAGCTATGCGCGCAACACCAACCGCCCGGTTGAAGACGTCGCCGCCGAACGCTATCCGTGGCGCGAGGACCTCCCCCAGCAAGCCCGAAAATTTGCCGACGAGTACGAGAAGAAAAAACGCGCCCAGCAAGTCTGCGATTACGACGACCTGCTTGAAATGTGGCTCAAGCTGCTGAATGAGGACGCCGAGGCGCGCGAAGTCCTGCAGTCCCGTTTTCGCTACATCCTCGTCGATGAGTTTCAGGACACCAATACCGTGCAGGCGTCGATCATCAACAAGATGGCCGAGAAGCACCGCAACGTGATGATCGTCGGCGACAACTGGCAGTGCATTTACACGTGGCGCGGCGCCGAGTTCGGCAACATGGAGGAGTTCGCCAAGGTTTACCCCGAGCGGGAGATTTACAAGATCGAGACGAACTACCGCTCAAGCCCGGAAATCCTGCGCCTGGCCAATGCGCTCATGCTGCCCCACCCCTACATCGATGGCTATCCGCTGGAGCTCAAGGCCGCGAAACGCAGCAACCAGCGCCCCTACGTAGTCCCCACAATGGATACCCGCCAGCAGGCCTCGTTTGTCATCAAACGCATCGAAGGCCTGCAAATGGAAGGCGTGCCGCTTAAGGACATTGCCGTGCTCTACCGCGCTCATTTTCAGGCCATGGATTTGCAGATGGAGCTGTCACGCCAAGGCGTCGGTTACACGATAACCAGCGGCGTGCGTTTCTTCGAGCAGGCGCACATCCGTGACTTCGTGGCGCAACTGTCGTTCATCACCAACCCCGGCAACGAGACCGCCTTCAAGCGCGTAGCGGGCCTGCTGCCCAAGGTCGGCCCGAAAACCGCCGAACGCCTCCTGAAACTCGCGCTCAAAGTCGTCGAGAAGCACAAGCTCAACATCTTCCATGCGCTCAGCCACGAAACCGTGCTCGACAAAGTGCCCAAAGACGCCGTCGACGACTGGACAGACATGGCCTACACCTGGCAGGATATGTTCGAAGCCATGGGCTCACCAGAGCCCACGCCCGAGCCTCAAGTCGACGACCCTCAACGCGACCTCTTTGCCGAAGTTTTAGCCGAGGAAAAAGTTGCCGCCAAAGCCAAGACTCCAGAGGAAATTGTCCGCATCGGCATCGAAGGCTGGTATGGCGATTACCTGCGCACCGTTTACGAAAACTGGCAATCCCGCCGCGACGACCTCGATTCCCTGATTGGCTTTGCCAGCCGTTATGACAACATGACGGAGCTCCTAGCACAACTCGTCCTGCTCAACTCCGAGACCAGCGACCGGAAGATCGATCCGGACTCCGAAACTGTGCGCTTGTCGACGATTCACCAGGCCAAGGGCTTGGAGTTCCCCTATGTTTTTGTATTGGGCTGCGCCGACGAATTATTCCCGCTCAAACGCGCCATCGAAGAAGGCGACGTCGAGGAGGAACGGCGTTTGTTTTACGTGGCTGTGACCCGCGCCAAGGACGAGCTTTACCTGTGCTACCCCAAAGTCACGGTAACCGGTGGCCCGCCCCGGCTCTTGCAACCCAGCCGCTTCCTGCACGACATTAAGAGCCTGGGCGAAGATTTCTATGAAGCCTTGCATTTCCAAGGCGGTTGGTAGTATCTATTAAGAAAAATGATGAAACATTTAGTGCAGATTTTTGCCATCGTCGGAATCATTCTGAGTTTCGCGGCGTGCTCCAAGCCAAGCGAACCAGCGGAACCAGCCAGCACAAACGCCGAAGCCGCCGCTCAGGCCGTCCCCAGCGAGGACAATCGCCCGCTTGGCCCAACCCCCGACGGCTACTTAATCGTGCAGGCGACCGATGGACGCAAGGCAGAGCTAAAATTCACCGACCGCTCCCCCGACGGCACACTATCCGCCTCTGGCCGTAATCGCCAGTCATACAGCTTTCCCGAAAGCCGACTGACGGCGGAATCAATCGCAATGCTTCACGACTATATGTCGGAGCATGCAATGATCAGCATTCGCCTGCAGGAGCTAACCAGTCACACCAGTAACGCCGTTCGTGAAAGCGTGGCGACTGCAACTGGCAATACGGCGTCGACCAGCAACCGGGAAAACACTTACTACCGTGGCGCTGGCTCATCTCACATCGTGCACATCAGCACGACTTCGCCTTTTGACAACACCATTGTAGTCGAGTCGTTTTACACGTCCGGCACAGGACGAAGCGAGTATCAGAATCGCACGGAAACTTACACGATATCCCGGCACACGCCGATCAAGTTTCAGATTGAAGCCACTTCTTCGACGGTTTCGATTCTTCACCCGACCGTCATTGTCCGAAACAGCGAAGGAAAGATTCTGGATTATGAAACCAAGAATCCCAAAATCCTGAACGAGCTTAGATCCCAGCGTTAAGGAGTATCCGTCAGCTTCCCCTGCTCCTTCAATGCCTGCTTGATTTGATACTTGAAGGCGGCATACGGAAAGTCTTCGGGAAAACCTAACTCGGGAAAAGGGAGCGCGTTTTGCAAATCCTGTTCGCTTAGTTTATAGACGAAGATGGAGTAGTTAATGCGAGCAGTCGGTTCTTGCCCGATCAGATACAATCGCAAACGTTCGGCGCGCAATTGCTCAAAATTTTCAAGCGACTTCAACCAGCGCTCCGGATCATGGTGCATCACATATTTAAACAGCGTCTGAGGGTCGTCAGAAATACTGAGCAATTTCGCCAGATCGGCCGCCGAGTGCACATAAGCGCGGTCATGAGCGTCGTTCCACGGGCGTTGAATCCGGTAATAAATCCCCTGCAACATAGTCGCGCTCATAACGTAATATCCAGGCTCCAAAATTTCGAGATGATAGGACTCCATGCTGTGAATCCCTTTTGAGTAAAGATACCGCGCATCCACGCCATTGTAAGTCGGGCTCTCATTCCCCAAGAAGCCGAGATAGACTGGAAGCCGCGCTTCACCGGAATGGTTCTCAGCCAGCCAATCACTCAGTTGGCCCAAATCTTGCCCACCGTCAACAGAGCTATCAACGAGCAGTTTATACCCATTTGCCGGGCCGCCAACCGCCACATTAAAAAATGAAAGATAGTGGGGAAAAACAGCTAAGCACTCCAGCGCTTGAATAAGCAGCGCCGCACTGATCAACACCCGCCCCGCCCGACTCGTCCGCCACAAAACCGCCAAGCCGCCGAGCAAGACAACCAAGCATAAATTAACGGGCAGGAAATAACGAAAGCCGATGTTGTAAACACTGTTAACTGCGATCAGCGAATAGATCACAATCATGATCAAGAATGGCGTCATGAAGATTATCCGCGAACGCGGGACAACGTTGCGATTCGCACGCCAGCGCTTCAATTGAATGCCCGCGAAGACCAAACCCGTCGCATACAAAAACAGTAATGCAACCGGAGTTTTAATTAACATCGCAATGGGGAAATACGTCAGGAAGCCATCATACGAATACTCACCCAATAAAAAGGAATGCCGGACTTCACCGCCTCGCAGAATGTGCGCTACGCCATACACAAACGCTTCCGGCAACAATCGCATTTCTCGAATGGCGCTGACTAGACCGACGCTCGCGCGGTCAGAGTCCAGCATATCATCCCAGTCCCAGCTCTCAACCGGTGGCGCTAACTCGGGATTATACGCCGCATAACGGAACCCATAAAAAGCCCAGAGCACAGCCCAAGCCACCAGCGCCGCCGCCAGTAATCCCGACAAGCGCGTAAGCAATACCCGCGCAAAGCCTTGTTGCGTCCACAAACGTCCCGGCAACGACATCACATACTCACGACGTAGCGCAGAAACAGTCAGCAACGATAGAAAAGCAACCGGCGCAAACAGAGCAGCATAATTTTTAGAAACGCTCAATAAACCAACCGCAACGCCCAGTAATAAAGTGCGAGGCAGCGTCATTTTTTCCAGCAATAAACCCAACGCATACAGACTCAGCAGAAACGTTCCTGCGCCCATCATGTCCGCCGTAATCACCCGCCCATGCGCATACATTTCAGGATTAAACACGAAGGCAATCAGCGCGATGAAGCCACCCGCCACGCCAAACATTTGTCGCGCGAAAAGATAGGCCACTAAACCGAAAAATGCCGTCGCCAGTATCATCATTACCCGGGCGCAGAACAGTAGCCAAACCGGCTCAGTATCCATCTGGTAAAGGTAGTGTCGCTCGGCTTGCCACCCCTCCGGATACTGCCAGGAAAAATGATCCGTCGGAAATTCCGGCGTGTCCATCAAGAGCATGGGCAGCGTGCCCCAACGCTGTGGCAAATTTCCGTTCTCGGGATGCAAGCGATAATCACTGTGCGTCCAAAATGTATAACCACCAATTAGGTAAATGCCCTCGTCGTAATGCTTGGAAAGGTTGATCAGGCTATACAGAGCAATTAGGAAATAGCTTCCCAGCAGCAACAGCACCCCGCCAATCTCAAGCTTGCGATTCATGGAGAAGACATTGCGAAGCACGCCGCTTGGATCAACCCTCATTTACACTGGCCTCACGGGATGGAGTAACAGGAAACACTGTCATTACGCTTTGACTGATTCAGGAATGCAGACAAACTACACACGACACACCACGCCATGGCATCCTCACTCTCCCTTATATTTGATCGCGTCGTTTTCTTTGGTCGTCGCTACGAAGAAATACTTAACTTATTCGCCCTCAGCGAAGATGAATTGCGCGACAAACGAATTCTCGACTGCAACTCGGGCCCAGACGGCTTTGTCGCCGGCGGCCATGCACGCGGATTCGACGTAACCGGCTGTGATCCCGTCTACGCCAAACCGATCCCGGATATCGAAGCGATGGGTCGCGCCGACATAGAATATGCGCGCGACCTCTGTGAAAGGCAACCCGACATGATGACGCCCGAGGAAATGGCCGCTTGGACGGCGGATAAATCTGCGGCGCTGAATGCGTTTCTAGCCGATTTCCAAACCGGCCATCGGGAGGGTCGCTATGTCGCCGCATCTCTACCCGAGCTCCCCTTTGAAGACAACGCCTTCGACCTCGTGCTGAGCTCGCACTTTCTATTCATCGGCAGTCATCCCGATGTCGGTGGGATGATCGATGGCGGTCATTTTTCCCAAGAATTCCACCAGCAGGCCATCCGTGAACTGCTACGCGTCTGCCGCGGACAAGTCCGCATTTTCCCGTTTACCAAGGTTAGTGGTCCAAACGTTCTTCACCCTTGGGCAATCGACATGATGGCTGAGCTCAACCGCGAAGGATACACGCAATCCATTCTGGAAAACAACTACTCCCAGGGCAAATACACCGACCACCATGTGTGGTCTATTGATGCTTAGCCCTACTCGTTCAGGTTCGGCGCGAGCCACTTGGCGGCAACGTCCTCGCTGATGCCCTTGCGCTGCGCGTAGTCCTTCAACTGGTCGCGACCGATCAGACCTACGTTGAAGTACGAGACGTCGGGGTGGCCAAAGTAAAGGCCACTCACGGACGCGCCGGGGAACATTGCGCGGCTCTCGGTGAGCTGCATGCCGGTGCGCGCCTCTACGTCGAGCACTTGCCAGAGCGTGTCCTTCTCGGTGTGGTCCGGGCACGCCGGGTAGCCCGCCGCCGGGCGAATGCCGCGATACTGCTCCTTGATCATCCAGGCAACGTGGTCATTAACCTCGCCAACTTTGGATTCCAAAGCTACTTTGCCTGAGAAAGCTTCCTCGGCGCCATAGCCCCACTGATCGCGGATCTGCTTATGCAACCACTCAGCACAGGACTCTGCAAATCGGTCGCCCAAGGCTTTGATCATGATGCCCGTAAAGTCGTCACCCTTCTCTTCGAATGTCTTCGCGTAGTCATCGACTTCATGACCTGCGGTGCAGGCAAAGCCGCCCATCACGTCAAGGATGCCGGTTGACTTCGGCGCCACGTAATCGGCGAGGCACTTGTAGGTCTCACCCGCGTTGAGCTTTTCCTTTTGCTGACGCAGGAAGTGGAACGTCGCCAATTCCCTGGCATGGTCTTCCGGCGTGTAGATCACCACATCGTCGCCTACACTTTGTGCTGGCCACAGCGCGGTAACCGCACGCAGGCGGAAGCGTTGGTTGCTAATGATGTCATCGAGCAAGTGGCGGGCTTCGTCGTATAGCTTGGTTGCCTCGGCGCCGTATTTGTCGTGCGAAAGGATTTTCGGGAAGACGCCCTTCAGCTCCCAGGAGTGGAAGAACGGCGACCAGTCGAAATACTCCGCCACGCGGTCGAGCGGAATGTTGTCCCAACTTTGTAATCCAAAGTTTTCCGGCTTAGCGGGTGAATAGCCATCCCATTCAACCTTGGGCGCGCGCTCGCGGGCCTCTTCGATGGAGAGGATTTTCACCTTGTCCTTGCCCTTTTCAAAACGCTCGCGGTGCTTCTGTTGCTCTTCTTCGAGCTCCTTAATGTAGGCGTCGCGCTTTTTCGGATTCAGCAGGCTGTTACAAACACCGGTCACCAGTGAGGCATCACCCACACGCACAACCGGCTGATTGTAGTGCGGCGCAATCTTGATCGCCGTATGCGCGGAGCTGGTCGTGGCTCCACCGATGAGCAAGGGCTGTTTGAAGCCGCGCTTGGTCATCTCCTGCGCGTTGTAAATCATTTCGTCGAGCGACGGCGTGATCAGCCCGGACATGCCAATGATGTCCGCGCCCCACTCCTCGGCTTCCTTTAGAATGGTGTCGCAGTCGACCATCACCCCGAGATCCTTGACCTCGTAGTTGTTGCACGCGAGCACCACGCCCACGATGTTTTTGCCGATGTCGTGCACGTCGCCCTTCACGGTCGCGATCAGGAATTTACCCGCACTGCTGCCCGCGCCGTCTTCCTTCTCCGCCTCCATGTAAGGCATCAGGTAGGCCACGGCCTTCTTCATCACGCGGGCGCTTTTAACCACCTGTGGCAGGAACATTTTGCCAGCGCCAAAGAGATCGCCGACGACCTTCATGCCGTCCATCAGAGGACCTTCGATCACCTCCAGCGGTCGACTGTATTTCTGGCGCGCTTCCTCGGTATCCGCATCGACATGCGTGACGATGCCTTTAACGAGCGCATGGCTCAGCCGCTCCTCGACCGTGCCACTGCGCCAGTCGTCCTTTACGTCAGCCGTTTTTTTTTGAGCGGCAGGAACCGCGCCTGCGCCGCCCTGCAAAAACTTCTCAATGACCTCGGGATTCTTCTCCGCGTTGGCGCGCTCAAAGAGCTCGCGCAGCGTGTTCATGCCCTGAATCATGGCCGCATTGATACGCTCTTCCGGCGTGCCAGCGCCCACGGTGATCGTGCCGTCCTTCACCTTTTCCGCATACTCGATGATGCGCTCGGTGGCGTCGGGGTCACGATTCAGCAAGACGTCCTCGACCATCGTTTTCATGGTCGCATCCATCTCGTCGTAGTTCATCAGCAGGCTCGGATTGACGATCGCCATGTCGAGCCCCGCCGCGCAAGCGTGATGCAGGAACGCCGCGTGCATCGCTTCGCGGACCGGGTTGTTGCCGCGGAACGAAAACGAAATGTTCGACAGGCCGCCGCTGGTGCGCGCGCCGGGGCACTTTTGCTTCACTTCGCGCACGGCCTCGATGAAGTCCACCGCGTAGTTGTTGTGCTCCTCCATGCCGGTCGCAACCGTCAGGATATTGAGGTCGAAAATGATGTCCTGCGGATCCATGCCCACCTCGTCAACGAGGATATCGTAGGAGCGCTTAGCGATCTTCACCTTGTCGGCCTGATTGTCAGCTTGGCCCGTTTCGTCGAAGGCCATGACGATGACCGCGGCGCCGTAGCGCGTAATCTTTTTCGCCTGCGCCTTAAACTCTTCCTCGCCGCCCTTGAGGCTGATCGAGTTGACAATGCATTTACCCTGCACGCACTTGAGACCGGCTTCGATGACGGACCACTTCGAGCTGTCGATCATGATCGGCACCTTGGCAATATCGGGCTCCGATGCCACGAGGTTGAGGAAGCGCGTCATGCACTCCTCGCCGTCGAGCATGCCTTCGTCGAAGTTGATGTCGATCACCTGCGCTCCAGCGTCCACCTGGCTCTGCGCAATGGCGAGCGCGGCATTAAAATCGTCGGCCTTGATGAGCTTTTTAAACTTCGGCGAACCGGTCACATTGGTGCGTTCGCCGACGTTGATGAACCCGCTCTTGTCGGTGATGTTCAGCGCCTGCAAACCGCTGAGGCGCAGCGCGGGCTCGAAGCTCGGCACCTTGCGCGGCGGCAGCGGGGAAAGTTCTTTAACGACAGCCGCGATGTGCCCCGGAGTCGTGCCGCAGCAGCCACCCACCAGGTTCACGAGGCCCGCTTCGGCAAACTGCTTGACCGCGCTGCCGGTCGTTGCCGGGGTCTCATCGTAGCCCGTCGGCGCGAGCGGATTCGGCAAGCCGGCATTCGGGTAAACGTGCACGTAGCAATCGGCAACGGCGGACAGCTCTTCGAGGAAGGGCTTCATCAGGTCCGCGCCAAGCGCGCAGTTAAGACCCACGCAAAGCGGCTTGGCGTGGCGGATGGAATTCCAGCACGCCTCGACGGTTTGCCCGGACAGCGTGCGCCCGGATTTGTCCGTAATCGTCACCGACACGATCACCGGGATGCGCTCGGGCAAGGTGTCCTGCAAATCGGCAATCGCGTGCAACGCGGCCTTCAGGTTCAGCGTGTCAAAAGTCGTCTCCGGCAACAGCAGGTCCACGCCGCCTTCGATCAGTTGCTCGGCCTGCTCGTAGTAGGCCTTATAGAGCTCGTCGTAGCTGGTTGCGCGATATTCCGGGCGGTTGACATCCGGCGAGAGCGACGCGGTACGATTCGTCGGCCCCATGGCGCCAGCCACAAAAGTCGGGCGGCCCTCTTTTTCAGAAATTTCGTCGGCGACCTTGCGGGCAAGCTTGGCGGACTCGACGTTGATGTCGCGCACGCGGGACTCGAGCTTGTAGTCGGCCTGGGCGATCGTGGTGCCGCTAAAGGTGTTCGTCTCAATGATGTCCGCGCCGGCCTCGAAGAACTGGCGGTGGATTTCCCCAATGATGTCCGGGCGGGTGAAGCTGAGCAGGTCGTTGTTGCCCTTCAGGTCGCCCGGGGCGTCGGCCAGGGAGTCATCGCGGAAATCCTCTTCCTGCAACTTGTATTGCTGGATCATGGTCCCCATCGCTCCATCGAGGAAGACGATGCGCTCCGCCAGCAAATCGGCGAGGAGCTGGCCTTTTTTCGTAAACGGCTTATTGATTGCGGAATTAGACATGCAAGAAACAAATCAATCTATTCGGATGCTTTGATGCGTTGCAAGTGTGAAGTTGCGGTTTGCGTCGAAGAAAAGCGCCCTACATAACGTGGCTTTTCTGACCGTGGAAACCATAAAACCGCATTTTCCTGACATCGAAGCCGCCACTTGGGACCAGCTCACCGCCTGGGCCGAACTCATGCGCGACTGGAACGCCAAGATCAACCTCGTCTCACGCAAAGACATTGAGCGTTTGGAAGAAAAGCACCTTGCGCACTGCCTGATCGTCAACCGCGTGCTCAAGCTGATGAAAGGCGCGCGCGTGATCGATGTCGGCACCGGTGGCGGCCTCCCTGGCCTCGTCATGGCGATCTGCTATCCGCACGCACACTTCACGCTGGTAGACTCCGTGGGCAAGAAAATCATGGTCGTTGAAGACATCGCCAAGCAGCTGGGCTTGGAAAATGTCGAGGTCCGCAACTGCCGCGCGGAAAGCATAAACCGCGAGTTCGACTTCATTACCGGCCGCGCCGTTAAGGAGCTGCCGCTGTTTTGTAGTTGGATCAAAAAGCTCGGGCGCCGCGGCCAAAAACACTCACTCGAAAACGGACTCATCTACTGGAAAGGCGGTGAGTACGCCGAGGAAGTCGCCCGCCTAAAAATCAAGCCACGCCACGTGTGGCCGGTAAATGAGTTTCTGCCCGGTGAAGAGTTTGAGGGCAAATACCTGCTGCATTTCCTGGCGCAAGACCTGCCGCGAGCAAAATCGTAAAGCCCACGCATACAGTCAGTTGTTTCGCAATAAACTTGGCGTAGTTGAGAATACGAATCGCGTTGACATGAAAATGAATCTCAAATTCATTCAACAAGCTATTGAGACTCAGTCTTTCTCATTGAGCTCAATATTACAAACAACTGACTAGGAACAATGAAACTGAATATAATTCACTGGGCGGCCCTGATCAGCGTGGTCCCTACAGTAGCAAATGCGGTATTAAATCCAGGCTTCGCAGGAACAACCGAAAGCGCAGCATGGTATGATCTGAATCGCGATAATCCACTGCTGTCTGAGGCCAACGGCTACAATCACAATTACCAAACTCCGACCTTGGGCTGGGCGCAACCACTCGCAGACATGACTGGCACGACCAGCGCCACGCTAGATAAAATTACAGGCACCGACTTGTATGTCGCAGGCGGCGGTCTGTTCAGCTTCAGTGGCGATGGCACCTTATTCGTCAGCGACGCTTCGCCCATTGCAAATTTGCAAACCATCCTTTTTCAGGTGGACATCAACAATGTCGTAGGAACCGAATCATTTGTTTCCGTACCCACGCTGTTCCTGAACGGGTCGACAGATCCGATTGCCGCCGACTTCACTGATTCCATCAGCGGCGGTCTGAGCTTTGCCGAGGATTCCACTTTGTTCCTGTTTCAATGGGATCTTTCCGATGCTGGCCCGATCAGCAGCTACGAGATCGATTGGACCACCGGAGCCTACTACTACAATTACGAAATCTCGGTGGATACCAGCGACACTGCTTACACAGCCATGACCGTGCCAGAGCCTCAAACCTACGCCATGATCGCAGGCTTTGGCGTCCTTTGCATCGCCGTTATTCGAAAGCGCCATAGCAAGTAAAGCGACTTTGCACCCGGCGGTGGAAATGGTCCAAAGAGCGCCCCAAGGCTTTCAGCCTTGGGGCGCTTTCATCATAGCTTCGTCGGCGCGGTGAACAGCGCATTGCATTGGCGTTGACCTTTGGAGACCCGGCGCCTTGCTTTTGTGCGTCACTATGCACGCCAATCAAGAAATGTACAATCGCCACGGCGCCGCCTACCATGCCAAGCGAGGGCGTGAACAGGATAGCGCGTGGAATCGCTACCTCGACCAACCGATGATCGAATCGCTACTGGCGGGCATTGCCCCATGCAAAGTAGCAGACCTCGGCTGCGGTAGTGGTCTGCTTTCCCGCTGGCTTAAAAGCTGTGGCTTCGACGTAACCGGTGCTGACTTTTCCCAATCGCTAATCGACATCGCACGCGCGGAAAATCCCGATATCGAATTCTGCGTGGCGAACATCAAATCCACGCCTTACCCAACCGGTTCTTTTTCGCTGATCGTCAGCGCGCTCGTCATCCACTACGAGCAGAATTTGGCGCCGGTGTTCGCTGAAATGGCGCGTATTCTTCAGCCCAGAGGGCAACTCGTTTTCTCCATGCACCACCCGATGGACGAAGTAACGAACATGGGCACGCGGGCAAATGCTCATCCCACGGTTCGCCCCTACTTTCATAACGATCCCTACCACTTTGAAATGGCAGGCATGGACCTGACCGCCTATCACCACACTTTTGAGGACATCGCGCAGGCGCTCTTCGCCAATGGTTTTGTGATCGAAGACTTCCGCGAGGCGCGCATGGTCGACGAGGTAAAGGACAAGTTCCCCGACTACTACGCGCGAACCAACGCCTACCCCAGCTTTGTAGGATTTCGCGCCAGGCTTCGCTGAGCCGGTAGCTCGGCACATTGCGACGTGTACTTTTTAGTTTCCGAACAAGGAACCTTGACCTGTTCCCTCCTCGGGCTTCAGTCCAATCGTGGTCCACGCTTTGGGCGTCAGGACGCGGCCTTGCGGGGTGCGCGCAATGTAGCCCTCCTGAATTAAATACGGCTCGTGAACTTCCTCCAGGGTGTGCTGTTCTTCGCCAACGGCAACCGCTACCGTGCCTAGGCCTACCGGGCCGCCCCGATAGTTTTCCGCCATGAGGCGCAGGATACGCTTGTCCATTTCGTCGAGGCCATTGCGATCGATTTCCAACAGCTCCAGCGCATTGGCGGCCACTGGGCCGGTGATCTCGCCATCAGCGCGCTGCTGAGCATAGTCACGGGCAAAGTTGATTAAATTGTTGGCAATGCGCGGGGTGCCCCGGGCGCGTCCAGCAACTTCGGCGGCGCCTTCATCATTGATCGGCACGCCAAGGAGTTTGCAACTACGGCGAACGATTTTCTCGAGCGTGTCGCGGTTGTAGTAATCGAGTCGGGTTTGCAGGGTGAAGCGGCTGCGCAGCGGCGCGGTCAAGAGGCCAGTACGGGTAGTGGCGCCGACGAGGGTGAAACGCGGGATCGACAGGCGGACGCTGCGCGCGTTGGGCCCCTGATCGATCATAATGTCGATGCGGTAATCCTCCATTGCCGAGTAAAGATACTCCTCGACGCTCTTGGGGATGCGGTGGATTTCGTCGATGAAAAGGATGTCCCCCTCCTGCAAACTAGTGAGCAAGCCGGCGAGGTCGCCCGCCTTGTCAATTACGGGACCGCTGGTGAGCTTGATGTCGGCCTCCATCTCGTTGGCGAGAATATGCGCGAGGGTCGTCTTGCCGAGCCCAGGCGGGCCGTGCAGTAAAATATGGTTCAAAGGCTCACTGCGCGACTTCGCCGCGCCGACCATCACCTCAAGCCGTTCCTTGGTTTTGCCCTGCCCGCTGAAATCCGCGAAACTTAGCGGCCGCAGCGCTTTTTCCACGGCGGACTCCGGCGCTTCGAGCACCTGCGAGAGATAATCCGTTCCTTTGGCATCATCGGGCATGATGAGCAGTTAAAGACATCGCGCCAGAAACGAAAGATTTTTCCCACGGTTGGGCTCAGATGCTTGAGCGGCGCGCTAGGGCTCGATATGTCGTGCTGATTCCAGTACGTCGCGCGCGCTTGGCCAAGCCCCTGGTTTACCACTGAGTTGGCCCATGTAAAAATGCTCGCCATCCGTCACGTAGAAAGTCCCCACGATCAATGTGCCTTCCTCGGTGCGCAAGGTCACGAGACCCAACTCGCCGTGCACGACATCGCCTTTGATCGGGTACATCATGGTTTCCAGCACCTCCATCGGCACATCCTGATTTTGCTCAATCTGGCGAGGATAGGCGTCTAGAAACAATCGAACCTGCAACTTGGCGCTTTCTTCGCTTTTCATCATGCCGGGCTTCAGCGGGTGCATCATGAGCAAGGCATTCTGCTCACCGGGCAGCCGAAAAAGATACTGCCCCTGCCCTTCTCCCACGAAATCAAACGACCACGGCTCAGGCGGATCAAAATCCAGAAACTGCTGGGCCATTTTCGCTTGATCTGCCTGCACTGCTTCGGTCGCCAGATCGATAAAGATCACCGAAGCATCGGCGCGTGGCGGGAAACGATTTCGATGGAAAACCCGGGCGTCGCGGGGTAAAGTTACCTCGAGTTGGCGCGGCTCTTTCCAGGCCAGTTCGGTGAGTGGTTGGTCCAAGATCGCGACATTTCCATTGGTCTGCGTCGCGTCCTCTCCATCTTTGACAATCGAGAGATGGTAGCTGAGTCGCCCATCACTGCCCATGCGCGAAAACTGCACAGCCATGCGCCCATGGCTGTCGGGCAGCTCAGTCAAAACAGTGGCTGGTCCCAACGCATTCCATCCATGCCGACGGATGGACTTCAGGATTTTCAGCGCCTCTTCCCATTCCGCCCAGTGACCGCTAAAGTTGGCGTCAAGCGATTGTCGCCCATCGTTGAGCAGCACCTGCGCGGTGTAGAAGTCGTTTAACGAACCGCTCTTTAAGAGAATCGCCTGCCCCTGAAAAGCGCCGTCGTCAATCACAATGGTCTCCGATCCTTCCGCTGGCTCCAAACCATGATCCTTCATCGACTGGTCGGAGATCTGCATGAAGTGACTGAACTTCGTGGGCACATCCGCCTCGGTCACATTGTGTTTCCGCTCGATTTCAATCAGGAGATTCGCGCTCTTGCTTTGATTATAAATATTGAAGTAATCCGACAAATCGCCCAATTCCCGAGCCTCCCAGCCATCAGGTAAATCCATCGCCAGCGGCCAGTCATCCGGAGTGGAGCTTGCCTGGAGCGCGGGCGCGCTCAAGGCCGCCAACAGGCACAAGCATGCCTGAAGCAACCAACGGGCAATGCCCTGACAAACGCTGTTGGCCGGGCTAGCCATCCGCCGATAGGTCCTTAGGCATGGCTTCCTGCTTAAGGCGCTCAATGTCAGCGCCCAAAGCCTGAAGCTTCTTTTCAAAGCCGTCGTAGCCACGGTCCAAGTGGTAAATACGCTGCACCCACGTCTCACCGTGGGCTGCCATTGCCGCCAGGATCAGAGCAGCGCTCGCTCGCAAATCACTCGCCATGACCGGCGCACCGGACAGTGGATTACGCCGCCCCTTCACGATGGCGCTCGCGCCCTCGATGGCGATGTCCGCCCCCATCCGCTGAAGCTCAGGCACATGCATAAAGCGGTTCGGATAAACGCGCTCCGTGATGATGGATAAGCCGGGGGTAACGCTCATGAGCGTGCACATCTGCGCTTGAAGGTCAGTCGGATAGCCAGGATGCGGTAAGGTAATGACATCGACCGGGCTCAAGGAGCCGGGCGTTCCCTTTACCCGGATGCGCCCTCCCAGCTCGATCGTGAAATCAGCACCGGCCTCTTCCAGTTTATCCAACAAGGCCGAGAGATCTTCGGCATGCGCGCCGCAAACCGTGATATCGGCATCCAACATGGCGCCGGCAATTAGGTAAGTGCCTGCTTCAATGCGGTCATCGATCACACGGTAAGTCGTGCCATGAAGCTTATCGACGCCTTCGATGGTCAAGCAATGGCTGCCCACGCCTTTGATCCGGGCGCCCATCGACAGTAGCATTTTGCATAAATCGACCACCTCCGGCTCGCAGGCCGCAGACTCGATCCGCGTGACACCGGGCGTCAGCACCGCCGCCATCAGGATATTCGCCGTGCCGGTAACCGTGCTGCCATGGCGACCGCCCAGGAACACATGCCCCCCCCGCGCCCGCTTGGCGTTGACGTGGACATAGCCCGCGCGAACATCGACATCGCAGTTGAGCTTGGACAATCCCTTCAGGTGTAAATCAATGGGCCGTGGACCAATCACACAACCACCTGGCAAAGAGACCTCGGCCTTCTTCAGGCGCGCCACCAGCGGCCCCAACAGACAGACGCTGGCGCGCATGCGACGCACGAGCTCATAGGGGGCGCGATGGGTAATGTCCGCCGCCGTAATGCGCCAAGTGGACTTGTCCGGGCGCTCAACCTTGGCGCCGAGGTTTTCAATAATTTCCGCCATGAAGCGGAGATCGGAAAGGTCCGGCACGTTCTCGATAACGCACGTTTCACCAGTCAGCAAAGTAGCAGCAAACATCGGCAAACAGGCGTTCTTGGCGCCACTCACCGTCACTTCACCGCGCAGGGGTCGCCCCCCGTTAATTCGAAATACATCCATGGGTAAAAACACAGCCGCCGACGCGCTCATCGCGACGACGTAACGCTAGCCAAGATAAAGCCTGCCCCGGGTTCAATGCCTTATGTGAGTTGAGCCAAAAAAAGCGCCGTCCCGTTTGGGACGACGCTGAAATTTTCGCAAAGAACTGCTTAAGACTGCTGGGCCGAAGGCTTGTTATCGCGTCCACCGCCCTGGCGATTGCCGCCGCGACGGTTTTTACCGCCACGCTTGCCGCGACGACGCTTCGGACGATCATCACCGCCCTCGCCTTTGGGGCCATTGTCGCCCTGACCACGTGGCTGACCACCCTGGCCGCCTTGGCCACGGCGGGGACCGCCTTTACCGCGACCCTGGCCACCCTTGCCGCGAGGACGGTCGCCCTGAGGCTTGCCTTCACGCTTCGGGGTTTCCTGCGCCTTGGGCTTTTCGGCCGGAGCAGGCGCAGCGCCAAAGAGGCCGCCCAAAAACTTTTTCACCGCGCCCATGAAGCCCTTGGGCTCGGGAGCCGGAGCTGGCTTGGCCGCCGCACGTGGCTTGGGCTGAGACTTTTCGCGACGTTCCTGGCCTTGCGGGCGGGGCTTATCACTCTTTTCAGAGCGCTCTCCCTGCTGCTTGGGCTGCTGTCCGTCCTGACGATTCTCGCCATTGTTGGACTTCTTCTTACGACGGCGCTTGCGCTTGGGCTTAGTAGGCGCATCTCCAGTCGCGTCATCCGCAGGCTTGGCCTTAGCGGCTTCGTCAGTCTGACCTTCCGTTTTCTCGGTTGCAGGTTTCTCCGACTTTGCACGTGGCTTACGCTCGGGCTTTCCTTCCGCAAAGCGACCGCTGAGCTTTTCTTCAAAAGCCGCTGGCGATTCAACTAAGCCTGGATGACCGGCGGGCAAGCGGGACTTCTCCGCACCGGTTTCCGGACGGTTGCGCTTACGGCCGGGGCCCTGGCTGGCAAGGCTGGCGCGATTCTGCAACAGCGCTGGGCCGGGATTCGGCAGATCACTATCGTCTATGCGCTGTGGCTTCGGAGCTTCCTCAGCGGGAGCTTCGGCCACAGACTCTACTTTGGCGGGTTCCGCGTCAACAGGTTGCGCCTCAGCTGAGGCTTCTGCGACGGGTTCGGCAGCGGCGTCAACCGCGATGTCAAAGTCCGACATGTCAAAATCATCCACGGACTCATCGCCCAGGACATTTTGGTTGGCTTCGACTGGCTTTTCGGCTGGCTTTTCCTGAACGGGTTCGGGCTCAGGTTCTTTGGCGAGGTCTCCCCAGGAGAGGGCTTCCTGGCCCAGGCCAGCTTTCTTGGCTTGTTCTTCGGCGGAATCGTCTTTTGCTGACGCGTCATCGCCCGGACGAAAATGTTCGTCCTCTCGCGCCTTAGGCTGCGAATTGGTGTGTTCGAATGAAGGCATACTTCGTTTTTGGGTGTTGGGTGTGGCCGGCCGCCTAGTTTAGGTTTGGTGTGGCGCCGCGCCAAATTCGGGTTGGGAAGCAAGAGCTTTCGGCCGGAAATTTTAATCCGACGTCCCGAAAAAAACTCCTGAGATAGCGTATACTCGTGATCATTCAAGCAAAAAGACTGGTTCGCCCAAGGCAGAGCCAGACGCCTGATATGAAACCAGCACTGTCTACGCGTGCTTTAGACCCGCCAAAGGAGCCGAAGTTCCTCATTGTTCGGTAGTAGCGTTATTTTTGGGCTAGACCTGTCAAGGTTAGCCACTAGAGTAACGCCAATGAGCTCTCAACCAATCTCTGCTGACCTGCAGTAACTTTGCCGCACGCATGCAGCTAAACGATCATCCGTTTTTCCGAAATTCTGATCAGGAGAGCGTCATGCGACTGGTTGACCAGGCGGACGTTGATCATTATCAGGACGGAGATGCGATTTTCCTGGAAGGGAGCCCGTCAGACAGCCTGTGCCTGGTGCTCGAAGGCATCGTCGCCTTCGCCGCCGAAACGCCCGATGGTAAACGCCGCATCATCTCCACGACCAAACAGGGAAACTTTTTCGGCGAAATTGGCATTTTTACCGGTGCGCCGCGCTCATTGAGCGCCTTGGCACAGGGCCACGTGAGCATTGCCAAAGTCTACCGCGAGGACTTGCTGACCTTTATTAAGAGCACCCCGGGCCCAATCGAGCAAATCCTGGGCAGCATCGTCAACCACCTGCATCAGACGACGCGCCACTACCTGGACGACATGCTCCAACAGGAGAAAATGAGCCTCGTTGGCACCATGGTGAACAGCATTATCCACGACTTTAAGAATCCATTTACGCTGATCGGCCTGGGCGCGCAAATGATCCAAAGTCGCCACGGAGAAGACGAGAAAACCATTAAAATCTGCAACAACATCGCGGCTCAGGTCGACCGCATGGTGGAAATGGCCAACGAGCTTTCGGAGTTCTCCCGAGGCGAGCAAAAGCTGTTCATCGAAACCGTCAGCCTCAGTAAGCTGATGGAAAAGTTTAAGGATTTAAACGAACCCTCCTTCGCCAAGGATAACTTAAGCATCGAGCTGGCCGTCACCGACGTCGAGTTCGAAGGCGAGCAAAACAAGCTCCTGCGCGTGCTGCAGAATATCGTCGGCAACGCAGTCGACGCGCTTGGCGAACGGGAGAACGCCGAAATCGTCATCAAAGCAGGGGCGGATGCAGACATTATCCGCATCACCATCAGTGACAACGGCGATGGCATTCCGGAGCAAATCCGCAGCAATTTCTGGACTCCATTCGTCACCTATGGCAAGAGCCGCGGCACTGGCTTGGGCTCCGCCATTGCAAAATCCATTGTCGAGGCGCATCATGGCGAAATCGATTTTGTCACCGAATCCGGCAAAGGCACGACGTTTACCATCCGCCTGCCCTTCAAGCAACCGGCGGAAACTTCCGCCAACTAGCCCTGCTCGCTGCGTATTTTGGGTTGATGGCCCCGCAATGTTGCCAAATGATATCCACCGATGACTCGCACTATTCTGCTTAGTTGGCTGGCGCTGGCGTTGTTTACGCTGGGTGGGTGCGGCGACCAGCGCAAGGAGCAGACGGTAAAAGTCGGCATTTTGCACTCGGCCACCGGCACCATGGCCAACTCCGAACTACCCGTGATCGACGCCGTGCGCATGGCGATCGACGAAATCAACGCCAGCAATTTCCTCCCCGGCATCAAGCTGGAGCCAGTAATCCGTGACGGGCAGTCCAAGGAACGCATTTTCGCCATGCAGGCGGACCAGCTGCTTTCCGACGATAAAGTCGCCGTCATATTCGGCGGATGGACATCGGCAAGCCGCAAGGCCATGACCCCGGTGCTCGAAAAGCACGATGCGCTGCTTTTCTACCCCGTGCAATATGAGGGCGCTGAAAGCTCGCCCAACATCGTCTACACCGGGGCGGCGCCGAACCAACAGATCATCCCCGCAGTCTACTGGGCCATGAAAGACAAAGGCGCCAAACGCTTCTATCTCGTCGGCTCTGATTATGTATTTCCGCGCACCGCCAATGAAGTGATCAAAGACCAGGTAAAGGCGCTCGGTGGAGAAATCGTAGGCGAGCGCTATCTGCCGCTTGGCTCAGAAGACACTGAAGAAATGGCCGCAGACATCGCCAAGACTCAACCAGACTTCATCCTGAACACCATCAACGGCGACTCCAACATCGCCTTCTTCCGCGCCTTGCGCGAGGCCGGCGTCACCAGCGACGAAATCCCGACCATTTCCTTCAGCATCGATGAAAGCCTGCTCCAAAGCATGGGTATGGAAAAGCAACTCTTGGTGGGCGACTTCGCGGCGTGGAACTATTTTCAGTCGATACCGACCAGGGAAAATCGGGAGTTTGTGCGTAACTTCAAGCAAGCTTACGGCAAAGACAGCGTCACCTCCGACGCTGTTGACGCGGCCTATAGCGGGGTTTACCTCTGGGCAGAGGCCGTCCGCAAAGCCAACGAAGACAAGGACTGGATACTGCCCGAGACGACCAGTGCGGAATCAGTCCGCGAAAACATCGGCAACCGCAGCTTTCTTGCCCCCGGGGGCATGGTGTTCATCGACCCGCAAAACCAGCACCTTTATAAAACTGCCCGCATCGGCCGCATCTTAAATGACGGCCAGTTCGCCATCGAGTGGGAGAGCGACGCCCCAGTGCGCCCGGCCCCCTACCCCATGTTCCGCCCCCGGGAAGCTTGGGATGAATACCTGGCCATGCTCAAGCAAGGCTGGAACGGAGAATGGAGCGCGCCTGCCAAATGAGCGACCATCCCAGCCATACCCTGTTGACGCAGCGGCGTCAGAGCAGCCCAACGAAGGCGCCCAACGAGCCAGCAAAGTCATTGTCTGGCCGTCGGCTGTTTCGCCAGATCATGCTCTACTTCCTGACGATCGCCATGGCGCCACTTATCATCGTCAGCGTCGCACAATATCTGCTGGCCCGCGACGCCTTGCTCGATACCGAGGGCTCATACCTGTCTGCGATATCCACGCTCCAGTTGGAGGAAATCCGCAACTACCTGGAGGAAGTGGAAAACATCGTGGGCTTGGTCGCGGATAGCCCCGCCGTCCAGTACAGCCTGCTTTATCTGGGCGAGATCACCAATAAAGATCTGGAAACCATTGAGGATAACACGACCTACCTGGAGGTTGAAGAGTTTGCCCGCCCCATCGTCCGCGACTTGCGCAGCAAGCTGGGATTTCGGCAGATTCTTTTCATCAATAACCAAGGCATCGTGGTTTACAGCGACCCTGAACTGCCGATTGAAAACCGTGACCTGCGCAGCGAGCCGAACAGCAAACACGAATTGGCGCAGTCTTTCGAAAGTGCGATTCGCCTGATGAGTCCACAGGCCGGCGACTATGATATTTTCCCCCCCACGGGTGAGCCTTCGCTCTTCATCACCAGCCCGGTGCTCGAAGATGGCATCCTCCTCGGCGCTGTCGCCCTGGCGCCCGACAACGAGAAGCTGTTGTCGGTGATCGATGACACCACTGGGCTGGGAGATACCGGCGAAGTCATGTTCCTGGCTCGGCGCGGGGAAGAAATCATCACGCTGAATCAACTGCGCAGCGGCGAAGAAGCCGCCTTCAAAAAAATCACCGACTATAATCCGAAAAATGGCGAGGATCTAAACCCATCACAACGCGCGGTGCGCGGGATGAGCGGTGGCGCGCTCGACGTCGATTATCGGGGCGAAGAGGTCGTCGCGATCTGGGATTACTTGCCCAACCTACGACTTGGCTTGGTGTTGAAGATTGACCGCGAAGAAGTCTTCGGCCCGGTCAGTCACTTGCTGTCGGCGTCAATCCTGGTTGCCGGCGTCACGCTGCTGGTTGTGCTCATCGCTTCCCTGCTCATGTCACGTGGCATCACCCACCCGATCGCCAGTTTGACCGATGCCGCACACCGCTTGGCCGAAGGTGACTTGACCGCCGAAATTCGTTGTAAAACCCGCAACGAAATCGGCCAGCTCTCCGCCGCAGCCCAAACCATGGCGACCAATTTGAAGTCCCTCGTGGGCAAGGTGAAGGTGACAGCGGAAGAGATCAGCAACACCTCGCAACACCTGAACTCATCCGCTCAACAGCAGGTAACCGCCGCCGAGCAAACCGGCGCCGCATCCGTCGAAGTCAACGCCACCGCCAAGCAAATTTCCACCACGACGCGTGAGCTGGCCCGCACGATGAAGCAGGTCAACGAAGTCACCCAAAGCACAGCGCTCAAGGCGGAGTCAGGGCTCGATGTCTTGACTGCCCTAGAGTCCTCCATGAAGGAGCTCGGCGAAGCCAATGACGATGTGGCCGAACAGCTCAACCTCATCAATCAGCGCGCTTACGCGATCACCAGCGTCATCTCCACCATGACCAAGGTTGCGGACCAGACCAACCTGCTGTCATTGAACGCCTCCATTGAGGCCAAGAAAGCGGGCGTGCACGGACGCGGTTTCTCCGTCGTCGCCACCGAAATTCGCCGCTTGGCCGACCAGGCTGCATCCTCGACTTTGGAGATCGAGCAAAGCGTGCAGGACATGCTCACCGCCGTGCAAACCGGCGTGAAAAACATGAGCAATTTCTCCCGTAAAGTCGACAGCAGCGTTGTCGAGATCATTGACATCAGCGGCCGCCTGACCGATGTGATTCAGCAAGTGCAAGGCCTCCCTCCGCGCTTTGATCAGATCCTCGAAGGCATGGAAAGCCAGGCCGAAGGCGCCAGCCAGATCAACGAAGCCATGGGCCAACTCAGCTCCTCCGCTCAACAAACCGCCAACGCCGTGCGCGAAACCAACCGCATGGTCATGAACCTCAAGCGCAGCGCCGATGTGCTGAAGTCTGAAATCCAAAGATTTCAGACTTAGTGTTGGGGTGTTGAGGTAGGGAGGTATTGAGGTTTATTGGGTCTATCATGGCGAAAATCGAACGATTCGAAGAAATTCAGGCATGGCGGGAAGCACGTGAACTGACGAAAGAGATATACATCCTATGCAAGCAGGAGCCTCTTTCTAGCGATTTCGGTCTCCGCGACCAGATTCGCCGCTCTGCGGTTTCGATTGGCTCTAACATTGCGGAAGGTTTTGGACGTGGCAGCCGCCCAGAGTTTGTGCGTTTCTTGCGCATCGCTCAAGGCTCCGCCTACGAGTTCCGTTCACAGTTATATACTTTACTCGACGCGAACTACCTTGATGCTGGAACGTTTCAACGACTACATGACCAGGCAGTCTCCACCGCCAATTTAATTGGCGGTTTCCTTCGTTATTTAGAAAAATCTAAAACGCCTAAGTAGCAGCAATAACTTCCGCACCTCTACACATCAACACTTCAACACACCTACACTTTGATCCTAAGAGTTACCATGTTTGGTGAGCCTATCCTGCGGGAGAAAGGCGCTCCTGTCACAGAATTTAATGACGAGCTCAAAGAGTTCGCCCAGAACATGCTCGACACCATGTATGACGAGGAAGGCATTGGGCTGGCCGCACAGCAGGTTAATGTCGCCAAGCAAATCTTCGTCATGGATATGCAGCTCGGCGACCGGCCTGTGGAATTCTTTTACGAACTCGATGGCAAGACGCCGCCGCTGGACCTCATCATGCCGCTCGTGGTCATTAACCCACAGATCGTGACCAAAGAACCGAAGGCGCCTTACGAAGAAGGTTGCCTGTCCTTCCCCGGCATTCGCGGCGAAGTCGTGCGCGACACCTACGTCGAAATGAAATTTCAGGATCTCGATGGCAACCACCATGAGGTCAAATGCGACGGCCTCTTTGCCCGCGTCATCCTCCACGAAAACGATCACCTGCAAGGCGTGCTTTTCATCGACCACATGACGCCCCAAACCCTGCGCCCCCTGCAAACGCGCATCAAGAAGCTCAAGCGTAGCACGCGCGACTGGTTGAAGAAATACGGTTAAAACTGGAGGGCAACTCTCCGACACCTGGGATTGACGAAACGGCCTTGAGGCATATCATAATGCCATGGCCACTCCGCTTCACGAAAAGTCCACTCTCGACGAAATTCGCACGCGCTTTGACGCCGACGTCGAGCGCTTCTCCAATTTGGAAACCGGGCAGGCTGCGACCATTGACGCACCGCTGGCGATGGACCTCATCACGCAGGCCGCCATCGCCGCCACGCCGACCATTCGTCGCGTCCTCGATATCGGCTGCGGCGCCGCCAACAACACCATCAAGCTTCGGCAGGAATACGGGCGTGATTTCGACTGCGACATTTGCGACTTGAGCCTGCCCATGCTTGAGCGCGCCGAGGAGCGCATTGAGGCGGAGAACTCCGGCAGCATCACCGTCTACCAAGGCGACTTCCGCGATATCGCGTTCCCGACGCATTCGTTCGATGTCGTAATTGCCGCTGCGGTGCTGCACCACCTGCGCGATGACGCGGATTGGGAGGCCGCGTTCGAGATGATTTTCCACCTGCTCCGGCCCGGCGGCTCGTTTTGGATCACTGACTTGGTCGCCCACGAATCGGACAACGTGCACAGCCTCATGTGGCGACGGTACGGAGATTATCTCAACGGTCTGGGCGGCGCCGAATATGCGGAAAAAGTATTTGCCTACATTGATCGGGAAGACTCGCCGCGATCCGTCACCTACCAAATCGAGCTCATGCACCGGGTCGGCTTTCGCCCGGTGGACATCTTACACAAGAACTCCTGCTTCGCAGCCTTTGGCGGCATCAAGCCCATCATTGGCCGCTGACGCACATCCAGTCGCGGAAGAAGCGATAGACGTGGTCTGGCCAATGCGGCAGATTTTCGTGCCCATGGTCATGATAGATCAAATGCTTCTTGGGAGCGTGGATGTTGTTATACGCGGCAAACTGTGTGGATGGCGGGCAGGTTTTATCCATCAGCGTGATGGCCATAAGCACGTCTCCCTTGATGCGCGGCGCGAGGTTCTTCACGTCGATGTAGCCAAGCCAATTAAAGATTTCCTCTTCACGCTCGTGCAGCGGATCAGACCAACGGAAGAAATCACGCAGTTCAACGTATGCGTTTTCGGCGAGATCCATCTGCCAGACCCGGTAGTAGTCGGACAAAAACGGGAACTGAGACACGACCTTCGCAATGCGCGGCTCTAGCGCGGCGCAGACCAGTGAAAGCGCCCCACCCTGGCTGCCGCCCTGGGAAGCTACCCGCGCGCCGTCGACTTCGGGCATGTCCATCACGAGGCCCGCCAGTTGCGCGGTGTCGAGGAAGATCGCGCGAAATGCGAGGTCTTTGGGGTCATTGCGCAGGCCGCGGATAATGTGCCCCTTAAACGTGCTCAGGTTCGCGGATACGACCTCCTGGGAATCTCCCGCCTGGCCCCGGCAATCCATCGACGCCACCACAAAACCGGAGGCAGCCATCGCCAGTAAATGAGTCCACTCTCCGCACCAGGCGCTGTAGCCATGGAACTGGCAAATGGCCGGGCAACCACCTTCGGGGATATGCTTCGGGATGACGAGCTTGGCGTGCACGCGGGCGCCGCCAACGCCTTTCCAATACAAGTCATAGCAGTCCGCAAAGGGCGTTTCGAAGTCGGACTTCACCCGCTCGGGCTGAGCGTCCACCGCGCGCATTTCGTCCAAGGCTTCGGTCCAGTAGGCGTCGAAATCCGACGGGCACGGGCTTTGCCCCAGGTAGGTTTTGAGTTTCTCGAGAGGGTAATCGAATGCTGGCATAGAATGATTTGGGTTCGGAAAACACCAGCTAGTCGGCTTGCCGGACTGGTCGCAAACTAAAACTCTGCTGGCCTTAACTTCTGCAGCCTGTCAGGGCCTGGCCATCGAACTGCGACGGCGCCATGCCCCAGAACTGCTTGAACTGCCGCGAGAACTGAAACTGATCCGTGTAACCAAGCTCGGCGGCGACTTCCTTCACCGACAGGCTGGAGTAACGCAACAGTGCGGCGGCGCGCTCCAACCGGGTGCGGATTTGGTAGTCGCGCGGTGAGCATTGGTAGACGGTGTGGAATGCCCGCCGCAGGCGCGAAACACTGCAACTGCAGTCCCTCGCCAACGCTTCGATCATCACAAATGCAGAGCGCTCCGCCTCCATGAGCTGCACCGCGCGGGCCACCAATTCGCGGTCCCGCATCTTGGCGGAATCCATGGATGTTGCCGGCAGCATCGGCGCAAGCAAGGGCTCGGCCACGAGCGCAATGTAGGTGAGGTGGCGCGCCAGATCCGTCGCCCGGCTCGCTTGGCTGGACGGCAACATGGTCACGCCATCGATGTTTTCGTTCATGCTCGGCCCACTCCCAGAGCTGCCACGGTGTGACAACCACTGGTTATACTCCGTCATGAGCCACTCGCGGAAAAGCGCATCCCAGCGCCAATAGTCCGGAAAATCATAAACGAGCGGCTGGTCGCCCAGAAACGAAACCATTTGTTGCGTCACCTCGGCTGACGGCCTGAAGTGCAGGAACGCCAGCGCAATTGGATCACTCTGCTCATGCTCGCCACGCATGATAAAGTTCGGGGGGGCGAGCACGGCCATGCCTGAGCGAAGCGCACATTCCCAGTCGGAATGCTCATCGTATAAAACGCCGCGACCCGAGAGGATGATGAGCACGTCAAAATCGTTGTGTGGACGCCTCCCAGTCATCGTAGGTTCCAGGCGCGAGGTGGGGCTCCACTTGATGCGGCCACAGTAGCCACGCTCTACGGCGTGAGGCTTTTCGAGCATCTGGCGCACCAGCGCCAGCCAGCGGGATTCATTTTGCAAAGTGCTTGGTTCGGTCATGCCGGGGTATGGCTCATTGAACCAACTACGCCACTCCGACCGCAAACTTTATTTTTTCGCATAGAGCGTTAAAGTCATGGCCTGAGTGATGGTCAATACTTGGAAAAATGACCCGCAAAACTCGCTGAGGGGGGGGCGCCAATGGCAAAAAATCACGGTATCAAAGAACAAAAAGGTCTCCCGTTCGCCCATTGGGCGCGGGTCGGGGAACGCCCCGTTGTGTCGGGCGCTTCAACGTCAACATGGCGAAACACAAGCTGGCATAAGTTTACGGTGCGCTTGTCGGCGGCTGCCGAATTAAAGCCTCGGGGCGTCGCCGACGTGACTGTTTACACCAGCACATCGGCGAATGGGCCCCATCAACGGCTCAAGCGCCGCGCAAACACGAATGCGTTCACACAGCATTGACTGGACTCGCTGCCCGTTAAGGCGGGCAACCGGTGTATGGGAGAGAAGTTTTCATGGCGGATAGAAATGTTCATTTAAACACTACTAATCCGATCACTTTTCACAACAAAAAAGTGAACGCGCGAGCATTTTTATTTTTGATCTTAAGCCGCCTCCCCGCCGCCTTGGGCATCTGGATGAAGATGCATTGATGCTGCTCGCTGATCTGGTCAGCCATTCTCCAGAGCAACTTTAAGCGACAGGCGTCACTCCTCGATGTAGGACCAGGCTTGAATGCGCCAAAAGCGCGTACTTGGATCACCAGACCAGTCATCCGTCCAACTCATGGACCCACCAATGTTCGCAATGCCGCTGTCGATCAATTCCCAATCGACCAGGTTTTCGCTCACGCCTACGGTGGTTGGCTGGCCGTAGTAGTTTTGCCAATCCGCGTCCGTCTCGAAGTCCACGGCGTCCACCAGCAACTCAGCTCCAGCCAGCATCTCTTCCGCAGGAAAATACAGCCACGGAACCAGCACACTGGTGGAGCCGACAGTGACGTCGATCTGCACTCCGGACAACAAATCGCCTCCGCTGAAGCTTAATGTATAGTCGCCGGGATCGACCGGGATCGCATAGCCGCCAGCATCCCCTGTGATGGCGTAGAAATCGCCACTGTCCGGCATCACCGTCACCCCAGCCAAGCCTTCACCCGGATCGTAGAGCAGGTTGCCATTGGCGTCCTCCCAAACCGTGCCCACGATGAAGCGGTTGTAGTGGTTGGCTTGCGAAGTCTGGGCGTTGCAATAGTTGATCGTCGTGACTTGCGGGCCAACGGACGTGCCCGCGTCATTGTCTTCCACGATGCCGATGCCGACGTTGCTGTAGTTGCCCATCAGCCCTGCCCGATGACCGCGGCCCGTCTGCATGCCAGTCCCGTCATTGCCGCCCCAGTCGATGTTGAACCCGGCGTGGCCATAGGGGCCATTTTGGGAGTAGGAAAACACGCTGGCGCGGGCGCTGGAGTAGGCAAAACCTGCATCGGAAATGCGTTGAAATTGACCGGTGTGGTTCTGGGCGTCCTCACTGACCAGATACTCCGAGTGAGACAGCGCAGCCTCGTGCAAACGAACGTCGAACGCCGCTGGCGGCGTGGGCGCCAGCGCAAGAAACTCCGCCCGCAGAATATCCAAGTCCACGTTGAAGTAGCTGACGGCATTCTTAATCCGACTATCCTGAACCAGGGAAAGCCAGATGCCCTCGACTTCCGGGTTCGCCCGCGCCCGGTTCATCAGCCACACATATTGCTGCTCGACCCCACTCGGCCGCGAGCCATCGGCGCTCTTGTGGAATGCCCATTCGCTCATCGCGAGCGGTTCCTTGGGGACGTCACCCAACGAGCGTGCGGTAAACGCAGGCGCTGAAACCACCTCCCAGGGAGGCGACAGCTCAGGGGCCTGCGGCACTGCTGATGCGAGCTGCCCAGCGAAAAAAACGCCAAGCAATACAGAAAAACGATGGTGCGCGCGCTGGGGGCTAGCTGTTATTTTCACACCAAGCGTTATAGAAAATTTGCCCCCTTTGCTCCAGACGGAACCGGTCACCCCGCACCGTTTGACATTTATTTTAGCGAGGCGCCAGTGAGCGAAACTTGGCGTAGATCCTTACCGAGATTACTTAAACGCCTTCGACGGTGAGATTTCGGCCCAACTGACGAGTTCCAGCTCACCGATGTCATCATCGCCTTCGTCGTAATTGCCTGGGTCCTGACTGCCGCCATCGCCCAGGTTGACGTCGTAGTAAAACTCGACGCCATTGGTGACCTCGATATACTTCGCGACAACCGCGCCACGGAATTGCCCCTTGGGCGTGCTGCCAACCCCGGCCAAGCGCACGTTGGAATTCGGCGCGTTAATCACACCGGTAAAGACCTTGAAGTTATTCAGCACAACATCCTGGCTGTTTTTCGCGATGATCTGAAACTGTGCCGGATACTGCTGGTCGATGTAGTCCGCGTTCACGTGGATATTTTCGCCCGCCATGATGATGAGGCTCGCGCCAGGCTTGATGTCGATCTCGCCGCCGAGATTCAGGTTGCGCACCGCATCAATCACGACGGTTCCATTAATCGTCAACTTGGCGTTTTGGTTGGTGTTGATGCGCTCAGTGTCGACCCAGGTTGGCACAAGAGAATTGCCCAGAGAAATGTTAGAGTTGTTCTGCCAATAATTTTGGTCGTAGGAAACTTTGACGTAGCCATCGCTCGTTGGCAGGTCGGGGTCGGTGACTTCGCCATCGAAATCTTTGGAAACATAGTTGGAGTCAACGCCACTGGTTTGAGTGGAGTCAGGCCCGATGATAACCGCATTCTGGTCTTGCTGGTTCGGGTTGTTGAAGCCCGAAGAATAGCTGATGTTGCCGCCTCCCGTGCGAATCGACCCATGCACGACAGCATTGTTGATGGCGATCGCGTTGTTGCCAGTCGCAGGGGTCGCCACGGTCACGTAGCGCCCGGTGTTCGTTCCCCAAATCGGCACGCCGTTGTTGACGTTACTATCGTAGCTGGAGACCTTCATGCCCGGATTGTTGTGGTTGAGCTTGATGGAGTCGCGAGCCACCATGCCGTAGGCAAAGACGCCCGAGCCGGTGTTTTCCTCTTCCTGCTCCTGACTCAAGGCCTGCTGGACGACGGTTTCCACCGCACGCTGGACAGGCGTATCGCCCAAATCGATCTCCGCCAGTGAGGTGATGAGGTATTTGCCGCTGCCCTGCCCCACGATACGCACCGTGGTGGATGAGCCATACTGGCCAACCGGGGCATTATCAACGTATTCCCAGGTGACGTCCGCCTTCTTGGGCCAGTAGCTGCCGCCCAAATCCTGGTTGGCAATGGCGTGCATGCCCAGCTCGATGCCTGACTCTGCAAGGTGAAAAGCCGTGTAGCCCAAGCCATAGCGAACCGTTGTCCGGTGCTGCGACACTAAAGACTGGCTCAGGTAGACAATGGCGATGATGGATACCGCGCTGAAAATCATGGCCAATAGAATGACCGATCCGCTGCGGCGAGTGTGCTGTGCAGAGTTCATAGGTTGCGATTGCGAAAGGTGATGATGGATGTTTCTGTCTTCACATCCTTGGAGCCGTTGGTCGTGGCGACCTCAGTCTGGACCTCCAGTTTGGCGGCGTTGATGTCGATCAGGGTGTTGGTTACAACGCCAAATCGGTCGTAGTAAGTGAATTGAGCGGAGTCCACCTTGGCTAACAGCGTGCGAATGCCTCCAGTGGTGACGTTGGCTTCGATCAGCTCGTCTTTTTGCGCGTCGTAGTAGAGCTTGAGCCGTTCTTTGTTCCCCTCCAGATCGGTGGTCGTAAAGTCAAAACTCGTGCTGGATGTCGCATGTGCGGTGCTGATCGAATGAAGCTTTTTGTTAATGCGCTCGAAGGCGTACTGGGTTTGGGCCGAGTGGTCAGCATGCTCCATGGAAACCTTCAGCCCTCGACTGAAGGCGAAAAACGTCGCCGTAATGCCACTGGCCAGCAGTCCAAAAATGGTCATTGCAATGAGTAGCTCGGGCAGTGAAAAGCCCGCCTGACGGCGCTTAGTTCGCCGTGCTGAACTTTTTATCCGATAGTCCATCTTTGGTGAAAATTGCCCGACCGACAATGTTCTGGCTCCGCCCGGCGGAACTCCAGTCCACCGTGATGGTGGTTTGGATGATTTCCTTGGCGGAATCCATAAACTGCAGGTCGCGGACAACCGTATATGCGGTGCTGTTCAGGGTGACCGTGGATTTGGTCTGCACCTGGTCGTTTTCCTCTTCCAGCCCGAGCAAGCCGCCCAAAAGACCACCGCTGGGACTAGAGCCAGAGTTGGTGATCGTGTCCGAGAGCTGATCGTAAGTCTGAGTCCTCAGGTTTTCCAACTCAGAATTCAAAACGGTATAGCCGCTGCGAACACTGTCCGAGCGAAAATTAAGCTCCCGAATCTCCGGAATTGCCATCAGGCTGGCAGCCATCACCAGCCCAAGAATGGCCATTCCGATCATGATTTCGATCAGCGAAAGGCCCGCGCGTCTCCGCTTAGCCGGCGACATGTCAAATTTAACAGCTTTCATTCCCCTCCTACGCCGCAGGTGCAAGATGCTCGCACCTTAAGCTTCTGTTAAGAGATACGGCAGAAATCAGCAGTTGTTAAGCCGCACCCCCTATTTTTTAGGGCATTTTAGCCTTTCACAATTAATTAACAAACACACCTCCATTGCGCACTATCCAAGCAGGGTAATGAGCCCCCTCGCCAAAAGGCAGACTGAAACTGTCCAAAAATGAGCAAAAGCACGGCATTTCTTTCCGTTTGATATTTGCTCCCGCTGCTGTTCTAGTGGCTGACTTTGATTTTTTACTATGCAGCCTTATTGCCATTCACGCTTTAAAGCAACCCGCCGTCAAACGCGCGAAGTCATGGTTGGCCCTGTCGGTGTTGGCGGCGGCAACCCGATACGCGTCCAATCCATGACCACGAGCTTGACGCAAGACGTCGAAGCCACAGTCAGGCAGTGTATCCGCCTCGCGGAGGTCGGTTGCGAAATCGTCCGCATCACCGCGCCCAATAAAGCTGCCGCAGAGGCCCTCGGGCCGATTCGCAAACAGTTTTCGGCGGCCGGATTTAGCAATGTGCCGCTGGTTGCGGACATTCACTTTCTGCCGAGCGCTGCAATGATCGCTGTTGAGCACGTGGACAAGGTCCGCGTCAACCCAGGCAACTACGCCGATAAAAAGAAGTTCGCCGTCACCGAGTACACCGACGCCGCTTACCAGGAAGAGCTTGAGCGCCTGCACAGCGCCTTCACTCCCCTGGTCCTCCGCGCCAAGGAGCTTGGTCGCGCCCTGCGCATCGGCACCAACCACGGCTCCCTGTCCGACCGCATCATGAACCGCTACGGCGATACGCCGCTGGGCATGGTCGAGTCCGCCCTCGAGTTTATCCGCATCGCCGAAAGCCACAATTTCCACAACATCATTTTGTCGATGAAGGCGAGCAACCCGAAGGTCATGATTCAGGCCTACCGGCTCGTGGTTGAGAAAATGAACCTGGAAGGCATGCAATATCCATTGCACCTGGGCGTCACCGAGGCCGGTGAAGGTGAAGACGCGCGCATCAAGAGCGCAGTCGGCATCGGCGCCCTGCTCTATGACGGCCTCGGCGACACCGTGCGCGTTTCCCTGACTGAAGATCCCTGGCACGAAATTCCGGTCTGCCAGGAGCTCGTGAAGCGCGCGCATGCGCATTGGGAGCAATCCGCCGCCCTGCCCGACACCGACCGCAGCGAAGCACACGCAGATTTCTACAACTACCAACGCCGCGAAATCGTCGATCTCTCCTTTGGCCGCAATGCGCCACTGGGCCCACTGGAACCGCCACGCGTCATCACCGCCGCCGGACGCCCGCTGTCTGAGCACACTCAGATCGTCAAAGACGTGCTGGACGTGAACCGCAAGTTTAAGGACGCCAAAGTCGAAGGCCTGTTGGTGAACGTTGCGTCCAATGACGACCTTCCCCACTTGGAGCAGCTCGCCAAAGTGCTGGCCCCGGCAATCGAAGCAATCGTCGTTAAGTGCGCCGAGGATGTTTCTCCGGAGAAATTGGAAGCGTTGAACTTCAGCACGGACATCCGCTGGATGTTCATTTGCAAGTTTGAGAAAAACTGCCTCGAACACGCCCACCAGTGGGCCGTGCATCATAATTTCCTGATCGCCCTCGACACCAGCGCGCACCAAGTCCTCGAATGGCGAGACACCATTCAGAAACTCGGTGACGGCCATCTCGTATTCACCCGCACAGGCGTTCCGGGCGACACCCACGCCACGGGCGCTTACCGTGCGCTCGGCGATGCGCTGAAAGAAATCGGCAGCAAAGCCCCACTCTGGATTCGCATCACCCCGGAAATGCAGGTGCTCGAAGAAACCGGCTTTGGCAATCAACTGCTGGAGGCGTCCATGGTCGCCGGTAATTTGTTTGTCGATGGCATGGGCGACTTAATTTCCGTCGAAAACGTTGACCGCTTTGATCAGGCGACGGCTCTTGCCTACAACATGCTCCAGGCTGCGCGCATGCGCGCCACCAAAACGGAATACGTCGCGTGTCCCAGCTGTGGCCGCACCTTGTTCGACCTGCAGGAAGTCACGCAGCGCATCAAAGGGCGCACTGGCCACCTGAAGGGCGTAACCATCGCCGTCATGGGCTGCATCGTGAATGGCCCCGGCGAAATGGCGGATGCGGACTTTGGCTACGTCGGCGGCGCGCCGGGCAAGATCAACCTCTATGTCGGCAAGGAGTGCGTGAAGTTTAACATCCCGGAAGTCGAAGCCCTCGACCGTCTGGTGGACCTCATTTCCGAGCATGGCAAGTGGGTCGAGCCCGAGGCCGTTGAAGCCGCAGCGGAGGTTTAACCCGCATACTTTTCAGGCATGGTTGTTTGGCTCTACTCCTACCCACGCTCGGGCAATACCCTCCTGCGTATCCTGACTCACAGCTACTTCGGCTTGGACACTTACTCTGTCCACAGCACGACCAACGAAGGCGATAAGGAATTCAACCGCGAGGGCACGGCCAAATTTATGGGGCAAAAGCCTATTCCAGGCACTTGGGAAGAATGCCAGGCCTCGGACGATGTGTTCCTCGTCAAAACTCATGCGCTGCCGCCTGATTATGGCAAAGTCGTCCACCTGCATCGTGATGGGCGGGACGCCCTTGTCTCCTACGCGCATTATTACATGAAATACATCCTGCCGGAGAAAAATAAGCTGCTCTATAAACTGAAGGGCAAGCCGACGGATGTCAGCGCGGCCATCACTTATTTTCTGCCGAAAAAGGAAGATAGCTGGAGCGATCACGCCAAGGCAGTCAAGACGCTCAGCAATCCTATCCTGGAGCTACGCTACCAAGACCTGGTCGACCAGCCGGATGAATCCATGGCCTTGCTCGCTGAATTCATCGGGATCAATCAAGATGCCGGGCACGCCAAACCGCCGACCTTCGAAGAGCTCAACGCCAGTTCCCCGGGCTTCTTCCGCAAAGGCGCCTCAGGTTCCTGGAAAGACGAAATGACGGACGCGCAGCATGAGCTGTTCTGGCAATACCACGGTGACGTCATGCGCGAATTGGGTTATGAGCGCTGATGCGCCGCAGAACATCACTGCATTACTGCCCCATCGAGTATCCGAAGCAAAGTCTCTGCTGGACACCGCGTTTGCGCCGAGCTCATTCGAAAGCGCCCTCGTCCAAAAGCTCTTGCTCCGAACTGATTCACACCTCTGGATTTTGGAGGAAACGAGTCGACTTGTTGGCGTCGTCGCCTACTCGCCTGCCTACCGAAATGGTGTAGCAATCGGCTATCACCTGGCCCCAATCGCCGTCCACCCCACACAACAGCGTCTGGGATTTGGCTCGAAGTTGATTCACGAAACCCTGGCCATGCCACCAATCGACGCGAGCCCTGTGTTCGTGCTGGGCGACCCAAGCTACTATGAACGTTTTGGCTTTGGTTCAGCACAAGACGTCCAGTGCCCTTACGACCCGACGGGCGAGCATTTTCGCGCATTGCGTTGGCCAAGTGGCAAAGAATCCTTTGTGATTGGCTACCCCTCCGAGTTTACAATGTGTGAATAGTTCTTCATCCGGTGGAAGGATACTGCATTCTCAAATGAAATATGCTATCGTCCCTCCCTTAATTTATGCGGAGGAGTCTACCCATCGTCAGCGGTTACATCGTAGCGGTCTGTTTTGCGCTTTGGTTGGCGCTGAGCCAGAGCTCGGTTGCGCCTACTACTGAGGCCACTCGTGCGAGCGTAACTCCAGATACCCGGGGCGAAGCCAAACCACCGCACTCCAGCGAAACAGCCAAAGCCGGAGAAACGATAGCCGCTGAAATTGCGTCGTCTTCCAGCGATGGCCAACCCGCACGCCGCAACCCCATACTCGCTGAAATCCTTGACCGCTCCGAATTGCTGGACGCCCGAACCGTGGTCAACACTGACGGCAGTCGCATCGAAAAGCGACTCTACCGAACTCCGGAAAAATATCCGCATTGGCGCGTGGAAACGCATTGGGACGAGTACGGTGAATACCAGCGCGACATCGTGGAAGTCGCCGACCACCTGATCGCCCGCGCGCCACTGGAGTCCATCGAAGCAACCAAGCTCAAGCTGGAGCGCGCTGGCTTGACGATTCGCAAACAACTCTTCGCGCCAGGACACTTATTGGTGAGCGGCCCTGAACCCAGTTTAGACGCCCTGGAAGTCATCCAAAACCGCTTGGCCCAAAGCGACGCCGCAAGCGACATCGAGCACGCCGAAACTGACCCCATCGTCTTTGCGATCGCGACGACTCCAAACGACACCCGCTACAGCGAGCAGTGGATGCACGACACCTCCGCCGAGGATGGCCCGCACATCGGCTCACCCGCCGCATGGGATGTCCAGACCAGCGCAGCGGACATTGTCGTCGGCGTGATCGACACCGGCATCGACCATTCCCACGTGGACTTGGCGGCGAACATCTGGGTCAACCCCGGAGAGATCGACGGCAACGGCATTGACGACGATGGCAACGGGCTGATTGACGACTACCACGGCTACGATTTTTACAACGACGATGGCGACCCCATGGACGACAATAACCACGGCACCCACTGTGCGGGCATCATTGGGGCCGTTGGCGACAACGGCATTGGCGTCGCAGGGGTGGCTTGGGAAACCCAGCTCATGGGGTTAAAGTTCCTCTCCGCCTCTGGCGCTGGCAGCCTGTCGGACGCATTGAATTGCATTTACTACGCCTGGTTTATGGATGCGGACCTGACCAGCAACTCCTGGGGCGCCAGCGGTGAAACGCATTTTCTGTTCAGCGACGCGATTCGCCTTTCGAATATCCCCTTTGTGGCGGCGGCTGGCAACGAAAGCGAAGACACTGATGCGAATCCCCACATGCCATCGTCCGACGACGAGGAAAACATCATCGCCGTAGCCTCGCACAATCGCTACGACAGCTTCTCGTATTTCAGCAATTATGGGGCGACGTCAGTGGATTTATCCGCGCCCGGTCAAAGCATCCTGAGCACGGTGCGCAACAATGGCTACAGAAGCATGAGTGGCACCTCGATGGCCACTCCTTGCGTCGCAGGCGCCGTGGCCTTGCTCCTCCAGCATGAGCCTGACTTGAGCCCAGCCGAGGTGAAAGCCCAGTTACTGGCGACGGCGACGCCAGTTGACTACCTGGCGTCGAAAACCGTATCGGGAGCACGGCTCAACCTGGCAAATTTGCTGGGCGCAGGTGTGGTGAACATCCCGGAATTCACCAGCAGCGACAGCGCACGTGGATTCATTGGCGAAGCATTTTTCTTCAGTGTCACTGCGGACAATGAACCAACCAGCTTTGACGCCTCGGGCTTACCTGACGGGCTGAGCATTCACGCCGTCACTGGGGCGATTACGGGCTATCCTTCAGCTTCCGGCGACTATACTGTAACGCTGACCGCCGCCAACGACGCTGGCGCCGCCGAGCAAACCTGGCTCCTCGACATAGGCAATGAACTCGACCTGTGGGTTTACGAAAACATCAGCGAAACGGGCTCGGGCGACGATATTGAAAATCAAGACGCCGACGAGGACGGTGTTTCTGACCTGATCAACTACGCAACTGGCACTTACAGCAGCACGCAGAGTCGCGAGAACTTGCCATCGGTCGGCTCAGACAACGGTCTGCGCACCCTCCTCTACACCTATCGTCGGTTGGAAGGTTCTGGCGCGGGCTCATCGGTGGCCGGTTACACCATCGCGGGCATCACCTATACCGTGTGGCTCAGCGACGACATGACCAATTGGGAAACCGGCGAAAGCGTCTTGGAAGAAATTGAAGCGCTATCGAACGGAGACGGCACGGAAAGCATCACCTTGGCCAGCCGCGTGGACGCGCCATTATGCTTCTTTAAGCTCGAAGTAACCCCGGCGCAGTAGCCGAGATCAACGCTCCCACTCCAAACCCTTTTTCTTCATTTCGTAGACCAACCCAAGCGTCAGCACGAAGAGGAAGAACAGGATCGGCCAAAAGTCCAAAATACCAACAGCAAGCAGCTCGCGGTAAATCATGACCCACGGAATCATGAAGACCATTTCAATGTCGAACAGGATGAACAACATGGCCACGACGTAGAACTTCACGCTGAACTTCGGGTGCGGCTTGCCCTCCTCGAGCATGCCGCACTCATAGGCAGAGTCCTTGACGTAGTTGCCCCGCGCACGCTGGCCAAACATATGGCTAGCAATGAGGATTGCCGCTGCAATCACCACAGCAAGCAGGATCTGAATCAATACGGGCAGGTAATCCACCAATTCCATAGACGCCTAGGAAAGCATCCCCTCCGCGCATGGCAAGCGGGATTTTTTCTGTTTTAGGCAGAAGGCAGATGGGAGAAGGCAGAAGGGAATAGATGGAGTGGTTGCTGCACGGTGATGAGTTCTTTTATTGAGCAAGCTCTGTGACCTCCGGCTTTAAATCCTTCTCGACCCTTCTGCCTTCTCCCATCTGCCTTCTGCCTATTCCATCTCCCCTTCTCCCATCTGCCTCACCAAAAATACTTGTGACCACCGGACACACTTGCTTTCTTCAGCACATGACGCAAAGCGGAGGCATTTTTATCTCCTTTGAAGGCTCGGAAGGCAGTGGAAAAAGCACTCAAATTGCCCGACTCGCCCAACAATTTGAAGCCATCGGACGCGAAGTCGTGCAGACTCGCGAGCCCGGCGGCACCAAGCTCGGCGAAGAAATTCGCCACCTGCTCAAGCATGCAGACGCTGGCTTCGGCATGTTTCCCGAGTCCGAGCTCCTGCTCTTTGCCGCCAGCCGCGCACAGCTTGTTCGCGAAGTGATCCTCCCCGGTCTGACCGCCAATAAGGTCATTTTGAGTGATCGTTTTTTGGACTCCACCACGGTTTACCAAGGAGTCGCGCGTCAATTAAGCGAAGACCCTGTGAGCGCAATCAATGGCTTCGCGGTGGGCGAGGCCATGCCCAAACTGACCATTGTGGTGGATGTGCCGGCCGAAATCGGACTGGCGCGCGCAGCCAAGCGCGCCAGCGATTTGCCAGACCGGATGGAGCAGGAAAACATCGAGTTTTACCAGCAAGTGCGCCAAGGCTACCTGGACCTCGCAGAAGAGCAGCCCGACCGCTTTTTCGTCGTCGACGGAACACTGCCGATTGACGAGTTGGCCGATCTGATTTGGGCTGAAGTCAGCCAGCATTTCAGTCTGGGTTAAAATTCCACCGACGACTGAAAGCCTATCACGAAGGCGTCGCCATACTGATTCGCCCCGCCAGGATTGATAATGTATTGGATGTCCGGCTGGAAGGTGAACCACTGGTTCACCTGGATCTGGTAGGTTAATTCGATGACGGACTCAAAATTTTGCCCCTGGCGCCCGCGATTACGGCGCGCCTGAGCCAGGTCGTCGCTGAAGTCGCCATACACGTAGCCCAACGCCAGAAAGTCATCTTGGCGGTTGGGGATAATCGCGTCCCAACGCACGCCTCCGTAGACGGAATATGGCATTTGATTCACGCGCTCATCGGGCGCAATGCTGACCACAAACCACGGGGTAATGCCTGTCTTCTTCCCATGAGAATTGACGCCGTTGGCGTAGACCATTTGGTCAAACATCCAATACAGGCCCCATTTACCGTCGACACTCGAAGGGACTCCGGGTGAGGACGGAAGGAAGGTTTGAAAATCTCCCGTCACGTAGTAGCCGCCCATAGAGTAGTTGCCCGGCAAGCCGCGTTGCCCGCTGATCTGCAATTGCGGCCGCCAGCCAAACATCCCCATCAGGTAGGCGTTCTCATAGTCAAAAGACCAGTCAAGGCCATGCGCGCTGTTGCGGGTTTGGTTGGGCTGCTTGGCGCCGCCATAGAGGCCGCCCTGCACAAAGAAACTCGATTCCCGAGGCGTGTATTTCACGAAGCCGCCCCAGGTGGAATTCGGGTATGCATACATTGGCGTATTGAGAAAAATCGAGACCGGGTTGCCGTCGAAGGCGTTCTGCACGTAGCTCCAATACACCGGCCGAGAGAGAAAGTCATCCCCCTGCGCAATGCGGCCTACCTTAATTTGGAGTTGTTCATCGAGCAACATTTGCCGCCAATAAAAGGCGTAAAGCCGGAGGTTTTGCCCACCGTAGATTTGCTGTGTCTGGAAGACATTGCCGATGTAGTGGTTGGATAAGCTTTTGCCGGAGCGCCAGACAGCGGAGGTATAGAAATTTGCCCCATCCAAGCCGATGAGTTTTTCCAAATCTACGTCCATATCTAAGCCCAGCGAGCCAGTGTAAGTAAACCCCTGGTCCCGCCCGCCGCTGACATTGCCCAAGCTATCGGTGACGAATTTCATGGAAACCGTGACGCCCTCTCTCGCCCAGTCATCCCGGTAATAGCCGTCGCCAAGCATGTATCTGTAGCGCCACCAGTCATCAATAGAATCGGGAACGGTGGCTTCCTGGTGGTGTTCAAAGAAATCCACCATCTCTTCGTGCCGCTCCTCTGCCGTCACAGAATACTCAGAGTAGGCGGCATACACTGGGCTCGCCCCCAGAATGGTCATCAGGCACAGTCGCCCAATCGGGCGCCAGGCTTTGGATTGGTTCATGCTCGCTGGTGTTCGGGGTTACAACGACCACAATGATCCTCAGGCCAGAATGTTAAGTAGTTTTAGGGGTCTCTGGCGTGGGGAATCATGGTGGTTAACAAGCAGGGAGTAGGCTATAAATCGCGATTGGTGTTGCGCTCGATCAATGGCAACATCTGGCCTCGCCGAAACAGCGTGACCTGCCCGGTGCTGGCCGACACCACCAGCGCAATGCAATCCGTGGCCATCGAAATCGACGCGGCGGCGGCATGTCGCGTGCCCAGGCCACTGGGTAGTTGCTGGGGTAATTCATTGGCGTGGATGAGCGTGCCCGCAGCCTCCAGCACGCCATCGCCCCGGATGATGAATGCGCCGTCGAGGAGCGAAAACTCCTTCACGGTTTCATCCATGAACGGGTTCAGGATATTGCGCTCCTCCGCCTCGTAGCCGAAGAACGGGTTGAGCACGAGCTGCTTGGTGTGCGGACGCACCTGCTGGGAATCACCCAGAACGAAAAGGGAGCCAACGGGTTTGCCTTCACGGCCCTCGACGGACAGCTCCGTCGCAATCGCCAGCACGCGCTCCAGCACTTCCGGCTTTACCGCGGCTGGCAGCATGTCTGTCTGCCGTGTCAGCACGCTTTGGAATTCACGCTCGACGTCGACGACGACCAGCGTGTCAAATTGGTTGCTGTGCGGCAAGCCACCGACGCAGCAAAGACGCTCGTTGTGCTTGATAATGCCGCGCGTCAAGCCGATCAACATGGCGCTACGCAGTTGCGACAGCCGACTGTGCCCGAATGAGCGCGCCGGAATAATCGCGGTGACCGTCTTCGTGTCGAAAGAAGCTTCCGAAGCCGACTGTGTGACCAAAATCGTCTTCATGTCGCCGAAGGGCTCCGTCAAATCCACGCCGCCAATAAAGGTGTCGCCAAAGACCATGATCGCCGAGCTCTGCGAGCCTTTGGCCACCTTGACGGCCTCTTTCAAGATAAGCCGATTAAACTTGTTGTCCTTGGTGCCCTGCTTGGTTCCGCTACCGCCAAAGGTGGACGCCACCGAATCACGCAGCTCGGTGATGTCCTTGGAACTGGTCATCTTCTCCACGACGCCCGGCTCCTGGAAGGTGCGCGCCAGCGAGGCGAGCACATTCAGGTAGGACTTCTCCTTCTCGGAAGCGAGCAAGAGGAAGATCAACCGCATATCGCGGTATTCGTCGTGCCCTTCAAAATCCAGCCCACGCGGGCAGCGGCCAATGGCGAACTGATAAGGACGCTTCATTGGAATACGCACGTGGGGGAGGCCAATCCCACTGCCCAAATACGTGGTCATCGTCTGCTCGCGTTCAATCAGCTCGCCCAGCAGCTGCTTTTTGGTCATGCCGGCCTCCTCGGGAAGCTTGCAGACTTCAAGCAATTCTTTGAGCGCGCCTTCCAAATCCGAGCTGACGATGTCGATGATTCGGGACTTGGAAATATACCGGTCTAGTCGCATGAAGGAGTTTTGTTTAAAATGGGGCAAAATGGCCCAACTGACAACCTTTTTCTTTGGCTATCAGGCAGTTATTGATCTCAATTTTTCCGGGCGCAATGTCGAAATCAACGATTTGCAGAAATTCCGTTGCCAACGCAGTGTAGCGCCAAATGATGCCGTTAAGTACTCCCCCATGAACAACGAATCTGGAAAATCGCTCGCGCAATTCGGCGCCTGGATGCAGCTCGGCCCCGTAATTGGGCTCATCGGAACGATTATCGGAATGCTTGGCGCCTTCAAAGACATCTCAGACGGCGGGATGGGCGAGCCCGAAGCGCTTGCCGATTCCATCAGCCTTGCGCTCGTCACCACGGCAATCGGCTTGGTCCTGGGCCTGATAGGCATTGTCCTGCTCGCCATAGCCCTGTTTGGCTGTCGCTACCGCGCCCCCTGGTTTTACACATTCCTCCTGGTGATCTCCATCATCTGGATGTTGAATTTCCCGATCGGCACGATTCTCGGCGTTCTGCTGCTCCTCTACATATTGAATCGGAAAGACGAATTTCAAACGCAGCCGCCCACGCTTTCATGACCCAAGTTCACACCAATTGGACCGCCATCGCCGCGATGGCTGAAAACCGCGTAATCGGCAACGGCAACGCCATTCCCTGGCGCTTGTCCGAGGACTTTAAATTTTTCAAAAGGACTACGATGGGGCATGTGCTCGTCATGGGGCGCAAGACGTGGGACTCCATTGGCCGCCCCCTGCCCGGCCGCGAAACCATCGTCATCTCCCGCAATGCGCAACCCGATGATGTCCCCGGCGCCACAATCATCCGCTCGCTGGAAGCGCTGGAGCAATTCGATGCCGGTGATCGCAAAATCTTCATTGCTGGCGGCGCGGAGATCTATCGCCAGACACTACCGCTGTGCGCCGAACTGCTATTGACCCGCGTTTACGGTCAACCAACAGGCGACGCCTTTATGCCAGAATTTGAGGAGCTGTTTACGCCTGCGGAAACGCTGTTACAGTTTCCCGAATTCGAAACGACTCGCTTGGTCAGGAGGTAGGATTAGGTTCTGTTCGAAAAGGTGGAGCCCGGTGTCCCTACCGGGCTTGCTATTGCCACTCCGTCAACCCGCTGGATGAAACAAGCCCGGTAGGGACACCGAGCTCCACCTTTTGAAATAGCTTTTTTGCATTTTCGAACACTCCCTAGCGGCTTGAATGAGAAAACCGCGCTCTAGAAATCGCCTTCCTTGGTTTCCATGGGCACCTTGTTATTGGTGCGCAGGAGGAAGACAGGCTCTTTGTTTTTGATCCAGATTTTCTGCTCCTTGGCAATGCGCGCGGGAACGTGCTCGCAGACTTCGGCGATGGTCTTCACCGGCATGCGGCGGCCCTTCTTGCTCATGTTATATTCGTAGGCGCAGCGGAACAGGCGTTCCTCGGTCACGTAAACAGAGTCTTCCTCGGGTATCTGTAAAATCCAGCCGACGACGTCCACGCCCTCTAGCTTGCCCTCGGGGTCGGAGACCATCATCACAAACTGCTTCTTGACGGGCGGCGGCTTCTCCTCTTCGTCAGCTTGCGCCTTCATCTCAAGATTAATGTCCTCGATGACCTGGGCCACAGTGCGCACATCCAGGCCGTTGCGGGTCATCACCATCTTCACTAAATCTACATCGACTTTCGCCATAGCCCGCTAAGCTCGCGCACACCTCGCCCGCTGGCCAGAATTTTTTCACCTCGGGGCGCAAATTGTGCCGATTGGCGGCGCCAGATTGCGAATTAATATTGGCGTCCGGGTGGAGGAGGCCGCATTTGACCACCGGGCCCACTCGAAAATCCGCCTGGGCGATTGCCCCGCTGGCCTCCGTGAGGCGACATATTTTGCTGGGACTTGCCAAAGCTCTGATGAGGCTCTCCCAGGAAATACCGCGGCACGAATGGAAATGCTTCCGTCAAATGATATTGATACGTGCCCTCTGGATATTCGGCCGTGGGCCCGTATCGGCCATTGAGCCAATCCAGATCACCCGACTCGGCAACGTACTCGTAGTCGCGGGTATAGGTTCCGTCGATTGTGCCACCGGGGCCGCCTTCACGCTGGCCTTCCTTGAGCCGCCAACTGGATTTCATTCCCTCAAGATAGTAGATCGGGTAGCCATCCGCCGCCCAGCCGATCAGCATGGGGTGTTCCACGCCCGCTTTGGGATCCCTCTCTTGCAGTTCCTTCACCAGCCCCCAGGGAATCCCATGATAGTGATACATGCCACTGGGCTGAACATGGGCATTACTTGAATCGACCCCAAGGTGATCGGCATCGCCTTCAATGATCGCCTCCTTGCGCCACTGGCGGTTGTTTTGCCAAAATTCCCCGGTATTCGGATCGAACGGCACGCCATTCAAGGCCACCCCAAACAAATAACCATCGTAAGGTTGGGGCCGAGCAGCGCGCTTCGGCGCCAGCGGAACCTGAAAGGAGAACGACTGCGCGCTCATCCGGTTAGGGTTATTCCGGTTGGGAAATTGCCCGGTTTCATGCCCGGGCAGGTCTTTGGATTGGATAATCAGGTAATCGCCTTCTTGCTCAATCGAAACATCACCGAGGGAAGGGGCATCAGAGATTGCGGAGTCGAGATCAACATCTGGACCGTGCGAGTGGTCACCGTGCGCAAACAGCAAAGCAACGGGCGTCAACAGCGCCACAGTTAGAGTTAGCGTTTTCATATCAATAGACAATAACACTAATTATCGGTTCATTGTTGCATTAATGAACCACTTTTCATCGAAGAATGAAGCTGCACCACGCTGTCATCTGACTTCGGCAGCCTTTCCTGGTAATCCAAGGTGTAGTGCAGCCCGCGTGATTCCTTGCGCTGCAGAGCGCAGTCGATGATCAGCTCGGCGACTTGGATGAGGTTGCGCAACTCAAGCAACGACGCATCCACTTTAAAGTTCCAATAATATTCTGTGATTTCCTGCTGAAGGTTGGCCACGCGCGTCTTAGCGCGGCGCAAGCGCTTCGTCGTTCGGACGATGCCCACGTAGTCCCACATGGTGCGCTTCAATTCGTCGAGGTTGTGGGAAAGGACCACGCGCTCGTCCGGATCACGCATGTCGCCATCCAACCAATCAGGCAAGGTGGGCGGCGATTTTGGCGTGCTTTGTAGCAGCTCCAGCGTCGTCTTGACTCCGTCCCGCGCCAGCACACAGGCTTCGAGCAACGAATTACTCGCCAGGCGGTTGGCGCCATGCAGGCCCGTGCACGCCACCTCGCCACAGGCCAATAAGCCCTCGATGCTCGTGCGCGCCTTAAGGTCGGTCTTCACGCCGCCACAAAGATAATGACAGGCCGGCACGACGGGAATCTTGTCCTGCGCCATGTTCACGCCTTGCTTAAGCAGCGCTTCGAAAATGGTTGGGAACCGGTCGCGCAAGCTTTCTTCGGACTGGTCAGTGATGTCGAGCCAGAGATGCTGAGCGCCGCTCTTTTTCATTTCGCTGTCGATCGCCCGCGCCACGATGTCGCGCGGAGCGAGGTCTTTGCGTTCGTCATAGCGACTCATGAACGCCTCGCCCTGCAGGTTGCGGAGGATCGCCCCCTCGCCGCGCACGGCTTCCGAGATCAAAAACCGCTCATGCGTGTAGGTAAACAACGAGGTCGGGTGAAACTGAATGAACTCCATGTTGCGCACTTCGGCGCCAGCGCGATAAGCCATCGCAATGCCGTCACCCGTCGCAATGTCAGGGTTCGTCGAATACTGATAGACCTGCCCCACTCCACCCGTGGCGAGCATCACTACGCGTGCCGCAAAGGTCTCTACATCACCTTGTTGCGAATCCAGCACATAGAGACCAACGACTCGATTGGCCGATGGCCCCATCGACATGCCCTTGCGGCGAAGTTTTTCAAACGTAATGAGGTCGATGGCCATGTGGTGCTCCAGCACCTCGATGTTCTTGCAGGCGGCCACCGCGTCCAACAGCGCGGCCTCAATAGCGGCCCCGGTCAGGTCTTTAACGTGCAGGATGCGGCGCTTGCTGTGCCCGCCCTCGCGGTGCAGCGATACACGGCCATCACCAAGGTGCGTGAAGTCGACGCCGAGCTCAATCAGCTCCTGAATGCGCGACGGGCCGTCGCTGATGATTTCCCGAACGACTGCTTCATCGCAAAGCCCATCGCCCGCTGTCAGCGTGTCTTTGACGTGCAATTCGAAGTCATCCGTTTGCGAAGTCACGCTGGCTATGCCACCTTGGGCATAGTTGGTGTTGGATTCAGCGCGATTCTTCTTCGTGATGATCGCGACCCGGTGGCCTTCACGCCCAATCCCCAATGCATAACTCAGCCCGGCAATGCCAGAGCCGACTACAATGACGTCAAATGTCTTCAAAAATTATCGAAATGGTTTATTTGCAACGAGTAAAGCAATCTAAACTGTAAGACTGTCCCAAGAAAATCAATAGCATATGTATTTTTTCTGAAAGGATGGAATATTTTCCCCGACTGCATGTCCTATAACTAAACACCTATATTATGAAAAATCTGCTCTTCATTTTCGCCTTCCTCGCTGTCAGCGCAACCCTCTACATGAGCGGCAATGGCTCTTGTGCATTTGCTGGAGCGCCCAGCGCTGCGTCAGCGAAATCTGACGCCAGCACCGTTTCCATGGACCAACAGCCCAATGTCCCTGAAGGCTGGGTGACTGACTATCAGGGGGCGCTCGCCGAAGCCAAAAAAGACGGCAAGGCAGTCCTGATCGACTTCACTGGCTCAGACTGGTGCGGCTGGTGCAAGAAGCTCGACAAGGAAGTTTTCGACCAAGCCGCGTTTGAAGAATACGCCGAGCAAAATCTCGTCCGCGTATACTTGGACTTTCCTTCCAACAAGCCACAAACCGAGACTCTGAAGAATCAAAATGAGGAACTCGCCAAGCAATATGGTGTCCAAGGATTCCCAACGATCTTAGTTTTAAATTCCGACGGTGACGCCCTGGCCAAGATTGGCTACCAGCGCGGCGGCGCCGAAAAATATGTCGAGACCCTCAAGGAAATCATCGACACCCCGGAAAAGTCATAAATTTCAGTCAGTATAGTAGAGTAAAGTTAGCAGCAGAAAAAGCGTCGGTTCGAAGCGAGCCGGCGCTTTCTTTATGGGGTGAAGCTTAGGAAATTTCTATTTCTTTTTAGTATCTTCTATGCCATTGGGCTTTTTGCCAAGATTAGCCATTCTTTCCATCATAGGAACAAATTTGTCCATCGATTCAGGATTCTTAAGCATTTCCCCAAATAGTTGCATCCCAAGTTCTTGGTTTCGTTTATCTTTTTCAAACTGCAATTCTTGAGCACGAGAATTTCTCATTTCTAAAATAATATTCGCTAGCTCAATTAGATACTGTTTTGCCTCGACTGTTTCTTTCTTTATTTCACTGCAAACGTCCAAAACACTAATTAGATCATTACCTCCAGAATCATTAGCTGAATTCGAGTCAATTCGCCCGAACAAAGCCTTATCCATCGCGGATAGTTCGCCTTCTAAGGACTTAGTTATATGACCAGACAACTCACTCTGAGCGCTTTCTACGAAATCAAGCTCTAGTTGATAAAAAATTGTGCGATAGTCGCTCAAGTCAAAAGGCAATTTTTGCCCTTTCTCCGCTAACAACACAAGCGGTTTAGCGATTGCCTGCCTAACTCCTACCTCATACATTACATTTGCATTTGTGTCCGTAAGATCAGCCAAAACACAATCCGCATTAACGATTTCTCGAATTATTTGATTCGTAATTTTTCCTGGCTCAGCAATTTGATCGCTACGTATGATCTCAAGCCTTTCATCCTCATCACAGACTGATTTCAGTGCAGGATTTATGATATGCTTTAGAAGTTTATCTGATCTAATGCGCTCTGCGCTATCAGAAGCACCTATTGGGCATGCTATAAATACTCTCATTTGGTACTAAAAATATACAGTAGATAGCTATCACGCTTATCGATGTCAAAGCAACATATTATACTAACGTTTCAGGAGATCTCGATATGAAAGCCCTTGCAGACCATTCGGCGACTCCTGGCCAAACACCACGCGATGCTCGGCTCCGGGCGGCAACCACTCGACCTTGCCTTCATAATCGCGAAACCAGGATACCGTCGGCGTGTTCATCATCAGCGCCAAATGCAGGGCGCCAGAATCCCCACCAAAGTGCGTTTCGGCGCGGCCGATAACCTCCGCCAATTCCAGCAGCGAAAGCTCGCCCGCAAACACCTTCCACGGCTGCTCGGGTAAGCGGCTAATCAACTCAGCGATCTTGCCCATTTCCCGTTCATTGGGCGCGCAGGAAAGGACCACCTTCGGGCCGTTTTTATCCGCGATCAGCGCGGCGACGAGTTTGGCAAGTTCATCCATCGGCAGCTCTTTTAAGTCCTGCGTGGTGCAGGGGCTGATGTGCAGGTAGCCGCGCTCGCCAGCGAGCTTGGCGTCAACTGCCGCTTTAACTTCAGCGGGAATTTCCACCGCAAAGCCTGGCTTTTCGCCGACCGGCACACCGGCGGCCTTGAGACAATCCCAGCGCTGGATAAACACCGGGCGCCCCCCCTGCCCCACATCAACCGAATGCGTGAAACAGTATTTCCAAAATGCCGCAGGCTTGGGCGGCACGCGACCCAAGCGCCATTTGGCGCCGCTAGCGCCGGTCAGGATGCTCGAGCGGTCGGAACCATTGAGGTTGATTACCGCGTCGTAGCCGCTGGCGCGCAGCTTCTTAACGCGGCCAAAATCCTCGTACCACTTCGGCCCTTTCGGAAAACGCGGGTAGCCCAGAATCACATCGACGCCCGGCACGACTTCGAGAATTTTCTTCGCCTTCTCCTCCGCCATCACGTGCAGTTCCGTATGCGGCCAAGCCGCGCGAATCGCATGCAGCGCAGGCATCAAGTGGACCGTGTCGCCGAGGAAGCCCAAATCGAGCACCAGCAGGCGTCGCGCATCGCGCGCTTGTTCATAGAAGCTTCGGCCTTGCTCGTTCATTGCTTAGTCGTTTTGGTGGAGTGCTTTATCGAAAGTAAATACCGTGGGACGCGAAAAAATCCTGGCAATCAAATTCAAGTTTCTCGGCGACGTGGCCATCATGGTCCCGGCGCTCAGGATGCTGCGCCAACATTGCCCGGACGCTGAAATCCACGCCCTCGTCGCCGCCGAGGCCGCTCCGTTGCTCGAACGCCTGGACTGGATTGACAAGGTCTGGAGCCTCAAGCGCACCCGCGGCAAACTGCGCATCCGCGACAGCCTGCCGCTGATTCGTCAACTGCGCGCGGAAAACTTCGACCGCAGCGTGGACTTTGTCGGCAATGACCGCGGCGCGGTGTTGTCCCGCATGATTGGCGCCCGCGCACGCTTGGGCGTCATTGCCCCCAAAGGCTTCGCTGGCCGGGCCAAGTGCTACACACAAAGCATCGAAGAGCTCGACACCACGCGCCACGAATGCGTCCGCGACGCCTATGTGCTGTCTGCATGGGACGTGCCCTTCGACCGGCAGGCGCTGACTCTGGAGCTGACGCCCGACCCCGCGCTCGCCGCCGAAGCCGAAACAATATTTCCCGAGCGCTGTATCATCGGGCACCTGTCCACGAGCCAACCCAAGAAAGAATGGCCCATCGAACATTGGGTCGCGTTTCATGCGCTGATGGCTCAGGCTGGCGCCGATATCGTCTTCACCGCCGGCCATACGGAGCGCGAGCAAGCACTCCTGAAGGCGTTACAAGCCGCCTTGCCCGAAGCGCGCTGTTTGCCTGTTTTCTCCTCACTGGAGCTGTACATTGCAACCATCTCGCGCGCCTCGCTGTTTGTCTCGCCTGACACCGCCCCGCTACACTTGGCCGCTGGTCTCGGTGTGCCAACCGTCGGTTTTTTTGGCCCCACGGCATCCTCACGCTGGGCGCCACTCGGACCGCATAATGTGAGTATCCAGGGAGATCCCTGCCCTTGCAGCGGGCATTTGAGCGTGTGCGACCAACCGATCCCCTGCATCAACACCGTCTCACCGGAATCCGTTGCAGCAGCTGCCTTGGGCCAATTGAAAGGGGCAATGCGATGACCAAGCTGCCCCTGTCGGTCTGTCTGATTGCGCACAACGAGGCCGCGCGCATCCGCACCTGCCTCGACAGCGTGAAGGATTTAGCGAGCGAGATCATCGTCGTTTATAACGACTGTACGGATGGCACCGAGACCATTGCCCGTGACGACTACGGGGCCCAGATTTTCGAAGAAACCTGGCACGGACACCGCGATCAGAAAAACATCGCCCTCGCCAAAGCTACCCAGCCCTGGACGCTCTGCCTCGACTGCGATGAGGAGCTTTCGCCCGAACTGGCGACGCAAATCCGCACCATCATCGAGGCGGATGATCCGGCGTTTAACGGCGCATCCTTCCCACGCAAAGTGTGGTTTCTTGGGCGCTGGATGACGCACGGCGATTGGTATCCAGACCGCTCCCTACGCCTGATCCGCACCGGTAAAGGCCGCTGGGCGGGCAGCCGCGAGCACGACCGGATGGACCTTGAAGGGCCCGCGAAAAAGCTCACCGCCGACCTCCATCACTACACGAACCCGACGCTCAACGACCAGATCGAGAAGATAAATTACTTCGCGGACATCTACCTGCAGCGCCAGCTCGACGCTGGCAAAAAATGGTCGCTCAGCCACGCGATTCTGCGTCCACCGTGGCGTTTTTTCCGCGCTTACATTTTGAGGCGAGGCTTCCTCGACGGCTTCCCCGGATTTTACGCTGCGGTGCTGACTTCATTCGCGGCTTTTGTCCGCCACAGCCGACTTTACGAATACGACACCACACCGGTCGTCCGTGAGAAGTTCCAGCCCAAGCAATGAGCGATCATCCCACCATCGGCCTGGTGATCAACACCTACAACGCGCCGCAAAAGCTCGACGCCGTCTTGAAGTGGCTCGCCGCAGGCACGCAGCGGCCTGATGAGCTCATCATAGCCGACGACGGCTCCAAAGACGAAACGCGTCAACTAGTTGAAATGTGGCGACACAAGATGCCGCTCTGGCGCCTGCGCCACGTCTGGCAGGAAGACAAGGGCTACCGCCGCTCCCGCATCCTCAACCTCGCCATTGCACAAACACACGTGGACTACCTCGTCTTCATCGATGGCGACTGCTTGCCGTTCAAGCATTTCATCGCGGACCACCAGAAAATCGCCGAGCGAGGAACCTTTGTCCAAGGGCGCCGCTGCTTTGTGCCCGAGCGATTTGTGGACAAAGTAATGGCGGGCAAACTGTCCATCGGCCAACTATTCGCCGCCGGTTGGCTGGAGGGAAAATTTAAAGCCATTCGCTGGCCGACGCCCATCGTGAAGCGCAACCGCGAGTTGCACGGCATTCTCGGCTGCAACCTTGGCATGTGGCGTGACGACCTCGTCGCCGTCAACGGCTACGACGAGTCCTACGAAGGTTGGGGCGCCGAAGACTCCGACCTCGCTGCACGCCTGTATCATCACGGGTTGGAGCGGAAATTCGTCTATGGCCGTGGTCAGCTCGCGCACCTGAACCACCCCGAGCTTTCCCGCGACCGCTACGACGCCAACAAGGCAAAACTCCAGGTGACCATCGATGAAAAACGCGTTCGTTGCCCACTGGGTTTGGACCAACATTTGGAGGCCCAGGCATGAACCTTGAAGGCATTCAGGCCATCACTTTTGACGCGGCGGGCACCTTGATCGAGCCCTACCCCAGCGTGGGCGAAGTCTACGCCGAAGAGCTGGCGAAGCTCGGTTACCCGCTTTCAGCAGACCTACTCAACGACCGCTTTCGCACGAGCTTCAAAGCGCAAAAGTCGTCCAAACCCGAAGTCGTGCTCGACCGCGACAGCTGGCGCGCCATCGTCGCCGGAACGCTCGCTGGGCTCACGCCAACTGATACGTTCGATGCGCAATTCGATGCGCTGTGGAACGCCTTTGCCCAGCCCGAGCGCTGGCGTCTGCTGCCAGGAGTCGAGTCCACCCTCGCACAGTTGCACGCTCACGGGCAACGGCTGTTCGTGCTGTCGAACAACGATTCCCGTCTGCGAGGCATCATAGACGGCCTGGGTATCGGGCAGTATTTCGAAGCCATTTTCATCTCGGCCGAACTCGGCGCCGAGAAGCCGAGCCCTCGCATATTCGAGCTCGTCCGCGAAGCCATTGGCGTGGACGCGAGCGAGCTGCTCCACGTGGGCGACAGCCCGGTCGAAGACATTCAAGGCGCGCTGGACGCCGGTTGGTGGGCGGCTTTGGTGGGGCCGAAGGCGGGGCTACCCCATTCCGTCGACTCAGCTTCAGCAACAACTATTGCCGATTTATTCGCGACTTGAGTCATCAGGTACTCTCTGAAAATTATTTTGAGGATCGACGGTATAGTAGGAATGAAAGGTCGATGTATTCACGTAAGGAAGCTCATCTGCGATATCGATTTCCCCCCGTGCTACATGCACCGGAACCATGGCATCCATAGATCGGCAAAAAAAGTAATGATACTCTTCATCCGAACCTAAATAGCACAATGGGGAGAGAAATGGACCTTTATTTCTTTGATGCCAGTTCGCCAATTCTGTAGCCGACCAGTTGCCGCCAGTCTGGCAACCGTAAAGACTCAAAATTAGCAGAACTAGAATCAAACACCTGCCGATCATTGAGAGAGATAAAAATATTGCATTGCTGCGTGCAAGGTTTTGCCAAAGATTACGTCTTAAAGAAAAAGGTCTTTTCTAGAGCATGCTTCTCGCAACTTACAAATGGTTCACCCGCAAATTCTTAACGTGCCGCGACGCGGCGCGTTTGGTGTCGGAATCCTGTGAGCGCGAACTGACCTTTGGCGAGAAAGTGAAGCTGAAAATTCTCTGCATCATGTGCCCCTACACAGCTCGCTACGACAAGCAGGTCGATCTGATGCACGACAAACTCGGCGCCTGCTGCGACGACATTGGCGAGCATGCCGTGGCTGATGGCATGCCCAGTGATTGCAAAGAGCGCCTCAAGGCAAAGCTGGCTGCGCCTGAGTAATACCCGACGCAACGGGACAATACACATTGTCCTTTGCAAGCGCCTGAAACGACTTTCTCGGAGGAAAAATTCGATTCTTGGTTGCTCGCGCCTGAATCCTGCTATACCTGACCCTTCGAGTATTTTTTGCTACATATGAGTCTACGCGAAGCATTTTCCACTACCAAACGAGTCCTGGGCAAACCCTACCGCGACCTGGAGTTTCTCCTGATGTCGCTGCAATCGGTGCTGATTAAAAATGGCGAAAGCGAAATGGCCAACGCCATTCCGTGGATCGGCGGCAAGGAACTGGCGGTCGACGACATCACCCCCAAGCACGTGCAGTTGTATTCGCTGATCTTCCAGCTCGTCAACATGGTGGAAATCAACGGGGCTGTGCAAGCCCGCCGCACCAAGGAAGAAATTTCGCTGGACTCCGTGAACGGCCTGTGGGGCATCAACATCAAGGAGCTGGTCGACGCTGGCCTCTCAACCGAGGAGATCCTGGAAGCCTTGCGCGAGGTGGTCATTGAGCCCGTTCTCACCGCCCACCCCACCGAGGCCAAGCGCGCCACGGTGTTGGAGCACCACCGTGAGCTCTACCTGCTCTTGGTGCAGCGTGAGAACTCCATGTACACCAAGGACGAGATCGACAACGTTAACCACAACATCGAGCTCGCCCTCTACCGCCTATGGAAAACCGGTGAAATTTACCTCGAAAAGCCCGACATTCAGGACGAGCTACGCAACATCCTGCACTACCTGACCAACGTTTTCCCGGAAGTCCTGCCAATCATCGACCGCCGCTTGTTGCAGGCCGCGCAGTTCAGCGGCATCAGCATTGACGACGTTTGCTCGAACTACAGTTTCCCGCGCCTGACCTTTGGCAACTGGGTCGGTGGCGACCGCGACGGGCACCCGCTCGTGACGTCAGACGTGACCAAGGAGACGCTGATTCAGCTGCGCTTGAACGCCTTCGTGGTCATTCGTCGCAAGCTGATTCGCCTGGTGCAGCGCACGAGCTTCAGCGTCAGCTTTGAAGACGCACCTGCTCCCCTGCAAGCGCGCGTGCAAGCCATGATCGAAGAGACCGGCGCCCGCGGACAAGCGGCCTTCGAACGCAATAAAGGCGAAATCTTCCGTCAGTTCATTAGCTTGATGATCTCCAAGCTGCCCGTGGAAACCGCCCGCGGCCACGCCACCCGGCTCATGGAACTTGATGGCGCTTACATCCACTCACTCCAGCTCAAGGAAGACCTGCGCCTCTTGCAGGAATCGCTCATTGATTACGGCGCTAAGTCCATTGCCTACGACGACGTGATCTCCGTCATGCGCGTAGTCGACGCCTTTGGTTTCCACCTGGCCTCACTCGACATTCGCCAAAACAGCGCATTCCACGACCAAGCCATTGAGCAGCTCCTCGAAGCCTCCCTGGCCGAAGACACCGCTTTTGGCAGTTGGTCTGAGGAAAAGCGCTTGGAGTTCCTCGAACGCGAACTGCAGTCCGCGCGTCCCTTTACCCACGACTCCGCGGTGCTCGGCCCACAGGCATCGGCCGTCATGGATTGCTACCGCGTCGTGGCCAAGCACACCAAGCAATACGGCACAAACTGTATCGGCTCGTTCATTGTCAGTATGACGCGCTCGGTCTCGGACTTGCTCGCGGTTTACCTGCTGGCGCGCGAAGCCGGACTCACCCTGATGAGTGAGGATGGCATGGTCTGCCAAATTCCAGTCGTGCCCCTGCTCGAAACCATTGAAGACCTCGAGAACGGCACGCAGATCCTCGGCGACTTCCTTGACCATCCCATGACTCAGCGCACGCTGGCCATGCTGCAGGAGAAATATCAGCAGAAGCAGCCGACGCAACAGGTCATGGTCGGCTACAGTGACAGCAACAAGGACGGCGGCATCCTCGCCAGCCAGTGGAACCTCTACAAAGCCCAATACAAGCTGACCGAAGTCGGCGAAACCAAGGGCGTGAAAATCCGCTTCTTCCACGGCAAGGGCGGCTCGATCAGCCGGGGCGCCGGACCGACACATTACTTCATCAAGGCGCTGCCGCACACTGCGCCCAACGGTGACGTGCGTCTGACCGAACAGGGCGAAACCATTGCCCAAAAATACGCGAATCCCGTCAACGCCGCTTACAATCTGGAGCTGCTCGCCGCCAACACGCTCAACAAACTGCTGAAGGACCGCAAGGCCCCGCGCAGTTTCCATCCTTTGGCCGACACCCTGGAGCGCCTGGCCAAGTCATCGCAGGACCACTACGAAGCGATGATGCAGATGGAGAACTTTATCCAGTTCTTCCGCGGCGCCACGCCCATCGACGCCATCGAAGTCAGCAAAATTGGTTCGCGCCCAGCCAAGCGCACGGGCATGAACACTTTGGACGACTTGCGCGCGATTCCGTGGGTATTCTCCTGGGGCCAAAACCGCGCCAACATGACCAGTTGGTTTGGCGTCGGCAGCGCCCTGAACGATTTGGAAAAAGAAAATCCGGATGGTTACACCGAGCTCAAAACAGCGCTCAAAACCGACCCGTTCATCCGCTACGTTTTCACCAACATCGACACCAGCCTCGCCGCGACGGACGAAACCGTTTTCCAGCTCTACATTGACTTGGTCGAAGACGCGGAAATCCGCGAACGCTTCCGCAAGGTCTTGCTCGACGAGCTGAAGCTCGCGCGCCATCACATGGAAAACATGCTGTCTCGGCCCATCGAGCAACGTCGCAAGAACCACTACTATTCCAACCTGCTCCGCGCCTCGCTGATGCGTTCGCTCCACGACAAGCAGGTAGCGCTCCTCAAAACCTGGCGCAAACAACGCGCCGACAAAGACCCGGAAACCGAAAAGACGCAGACCGAACTCCTGCTCACGATCAACGCAATCTCCAGCGGAATGCGGAACACGGGATAACTCGGGTCGAGACTGGATTTTTTGAGGGTAGAAACTACAGCATTGATTCTCGCATTTCTCGGCCTGATGGCTGGCTGCGTCACGAAGGAGGAAATTGAAAAACCCGATGCACAGGTTAGTTTTCAAGTCTCTGGCAGCGAGGTATACATTTTGGAGTTCCAAACAAATTACGGTAATGAAAAAGAAGAACTTTTCATCCAGAAATTCAAGGAAGGCTTTGAGGATCGATTGAATAAGCGAACAAGTAAAGACCGCGAGGACGATACTTTTGCAAAATCAAGCTACAATACCGGATATGCTGCAGCGCTTAGCACATTCCGGGCGACAGAAGGTAAGGATCCAGATGGAAAATATAGGATAAGAAAGTTCCCGCGCGATCCCAACTCCTTGGCCTCAAAAACAGAATTATCTATATATGTTGAAAAAGATAGTCACCAGTAATCGCTGAAATTGATCATTCACTAAACAATAACTTTTTGAGTTCTGTATCGATCGTATATCAAGTAGAAGCTATAGTCTACTCGACACAGGCATGTTAACTTAGTCTTGTTCCCGGCGTAATTCTCGCGCATCACTGCAGGCACGAATGCCTGATTCCGATTCCAACCCTGCGCCGCTTTTAGTGGATATAATCCTGCCCATTGAGCAATCCGACGAGACGGATGCCCAACGCGCGGCGCTGGCCGCGAAGCTGGATGTGAGCATTGAGCGCGTGGTGGATTTTCGTTTGCGCAAGCATTCGATCGATGCGCGGCAAAAGCAGATTAAGGCGCAACTGCGGTTCGAGGTGGGGCTGGATCAGCCATTACCGCCAGAGCCCATGCTGGAGCCGAATTATCCCACAGTCAGCTCCACCGCGAAGACGGTCATTATCATTGGTTGCGGTCCTGCGGGGTTGTTTGCCGGGCTGCGGTGTTTGGAACGCGGATTGAAGCCGATTCTACTGGAGCGTGGCAAAGACGCCTCGGCGCGCCGTTTTGACCTCGGGCCCATCCTCAAGCAGGGCACTGTCATCGAGGACTCCAACTACTGCTTTGGCGAGGGCGGCGCCGGCACTTTCTCCGACGGCAAGCTCTACACCCGCGCCACCAAACGCGGCCCCGTCCGCACCGTGTATGAGACCCTCGTAGCCCACGGCGCGCCAGAACGCATCCTGGTCGACGCCCATCCGCACATCGGCTCCAACCTCTTGCCCAAGGTCGTCATGGCGATGCGGGAGTCGATCATTGCGGCAGGCGGCGAGGTCCATTTCGGAGCCAAAGTGACCGACCTCCTCATCGCCAACCAGCAAATGGAAGGCGTGCAAACGGCCGACGGACGCACCTTCCGCGCCGACCACGTCATCCTTGCAACGGGCCATTCCGCGCGCGACATCTATCAGCTACTGCACCGCAAGAGCATCCTGCTGGAACAGAAGCCGTTCGCCGTCGGCGTCCGCATCGAGCATCCTCAACCGCTGATTGACAGCCTCCAATACCACTACCCCAAGGGGCAAGAACGACCACGCTATCTGCCGGCCGCCAGCTATCGCTTGGCGACGAAAATTGATGATCGTGGCGTCCATTCCTTCTGCATGTGCCCGGGGGGATTCATTGTGCCAGCGGCGACCGAAAATGACGAAGTCGTGGTCAACGGAATGAGCCTTGCACGCCGCGATTCACCCTACGCAAACAGCGGCATGGTCGTGACCGTGGAGCCGGAGGACACCGCTCCATTCCAGCGTGAGTATGGCGTGCTGGCGGGCATCGCATTCCAGAAGCAACTGGAAACAACGGCCAAGCGAGCAGGCGGCGGCGGACAAGTCGCGCCCGGACAGCGGGTGACGGATTTCCTGCAGGGCAAGGACTCCGCGTCCCTCCCCGGCGCCAGTTATTTTCCAGGCATCAAACCCGCCCGCATCGACGAGTTGTTGCCGGCGTGGATCGTCAGCCGCCTGCGTCGCGGGCTGAAAATATTTGGTCAACAGATGCGCGGCTACATCACCGAGGATTGCAACCTAATCGGCTTTGAAACGCGCACCAGTTCTCCCGTGCGCATTCCCCGCGACCCCGACAGTTTGCAGCACCCTGAGGTCATGGGGCTCTACCCCTGCGCCGAGGGCGCCGGTTATGCTGGCGGCATTGTCAGCGCCGCGTTGGATGGCATTCGCTGCGCGGACGCAGTCGAAGCAATAACCAAGTAAACGTTAGAGCACTTCTCATCTAGATTGGCCGAGTCAGGTGGGTTAGAGATTGGATGCAGCGCAAGGCGGCTTTGATTGAGCGGGCTGGAAGCCCGTGATTGAAATGCCAACGCCGCGAACTTCCAATCTGGCCCCAAGCCCTAAACCGAGTGCTTTTCCGCGCCAGCGTTGTTGGCTTTTCGCTCACAGGCTTCCAGCCTGTGACGCTCAAGCCGCCTTGCTGGACACGAAAAATCACTGCGACCTGATCGGCCAATCTAGATGAAAAGTGCTCTAGGCGTTATCTATTTAAGACTGGTTTCTCCGCCTGTAAAGCAAGGCCGCACCTAAGGTGAAGGCAGCAAAGCATAATGCATAGGTGGACGGCTCAGGAATGCCAGGCAGCTCGATCAAGTCATCGCCGCCTCCCGAAGTTGTGGTCGTTATCAGTTTTTCAATTTCTTCAACTTGCTCATCAGTAAAGCTATCAAAACTTTCGATTAGGTCATATAAAATTGCCACCTCACTCAAGCTTGCAAGGTATACATGGTAGTACTGGGTGGTTTCGAAATCGGCGTATACAGTTGATCCGATCTCATAACCGGCGAATGTCCACTCGATATCGCCAGTAGTTAAGGTGAGTTCAGTATAAAAGTCACTATAGCTACTGAAATCGATGTCATCTAGCGTATAGCCGGTCGCCTTAGCGAAGAAAGTCATCGTGTCAGACTCCGAATAATCGCTTGTGGTATAGGCTTCCGGCCAATAAGCCCCATCTGCGTTCGTTTTAAACTCATAAAAGTCGAAACCGCTGGAGTAAGTGCTGCCCGAATCAAAGTAGATTACATCTCCAGTCCCGAAGCCTGCGATGAATTCACGACCGCCCTCATACTCTGGGCTATTCTCCACGGTTCCATCTTTGTTATAATAGCGTTCTCCATCAGTGCCCAAACCGATTGTATCAACCGATGAGCTTAAAAAAGAGATACTTCCACTGGTGGGGTTAAACGAAGTTTCAAGGGATTCCCAAGTGAGGGCTTCAGAAGACTTAGACCAATTTGTGTCACCGGCCTTGGTGATCTGGGTCCCATTCATCATCATGTACAAATTACTGTTGTAATCGAAGATGTAGAAATTCATGTGATGACTGGCAGTGCATACGGATGCTCCACACACCAGAGTTAGCAGGAAACGAGATAAGTGCGACATGCCGCCATTATACCATATTCATATATGAATGTAGGCTAAATGAATGTCGTTTTCTGCGAAAAAATTCAAAAGTGCTCACTCAAATCGATTTCGACGCAGAGCAACTCGCAGCACCAAACGTTAACTCCCCTGCTCAGCCAAACGCTGGATGTTCTCCAAGTAGTTGGCCACGCGGTCTTCAGGGCGAATGCTTTGCGCGTGACGCAGGGCAGCAGCGGCTTGGTCCCATTGTGATTGCTTGACGTGCACCCGGGCCAACTCAAGCCAGGCGTCGGCGGCAAACTCCTCCATTTGCGTGGCGCGCTCCAGCGTGACTTGCGCTTCCGCGAAATGGCCAAGCTCCAACTGCGCGGCGCCCAACAGCAGCAAAGTGCGACCGCTCAATGGGTCCCGTGAAGACGCCTCGGCCAATAAACGCTCGGCAGCGGCGGGTTCGCCCGACATAAGCTTGAGGCGGCCCTGCAGGCGCAGCAGTTGATTCATTCCTTCGCCCGACAGCCCGTCGCCGTACTGCTGAAAAATGACGGTCAACAGCGATTCCGTTTCCTTCAATGCTCCCTGCTGCGCCAAGAGTTCGGCCGACTCCAGCAGTTGAATCAGCGTGGGCTTTTCACGCAAATTGAGCGCATCCATGAATGCTTGGGTCGCCCGGTGAGGCAGCCCTAGGGCCAGGTAGGCGCGTCCAAGCTGTAACAGCGTCTGTGCGTTGGCCAATTGATTCAGTCGCAGCAACTCCAAATGAACAGCGGCGTTTTCCCAGTCTTCCTTCGCGATGCAGGCGTTGACCGCCACGCGGCGCGCCTCAGCATGCTTCGGATAGTTGCGCAAATAGCGCTCAGCAATGGCCAGCGCCTCGGTCGCCCGCTCCAGTTGGATCAGGCAATGTGCGCGTCCCAGTTGCCAGTCGGCGCTTTGTGGGGCCAGAAATGTGGCGCGTTCATAGCCTGTCAGCGCCGTCGCGTAGTCATCGTCCTGGTAGTAGCAAAAGGCCAGCGCGCCGTAACACTCCGCTGAATTGTCTCCCCTCGCGATGGCTTCGCTGAGTGCGGAAATTGCCTCGGTCGTTTGGCCGTCCTGCGCGAGCATCAGCCCGAGATTCCGCCAGGTGCGGACAAAGCCAGGCTGCTTGCGCAATGCCTCGCGGTATGCATTTTCCGCCGCCGCAACGTTCCCCGTTTGCAGGTAAAGGTTGCCCAGCGTGTAATCGAAAGCGGCGCTGGACTCCGGCGTGATTTGCTCCCGCAGTCGCCGGGCGGCTTCGACAAATTGCCCTTGCGACATGAGCGGTATTATCGACTTCAATACTTGCTGCTCTTCCGAGGTCACGCTCGGCTCGCGGGGGCCATCGAACCCGTAGCTGCCCAGGAAACGCGCCTGAAATGCCGGGTCTGACCAAGACAGAGAATCGATCGCGGAGGCAAACGGCGCGCCCAGACAAATAATCCCCACGATCAATGCGATCAGTGAAGCGCCGGAGGCTACTGGTGAAGCAAAACTGAATCGGCCTAATCTCATCTTAGAATTCAATCGGAAATAGGTACGTTGCGGTGACGGGCTGGTTGTTGTGCAGCGGCGATTCAAAACGACACTTCTCGGCAAAGCTCCGCGCATATTTCACCAACCGCTCGTGATCATAGGACACCACTTCAGTCACGCTGACATGCCCCTGCGGGCTGATCAGAATCTGTAGGAGCACCCGGCCAGAAATACCGTCGCGTTGTAACTCGTAGGGCTTGTTGTTGGGCGGCGTGTAGATACGCGCCGGTTTCTTATCCAAATCCACGACTTCGAAAATGGGGATCTCGTCAAGCCCGGTCATCTCAACCGGAAATTTCTCCACATCCAGCAAGCCCGTTACGAAGCCAGACAACGCCGGGGAATTAGTCGGCAGCGCCTCCAGCTCAATGGGCGCGCCCAGCGGACGGGGGGCCGCAGCGGAAGCGTCCGATGCATTTTCCATGGCCGCAGCCTGCAATTCGGGGGGCGGCGGAGGCGGCGGGGGCGGAGCCAAGTTGACGGTTTGCAAAGGCGTGCTCTGAATCGTCGCCGGATCTTTCGCCAACCAATGGCTCAAGGGGACGACCAACACAAATAAGGCCGCCGTCACCCCCAAGGCGCCAACCATTGAAGCCGCTTTGCGCGCCCACTGTGAAGTGTCGATGGTCTGGCTCACTGCGATTCCTCCCTCGTCGCAGCGATGCTGATTGATGGCGCGCCGGCCAGCGTGGCCTCATCGATCACCTGCATGAGCACCTCCGTCGTCACCGCCTTATCGGCGATCAACACGACCGGGCGCGGCGCACGCGCGTTCAACCGGCGGACAATCAACTCGACTTCCGAAAGCGCAATGGCGCGCTCATCATAGAACAGTTGCCCGTTTTCCTTGACCGCAATGAGGATATTTTCCGGGTCAAGGTCCGTAGCGGAGTTGGAAGTTGGGCGGTCGACTTCTACTCCGGTTTCCTTGACGAACACCGTGGTGACCACAAAGAAAATCAGCAGGATAAACACCATGTCGATCAACGGCGACAGGTTGATATCCGTCAGCGAAGGCGGCTTTATCCGGGCTTGTCGACGGGCGCGCAGGCTCATGCAGCCTCCTTCCGCAAGGGGCGCAGCCCGATGCTCTCCACGTGGGTGATCGCAGCCGCCCACTCATCGCGACGACGACGCAAGGCATAGATCGCCATGTAAGCCGGAATGGCGATAATGAGCCCGGTTTGGGTGCTGATTAACGCCTCATAGAGCCCGGACGCGGCGCCTTCGGCGATGCCGCTGCTGCCGGAGGCCAATCCGCTAAAGGTGGCGAGCAACCCCGTCACCGTGCCCAACAAACCAGCCAAGGGCGCCGCGCTGGTCAGGATCGCCAGAAACGTCATCCGACGGTCCAAACGCTGGAGAATGCGGCGGCGCAGGACGTCAAACATCCGCGCGCTGTCACGCGGGGTGGGCTCGGCCAGCGCAGTCGCCAGTTCGTCTGGTAATTGGTTCGCGGGAAGGTCCTTCTCCGACAAAGCCAGCAGCCTGCGCAGAGGCCAACGACTGGCGTCCCGCCACAGCTCAAACGCGGTGTAGTAGATCGCCAGAGCGAGTAAGGCGAGAAACGGCATTAGCCAGCCCCCCTTCTCCCAGACAGGCCAGACTTGCGCGTCAAACCACTGCGCAAGATCAGCCATCGGCGCCCTCCTGTTGGGCAGCGTCAGGCAAGACATCGATGAAGCGCATGGCGACCCCTTCGAGATCTGAAGTTAAGCTCTGCGCGCGGCGGGAAAGAATCGCATGCGCAATCAGCGCCGGAATGGCCACAAGGAGCCCAAGTTCGGTGGTCACCAGGGCCTCAGAAATGCCGCCTGCCATGGGCCGCGCCTCTCCACTGCCGTAAACGCCAATCATCCGGAAGGTGGCGATCATCCCCGTCACCGTGCCCAGCAGCCCCAGCAAGGGCGACACCGCCGCTGTCACCGCCAGTACCGCCAGCCCGCGCTCCCAGCGCATTTGCCAGCGAATCACGTGCTCCAACAGCACGTCTTCCAACACTTCGCGCGGCTGGCCAATGCGCTCCAAAGCCTCCGCTAAAAGCGATTGGGCCGGGTCGCGCATTTGAGCGACTTGCTCTTTGACGGAGTCAATTTTGTTAGCCGCCAAATCTTTGAGCGTCGCGTCGAGTTGTGCATCGCCGGGCAAGCGGACCACGCCGATTTCGCCAATCTTATAAAACATAACCAGTAGCGCCAGTCCGGCTAAAGTGAGGATCGGCCAAACCCAGACACCACCGGACCGGAGATGGTCAGCCACGTCTTCTGACTCCTGCACCAACCGCAGCGCACGACCATTGCTCGCATCCAGCGGCAGCCTTGCGGCCTCACCCGCCAACGCCCGCTTGAGTTCCTCCCGGTGGCTGGGGTCCGTAAATGCGGCCACATGCGGCGTCATGCCCTGCTCGTTCGTGGCGAAGCCAGACAAGCCGCTATTGGCAAAATAACCCATCGGTCCCCAGAGCATAAACTGGCCTTCCATGATCTCGCCACCAGGCCCCACGGCCTTGCCCTCCACCACGCGCCCAGCGTCCGCCTCCCGCAGTTGATCCATGCCGTAGCTCAACAAACTACCCGTGATTTCCGCCGTTTGCGAGGTCTCCTCCAACGGTTCGCCAAAGCGCTCCTGAAAGGCTGCCAGATCGGCCGGATGTAGATTAGTCTGAAGGTAGTGGCGATACTCAACCACCGCAGTTTGCAGCGCGGAGAATTGCTGCTCCAGCCGAACCAGCTCTTGGCGACGCTGCTCGTAATCAGCGCCCTGCTGGCCCGCAGTCAACTGCAGCATGGCATAGTTGCGTCGCTGTTCGCGGACCTTGGCTTCAAGTTCGTTGTAGCGCTTAAGCAAGGCGGCTTTCTCAGCGCCAATCTGGACCCGCTGCGCGCGCAGTCGCTCTATGGCGGTTTTCAAATCGGCCCGGGCGGCGTCGGCAATCTCATCCGCGCGGCAAAGCGCCGGAATGATAAGCGACAAGAGAATGATCAGGCAAAATTTCATCTTGGCTTAGTCTACCTTTACGGGACCATCGAGGTGGACGGACGGACGGCGGCTTTCGGCGACCGCGATCATGTCCTCCGCCAACGCGGCGGCGGCGGCGTCCGTTTCCCGGACCCAGCCTTCGGGCGATGGCTTTAGCACGCCGCCCTTCCCCCCATCAGCCGTAGCCCAATAGCCACCGGCAAGCCCAAAGTAGATATCATGCACTTCCCACTCCTGCCCTTCGGTCGGCGAATAAACGTCCACATGCAGCGTAACTTGCCGGTTAAATTGGTCCGCCTGCTGCAACACCTGAATCCATGAGGCTGCGCGGTTCACCCAATCCAGTTCCGACTCAGCTTTGCGTTGCAAAGTCGAAAACGCAGTCAGCTCGTTGCGCAAGGGCGCCGGCCAAGCCTCCACGGAATCCATCGCAGTGGATTCCCACGCAGGCAACTGCCCCGCCAGCTCCTGAATCTCGGTGTGAATCTTAGCCTCCCGCTCGGCCAAAGCCGCAGTTTTGGCCGTGGAGTTCGCAATCGTGGATTCGACTGCCGCCATCTGCTTTTCAATCTGCGCAGACTCCATTTCCAGCACCGTAATCATGTCAGCAAGCACAGCTTGGTCCGCCTGCCAGTCGGCCGCTTCTTCGGAAATTAATTTCTCGGTCCGCACCCATTCCAGCAACGCTGCATGAGCGCTGGGTTGCTCGCTTTGCGCAGTGGTGAGGCTAGCGCCAAAGAGAATCAGACCGCCAATTGCATGGGAGCGGATTAGTGAAAGCATCCCCGAAAATAAAGCCGTCCGCCTCCAATGGCGCAACGAAATAACATTGCTATGCCGGGGCAGAGCGGCAGCATGGCGCATTATGCGGAGATTGTTCATCGCCCTCACCTTGCTCTGCGCCGTGGGACTCCAGGCGCAGGAAATGCCCGAAGTCGAGATCGACAGCGTCGTCTGGCACTACAAGCCGGAAAAGACGTTCAAGCGCATTGGCGAATACTTTGATGGCGAAGAACGCTTTGGCCGAAAAATCGTGCTGCGCACGCAGGAAAGCCCTCGAGAAGGTCTGTATTTTGTCGTGCGGATGACCGAGTTTGCCGATAGCCTGCCCAACGGTTGCTCAATCGAGGTGGACATGCTCCGTCCTGACGTCAAAGAGCCCGTTACGCAGAAATTCCCACTGCCCGACGAACGTAAATCACACCGCGAAATCTGGCTCGGCTTCATCGGCGAAGACCATCCGGCCAATGAAGAAGCGCCGGTTGCCTGGCGCGTGCGCCTACTCGACCCGGAAGGCAATGTCGCCGCGACCAAAGAAAGCTTTTTGTGGAGCAAGCCGCCCGCAGGCCAGCCCGCAGACTCAGCTGAGGCATCGTGAGCGCCTGGAGCGAATGGCGGGCGGTCAGCCCGGTGGTCCGCTGCTCCGAAAAAGTGCTGACCGAACTGGTTGATGGCGGTCAGGCCTTTCGCTGGAACCAAGTAGACGGCGTTCTGCGCGGCGTTTGGGGACATTACATCGCCGAACTACGCAGTGTGGATGAGACCGTTGAATGGCGCGCCCCACAACGGATTGCCGATCAGGTAGCCCGCGAGATCGCGCTTTACCTGGGAGCCGACGAGACCTTTACGCCGATTTGGGACGCCCTTCCTCATCGTAGCGATCCAGCCCTGGGCGCCGCCATGGCGAACTGGCCTGGCTTGCGCATTTTGCGACAACCTTTCGGCGAGACCGTGCTCGGTTTTCTCTGCAGTTCCATGAAGCAAATCCCCAGCATTAAGCTGATTTGCGAAACCCTGGCTAAACGATTTGGTCGCGAGATAATTCCGGGTGTCCACGCCCTGCCTGACTGGTCAACACTGCACCATGTCAGCGAAACCGAACTCCGCGCCGCAGGTTTGGGCTACCGCGCAAGGCACATTCATGTCGCGAGCCATTTTCTCGCAGGGCAGCCCGGTTGGCTGGACGTCGTTGAGCAACTCCCTTACCCCGAAGCCAAAGAACGCCTGATGCAATTGCCCGGCGTTGGCGCGAAGATCGCCGACTGCGCCTTGCTCTTCGGCGCGGGTCGTCTGGAAGCCTTTCCCGTCGACACCTGGATTAAGCGGATCATGAGCGAGTCCTATGGCTTGCAGGACTGGAAGCTCGATCAAGTAGCCCACTTTGGCCGCGTCCACTTCGGCGAGTATGCTGGGCTGGCGCAGCAGTTTTTGTTTTCCAACGCACGGAAGAAGTGAGGCCAACTAGGCCAGCAATTCACGTAGTAGAGACGCCAGCTCGCGACGACCTATCTTTCGCTCAGCGATAGCAATCATCGCAGCATAAAGACGGTCCGTAATCGGCCTATTGGTGCTAACACCATTGAGATTGAGAAACACCAGCCCGGCAGCTACCGCAGTACGCTTGTTACCATCGATAAAGGCCTGCGCCTGCGCGATGTGGAAACAGTAGGCAGCGGCGAGCTCGAAGCTGTCTCCACCTTCATAAGCAAAGACCTGCTGTGGTTGCGCGACCGCACCCTCGAACAACGCACGATCACGGAGCCCATCTTGGCCACCATACAATTCCAAGGATCGTCGATGCAGTTGCGCGACTTGCTCCTGTGTCAGGAAAACTGGCATTACTGGGAGAGTTTCCGGAACAATTCAGGATGCTCAGCAAATACTTGTTCCCCAATACGTGCGGTCTCTGAATCGGTCGCGAGCGATACTTCCTCGGTGTTGAGATGACGGAAAAACTCAATAACCCTTGCCTGCTGGTCTTCAGGTAAATGTTTGAACTGATCAATAATCTCGGCCGCGTTCATGTAGTGTAATCTAAGGCTGATACGCTACTGATGACAAGAATTTTGCCGAAAGTGAGGTTAAGCCTTTCTAGTGGCTATTTATAAAAACTGGAAATGCCTCGTAGATTTCGAAATCGATGGCCAAGGCTTCTTGCGTCGAGATCTTCGTGGGTAAGCGGGGGGCCAGGCTGACGCTTTGAGCCAAAGTAGGCGTTTCAGGATAAGACTGCCATGACAAGACATCGTTAACAGTGATGCTTCGCACCGAAGGAGTATTTGCCACCCGATAGAGCGTGTCGTCAGTCCGAAAAGGTCTCGGCGTCAACGAAATAGACTCAAACCTTGGACGATCGGGCTGAACTTTAGTCTGAACAGCAATGTCTCTTGTCCACCAAAATAACGCCATGTGCAGAACAATCGCAGCCGTGAGCCCGAGCAGTAGACGGGAAATGTTCAGACGTTTTTTCTTCATGGTCACTCTCGGGGAATAGTTTACGCCATCATTGGATTCGAGAAAGGGGTTTCGCACGGCAATACTCAAAGATAACCCAGCATGAGTCCTCACATCAAGCTAATTTATAACATGCCAGATAGCCTCACTGTTTCAGCACACATAAAAAGGCCGCGAATCCGAGGATTCGCGGCCTGAAAGATTCTTGGCGGCGCCATTACTCCTGGGAGAACATGACAAACTTCACCTTGGCGGCGGCGCAGGCATTGAGCACAGCGATTGAGCGCTGGTGGAGCGAATCCGGGTCGGCGACTATAGTGACTGCTGTGCGCTGGCCAACTGCGTCGGCGGCGCCCTTGAGGCGAGACAATGTCGAAACCAACTGCGGCATGTCGATGCTCACGGGCGTATCCACTGGCGTGCCATTGAGCCTGACCTCGCCACTGGGCGCGATTTCCACAATGTGCTCGTCTGGCGGAGTCGCATTAGGATCTGGCTCGGCAATGGCGGGCAGCGTGATGCCGAGGTCCGCCTCTTGAGTCAGGTCGGTGGTGACCATGAAGAACGCCAGCAGCAGGAAGACCACGTCGATCATCGGCGTCAGGTCGACCGAATCCTTGGTGTCCAGAAATGGGATGTGCTTGGCCATTATTTCTGCTCAAAGGTTGCGAAAATGACGTCGAGCACGCCATTTTCGGCGCAGGCTTTCATGACGTCATTCACGTATTTATGTGGCGTGCGTTCGTCGGCGCGGAGGAAGACTTTGAAGCCAGCAATTTCGTTGTTACCGGTGCGAACCCGGTCACCCAACTGGCGGAGGTCTACTGGCACCATACCCACAAAAATGTCACCCTCTTCGGTCACAGACACTTCCATACGCGGGCCAATTTCCTCCGGGACAACGGCCTTGTCGGCCTCCGGCAGCTCAACTTCAATCTTCTCCGTAATTTCCGCGGCGACCACCATGAAGAAAACGATGAGCAGGAACACCACGTCGATCATCGGCGTGATGTCGAAGTCCTGATCATCCATCTTGGGGGCGTGCGTTTTCACAAGCGTATCCTAGTAAAAATGTTAGGACGAGTGACGACGCAGGCCACGGATCATTTCGAAGAAGACATCGCCCACGAGCTTGGAAACGCTGGAGGCAATCTTTCCGTATTTGTTCTTAAAGAAGAAGAAGAAGAACATGGCCGGGATGGCGACGATCAGGCCGGAAGCGGTCGTGATGAGCGCTTCCGAAATGTTGTCAGCAAGGCCTTGCGGATTACCCATACCAGCGGCGGCAATACCACGGAAGGCCTTCACCATACCGGAAACCGTTCCGAGCAGACCAACCATCGGCGAAAGCGTCGCAATCAGAGACAGGTAGTTGATCATCACAAACGGTGCGGCAAGCTCCTCGGTGGAGGATTCCTCCATGGCTTCCTTGATGATTTCCGGGTCAAAGTTTTCCGGGTCCACACGGTCGAGGCCAGAGTAGATGATGTTCGTCACGACAGACGGGTTTTCATCGCAAATCTGGCGGGCCTTATCGAACTGCAGGTTCCCCATGACTGGTGTAATCTGCTCAACGAGGTCGGGGCGCAGGAACGCCTTTTCGCGGATCATGAGGAAATTGTAAATCACCAGGCCGAATGCGCTGACCGACAGGAAGCCGAGCGGATACATTGCCCATCCACCGGCAGCGAACATGTCCAACAGGCTTTGGCTTTCGGGCGCAGCCTCGGTTTCAGCAGCAGCTTCCTCAGCTGCCGGTTCTTCGTCCTGGGCCTGTGCGGTGACAGCTCCTGCGAACAGGGCAAAACCCAAGGAGATTAAGAGGAGGAGTTTACGGATACTTTGCATTGCGATGTTGGTTTTATAAGAGCGTTGAAACGTTTTTCTTGGGGGAGAGGGTTATACTGTTTGGCATTAGGCGCCGGAGGGCGCTTCTTCCTTGGGGGAAGGTGGCGGCAGACGCGACAGCCCCTGCTCACATTGAGCTGCCCACTTGTTCTCCGGCCAGAAAAGAATGATTTCCTGGTAAACTTCTCGCGCTGTATCAGGAAATTCAAGGTTTTCGTAACAGAAGCCAGCGGTGTAAATGAGCTCAGGCGCCCATTCATAACTCACGTCCACAGCGACTACCCCCTGAGCGACTTCTTCCATCGCAGCGGTGTAGTTGAGCGTATCGAGCTTAATCTTGGCTTTGACCAGTTGAGCCAGCGAATAGGCCCGGTCATCTGGCGTCAATCGCCCTGCCTTGTCTACAAAGATGTCCGCAAGTTGAGCACGGCCCAAAGCAACATTACAATAGGCGCTCCAAAGGATGGCTAGTTGGGCCTGAGGTGTGCCTTCAGACAGCTGAATGCGATCATAGAGGAATTGAGCTTCATCGAGGTTGCCCTCTTCACGGAGTTCGCCGGCAAACTTCATGACCATGTCCAGCATTGCGGTGTTACTGGCGTCCATCGGGATGCGATTCAGGAGTTGAAGAGCCTGATCCTGTTGCCCCATTTCCACCAAATGAGTCACATAACGCAAAGCATGTAACGAAAAGGCTGGCGGAGCCTTTTTCAGCGGAATTCGGCGAATGAGCTCCGCTGTTTCCTGATCGTGGTCCTTCGTGCTGGTCAGCGCCAGCAGATACTGGTTGATGATCGGATGCACGTTCATGCTTTCCGGCGGAATATCAAAATACTTGAAAACAGCGTATACAGACGGGCGCATGAGCGGAATTGCTTCCTCATACTCTCCCTTTTCCATGTGGCGCATTGCCAACGCGACATCATCAGGATACTGGATTTGCAGTTTCAAATTTTCACTGTTGAGGGGAATGCCCACTTCTCCCTGACGGCCAGGAATACGCAAAATGAGGTCCCCCCGGTCCAAACCAACAAGCGTCAAGACTTCCTTGCTGTTGGGATCAGTCGTTTGGTTGATAACCGAAAGCGGCTCATTCCCATACTGACGGAAATAATCCTGAGCTTGGGCAACGGCGCCTCCGAGCATGAAGAGGCAGGCAACTGAGAGAATACGCTTCATTAGAGGGACTTCCGTTCTTGCTGGATAATTGGGTAGGCGTCGGTGGTCTTGTATTCCTCATTGGCGAGGAACTCGTCATACGTGCTCCGGGCTTTGTCTTTATCTCCCAGCGCCACGAGCATGCGGCCACTTTCGAGGTAAGCTTTGGAGGCCCAGTCCTTGTAGACTGGATAACCGATGTAGACGCGTTGGTAAGAAGCCAAAGCGTGCTTGAGGTCGTTTTCCTCTGCGTAACTCTGACCGGTTTTATAAAGAGCTTCAGCATGTGCTGGTCCGCGCCATTCACGATTCGTGCTGATCTGGCGGTATTTTTCACGCGCCGTTGCGTGGTCACCCAGCTTGCGGGCGATGTCCCCCTGACGCATAACGGACATTCGCAATTCGGAATGTCGGGGGAAGTCTGCCTCCGCTTTCTCGAAGTAGCCCTTCGCCTCCTGATAATTTCCGGCGTCCATCTCCAGTTCCCCAAGTGCGATCAAGGCATTGAAGACCTGATCGGAACTGGCGTGGTCCTCAATGACCATGCGGAAGGCGTCGCTTGCCAACAAAGGATCGTATTTCTGAATCTGACGCCCGACCCAAATGAGAGCAACGGGGCTGGCATAGTAAAAGTCGTCTTCAGTAAAGACACGGCCCGGATCAACCTTGACCCCCATATTATCCAGCGAGAATTGCAAGCGCAGCGCGAGCGTTTCTTCACCATCTTCACGGGCTTGCTTGTAAAGGCGTGAGAAGGACTCTTCCGGAGTTTCAGTGGGAAACTCCTGCTCCAAGTTCTCAAACTGAGCCAACCAAGGCTGGATATCTTCCTGAGTTTGCACCAGACGGTCGCGGAATTCCTTGTCGTAAAGAGAGCGCTTAATGGGCTCCAAGATCAGTGGATTTTCGCCGAGGAACACAAAGATTGCCTGACGGTCTTCCGCGATGTGCTTTCGGTAAGCGGCATCGGTATTCAGCTTGCGCAACAGATTCAGGTTCTGCGCGATTAGCTCTTTATTTTTATAATAATTGACTGGGTAAGCACGTAGAATGTCGTCCAAGCCGTAGGTATAGGGATCGTCACCAAACTCCGCAATCGCTTCGATGTATTCCTTGAGCATGAGGTGCGGTTGCTGGTTGAGCTCATAGGCGCGGCCCAATTGGAAAATGGCAGCGGTCAATTCACCCCGGTCTGCATAATTTTCAATGAATTGACGGAGCACTTCAGCCATCTGCTGATATTCACCGTTGGCCTCCAAGAGCTGGGCCATGCGGAAATAGGCATTTTGAATAAATTGAATGTTGTCGGTGTATTTTTCGACATTTCCGTAGTGCGTGAGGGCGGATTTCACATTGCCGGTGGCGGAATCAACCTCGCCAAGGAAAAACTCAACCTCACCGCGCTGTGACGTATTGGGGTATTCGCGAATGTATTGATTGAAGTCCTTCCGGGCAGCCGCAAATTCTTCAATGCCCATCGAGCAAATGCCTCTGCGGTAAAGGGAATCCTCGGCATAGGTGCTGGTTGGGTAGTCGAGCAGGATCTTGTTGTAGTATTCCCAAGCGTCGCCGTATTGGCTGTCGAGGATGAGGGCCAAGCCGATCCAGTAATACAACCCCGGCGTAATGACCGATGCCGGGTATTTTTTGTCCCACTCCTTAAACTGCCGCACCATCTCGTCATATTGGCCCAACCGGGTGTAGGTGTCGCCCATCAGGAAGATGACTGACTTGGCGTAATCCTTATCCGGGCTCTTGACCACGAACGACTTGGACAAGTCAAAGAAGTCCAGATAGTCCTCGTTCTGCTTGTAGTATTCGAGGAGTTTGATGATGACATCGTCCCGGTATTCCACGTATTTCACGTTGGAAAGGTAGTCTTCCCCCAGATCCACAACGGCATCCGGCTTATTGATCTTGGTAGCCCCGGTGAACGCCGCATAGATGTATTGCTCCATGTTCGGATTTTCCGGATAGTCTGCAATGATGTTGCGGTAGGCGTAGTAGGATTCCCAATCTCGGTTGGTCAGCAAGTAGTTACGGGCAATACGCACCTTTAACTCAGCCGTATAGGACTTCAATTTCTCCAGCGCTTCGACCTGGGCTTTGCTGTTGAAAATTTCCGTTTCCAGCTCGATCGCGCGATCATTGCTCGTGTCTTTAACGGTCACACGCAAGCGGTCCAACTGAGTTTGCAAATCTTTCAGGCGATTGTTTTGCCATTGTTTAATCTCCTCAACCGTCAGCACCATGCGATACATGAGCATCGCCTCAGTGTAGCGCTTTTCTTTAGCCAAACGGTCACCTGCATCGATCAACGCAACGTTCAACTGCAAGTTGTAACGCGCCGGCGACTCACCGACCAGAAAGCGTAAGAACTCGAGCGCCTTGTCGAAATGACCTTCCTTAATGTTGCCTTCGAGCAATGCGGCGGCGGCCATGGCCTGATCGTTCGGATCACGCGTTTCCTTCAAGAACATTTCAAAATATGGCAGGCCGCGCTTCCATTCACGCTTGATGTAGAGGCACTCACAGAGCTTTTCGAGCACCTCCATGCGCTGCTCGTAATTCATCAACTGCTCAAGGGGCGGACGCAGCATTTTCTCGTAAATATCCGATGCCTTGAGGAAGTCCTGCAAGCCGCGATAAGCGTCTGCCTCGTATAGGTACCCCTTGATCGCGTTATTGCCGACCGGGAACTCCTTCTGCATACGCTGCAGCCACTCAATCGAATTCTCCAGGGCGTCCTTGCTGTTGTCTTGCGAGTATTGGACTAAGTAACTAATCGCCAGATAGAAATAGACGCTTTCGAGGTTGTCCTTCTGGTCGCTATTTTGGAAGCGATTGACGAGCTCTTCCAAATAAGGGCGAGCCTCTATAAATTCTTTTCGCCCGACCATCGTGTCCGCCGCTTCAAGCAAGTTGGACAGGGTCATGTTCGCCGCGTCCTGCCCCCAAACAAGGGAGCCGGCTAAGAGGCCGAGGCAAGCAATGGCAAGTTGAGCAGATCGATGTAAAAATCTCCGCACGATTTGTTGTTGGAATGGGGTGTTAAACTTGGGTTTATGCACTCTTGGAGAGAGCAGAAACATTGAAGAACAAAGAGTTAATGGGTAATGACAAGCTTTTTTCAAGAACTTGCCCACGCCAATAATATTTGTCTTATCGGCATGACTTACTCATTACTCAGCATTTTTCTAAGAACATACGAATATTCTCAAGGGAACTCACTATCACCCGCCATAAGGCTTTGCGCCATTAAATTCTGAATTTAAATCAATTTTTTGATTATGAATATGTCAGTTGCCCTCACCATCGCCACCAGTGACAGCGGTTGCGGAGCCGGCATCCAAGCGGACCTGCTTACATTCTCCGCGTGCCAAACCTATGGTGTTACGGCACTTGCGGCGCTTACCGCCCAAAACCCAGATGGCGTCAACGCGATTCAAGAACTCCCCCCCGCCTTCCTGCAAGCACAGCTCGAGCAGCTATGGGGGTATTATCCTATAGGAGCCGTGAAAACCGGGATGCTCTTTTCCGCCCCACTCATCGAAACCACTGCTGCTTTTATTGAAAGAGCGAAAATCCCGCTGATTGTTGATCCCGTCATGGTCGCCACCAGCGGAGCGTGCTTACTACGCAGCGACGCAATAAGTTGCCTAAAATCCCGACTACTACCATTGGCCACTCTCATTACTCCGAACTTGGACGAGGCCGCAGTTCTGTTGGGCAAACGACCTTCGACGCCGAAAGCGATGCGTGATGCGGCAAAAGAACTCACCCAATGCTTTGGCGCCGCAACCCTAATGAAGGGCGGGCACCTGCCGGGTGACGAATTACTCGACATGCTTTACCTCCCCAATGGTGAAATCCTTGAAATGACTTCCAACAGGATTTCAGACGTCAATACGCACGGCAGCGGTTGCACCCTGTCTGCGGCCATAACCGCATTTGTCGCAAAAGGTCTGACTTTAACCGAGGCAGTCAAAAGCGCTCACGCGTATCTACAAGACGGTTTGCAACACCCCCTGCAGGTTGCGGGACAAACATTCATCCGCCACTAGAGCACTTTTCATCTAGATTGACCAATCAGGCCGCAGTGATTTTTCGTGTCCAGCAAGGCCGCTTGAGCGTCGCAGGCTGGAAGCCTGTGAGCGAAAAGCCAACAACGCTGGCGCGGAAAAGCACTCGGTTTTGGGCTTGGGGCCAGATTGGAAGTTCGCGGCGTTGGCATTTCAATCACGGGCTTACAGCCCGCTCAATCAAAGCCGCCTTGCGCTGCATCCAATCTCTAACCCACCTGAATCGGCCAATCTAGATGAAAAGTGCTCTAGTCAACATCTGAGGCCTACAAGGAGCAACCGTGGGCATTCATCCTGCATTCAACCCACCTTAACCTACCATTAATCTTTAAGTGATACGGAATAAAATAAAAAGAAAACATATAATTTTTAATACTATTTTACTTTACAAGCAAGCGTAGCCAATTTCTGATAGCAGTCCCGATACGGAATATCATAAAAAATAACTCAAAATCAGAACACAATGCTACAACCAAAAGTAAACTGGACCAATCAACAGACCGCAAAGCGTGGCTTTACGCTGGTGGAAATCATGATTGTTGTGGTCATCATTGGCATCCTCGCCGCCATCGCGATACCGGCTTTCCAGCGCGTGCGTGAAAACAGCCAAGCCACCACCTTGGGTGAAAATCTCCAAGCCTTCCGCGACGCGCTCTACCTTTATGACATGGAAGAAGGCTTGCTACCAGCCGCCATGGACGAAGACCTGGAAACCTGGATGCCCAAAGCTTGGTTTGCCGCTGCCCCAATTAAAGGCACATACACCTACGCGGGCGAGGGAGACAATGCCTCCGTAACCTTCACTCCAGACGGAGACCTGAATGCAGAATTAGCAATCTATATGGACGAGAAGTTCGACGACGGACTCGCTGAAAGCGGATTACTCCGCAGTGATGGCAGCGCCATTACCATTCATGTCTACGAACCAGACGCATAAGATTTTTTAGCCAGTCAGCAACATCACAGAAGCAGCTCCCCTCCCCCCTCGGAGGGGGGCTGTCCTGTCAATGACCTCAAATGAGGCATTCGATCCACAGGTCCACTTCCCCGATCAATTGAAAAGTGGAGTTGTCAAAAGCAGTAAGTTTGCATTCTTTAGCGGCATGCCAGAAGGAGCCGCAATCAGCCAAATGTTTGGACAAATCGCACATCGCTATGATGCTGCGAACCACGTATTGAGCGGAGGCGTCGACTTCTACTGGCGGCGCGTGCTGGTTAAAATGGTCTCTCGGTGCAATCCTCTGGTCGTCGTTGATCTAGCAACTGGTAGCGGCGATGTGGCCTTTGCTCTGCGTCGTAAATTGCCCAAGGACGCTAAACTGACTGGCTTGGACTTCTGCGAGCCGATGCTGGACGAAGCCCGCGCCAAGCAGAAGCAACAATTTGGCGATGACGCCATTTCCTTCGGCTTCGGCGACTGCCTGAACCTCCCCCTTGAGTCGGAATCCACGGACGCCATCACCATCGCCTTTGGGGTACGTAACTTTGAGGACCGTCTGCGAGGACTACGGGAAATGCGACGATCACTTAAGCCCGGAGGTCGCCTTTTCATCTTGGAGTTTTCCCAACCATATCGTTGGTTTCGCCCTTTCTACTACCTCTACCTCAAGTGCATTTTACCCCCTTTGGCAGCAATCGTCACCGGAAAAAAAGATGCCTACGACTACTTGGCGTGTTCGATTGAGGGCTTCCCCACTCGCGAAGCGCTAAGCTCTCAAATAAAAGAAGCCGGCTTTAGTGAAGTCCGCGCCGTGCCCCTGACATTCGGTATTGTCGCCATCCACGAAGCGGTTCGATGAGCGAATTGATTGCCAGTAATCTTGCCCCCAGGCCCGCGTCGCCGTGGTCTGATGGCTGGGCTCGTTGGCGAAAGAATCGGTTAGCAGTGGTTAGCGCCATCGTGCTCTTGATCATCATCCTGGCATGTCTGGCAGGCCCCTTCTTTCAGCCAGCCAAATATCACGAAGTGACCAACCTCGAACTCGGCGCGACCGCTCCATCGGCCGACCATTGGCTGGGCACCGATATCCTGGGGCGTGACCTGCTGGCGCGGATCCTGGTTGGCGGGCGCATATCCTTTGCCGTGGGCCTGTTGGCGTCGCTGGTGTCTGTCCTGATAGGGGTGACATATGGCGTCATTTCAGGCCTGCGTGGAGGCGCGACCGACCGCATCATGATGCGCGGTGTGGAAATTCTACAGGCCATGCCGTTCGTGATCTTTGTCATTCTGCTACTCACGTTTTTCGGGCGTAACTTCGCTCTGATTTTCGTGGCGATCGGCGCAGTGGAATGGCTCACCATGGCCCGCATCGTGCGGGGGCAGGCGCTGGAGCTGAAGACGCGGGAATTCGTGCAGGCCTCGCGCGCGTTGGGGCAGCAAAATACTGCTATCATTTTCAAACACCTACTGCCCAATCTCTTTGGAGTTATCATCGTCTTCGCCACGTTGACCGTTCCCGGAGTCATGCTGCTGGAGGCGTTCATCAGCTTTCTCGGCCTTGGCGTGCAGGCGCCCATGACGAGTTGGGGCGACTTGCTCAACCAGGGCGCCGAAACGATGGAAGAGTTCCCGTGGCTACTACTCTTCCCTGCGTTGTTTTTCTCGGCCACGCTTTTCTCACTGAATGCAATTGGTGACGGTTTGCGCGATGCTTTCGATCCCAAGTCCGCGCAATAAGCCTACCAGTCCTTGACTACGCGTTTCATCGCCTTGGTGTCAAAATTGCCAAACTCCTCGCTGCCACTAGCGTCCTCGGCAAACTGCACCATCTCTTGATATTCCATCGCCACGGTCTCCTTATTATCACTGTCAGGCTGGGCAGGCTGTTGCAACTGAGGTTGCTGATCGGCCTGCATTTGCTGCTGTGCAGCCGCAAGCTCCAGCGAACGCTCATTGCGTTGTGAAAGCAGCTCCTGCTGCGCCGCTTCCAGTTTTTGCGCTAATGCGTCTTGCTGCTGCTCAGTGTCACTCAATGCCATCGCAGAATCGAAATTTTTGATCGCCATTTCCATGCGTGCAATCGACTGATCCTCCTTGCCAGCAGCTTCCAACTGCTCTGCTGAAGCCATCTGATAATCCGCCGCCTGCTCCAAGGCATCCGCAATCCTGGCGCTGGTTTCCTCCAGCTTTTTGAGGGCTGATTCATTTGCTGCATCCAGCTCAACTGCCTTTTCGAGATCCGTCTTGGCGCTCAAAAGCTGATCCGCCGCCGTCTGCGCACTGGCAGCCTGATACGATTCATATTTTTCAATTTCCTTCTCCAATTGGCTCTGGCGCTTTGCGTCCGCCGTTGGCAATTGTTCACGCATTTGCTCTAGTCGAGGCTTCCGGTTTTCAATGTTCTGCAGCGAGCTCTGGGCGAAGTTCAGACTCGCGTCGGCTTTGTCTTCAAACTGTTGGGACATTTTTTTCTCCAGTTCCCACTTCGCGGCAAAAGCTTTCTGATTGTCTGGGTCGTATGCCAGAGCCTGCTCATAATCCTCCAACGCCCGCTTTTGCTGATCCTGAACGTGGTACTGAAACCGCCCAATTTCACGCGCCAACTCTTTGGACTCCTTGTTCAGATCACTGCGCTGCTCCTCGCCCTTCTCTGATTTAAGTTGCTTGTTGATATCGTCACGTCGCTGCTCCATTTGCGAAATCTTTTCTTCCATGGCTTCGGTATTCTGACGCCATTTATCCGCAATCTCAGCCATAAGCTTGGAAGCTTGTTCTCGTGCCTGTTCGGCGACCTGAGCCGTCTTCGCATCATCAGGGCTGATCGAACTGGCATCCTCGAAATTCGCCACGGCTTCCATGATGTGGTTCTCTGCATGGTTCAATTCGCGCGCCTCCTCCGACATCAATCGGTCATCGGGCGACGGCTCTTTGACCGTTTCCAATTTCTTCTCTGCCTCCTCAAGATTTCGCTCCCCCGAGGCCGCGAGATAATCCGTCATTCGCTGACGCGTATCCTCGACTAGCTTCTGTATCTCTTCATCATCCGGCTCAATGGATAAAGCCTCCTCATAGTCGGTCAACGCGGAGCGGAATAATACCAGATCCCGCTCACCTTTCACCCACTTGGTGTCGGCTTTTTCGATTTTGGAATTCCCCTGTTGCACGAGGTGCTCGACGAGTTTTGCCGAAACGAACTCATAATTCTGGGCCGCAACATCGTAATCGTCATCGCGCTCAACGGCAGCTTGCAGAGAATGCTGGGCTCGCCGCAACTGAATCGTCGCATCCTCTTGCCGCCCAGCTTCTTTAATTTCCTCGCTGATGCGGTAGCTGGCATTACCGATCTGCGCCATGGCCTTGGTCACCAAGTCAGGATCAGGTGACAGACGGACCTTTTCCCACAACACGATCGCCTCCTCATAATTACCCGCAGCATAGTGCGTTAACGCAAGATTGTAGAGTAGATAGGGATTGGCTGGGCTAGCTTCCAATTGCTTTTCGATGATGGGCTTGGCCTCGGCATATTTGCCCTCATCAAATAAATCTTCCACTGGATCAGGCTTGGCCAACGACCACGCTGGAGCCAGCGCCAAAGCGCCGATCGTTAGGATTCTCAAGGGTAACTTATTCATCGATCAGGATGGCACGCGGCGTATGCCGCATATTTTTCTCGGGGATAACCATTTGTAGCAACAAGACCACGAAGCCAATTAACAGCGGAATCGGGAAAAACTCAACATAGCCTTTCATTTGCGCCGCGTCCGCCTCGTCGCCCAGTGGCTTGAGCGATTCGTAGTATAAATTGGTCAGCGCGTCACCGTCTTCGTCGAGCTCGATGAATTTGCCGCGACCAGCTTCAGCGACCCGCCGAAGCAATGAACGATCCATCCGGGAAACAACCTCGCTGCCATAAGCATCCCGTTGATAGTGAATTTTGTCGCCACGCCGAAACAGCTCGATCTTGGCGCCTTCCATCGTCCCCACTGCCACGGTATGTACGGTAATGTTGTCTTCGCTAGCCATACGCCGCGCAAAGCCCACCGCATCACCTTCCAGTTCCTCACCATCGGAAATGACAATCACAGCTTTCTGTTTAAGATCCATCGGCGCCATGGCATCAGACACCCGCTCCAGGCCACTTTCGAGACTCGTTCCACCCGGGTAGGTGTTCGATGCGCTGACATGATCCAGTACGAGATTATACGCGGCGAAGTCAAACGTGAGCGGCGCGCGCAAGTAACCCTTTCCAGCAAAAACCACCAGACCAACGCGATCACCGTTGGACACATCCAGCAGTTTCTTGATCGCGCGCTTGGCCGCCTCCAGCCGATTGCCTTCCATATCCGTCGCGAGCATGCTTTTCGAGCCATCCAGCACGATAAAGTAATCCATCCCGATACGCTTGATCTCCTGCTCTTCCGGCTCAAGCACCGGCCGAGCCAACGCCATGACGATAAACAGTAAACCGATCAAGAATAGCAGCGCCTTCAGGCGATTCCGCGCATAGACGGCGCCCAGATTGGACACGCGGCTGATTGCTGGCCCTAGAAATAAATGCAGTCGCTTCTTCGCCCGCCAGTTTGACCAGACAAAGACACCAAACAAGCACGCCAAGCCCAGGAGGCCAAACCAGAATACTTCTGGATAAATCAGCTTCATGGCAGCCTCCTTTTCAACGTCTGCCAAAGCAGGAAATTAAGCACCAGACAACCTAACCCAGCCCCAGCATACCAATAATAAATCTCCTCAAAATTTTGGAAACGCTTCTGTTCGATCACCGTTTTTTCCATCTGGTCGATCTGCTGGTAAATTGACATCAATGTCGCCGTGTTAGTGGCTTGGAAAAACTCACCTCCGGTCTCCCTCGCAATAGCGTACATGACGTCGCGCTCCAAATCTCGTGGGCGCACCGTGCCTGAATTAATGCGGATCGTGTGCACGCGGATATCATGCTCTTTGGCGATTTTCGCCGCCTCCATAGGCGACATCCCGGTGTTGCTGATGCCATCCGAGACGAGGATGAGCACCTTCTGTCGCTTGCCGGGACCGCGGGAGTCTTCGACTTCCACCTGCTCCTGCATATCCAACACGTCATACCAGTTGGAATTCGCTTTGGGCTCTTCTCCATCGGCTTCCACCGCCCGCTTTTGCTCATCCGCCAGCAGGTATTTCACCGACATGTGAATGCCTTCGCCAACCGCCGTTCCACCTTCGGTTTTAATCGAGAGCAAGGCATTTTCAATCCAGTCATAATCCAGCGTCAATGGACTGGTCAGGTACGGGTATTTAGCAAAGCCCACGATGCCAAAGCGGTCGTGCTTACGGCCGTTCAGGAACTCTCCAATCACCTTGCTCAACGCAGTCAGACGCGACACTTTTTGCCCGTCGACAACATAGTCCTCCGCATCCATCGATTTGGAGAAATCCAGCACGAGCATGACGTCGATGCCTTTCTCCGAATCCGGTATTTCGCCTTGGGGAATACGGGGCCGCGCGACGGCCGCCACCAACAGGATCAACCCGATAATCCGCAGCAAACGCAGAAAGAAGCCACGGCTTACCCGGTTCTCTTTTGCCAGACCAGCGAGCAACTTCGTCGACGAAAAAGTAATTGATCCGGCCGGCCCATGACGTGAGGCAAAATAAACCGCCACGGGAATTAGCAACAGGAGCGAAAACAACCATGGGTAGGCAAAGCTCAGCTCAGAAACACGAGCCCAGAAATCGTTCATTTGCCACCTCCCCGCTTGATGATGACTTCTGTCGCCTTGATAAAGTTTTCGACCCAATCCAGGAAGGCGGCGCCAGTTGCTGGCGGCACTGTTCGGTGCGCGAATTTGGCTTGGTCTGAGGTTTCCAGAAATTCCTGGATTTTATCGCGAGTCATCTGCTCAAAGTCAGGATTCCCCGTCGCGGCTCGGAGAAATTCACGGGTCGTTTGTGCGGTGGCGCGAATGTTATAGCGCCCCTCCAAATAGATGCGAAAGATCTTCGACAGGCGTTCGATAAATTCGCGCATGGCCATGCCCTCCATGCTGGCGCGCAGTTTAGCTAACTCCGCGCGGGCATCCTTGGCGGGATCAGGCGGTGGCAGCGATGTAAGTTCAATGTATTTGGCCTTAATTTTGGAGCGTAATTGCCATAGGATAAGGGCAATGATGATGGCGCCAATGAGCGGGCCGAGGTACCACCACAGGCTAATTTCTACTGGTGGCGACGCCACCGTAAAATCGTCAATGAGACCGATTTCCTCAACACCGTTTGCATCTGTCGCTTCTTCCGCCATCAAGCCAATCGTCGCGACGAGCGCTCGGTTAAAAATTGACAGAGATCGACGAAATACGGGCGATCCGTATGGATGTCCAACGCGGGCACACCGCCACTGCGGAGCTTGTGATGCAGCGCCCGATAGCGAGCCATAGCCCGTTCTTTGTAGGCTTCGCGGACCTTTTTCTTGCTCGTATTGATCTCGACGAAGTCACCAGTTTCCGGGTCTTGCAGCGTAACCCATCCCACGCGAGGCAACTCGAAATCACGCGGATCGATGAGGTTGAGCGCCATCATTTCGTGCCGCTGATTGGCAGACTTGATCGCCCGTTCAAAGCCCTCATCCATGAAGTCAGAAATGACCACGACCACCGCTGGGCGCGCCGAAACGCGCTCCAAAAATTTAATCGCCTCCGATATGTTCGTGCCTGTGCTAAGCGGCTCATGAAACAGCGCTCCCTTGATCATGTGCAGCACGTGGTCTTCGCCTTTTGCGGGAGGAATCCAAGCCTCAACCTGATCCGTGAACAAGGCCATGCCGACCCGATCATTTGAGCGTATCGCACTGAACCCAAACACGCCGCAAAGCTCAGCGGCTAGTTCATTTTTCGACTGCTCTGCTGACGTGAAAACACCGGACGAGCTCAAGTCGCAAAGCAGGATAAAGGTCAATTCGCGCTCTTCGATGAAACGCTTAACATAGGGCTCACGCATGCGCGCGGTGACATTCCAGTCGATGCGGCGCACGTCGTCACCCGGCTGGTAGGGACGCACATCTTCGAAGTCGATCCCCCGCCCAGTAAAGATCGAGTGCGCCTGCCCCTGTAGCAGTTGCTCGGAAAGAAGCCGGGTCTTCACCTCGACGGCGCGAACCCGCTTCAGCCATTGCTTGGCGCTCATAATTCAGCGATCCAAAGTGGGCTTAAGGAACGGGAACCAGTTCGAGCACACGCGTCAAAATATCCTCGCGGGTTACTTCGTCAGCCGCCGCTTCATAAGTGGTGTTGATGCGGTGTCGCATGACATCGAGCGCCATATCTTTAACATCGTCTGGCGTCACATAACCACGCCCCGACAAGAAGGCTTTAGCCCGCGCAGCCAGGGTGAGGTTGATCGTCGCACGCGGCGAAGCCCCATATTTGATGTATGGCACGAGGCTTTCATCAACACGTGCCGGGTCACGTGTGGTCATGACCAAACTGACGATATAGCGGCGCACCGACTCATCGACATAGATTTGGTCGACGATAGACTGCATCGCCAAAATATTCTCCGGCGAAAGCACAGGCTCGATTGGAATCTTCGGCCGTGTCTGCGCCATGATATCGAGGATTTGTAGTTCTTCCTCCTCCTCTGGATAATCGACGACCACCTTTAACATGAAGCGGTCCATCTGCGCCTCAGGTAGCGGATACGTGCCCTCTTGGTCGACAGGATTCTGCGTCGCCAAAACGAGGAACGGCTCGGGTAATGGGTAAATAGTATCCCCGATCGTCACTTGGTGTTCCTGCATTGCTTCGAGCAACGCGGACTGCACCTTGGCAGGCGCGCGGTTGATCTCGTCGGCCAGAATCAAGTTGCCGAACAGCGGACCTTTGTGAGTCGTGTAGACATTGTCCTTCGCGTTGTAGATCAGCGTGCCAATTAAGTCCGCCGGCAAAAGGTCAGGCGTAAATTGGATGCGCGAAAAGTCGGAGTTCACCGCCAACGCCAACGCATTGATGGTCGAAGTCTTGGCGAGGCCGGGCAAGCCTTCCAGCAGCACGTGGCCGTTGGCAAGCAGACCAACCAGTAGGCGGTCGATCAGGTATTGTTGGCCAACGATGCGCTTGGCCAGCTGTTCGTAGAGGGCAGGCAACCACTGGTTGGCGTTTTGCACCTCTGCGGTGATTTGGGAGATATAGTCTTCGGTTTCAGTCACAATGGGGGCTGGTTACTGGGGGGATCAAACAATAGACTAGAACCTTAAGCTGGCTCTGCACAAATTAGAAGCGTTTTCTTCCAATATAAGTTAAGCAGCCAATTCGCACTCTGGATCAAAAAATAGAAAGCAGGTATTTGCGAAGAATCAGACCAGTTGATATTGTGCCAACACACCGGACATGTTCCAGTATTAGAACACCATGCTTCTCTTAATTACATATGTGCTGATCGCGCTCGGGTTTTCCTTTCTCTGCTCACTCCTGGAATCGACGCTGCTGACCGTTACCCCCTCGAAAATTGAAACGGCAAAATCCACCGGCAAGCCTTGGGGCGCGCGCATGGAAAAGCTCAAAGAGGACATTGATCGCCCGCTGTCCGCCATCCTCACGCTCAACACCATTGCCCACACCATGGGCGCGGCTGGCGCTGGAGCCCAATATGCGAAGGTCTACGGCAACGTTGGCGAATCCATTTTTGCCGGGGTGCTCACACTCGCCATCCTCATCGTCACCGAAATTATTCCCAAAACCCTGGGGGCGCGCTATGCGTTATTTTTCGCGCCGATTGTTTCGTGGATTCTCCCCTGGCTCATCCGGCTCCTCAGCCCACTGGTTTGGTTCTGCAAACAGATCACCCGGCTTATCACGCGTGGCAGTGTTGAGGAAACCCACACCGACCGCGCCGAGCTGCTCGCCATGGCCAACCTCGGCGAGGAAGAAGGCATCATCGACCGGCATGAGCGCACGGTTTTCCAAAATATACTCGAGCTGAACACTATGAAAGTGGAGGACATCATGACGCCGCGACCGGTCGTGTTTATGATATCTGAAGCGATGTCGGGCCAAGATTTCCTCGACGCCATTAAGGATAAACCATTTACCCGCATTCCAATTTACGGTCAAAATCGCGATGACGTCACTGGATTTATCGTTCGCTCGGAAGCGCTCTATCGCTGCGCTACCGAAGGCAGAGATTTCCAGCTTAAAGATTTGCGGCGGCCGATTCTCGTAACGCCGGAAACCGAATCCGTGGACGTGCTCTTTCATCGTTTATCCGAAGAGAATACCCACATCATGCTAGCCACGGATGAGTTTGGTTCGGTGGCTGGCGTTGTGACATTCGAGGACATTATCGAAACAGTGTTGGGTTTCGAAATAGTCGATGAAAACGACCGCCATCAAGACCTTCAGGCCTTTGCCCGTAAGCTCTGGCGCTCCAGGGCCGAGCGCATGGGCATCAGCATTGACGGTGATTAGTCAAACCGCAGCCAAAAGCAGAGTTCGCGCATCGCCGTCCATAAAGCAACTGACCAGAATCTTCAGCTTCAGAAATGCTCAGCAAGTGCTAATTTGAGCAATTTCAATTCATTGCCGGATTACCGAAAACACCGATTTTCCTTGCTAAACACACATCGCTTGATTATTTATAACATATGAGCGATATCCCATTACCCCCGAGCAATGCAGAAATGCGGCGCACTTGGGACGAGCGTGATTTGCGCCAATTTCGCGCTCAGTTCCTGATCGGAGTCATCGGCTACGGCTTGATTCTCCTTGTCATATTAGGCCTCATTGTTGGCCTCATTCCAGAAGAAGGCGCCATCACTATGTGGTGCGTTGGCTACGTAGTCCTCAGCCTCCCCATAGCGACCATCTTCCTGCTCAGCGGCTTAAAAAAAGGCCGCGACCACCGCCCAACCATCATGGAAATGTTCGCCGCCGGCGGTCGCAGCTAACCAACCTCTGGCTGGACCGATCGATTTTCATATTGTGCAAACACTTGGAGTCAAACAGGTTGCACGAAGATGCGACCTGCCTCTTTTGCTGTACGTGGCCTTCCTCTTGACCAGACAGCAAGGGATCGCTCAACAAATTCGGCAAATCCTCTCGCGCATCATTTTTGCACTGCAAAAATCTATCGATGCAATGGAACGTTGCTGGACATGAGTTGGCGAGCGTGTTCACGGGCGGAGCTGGAGTCGCGGTCGCCCAGCATACGGGCGAGCTCGCTTTCGCGCAGCGCTTTATCTTCGTCGATGCGGCGAATGGAGACCGTGGTCGAATCCTCGTCTTGGCCCTTCTCCACCAAAAAATGCTGTCTCGCGAGCGCGGCGACTTGTGGGAGGTGAGTCACGCAAAAGACCTGGTGATCACCCGCCAAGGTCGCCAGCTCACGCCCTACGGCAGCGCCAATTTCGCCGCCAACGTTGGCGTCTACTTCGTCGAAGACGAGCAATGCAGTTGAGTCCGCTTTGGCCAGAACGGCCTTCAAGGCCAGCATTACGCGGGCGGTTTCACCGCTGGACGCAATCTTGTTGAGCGGCATTAGCGGTTGCCCAGCGTTGGGCGAAAAAACGAAGCGGCAGTTACTGTGGCCGTAGCGCGAAAGCTTATCCTCGGTTTCGACCTCAATGCTGAAATCTGCTTTTTTGAAGCCTAACTTGGTCAACAGCTCTTTCGCTTGAGCAGCGAGGTCTTTAGCCCCCTTCAAACGATTTCGCCGGAGCTCATCGGCTTGTTTGCGGAGTAACTTCTCCAATTCACCAGCCCGATGCTCAAGCTTGATCAATTGCCCCTCCACGTTGGTTTGGGAACTGATCTTGCGCACCAAATCATCGCGCTTGGCGCGAACCGCTTCGGTCGTGGGACCGTATTTACGGCGGATTTGCAGCCAAGTCTGCATGCGCTGATGAATGGACTCCGCCTCACTGGGGTCGAAATCTCCACCGCTAGCCAAGGCATCATACTCTCCCGCAAGATCTTCTGCTTCAATTATTAATGCATCCACTCGCCCTGCCAGCACATCCGCTGCGGGGTCAATGTCCGCCAATTCACGGGCAGCGCGGAGCACACTGGAGGCAGCGCGGGCGGCTTCCCTCACGCCATCCCCGGTCTGCTCGGAAAGCTGACTGAGTTCACGGGCATTGTCCAGACGGTTGAAATCCCGCTCAAGCTGCTCGATCGACTCCTCTGATGGGTCAACCTCGTTAATCGCGTTGATCTGCCCCTGCAAGAACTCCGCTTCTTCGGGCGAAAGCCGCTCCGCTTTGCGAAGATTATCCATGTCGCGCCAAAGGCCACGCCAAGCATCGTAGTCAGCCTCGTATTTTTCCAACGCCTTGCCGTTCTTGGCGAAAATATCGAGCAGGGAGAGCTGATTCTTCTCGTGAAAAAGCTTTTGCGGCTCGCCTGGGCCATGGAAATCGATCCACACCTCACCCAACTGCTGAAGCGCAGTTACGGTTGCCAGGGCGCCGTTGATCAAGACTTTACCACCGCGCTTTCGGTGCAAGCTACGGCGCAGGATCAACGAACCATCCTCACAGGCAGGCAACTCAAGCTCCGCGAGCAATGGAATGAGGGCCGACCCGTCCTCCACATGCAGCGACGCCTCCACCTCGCACTCCTCCGCGCCAGTCCGGATGATCGTCTTCTCCGCGCGATTGCCCGCCAGCAGCGAGAGCGCGCCCAAGAGCACGCTTTTGCCAGCGCCAGTTTCACCGGTGACGGCAGTGAAGCCTGGCTCGAAGTCCAGGGAGACTTCGTCCAGTAGAGCAAGATTGCGAATGTGCAAAAATTGGAGCACGGTGGAGAAGGAAAAAGGAAAAATGTGAAAGTTGAAAGATCAACGTGCGGCTACTTTAAATATTTCCAACCTGCTTAAAAGCAGCAATCCTCTCCGCTCACTGATCGCTTGGATTCTGGATTTGTCCACAGGGCAGATCTATCGGTCCAGCTAGACGTAGGAAAAAAGTGAAAATAATTCTTGCCCAAGAGGGCTGAACTGTCTTTTTTCTGCCTTTTCCCATTTACGGGGGTATAGCTCAGTTGGCTAGAGCGCATCGTTGACATCGATGAGGTCACTGGTTCGAGCCCAGTTACTCCCACCATTTTTTAAACAGAACACTTCATCATGGATCCAACCTACCGTCCACATAAAGTTAAGCGCCTTCGCAAGTGCGGCTTTCGCGCTCGCACGAAGACCAAAGGCGGTCGTAAAGTCATCGCTGCTCGCCGCGCCAAGGGCCGCAAGCGTCTGGCTCTGATCAAGCATGATCGTCGCCTCTGCCGCTAAGGCTTAGCGTCCACAACAATTTTTTAAAGCGACCCGTCTGGGTCGCTTTTTTTTGTAGTCAACTTTACGATGCCGCAGGCTCCATTTTCTCAGTGCTCTCAGCTGGCTTTAAATCATCATAGAAACAGCCCAAGCCAGTATAGAGCATCGAGATGATATAGAGCATGCCAACAACCATGAATGGCAACATGAACAATATAACGATCGCTCCTAAAGTCTCATTAATTGCACTGGCCATACTCACTCCAGTGGACATGACCAACAAAAGCGCCATTCCAATCAAGCCGTAGAAAATGTAGAAACGCATCAATTTGACTGATTTGCCCTTGGTCATCCCCCACCCGATTTTGAGTGCGTCTATCGCTCCATCAGCCGTATCCACCAAGCTGAAGAACGCCATCGCAAAGCGGGCCTGAAAATACATGAATACAAACGCGACCAGCAGCATCCACAACAAACCGAGGCCGACAAACATACCCGCCATAGCCGAAGTATCCATCGTCTCTGGATCTTGCTGGCCCATGACAAGGAACAGCGCCGTAAAGGGCAGGTAGAACAGGAAAATAGCAAAAAACGTCAAAAAGGATGTGATGAGATGCAGCAGCAACGCTGAGCCATAGTGAGAAAAACCTTCAAAAATAGTCCCTACCCCCATCGGCTCGCCACGCGACAACATCAGCATATACGCACATAGGCCCAACATCAGCGGCCCCGTAACCAACAGCGGCCCCAAGATGGGCAAAAAACCGGACACGCTAATAACCAAGCCAAAGAGAAACACGGCGAGCATAGCAGTCTTCGAATTTCCCGATAAAGCGCGCCACGATTTGGCGCGTAGTTCAGAGTTTTTCGTCAGCCCCCCCGTCCCCTTGACCTCTTCGATTGGCGGCAATATCTCCTCATTGACCGGTAGCGGCATTGGCGGGCGAGTTTCGGCTTCTACTCGCTTGGCTTCCATCGCAGCCTCATAGGTGGCCCAATTGGCCATGCCATCGGTCCAAACCAACGTATCGGAGTTAACAACCCCTTGGGTCGTCAATGCTTGCAGTTCATCAGCCGAAACAGGCCCTCTTTGCTGTCCGTTTTCAATGTAGCACCAGCGCATAGTGATACAAAACTCAAAAACATCACGAAAAGAGTAAAGCACTATGTTGGCACATATCGCAAAATCCCTACTGCGAGAGATAGCCAGCACATACAGTACGGCAATCTAAACAGTCGCAGCCATCTCACGCTCGGGCGGTGACGTCGCACCGCCTTTTTGGGCGTTCTGCTGGTAGAGGCTCTCCACACAGTTACGGATTATTTGCTCATCCGACAGACCAAACACCACATCTTCCGGCAGTTTAACCCGCGTCTTGAACGCATCCAGCAGCTCAGCAAACACCTTTGCGCGAGCGGCGGGTTCCAATTGCTCGCGTCGCAATAATGCCTGAAACGCCAGCATCGCTAACTCGGGGGGAATGCGTTGACGCAGCACAGCCTCCACGTGCGGATGTTCCCGCAGGGAGTTAAATTTATTTTCCGGCAAACTGGATAAGTCCGGCTGACGCGGCGGTTTTTGACGCACCACCACCGTGCCTGCTGCGATGTCGCCTAAACGCTGGTAACGGCGATTCAAGACGCTGACACAGCCTCCCAGAAAATACAGTCCGGGCAAGCTATCCACGAAGCGTAATAAATTACGCAGCACGATCTGGTCATTATGCAGCTTGAGCCCATGCGCATCCACCACACGCAGCTTAAAGATGCGCTTACCGACTGTCTGCCCACGCCACGCCCACTCCAGCAGCCAAAAGTAACCGACAGAAAGCGCGAAGTAAGCCAGCAAGAACAACGCGCCAGCCAACTCCATGATGACGATGCTCATGAGCGAGAAGACCAACACCATCACGATGAGCAACGTCATGATGATCATGAGGTCAATCGCCAGCGCCAGTAAACGCACAACCGGGCTGGCCAACGTCATGGTGAAGCGCACGCCTTCGGGCGTCTCTACGACTAAAGAGTTATCCCGCTGCATGCTGCTCATGCCGTCTCTCCTAAAGGTTCGGGCCCGATCTCACTTTTGCGACCGGCATACGTGAGAAATGCGATCAACCCCACTAACTCCACAACGCCGATGCCGATCTTAACCGAATAAGGAATGACCGGCTCATGATACTGAGAAAAGAAGGCCTCGACCACGCCAGCCCATACGAGCATCACCGCCACGCCCCCCATTAGCGTTAATAAATCCGAGCGCACTTCGCGCAGCCGTAAAACCACGCCTTTGTCGCCATCGCGGAATAGCAAGGCCTGCCCCAGGACTAACCCCGCCTGCCCAGCCAAGAGTATCGCAGGGATTTCGATGCTGCCATGAGGCAACAACCAACCACAGAGGAACTTTGTTTCTCCTGCCAATATATAGTCCATCGCCACTGCCCCCAGGCCCACCCCATTGTAAAACAAGTTAATGATCGTCCCAACGCCTAACGTCATTCCAAGCGCGAGTGTAAAGATGGCCACCTTGATATTATGCGTCATCAGGAATGCGGAAAACGTGGTCTTTCCGGAAGACATGTTGTTTCCCCGGCTGGCCTCTTCTTCGGCGACGCGCTCTGTCGGAGAGCCACGCAAATGATCAAAACTAATGATCACTGGCTTGGAATCAGGGTCCAGCATCAGCGCCAGTGCGCCAAACAGAAAGCCAGCGAAAAAGGCCGCCATGACGAGCTTGAGCGCCCCAAAATGCCGACGCACCGTTTGCGGAAAAGTGATCAACAGCCAATTGCACATTTTCCTTAAAACCGGCAATCGCTGCGTCTCTTGAACTTCACTGTAGCCTCGTGAAAGCAGCGATTCCAAATAAGCCCGTGTCGCGGGATCTGCTGAAGCTGTGTTGATTTGATTCAGATCCGCCGCAACACGCTCCAACAGGTAATGAAACCGCCTCGCCTCATCGAGCCCAAGCCGACGTTTCGTGTTGGCTTCAAGTCGTTCAAGTATGCGCTCACATTCAGCCCACTCGGACTGGCGGGTTTGGATGAAGCGCTTGAGGTCGATAATCATAATGTGGCAATTAGATGAGCTGGCGCTGCTTGACGCGCAGGTATTGGTTCACGATTTCAACAGCCAAATTGTTTTGCTTAAGCAGCGCCAAGTCCACGCCGTCCTGCCTCAAGCCTCGGCAGAGTTCCGTCAAATCTGTCCAACGCAAGTGGCCACTGAGATGCCCGTATAAATCGTCCATGGTCTGTGGTTCATGATCCGGGCGAAATACCGGACCAATCTCGTCGCCGACGATCATATTAGCCAAGACTAGGTGCTGCCGGGTAATCATGCGCACGCGGCTCACAAAAGACTCCGCAGCCGATGGGTCGCTCAGGTCTGTCAGGAAGATCAACAGAGCACGCCGGCGCAGGCGCAAACGAAGAAACGAAAACAACTCATCGAAGTCTGGCGTTGTGCGATCAGTTTGCAGATCGAATAACGCATCTTGCACACTCTGCTGATGGGCGCGCCCAGTGCTGGCGCGCAGATAATTCGTGACTTGATGCGAAAACGTGATCAAGCCGAACAAATCCCCCTGCCGAGCAGCCACCAAATTGAGAATGCTGGTCACCGTTAAAAATCGCTCTAAGGCGCTTTCGTTTGGACCGCCATTTTCGCCCTCTGCAACGATGCGTCCGGATAATCGGGAATGGTCAACAATGAGGTAAATTTCGCGTGTTCGCTCGATTTGGTAAGTCTTCGTGACTGGTTCTCCGCGCTTGGCCGTGGCCTTCCAATGAATGTCAAACATGCTGTCTCCCGGCATATACTCCCGCAGTTGCTCATAGTCCCGCCCCTGCCCCACCATGCGCTGAACATGAGCGCCGACGACCCCACGATTTAAAAACAGGTTCGCCAACTGTCGACGATCACGCCTCAAGTTCGGATAGACGCGCACCTCAGATTGCGCAGGAAACACCTTGCGGAAGGTCCACAACCCGAGTTTAGACGTCGCCTCCGCATACGAGGCATTGATTTGATAGACGCCTCGATGACGCGGCGTCAGTTCCCAACTGCTCGACCAGAAATTCCCCTCCTCCGCCAGCGTGATGGGGAGCTTAGCTTGCTTTGACTCCAATGGTTCGTCCAACCCAAGCGCCAGATTAAACCGGCACGGAACTGATTCATCACGGTGGATAAAAAGTTCAATTTTCCCAGGGTTCCCCAAAGACAATCGCGTCAGCGCGGCCACTTCCACCCGAATGTTCGCCAAGGCTTGGCGCGACCGCAACCAATCCCACAGCGCTACGGCGAGCAACGCTGCATACAGCGTCACGCATATCCCCAACAAGGCAATATTCATCGGCGCCAGCAAGGCCGCCGGGCAAAGCAGACCAGCGAACAGGACAAGACGATTGGTGGGCGCAAACTTCATCGATTGCTTAACGGGGCACGGTGATGGCTTCCAGCAGTTGGCGGATGACTTCAGCCACGGTCAGGCCTTCAATTTCATACTCGGGCCGCAGCGCGATTCGGTGCCCGAGCACCGGCAGAGCAACCGCTTTGACATCATCAGGAGTAGCGAAATCCCGCTCCTGCAACACCGCCATCGCGCGAGCCGCCAGCAACAACGCCTGTGTCGCGCGCGGGCCAGCACCGACTAAAATGCTCTCGTGGTTCCGCGTTTTGCGCACGATGTTCACCATGTAGGTGAGTAACTCATCTTTGACTGTCACGGCGAGTAGTTGAGCCCTTGCCTGCTCCAGTTGATCACTGGTCAATACGGCGCACACATCTCCGCTGGCTAAAGCATGCTCTGGCGTATCGACCGACAACAGACGTCGGGCGAGCTCCAGTTCGTCCGCCTCCTCCGGGTAGCCCATATCGATCTTCAACATGAAACGGTCTTTCTGCGCTTCAGGCAGCGGATAAGTTCCCTCGTATTCAATCGGATTCTGTGTCGCAAAAACCGTAAAGTTTGAACTCAATTGATGATTCGTGCGATCGATGGAAACGGTTCGTTCCTGCATCGCCTGCAGCAAAGCTGCCTGAGTTTTGGCCGGCGCGCGGTTGATTTCGTCCGCCAGCAGAAAGTCCGTAAACACCGGCCCTTTCACCAGGACGAATTCCTGCGTCTTCATATTGTAGACATGCGTGCCAGTGATGTCCGCAGGCATCAGGTCGGGCGTAAACTGAATGCGGCCAGACTCACAACCGACCACCCTCGCCAGCGTTCGCACCAATAAGGTTTTCGCCACGCCTGGCACCCCTTCAATTAACGCATGACTGCCAGTGAGAATCGTAATGAGCGCCTGATCGATCACGGCTTCCTGGCCGATGATGACTTTGCCAATTTCCTGACGCGCTGCGGCGATGACTTCTTTTAACGGTTGAGTTTCGTTCATCTCAAGTTGATGCGGTGTTGGGTTAAAATTTCTTTGATGCGTCGGTAAGCCGCCACCGGGCGACGCTTGCGAGGCGCTTGTTGATCGTGCATTGAAAGTTCATCGCGAATGGCCTTTTGGGCTTCTTTCCAGCCCGCCATGCGTTGCAGTTGAGGGCCCAGTTTTTCCAAACGTTCAACACAGACAGACAGTAGATCCTCGGGAGCGATCGAACGCTTCAACAAGTTCCGCAAGCCAGTGTGCGTCGAGCCAGTCAAGCGCACGACGCCACCACTCATGCTGGTCGCGGTGTCTCGCACCGGCGTCAGCGAATATAAATTCCGCCAGACAAAAAGCGTCGTCAGTAGAGCAAGCCCAAGCGCCAATCCTCCCAAGCGATAGCGGCGCATGAGGATGACCACCCCGGTTGGCTCTTGTAATCCAAAATGCCATTCATCGAATATGGCTTGCTCCGAATCTCCATGCAGCCACCCCAGCCAGGCAGACTCTCGATGCAACAACAGCGCCTCATTCGATAATAAATAGGGGTCCGCCAATGCGATCACTTCGCCCTTTCCGTAGCGTTGATGCAGCACCACCGGGCCATTGCTCGTTTCGTAAAGCACTTCCCATTTCTCATCGAATTCAGAGAAATAATCCTGACCACGCCAAAAGACTTTCTCCGGCGCATCGACCGAAACAATCTGCTTGGCGGTCGGGGAGTCAAATTCGCCCTCCGTGATCTCCAGACTCCAAGTCGAAGGCATGAGTTCGTCTTCACTTGCCTCTGGCTCCTCTGTATCGGTCTCTTCCTCAGCAGGCGTCCGTTCCTTCTCATTTTCTTCGGCCTGATCATCCTCTTCCGCTTCATCGACATCGTCATCATCCCATTCGGCAAAGTCTGGGGTATTGTCAGCATGGGCAACGATCACGCGTCCTCCACGAGCAACGAAGTCCAGCAAGCGATTGGGCCCACTGTCTCGTTCAAACATCCGCTCTGGATAAACATTGAGCACGTACAGCGTCGCATTTTCCGCCAAATCTATTTGCCTCCAATGCCGGTAGTTTCGCTCCGACTTGATGCCTGGCAATGCATCCAACGACTCAGCCAAAGCCTTCGTCCCCAAGGGATCCACGCGTAAACTCGAACCGGGCGGAAACATATCCCCCCGCTCCAGCCTGACGTGCAGCAACTGGACCAATGCGAAAACCAAACCACCTACGCAGACCGCCAGTAACAGGAGTGCTTTGAAATGCTGCTTCACCACGCCAGCCCGATGTTGCGCAAGTAGCCCTGCATGTTTTCGATCTCGGGCGTCCCAACGGATCGCTCACCGTACCAGACTCCGTCAAAGAGGTTCGCACTGCATTGATAGGCGTCTAGGATGCCCCCCGAAGAGTCGCCACGCCGCATCAGCTCGCGACGGTAATCCAAGTTGGATTTATAGCGGGCGAGCTTGATCATCCCCTCCTCCGCCAAAAAAGATAGTTCAGCCAAAAACAAGGCGCGTAGCGCCAGACGATAATTTCCTTCGGCAATAAGCCCTTCGGCAATTTCAAGCCAGCGATTGCGGGGTAGCTCGTCCGCCCGAATGTCTTCGCGATTCAGATCGGGAATGACTTCCATCGCGGATGCATTTGTCGCCGTCACTGGCGCTGGGATGCGACTCTGCCATAAGCGCACCAGCACCCAGACGATGGCAATCACCGCCACCGCAATCAGCACATAAGTCATGGAATCCAGCCAGGATAAGTTCAGGTTCCAGTCGAAGGGCTCACTTTGCTTTTCGTCTTCATCGTCGAACCAACTACGCAGCCACTCGGCAAGGAGTTCAGATTGTGCTTTCATCCATTTCTGGAAATCTTCCAACCAACCCGGCGGCTCTACATCGCCACTGACTTCTTCTTTGGGGAACCGCCAAATGTATTCAGGCTGGCTCATGGTGTCATCGATTGCGTCATTAATGGACTCAGCACTAGGCGCAGCGTTACCCGCGGTTTCCGCCGCCAGCGGTTGGCTCAGCGCGAAGCCCAAAGTCAGCAAACCAACCAGCGATATCGCCATTTTCGCGGCCTTACGCGACGCGCTTTTCAGCGTCCTCAAACTGAAAAGCAAATCCTCACCACTTTGCAGCGACTCGATGTAAAAACAGCGCATCAAGTAAGCGCCCTTTGCCAAGGGATCATACGCTAGGTAAACCAAGGCAATTGCGATTGAACTCGCCGTGGAGTTCATCACCAAAAACTCTCCGCTACGGATCGCGGCGCCATCAACGCCCAAGAGTGTCTTTAATAAGAACGGAACCGTCATCAGCACAAGCAGCCACGTCCAATAAAGCAGCACCGCCAACAACGAGAGCATGCCCAGCAGCGACCATCCCTGGCTGGCCCAGACTCCCGCCAAGCGAAACGCCCGCACGCTGATAGACTTATCGCGTTCTTCCTCCGGCAACGCCGAGCGGATCATGACGTTCTGAAAGAAAGCGTAGCCATGCGACATGGGAAAAGTCAGCAACGCCAGTATCGGCAAAGCAAAGATCGCCGTGGTCTGCCACTGAGCCTGCAGCAAGAAAAGCCGCAACCAGTCTTGAGGCGCGAGCGTGGGTAATTCCTGGCCACGCACCAGACTCCACATGCTGCGCACAAACAAGGCCTGCCAACACCGCATCCATACGAACAAAAAGGCCAGCACGAGAGAATCCATTAGCAAGTGCTCCGCCGCCAAGCCACTGAATGACATTTCATTCCAGAAATAGAGGAACGCGATCAGGAACGGAACCGTCCCAATGAGGTAAGCGGCCCAAGCCCCCAGCGGCAATCGCCTGAGCAAGTGCAACGATTCCTCAATCAGGTCCAGCCCCGTTGATACGCCATCCTGCTGACGCCTGCTTCGGCGCAGGCGCGGTGGACGATCTTTCTTTTTCTTCTTCCGCCCCATATCAATAGTTCAGGAAGGAGCCATCGTGGAACTCACTTGGAATAGAAAGCAGGGTGCGGCCGATTAGATAGAATACCCACCACGCCAGCAGGAAGCCCACCCCTGCGCCCAAAAGCGACAACGCGCGCCCCCAGACAGGTGATGCCTCCTTGGTCTCTTCCGACAATAAGCTTGTCAGGCATGACTGGCAAATCACGCGCCCATCGTGCTCGGTCACGCATTCCCGGCAAAAGAATTTCTCGCACTCCGGGCAACGCGCAACGGCTTCACGATGCCCGTGAATCCGACAACGCTGCTTGATGAGGACAGACACTGGATGGCGAAAAATGGACGGTATTCAGGCTCCCGACTACAAGTCGTCGTAGAAGCGCGCGTAAGAAACGACAATGTAGGGCGCCAGCCAGAAAAACCCGATCCCCAAGGTCAGGATCGCCAGAAACGACCAACCAATGAATGAAAGATAGAGCCCGAAAAGCTTGCCTGTTGAGCCGCTCATCATTCTCCAACTGGTTTTTAGCGCGTCCATCACGCCCAAGTCAGGATTGTCCACCAGGAGAAAGTAACTCAAGCCGAACTTCAGTTGCACAAACATCGCAATGGCAAAAATAATGAGGACCAATACAAATATGATGACGCCAAAGATTGCCTCGCCAGCTCCTGGCTCACCACCCGAGTCAAACATCGGAATGGCAACGGCAAACATGACTCCGAAGATAATCGCCATTGGAATGATCATCATCAGCATCGGCAAAATATACACGCCGAACGCCCGCCCGAAGTCCTGGAATCCGCTGAACATGTAATCGTTACTGGATTCCTCGCCGCGCGAAATCATTAACATGTTGTTCATGTAGCCAAGCGTGAAGGGGCCACTCAACGCGTAGGGAACCAAAGCGCCGACGATTGGAATAAAACCGGCCACCATGTTGATGCCAAACTGTATCAACCAAATCAGGAAAGTGAAAAGCGCCGCTGCGCCCCATTGATCCGAAAGGCGATCACGCGCATGCGCTCTCAATTCAGAGTTGGGCGTCATGCCGCCAGTGCCCTCAGGCTTCTGTCCACCTGCAGATGCTCCTTCAATCAGCCGTTGGGAAAAACCACCGCTGCACTGTGGGCAAACGATTTTGTTATCTCCCAAGGGGATCAAGGTGTTCGATGGCGTCGTGGCGCCGCAGTTGGGGCAAGTCGTCAAGCCCTCCGTTCCGGCAGGAGCCGCAGTCTGCCCAAACACCGACTGGTATGCCTGCCACTCGGCCATGCCCTCTCGCCAGACCAGCGTCTGAGCCTGAATCACACCACGGCCAGCCAGTTCCTGCAGTTCGGTTTCTTCCACCGGCCCCAGCTGTTGATTATTATTTGAGTAGTACCATTGCATAGTCGTTTTGGGATGCGGGTTGATTTAAGTTATGAGCGATTATGTTGGTGACTGCGCCGCTTGCAACGCTTCACTCGTCAGTCGGCCTTGGATGGCCTCAATCCGTTCTGTCAGGTTTGCTTCAAACTTGCGCGCCTTCCGCGTGGTGCCAAACACGGGCAAACGCACAATCTGCACCGGCGTCTTCAAACCGACCGAGCAACTTCGCCCAAGGTAAAGTGAGTAGGCAAACAGCAACAAGGTCGGAACCAGCACAAACAAGCCGCCCCAGTTGGGTGCATTGGCTCCACTGGCCATCCCCATCAGGGAAAACAGCATGATCATCATCAGGAACAACTGAATCAGCACGGAACTGAAAGTGGGAATGCGCAGCAACGCTTGAATGTCTTTGTAATACAAACGGCGGTAGCGCTCAGCATAAGTGCCGTCGATCACCAGCAAGTGATCCTCGCCGAAGTAGACCTTCTGGCGCTCAAAAGTGCTTCCACCTTTTGCGGCGAGCTTGTATGGAGGCGCGTCACTCATGCCTAGAAGTCATCAAAGAAAGTGATGTAGCCCATCGCCAGCATAGCCAGGAACACGATTTCAATCAGGCCGATAATGATCGCAAAGATATAGCGGACCCTGCTGCGACGGACAATGCTGGTCGGCCCCTGTTTCCACTTCCACAGACTGATAATGACCGCCAATGGAGCCGTTACATAGAGGAGCGGAAAAACAACGATCGGCAGAAGCACGAGGGCCAGCGCGATGTCATCCCAGAGTTTCTTCGAGTCACTCAGCTTCGCGTTTTTGCCTTTGGATTTGATTTCGTTTAACGCCTGTAGGCTGATGATTTCGCCGTTCCACTCGGTCGTGCACAGGTCGCAAATGAAGCGCCCGCTGTGGCTGCACACGTTGGTCGCCGCAAACTGCGGGTGGTAAAAGCAGCTCGATTCATCCTCCTCCAGTATCTCCTTCGCCTCGGGGCCTTTTTTACGCCGGAGAAACGCGGGATACAAGTGAATGTGATGGTGAACCTTGGCGTATTCCTTCCCGTATCGCTCCACCACCGGCTCACTGGGCAACGGCATCATCAGCTTCGGGCGGTTAAGCGCTGGCACGCCTAATAATTCGGGCTCCGGTGAGGCTGCTTGAACCGGCGCCACCATTGGCGTCGCGACTGGTGGGATGGGCGGCCCCATTGCCCCCACCAACGGAGGCGGCGCGGCATTCGGGGAAGCTTCAGCTTCGGGAGGAAGAGTCGTTAACGCGCCTTGCGGAACGCCCGGGGCATTCTTCAACGGCTCCCAATTCGACATTGAGGAGCGCCAGACAAGGGTTTCGCCGTCGATCTTCCCCATCGACGCCAACTCGACCAGCTCGTCTTCGGACACTGGGCCAAGTTGCTCATCATCTATTGCGTAATGCCAATTCACGTAACGTATAGAAACCGCCGTTAAGCTAGCCTAGGCATTCCGCAGTTGACGAGTTCTTTTTTTAAACCGTGATATATTTTATGATCGCTGGCCGGTCATGGCGTGGCAGATCGCAGCGGCGGCGGCGTCCGCCTCATCCGAAGGCAAGTCCGCCATGAGCTTGAGATGCTGGCGCACCATGGCGGCGACCTGCTCCTTGCTCGCTCGGCCATAGCCCACGACTGCCTGCTTGATGCGCAGTGGAGCGTATTCAAAAATTGGCACTCCCTGCATCGCTGCGGGCGCAATCGCCGCTCCACGCGCCATCCCCATGATCTGCGCGGTCTGGAAATTCTGCACGTAGATAGTCTGCTCCAGAGACACACAACTGATGCGCTCACGAGCGAGAAACGATGAAACTGCCCGGGCAATTTCTCCCAAACAATCCGACTGGCTCAGCGCCGGCTTCAGCTTCAAAGTCAGGCTTCCCAACAGCTTGGCTGGCGCCCCCGGAGTGAATTTCACTACGGCAAACCCAGCGCCGCGCAAACTGGGGTCGATGCCCAACACTGTGCCGTCAAACGGTTCCCTCCTGGCCGCAAACTGAGCCTCGATCTCCGCGCTGGACACTGCGCCGGACACGCCCTGCCCCGCCAGCTTGGCGCTCCAGAGTGATCGTGCCGATTTCCGTCCCATACCCCTAGGACAACCCAAGGCTCGCCCCCTGGCAACGCTGGTTTTTACCCGGATGGCGACACACGCTGACCTGGCTTCAAGCCAAACGTTTGGGGGACTCTTAAACGCCCAGAGCTAATCTGCCTCACGCATTGTCCGAAGCAAAATCTCCGGATGCAACCGCTGGTTGCCCGCGGCTAGACGCTAACCTTGGGCGTAACGATGTTGTCGGCCACAACCAGCTCGGCTATCTGCACGGCGTTGAGCGCGGCGCCCTTCCAAAGCTGGTCACCAACGACCCACAGCGCAAGGCCGTTGTCGAATGCCGAGTCCCGGCGAATGCGGCCGACGCCGCACTTTTCCTTGCCGGAGAAGTCGATGGGCATCGGGTATTGCTTTTCGGCGGGGGCGTCGACGAGCTCAGCGCCCTCGAATGCAGCGACAATCTTTTGGGCGCGCTCGACGTCGACGGGCTGTTCGAACTCAGCGTTGATCGCCATGGAGTGCGCGCGGAGCACCGGCACACGGACGCAGGTCGTGGACGCCTTCAAATCAGGCATGCCCATGATCTTGCGAGACTCGTTGATCATCTTGTGCTCTTCCTTGGTGTAGCCGTCGTCGTAAAAGACGTCCACATGCGGGATGAGGTTGAAGGCGATCTGGTGCGGAAATTCGCTGACGGTCATCGGCTCCCCCTTCGACCAGGCTCGGAGCTGGTCTTCGAGCTCGGCCATGGCGGCGGCGCCCGCGCCGGAGACAGCCTGGTAAGTCGCCGCAAAGAAACGCTTCAGCCCGAACTCACGGTGGAGCGGGTAAAGGCCCATCAGCGCGACGGCGGTTGAGCAGTTGGGATTCGCAATGATGCCCTGGTGACCACGCGCGGCCTCGGGATTGATTTCCGGCACAACGAGCGGCACCTTGGGGTCCATACGGAACGCCGAAGAGTTGTCGATGGCAAGGCAGTCCCGCTTGGCGGCTTCGGGGCAGAGTTCGGTGGACAAGGAACCGCTGGCGCTGAAAATGGCGATGTCCAGCGTGTCAAAGGATTCGGGCGTGGCTTCCTGGACGGTCCAGGTTTTGTCCTGCCAGGTGATGGTCTTGCCAGCGGAACGGCTGGACGCCAACAGGACGAGCTCCGACATCGGGAAATTTCGACGATGGAGCAGGTCGATCAATTCTTGACCCACGGCGCCAGTTGCGCCGACTATGCCTACACGATAACTCATGGATGTTGCCTCTATTTATCAGCGCTTACTCGCGGTTTGCCAGGAGCGCCAAGTGAAACCAAACAAACATGCTCTCTGTGTCTCAATTTGCGAGCAAAAACTTTTCGCACTAACGGACGGCCAACTGCGAAAAACCTACGCCGTATCGACCTCGCGCAAGCCGCCGAGCTGCGTCGAAAACTCCCTCGGCACGCCGACCGGGCTCCATGTGATCGAGGAGAAAATCGGCGACGGTCTCCCCACCGGAACCGTCCTCAAGGGCCGCGCGCCCACCGGCGAGAATTGCTACGAGCTCGACGCCGAACGCAATGCGGAAAACCTGATCACCACCCGCATCCTGTGGCTGCGAGGGCTGGAGCCGGGAGCGAATTCCGGAGCAGGCGTCGACACCCACGACCGTTACGTATACATTCACGGCACCAATCAGGAAGACCGCATCGGCCAGCCCAATAGCCACGGCTGCGTGTTGCTGAGCAATGCGGACGTGATCGAGCTATTCGACGCCACCCCGAGCGGCGCACTCGTGTGGATCGAGTTGTAGCATCTTAGGGTGTGTTCGAAAATGCAAAAAAGCTATTTCAACAGGTGGAGCCCGGTGTCCCTACCGGGCTTGTTTCATCCTGATGGTTAACGGAGAGGCAATACCAAGCCCGGTAGGGACACCGGGCTCCACCTGTTCGAACAGAACTAGCATATAGATCCACCACACGGCGGCGTTTCAAAGCTCGGAAAACTGCGCTGAGTGGGGCCAAGGGGGGGGGGGGTAAATCCACCGTAATTTCATATCAAAGAACACTGCCCTACCCGCCCGCTCGCCGGGACGAGGCGCAGGTGGGGCGCAGACGGCTCAGGGGCCGCCGGCTGGAGCGACGGATATCTCCGTTGCTCACACGTCGACGCGGCGCTGACCAGGCTGGCATAGGGCGTCGTGCAAAGAGTGGATCAAGCGAAAAGCTGGGCGTCGCGGACTGGTTGCTGTCACCAAGTCAGCCCGCGAATAAGCCCGTTTGCCCGTCACGCAATGCACGCGACCGAATGGCCCCGCATAGCGTCGACTGGGATACCTCGCGCTGGTCGCTATGGCGGATGTGTTTCGGGGAAGAGGAAGTTCATAGGTTTGGAGGTTGGGGAAATGTGGGTAATGTAGGTAATGTGGGTAAGGTAGGTAAGGTTTTGGGGAGGCCGCATTGGCCGTAGCATAGGCGTCCCGCCTGTGCCCTGATTTCCAACTGACTGAATACACAGGCGGGACGGGACGCTTCGTAAAGTGCTCAATAAAACACTAATCATTCAGCGCATTGAGCCAAACAAAAAGTGAACGCACGAGCATTTTATTAGTGAGTGGCTTTCACTATTAACTCGCGCTGGTAATCAACGACTTACATACGCGAGAACCGGCGTTCAAAGCAACCACAGAGCCTGCTGACTCTGACATGAAAGATTTATTTGACGCTGCGCTCCAGATAGCGCTGCCGATATTTGCTGGGAGAGAGCTTGAAGCGCCGGGCAAAAGCGCGGGCGAACCCATCGGGGTCCAGGTAGCCGCAGTGCTGGCCAATGGCCTCAATGGGAGCCGTGGTGTGGCGCAGGTAATCCCGCCCCGCCTGCAAGCGAAGCTCCTGCAGCTTTTTGCCGGGTGACTGGCCCCATCGCCGCGTCAACTGACGGGTTAAATGCTCGCGACTGACTCCTGCAGCCCGGGCGACTTCTTCCATGGTTATGGGCATGTGGAAGCGCCGCTCGATGTACTCCGCTGCGTAAGCGATTGGGTCGCGTTCGACTGGGATGCGACTGGCGTCCCGTAACAGGGAAGTCAGCAATTCATAGATCAGCAACGACTCATGCAGAGAGTCCTGAAATTGCTTTTCTTTGAATCGGCGCCCGACCTCGTCGAGCAAGCGCCGGGGTTCGGACTGTTTAGGCAAAGGCATGACACCACCGCTCAGCCGCACCAGTTGCTGAAATATCTCGGCGCATTGCGGCCCAACGATGGTGAGAAAATCCAACACATAGGGCGTTTTACTTTCCTCCGCGTAGCCATACCTGGAGTCCTCCTCATGCCAGAACAACATCGCATGATTCGCGGGGACCAGAGCACGCACACCGTTGCGCTCAATATACCCACAACCGCTAACGGTATTTTGAATACAAAACAACATCTGCTCACCGCGCACGCGATTGTCCCAATTGTAGCGCCGAGAGCTACGGGTCTCACGCCCAGCCCAACAGATCTTATACGAGTCGACCATTAGCGGAATATCACAATTAACCGGAATTTTGTCAAATACTTCAAGTTGCTGTTTGAGTGTTTCCATACTCTGATAACAACCACTATGTCTTGTAAAATAACCCTTATCGGCGCAGGTTCCGTGGTCTTCGCCAAGACTTTGATCGGCGACATCCTGCAATTTCCCGAACTGTCCGATGCGCATATTTGCCTGATGGACATTGATCCCGATCGCCTGAAGGTCGCGGACATCATGATGAAACGCGTCGCGCAATCCCTCGGCGTCAAGGCGACTGTCACCTCGACCATGGACCAGAAGGAAGCGGTCCAAGGCGCCAAGTATGTCATTTGCACGATTCAGGTTGGCGGCTACAAGCCCTCCACCATGCGGGACTTCGACATCCCCAAGAAGTATGGCTTGGAGCAGACTATTGCCGACACGTTAGGCGTTGGTGGGGTGTTTCGCGCGCTGCGCACGATCCCGGTCATCAATCAAATCGCCAAAGACATTGCCGATCACGCACATCCGGATTGCCTATTCCTGAATTACACCAACCCAATGGCGATGAACTGCATGGCGGTGGACGCCGAGGTGGGCATTCCCCACGTGGGTCTTTGCCACTCGGTGTTTGGCACGGCGCGCATGCTCGCCAATCACACCCATTTGCCCATGGATGACGTCAGCTACCTGGTGGCTGGCATCAACCACATGGCGTTTTTCCTGAAGTTCCAATACAAGGGCCGCGATGCGTATCCGCTGCTTTACAAGGTGCTGGAAGACCCGAAACGCGACTTCGAACTCGTGCGCTACGAAATGATGCGCCGCACCGGTTACTTCGTCACTGAGAGCTCTGAACACCAGAGCGAATACGTGCCGTATTTCATTCACCACGGCCAGGAGATGATCGATAAATTCAAGGTGCCGCTGGATGAATATCCACGTCGCTGTGAAGGCATCATGGCGTCCTGGAAGGAGACCGAGGCAAAGCTGATTGGCGAGGGCAATCACCAGATGATCGTCAATCCGCAGTCCCACGAATATGGCAGCTACATCATTCACTCGCGCGAAACGAACACCCTGCGCACGGTTTATGGCAACGTGCCGAACCGGGGCATCATCAAGAATCTGCCGGACGATTGCTGCGTCGAAGTCCCCTGCCAGGTGGACGCCATCGGGTTGCAGCCAACGATGATTGGCAACCTGCCGCCGCAGCTCGCCAGCATGTGCATGACCAATGTCAACGTGCAGCAATTGACCGTTCAGGCGGCCTTGACCGGTAAGCGCGAGCACATTTACCACGCCGTGATGCTCGATCCGCACACCAGCGCCACCTTGCCCTTGGACAAAATCTGGGCCATGTGCGACGAACTGATCGAGGCGCACCAGAGCGACGGCTTCCTTGGCGAGTTCGCCCCCGTCATCGCGAATACCGGTCGCAGCTATGCAGGCGTTGGCGACCAGTTGATTGCCCGCGCCAAGCCCAAGGGACTGCGCTTCGACCAAGTGGGCAGCGAGTTTGAAATCGTTGTTGAAGTCGAAAACCCAAGCCTCTCGGACGCCGACTTCACCGTGTCAATCGCAGTGGAAAGCGAGGCCGTCAGCTTTGCATCGCAAAGCGCCCAGGTCAGTGCGCCTGCCGGACAGTCGACGACCATTACTTTGCCTGGCAAAGTAAACGCCGTGAGCGAAGAGACGGTCGGAGTGACCCTCACCGCCGATGCCGATCATGTGCTTTGCGTGGACACCGCTCTGCGCCCATATCCGGTGATCACGGCCAACGAAGAAGGCGCCGCCGAATTTAAAATCGACCTCTCGGGCTTCCCTTGCGCTGCGGGTTCGCTGCTGCGCGATGGCGACAACATGATCATCAATATTCGCGTCGAAGACTCAGACATTCAGACGACCAACCGAAAGTTCCAAACTGGTTCAGCCGCCGAGTTTTACTTTGCGGATAGCAGCGCCGACACCGTTCAACACGTCATCCTGCTGGCCGACTACAATGGGGAAGTTACATTCGTGGACGGCAAGCGTGAACCGGTTCCAGGAGCCACGTTTGAGTTCACCAAGAAGGAGCTCTATTACGAAGCGAAGATCACCGTGCCCGCTGCAGAAATCAGCACGACGCAGGATGCCTTCTTCTTCGATTGCTCGGTGAACCTCGGCGCCTTGGGCGACGCCCACTCCGGCGGCCGTTCATCACTCAGCGGCGGTAAGAAAACCTGGGAAGACATGACCCAAGCGCACCTGATCGACCTGGTGCCAGCCTTGGCCGGCGTTTGAGTGGACCATTCAAACTGATAATGCTGCTCCTCGCAGCACCGACACGAAAAGTGGGCGAACGATCTAGCCGGAGCTTGGCTTCGGCTGGATTCAACGCGGCTGGGGCGACACGCCAGCCATGCTCACAACGAAGCTAGAGATAACATGAAGTTGCCGGGTCCAGCACTTGCTCAACCCGGCAACCGATGATAGATATAAAACAACACCTGG
>JAVDPC010000016.1 GCA_031296915.1 Cerasicoccus frondis | reverse complement strand
CATGCAAAAGAGCATGAATGGGCTCTCCGAAAAAGTACAGCTTATTTTGAGATAAACTTCGCTGACACCACACTAGGTAGTGTTTTCAAAAGAATCGATTTTATCGCCGTAAACTGTTGACTGATAATGATATATTTAGATTATTGAGGGGTGAAGCAACGCTATCGTCCGACGTTAACCGATGAGGCTTGGGCAGCCCTAAAAAAATTAATGAACATCGGCTGATTGGCAGCAGTACCAAGCAGCGCAATGCAGGCCGTAAGCGACGGCGGGATCGCCTGTTTGTGGAGGCAATATTTTGGATTTTGCGCACGGGTTCGCCTTGGCGTGATTTACCCGATTGTTTTCCACCTTGGCAGAGCGTCTATTCGCGCTTTCGCCGTTGGAATCAGCAAGGTTTGTGGAAGCGCATTCTGGCCAGTTTTCACGATCAAGCAGACACCGAGTTTGTGATGGTCGATGGCACAATCGTGCGTGCGCATCAACATGCCAACTGCGCCCGCCACGAGCAAGATGCGCAGGCGCTAGGCCGCTCCAGAGGAGGCTTGAGCACCAAGTTACACTGGCTGTGCGACTCGCTCGGCTATCCACTGGCCGTTATTGCTACAGCCGGACAACGAGGCGAAGCGACTCAGGCAGACGGACTAATCAACCAATGTCGCAAACCCTTTGAATACCTGCTGGCCGATGCGGGATATGACAGCGATGACATCCGTTTGAGTGTGAAGCAACGCGGAGCCATCGCCGTCATTAAACCCAACCCTAATCGCTCACAAAAGCCCCCCTTCGACAAGCACATTTACAAAGAAAGACACCGCATCGAGAACCTCATGGCAAAACTCAAAAACTCCAGAAGACTCGCCACCAGATATGATAAATCTGCAAAAACCTACCTCGCTTTTACAAGGCTCGCCGCGATCAAAGTATGGATGCTAGCTTAATTTGAAAACACTACCTAGCGCGATTCAGCGTTCTTCGCGAGCCAACCTACACTTTAATTTTTAATTTGCTCACTTTAACAGACACACCCCTACTTCGTCTTCATCACGAAAACGCCATCCCATTTTTCGCCGGGAGGTTCTTCGAGGTAGTAGAGGCAGCGGGCCAGGAGCACATCGCTTGGGGTGGTGGGCGCTTCGGGGTTTTTATCTGAGCGGTTGGGCTCGAGCTCCACGGATTGTTCGAAGAATTCGATAGCGCCGTTGAAGTCCTGTTCAAGGTAGCGGTCAATGCCCTTTTGGTAAATTTCCAGACAACGTTCGGTCTCGTAGTCGAGGTCCTCGAGAAGGCAGACAAGCTCATACATTTCAGCAGGTTTGCTCCGACCTTTGACGAGGATCTTATCCAGATAACGGAAGACACAAGCCTCACTGACCGCCATGCAAGCCTGCCGCGTTTCACCCGTGACCATGATGTAGACGCCATAAGATTTCGCACCGGACTCACTGCGCGCGGCAAGGTTCACAGTGTCGCCCATCATGGTGTAGTTAAAGCGTGACTCCGAACCCATGTTGCCCACGACTGCGAGGCCCGTATTGAGGCCGATGCGCGTCTGCATCTTGGAAACAATTTCAGGCCAGTCATCGCCTTCACTCGCCCACTTTTCGCGAAGATCCAGTTGACGCTTTTGGATGCGCGCCGCCGCCATGCAACCGCGCAAAGCATGATTCTCCACATGGATGGGCGCATTGAACATCGCAACCATGGCGTCGCCAATGTACTTATCGAGTGTGCCACGTTCCTCCTGCAAAATGTCGGTCATCGCCGTCAGGTATTCATTCATCAGCGTCACCAGGCGATCTGCAGGCAACAGCTCCGAAAACGTGGAGAAGCCCTGAATGTCCGAGAAGAACGCGGTGATCTCAACTTCCTCACCACCAAGTTGTGGCTCCTCGCCGGACTCCACCATATTATCCACCAAATCACGTGACAGGTATGCGCCAAACATCCCCTTGATGCGGCCGCGTTGTTTCTCCTCGACCACGAGCTGATAAACCGCGCCAGCCAATGTCGTGGTGATCGCCGAAGCAACCGGCGCAATAAACGGAATGACCAAATGAAACGCACTGAAGGAACCGAAAACTAACGCAACATAGCCAATCAAAACCGCTCCCGCGCTCAGCTTCACCCAAGCGCTGTTCTTTCCAGTATAGGTCCCCAGCGCCGCGACAATGTAAGTCAGGATCAGCGTGAGGATGGCGTGCATCCACCAATCAAGGCGTAGGATAAATTTCCCGGAAAAGATAGTTTTCAACATATTGCCATGCACGGCAACTTTTGGCTCAGGCGTTGAATCGAAGGGCGTCGGCGCCAAGTCTTGTAAAATTGGATCGACAGGCCCAATCAACACGATGGCGTCTTTAAATTTCTGGAAAAATTTTCGGGCGTCTGCCTTGAGCTGTTCCAGCTCTTCCGCTGTTACATCAACTTTGCTGGCATTGGGCGCATCGGGATCGTAAAGCAAATTATTGGCATGCACGAAAATCTCGTCGACGCTCGCGCGTGGATTGAGTTCATGGTCTTTCCAAGCAGAAAACCAATTGATTTCCGTAACTTGCCCGAGAATCATGGGTATCTTTCGAAACAAGCTGCCGTCTTGGTTATAAATGTTTAGAGCGTCGTCCGTGATCTCCAGATTATCTTGGGTTAGATCCAAATATTTCAAAGCCAACTCGACTGAGAAGTGGTAAAAGGTCTGCTCCGTAAGGTAAGAGTATGCACCAATAGGAGAACCTTCCTTACTGTAAATCATTACTGTATCTTCGTCTGGCAGTTCCTTGATCGCAGGCAACTGGACAAATTCTTTATACATCATGAAATCTTCTTTGGGCATGAGCTGGATCTCTTCATTCATCTTGAGATCCATCAGCACTTCGAAGCCTTTCAGCAAGTTTAGCGTATAATATGGGCCATTGGATTTTGTGTAAATAGGCACGTATCGCGGCACTGGTCCTGCGCTCAAGCTTTGCTCAACGGCAATAAGCCCTATCCCATCTGATCCACGGTTAAATCGCCAAATCGGGAAGCTCGGCATTTCTGGAAATGTATTTTCAGGAGTGTGATCGTAATTGATCTTATCGTCATCATATAAATACTCCAAAGGAATTATACTATAGGGCTGCCTAACATATTCACGCGCCTCATTAATATCCAGTTCCTTAAATGTTTTAGGCAGCTTCACACCGGTGTAATTACAAGCCAACACCACACCTGGATACTCATTGAAGAATTTTCCGAAATAGTAATCGTTCTCTTGAAACTTAGTCTTATCCACTAACTCTGAAGGAGTATTCATGGAAAAAACGAAATCATAACCCACGGCTTTCGCGCTGCCAAATTCGAACAGGATCTGCGCAATTTGCGCCATTTGTTCCCGGGGCCATGGACGCTCTTTGAGCTCAGTGATCGCACGCGCGTCGACGTCCGCATAAACAATTTTCACCTCTGGCACTTCCAATGGCCCTCGAACGCGAAAACGCCAGTCCATTGCCAAGTTAAGCAGCGGCTTGGAAAAATCCTGAGCAAAAGGCGCTTCCGAAAAGATTATCCAGAATATCGGAATGGGGAGCAGGCAGAGGAGTAGCTTCAGTCTGCTGCCGGTGGAGTTAGCTGCCATGGTGCAATTCTTATAAGGCTTTCTGCTTACGGGAAAAGCTTAAAGGAATTCGCAGGCGCGACCAGCGTTCAGTTGGCCTTTGGGCCTAAGAGCAACGTCGCCGCAATCAAGGCGCCTCCCCCCAACAGCAGACCGATCCACGGCGAAGCGCCCAGCCCCACTGGCACAAAGCCCAACAACGCCGCCGCCACGGCCGACATCAGCGCAAATGGCAACTGCGTGCGCACATGGTCGTGCGGGGTCACGTCACAGGTAATCGCGCTGACCAGAGTCGTGTCGCTGATCGGCGAACAGTGGTCCCCAAACACCGCACCGCTGAACACCGCACCCACCGCCGCCGCGTAGAACGGCGCTAGCACGGCGGAACTCGCTTCCGGATGGTTCGCGATGAGCGGTATCGCGAGCGGCATCAGGATGCCCATCGTGCCCCAGGAGGTGCCGGTGGAAAATGAAATCACCGCCCCGAAAATAAAGATGATGACGGGCAACAGCGACAGCGGCGCCCAAGCCCCAACGAGGTCGCCCAGTTGCTTGCCGGTATCCAAAGCGGCCAACGTCGAGCTAAGCATCCAGGCGCCCACCAGGATCAATACCGGCGCCATCAGGTGCTTCACACCCGCGCCATAAGCCTGCCCGCCTTCGGCATAGCGCCGCCCACTGAGCGGGAATAAAATCAACGCAACGACCGACGCCACAACGCCGCCAAATACGAGAACGAACGCCCCCGCATTGCTCCCAAAAGCAGCGGTCAGCTTATCGGCGGTCAACGGAAAGTAAGCCGCATCCTCGCCCAATGCGCTCGGCACGCCAAAGGCATACAGACCGATCAGTAAGGTCAGGAGCAGCGTCAGCAAGGCAATTACGCAGAGGGCCAAACCGCCTGAGGTTGCAGTTGATTCGATCGACTGCGCTTTGCCCAAGCCAAGCTTTTGGCGCGCCTCACGTTCGAAATCGCCCATAGGCCCGGGGTTGAAATTGCGCCAGATAACCAGCGCCACCATCAGCAGCGTAAACCAGCAGTAGTAGTTGTACGGCAGCGAGCGCAGAAACCATGCGTAGGGATTGGTTTCCTCGCCGATCAGCGCAAAGCCGTCGCGGATCATCGACAGCTGGTAGGCAATCCAGGTCGATAGAAACGCCACGCAGGCAACCGCCGAGCTTGTCGAGTCAGCAAGGTAAGCCAGCTTCACCCGGGACACTCCATGCCGCTCGGCCATTGGACTGACCAAGCGCCCCACGAGCACACTATTGGCCAGCCCATCAAAAAAACACACGAGCCCCAATCCTGCTGCGCCCGCCTGCAAGCGAGTTGGGCTTTCGCCGCCCCGCAGAAGGTAGCGCCGCAAAAAATACTCCAGTCCGCCACTTCGCTCGAGCACTGCGGCAAAGCCACCGAGTAAGAGCGTAAAGGCGACGGCGCTCATTTTCCATTCGCTGGTAAAATGCGGCGCAAAATGGTCGCCCATCAGCGACAGAAACGCGACCCAAGGTCGCCCTGCGCAGAGGATGATTGCCCCGCCAGCGGCGCCGGCAACCAGCCCGAGCAGCGCATTGCGCGTCAAGTAAACAACGCCCAGCGCGACGATGCTCGGCCACAGCGCCGGGATCAATTGCCCCGACTGACCGCCCCAGAACCAGCCCATCGGCCAACTGATCGCCCACAGGGCCAGCGCAGCGCCCCACCGGGCGCGCGAAAGCGGTTTAGCCTGCCTAGCATCAGTCATGACTCACATCCTCCACGAACATCGCGTTGGGTTGGCATATTTGCACAGTGAGTCAATGAGAGGCAAGGCTGAGGATGGCGCGAACACACTAGAGCACTTTTCATCTAGATTGGCCGATCAGGCCGCAGTGATTTTTCGTGTTCAGCAAGGCGGCTTGAGCGTCGCAGGCTGGAAGCCTGTGAGCGAAAAGCCAACAACGCTGGCGCGGAAAAGCACTCGGTTTAAGGCTTGGGGCCAGATTGGAAGTTCGCGGCGTTGGCATTTCAATCACGGGCTTCCAGCCCGCTCAATCAAAGCCGCCTTGCGCTGCATCCAATCTCTACCCCACCTGAATCGGCCTATCTAGATGAAAAGTGCTCTAACCGATGCCCCACGCTTCGCTAGCTTTCTCCTTTAATCTTTTTCCTCAAACCACCACATCCAGATCTGCCCGGGCGGCGGTAACGAGTCGGCCAATAGTGGCCGTCGCCAGGTTCTGCGTTTCAGCCTCGGCCAAAAGGCGCAGCTTGGGCTCGGTTCCAGAATAACGCACCAAAATGCGACCTTTGCCCGTCAGCTCATTTTCCAGCTCAGCGATCAAGGCGCTTAGCGTCGGGCAATCTTCGAGCGGGATTTTTTCGGAAACTTTAAGGTTTTGCGTCACCTGCGGAAACAGCTCCACCGCATTGACGTGCTCGGACAGCGGGCGCTTGGTTTCGAGCAACAGCGCGACGAGCTGAATTGCCGCCAACAGCCCATCGCCAGCCACGGAGTAGTCGCGGAAAATAATGTGCCCCGAGGACTCACCGCCAAAATTGTAGTCATGTTCCAGCATCCGGTGGAGGACATTGCGATCGCCCACGTCGACGCGTTCCACCTTGCCGCCTGCCTGGATGATGGCGCGGTCAAGGCCCATGTTGCTTTGGATGGTGGCCACGACGGTTTTCTTGCGAAGCCGCCCGGTCTGGAGTCCGTAAAGGCCAAGCACGCCCAGTAATTGATCGCCATGGACAATGCGCCCGAGCTCATCGCACACGACCAGCCGGTCGCCATCGCCATCATGCGCGATGCCGAAATTTGCGCCATGCTTGAGCACTGCCGCTGCAAGCTGGTCCGGATGTTCGCTGCCCACTTCGGCGTTGATGTTCTCGCCATTGGGCTCGGCGCCAATCTGAATGACCTCGGCGCCGAAATGGCGAAACACCTTGGGGGTGGTTTCGGCTGTCGCCCCATTGGCGGTGTCAATCACGACCTTCCACCCTTTGAGGCAGCCCTGATGCATCAGCGAGCGCAATACATTCACGTAAAATGCGCTGCCATCGTAGTCATGCCCGCAAACCGAGCATTTCTCTGGCGGTTTGATCTCCGCATTGTCGATGAAACGCTCGATCTCGGCTTCCGCGCTGGTTGAGAATTTCAACCCACGGTTATCAAAAAACTTCAGCCCGTTGTCCTGAGCCGGATTATGGGAGGCGGTGATCGCCACGCCCATGTCTGCATGCAAATCGCGCAGGCTCATCGCGACGCCTGGCGTGGGCACGACCCCGAGTCGAATCACATGAATCTGGTCAGCGCAAAAACCTTCCGAAAGCAGCGCTTCGAGCTCTTCCCCCGACGCGCGGGTGTCGCGCCCGATGACCACAGTAATCGGCTTGGCCTGGTTGTGCTTGCGCAAAAATGCGGCCACGCCATAACCCGCGCGGCGAACGAACTCTTGGTTGAGCAAGTCGCCGCCAACGCGTCCACGAATACCGTCTGTGCCAAAATACTTGAGTTTCATCCCGCGTAAAACTCCTTCAGTTGAGTGAGCCAGCGGCGCAGGGCGCCCCCCGTTAAAATTTCCCTCGCTACGCCAACGCCTTCCTTGAGCGAGCCACAACGGCCGACGACCCAAAGCGCCGCGCCTGCATTGAGGCTCACGGTGTCTTCCAGGCCTTTCGGCGCCTTGCCCGCCATCAGCTTGTCGAGGATGTGTAGGTTTTCATTGAGATCTCCGCCTTTCAGATCATTGAGACAACCAGGCTCCAGTCCGAGTTCCGCCAAGTTGAGTGGTTGATTGGCATTCCAGAGCACGTTTTCGCCCTGAGCGCCGAGTTGGCCCACCCCCGCGCCCAAGTTGAGCCCGGCAGTGGAAAACTCATCCATGCCAAGCCCTTCGCCCAGATCACAATGAGCCACGAGACCGCTCTTCAGGCCCACGCTTTCCAGTGCATAGGCGACAGGCTGCACCCAGCGTGCCGGGAAAACGCCGAGCAATTGATAGGCAGGCTTCGCGGGGTTAATCAGCGGCCCAAGCAGGTTAAAGATCGTGCGGCGACCTTGCTCGGCCAGCGCCTTGCGCACGGGCATGATCTCTTTAAACGCGGGGTGAAAAGCAGGGGCAAAAAAGAACGCGAAATTAAGCTCCTCCACCGAATGGCGGATGGTGGGCAACGAAGCCTCCAAGTCCACGCCCAAGGCCGCAAGCAAGTCCGCAGCGCCACAATTGGAGGTAATGGATCGGTTGCCGTGCTTCAATACGGGCACCCCTGCGGCGGCGACTACGAACGCCGATGTCGTGGAAATATTAAAACTGCCGGACTTGTCCCCGCCAGTGCCCACAATGTCGATCGCGCGCTCCGCAATCTCTTTCAGTCCGGGATCGCGGGCCATTTCTCGAAAGGCTGTCGCAAAGGCGGCGAGCTCGACCGGGGTTTCCCCACGTTCGTTCATTGTCGTGAGGAGGGCGGCCTTTTGGTCAGCTGGAATCTCTGCGGAAACCAGGCTAAGGGCGGCGCCTCGCGCGGCATCCGCCGACAAACCGTCGGGAGCGGAGGCCAAAGTTGTCAGGTCGACTATGGTGGCTTCAGACATAAGCAGGGCGAGGTACCAGTTATTAGCCGTGATAAAACAGTCTCAAGCTAAAAATCCCCCAGAAGCCGAAAGGCTTGTCCCTCAGGTCAATCGGATATGACGACTTGCAGTCCAAGGGGTATGCAACATGACTGAGTGTGTATGGAAAAACCGCTCACGCGATACGACGTGCTGGGCGTCCAGGTAAGCGCCTGCGACCTCACCACAGCCTGCCGACTAATTCGCCAGCGAGCGGAGAGCGGCGGCAAAGGCTATGTCTGCTTCTGTGGCGTGCATGGGGTAATGGAGTCACAGCGGGATGCGACGTTGCAGGACATTTACAACGGGGCGTTTATCAACAGCCCAGACGGCATGCCGTTAGTCTGGCTGGGGAAGCATCGCTCGGAAAAAAGCGTTGGTCGGGTCTATGGCCCCGATGTCCTCATGGCGCTTTGTGAACAAACCGCCAATACCGGGCTCCGGCATTATTTTTACGGGGGTGGAGAGGGGGTAGCCGAAGCTTTGGCTGCCCGATTGAAGGCACAGTTTCCCGATCTGGAAGTCGCCGGAACTTACACGCCGCCATTTCGCGATCTCACCCCGGAAGAAGAACAGCAGCTGATAAGTGAGGTTGACGCCGCGCAACCGCATTTCTTCTGGGTGGGTCTGGGCACGCCTAAACAGGATAAGTTCATGCACGTCTGGCTAAGCCGCCTCAATGTCAACCTGATGCTCGGTGTCGGCGCGGCATTTGATTTCCATAGCGGTCGCAAGCCTCAAGCGCCCCGGTGGATGCAACGGTCCGGCTTGGAGTGGCTGTTTCGGCTGATCACTGAGCCTAGGCGCCTTGCCCGTCGCTACCTTGTATATAACCCTATTTTCGTGTGGAAAATAACACAGGATTACTTATTTCACCAGCGAAAGTAGAACGATTTGCCCCTACCAACCTAGGTCCCGAAGGGACAAGGGAGAAATAATTAAGGCAAAAGTCCCAAATCAAACTTGGGGCGCGCCTCACGCATTGCCATTTCAAAAAATTTTGCTTGGATAGAAGCTGTGCACACTACACGGCTGTTTTCGTTGTTAGCCCTGACCTCCGGGATTTGGCTTTCTGGCTGCTCCGAGCCCAGAGACGGAGCTTCGCTGTACCCCGACTCCGAAAGCCAGCGAAAAACCATCCGTGCACAATACATTGATCGTGAAGCAGCTGTGGAAGCTTCAATGGAAGCACGCGTTGCTTACGAGCCCAAGCCATCAGACGAGACTCAAGCCATGACGCTCTTGGGCGAAAAGGGTGAAACTCTTTCCACTGCGGCCCTCAAAGAGAAAATCACCACTTTGCTGGCGGAGGAGGATGCCTGGGCAAACAATGTGGCAATCAGCGAGCTATGTGGACAGTATCTGGGCGCGGCGCTGAAGGAAGGGCAGAAGCCCGGCGATCCAGACTATGAGCAGGCGATTTCCTGGTGCCTGGAAACCATCAATACTGCTGGCCGTTTTGCCGAGCGACCAGGCTCCATGACGCGTTGGCAAAGCATTAACCGACCGCTCATTCAGGCCGCTTACCAAACCGCGCTGCTCGGTGACTCGCGACTGAGAGACCAACGATTTTTCGCATTTCTGCCATTATGGAACATGCACCAGCTGCAGCCTTGGCAGCAGATAGATCCTGATAATCCGGCTCTGGATGCGATCACCGGTTCGCTGATGCTCCAGAGTGCGCTTTACCCGTCGCCAGATATTAAATGGTGGCTGGATAATGTTCCTCCTGAACCGATAGCCACGCCTCTTCTGGCAACAGTCGAGCTAGCCGAAGCTTACTCCCCCCCTCCAACATTTGGCCTCTACCCTCAGGCTGCAGTGATGTTCTGGCGCTCCAGTTGGGCCTCCGGAGCCGACGGACTCGTTGCCCGAGGATCGATAACCAATGCCCCCGAAAGCAGCGAAAACGCAGGCCATGTCAGTTGGACTGCGCACGGCAACCAAGTGCTGATTCGGAACGCCAGCGAAACGAAAGCCTTTGCGCTCAATGCTCAACCCGACGAGAGCGAAACGCGCACTCCACAAAAAATTCCACCTGGCAATGTGTTGCGCGTAGGCGACGCCACCCCCCAGCCAGGACGCGCGACGCTCATCGTGCGCGAGCTCAACGCGATAGGAGGTAATTTACGCATTGATGCATCAGATGACTTCCTCGAACTCAGCCTTTGGCATCGCGATCTATTTTGGACGGTGGGCGGTGAGTTCCGCATCATTGACACCGTGCGCTACGACTTTGGGGAGCGTGACCGCACCTCGTTCTATTGGCATCTCAGTGCATCAGAGCCTGTAAAAATCGAAACCAGCCGTAAACGCACCATTGTTGAGTGGGACGACAATGCGATCGTGTTTCAGGGAAATACACCGCTCGATGTTGATCAGTTTCTTATCCCTGGCGCTGATGGCGGGGCCCCCCACGTAGTCCTTTGCTTGCGCACGATTGGGCGCCCGCACTCCCTGCGATTATTAACTCGCGTACTGCCCCGCGAAACATCGGCAATGAAAGAAATCGCAGATAGTGGCTCGGCCAAGCCCTAGTTAGCGCAAATTGCGCAATTCACTGATTTACGGCGAGTTCAGCTTGTGATCCCTCGCTTTTCTGCATACAGTGTATGCATCGAAAGGATAACCCCATGAAAAAGATTCTCGCTTGTACTGACGGCTCGGACTACGCCCGCGTCGTATGCCGTTATTCGGGCTGGTTGGCTCAGCTGACCGAAGCCCGTGTGGATGCGCTTTACGTGTCCAGCCTTTGGGAGTTCGAGCTCCCCTTCCTCATGGATCTCGGCGGAAGCGTCGGCGCCTCCCCCTATCAGGGAATGACTGGCGCACTCGAGGAAATGGAAACGCATAAGGCCCAACTGGTGGAACAAGCCGCGGTTCGAGAGCTGATCGACGCAGGTCTGGACGCTGCCGACTTTGCCTTCAATCATGAAACCGGGCTGCTGGTCGATGCGCTGGATCATTTCGAAACGGGAGAAGACGCGGCCAGCATCATTGTGCTGGGCAAACGGGGTGAGGGCATGTCCCAAGCCAAGGAACACTTGGGCGGAAACCTGGAGCGCGTGGTCCGCGCCGCACGGCAACCCTGCTTCATCTGCAATCGGGAATTTCGCACCATCAAACGTGCATTGCTGGCCTATGACGGCAGCGCCAGCGCCCAAAAAGCCATTGACTGGTTGATTGCCGAACCGGCCTTGCACGACATCCAGTTAGACGTTGTCACCGTCAGCAATGGCCATGGCGATGACCACCTGGCCCGGGCGCTCCGCGTGGTGGAGAGCCGTTTGGAAGACACTGAAATTCATGCAACGTGCCAACTGCTTACCGGCGACGTTGAGGACGAGATTGTGGAGTTCGTCGAAGGCAACGACATAGACCTCCTGCTAATGGGCGCCTATGGTCACAGCCGTATTCGTGAACTGCTGATTGGCAGCACAACCACCGACCTCATCCGTCGCTGTAAGATACCCCTAATGCTCTTCCGCTAGGGAGTGTCCGGGATAGGCTGCTCAATAAGCAGCAGCCTGCCCACTGGCGGACATCCCCAAAATGACAGCCGCAATGATGAAAATCGGAATGGAAATCAGCGATTTCAAAAACGGTGATTTGCAACGATCCCAATACATGATGATGAACACCAAGCCACAGAACGGCACAAAGATATAGCCCAGCCCCCAAAGGATGTGCTCTTTAAATGCAATGATCAGCAGCTGGATGCCATAGATGAGCGCGATCACCAAGGCGATGATGTAGAGAATGCCTGCAACAATTTCCATAAGTAGGTCCTGATTAGAGTTTAACAATACTCGGTTAGCAAAATCAAACTGTCACCCGGCTTTACAATATGCAAGCCTAGGTAGCGCCCCAGTCAAACTCGGGTGTATCCATTAGTTTCACCATTGGATTGGATTAGCTGGCGGGCCTAAAATCCAAGGGAATTCAAAATCTCTAAGGTGTTCTATGCCCGAAGGATACAATTTTGATTGAGCTGCACATGAAGCATAAAAGCACAGCTGAACGCTTGTGGCTAAATCAACGCCAAAGTAGGCTTAAGGGCATGATGAAGGGATTGGGGGAAAATATTACCGCGCTCAACAGCGAAGCCGTTGAAGCAAATGACGCCACTGCGTTTCGCTTGGCGATTATCTTTCTTACGCTGGGCTTTGCCTTAACAGCGTTTGCTTACATTTACTGGTCGATTGACCAGACGCTTATGCTGACCTCTGGTTTAATTGGTCTGGCGTTAGGCTTCTGGAACCTTCGCCAATACCTGCATTCATCGGAAGAGCCTGTATCGCCTGCCAGACTTCCAAGCTAACTTTCAAATCGTATATTCCCCAAAGGGAGGTCCATACCAGGCCTCCTTTTTTATGCAGATCGGGCTTGCTTACAAGCGCACTGAGGCAAGATCAATTCTGAGCGCGGGCATCGCGTCCACTGTCTGATAGTCAGCCAGCGCGCCAATATAAAGATTGAACTGATCCAGATTCTTGGGCCCTTCGGTCCGCAGCAAAAAGCCCAATGTGTTACCCTTCCGGAAAAGATTGTGCACCGATAACTGACAGTCCATCGCTGGCTTGCTGTGCTCTTTAACCTCGGCAATCCATGGCTGGCTGTTATCCCGCCCCTTAAATTTGATCGATGTGTCCACGCCAAGTTCCGCAAACGCCTTACCGGTCGTGACGTCCTGATCCAAATCGAGACTGAAAAAGATGATCGATTCCACTTTCGCGTCAGCTGGAGCCGGCATGGGGTCGGCAAAATCGATGCTCACCAGCGTGTCTGTCTCCGTCATCGGAATGAGCGTCAACCGGACGATATCCAGATAGTGAAAAGGCTTTGCCCCCATGACATCGCCCTCGGGGTCGCTAAAAGTAAACCTGCCGCGGTGCATCGAGTCTGCATGCCTCTGCGCAGCCCTACTACGGGCTTTCTGCCCATCCGACGCTTCGTAGCCGGGGGGAGGAGGAAGGTCAAATTGCGCACTCACGCACACGGCGATCAGGCTCAGGATGACGGTTGGTAAAACATGCTTCATGAATAGGCGAGGCAGCAGCCTCTGCGTCATCATCATCAATGCCGCTGGTTTGTTGTCAACCACAGGGCAATCAGATACGTCCCATTGCCCTTTAATGGAACAAGCGTTGGTAGTTCAATTGATAATGCAAGGACCGCGAACGCTGACCAATCACCCGCGCCGGAACTCCGCCCACAATGGTGTAAGGATCCGTGGACTTGGTTACGACAGCGCCCGCCGCTACGACACTGCCTTCCCCCAAAGTGACGCCTGGCAGGATCGTCGCGCGCGCGCCAACGAAAACATAGTCTTCGATGGTCACGCCCCGTACGCGCCCGGCAAAGCCCGCATCCTGCAAATCGTGATCCGCCGTAATAATCGAAACCTCGGGCGAAATCGACACCGAGGCGCCAATGGTAATGCCTCCGCGCGTATCCAATGAGCAAAACTGATTGACCACACTGCCAGCTTCTATCCGAAATCCCTTCGCTGCGTTGAATCGCAATCCCATCAACAAACTCGGTTTCGCGGGCAGCTCAAAGCCCATCACATACTGGTAATACGCGTTGCGCAACGTATGCGACGGAATCCGGTTTACCCAGAAATTGCACAGGTAAAGTCGAAATTCTGAAAGCGCGCTCATTCAATCAAGGGAAGTAGCAAGATTCGTTTGGTTCAACGCATCATGACATGCGCCCGCGGGCTGGCGAATGTTTTGTTCCAACTTCGTCGAGTTCACTACGACACATCACGGTTTCTCATTGCAACGCCTGGCCTGGCCATTAAGTTGATGAAATCAAGCGATGAAGACTTTCCGTTTCACCATCCCTGAACTAGGGCCCAGCGCCGCTGAAAAACTCAACCGTGAGCTTTACTTGGCTGAGCATAATCGTGCTCAGCCGCCACGGCCTAGCTTGTTTCTCAGCATGGCGGCGATCTTTCTACTGCTCGGCACAGCCGGCCTGATGAACGACATTGCCGAACAGGATTTACGGCCCAGCACTGTGTTTTTCCTCTTGTTTGCACTGGAACGATTTGGCGCTTTTTCACGGGCCAGACGCATTAGTAGCCAAATGAAAGCTGAAACATGAAGACATTTCGCTGGACAGTCCCGCAGCCCGGAACGATCTCGGATCCTGACTACCAATCTAGACGGCCTGCTCCCAGCAATTGCCCGAAGCTCGATTGCGACAGACGCACCGAAATTGCGCACGAAATTCAGCAGATCGAGAACAAACGAGGCTGGGCCTACACTCAGCTGATCCTCGCCGCGGCCTTACTCGCGATTACCTACCACACGTGGTCTGACTTTGAAGAACTGAGCCATGCACCCGCCGGCGTAATCATAATAGTGGTCATTGGCGTGACGAATGCCGCAGTAGGCATTGCCAAGATCCGGGAGCTGAAACTCGCCAAGATGATGCGGGAACTGCAATCTGAGATTGCGCGCCTTGAACGCAAACTAGCCGAGACAGACCGCCACTGAGTAGCTAATGCTTTCGCGGCAAAAGAACACATGAAACAGCTCCGCCACCCACCCGAAACTCGTTCGGAACAAACTGCGGGTAACTCTGCGGATAGTTGGGAATAACCAGCGAGTTACCGACATGTTATTAGTTGTTCGGGCTTGCGCTCAGAGTTATTCCCCTTCAATCTCCAGCGCAAGCTGTTTGAAAACAGGCAGTTACAAGCTTGTTACACTATTGCGCCGCCTATAATAGGGAATAGAAACTTTTATAAAATATTTTCCTAATAATCTAACGTTGCCAGTAAGTCCGAAAACTCCCACTTTTGCTACCCAATGAAGTTCAAGATTCACCGTGATCATTTCGCCACCGGTCTGCAGCAGGTGCTCAACGTGGTGGGCTCCCGCGCCACAATGCCCATCCTCAGCAACGTGCTGATTCAAGCCGAAGGAAATCAACTCTCCCTCACTACCACGAATCTCGACCTTGGCATCCGCTGCCGCATCAAGGCCGAAGTTGAGCAGCCAGGGGGCATCACGCTTCCGGTTCGCAAGCTGGCGACGATCGTCCGCGCCCTCCCCAACAGCGAAGTGGAAGTGGACGCTTCGTCCGGCAATCAAGCCAAGATCACTTCTGGCGGATCCCTCTTCCGCATCATGGGCATCAGCGAGGACGAGTTCCCGCCGCTCCCCTCGTTTGCCGACCAGCACATTTTCAATCTGCAGCAGGACGACGTTGTCGGCATGCTCAAGAACGTCTCCTACGCCCAGAGCAAGGACGAGAACCGCTACATCCTCAACGGCGTGTTCTTCCAGTTCCGCGACAACTCGATGACGCTCGTCGCCACCGATGGCCGCCGCCTCGCTCTTTGCAGCAAGGAAGTGGAAGTCGTCGAAGACAATGCGGGCGACCTCATTTTGCCGGCCAAAACCGTCGACGAGCTCCAGCGCCTCCTAGGGCAGGGCGAAGCCGTTAAAATTACTTTCAGTGACCGTCAGGTTGCATTCGAAATCCAGATCGCAACCGATGACGACAGTGGCTTGGTGGATTCGATCTACCTCGTTTCCAAGATCGTCGAAGGCAAGTACCCTGACTACAAGCAGGTCATTCCGAAGGAGACTGAAAACCGCATCAAGATCGAGCGCGAGCTCTTGGCGGAGTGCGTGCAGCGTGCGGCCCTCGTGACCAGCGACAAGAACAACTCCGTCAAGCTGAAGCTGTCCGACAACCTGCTCGAAATCACTGGTTCATCGCCCGAATACGGTGAATCCCACGAATCGATGGCGATCAGCTACGAAGGCACGGAAGTCACGGTGGCGTTCAACCCGCAGTTCCTGCTGGATCCGCTGAAAGCGCTCGCCCAAGACGAAGTTTACTTCGAGTTTAAGGATGAATTAAGCCCTGGTGTGTTTAAGACGTTGGATAGCTTCCTGTGCGTCATTATGCCATTGCGCTTGAATTAATCCCCGGGCAGACTCCCTAGTGCAAATAATGGAACCAACGCTCCATTTTTGCCGTCTACAGCATTAATGTCCATTGCAACTCAAATTGTTCTCGGCCTGCTGATTCTCTCCATGGGAATCGGGTTTGCGAACAGTCATTGGCAAAGCCCGCTCCTGTCGATTTTCAACCGCTGGTTGCGCTGGCTGTTGTTTGCCTGCACGGTGGCGGCAGCTTCCCGGGAATTTGGCTGGTCTGAACGCCCGTTCTGGGTCCTTGCAGGGGTATCGTTTATGGGCTGGTTTCTTCTGGAAACGCTCTACAACTGGATCGAAGTTTGCGCGGTCAGCAAGGGGCCGATTCCGTTGTTTCCGCGATTTCGCAAAAATTCTGAGGGCGACGAATGGCCGGCTGACAAGCGTTTCATTCTCTTGCGCGACTGGCTGCGCAGCACCGGTTTCAAGAAGCTGGACTCCCTGAAGGCAGAGCTGATTCGCGACTACGTGATTCGCTCCAGCATTTATCAGGACGAGCAAGGACTCGTGCGCCTGCAGGTCATGTTTTTTCCCAACGGAATGAGCTCGCACCAGGTTTGCTACGTGCTCATCACCAAGACCAAGGAAGGCGAGCGCGTCATCACCTCAAACCTGATGATGCCCTTCGGCGGCTTTTATCCGGAGAAGTGGTTCATTGTTCGCAAGCCGCTGATGCGGAAGCTGGACAAGCTTTTGCGTTACCACCGCCGCCGTCTGCTTCGCGAAGGCGTTAACGTTGAAACCTGGGACGATGACGATCCTTTGGACGACATCAACCGCCAGCAAACCAGCTTGGAAATTGCCAACCTGCAGTCTGGCTACCTGCTCCCGCGTGAGTTCCAGGAAGAGCACGGTCGTCTGTCATTCGAAGGGCGTTATCGCCTCTGGAAAGAGCACTGGATGATCAATTACCTCGGCTGCACGGTCGGCTACTAGGCGCCGTCCCGTTGCATCGATAGCTTTGCGCAGTGCGCTAAATAGGTGACTACAGAAGATAGGGCGTTACGTTTACTCATGCTGGGTAACGTTTTCTTGCCAAACGCTGATACGACGCCTAACATTGCCTAAATCTCTGAAAGGCAAGGCTATGAAAAAACTGAAAAAGGGCCAGCTTGCTAAGAAGCTGAAGAAGTATCTCCGCACGCAAAAAGTTAAGTCGCGCGACTATCACGAGGACTTGCTCGACAAGACTTGTGACACACTCACCAAAATCTTTAACACCACTTACGAGCTAACTTCGCCTGTCGTCGAGAAGATCGAAGACAACTTGAGCAAAATCCACGAAACGATCTACTCGGAAGAAGCCGCTGCGGAAGCCGACGCCAAAACCTCTGGTGCTGGCAAAAAAGCCAAAAAGAAAAAGAAGGTAGCGAAAAAAGTCGCCGACAAGCCTGCTAAGAAAGCCACCAAAAAGGCGGCTAAGAAGGGCGCCAAAAAAGCAGCGAAAAAGGCTGTTAAGAAGACGACTAAGAAAGCCGCCGCGAAAAAGACCTCTGCTAAAAAAGCCGTCAAGAAAGCTGCGACCAAGAAAACAGCCAAGAAAGCCACCAAAAAGACGACTCGAAAAGCCGCAAAAAAGACTGCGCCTAAGACCGACAATGCTTAGTTATTAGTCGCGCATGGTGAGTGGACAATCGATGAGAATTGTTCAGCATGGTTGGGATGAAGCTGCGGGTCGAATCGCCACCGGCAAAGCCAACTCTTCTTTGGGATGGCGATTGCGGGTTTTGCATGCGATCGGCGCACCGGCTACAGCGACGCACTGGAGACGCCGTTCGTTACGAGCCTTACCAAAAGATGTTGGCGTGCTTTCCAGAGATCCCGGAGTCGGAGCTCGAACAGGCCGTGAGGTTGGTTGAACCCGATGGCGTGGTCACCCATTCGGCGGAGGCGATTTACCGTGTATTGACGCATGCGCGCGGCTGCACGTGGTTGGAGCGGCTTTATCGTCGCAGCCGAATCTTTGCGGCGCTGAGTGAGTGGGGTTACCGTCGGGTGGCGAACAACCGCTATTTTATCTCGAAGTTCTTCTGAGTGCGGGGAACTGCTGCTTGACCTGACGGCATTGAGGAATTTCACTCTTTCGTTTCATGGCTGCGAAAGATTTCGATGAAGTTGTCGCCTTGATTCGCAAGGAAGACACCCGCTACGATGCGGGCGCCTATCATTTTGTGCGCCTGGGGTTGGACCACACCATCAAATCCCTCAAGGACGAGCCAGAACGCGAAACGCGTCATGTATCGGGCCAGGAGTTGTTGTCCGGCATCCGCGATTATGCGTTGGAGCAGTATGGTCCTTTAGCTTACACGTTGCTCACGCACTGGGGCATCAAGCGCTGCGAGGACTTTGGCGACATCGTTTTCAATCTCGTGGAGTGGGGCGTCCTCGGGAAGACCGAGAATGACCAGCCCGAGGATTTCACCAATGGTTATGATTTCCGCGAGGCCTTCCTGCTTCCTTTCGAACCGAAATCCCGCCGTTTACAAACGGCTCAGGAAGACGATCCTTCCAAAAATTAGGCGCGAGTTAAGCGCTCTTCTTGGCGGCGCTGGCCAAGCTGAGCAGGGTCATGCCAGCCATCAGGAAGTTTACGCCAACGATGATGCCGATGAACCAATGGGCGGCCGATGGCCATTCACTGAAGGCGATGCCCGCGATGATCAGGCCGAATACGCCGTTGATGAATACAATGCCGCGCCCGGGTTGACCGTTGGCCTGAACGGAAGCGATGATTTTAAAAATGCCATCGACCGCGTAAAAAATGCCCAACATGCCAGTGAGCGCGATAACGCCGATTACGGGATTCGCAATAAGGAGGCCACCGGCAATTGCCGCAAGCACGCCGTTGATCAGCGCCCAGCCCTGTCCATGTACGCCCTTATGCGATAGGGCGGAAAAGATTTGTGTCAGGCCACCCAGCAGAATGAGCCAACCAAGGAACAACTCGAGCCCGACCGAGAACAGACCTGGCAACATGACAGCCAACACGCCCAGCACAATCAGGATGATGCCCGCGGTTTTGGCCTTGGCGGCGCTTTGCTTGAGCTGTTCCGGAGTGATGCCGGCAAACGGATTGATGGGAGTAGCCATGGTTGGTGGTTAGTTGTATTGCATGTCGCTGAGCGCCAGAGTCTGCGTCCACAGTTGATCGCCTAGACCGTTGTAAACCGTAACCGTGAGTTGTCGATCGCTCTCTGCGCCATGAAATTTAAGCATCGCGAATTGCCGCTGGAAGGTGGAGCTGCTGGGCACTCGAAAGAAATTGAGCTCGCGGGTGGCGTCCGCCGGACGTTGCGTTAGCGGGCCAAGGCTCAGCTCGTAGAGGTCTGGGGCGTTGGCGCGCACCATCTTGGTGAACTCGCCGAAATCCTTGCCGCCATTGACGAACATGAGGCCGCTGATTCTATCGCTTTTCAGGTCATCAAGCATACCGTCGCGCTCATGCTGGGCAATTTTGTGATTCAGTTGGGAATCAGAAGGACTGAGCGCGGATGAGCCGGTGACGATGATTTTAAAATCTGCGGTGCTCTCTCTGAGCGCTTGCCGAAGCCACGCCAATTGCGCCTCGCCCATGATTTCACGGTTCTTTTCCACGTCAAAATCCAGGCTGCGGTTGGAGCGGTCGTCGAGCAGGAAAAATTCGGCGTCGCCGTAGCGAATGCTGGTCGCCAGACCATCGGCGCTGCGTGCGCTCGGCGGGTTAGCCCAGAACAGTTCAAATACAGATTGCGCGTCAGCCAAGTTGCGGAAGTGCTTGCCGGTGTTCGCCGGGCCGATTTCGCCTTGGCTAACCGTAGCGGCCTGGGGCACCGCGGCGAGGAGCGGCTGGAGCTCGGGCTGGGCGCGGCTTTTGGAATAGCGTGCGATCATGCCTGCACGGGATCCCCAATCGGGCTCGCGCAAGTGGACGTTATTGCCGGCCCAAATCATTAAGTCGGGCTGTTTGGCGAGGATCGCCAGGAAAATTTCATATCCGCCTCCCGGAGTCCGATTGAGCGGATCGTATGCCGGGTCGTTGACAATGTGCCCGCCGCCCAGCGCGACAGTGAAATCTGGCGGCGGCGCGCGGTCGGTGTAATACGGCGTAGTTTTGAATTTCATTTCCGCATCCCCGGCGGCTTTCTTTCCATCCAGCAGCACCTCGTAACGGTAGACCGTTCCGGGCTCCAAAGGGCCTGCGGTTGCTTTGGCCACGAAGCCATTTTCCGGCGTAGTCGTCTGGGCCGAGGTCACCTTGCGCTGAGTGTCTTGGTCCTCGGGCCAGTAGGCGAAGGCGACTTCCGCTGGGCCATCAGTTTGCACCCACAGCGGCATGGAGCGCATTTCGGGCGCGCCTACCATTGGGCCAGCGGCGATTTGAGGAGCCTGCGCGGAAAGGTTGAGCGCCAACGCGGCGAAGAGGGCAAAGAAGCATCGGGGATTAAGCGACATAATCAATTGATCACAGTTACGGTGACCAATCGCGCTGGGTCAAGTGTGTAAGGCTGCTCGACTTGTATGGTTCGAAAAGTTTGGTGTGTACAGGGACACCGCAGTTTACAAACCGATGAACCTTCAAGCCAGTCAGCAGAAGGCTGACTAACGTTCCTTGCCGCGGCGTTCTTCCTCACGGCAGTCAGCCATGACGCGGAGCCAGAGGTCACGCAGGTCAAAAAGGACCTGGAGAACTTCGCCCTGGAAGGCCTGAAGCAGGCGCACGTTCTCACACTTGACCTCCTGAAGGACGGCCATGGTGTGGTTGACGGCGGCAAGGCCGTTTTTCAGGTGGCACACGGCGAGGTTGAAGTCGCCCATGTCGAGCGCATTGATGCCCATGACGGCGTTGAATTCGCCGACGTGAAGGCTGGAGGCAAATCTCGCGCCCATGACAGCGTCTACGGCGCCCTTGGACTGCGTCAGGAAATGCTCCCAGCAGTGGAAGAGGTGTTGATAGAGGCCGTGGCTGACGATGTAGACCGGGTGCTTGTGCACTGAGTAAGGCTCCATGTCATTGGTATCGAGGGCATCTTTTTCCTCCTGTTCGAAGTCTTCGTCAGTTTCTTCGAAATCTGCTCCGCCCCAGTCTTCGACTTCCCAACGCATCAGCTGGGCAATTTCGTCGAGGTGTCCGGGCTTGTGCTTGAGCCGGTGGTAGTGCCCTAGAAAGTCAGCGATTTCTTTTTCGTTTTGCTTCAGATAACGCTGCCAATCAAATTCGTTCCAACTCAGTTCTTCGCTGTTTTCCCAATCTCCGTCGGATGAATTATCAAAATCGTGCGCACTCATGATGGGTTGGCCCTCTCGGGTTAGTGGTTAATCTGAAGAATTATGCGGGAAAATCAACATTCAAATGCGATTTGCCCGCTGAATGTAACTTAGCACAACGCATACCGGGTCTACGATATGGATTAATTTTGACCACATTGCGCGGGCTACGTTCCCTGCGAATGAAACATCCGGCTTGCAGCCGCGAGCTCTCTACTGATCGCGACGTGGTGTTTCGTCGTTGGGTGAGTCCGCTTCCTCTTCTTCCTCTGGCGGAATCTCCACTTTGGGAAAGGGCATGGATTCGGCCTGCCAGAGTGATTCCTCGTCTTCGGGATGCTCGATCTTATCGGGTTTGGGAAAGGGCGCCGATTCTGCCTGCCAGAGGTCAACCTGGTCCTTGCTGTTGGATGTGGCTTTGGGAGGCAAGGGGGGAGGGGCCGGGGTCTGTTGCTCGGTAGTGGATGCTGGAGGCTGAGTCGTCGAAGTTTGCGCGGGCGCTGGCTTAATGGCTGACATCAGACCAAGCCCGGCAAAGCAAAGACCTACTCCGTAAAAGAAAATATGCCCGAACCAACACATGTTGGTGAGCGTTGCAAATGGCTCCGCCCAATCGACCTCGGGCAGAATCATGATCTGCAATACCCACTCCGCCACGCCGCACACTAAGCCGACAAAGCCGCTTATCAGCGCTAGACCGCCGAAAATGAAACGTGAAGTCATGGGAGGGGCTTGCGCCGCTTAGCTCTTGGCCCAGGCGTCTTCCTGACGCTTCAGGTACTCTTTATAGACAGCGAGTAAGACGACTAGCTTTGCCGCAGTAGCCAACGCGCCAAGCACGAGGAGCGGGCCGAGCAAGTTGTTGAATTCAAATGGTGGATACATGAAACTTATCTAAAAGATTAAAGGAAAAAGATTAAAGGAAAAAGCGCTGCGCACTCACAGATGGATTTTGCCCTCTAAGTAGAGTCGTCCGCGGCCGGAAATGAATACCCGTTCCCCGCGCAGGGAACAGGAAAGCCTGCCGCTGCGAGTGGATAATTGCTTCGCGAGCAGCTCGGTTTTGCCCAATTTCTCAGCCCAGTAGGGCGTCAGGGCGCAATGCGCGGAGCCGGTTACGGGGTCTTCGTTGATGCCGTATTTGGGGGCGAAAAAGCGGGAAACGAAATCTACCTCGTCGCCAGGCGCCGTGATGATGACGCCTCGCAGGTCCAATTGGCGAAGCAGGTCGAATACTGGCTCGACCCCACGAACGGTGGCTTCATCGGGCAGAACCGCGAGGTAGTCCATGCCTTGGCGACACTCGATTGGCGTCACCCCAATCGAGTCGACCAGTTCGTGCGGGGGATACCAAGCTTTGGTTGGCGTGGCGGGGAAATCGAGTGTGATCTCCTCACCTTGAGCCGTGACGTGGAGCGGCCCGCTGTTTGAGTAAAACGTCACGCCGGATATGAGCTCTGGTCGCTGGCGAAAGAGCACAAACGCCGTCGCCAATGTCGCGTGACCGCACAAGTCCACTTCGTCCACAGGCGTGAACCAGCGTAAGCGAAAGCCGTCGCCTTCTGGCGCATAGAATGCGGTTTCGGACAGATTATTCTCCGCCGCGATAGCCTGGAGGACTGCGTTGTCCGGCCAGGATTCCAGCGGGCATACGGCAGCGGGATTCCCCTGAAAAGGCGCGTCGGCAAACGCGTCAACCTGATACAGGGGAATGCTCACTGAAGAACGTTGCTACGGGCGCACTTTGGTGCCGCTGGCCACCACGCCGTTTTTCATGACCATCAAGACGCCGTCGCGGACATAGAGGTCGCCCTCAGACCAACCGTCCGGCTTGCCTTCGGGGGAAAGCTCGACGTCGTGGCCAATGCGGGCGTTCTTATCGATGATGGCGCTCTTGATTTTGCAGTTCCGGCCCAAGCCAATGTTGGGGCGCTGCAGATCGGCGTTTTCCGCGCGGTCTTCGTCGGTTTCGTACCAGTCGGCGCCCATCATGACAACGTCAGTCAGCTCAGTGCCATCGCCAATCATGGAGCGGACCCCGATCACACAGTGGTGCACCTTGCACTGAGAGATAATACTGCCGCCGCCAAAGAGCGTGCGGGAAACTTCGGCCTGATTGACCTTGGTCGCCGGCAGGTAGCGGGCGCGGGTGTAAATGGGCGCTTTGTCGTCAAAGAAATTGAAGGGCGGCACATTATCGGTCAGCGCCAGGTTGGCTTCGAAGAATGCCGCGACGGTTCCAATGTCTTCCCAGTAATCGTCAAAGATGTAGCTGTTCATCGAGATCTTGCCCAGCATGCCAGGGATGATCTCTTTGCCGAAGTCGGTCTCGTCGCCGTTCAGCGCATCGCGCATAATTCGGGCGGAGAAGACATAAATGCCCATCGAGGCCAAGACCACGTCCTCCGGGTTGCCATCGAGGGTGGAGCGCAGCTTATCACCGATGATGAGGCTTTCGATCACGGCTGGATCAGTCGGCTTTTCGACAAATTCCTGGATGGAGTAATCGTCGCCCACGCGCATGACGCCCAGGCCGGCGACTTCAGACTTGTGCATGGCCTTGGCGGCGATCGTTAAGTCTGAGCCGAGTTTGTTGTGGTGGTCGATGATCTTCCGGAAGTCCATGCGGTAAAGCTGGTCGCCGGAGAGGATGAGGAAGAGGTCGTTCTTGCCGTCGTTGAAGTGGTGCAGGTTCTGGCGCACGGCGTCCGCAGTGCCCTGGTACCAGGTCTCGCCGGAGTCAGTCTGTTCAGCGGACATGATGTCCACATAGCCGCCGCCGAAGGGGTCAAACTGATACGTCGACTGAATGTGGTTGTGCAGCGACGCGGTGTTAAACTGCGAAAGCAGGTGAATGCGGTTGATGCCGGAGTTGAGGCAGTTGCTGATGGGAATATCGACGAGGCGATACTTGCCTGCCAGCGGGACAGCCGGCTTACAACGTTCTTTAGTCAGCGGGTAAAGCCGCGTGCCGCGACCGCCGCCCATGATGACGCTAATAACATTTTGCTCCATGACAGTTCAGGGTATTCGGGTTTTCCCCACCGTGGGCGATGGGCGTGAAAAAATCCAGACTCTTTTGTTACAAAGGTAGATATTAACATGGCTGTCATTTTATAAAACGTCTGCTTGCTCATTCGCGTGGCAAACTCCAGCATGCCGCCATGGACTTAAAAGTTATCTGCGCTGACGACTCTGTTTCCCACATCGCCCTGACTGGTCGCATGGACCACGCTGGCGCGTCTGCGGTCGAATTGAAATTTTTGGCCAGCACTGCGAGCCGCCAAAAGCCCACCATCGTCGACATGGCCGAAGTGACATTTGTCGTCTCGCTAGGCATCCGCATGATGCTCGGCGCGGCCAAGAGCCTCAAGGCCAACGACTGCGGCATGGCCCTGATTAACGTCCAACCCCTCGTGGCCGAAACCCTCCGCCTCGCCAAACTCGACGAAATTTTCATCCTCGCCGACTCCGAAGAAGAAGCCCGGCAGAAGTTGGGCGTCGCTTAAGGCCAGGTCGCTGCTTACTATTCCGTGAGCTCATGACTCACTAAGGAATGGAATACCCACTCTGCCAGATACAGTCAGATAGGCCATTTTCGCAATGCGAAAATCTATCGATGCAACGGGACGTTGCTTAGGATATCTTCCGGAAACGCGGGTCCTGGATGTTGATCTTAGGCGCCATGAATTCTTTGACGCGTGGGTCGTTGCTTTGCTGGAGCTCCTCGGGGGTGGCGAGGGCGATCAACTTGCCGTCCATGAGGAGGCCAACGCGGTCCGCGATGCCGAGCGCCAAGTCGCGGTCGTGGGAGACCGCAATGCTGGTCACGGAAAACTCTTCCTTGAGCGTGCCGATGATCTCGGAAATGTTGGCTGCGGTGACCGGGTCGAGCTCGGACGTGGGCTCATCGTAGAGCAGCAGTTGCGGCTCCATGACGAGCGCGCGGGCGATGGCCACGCGCTTGCGCATGCCGCCGGAGAGCTCGGCGGGCAGCTTTTGGGCAGCGTCTTCGATGTGGAGGATTTTCAGGACGCGCTCAACTTTGTCTCGCAAGGTGGATTTGTTGTAGAGGCGGTGTTCGCGGGGGTAAAACGCGAGGTTGTCGAAGACGCTCATCGAGTTGAACAGCGCCCCAGCCTGAAAGACGAGCGCCGTGCGAATCGCTTTATGCGTAGCTGGGTCGGCGGCGTCTTTGCCGTCGATCAAGACACTGCCGGAGTCCGGCTTTTCCAGGTTCACGAGGTGGCGGAGCAGGACGGATTTACCCGCGCCGCTGGGTCCCATGAGCACGAAGATTTCGCCCGGCTTCACGTCGAAGGACACGTCTTCGAGCACGACCTGTTCGCCAAAACGCTTGCTCAGGTTTTGGACTTTGACGCCGACGGGTGTGGTGGAAATTTCGGCCATGGCTTACATCAAAATGCGGGTTAACACGTAGTCCAGCAGGAGGACCATGAACATGCTGGAGACCACAGCGCGGGTGACGGAGAACCCGATTTCGCGCGGACCGCCGCGGGTGATCAGCCCCTGGTTGCAGGCGATGAGCACCACGACGAAGCCGAAGAACTCTGCCTTGATCAGGCCGTTCATGACGTCCTTGAACTCAGTGACGCTCTTCAGGTTGGCCCAGTAAACATTGGGGTCGAGGCCGATGAATTCCACATGCTCGGCCACCACGCCGCCGCCAAACCAGCCCATGAGCACGGCGGCAATTGTCAACACCGGCATCATGAAGAGAATCGCCACGAGGCGTGGCATTACGAGGATGCGCTCGGGGGGCGTCTGCATGGTGCGCAGGGCGTCGACTTCCTGGTAAACGGTCATCGAGGCGATTTCGGCGGTGATGGAAGAGCCCACGCGGCCAGCGAGCAAAAATGCGGTAATCAGCGGCGCCAGCTCACGGGCGACGGCCAGGCCGACGATGCGGCCAATGAGCTCCTGGCCGCCAGCGAAGTCCATGCTGTAACCCGTTTGCAGGGCCAGCACCGCGCCAAGGAAGAAGCTGAGGATGGCGACAATGGGAAATGTCAGGTAGCCAATGTGGAAGCTGTAGTCGAACACCCTCCCCAACTGCCGCGGCAGTGACGGCAAATAGCCAATCGAGCGTAGTAGCAGGACGAGGCTGCTGCCAATGGCTTCAAGTATGTTGCGCGCGGTGTTCATGAACTTAGCTTGCTGGTAAGAGGCTATCTAATTGATCTTCCAATTGGTTCAATGGGAAATGGTCGCTGGTTTCATCTTTGCTGATGGATTGGATCCAGGTTTGGGAGATGCTTTCGGCAAAGCGGCGCTCGCCCAAGTAAGCGTCGATCATGCGTAAGAGCGCATTGTGTGCCGCTTCAAAATCTTCTTCTGGTAAATCGACCACAAATAATTGCAGCCCCAACTCACTCGAGCCCTCTCGACGAAGAAGTTGATAATAAACCTCCTCAGAATCGATCTGCAGATCGTCCCAGTCTGTGGATTCCGGCAGCCCGTGCTTAGGCTTTAGGGCAAAGAATGACCAGCCATTCACTGCAGGAGCCCGAGCAACAATGTCATCGACCAAATCAAAGAGCTCGGCATTACCATCAGCCGTGATGATTAACTCACTGGCTCCCGGGTTTGGACAGTACTCAAAATACAGCTCTTCGTTAATTTTGCCGAGTGAATCCAGAATTCGATCGTAGACGGGACTTTCTGCTGTATCGAGAACTTCGAGCTCGTCCTTCGCTTCCATGAAGGTCTCCCAAAAATCGATGATGTCTTGTTCGTTCGTGGTCATAGCTCAATGTCGAACCACAGCAGTTGCAGGGTTTCCTTGCCGTCTTCGTGGGTTCCCTCGCGCTTGTAGCCGAGGAGGCCGCCACCGAGCTGGAACTGGGCGTGGTCTTCAGCGACGTCGTGGACGAAGATGTATGGGTTGATCTCAAAACGAGTGCTGTCTTCGGTTTTTTCCTCCACCATGAAGTCCCACATAAAGCTCTGGCGGGACTCGCCGGTGTTGGTGTTCCATTGACAGCGCCAGAACGCAAAGACCGGCGTGTAGAGGTCGCGCACGGTTTCGCTATGCGGGTAAAAGACCTCGAAAATGCTTAGTAGCTGCGCTTGTTTGAGCCCGGCGCCGTTGTCATATTCAGTGATCCAGGGCCACACGTGGGTTTCGTAGGCCTCGGCTAGGTTGGGGTTGGTGGCGCTGCGCTGGGTTTCGTTGAAATACAGGAAATAAAAGAACTGCGTGCGCTCGATGATCAGGTCTTTCTCGCGGTTGGTGCGGTATTTGTAGGCCGGCCACATGATCCAAGTCTTGTCGACGCCGGTTTTGATCGAGTGCGTGTAGAACGGGGCCCAGCGGTTGGTGTATTCGTTGTCCCCGCGGCCCTGCATGAAAAACGGGTAGAAATAGCGCTCTTCGGTGTAGCCCTTGGTGCGGTCTTCCTTCCAGCCGAAGAAGGGGAACATGATCGTCACGTCGTCCACAAACTCGCCATGCTCGGTCGCCCAGAACGGCAGGAAGCCTTCGCGCACGCGGGGAATCGGCCGATCCATTTGATCGACCTTGCGGTAAATGAGGGGCCAGAACATGAACTGATAGTCCATCTTGCCTTCCTGCCACCAATGGCCCATGAGCGGCCAGAGCAGCAAGCCGCCCGTGCCCTCGCCGTGTAGGGTTTGGACAAAGGGCCATGGCGTGCCCATGCGGGTGGTTTCGCCAGTGGTAATCGTCCAGTAAAGCGGCCAGAGCGCCCAGGTGGTTTTATCAAAGAGAAACTCCTGAAATTCGCCGTAGATCGGAAAAACGCCGTAGTAAGACTTATCGGGCCGACCGGGCTCGTAGTGGAACCACAGGAACGGCACGAAGAGGAAAGTTTCGATGACGTTGTCGTGCTTCAGGCCAGTGCGTCGACGCTGGATGAAGGTGTAAATTTCCCAGCGCACAAGGTTGGGGTCGCGGTAGTGGACGAAGAACGGCGGCACGAAATCGTATTGGTAGACGTCAGTTTCACGGTCGTATTTCTGAATCCAGAATGGCCGCATCGTGGCCATTTCATGGACGCCGTCGCGCTTTTCTTCGAAGACCGGCCCGAGCGCCCGAAAGTGGGTGACGACCTCCTTGGTCTCGGTTTCGCCATCAGGCTGGACCTCGTCGACCGTCCCTGTTTCCTCGAACCAGAGGGGCGACCAGTCAAAGGCTACGCCATGTGCAACGGTTGAAAAAACCAGCAAGCACAGCGCAATTCCCCGGAAAATGTGTCCAGCGTGAAGCATCCGAATGGCGCGAAGCAAAGCACAAGCTTTGCCACTTAGCAATGGCGCGTATGATGAAAATCAATTGCCACATTGCAGGAGTTATTGTCCATTATGCCGTTATGAAAGCAATCTGGCAGCACCCATGCGCATAACCGGAGGACAGGCGCGCGGCATACCCATCAAGGCGCCCGATCGCGGGGTGCGCCCGGCGACGGACTATTTGCGCGAGGCCGTGTTTTCTTCGCTCGGCCCCGCCCGGGTGGAAGGGGCGCGGGTGTTGGATTGCTTTGCGGGCACCGGCGCTTACGGCCTGGAAGCGCTTAGCCGTGGCGCGCAGATGGCGGTTTTTGTGGAACAGGACCGGGGCGCCCAGAAATGCTGGGAGCAGAACCGCGCTGCGGTGGCCAAGGCGCTACAACTGCCCCCCGAATCAGCGACCGATCTCAGGCGTGGCGATTTTTTCAAGATCCTTGCCCGAGGGGGGGAGACGTTTGACCTGATCTTCGCCGATCCGCCGTATGAGCTCTGGGAAACACGGGGCGCCGACATTTTGGAGGCCGTGTTTGGGCGTCTGGCGGATTCTCCTGAAGCGCGCATTGTTTGTGAAGCGCCGGGCGCCTGGCAACCGACGTTACCGGCTGGGTGGACGCTCCACCGCCGCCTGGCCAAGGGCCCGCGCCAGCCCAGCGCATTGATCATTGGCCGCTCTCAGGAGGGCTTTTAGAAGCCAATGCCCTTTTCGCCATCGATGATCGACTTGAGTTCATCGATATACTCGTCGACGATCTCTCTGCTTGGAGTATCGGGGTAAAACGAAACAGCGACTACGCCATTATCCTCTCGATAGAGCATCACGTAGCTGTAGGTTTTTTTCCAAAAACTGACAAAGCACATGATGGCAATCACCAGAGGAAAGATCGTCATCACGAATAAAGGTGCTGCGTCATCATCGGCGGGACCGCCATTCAAGATTCCAGCGATACATGCAGCGAGGATTAATAGGCTCAGAATCCCTGCCAAAAGGTAGCCTATAGCGAAACTTGAATTTTCAATGCGGTTCGAGCTCAACTCCTTGATTTTAATTTCGAAGCTGTTGGTGGAGAAAAACCTCTTCGATATTACTTTTAATACCTTTCCATCATGCTCGAAGATATAGCTGGGCTTGAATCTTCGGGGCTGGCTCAAGGTTTTCTGCATCAGTGAACCCTAGTTGGATTTTGAAGTAAGCCTAGCTCCATGCTAACGGTTGGAGTTGCGCATGTCTTCCTCGGTGATCTCGATGCCCTTGAGCTTCTCATCGTTCACCAGGCTGTCGAGACCGGCTGTCTGCGAACTATCGGAGCCAACCAGTCGCTTTTCGATCTGTTCGCTATTGAGTTTCTGGTTGGTGTAGCCCTTTTCCTGAACGTTGGCAACGGTGCGGGAGGAAAGGAATTCTGCTTCGGATTGCTCATTGAGCACTTCCTTGCGCAAGTTGGAGAGCATGCGACTGAAGGGATATCGCTCCAAGCCAGCATTGAGGATTCGCTCAGCCGGTTCGTAGGCCCTGATCTTGCGCATGGCTTCTGCGGCTTCCCAATAAACTTCCGGCAGGAGTCGATTGCTCTCCATGAACGTCACCAGCTCGTTGTATTGCCCGGCGGACTTTTCGGTGGCGGCCGTTAAGATGAGCTTGTAGGCGGTGAGGATCGGCGCGGCTTCGGGTTGTTTAGGGGCGGCAGGTTCGATGGTGTCATATTCCTGCTTGGCTTCCTCGAACTCGCCCTCGGTAACAAGAGCCTGCACGTAGTAGAACCAGAGCATACCGAGCATGTCTGGGCTCTCCATGCCGACAATGCGCATGAGGCGTCGGACTTTCTTGGAGTCCGGCAAGTCGGTAAATTGTGACGCCAGCGCAGTGATCGCGGGCATGTTGCCGCGGTGAAGCGCCAAGTAGAGGTCGAGCAGGGCATCCGCCGCGGCGGTGTCATTGTTGGAATACATCAGGAGAATGGCGTCCATCTGGGTGTTCCAGGCGCTGGGGTAGTCGCGGAAGAGGCTGTGGTAAATTTGCCGTGCGGCGGCTTCATTTTCCTGCGCCTGCATCAGGTTGCCGCGCATGAGCCTCATTTTGGGGCTATCGGCCAGCTCTTCATCGAGGCTGGCCATGTGTTGCTCGGCATCGCCATAGGCGCCCATTTTCAGGTAGGCAAAGATGATGGTGTCGTCGTAGTTTTGATTGGGATCGGCTTCATTCAGGTGATCTGCGGTATCGATCACCCCGGTGTAATCCGCCTCCATCAATCGGGCGCGTAAGAGTAGCTTGAGCATTGCCAACTGGAGCGGCTTGTTGTCCTCAATTTCATGGAACTCCATGATTTTCGGGACGGCGCGGATCAACGCGGGGTTGTTGTCCGTGTATTGGCAAAGCTTCATGAGGGTCACGAGGTAGTCCGGTTGGTCCGGGTACCCGTACTCCAGCCCGTCAATCAGCAAGTCCACGGCGTCAACGATGAGACCGGCGGCAATGTAAAACTGGGCCAGTTCCAAACGCGCTTTGTAGTCATCGGGGATGCGCCGCACGCCGGACCGATATTTATAGAAGGCCTTCATGACTTGGCCGTTCTTGAGATCTTCCCGCGCCTGAAGGATTTGTGTTTCGCCCTGTTTGCGGACGAGGTTCTTCATGTTGATGGGCGCCTGCAGGACATCCAGATAGGTAATCTGGTTAAATGGCTGTCTGGCGCGCAGAAGATAGGCGCCGAACCCCCCGGCAAAATAGAGCGTAATCGCGATAAACAGCCCAAACCAGACGCAGCGCTTGAGCTCTACTTCGATCGAGATGGCCTTGTTGTGCCGGCGTTGTCCAGGCTGGATGCGGATGCAGTTCCAGCAGCGCCGCAGGCTATTGAGCCAGGTGTCGGATCCGACAAGGACGATTTGTAAGTTCATGCTGGGGTCGCCGGTAGCGGGCGGCTCGATGAGTGGGAACTGATAAAAAAATAGTGGCCAGGCGCCCTGCGGCACACGTGAATCCTGGTTGCCCTTGCTTCCTTCCGGACCTGGGGGAGTTCACCGGTTCGACGTTGCACAGGACCCGGCCACTGACCAACGCAGTCTATATATGGGCGTATTTCAACGTTTTTCTTTCGGGATAAACGGGCTAATTCTCGCTTAAGAATTTGCCTTGCGCTCCCAACTACATTTGTTTGTAGTTAAACACCACTATGCGGGCTACAATGAAAACTCTTATTCCTTTTTCCCTGATTGCGCTTCTCGGCGCAGGTTGTTCCATGAACGACCAGACGACGATTCAGCCGATGGATAACCTCCGCGAGGACTGGAACGACAACGTCGAGATGTCCACCAAGGCCCAACAGGCTGCCTATGCCGCGAATCAGGGCTTCGTGTCCTCCGGCATCGTCTTTCATGACTATGTCCAGAAGGACATGGGGCTGAGCCCGGGTGGCGTTTGGTATCCCACCTATGACATGGCTGAAGGCAAAGTGCCGTTGGAAGGCCCCGCGCCAGAATGCGCTAAGGCCGTATCCGAATGCGCCAAGCCCGAGCCAGCCAAGGCTCAGGAAGAAATGGTCTGCCCAGTGACCGGCCAAAAAGCTTCCAGCAAGCCGATGCATGCGCCCAAGCCAGCCCCAGAGCCAGCAAAGGCAAATGAGCAGATCGATTACGACATGCTCAATCGCAGCATCAAGACGCAATAAGCGCTTGAACTAGTTAGCTTTCTTGCATCCAATCGGCCAATGAAATCATTGGCCGTTTTGTTTTTTGTCTGCGCGTTTTGCGTTGTTGGCTGTGAACAACAGAAGACCGTAACCGTTAACGACGGTTTTGGCATGGAGTTCACGGAAGATTCCAACGCGAATCAGGCCGAAGTTATCGACTAATGGGCAACGTATTTGGTTCACTCTTCCGCATTGCGACCTGGGGCGAAAGCCATGGCGGCGGCATTGGCGTCGTTATCGACGGCTGCCCCCCGCGCCTGCCTCTCAGCGAGGCCGATGTGCAATTCGAGCTTGATCGCCGGCGTCCAGGCCAGAGCGACATCACCACGCCGCGCAAGGAAACCGACACCGCGACCATTGTGTCCGGCGTTTACGAGGGCCTGACCCTTGGCACGCCAATAGCGGTTACGGTGCCCAATGCGGACCATCGCCCCGAGGCCTACGCCGAAATGAAGGCCAAATTTCGGCCTTCTCACGCCGATTTCACCTACCAGACGAAATACGGCATTCGTAATCATGAGGGCGGTGGGCGTTCTTCGGCGCGGGAAACGATTGGTCGCGTTGCGGCAGGGGCGATTGCCAAGAAGATACTGCGCCTTGGCCCCGATCAGCCGGTTGAAATTTGCGCGTACATTGAGCGCGTGCACAACATTTCCATCCCCGGGCAGGACGGCCCGGATGGCCCAACTTTGCCCTTTCCGACGCTCGAACAGGTCGAGGCCAGCGCCGTACGTTGCCCGGACCCCGAAGTTGCCGAGCAAATGATTGCCCGCATCAAAGAGGCCCGTAGCGAAGGCGACAGCGTGGGGGGCGTCATCGTCTGTCGTGTCCGCGGATTGCCCGTTGGCCTGGGTTCTCCGGTGTTTGACCGGCTGGAGGCGGACCTCGCCAAGGCGATGCTTTCCCTGCCGGCAACCAAAGGTTTCGAGGTTGGCAGCGGCTTTGGCGCCGTGGGCCTGACTGGTCGCGAGCACAACGATCGTTACGTCAACCGCGATGGCGAAATCCACACCGAGACGAATCGCTCCGGTGGCGTGCAAGGCGGCATCAGTAACGGTGAGGAGCTGTATTTCCGGGTAGCCTTCAAGCCCACTGCGACCATCATTCAGAACCAGGCCACGGTCGACCTCTCTGGACAGGAAACTGAGCTGATGGGGCGTGGTCGCCACGACCCCTGTGTCGTCCCGCGGGCGGTGCCGATTGTGGAATCCATGACCGCCCTCGTGATTGTCGACCACTGGATGCGGCACCAGGGACAATGCGGCACGTTTAGCTTCGCCTAAGCGCAACCTTTCCTCCGCAATTTTTTTTGGAATAACTCCGCCGCCGACCTGCTCTTATATTCGAATGCACTACGCATTCACCAAGAATAGCAGGTTCAGGTAGGCGGCGACTCCTTCGGGGGTCGCCGTCGTTTTAAAACACTCCTTTGGCCTCGTTGGGCGATTTCCGGAGCAAAAGTGACAGCTCAGTGAAAATCGGCGAGCAACTTGCTTTTCCGATTGGGAAAATGCTGAAATCCCGACAATGTGCGCAGCTGATGGCGATCACTTGCCGCATACTGCTATTGCTTGGGCTGTTGTTGACGACGACAGCCCGCGCTGCGTTTATCCAGATGCCGCCCACCATGCAGGAAGTTTTGCAGCTCGGGGTTTCGTCCTTTTCGGAGGGTAAATACGACGAGGCGGCACAGGCTTTTGACCACTTGGCGGAAAAATATGGCGACGAGCATCAGTATCAGCCTTTGATCCCCACACTGCTGCCGATTCATGGTTACGCCTGCCAAATGAGCGAGCGGCCAGATGACGCCATTAAGCTCTACCTGAAATTTCTCGCCCTGGAAAATCAGACTGAATCCAGCCGCAATTTCGTGCTGTTTAGCCTGGCTCAGGCTTATCAAGCCAATGGCGATCTCGACGATGCCGTGGCGACCTATCAGCAGTTTATCGAGTCGGCGCCGGACTCCCCGGAGGCAGTCCTCAGCGCCATGCGCCAGGCCGAACTTTACTTCGATGCCGGTGATGATCAGGCGGGTATTGACCGGCTGGTCGGTTTTGCGGCCAGTGAGAACGTCCCCCCCACTCTGGGCACGCAAGCCCAGCTTCGCGCCCTGCAAAAAACGCTGGAAGAGCACGATTTCGATCAGGCGCGGAAAATTCTTTTTGGCTATGAATGGCAGGTGGAAGTCATGCCTGAGCTTGCGATGCTGAGCTTTTCTGCGCTTGAGGTCGGCAACCGCCTGCTGGAAGAGCGCAATTATGCTGACGCGATCCGCGCTTACCGGCTCGTGACGCCGCAAAAGCTCTTGGTAGCCGCGCAGCAGGGCCGCCTCTACGCCCTTGAATTAACGTGGAAAGAGAAGCAGCAGGAAGCGGGAGAAGGCTATCACGCTGAGGCGATTTGGAACGACTACTACCGCAACCTCATCCAGCGTGTGCAGTCGCAACTTGATAGTTTAAACAATTCGGAAGACTTTACACCGGGCTATCAGATGCGCCTGGGCCAAGCGTTTCTCATGGCTAATCGCGCGCGAGAGGCCTACATCCTATACCGGCTGCTGGCCGAAGACGAAGCACTCAGCGAAAGCATTCGCAGCTCTGCGCACTACCGCTGGATTCTCAGCGCCAATGAACTGGAAAACTGGGACGATTCGCTGCGAATCGCGCGGATGTTCCTGGAGCGCTACCCGAACCACCCGGAGGCGCCGTCGGCGATCTACCTGATCTCGGTCGCTTATCAGGAACTCAAGGACTACCGCAAAGCCGTCGAAGTTTTAACCGAATTGCTGGACAATTACCCGGACCATAAACTGGCCACGCGCTGGCTTTTTGCCCGCGGTTATAATTCCCTCCTCGCGCAGGATTACCCGCCAGCTCGCAAGGACTTCGAGGTTTGCCTCTTGAAGAACCCCGGCGCCATGCTCGCTGCGCAATGCCGGTTGTGGGACGCCATGAGCTACTTTTTCGAGCGGAATTACGCCGAAGCCATCGTCAAGTATGACGCGGCGCTACAGCAGACCGACAAGGCCAACCCATACTACCCAGAGATGGTTTATCGCCGCGCACAGACGCTTTACTCTGACCGCAAATACCCCGAAGCGCTGGTGGCGACAGACGATTTTATCGAACGCTACCCCGAGCACATGCGTGTTCCGGAAGCCCGGGTGCTGCGCGGAGACATTCTCATGGGGGAGGGGCGCTTGCTGGAGGCGTCCAATCAGTTTGCCCGCGTCACGCCGGAAGCCGAGGGCCTGTTTACTTATGCGGTGTTTCAGCGGGGAAAAATCCAGAAAGCAATGGGCGCGCATGAGCTCATGATCGAGCACTTCACCGACTACGTGCGCCGGGACGACGTCGAGGAAAAGCCGCGCATCGCCGAGGCGCTTTACTGGATCGGTTGGGCCTATGAGCGCGAGGGCGAGCCCGAGCGCGCATTCCCGCTCTTTGTTGAGGCGCTGGCATTGCATGGCAACGAGGTTAAGGCCGGCGAGACGATTGCGATTTTGCAGGCGCTACACAAGCAGCACGCATTGTATCATCAGGGCGAACTCCTGCTTTCCAACGCCAATGGCGGCGCCATGGGGCTGCTGACTGAGCCCGACTTTGTGCAGTGGCTGGAAGACCAGCACAAGCTGGCCGTTGAGCGCGAAGAGTGGACCTGGATGGCCCGGCTCAACCTCTACCGCGCCATGCTTTATGAAAAAATTCGGGACGAGGAGCGCGCCGGCAATGCGCTGTTTGAAGTCGTCAATAAAGCGCCCATCAAAGATCTCGACCCTGAGGCCCTGGCCAAGGCCGGCAGCTTCCTGACAGACCTTGAGATCGAATCGGCCAATGAGTATTTCGAATACCTGATCGAGGAATATCCGAAGAGCATGCAGCTCGGCGCCGCTTATTACGGCATGGCCCGCCTTGCGGTGATGGACGACAATTGGGCCGAAGCCGAAGCCTGGCTCAATCGTTTTGAACTGGAGACTGCCTACCATGCGGCGGGCAACGACGCCAAGCTGCTGCGTGGTCAACTACTGGTGAAACTGGATCGTCCGGACCAGGCGATCGCCGTCTTGCAAGAGCTGCTGCGGCTCAAGTCCGCCCGCGGGCGTCCGCACGCGCAGGCGTTGCTTGGCATCGCGCAGGCCCACGAGCTCAAGGGCGAAACCGACAAGGCCATTGCTTACTATCAGCGGGTCTACACGCTCTACCGGGCCTATCCGGAAGAGATTGTTCAGGCATATGTCGCCAGCGCCCCGCTTTTTGAGAAACGTGGCGATCTCCGCGCCGCTTACAACACTTGGGCCGAACTGGCGAAAGACCCGCGTTTGGAGTCGTTCGAAGCCGAACAGGCGATGGCGGCTGAAGCCATGGCGCGCCTGGAGCCAATCTTGCCGCCCGAGCCGGAAGCCGTAACGGCCGAAGTCCAACCCTCAGCCGAAGAGGAGGCCGCATTGTGAAACTGTTGCGGATCATTTTATTGCTGATGCTGACCATTGCTTCGCTGCCTGCGATGACGATGGAGCAGGTGCAGGCCTCGCTCAGCGAGCCGCAGGGGCTGGTGCTCCGGGGTAGTCGTCCATTGAGCGGAAAGGCGATGGGTATCATTGAGAATCAGCTCATATTCCGGGCGAGTCGTGGGGGGGGATCTTTGGATTACCGTTATGATTTGGACCAAATCGAGCGTCTGCAATTTCCGGGGAACGACGTGGCTTACGCTGCACAACAAGCCATACGTGAAGGTAAGAACGAAGAGGCGCTCAGGCTGATGAAAGCGATGTTCGAGCAGCGTGGCAGTTACTTGAAATACCTGACTCCGGGCGAGCGGGCGTTCTTCTACCAATATGCGGAATTGGAGTTCGAAAAGGGCGATCCTTACCTCGGTTTGGGGGCTGGCTTGGCGCTTCAGGAAACGGTGCAGGACTCTCTGCTTCTACGCAAAGTCGACGACCTCGTGCTGTTGGGCCATTATAAACTGCCGCTCAAGAAAAACACGCGCGAACTTGCTGAAAAATGGATCGCCGAGAGTGAACTCTACGGCGCATCTGCGTTGGGCTTCTATGTATTGGGACAGCTGGATTTCGATGCGCAACAATTCGACGCCGCCCTTTGGCAAGCCTTGGAGCCGGTGACGTTGAGCAGCCAGTTCCCCATGGATTATTTGAACTACTGCTACGCGCTCGCCATCGCCTCCTGCATGGAGCTCGAGCTCTTCGAAGAAGAACAAAAGCTGCGCGCTGAAATGACCGAGCGCGGGCTCAACTGGCCGGACATCGACGTATTGGCCGATTACCAGACGCCAACGCCACCACCTTTAAAAAACGAACCTGACAAATCATGACCGTATCCAAGCTATCTAACCGCGCTTTCTTTCTGGGCAGCGCCGCCGTGTTGACCGCCACCGCGCTCTACGCGCAGGATGAGACGGAGGCTGCGGCGTCCGGTGGCAAGAGCCTGTTTGAGCTGATCGGCGAAGGCGGCTGGGCCATGATTCCGCTGGGCCTCTGCTCGATCTTCATGTTTTTCCTGATCTTTTATTGCTGGAAGGAAACGGTCCGCAAAAAATTCGTGCCAGTTGGCATCGCAGAGCAGGCGTCTCAATACCTGCAGGCGCGCCAGGTCGCCGATGCGCAAACCATTCTGCAAGGCGCCGACTCGGTGCTGACCCGCGCGCTCATACCCGCGCTCAATAAAGCACGTCCGGAGCGTCCCGACGCCAACCGCGCCAAGGTGGAAACCATTCTCGTCGAAAATCTCGAGTCGGAGGAAAACGCCGTTGGCCAGTGGGTGAATTACCTGAACGTCGTGGCTGCGGTGGCGCCGATGATCGGCCTGCTGGGCACGGTCAGCGGCATGATCAGTGCGTTCCAAACGATTGGCCAAGGCGGCATGGGCCGCCCTGAATTGCTCGCGGGAGATATTGGCGAAGCGCTCATTACGACCGCCACGGGTCTCGTGATCGGCATTCCGGCGATGGTTTTTTACTTCATCATGAAGAACCGGCTTGCGAACCAAATGATCGCCACCGTCCAGACCGCTTCCAACCTCATCGACGACCTCGCAGAGGAGCCGGTGTACACTGAACAATAGCGGCTCATGGTGGCGGGCGTTCAGGGTTATGACCGGGCAATCGAACGGTTTGTTGAGTCCAGTCAGCAATTAAATTTCCTGGAAACGAATCGGGATTTTCTGCCGTTTCTACCGAAGGCGCCTGCTCGGGTTTTAGACTTGGGCGCCGGGGCGGGGCAGAATGCGGCGGCGTTGGCGCGCCTGGGATTTCAGGTGACTGCAATTGAGCCGATGCCTGAGTTTCTCCAAGCCGCTCAAGCAGCGTACACTGGTTTGGCGATAGACTGGCGGCAAGACAGCCTCCCGCTGCTTGATAGCCTGGTTGGTGGTGAGGCGTCGTTTCGTTTTATGCTGGTGGATGGCGTTTGGCATCACCTCAGTGAGGCCGAGCGCCGGGCGGCATTCGAGCGACTCGCACCGCTGCTTGTTTCCGGCGGACGCCTTGCGTTGAGCCTGCGCAACGGTCCGCCTGGCTTGGGCCTGAAAGTTCACCCAACGGATGTTGATCGGACAGTGAATGCGGCCAAAGAACTCGGTTTGCGGTGCATTCTTCGCATCGAGGACCAGCCCAGTATATTCAAACACAAACCAGAAGTCCGCTGGGCGCGGGTGGTGTTGGAAAAGTGAGCCGCGCAGTAATCGCACTGCGGAAACTCCGCAGTTTCAGGCCTACTTGACCAGGATGCGAATGGGGTCACCGGCGGTAGGCTGGGGGGCTTGTGTGGGTTGGCCCACGTATTCGCCGCGATGCCAAATCCCGCTCACGGGCGCTTTGCCGGATTCCGGTGCAAAGATCAGCGTGCCTTGACCTTCGAACAGGCCTCCGGCGAATTCGCCGACGTAGCGATCGCGATTGGGGAATTCGTAAACGCCTTCGCCGTGGGGCAGGCCTTGCTCGAAGGCGCCTGCATACCGCGCGCTGCTCGGGTATTCGATAGAGCCTTGGCCATGGGGTAGGTCATCGGCGAAGTTGCCATGAAATTCGCGACCGTCGGCGTAGAGAATTTTCCCGTAGCCGTCGCGCAGGCCCTCCTTGAATTCGCCTCGGTAGATGTTGCCTTCGGCGTCGGTAAACTGTCCCTTGCCATGCCACTTGCCAGCGACGAACTCCCCCACGTATTGGCCGCCGTTTTCGGTGGTCTGTGTGCCAGGCCCCAAGGCGCGTCCCTTGACGAAATTTGCTTCGAGTCGCCCGCCGCCAGGGCTGGTGACAACTGCTTTGCCTTGCGGCGCACCGCGGTCAAACTGCCCCTCGATGCGTACGCCATCTTCGTAGTTAAGGACGCCAACGCCCGCAATTTCGTCGTCGTAAAATTGTCCTTTGTATTCGCCCATGCCCTGCTTGATGTAGCTGCCTTGGCCGGACTTGCGGCCATTGACCCAGTCTCCGTGGTAGTATTCGCGATCATTTTTGAAGACGCCCTTGCCGTGGAGTTCGCCGTTATCGAACTCGCCTTCGTAGAAGGCTCCATCCGGGGTGCGGCGTTTGCCCTTGCCGTCCAGTTGGCCGTTGACGAAGTGCCCCTCTTCTCGCGCGCCATCGGGGTGGATGAATACGCCTTCGCCCTCGATCAGCCCATGGGTGAACTCACCTTCGTAATAACCGCCATGTCGCCACTGGAGTTTTCCCTGGCCATGAAAGAGTCCGCCTTGGAATTGGCCTTCATAGCGCGAGCTGTCGGGCAGGTTAGCGGTTCCCAGGCCATCTTTGGGCTGCCTGTCGCAGCCCACTAGCCAACTGGTCAGGACAAGGATCAACAGGCAACGAATGTCAGAAAAACTCACAGTCAAAACTGAAGCACAGCCCACCGCCAAAAGCAAACTGGCGTTACCGCCGAAGGAAATTTTATTAACTTTATGTGCTATTAAGCGTTGGTTGGGGCATCACTTCAGTAGTGTTCCAGCAACGAGAAAGCAGTGAAGTATTCGGTCAGTATGGAGCATAGGGTCGCCCTGTTTAGTTTACTGAATAACGTTGCTCGGGCTTAGTTGTTTAGTATTTTACTCAAATACGTAACGATTGTTGCTGACTACTCAATATGATCGCGAAACTTAAGTTAAAGGCAAGAAGGACCGCTAGCCGATTGGTTAACAAATGGGCGCTCGTTCAGCTTGACAGCGCCAAACGTCATTTAATCACCGAGATTAAGATGCGCAAACTAACTTACCTGAGTGAACGGAAGCTCGCTTCGATTGTAAACAGCATCAACGAAATCGAGACCTTGAAGTTGGAGGGCGCTTTCATCGAAGCGGGTTGTGCATTGGGCGGTTCTTCGATTTTGATCGCCAAGACCAAGTCAACTCAGCGACCTCAACTGGTTTATGATGTTTTTGGCATGATCCCGCCCCCAACGGATGAAGACTCGGATGATGTACACCGACGCTATCAGAATATCCTCAAAGGTGATTCCGTCGGTATTGAGGGCGATAAATACTACGGGTACGAAAATGACCTGATCACCATTGTCCAAGGTAATTTCGAGCGATTTGGCGTTGATCTGGAAGAACGTAGTGTGCGGTTGATAAAAGGATTGGTTCAGGATACGCTCCTAGTAGATGGGGCGGTGTCGTTCGCACACATCGATGTTGACTGGTATGACCCCGTCATGACTTGTTTGGAGCGGATTTACCCCAAGCTGGTTGTCGGAGGTTGTATCATTTTAGATGATTACATGGACTGGGGAGGCTGTCGTAAAGCCACGGATGAGTACCTGAAAAAAGTTGCGGGCACTTTTCGCCTCGATGATCGATCCGGGGCGCTCAAGATTATCCGAACTTCTAAATAGTTGAGCGTTCCAGCATTAATCAAAGCTGCGTGTGTCGGGGCGATGCACAATTTCCTGTCAGCGCGCTTGTCCGGCAAAAGTGAAGTATTTGCGTGATAATCTTCGGGTTTGTGCATAAGCTATAGACAGTGAAGCCCTTAACCTCCGCAGATTGGCCCCGGATCGCCTTGCCCGGGAGCCGTGTTTTTATTGGCAGCGGCGCTGCTTGCCCTCAGATGCTGATGGAGCACATGCTCGCGGCTCAAAATACATTGGCGGACATCGAGCTTGCGCACATCCGCACCTATGGGCCCACGCCCTGGATTGACGAAAAGCGACGTCATACTTTTAAGGCGAATGCGTTTTTCATGGGGCCTGGGATTCGCGAGGCGGTCAATGCCGGGGTGGCGGATTATACGCCGTGCTTTTTAAGTGAGTTGCCCTCGCTCTTCCTGGAAGGCGTTGTGCCTCTGCGCGCTGCGCTGATCATGGTGTCCCCGCCTGACAACCAAGGCTACTGCTCGCTCGGCGTGAGCGTGGATGTCGTGCATGCTGCCTGCCGTGCGGCGCAGGTTGTGGTTGCACAAATTAACCCCCGGCTCCCTCGGACCTTTGGCGAAACATTTTTGCACACCAGCGAGATCGATTATTATCTGGAGGCTGAGGCTGAACTGCCAGAGTGGACGCCGGATGAGGAGGACGCGGCCGTCGCCAGTAAAATTGGTGAATACCTGGCGCAACTCGTGGAAGACGGCTCGACTTTGCAAGTGGGCATCGGGGACATTCCCGACCGCGCGATCCGGGCGCTGAAGGATCACCGACATCTGGGCGTACACACTGAAATGTTCAGTGATGGCGTGCGCGAGCTCATCGAGTGCGGCGCCGTGGACAACTCGGAAAAGCAACTCAACCGCGGTCACACGGTGGCGTCGTTCTGCGTGGGGTCGCGGGCGCTGTATGACTTTATCCACGAAAATGCGCACATTTCATTTCGACCCACGGAATACACGAACAACATTGCGCAGATTGCTAAGAACCGGAAAGTCGTGGCGATCAACAGCGCCATGGAAGTCGATTTGACGGGGCAAGTTGCGGCGTCGGTGAAGGGGCGTTTTTACAGTGGGATAGGCGGGCTGATGGACTTCACGCGCGGCGCGGTGTTGAGCCCGGATGGGCTGCCAATCATTGCTTTGCCATCTACAGCCAAGGGCGGCCAGGCCTCGCGCATCGTGCCCTTTTTGTCCGAGGGCGCTGGGCTCGTGGGCAGTCGCGCGGATATTCATTTTATTGTGACCGAGCACGGGATCGCCACTTTGCGCGGGCGCAATGTTCGCGAGCGAGCGTTGGAATTAATTCAAATCGCCGATCCAAAATTCCGAGAAGCATTACTGCGCTCGGCGCGGGAAAGGAACCTCATTGCTTCTTACGAAAAACTGGTGCCTCGGCCGGTAAAAGAAATTGGCGGTGTAGAATTTCAGCGCATTCGTATAAGGGAAAAAGACTATGTGTTGAGGCCGTTACACCCGTCTGATGAACGTAATTTACAAGAGTTCTTTTATTCACACACAGCGGAAACAATTCAAAAGCGCTATGGTTATAGCGTTCAACGCATGTCGCGTGAACGCGCGAGTGAACTGGTTGGAGTCGATCAGGAAAAAGACCTTGCGTTAGGTGTTTTTGAGCGCCGTGGGCCACGTCAACGCTTACGCGCAGTGGGTCGCTATTTCCTGGAAGACGATGGGCAAACGGCGGAAGTCGCCTTCGTTGTTCATGAAGAAATGCGGCGCCATGGGCTGGGAAGCCTGTTGCTGCAACGCATGATGGCGATTGCGCATCGCCGTGGCCTTGACTCATTGTGGGCGCTTGTTGCCCCGGATAATACGCCCATGTTGCGCTTGTTTGAGAAGCATCAGGGCAAGCGAGTGGGAGGTCTCTCTGAGGGCATGGTTCATATACGCATACCACTTAGTGTAAGTAATTAAAGTTCGACTTACCGGTAAATTAATAAATTCACGTTGTTTAAAATTAGTGCTTGCGCACGTGTGATCATGCGTTTTGGTTCTAGCCTTTACCACGAAAACCCGATATCAAATTCATGGAAATCGCTGATCAATTAAAAGCGCTCGAAGCTGAGAAAAAAGCTCTCGCAGCGCGTGAAAAAGAACTCAAGGAATTGGCTAAAGAACAGAAGGCCGCTTCGCAAAAGCTGGAGCAGCTCTTCAAGTCCAGCGAATATGAAACCCCCAAGGCGCTCGTTGAAGCCCTCATCGAACACTTTGGCGTGACCTTCCGTGGTCGCAAAAAAGGCAGCACCAAGAAGAAGGCAGAAGGCGCTCCCCGCCGCAAGCGCACCAAGGTGACCGCTGAGCTACGCGACGAGATCAAGGGCGAAGTCGAAAGCGGATACTCGATGAATCAGGTCGCCAAGGCTCGTGAAATCAGCTACTCCGTCGTGTCCAAGATCTGCAAGGGCGAATACGACAACATCTAATTTTCATCATCCCTCCCCTGATGAGCCCGGCGTGACGTTTGTCCGCCGGGCTTTGTCTTATAAGCGCAAGCGTAAGGTTCGCTAACTGCTTCAGTAATGGGTACTTGCCAAAGGGTGTTTACTGGCATAAGCTATGCTTAGATGTGAACGCCATGAAGCTCGTGCAACCAATATGTCGCGACGGGCTGACGAACGCTGACCTCGCGTTTTTGCAGTCGGTCCTGGCGCCTGACGGCTCTGCCGCCGAGGCCTTAATCGCATTACTTGCTGACCCGCCTATGCGGGACCAGTTGCTGGATGAACCGGCCGTCTTTCAGGCCGTGCTCGAACAGCCTTTGCCAATCAACATTTCGCCGCGCCTCTATTTTTACGTGCTCGTGCGTCACCGCTTCACTGAGTGTGGCTTGGAGGACCGCGATCTCGCCGACTACGTGGCGTCGCTCATGGCGGATTCCATGTCCACTTCGCGTGTCTTTAATGGCAATCAAAACGGCAAACGCCAGGCCGCGTTCTATGCTGTCGACGTGATGTCGCAGATCCAGCAGGCAGGCTTTTGCGAGCGCTTTTATTTAACCGTGTGTTTGGCGGAGCGGTCCCTCGTGGTCACCGGGCTGTTCCGCCCGCACGTCGATTACCGGGCAACATATCGTGGCGCGCCTGCGCTCAACTATTATGAAAACATCGGACAGGCGCATTACCGAGCAGCAGGGGATCACCACCTCGCGCATGAGTATTGCCTGACGGATTGCTATCAGGCCCTGGGCAACCGCTTCACCGAAGCCCGCCGCGCGCTCAACTACGTCGCCGAAACCCTGACCTTCATGGGCCAGGACGGCCTCAACTGAAGGCAACCTCCGGTTGCATCGATCGATTTGCGCATTGCGCAAATGTGGTGAGGCAAGGTGGCTCTGATAGAATCGTATTCGTATAACGAGGGAAAAAAAACCGCCGGGCGCGAACCCGGCGGTTGGTAAATAATCTGTTGCCCCTCCGTATTTCGCCATTGGCGAAATCTATGGGTGCAGCGGCACGCTGCCTAGGCGTCGAGCTGGGGGCGTGCGGGGTCCGGCCAGTCGATGTGGAAGAACTTGCCGCGCGGCGTGTCGGTGCGCTCGTAGGTGTGGGCGCCGAAGAAGTCGCGCTGCGATTGGAGCAGGTTCTGCGGGAGGCGGGCGCTGCGGTAGCTGTCGAAGTAGAACAGCGCGCTGCCGAAGCAGGGGACCGGGATGCCGTATTCGCAAGCGGTGGCGACCACCTTGCGCCAGCTGGCTTCGAACTTGGCAACCGTTTCCTTGAAGTATGGGTCGAGTAGGAGGTTGGCCAGTTCGGGATTGCCGTCGAATGCGTCGGTGATCTTCTGGAGGAAGCCAGCGCGGATGATGCAACCGCCGCGCCAGATCTGCGCGATTTCGCCGAAGTTGAGCTTCCAGTCGTATTCTTCTTGGGCGGCGCGCATGAGCTGGAAGCCCTGGGCGTAGGAGCAAATCTTCGAGCAGTAAAGCGCATCGTGAATCGCGTCGATCAGCGCTTGTTTGTCTCCTTCGAAGGTCTTGTTCGGGCCGGCGAGGATTTCGCTGGCGGCCACGCGCTCTTCCTTGATGGCGGATACGCAGCGGGCGAACACGGCCTCAGCGATGGTCGGCGCGGGCGTGCCCATGTCGAGTGCGCTGATGGAGGTCCACTTGCCGGTGCCCTTTTGGCCTGCGGTGTCGAGGACGATGTCCACGAAGTCAGCGCCGGTAGCCGGGTCCTTCTGGGCAAGAACTTCAGCGGTGATTTCGACGAGGAAAGAGTCGAGGAGGCCGTCGTCCCACTTCTTGAAGATTTCAGCCATTTCCGGAGCGGAGAGGCCGAGGAGGTTCTTCATGAGGTCGTAGGCTTCGCAGATCATCTGCATATCGCCGTATTCGATGCCGTTGTGAACCATCTTCACATAGTGGCCGGCACCGTTCTCGCCAATGTAGGCGGTGCAGGGCACGCCACCTTCGACGGGTTTGCCGGGGGCAGCGCCTTCGAGGGGCTTGCCGGTTTCGGCGTCGACCTTGGCGGCGACAGCTTCCCAGATCGGCTGAAGTTCCTTGTAGGCAGATTCTTTACCGCCGGGCATGAGGGACGGGCCAAAGCGCGCGCCTTCTTCCCCACCGGAAACGCCGCTGCCGATGAAGCGCAGGCCCTTTTCGGTGAGATCCTTTTCGCGGCGGATGGTGTCCATCCAGTAAGCGTTGCCACCGTCGATGATGATGTCGTCAGCTTCGAGCAGCGGGATGAGGCCGTCGATCACGGCGTCAGTCGCGCGGCCAGCTTGCACGAGGATGATGATCTTGCGCGGGCGCTTGAGGCTCGCCACGAACTCTTCGAGGGTAGGGCTGCCAACGAGGCCGCCAGGCGTGTTGGGGTGCTTGGCGACGAATTCTTCCATCTTCGAGGTCGTACGGTTGTAGACCGAGATTTGGAAGCCGTGGTCGGCGATGTTGAGCGCGAGGTTCTGACCCATGACCGCGAGGCCGATGAGTCCGATGTCGGAGCTTGCTTCAGGCATAATTAACTTACACGTGTTGGGTGGTGGTTGGAATGCGCGGGAAACCGCGTTAAGACTGACAGCGGGCCATTGTCACTGGCCCTCCCGATTCTGCAATAAAAAAGCGTCTCTGGCCCAACTAGCAGGATGAAATCTATTCATGCGGACGATGAGGTATGGGGGGCAATCTGTGGAGGTCTCCACACTCCGATGATGAGGGTGCTGAATCGGGCGAGGGCTTGTTTTTCCACCACTGCTGAAGCGTCTGGTAAAGATGGTAATCACCCGGGGTGAAGTGGCTGAGTCTCAGTGGTTCTCCCTGGGTTAGAATGATTTTCGCGTGCATGGCATGGGCGCGCTTGCGGGTGGGCCGGTGTGTCCATTGAACATCCAAGACATCATCGCGCAGGATCACTCGTTTCCGCAGGATGGATTTCAGCTCCAAACGCCTATCTTCAATTTTCAGACTGTAGGGTTGGAGTAGTGCGCTCGTTAAAAAATAGAGTGCGCCCAAAATGAGTAGCCACTGAAACACGCCATTTTCGACCCAGGCTAATATCCCCAAAATGAGGGCAAGTAGCATGAATATAGCGTAGATGAAGGAGAAGTAGGGGGAGGCATGGCTTTTAGTAGTGAATATATCGGGGCGTTTAGCAATCACTTGCTGCATGAGTTCGGGGAAGCCTTTCAGCTTTTCGCTGATACCGATAACCGTCTGATTGCCTTTCAAGTTCAGGAAGCCCATGACGAAGTCAGCCTCTTGCATGTCCGACCAACTGAGGTGCACATCTTTTTGAAAGCGCTTCCGCTCTGTGATCCCTTGTGAGTCCAAGATTACCTTTAGCCGCATAAAGTCGACAATGCCACACAGGATGGAGATCATGATCAGGAGCACCGGCAAAAGCAGGAAGAACCGCCAGAAATTCAGTTGAGAGCCGAGAAGGACTAATGAGAAATAAATAGTCACGAAACAGATGGAAAGAACAACCGCTAACTCCCGGATATAACGTCGAGGATAGGCGCGGCGCGGCGCGACGTTGCCTACTCCGGCTGGTTCTCTCCTTTTTCTACTTCTGAGTCTTCTACCAGAACTCGATCGTGAAAAACTATGTGATGGTAGACTTGATCGCCAGCATGCATCATCCCGTCCCTGATACTATCGTAGACTTCAAAATTCAATGCAGCACCTTCAATTAGCTCTTTTTGCATTTCTTTAGTCCACTCGATCATTTTCTTCCAGGGAAGTTCAAGATTCTGAATTAAGATGCTTAAGCCCCGCTCTCCGAAAAAGCCTTCGGCAACGTCAAAATCCCAAGAATGTGTGCCGAATTCTTCTAAAAGCCTATACGCTTCTCTGGCTATCCTTTCTTCCTGCCCTTCTATTTTCGAAGAGTAGGGGAACTTTTCAAAGTATGTGTCGAGCGGTTCGTAGATATCGTTCATTTTTTTAGATAACACCATGTTAGGTTCTTGGGCTCTTGGTAAATGCTGATTTCGGAGCTCATGATCGGCGCCTTATTATTGAAAATGTTATGCCAATGACAGTCCTAACTGGTAAACTTGGGTGTTGGCCTCTCATGCCTGTAATCGTGAGTCGCCAATCATGTGGAGCGTTGGGCATGGGCATTATGTAAATCACAATCTGCCTTCTTACAATTCATTTACTAAGTTTTCACTTGCCGAACAGACAGATCTGTCTATCGTGGATTGCTTATGACAACAGCCACCCAGTCCAGCCCGCGTGAGCGGATCTTAAGCAAGGCGGTTGATCTGTTTTACCGGCAGGGCTATCAGGCCACCGGGATTAATCAGATCATTGCTGAGGCCGGGGTGGCGCGTGCGTCCTTTTACGCGCACTTTCCCTCTAAGGACGATTTATTCGTCGCTTACGCCCAGGCGATTTCCGACAAGGAGATGGAAGAAATGCACCTTGGGTTGGGCACGCTGACGTCGGCGCGGGACCGCTTTTATGGCCTGCTGACGCTCCTGCCGCAGTGGCTCGAAATGTATGACTACCGTGGCTGCCCGTTTCAGCTGATCCTTGCGGAGTCACCTAACGGCGACGAGCGGTTGCACGCCATTTCCCGGCATCACCACGAGGTGTTGATCGATCTGGTCAAAGAACTTGCTCAGGCCTACTACGCGGAGAATTCTTCGCTGCAGCGTGTGGACCTGGATCAGCTGGCGCGGCTGTACATTGTGCTGATGGATGGCGCCATTGCGGCCGCCGTCGCTTACCGCGACCATTGGCCGATTATTCAAGCCATACAGACGATCAAGCGCCAAGTCGAGCCTGTCGCCTGGTAAGTCGCCCGATTAAACTTTCCTTCAGGGAAATTCTTTCCACTCAACTAGACAGATCTGTCTGTCTCTACCAGTAACGAAGACAATACTATGTGCAAGATATGCAACACCATGAGCCGCGACCTCCCCAAGCAAGAGGCCTTCGCGGAAAAATACCTCGGCATGCTCAACGGCGGCATGACCCTGCTGATGATCTCCATTGGTCACCGGACGGGGCTGTTTGACGTCCTGGCCGATGGCGAGTGGCGCACGAGCGCCGAGCTGGCGGACGACGCCGGGCTCAACGAACGCTACGTGCGTGAATGGTTGGGCTGCCTGACCGCAGCCGAGATCGTAGAGCGCGATGCTTCGGTGGGCTCACATCGCCTGCCGCCCGAGCATGCGCACTGGCTCAGTCGTCACTCCGCGACGGAAAACCTGGCGATCTTCGCGCAGTTCTTGCCGGTGCTCGCCAGCGTGGAGGATGACGTGATCGCGTGCTTCAGGAACGGCGGCGGCGTGCCCTACTCGAAGTACCCCCGCTTCCAAGCAGTGATGGCCGAGGACAGCGGGCAATCGATTGTGCCGATCATCACCGAGCAGGTGGTGGACCTCTTCCCGGGTTTGCGAGCGCAATTGGAGGCTGGGATCAAGGTGCTGGACGTTGGCTGCGGCCGCGGAATGGCTTTGACGCGCTTGGCGGAGGCGTTCCCGAGGAGCCGCTTTTACGGTTACGACTTGAGCCTGGAGGCGCTCGACTTTGCCCGTAGTCACGCGGCGGAAAAGCGCCTGGGCAATGTGCGCTTCGAGGTGAAGGACCTCACGCATTGGAGCGAGCCGGAGACGTTCGATTTGATCACGGCGCTCGACGCCATCCATGACCAGGGGCGCCCCGACCTCGTGCTGGCGAACATTCGGCAGGCGCTTAAGCCCGGCGGTCGCTTTTTAATGCAAGACATCGACGCCTCCTCTGAGCCCAATGACAACATCGGGCACCCGCTGGGACCGCTGCTCTACACGATCTCCTGCATGCACTGCATGACGGTTTCGCTGGCGCAGGGCGGCATGGGCCTCGGCGCAGTTTGGGGCGTGCAAAAAGCCCAGGAAATGCTGGCCGAGGCAGGCTTCGACGATGTGAACATCCACCGCTTCGAACACGATATCCAGAACGCCTATTACCTGATGCAGGTCTAGATGAAAAGTGCTCTAGTCGCGTTGGAGCGTCGTTTCTTCAATCAGGGCCTGGCAACTGCAATGCGCCGGGCCCTGGCTGCTTGATCTTTAGGCAGGGGTTCTCGGTTGGCGCTGCCTGCCGCGCACGCCTAGGCCAATCAGCGTCAGGAGCCCGGCTAGGAGTGCGTAGCTGCCGGGCTCGGGCACGGCGGTGACATTGGTAATGTCCCCTTTGACTTCGATGACGGCGCCTTCAAATTCGTAGCTGATGTAGACATTGCCCGTGGCGGCGTTGAAGCCATTCGCGAAAGTCTCCACGCTCGGAATTGTTTCCGAATCGAGTGGTATCGAGCCGTCGAGGTCATAGAAAATGATGCTGTTCAGGCCATCGGTGTCTATGGTGTAATCCCCGATTGTGGTGTCTCCGCTGAGGGCGCCTTCGGTTGGGTTTAAGAACCAGGATGATTCTAATTCCGTATAAAAAATACTGCCGTAGCTACCGTAATTAAACGAATAGTCGCCAACGGTAAATGTATAGCTGATGATGGCGGAGGTATATTCAGTGAGAATCGCAGACTTGGTGTCATCAGGATTAACTTCAACCGCTATTTGGAAGGTGTTGCCGGAGCCAGCCTCGCCATAGATGTCGGTGAATCCTGTGGGTGGCGTGATCGATTCGTTGTCCTGAAGGTAGTCAGTAATCTGGCCGGAGAAGTAGAGAAAATCAGCCAATGCAGGCAAAGGGGTGATGAGTGCAGAGGCAGCCAAGGCGAAAATTGTTTTCATAGTCGGAAGCGATGGAGAGAAGTGCAAATGGAGAGTGAGCGTCCAATATAATTGGCGGCGATCAATGCGACTATTACTAATTGATGAGAGCAGAACAGGCAATTAAATTAACTGCCATATTCTAATAAATTCATGAATGAATCATTAAGAATACATTCATGTTTTATTCATTTTAAATTAAGTTTAGTGGCAATTCGCGGCCTTCAGAACTCGGCCCCTGCGTCCAGCACCTCGCCATCGAGTGAGAAGTAGACGTAGAAATTGCCGTCGCTGGGGCGGAGGGTGAGGTCGCAGATCCAGTCGCCGCTGTCGTCGCCTTCATTGAGGCCGGGGGCCGAAATTTGGATGCGGCAATTGCGTGGCGTGGGCGCGGTGGCGCACTCACACTCGGCGCGGGCTTCGAGGATCGCCTCAAGCACGGTCGGCCAAACGAATTCCCAGCGTTGGTTGAGCTCGTCGATCTGGGCAATGCCGTCGTGCAAATCCTGAATCGACACGCGGTGCTCGGCATTGAGCGGCGCGTTGCCTTCCTCGTCGGGTTCGCCAAAGGACAGGTCCGACGAAAAGCCCGGGATCGCAAACGACACGCGCATTTCGCCGATCCCCGCCACTTCGCCCACGGCAAACAGGCAATGCTCATCAAAATCGATCTGCAGCTCGGTAAACTGCCCATCGGGCAACTGCGCCACTGTCGCGCCGTTTTCGAGGTCGAAATTTTTGGGATTGGGTTCGCTCATTGCTGTTTGTCTTTGGGCGGAATGCGGCCGACTTGGAATTCATTGCCCACGGAGCTCCAATCCAACCCGGGAAAAACGCCCTTCAGGCGGCGGTCGGTCTGGATGATCAAGCGGTCTTCCGGGCGCATTTTATCGACCCATGGTTGCAGGTGGTTGAGGACTTTATCGGCCTTCACGTCGAGGTAAACTTCGAGATCTTCTTCGGGCATCAGGGCGGCTTCATAGCCGAGGATGTAGCGCCAATCCGCCTGAGGGAACTGGTAAAAGTAGACAAAGAAGACGTTCATGTCCGGCGTGTAGACGACCCCACCGGGGCCTGGCAGCCAGTCAGGATTTTGCTCGGCGTGTTGCTGGACCCAGATGTTTTCTTTGACCGATTGCGCCTCGCCCGCATGGTGCATCGTCACGATAAAGGGCGCGCTGATGAAGACGATGCAGGCGGCCAGGACAAGGCGCGCCGGGTGTTTCGCGTCCATTTCGGCTTCGAGGAACGCCTGGATTTCCAGCGCGAGCCAAACCGTCAGTCCGACGAGACCCCAGTCCATCCAAAATCGCCCAACGTAGAGGCCGAGCACCGCGCCGGCGCCCGCCAAAATTAAAGCAGGGTGGCTGAGGCGGACGCCCGGCCACTTCGGCGTGAGGAAGCGCAGCGTGATCATCCCCAGGGTGAACAGCAGCACGACGGGCGGCGCAATGTAGCTGCGTAGCTCTGGCACTTTTTGTGTTTGGAGCGGCACCTCCGACATGGCCCAGAAAACATGCTTGAGGTAGTAGATTAAAATTTGGGCGGGGTGTCCGGTGAGGACTGCGCCGCAAACGATCCCTACCCCGATGGCCACACAGAACGCCAACGCGTTTTGCAGTCGGTCACTGAGGAATCCGCTCAGCACGATGACGCCGCACGGGAACGCCATGAGATACCAGTTTGGGTGAATCCAGGTCTGCAGGGCCGACAGCGTGATGACGCCAGCCCACCAATTCCAATTGGATCGGCGAAACGCGAGCTTATCCCACACGATGAGGTAAACGGCGAGCGCCGCTTGGGTAATCACAAACGGGCGCGCCATGAAGACGCGGTCAAAACCGCTTTGGTCTAGCAGGTAAGCGACGAAAACCGCCAGAAAATACGCTTCCGGGCGGCGCATGAGCAAGAGAGGCCCGCCTGCGTAGCAGGTGTAGGCAATGATCATGGAGAAGACCAGGAGGGTGTCGGGCGAGCAATGGGTTAGCTGCTGGAGGACGCCCAGTAGCCAGTGCCAGCCCGGGTGGGAGTCGTTGCCCTCGTAGACCCCATCGCGCACCAGGAAGATTTCGCTCCAATCTTTGCCGCTGAACACCTTGCCAACGTGGCGCAGGGCGTCGGCGCTTGGAGAAAAGCCGTCGGCGCCCATCCACATCACCGTGAAGGCGGCGCTGAGCAGGAGGATAATGGGCAGAAAGCCACAGACTCGACCAGCGATTGGATCGAGCCGGCTCCGCAATTGCTCCATATACGTCGACATGGCCAAGCATCAAAGCGGATGCCTGTTTTTCTGCAAACTCTTTAACGAGAACGCGTCGGAGGCTAACCATAAGAGAGAGCCAGGGAGGGGGGGGGGGGGTAATTGCGTAAATCATTGACTGTCAGAGAACAAGAAGCTCACCCGGACGCCGCTGATGCAGCGCAGACTGAGTGGCGACCGGGTAAGCGGCCGCGCGAACGCCCCGTTGTGTCGGGCGACTGAACGTCCTGACGCTGCCTCGCAGACTGGCATAGGCGCGCACAAATCTTGCCAACGGAAGTTGGATTAAAACCTCGGGGCGTCGCCGGGCCAGTTGCTGTCACCCACTGGTCGACGAATAAGCCCCATCGTACGGTTCAAGACCTGCGCACGCTCGAATGCGCGCACACATCGGGACTGGACTAACTGCCTGCTAAGGCGGATGGGCAATGATGGAGGGAGAGTAATTCATGGCGATGTTGATTGGATTGGAAAAGTAATCAAATAAACACTAAACGTTGCAGTGAACAACGCCAGCAAAAAGTGAACGCCCGATCATTTTTATTGGCTGCCTTTTACGCCGCTATCAAGAGGCCCTGCAAAGGCTTTTTGAACGGTTGGGCCGGGTTGGAGTTCCGCCTTCAGGCGGCCATGTTGCCTCACCTTACTGGCATGGCCGCCTGAAGGCGGGACTCCAACCTTGAGCGACGGCATTATTTGGGGTAGCGGACGGGCTTTCACTGAGTCGCATCGGGAGCTTGCGCCTTTTGGCGGATACCTCCTGTCATCATTTTCATAATGCACAGTCGCACGCCATATGCCCCATAGTAGACGATTGCGAGTAGGGGCAAAGTACAGATGATGTAGATAATCAGCAGTGAGGCGGCAACGTTCTGTCCAGACATCAGGAATACTAGTGGCAGGAGGAAGGCGACCGTCACCAGGAAGTTCTTGTTCGCTGACCGGGCTAATGATGCGGAAACGAGCATCGGCAGAAACGAGGCCGTCGCAATCCCAGCACAGTAGTGATATCCCATTGCCACGATCATGCTGCTGTTTTTTACGAGGGGGGAGACGAGCTGATCGAGGTGGAAGAATCGGAGAGGCCAGTTGACAAGATAGCCGTGCTCTATGGAATCAGCGATAGGGCGCGCAAAGTGAGACATGGCAATAATAAGCAGGAAAAGCAATGTGGCTGTGATCGGCGGTATAATCGTTTTCATGCTCTCTCAGAAATGTTAAAGGCAGGCCTGGCGCAAAGAGCAAGGTGCAAACTTTGCTCCCCTTTGCGCAATCTTGAAGGTGCTGCCTTCCCTCGGTGACCTTCGTAAATAACGCCACTTTGCGGGATCTTTACTCCGAGCATCACGCCGCCCCTGAATCGGTTTGCTGGCAAAGGTGGCGCGGAGCGTCCCCGCTCCGCAAGGATCGCAAGGCCATAGGGAAGGTTCGGACGGGGCTTGTTGCGCCAAACCGCGCACGCGAACTGATTTAGCTATTTGCTCCAGCTTGCGGAGCGGGGACGCTCCGCGCCACCTTCGGGGCTACAGTCTTATGCTATTATCTACGTTTGACCCCTTCTCTAGCTACTACTCCTTCTCCAGCTACTCAACATACTCTAATGCGTGGATGAAGAGTTAGCTGCCTGGATCGGCTGGCCGGTTGCTTCGTGAGATTAAGGACTCATGAATGCCTCTTGGATAATCAGCAATAACATCAAATGTCTTCATTCCTATCAACATGGTATCATGGGTAACATAACTGATGAGTTTCTCACTTTCGTAGTGAGCCATGAAACCGAATTCTTGTTCGATATCGTCCCTTTCCCAAGTGGTACAAGTTCTATCAAAATGCTGAGAAATTTCTTCAATGAGCTTATTGTCTGAATTCTGATCAAGCTTTACGACTATTGGTGCTTTACGAACAGCAGCTCTAAAAACGACTCCAATGATAAAGGCTGATAAGCCAAAAGTTCCTTGCATTTCGCTGCCACAGCTATCGACGCAAGACATAGGTGGATCGTTTGTTGCGAGATCTCGTGTGGCGACTCCCCAATAGCCACCCCAGCAGTTGTCAGCGAAGATCAGCTTCTCTATCTCTTCCGATTCTGCGCAGTCAGTGTTCTTCCATTCCTCGGGCAAATAATCTGGGCTAATCCGAAACTTTTCTAAAGGCAAAAACCTATTCTCATCATCTACGAAAGAGTCGAGGTTTCCTCCAAAATGGAGATAAAAACCGCGAAGCCTTTCAGGCAGTTTCGCTCCAAGTCTACTTTCTGTTTCGCAAATTCTCTTTTCCGACACGCCGCCGCCATCATCATTAAGACTCGCCCATTCGGTCAGGAACAATCGTAAACTCCTCAAGTAGGTTTCTCCTTCGGATGGGATCCGTCTGAAGTATGATTTCCGGTTCATTTCTAAGATTAGTTGGCCATCATGGAGCGCCGTTTGGCGCGGAGTAGAGGTCGGCTTATCTCGGTTGGTTCTAATTTAATCAGTCAGTGGAGACTCGTGCTCCCAGCAGCCTTTGATTTTCAACTTTCCATTAGCAAGATCATGGAGTTCGCCTTCAATGAGCTCAGCGTTCCAAAGGATAATAAAGCAATTGAATTCCTTTTCTTTGCCGCAACTACGCTCCAGCTTTTCGATGAGAGCCTCCTCCTCAATGCCATTCAATATTGCTAACTCTCTGATTGTTTTCTTTTCCTGAGATCCTTCAGCATAAAGATAATCATGATCGTAGAAACGACCTAAATCCTTTGAAAAATCAGAATGAGGTTCGTGATCTAAACGGCCACCAGGTTCGTCTAGATATTCCTGAAGTTGATCCTCATTCAATTCACCTGCGAACAGAATGAACTTATGGTCGACTGGGAAGAATCGCGGGTTATCAATAAACATTGTTGGGAGAACTTAGAGTGATGTACGATCTTTGTCGCAGGCGGTGGTTGGTGACAGGGGACTGGTTGTCCCCCGTCACTTGTACGAAATGCGCGCCTTTACTTCTTCTCCAGGTGGCCGCCGAATTGGTAGCGCATGGCGGAGCAGACTTTGTCGGCGAAGGCGGATTCTTCGCGTGAGCGGAAGCGCTGATACAACGCGCTGGTGAGGACGGGCGCCGGAGTCGCGGACTCGATGGCGGCTTCGATTGTCCAACGGCCTTCGCCACTGTCGGAGACTTTGCCGGAGAATTTATCCAGCTTCGGGTCGCCGACGAAGGAGATCGCGGTGAGGTCGAGGAGCCAGGAGGCGATGACAGAGCCGCGGCGCCAGACTTCGGAGATTTCGCCGAGGTCGAGGTCGTAGTCCAGGTCGCCGTGCATGGAGGGCGCGGTTTCGGCGTCGACTTCTTTGGCTTGTTTGTCGCAGTTGGCGGCGGAGAGGATGTCGAGGCCTTCGGCGTAGGCGGCCATGATGCCGTATTCGATGCCGTTGTGGACCATTTTGACGAAGTGTCCCGCGCCGGCGGGACCGCAGTGCAGGTAGCCTTTGTGAGCGGTGCCGCCTTCGGGGCGCCCGGGCGTTTTCTCGGCGTCGCCCTCACCGGGGGCGATGGTGGAAAAGATTGGGTCGAGGTGCTCGACGGCGGCTTTTTGCCCGCCAATCATGAGGCAGTAGCCGCGTTCGAGGCCCCAGACTCCGCCGCTGGTGCCGCAGTCGATGTAATGAATGCCGCGTGGCTCGAGCTTGGCGGCGCGTGCGCGGTCGTCGCGGAAGTAGGAGTTGCCGCCGTCGATGATGATGTCTCCCTCGTCCATGAGGTCGGCGAGTTCGTAAACGACTTTTTCGGTGATGGCGGCGGGGATCATGACCCAGGCCGCGCGGGGTTTTTCGAGCTTGTCGACGAATTCCTGAAGCGTGCGGGCGCCGGTAGCGCCTTCCTTTTCGAGTTCGGCGATGGCGTCTTCGTTGGTGTCAAAGACGACGCAAGTGTGTCCGTTTTTCATGAGGCGGCGCACGATGTTGGCGCCCATCCGGCCGAGGCCGACCATTCCTAATTGCATAGTAGTTCCTTCGTTGAGGTTGGTGGTGGTGCTGTAGAGAAACTGACCGGCGTGGTGCGCAGTTGATCCGCCGTCGGCAAAATAAAGGCAAAGCCTTCGCGGCTGAGCGCCTCCAGCACGCCGGTAATGGCGGCCAGACGGACTTGGGGCGCCACGGCGGGCCCCTCGTGCATGAGGACGATGTCGCCCGGGCGGGCCTGCCTTTGGACGTGGTCAATGATCGCCTGCGGGTCCTTGCCCACGCCGTCGCCGCTGCGGATCGACCACGCCACGCAGCGCAAATTGCGTTCGCGCAGGATGCGGCGCAGCCAGAGGTTTTTAATGCCGACAGGCGGGCGGAAAAAGACGGCGTCGCCACGGGTTTGCTCGATGGCGTCGAGCGCGCGGTCGACCTCGGCGGCGGTGTGGCGGCGGCCAAACGTCCAAAACGTGAACCGCGGATGCGTGTTGGTGTGGCAGCCGATTTCGTGCCCGGCGTCGCGGATGGCCTGGACAAGCTCCGGGTGGCGGGCCGCGCGTTCGCCGATGAGGAAAAAGGTGGCGCGGGCGTTGTGCTCAGCCAGCAGATCGAGCAGGCGCGGGGTGTCTTGCGGGTCGGGCCCGTCATCAATGGTCAGCCAGACGGCTTTGTTTTCCGGTTCAAACGCGGTGGCGACATCGCAGAGCCCTTGCCAACTGGGGATGAGCATGTGGAGGACGACGAGGCCTCCGCCGCTGAGAAAAATGGTCCAGCCGAGCAACGCCATATCGGCGCCGAAGACCATGATGAGTCCGGCTAGCTTGAGTCCAATGCATGCTGCCAACAGCCGCCCCTTCATAGCGCGTGGCTAGAGTGTCACCCCGGTTCGGCGCACACAATACATATTTACCGCGAATATCATTACCCCAAGCAATGCGCCGATCACAACGTCGATGAACACGTGCTGTTTGGTGGTCATCGTGGAGAGGATGATGGCCAGGCCCCAGAGGAAATTAACCGCGTGCAGCCAGGCTTGCGCTTTGACGGTGCGCAACATGGCGCAGGACCACAGCATGGCCAGCACCGTGTAGCTGACGTGCATCGAGGGGCAGGCGTTGCCCGACATGCTCTCCCCTTTCAGGAAGGCAATCCAGGCTGGGTATTGGCTCCAGTCGACGTCCCAGGTGGGCGAGGCGGTGGGGTAGCCTACAAAGATGCCCAGCCCGATAACCGCCATGAGCAATGCGCCGAGAAAGTAATTCCAGAGCGCTGCGCGCGAGGCCATGAGCACGGAGGGCATGCAAATATAGATCCAAAGGGAGAAGTAGACCCAGGTCGTCCAGGGCAGGAGGGGGGTCCAGTCATCCGGCGGCATGGCTGGCATAATCTTCACCGGGAAGATCGGGTGCTGCATGACGTAGAGGTAGACGAACATGAATGAGCTGATCGCGACGGTGTGCCCAACCAGCTTAAGCCATTGGTGGGTGGGCAGGCGTTCTTTCCAGCTCATCGACATGCGTGCCTAGCACGGACGATTTTGAGCGGGGTGACAATCCGTAAACAGCCGACTGAGCTGCCGGTTTGCGCTTGCCGCGCATCGATCTGGTCGTAATAAAACCTGCCATGCTCCGATTTGCCGAAGAAATAACCCTGCTTGCCCTCAACGACGAAACCGGCGTCATGCACCGTAACGTCACCCGTCGCGCCTTCGACTTTTCGATTGCTGGCGCCTTGATGATGGAGTTGGCGTTCATCAACCAGATCGACACGGATACGGAAAACCTGATCTTGATCGACACCAAGCCCACCAGCGATCCGCTGCTCGACGAGGCGTTGTCGATCATCAGTGGTTTGGGCGCGCAGCCGAGCATTGTGGCCACGCTTGAGGCCTTGGCCGCCAAGGCGGAGCACTTCGAGCCGCGCATTTTCGCGGGCCTCGTGCACAAGGGCATTCTGGAGGAGCGCGAAAAGAAGTTTTTATGGATCAAGGGTGAGCGGACTTACCCGATGATCGACGGCAAGGAAGAGACGGAAGTACGCACGCGCATCCGCATGACGATCCTCGCCGAAGGCGTCATCCCGGACCCGCGCGACGTGGCGATTATCGCGCTGATGGAAGCGACGAAGCTCTACCGCGTGGTCTTTATCAACGACGAGCTGAGCCACTGCCGGAAGAAGATCCACCAGTTTGCGAAGATGGATTTCATTGGGCAAGGCATTGCGGAGGCGCTTTCCAAGGCGGCCGACATCCGCGAAGAGGCTTAACACGGCAAGCGTAAGGCCGTTATCTGGCGCCCATTTTCTCACTTGCGGGGTGCAGGGAGGACCGACATTGTATTTTACCATGAAAGTCTGTGATTCTCTTATCCCGCGGTCACGAATACTTGTTGCAGGGCTCAGCGTGCTCGCGCTGTTCTCAGGCTCGCTTTCCTTTGCGGAGACCGAAACGGCTCGCCAGAGCAGTGAGCATTTTGAGCGGGAGATCGTCAAAACCGTTAGCGCGAACTACCTGCTTTATTTACCGGAAGGCTACGACGAGGACGCCACGAAGAAATGGCCACTGATGATCTTTTTGCACGGTTCTGGCGAGCGGGGGGACGACTTAAAGAAAGTCGCCAAGCACGGGCCGCCCAAACTCGTGGAGCAGGGCAAGGAGTTTCCCATGATCATCGTGTCTCCCCAATGCCCGCATGGCGGCTGGTGGAGCGTGGAAATGCTCAATGCGTTCTACGATGACATCATGGAAAAATACCGCGTGGACGATGATCGCGTCTATTTGACCGGCCTCAGCATGGGCGGCAATGGCGCCTGGAATTGGGCCGTGAACAGCCCGGAGAAGTTTGCGGCGTTAGCGCCGGTATGTGGTTGGGGGCCAGACGTCAACTACAAGGCCTTGGCCAATATGCCGATCTGGGCCTTCCATGGCGATCAGGACCAGGCCGTGGCGCTGGAGAAGGGGCGCCGCGTGATCGATGCGGTGTCCGAAGCTGGCGGGATGCCTGAGTTCACCGTCTATGAAGGCGTGGGGCACAATTCCTGGGATCCGACTTACGAAAACGAAGCCCTTTACGACTGGATGCTCTCCCACTCCCGCCAAGAGCGGCTCAAGTTGAAAGAGGAGTAGGGCTGCTCGCTCTGTGGAGCGGCCAATCTAGATGAAAAGTGCTCTAGGTGAAACATCGCTGCTTTAGTCGATTGAGCGCGCAGTTAGTGGCGAGTCGCTGATGATCTCGATTTTGCGGCCTTTCTCGATGTAGCCGATGTCGGCGCGGCAAAGATGCGATTCTCCGTCGATCTCGATTTTGCCCAATGGGCGTAGCGCGTGTATGACTACGCCAGTTTGTCCGATGCTGGGAGTTTTGGGCTTTGTTGCCTGTGGCGCTCTGGAAAGTGAGGAATACGGTTTTTGATCTTTGTTTGGCAGCAATGATATCACAGCCAAAAGCCCGAAATCATACATTATTCTAAGCACGCCTCCAATGATGAGCACAGGTAGAATCGCCTTGGGGAAAGCGATCAGGAGAGCAATGACCGCGACAACCGCCGCTATGTATATTACCGATTCATCCATACGGCTGGCCTAGCGGCCGCCAACTAGACGCGTTTGGGCGGCCAGGTAATCTTCCGGCGTGATGATGCAGTCGAGGTGTGATGGGTCTTTAGGCGCGACCATGTGGATGCCGGAGCCTTGCTCACTGAGGATTTTTTTCGGCGAGCGTTCGCCGGATTTCGCCGCAGTCAGGAGCTTTTCCTTAAACTTGTTTTCGTAAATGGTGCAGAGCGGCTCAGGGCCGCCGTCAGCGGCGGTAAAGCAGGTGGCGAACTTGTCCTTGTCGCGCGCAGTGATGATCTCCTTGACGGTGAAAATGTTGACGAATGGCATGTCAACGCCCAGCACGAGCCAGTCTTTGTCGCGATGGTAGAAGAAGGCGGAGAGGATGCCGCCAAGGGGCCCGATCTCGCCCATGCGGTCGATGATGGGATCGGCGCCGACCGTGTAGTCCTGGTCGTCGCGGACGGAGATGAAGACCTTTTCACAGTAGCGCTTGAGGATGCCAATGCTGCGATCGAGCTGGAGTTGGCCTTTAAAGACCAGGGTGGCTTTATCGCGGCCTAGGCGTCGGCTGCGGCCCCCGGCCAACACCAGGCCGTAGAGATTTTCCTGAACAAATGACATGGCAATGTGCTATTCATCGGTGGTCGGGACAATCGCCACGACGTCGATTTTGGTGAAATCTGGTTTGGACTTATACGATTCGAATGTTGCGGCCTCGCTTGCTGCGCGATCGGGAGAAAAATCGGGCAAGGTCTGGTCGGTTGCGACAGGCACAGCATGAGTGTTCTCCACGCTTTGGCAACCCGTTACCAGCATTAGGGCCCCTAAAATTATCATGAGGGGGCCAATTGCGCACATTGGACGGATGAAAAGGGCTGTTATTTCGCGGCCTCCGTCGCTGCGGGCGTATGCTCGCTGATGATGGACGACACGAGCTGCTTTTGCGCATCGGTCAGCGAACCACTCTGCATGACGCTGTTGAGTTGGCTGATGGCGCTCTGGTAGTCCCCGCTTTGGAGGGCCTGCGTCGCGGAAGTCACGGGGCCGGATTCCGGCAACTGGCGCTTCAGCGCCAGCACCTCAACGTCGTTGCGGAGGGACTTGGCGAGGTTCATTTGCTCGGTGGTGAGCTTGGCGTCGGTGAGCTTGCTGAGATCGGTCAGGGCAATGAGGTCCTGCTTCTGGGCGAGCGCCGTCATGGAATTGGTCAGCAGTGACTGGAGCTCGGGATTGCTGCCGAGCATGGACTGCAACTGCTTGGAGGTGTCCAGTGCGCTGGCGAGCATGGACTGCATGGAAGCGGCCTGCTTGACGGTGTCAGCGTCTACGCCAACGGCTCCGGCGGCGGCGCTCATGGCGCTGGTCTGGGCCTCTTCGGCTTGTTGGTTGGCGCTCTCCTTGAGCTGGTTGAAAAAATTCGCCTGGGCGGCGGAAATGGTGAAAGAAAAAATAAGAAGCGTAGCGATGTGTTTCATGATGATTTCCTTAATAATTAATTAAATGTGAAGTTGGATCATTTCAAATGTAAAAGCCAGTAAAAAGCTAGCGTTGATGCAGGTTGCCGGTGGGCAAAATAAGGCGCCCGAGGGCATTATGAGGCCGGATATACTGGCAACCCCTGAGGCGACTTCGCGGGGGCGGGGGCCCAGTGTGAAGTCCGCTTTTACCTGAATTAAACATACGGCTAGATGTTTGATTTTCAAGGACATAGGGAATTCCCGATTGATTTCTTTTTTGTTATTTTCGGGCTTATCTGACAAGCTAGTAATCATGAAATACAAGAAGCCAGACCTTTCAGCACTCAACCATGCCCCCCTCCAACATAGCGTTCCTGCCTATACGGCAAAGCATGTTGAGGCGACTGGTTTGATGAAGCTGAGCGGGGTGCGCACCAACACGCATGAAGTCGCTGAGCGTGTGGGATTTTTCCGTCGCGTTTTGGGCCGCAAGTCCGCCTAGAAATATCGCACGTGCGCTTGCGGATGGCAAAAAAGCCTCTAATTAAAGAGGCATGATTCGCACTTTCCTGACGCTCGCTTGCACTTTGTTTTTTTTCTCTGCGGTCAATTGCACTGCGGAAGAGCTCCAACTGGGGGCTGAGTTGCCCGCAGTGTCGACCATCGATCAGGATGGGGCTGAAATTAATTTGGCGGATTACGCCACCAAGCCGTTTGTGCTGGTCTACTTCTACCCAAAGGCGGACACCGGCGGCTGCACCAAGCAAGGCTGTAGCCTGCGAGACGCCTATGCCGAACTCACGGACATGGGGGTGACGGTGATTGGCGTGAGCACGGACTCCGCCGCCGAGCAATTGGCTTTCCGGAATAAATTTCGCTTTCCGTTCGCCTTGGTGGCGGATGAAAATCACGCTGTGGCCGAAGCATTTGGCGTCCCGATGGTTGGCAATGGGCAACGGACCGCCCGGCAGGCTTATTTGTTTGAGGAGGGGAAACTGGTTTGGCTCGACAAAAAAGCGTCCACCGAGAAGCAGGCGGATGACGTCAAGGCGGCGATTGCGGAGATCCAGAGCAAAGAAAAGGCGATGTAACGCACATCGCCTTTGGAAAACTTCTTTGTTGAACGCAAATTAGCGGAACAAGGATACGCCAACCATCATTGCGGCGCTGAGCGTGAGGCAGAGGAGGCCGGCGCCTTTGAGCCCCCAAACGATCTTGGGCAGGTGGCCGAAGTCTTCGTCTTTGAGCGGGCGCATGGTTTTGGCCAGCATGTAGTTCTGGTAGCGCACTGCCAGCGCATCACGAGGCGCAAACACCAAGTAACAGCCCAATGCGGCTGAGCCGATTGCGAGGACAGAAAAAGTTAGCCAAAAGACACCTTCGATCATGACATTGCAGATTTGAAGTTAAACAGCTGCTTAATAAAATGGTTTTGGTCTGTAAATACAACAAAAAGTGTTCCGCTGCACCGTTTTAGCATTATCTATACGCTTGATATAAGGCTCATCGATCAATCCAAGCAGCGATAGTATTCAGTAAAAAAGAATTCAGGCTGTAGTTGTGCAACCTGCGAAAAGCTGACTGCAATGCTTGCGTGGGCTTCAGGAATTGGCCGGCTTCCAGGACTTCAGTTCGCTCATCAGGTCGCGTGTGTGGGCGGCGTCCTCAAATCGCTCTTCTTCCACGGCGGATTCGAGTTGGCGTTGCAGCTCCTGAATGCGGTTGGCGATGAGTCCTGGGCTATAGGCGCTGCGGGGAATTTTCCCCCGGTGCACGGTGTCTGCATGTAGCCGCTTGAGCGCTGGGGCGATTTTATCCTCAAAAGCCTGATAGCACTCCGGGCACCCGAAGCGCCCGGTGCGTTTCCAATCGCGCAAAGTAAAGCCGCAGCCGTGGCATTGTGCGCCGTGGGTGTGGCTTTCTGCTTCATGGCCAGCCTCGGCGGAATCCAGAAACGCATAAGCTCCGGGCGCAAATACGCCCAATTCATCGGCATGCTCGGCGCAATAGGCGCTGCTTGCCGCATGGCCGGTTTTAACCAGATTGATGAACACGCTGGCCGGGGCGCCACATTTTAAGCATTTCTTTTTCCCGCTCACGGTACAATATATGTCAGCATTCCCTGGATATTTCAATGAATCTAAGCAGGAACTTAAAAATTTTGGCCTTTTTTTATTTTCCCGGGAACCTTTTATTCGGGGATAAGTCTTATAAACGTAACTGATTTAACCTTAAATTTAGACTTATTGAATTTTTTTAGAAAAAGCCGTTGACATTGGCACAATCGAAGCTAGAGTTAGCAGCATAATCAACTTTCTCCTACGGGAGATGGGGTAACAAGCAACGAGATAAAGTAGAAAACAATGGCTGGCGGTTTAGGGGTAGGCCGCCAGCCTTCAATTTCCGAAAGCGTCTTCTGATAAAGAAGGCGCTTTCATTTTGTCCGCAGGTCGGAATCGCCAATTCGAGCCGGAAATCGTTACGGACAGATCATCTTTTTTATTTAACGCAAAAGTGATTGAAAAAAATTAACCAGCTGTCTTTACTGTAAGTCTGATTTTTATGTCGAAGCACCAATTCGTTAATTCAACGAACCTTAACCAAAGCGAGCCCCCGCGCTGTGGCGGGCAACTGCAAGCATCCGATTCTTAATGGGAAAAGCGCCATTTGGAAGAGGACGCGGCCGCAACTTTAACCGCGGCCCACGCAAAAACGAACGCATTCGCGTGCCTGAAATCCGTGTCATTGGCCCGGATGGTAGACAGGTGGGCGTTATGAAAACCAAGGAAGCGCTGGACCTGGCGAAACAGGCTGGTCTGGACTTGCTGGAAGTTTCGCCGAACGCGCGCCCGCCGGTGTGCCGTATCTTGGATTACGGCAAATACCAGTACGAGCAGAGCAAACGGGAAAAAGACAGCAAGAAGCACCAGTCGGCCTCGCGCCTGAAAGAGGTGAAGTTCCGCGTGCGCATTGAGGAGCATGATTTCATGACCAAGCTCCGTCGCGCAGAGGAATTCCTCGATCATGGCTCCAAGCTGAAGATTACGCTCATGTTCCGTGGGCGTGAAATGCAGCACCAGGACCTGGGTTTCGAGGTGGTCAACCGCGCCATTAAAGACTTGGCGCACATTGGCCAGTCGGACAGCCCGCCCAAACTGGTTGGCCGGAACATCACCACCACGATGTCCCCCCTGCCCTCCAATAAAAAGCAGCCGCTCAAATACAGCCACCACCACGGAGAAGACCCGGACGAGGAAGAAGAGGAAGAACACGGGCACGAGTGATGATCCCTCGACTCGGGCAGCTTGACGCCACTGATTCCGCGCCGTTGCCGCGTAGGCGATCCATTCTCCTCCACGTCACCTGGCTCATGCTTGTGTGCATGATGCTGGGTGCGCCCGTGGTCAGCGCGGTCACGCTCAATGGGTATGCCTATGTGTCGCTGCCTGACGTGGCGACACGGTTTGGCATGGACCATAAGTGGCGTATCCGTGGCCAGGAGGCGGCGATCAGCAGCCAGTGGTCGGACCTGCGGTTCACGCTGCATCAAAGCCATTTCAGCTACAATGGGCAGAAAATTTACCTCGTGGAGCCCATCGCCCTGTATGGCGGCAATCTGCATGTGGCCGAGGTTGATTACGAAAACACGATCAAGCCGCTTTTCTTCCCGCAGCAGTATGACCCCAAGCCAAAGCTTTACCACATCGTGCTCGACCCAGGGCATGGCGGCAAGGACAGCGGTGCGCAGAACTCGAGCCTTAAGCTCAAGGAAAAACACCTGGCGCTGGACTTGGCCAACCGCGTGAAAAGCCGGTTGGAGCGTTATGGCTACAAGGTCACCCTGACGCGGACCAACGACGAATTTATCGACCTGAGTGAGCGTCCGCAGATTGCGAATCGACTCAATGCGGACCTATTCGTGAGTTTACACTTCAACGCCATCAATTCAGCGAAGGTCGATGGCATCGAAACTTATGTTTTCACGCCAGCGGGCCACGCATCGACCAACGCGAAAAGCGCGGACAGCCGGAGCTATCCTGGCAATCAGGATGCGCCGTGGAGCATGCTTGCCGGTTATCATATCCAATCTCAAATGATTGAGAAAACACGGGCTGACGACCGCGGCCTGAAGCGCGCGCGTTTTGCAGTCCTGAAGACCTTGAACTGCCCGGGCGTGTTGGTGGAAGGCGGTTTTGTCAGTAACCCGACGGAGGGGCGCAACATTGGCAGCGCGGCTTATCGGGATAAGTTGGCGGACGCCATTGTCAGCGGCATATTAAACTACCAAAAAGCGATTAACCGCGCGCGCGGCATCGACTCATGAACGCGGCGCAACTGCTCTACATTGCCATTGGCGGCGCTTTGGGCGCAGTTAGCCGGGCGTTGGTGGGGCACTGGCTGAAGAGTGATTTCCCCTGGCACACCTTTACGGTGAATGTCGTGGGTTCGTTCCTCATTGGCGTGGTGTTGGGGTGGTTCAGCATCAAAGCGGATGCGCCGCATGCGCTGAGGTTTCTGTTTGCGACGGGGTTTTGCGGCGCGTTTACGACGTTTTCCACGTTTAGTTTTGAAACGCTGGCCCTGCTGCAGGAGCAGCGCTATGGCGCGGGCCTGGGCAACATTGCGCTCAACGTGATCCTGTGCCTGGTGGCGACCTACTTGGGAATCAGGCTGGCCATTAGCCTGGGCAGCGCCTAACTTCTGGGCAATGCGTTTACTGACCCTGATCGCTAGCCTTCTCCTCTCTCTCACGCTGACTGCGGTCGAGCCCCAGCAGGTAGTGGTCGTCGCCAATTCCGACGATCCTGATTCGCTCGCCATTGCGGAGTATTACATGGCCAAGCGGAAGATTCCGGAGCAAAACCTCATCAAGATAGCTACCTCGAAAGCGGAGCGCCTGACCGGGCAGGAATTCGTCGACCAGATCTTCAATCCGCTGCGTGAGGAGCTCGTTGAGCGCAAGTGGATTAATGGGGTGCTGGCGGATGATTACGATAACGCTGGTCGCCGCAAGATGGTCCCAATGGGGCATCATATTGGGTTTCTCGTGCTGTGCCGTTTGCCTTATCAGGTGCACGGTTATGAGCAGGACGCCTTGACGGGATTTGGCGGGGAAATGCAGGGGGCGATGGCCAATAGCCAGGCGTCCGTTGACAGCGAGTTGACTTACATTGCCGTCGTCGACACGCCGCTGGCTGGCCCGGCGAAGAATCCACTTTTTGGCGAAAAAGCGCCGGATTACATGCGGCTGAACAGCGTGGTTAAGGTTGCGCGGCTCGACGGGCCCAGCGTGCCGGCGGTTAAGCGACTCATTGACAGCGCGCTCGAGGGGGAGGCCCATGGCCTGAAAGGGCGCGCCTACATCGACAAAGGAGGGCCGCATCAGCAGGGTGAAGGCTGGCTGGATCAGGCGACGGTGCTCATCAAGGAGCTGGATTATCCCGTCAGCATCGATACCGAAAAGCCGCGCTTTTCCTGGACAGCACGCCTCGATGCCCCGGCGATTTATTTTGGCTGGTGGACGCATGAGCCGGATGGCCCGTTTGAAGACCCGACTTATCGCTTTCCTGCTGGCGCGGTGGCGATCCACATCAGCAGCTTTTCCGGGCAACATTTGCGTAAGCCGAATTTGCGGTGGGGCGGCGGTTTGGTCGAACGCGGCGTTGCGGCGACAGTGGGCAATGTCTACGAGCCGTACCTACAACTGACGAATCAGCCGCAGCTTTACCTGGAGGGGCTAATGAACGGCATGTCCACCGGAGAGGCCGCGTATTACTCCCTGCAAGGGCTGAGCTGGATGACCATTGTGCTTGGTGATCCGCTCTACCAGCCCTTTAAGGTGAAGCTGGATGAGCAGCTCAAGGAGCTCGACGCAACGAATGAGCTCGACCAATATGTGCTTCTGCGCGAGGCGGAGGTCATTCGCCAGGAGGAGGGGGATAACGCGGCGTTTGATTACCTGCGCCGCAAGTATCACTACGCTCCGGGGATGGCGATCGCCTACGAAATCGCGTTGGGCTGGGAAAAGCGCAATGAGCGCGCCAAGGCCGTTGAGCTGTTGAAATTTGTGCCCGATATGCCTGTTTTCGCGCCGGAAAATGCGGGTCTGGCGTTCCAAATTTCCGAACTGCTGGTGCAGATGGGAGAGCGCGAAATGGCCTATCATATCTTGCGGAGCTTGGCTGAAGGCGCTCACACGCGTAAAGCAAAGCTCGCGTTTTTGCCAAAGGCGATTCCCCTCGCCAATCAGTATGGTGATCGGGTGCTGGCAACGAATTGGCAGTCCGAAATCGACGCCATCAAGGAGGCGATGAAGAAAAAATAAGGCGCGGAAGAAATCCACGCCTCAGTTTCATTTATCTGCTTGAAAGGTGGAGCCCGGTGTCCCTACCGGGCTCATTGTTGCCTCTCATTCAACAGGATGGAACAGCCCGGTAGGGACACCGGGCTCCACCTGAAGATGAGCTGCTGCCACTTTAGAGCGGGCCTTCGAAAATGGCGTCCGCCAAGCCGTATTCGATGGACTCCTTGGCGTTCAGGTAGAAGTCACGATCCGTATCCTTGCGGATTTTGTCGATGGGCTGGCCAGAGGCTTCGGAGAGGATGCGGTTGAGCTCTTCGCGAAGCTTTTCCATTTCTTCGGCTTGGATGTTGATGTCCACCGCCGGCGCCACGATGCGGCCCATGATCAGCGGTTGGTGAATCAATACACGGGAGTGCGGGAAGACGAAGCGTCGGCCCTTGGTTCCGCCCGAAAGCAGAATGCTGCCCATGGAGGCGGCCATGCCGTGGACGATGCAGCTGATCGGCGAGCTGATGATCTGCATGGTGTCGTAGACCGCCATGCCAGCGGTGATCGAGCCGCCCGGGCTGTTGATGTAAAACTTGATCTCTTCGCCGGGTTTTTCCGCTTCGAGATAAAGCATTTTTTCCATGATGGTCTTCATGGACTCATCATTGACTTCGCCCCAGAGGAAGATCTTCCGTTCCTCGAGGAACTTCTTTTCCATCTGCATCTGGATGCCACCCTTATCGGCGTCTTTCTTTTTCTCGTCGCCGCAGTCTGAAACAGGAGTTTTCGCTATGGATTGGATCATGGTAGGTAATGTGATGCGGAAAGTGCGGAATTTCCAATCAAAAAGGTAAATTGCCAGCATCAAGTAGCATAGGCGTCCCGCCTGTGCTTTGATCGCGTTGAGTCATGGGGGCTGGGGGTTAAATCAGCCCCAGCTCCATCTTGCCTTCTTCGGTGATCATGTCCTGGGTCCAGGGTGGGTCCCAGACAATGTCCACCTGGGCGGAGTCAACGCCGGGCACAGACTCAACGCGGCCCTTGGCGTCTTCGGCGATGGCCGGGCCCATGCCGCAACCGGGCGCCGTCAACGTCATCTGGACCGAGACGTGGTATTGGTCGCTCTCAGACATGACCTGCATCGAGTAAACGAGGCCGAGGTCGACGATATTGACCGGGATTTCCGGGTCGTAGACGGATTTGAGCGCATCCCAAATAGCGTCTTCAGCGGGCGGTCCGGCGTGTTCGGCTGAGCCGTCTGCGGCCTCCGTTTTCTTGGCGCTATCAGGCGTTTCTTCGCCGAGGGCGTCAGCGTCGTTTCCGAGGATGCGGAACATGCCGTAGTCGCAGACCACGGTGAAGTTGCCGCCGAGGCGATGCGTGATGTCGACCTTCGAGCCGGAAGGAAGGGTTACTTTATCCCCGGCCGGGATGACCGTGGCTTCGACGTCGCGGGAAAGGACCCGTTGGTTATTGGCGCTCATGATGGTGAGTTGTCTGATTTTGGATTTTTCTCGTTGGTATCAGCCTCAATTTGAGGAAATGGAGTTACCTTTTCTCCGGCAAGATGAATCGTCTGCGTCGGAAACGCAAATTCGATGCCCGACTCGTTGAATTGCTTCATGATCTGCTCGTTGATGTTCTGGCTGAATTCCAGGAAGTCCCAATAGGCGGGCGGGTGATACCAGTAGATCATCAGGATGTTGAGCGAGGAGGGGTTGAACTCGTTGAAGAATACGCGAGGGGGGAAGTCTGGCTGGTTGATGCATTCGTTGGGGTGCTCGGTTTGTTCGCCGGGTGTGTAGCCCTCGGGGACGGCCAGGAGGTCGCGGATGATTTCCACGGCGCGTTGGATTTTCTCCTGCGGCGTGTCGTAGGTAATGGCGATGCTGGTGACGCGGCGAATGTATGGGCGCATGCCGATGTTTTCGATTTCGGCGTCGGCAACTTTGTCATTGGGAATGGTGGTGACGTGTCCATTGAGCAGGCGGATGCGGGTGGAGCGCAGGCCAATTTCCTCGATGGCGCCGTCTGCATCGCCGATCTTGACGCGATGGCCCACGCGGAAGGGCTTATCGAGCAGGATCATGAGTCCGCCAAAAATATTGCGCAGCATGCTTTGTGCGGCCAAGGCGACGGCCAGGCCAGTCACGCCCGCGCCTGCGATGACGGTTGCCAGGGAAAAGCCCACGTGTTGCAGGCCCTGGATCAAGATTGCCAGGCAGGCGATGATGCTGAGCAGGCGGATCCCGATGCGGGCTAAATGCGAGTCAAATGACTCTGTTTTAAAGCGCTCCGAGCGGGCAACGACATCCGCCACAATGGTTCCGGCCATAAACGTCATCGCGATTGTGGAGGCGAGCACCACGGAGAACAGCGCGTAAACAAAGACCTGGAACACATCGCCCGTGATGAAGATTTTATCGTCCACCAAGTCATAGGTTACATAGCAGGCCAAGACTGTGTAGGCTGGCGTGATCAGCCCCAGAATGTGACGCGTCGAATCAGGGCGGTTACGCCCCAGGAGCTCAACGATCCATCTGACGAGGAAGATGCTGGCGAGGGCCAGACAGATCACGATGAACATCGAGAGCCATTGCCAGACCGTTTGCTCGTAGATATCGACTAACATCCACTCGGGCAGCGAATTGATGATGGCCGTGGGGATGACTGGGTTGGGCGTCAGGAAGAAGTAATAGTAAAAGTCCTCGGCGGCATGGGTCTTGTAGGGCATCTGGCGCAGGTCGTTAAAGAGCGGGCGCACCTCGCGGAGCGTCTCATCGCTAAAGACGTAGTGACCGGCGTTTTCCCCCTCGTCGACGCGCACGACTTCAAACGGCATTTCGGGCATTTGCCAGCGGGCGGGAAAGCCTTTATCGATGGCTTCGTGCATCATCTCCTCGTCCGGAATCTCATTCAGAGGGGGGAGGCCGACCCGGTCGATTACCTCGCGCAGGTAGATGGCGCTGGCGGTTGCGTAATCACGTTGCATGGACGGGGCCACTTGGCGCAGGTCGAAAAAGTCCTCCATCTGGGCGAAGAGATAAAACACCTCGATTCGATCCTGCGGCGAGTAATTCTCCGCCGATATCAGGTCGTAGAAGCGCTGGGTCATCTTCAGGAAGCTGACCATGGTGTCTCGCGGGCTGCTCGTGTTGGGCGGATGCATCACGAAGGCGCCCTCGGGACGTGGCTTGGTGGACGCCAATTCCTCCAGCAGAGGCAGAATCGCCTCGGGGTCCTCAAGCGGCGTGACCGGATTGTAGTCTGCCTTATCTGCAGCGCCCAATCGCAGCTGTAGCGTTACCAGACTGGCAAGGATGATTAAGGTGAATGCAAAACGCCCCATACTGGCATAAACCAGTACAGGGCGTTTACCTTAATTGCAATTTTGGAAACTCACTTCTATTTGCGGGCTATTGAGCAAATTTAGCCTGCACGAGCTTGCGGACGTTCTCGCGGAGCTCTTCGTTGCTGATCTTTTCGACGATTTCTTCGAAGAAGCCGAAGACGAGCAGTTGGTAAGCGGTTTGTTGCGGAATGCCGCGGGCCATCAGGTAGAAGAGTTCGTTCTCGTCGACCTGGCCAGTGGTGGCGCCGTGGGAGCACTTCACGTCGTTGGCCTCGATCTCCAGGCCGGGCAGGCTGTTGGCCTCGGCGGTCTTGGAGAGAAGCAGGTTGCGATTCGTTTGATACGCGTCGGTCTGCTGGGCGTCTTTGGCGACCTTGATCAGGCCGGAGAAAATTGTGCGCGAGTCATCGAGCAGCGCGTTCTTAAAGAGCAAGTCGCTGACGGCGTTGGGCGCTTCGTGTATCTGCAAGGTGCGCTGGTCGAACTCCTGTTCGCTCTTGGAGACGGTCAGGCCATACATTTTCACGTCGGCGCCAGGGCCGACGATGCGGGTGTGGTTCTGCAAACGCGCGTACTGGGAGCCAAGGTTGACGGCGATGGTCTTTACCTGGCTGTCGCGGTCGGCGATGTTGGCCTCCAACTGGAAGGAAAGCGCCTCATCGTTGAAGTTCTGCACGATCTTGCGGAAGACCTGCGCGCCCGGGCCTGCGTAGATGGTGCCTACGCCGCAGGAGAGGGTGGAGCAGCAACCTTCGTCGAGGCTGCCATAGTAGTCCACAAAGTCGACCTTGGCGTTGTCTTCGACGACGAGCAGGGTGTGCGGGAAGATCGCTTCGTTGCACTCGACCGACCAATAATAAGCGCAAATCGGCTGCTCGATTTCCACGCCCTTGGGCACGTAAAGGAAGCTGCCGCCGTGGAAGAACGCGTTGTGCAGGGCCAGGAGCTTTTCCGAGCCGAGCTGGTTTTCTTCCTCCAGGAAATACTTTTTGACGAGGTCGGGGTGCTCGATGACCGCTTGGCAAAGGGGCATCCAGATGACGCCCTTGGCGGCGAGCTCCTCGCTGACGCCTTCGAACTCGAGCAGGAAATTATCACCGAAGACGAGTTTCCCTGAAGGATCGCCCACGATGTTGCTGCGTTCGATGGCGGCTGCTTTTTGCTCTGCGGTGGGCTCCTGAGCCGGGCGATAGCCGTCGAGCTTGAGCTTGCGCAGATCGGTGAAGCGGTAGCGCTCATCGCTGCGCGTGGGCAATGGCAATTCCTGATAAGCCTTCCAGCTTTGCTCCTTGAGCTCCTGCACCCAGGGCGCGTTCAACCAGAACGCATCCAGGTGATGGCGGAAGTTCTCCTCGCTGAATTTTTCGGTGTCGGTGGTGGTCGTGACGACTGACATGGTAGGTAAATGCAAAATTAAGAATTCAGAATGCAGAAACCGGTTGGTTGAAACCGGTGCTTGATTAGCCGACCGAGCCTTCCATCTCCAGGTCGATCAGGCGCTTCAGCTCGACGGAGTATTCCATGGGGAACTCGCGTGCGAGGTCGTTGATGAAGCCGTTGACCGCGAGCGACATTGCCTCGCCCTCGGGTAGGCCGCGCTGCTGCATGTAGAAGATCTGCTCGGCGCTGACCTTGGAGACGCTGGCTTCGTGCTGGACGGAGTTGTGGTCGCCGCGGACGGTGATCGCCGGGTAAGTGTCGGTGCGCGAGTTGGTGTTGATGAGCAACGCGTCGCACTCAGTGTTGTTCTTGCAGTTGGTCAGGCGCTTGGGAATGTGGACCTGCCCGCGGTAAGTGCTGCGGCCCTCGCCAATTGAGATGGACTTCGAAATGACGTTCGAGGTCGTGTTCGAGGCGGCGTGGATCATCTTTGCGCCGGTGTCCTGGTGTTGGCCGTCGTTGGCCAACGCGATGGAAATGACTTCGCCGCGAGCGCGCTCGCCCTTGAGCACGACGCCGGGATACTTCATGGTCAGGCGGCTGCCGATGTTGCAGTCGATCCAGCGGATCTCGGCGTCTTCCTCGGCCATGCCACGCTTGGTGACGAGGTTGAAGACGTTGTTGGACCAGTTTTGCACGGTGATGTACTGGATCTTGGCGCCCTTCAAGGCAACGAGCTCCACGACGGCCGCGTGCAGGGTGGCGGTCTCAAACTTCGGCGCGGTGCAGCCTTCCATGTAGGTGATTTCCGAACCCTCGTCAGCGATGATCAACGTGCGCTCGAACTGGCCGAAGTTTTCCGCGTTGATGCGGAAGTAGGCTTGCAGCGGCTGGGCGACCTTCACGCCCTTGGGCACGTAAATGAAGCTGCCGCCGGAGAAACAAGCGCTGTTGAGAGCGGAGAACTTGTTGTCGCCGATCGGGATAACTTTGCCGAAGAACTTTTTGAAGATTTCCGGGTGCTCGTGGAGGCCTTCGTGCGGGCCGACAAAGATCACGCCGAGCTTTTCCATCTCCTCCTTCATGCGGGAGTAGGCGGCCTCGGAGTCGAACTGCGCTTCCACGCCGGCGAGGAACGCACGCTCCTGCTCGGGGATGCCGAGGCGTTCGAAGGTTTCCTTCACGTCGTCGGGCACGTCGTCCCAGGTGCGGGACGGTTTCTGGCCCTTGGACAGGTAGTAGCGGACGTCCTCGAACTTGATGGTGTTGAGGTCATCGCTGGCCCAGTGCGTGGGCATGGGCTTGCCTTCGAATATCTTGAGCGCCTTCTGGCGGAATTCATTGATCCACTTGTCCTCCCCCTTGACGTTGGAGATGTAGTCAATGGTGTCCGGCGACAGGCCGATGCCGGCGTCGTAAGCGTAGTCTTCTTTAAAGGAGAAATCGCCCTTGCTGCGGTCGATGTTGATTTCTGGTGTCTCGGTGCTCATGGCTGAAATAGGGTGTGTAAAGTGTGTAGGGTGTGAAAGGTGAGTAAGGTTATGGTTGGGCGAATTCTAGTTCCTCCGGTTCGCGGACTTCGAATTTAGCTCCACGGATGTCGCTGCTGCGAAGGTGCTTGATCAGGCCGTTTATGCGGACTTCGATTTGAGATGCTTGCTGATAGAGTGAATTGAAGGTCTCTTGCTCCATGTAGTTTACGTCCAACATGACGTATAATTGACTTTTGAGCTCGGCTAGTGAGGCGCGAGCGACATGTAGAAACTGGGAAAATTCACGGTTTCCTCCACGCCCAAATCCTTCTGCGATGTTTGACATGACAGAAACCGCGCTGCGTTGGATCTGGTCGCGTAGCCCAAAATCTTTAGCTGCAACGCCATTGCTGGTCACCGCGTAGACATCCCGGGTCAACACTCTGGCTTTTTGCCAGGCGTCAATATCCTCAAATGTCTTCCAGGTCGCCATCAACTTTACTCACTTTACTAACACTACCTACAATACTAACCGTTGAATCCGCTACGCCGTAGCGGATGCCAACTCCTCCTTCACCCAGTCGTAGCCCTTGGCTTCCATTTCAAGGGCCAGGTTCTTGTCGCCAGTCTTGACGATGCGGCCATCCCACATGATGTGGACGACGTCCGGCACGATGTAGTCGAGCAGGCGCTGGTAGTGGGTGATGACGAGGAAGCCGCGGTCGGGCGAGCGCATGTTGTTGACGCCTTCGGCAACGATCTTCAGCGCGTCAATGTCGAGACCAGAGTCGGTTTCGTCCATAATGACGTATTTCGGGTCGAGCATCTTCATCTGAAGGATCTCGCAACGCTTCTTTTCACCACCGGAAAAACCGTCGTTGACGGAGCGGCTGGAGAAGCTGCGGTCGATCTTGAGCTCGTCCATGTGCGCACGGAGCGTCTTGTAATAGTCCGTGGCGACGATCTTTTCGCCCTCGGGCAGGCGCGCCTGCAGGGCTGCGCGGATGAAGTTGGCGATGGTCACGCCGGGGATTTCCACCGGGTATTGGAACGCCACAAACAAGCCGAGACGGGCAATTTCGTCGGGCTCCATGCCGACGACGTTTTCGCCGTCGAGCAGGGCTTCGCCGCCGCTGATTTCGTAATCTTCATGGCCAGCGAGCGCCTTGGCCAAGGTGCTCTTGCCGGTGCCATTGGGGCCCATGATTGCGTGGACTTGGCCTGCGGGCACTTCCAGGGAGAAGTCGCGCAGGATCTGCTTTTCGCCAATGTTGACGTTCAGGTTTTTGATTTCGAGTGACATGACTTTTTAAAGTTCGGAGGTTCGAAAGTGTGGAGTTGGGGGTGTTGTTGGATTGAGGCGGCTGATTGAAGACGGAAATCCTAGCGCCGAAATGGCGCACGCTTGTTTATAAAGAATTGGTGTCCAGGTCTTTGGGAGCGTATCCAGTGAAGGTCAACTTGACTTTTTTCGCTTCAAAGCCGCGGGGGAGGATCTTGCTCACAGTATTTTGGAAATCTTCGGGCAATAAAATGTCGTAAACCCGGCCATCCGCCTCGTCGAGAAAGTGGGCGTGTTCGCCGTCATTCGGGCAAAAGCGGCTGGGCTCGCGCTCGTAGTTGAGCTTCTTCACCAGGCTGCAGTCAACCAGGGTTTCCAGGCAATTGTAGACGGTGGCGAGGGAGATGGTGGGCATGACTTCCTTCGCGCGGGCGTAGACTTCGTCGGCTGTCGGGTGATCACGCCGCTTGAGCAATACCGCGTAGATTTGTTCGCGCTGCCGCGTGGAGCGCAGGCCACTGCGGGCTAGCGCATCCTCGAGGTTAGCTTTCGCGGTATTGGTCAAATTTATCATGCCGAATAACTAAATTGGAATGATTCCAAAAATCAATCCAATTTGAGAACTAATTTCATTCCAAATAGCGTTTTGGGCCGCTCGCAGCCGACAAAAAAACGTAAAACACCTAATTGTTGCATTGGATTAAGCTAATCTTAATCCTCACATGCTATTATAGCCTTGAAAAAAACGCGATGATACGACTGAATGATTTTAACTAGTCTAGTCCTCTCATGAAAATTTCCCACCTTACAGTCTTGGCGGGCCTTGCACTCGCCGCTCCTCTAAATGCCGCCACCACCGAAATCTTGGGTGGGATGGTGATCGACTGCCCTGCGGGTAGTGATACCGCAATCGGTATTCCTTTTACGCGACCAATAGCATTTCAGGGGACAGTCCTGTCGGTTAGCGAAAATCAGATTATTCTGAATGGAAGTCCAGATTGGAGCATCGATGAGTTCGTATACGAAGATGGCGTGCAAGACGACCACTACTATGTTCTTTTCGCTACTGGAGCAAAGGAGGGTGCCTTCTATACTATTACATCAAATGATTCTAACTCAATTACCGTCGACCTAGACCCTTATGGTTTAGGTGAGGACGATGATCTGGCTGATGTTGCGACAGGTATGGAAACAGGGGACACTATTAAAATCATTCCCCACTGGACCCCTGGTGCTTTAATCGATTCTGATGGGCCGAATGACATAGAGCTGCTATTGTATAGCAATAATATTGCAGGCACCAATCTAGCAGCATCAAATTCTTACCAGCATTACACTGGATATGGCTGGTATGATGGTGGCACTCCTGTTGAAAATAATATACTTTTTCCTTATGAGGCTTTGACTCTGCGAAATAGCAGTGGCTCGGACTACCAACTCGTAATAGCAGGGGGGGTTCCTATGGAGGCACATCGTTCAATTCTGCGAACGATTGATAGTGGCGTACAGCAGGATAATCGCATTGTATTTCTCAGTCCAATCCCAGAAATGATTGGTAATGTAGACCTTAATATTGCCAATCTTACTGAGCTTCTTATCTTCGACAATGATTTGGCTGCACAGAACAAAGCACCATCAAACTCAATAATTTACTACGAAGGTTATGGTTGGTACGATGGTGGTACCCGTGTCGATGATCCTACTGATGTTCCCAATCAATTTTTCTTACAACCGGGACAAAGCTACATTCTTCGTAAGCCAGCCGCTAATGCAGAAAATGTAGTTTGGACAGCAGTTCAATCTTACCTTTCCGAATAACAACCTCGATACTTTCCTGATATGAATCGCTCTAAAGCTTTAGTTGCTTTACTGTTTTTACCAGTTGTTGCCTTTGGCACAGTTGGCATTCAAATTCGTTCCGGTAATTTTGCTGATGAATCTGGCATTGCTTCCAGTGGAATGAGCTACGCCATCGTAGTCGATACTGGTGGGGATGGGTTCTTGGAGGGTGCTTACAATTCTTTTGATATTTCGAGCCTTGGAACTGGGGGTGGAACCTATTTGCAAGTTGGGGGCGTTGATACAGATGACTGGTATACTTTTGGTTCTACGCTGAACGAGACCGAGACGGGGCCTCCAATTGCGTTTTTGCCAGGATATGCTGATGAGGTTTCAGATGTGCCTCTTTCTTCCTCGGGGTCCCCGATCACTTCTGGTATGACTTTTGCTATTATTTGGTTTGCAAATGATAGTGCGACAATTTCTTCACCATATGGTTTTTACGAAGACAGCAATCTAGTTCTGCCTAGTGACTCGTCCATCGTCAATTATAGCGGATTTATTGGCGATGATCTTAAAATTGCGAGTTATACTATTGCTGCCGTGCCCGAACCGCAAACATACGCATTCATTGTAGGCTTAGTCGGATTGGTTTTTGCTGCTCAGAGGCGTCGACGTTAACACCTACTTTCAGACATTTTTCTTAGTGCTCCGCTAGTTCGGGGCATTTTTTTTCATGAAAAATCGATTTATTATTCTACATTTTGCGCTTCTGTTGATTGTTTCGTCAAACTGCGGTGCGCTGAATGTATTCTCTTATATCGATGAAAGGATGTTTGAGGCTATTGAAGATCAGGAAGAATCAATTTCACCACGAATCCTGACGATAATTGACAAATACCGGCATGCGGTCGTGGGCAATAAGCAAGCTGATCACATTACTTCACTGCTAGTTACTGGCTCTTTAGAAACTAAAGAAGGCGTGTCTACATTCCGGTTCTTGCTTTTGCGACCGAATCTTCTTCGATTCGATGTTATTAGTTCCGATGGATTTACTGCACAGGTTTATGATGGAAATTGGGGGTGGTTCATGGAAGAACGAGGAGGTCACAAAATGGTGCGTTGGATGAGTGAATCGGAGAGTGAAACAATGTGTAGAGATTCCGTATTTTTCAGTTATTTGATGGATGCCTCTCGCCAGGATATTTCTTTTTCTTTGCTATCTAGTACTTCTGAACTTATCGGAATTCAAGCTGAGTTAAAAGGTGGCGACTGCATTAATTACTGGTTGGATCCAGAAACTTTTTTAATCTCTAGGGAAGTAAAAGTGAACGCTGGTGAATCGGGCTTTCTGGTAATTGATTACTCGGATTACAGAGAAGTTAATGGCTGCATGTTTTCTTTTTTGGCAATACATTCACTATACGGGCGTAAGGTTACTGAAGTAAAAATTGATCATATATCGACTAATGCGGATATAAGTCTTATCCCTTTTACTGCTCCTATTCTGAATAAGCCACAGAGCTATTCCAAGGAGATAGATATGTTGGAAGAAGTTGAATTTGCTAATTAGGCTTTTTCCATTGCCACCCTGCACCCAGCCCATATCCCCAATTCCATGGACATCGAAATCTTTCCTAATCCGGCGCCGGGGCGCAATTATGTCATTCAGCATGTGGCGGAGGAATTTACCTCGCTGTGCCCCAAGACTGGGCATCCGGACTTCGGCAAGATCGTGCTGACCTTTGTGCCGGACGCCACCTGTGTCGAGCTCAAGGCTTACAAGCTCTACTTGCAGGATTTCCGCACGAAGGGGATTTTCTTCGAGGCCGCGTCGAATGCCATTTTTGATGAGATGTGGACGCTGCTTGAGCCCCGTTGGATGCGTTTAGAGGCGATTTGGCGCGGGCGCGGCGGCATTCGTTCCAATGTGATTGTCGAAAATGCCAAGCCTGACTACGAGGGTCCGATTGCGCCGTATTTTGAATAAATTTGCACGTTCGGATGTGAGAGTGCTCGAAGGTTGGGGAGGTGAGATGCTGAATGCCTTCACTCCATCTATTTAGCCTTCGAACATCCGAACCTTGGAACGTTCAAACTTTCAAACTCCGAACGTTTACAGCACATTATAAAGCTTGTGCATTTGCCAGCCGGCGCGAAAAGGGGCGCCACGTAGGCGGACGGTTTCGGCGATGAGTGCGAGGATTTCCGGGTTTTCGCGTTGGCCCCACTCGGGGTGCAGCCAGACGTGCCGGTCCTTGCGGGTGAGTTCGGGGCCGAGTTCGCGCTCCCAGTAGGCGATGCTGTCCTCGTTTTCGACAATGAGTTTTAGTTCATCCGCGCGCTGAATTAGCTCTGGCAGCGGCGCCTTGTAGAGCTTCGGGCTAACCGTGACCCAGTCGAATTCCCCCTTCAGGGCAAACGTGCCGCTGGTTTCGATGTGCGCGCGGAGCCCGGCTTCGTGGAGGCCGCTTGTGAGTGGGGATAGGTCGTGAATTGCAGGCTCGCCGCCGGTAATGACGACAAAATCCGGTCGCGCCTCGACTGCTAGCTGAATCAATTCGGCGGCGGACATTTTGGGCACTTTAGCGGGACGCTGATCCGGGCGCCAGGTATTAGCAGAGTCGCACCAAGGGCAGTGCACAGGGCAGCCGTAAGTGCGTATAAAGTAAGCCGCGCGCCCGACATGGCAACCTTCACCCTGAAACGTGCTAAAATGCTCTACTATAGGGTAATAGGTATTCTGTAGTTGTAAATGAAATGTCATATTTGTCTTTACAGGCGGTAGGGTTCGACTTTCTACTCATCTTCGCCCCATTATTTTCCCTTATCTCTAGATGACTTTACCGCAGATCAAGAAGTTTTTGAAAACCGCCCGGAAGCAAGACCGTTGGTGGGTTGCGGTGGGTGATAACGTGCTGGATGAGACCCAGACGATGCCGGACATAAAAGCCTTGAGCGAGAAATATCCGGATTGGGAGATTTGCTTCCTGCACGAAGACATGGCGGGCGATGACGCCGAGTGGATTTTGCTGACGGACGATGAAGTCGAAGGCGAGGGCAATCCCTTTCGCCCGGCGGGTCCCATCGAGACGATGCTTGGCGAAGTGTCCAAGCTGAAAAAGGATCTCGATGATGCGCATCGCATCGTGGACATCTTGCGCGAGTTTACGACCTTCAATGAGCAATATGCATCGCGTAAGGAGGAGCTGGACGAGCGTGAGCGCTACCTCCAGGAGTCCGAAGAGGCGCTGATGGAAAAAGCGCAGGAGCTGGAAGTCTTGCGTGTGGAGCTTGAGCACAAGCAGGAAAAAGCCGCTAAAACGGCCCGGACTGCTTAATCGCTGAGCCCGGTTACTGGGGGCGATCTGGGGCATACTTTGCCGCGTTTTTGCTGTCTTCTTCGATTTCCACTTCCGTCACCCAGGCGCGGCCATTGGTGTCGTCGCGGACTAAGCGGTCAAACACTTCGTAGACGTGAATGGCCAGGCCCTCGTTGGAGCAGTCGTCCACGAGGTAGACCTTCCACGCTTCCGGCGCGGCGTTCACGAGAGTCTCCAGTAGCGGGTCGTCTTTGCGAAAAACACAGGCGTGGTCGAGGTTTTCGTCGATCCACTTTTTGAGAAATCCGAGCTTCCCGTAGTCGACCACGAAGCCATTTTCGTCGCGCTCCTGGCAGGCGAAGGTGACGGTGATCGACCAATTGTGCCCATGGATGAATGCGCAATGCCCGTCGTGAAACGGCTGGCGATGGCCAAAGGGGACGTCTTTATAAGTCTTGCGGCAGGTGATCATGCAGGCCTCCAGGATTGGGCGATGAGCTCATCGACGGTGGGTGCGCCGTCATCGTAGGGAGTTGGGTCGTCGACTTCGGCCAGGTAAAATGCCTCGCGCCGTTCGATGCAGGTGCCGCAGCAGCCGCAGTGCTTGTCCCCGCCTTCGTAGCACGACCAGGTGTCGGTAAAGGGAATGGCGAGTTCCTCGCCGCGCTTGGCGATGTCGGCCTTGGTCCAGGTGACAAATGGTCGGTAAAGCTTAACCTTATGCCAGTCCGCGAGCTGAATCGCCTTGTCGAGCGCGTCGGCGAACTCGCGTCGGCAGTCCGGGTAAATCGCGTGGTCGCCGGAGTGCGCGGCGTAGGCGACGACATCGGCCTGGCGACTGATCGCCCAGCCCGTGGCGACGGAGAGCATGATCATGTTGCGGTTGGGGACCACGGTGGCCTTCATCGTGGTCTCGGTGTAGTGGCCCTTGGGGACGGCGGTGTTGTGGTCCGTCAGGCTGTTGTCGCCGAGGAGCGGTGCGAGCGAGGTCAGGTCGGCCACGCGGTGCTCGATGCCCAGCGCGGCGCAGTTCTTTTTCGCGCACTCGATTTCGCGCGCGTGGCGTTGACCATAGTTTATGCTCAGCGCGCCGATTTCTCCGCCGGCCGTATGGAGGTGGTAAAGCAGGACGGTCGAGTCGAGACCCCCCGAATAAATAATGACAGACTTCATGAGCGCATTCAGTATTTGTGCCGTGATTGGCGTCTCCCTGGGAATGGCTTAGCAGGGCAAAGGGTAAGTTGCCGCCAAGAGAGCGCGTTGTCCATCGAAAACCCGCTTTTGTCGCGTGCCGGACAATGCATTATCCAGACTTGCGCCTGGGCGGCCAAGCGTCTTAGTTAGCCGCTTCGATTGCAAAGCTCACCACCAATTTTACTCGCTTGAAAACCCGCCACTTCGCCTTAGGTCAGGCCCGCCGTGCGCCGTTTGCATTGGCCCGCCGATCACTCCGGCAGTTTTGAAGCGCTCATAAACAAACCTCATGGACATAGCACTTGTGACCGGCGCCGAGCGCGGCATTGGCCTGCAGATCGCCCGGAAATTAATTGAACTCGGATTTCGCGTATACGGATTCGCTCAGGACTTTTCGAAGTGCCCCTTCGAGCATCCGGACTTCATCGGCGTCAGCGTCGACCTGACCTCGCGGGAGGAGCTGGAAAGCGCCTTCGCACAGATCATCGCGCGGAACCCGATGATCAACGTGGTCGTCAACGCCGCGCGCCATACGCCATCCGAAGCCTTTGAAGCAACGCCGTTGGAGGAGCTGGAATACGCCCTGCAAACCGAGCTGCTGAGCGCGGTTTACCTGACGCGCCTCGCGCTGCCGACGCTCATCAAATACCACGGCTACGTGATCAACATCGCCTACAACGGGCAAGGTCCGGCTGCGGGCGCCACTGCCGCCGCCACGCAAGGTGGCCTACATTTTTTCGGTCAACAGCTGTTTGAAGAGGTGCGCGACACGGGCGTCAAGGTCAGCACGCTTTATCCGCAGGCCAACGTTGGCGAGGCCGACCCGAAGGCGCGCATCCAAATGGAGCCGCAAAGCGCCATTGAGAACGCGCTCTTTGCCCAGGCGGTGGAGACCGTCCTCCGCTTCAAGGAGAACAACTGCGTCAGCCAGATCGTAATTCGCCCGCAAGGCACACGCGAGGAGCCCAAGATTCCAGTGGCGGTTTCGCCATTGCCCAAGGCCGCGCACCGTGTGCAGTTGCCCGAGCGCAAGAATTTCCCCGTCGAGCCCGAGCCAATCCCCACGCCGCCCCGCGAGCGCCCTGCCGATGCCCCACCCCCCGGTGAGGACGACGATTGGGACGAAGATGAATGGGAAGAGGACGACGAACTCGACGAGCTTCTCGAAGAATCGCGCCGCCTGATGCAGAAGCAAAAGGAAGAGGCGAAAAAGCAGCTTGATCGCACCCGCGACCGCAAGCAGAAGCAGAAAGATCGCGGTCGTGATCAGCAGAATCGTGATCGTGGCCGTGAACAGCAGTCGCAGGAGAAATCCGACGACGCGCAATCAGGGGATGGCCCTGGCAATGGCCAGCAAAGTGGCGACCAGCCCCAGGGTGACGATCAGGAGGGCGGCAAGAAGCGCCGTCGCCGCCGTCGTCGCGGAGGTCGCAACCGCCGCAATCGCGAAGGTCAGGGTGACCAGCAGGGCGGCGAGCAATCCCAGCCTAGTCAGCCAACACAGGGTGGCGAGCGTGAAGGCGGTACGCCGCGAGGCGACCAACCGAAGCGCGAAGATCGCCGAGCAGACGACCGTCGCCGTGAGGACCGCAAGCCACGCGAGCCGGAGCAGCGCCGCGAGCCACGTTCCCCCAGCGAGTTGGTTAAGCCCAAGCAAACAGAGCAACCCAAGCCGGTGGAGCCGAAGGGTGAAAGCAAGCCGAAGCCAGCTGCTGAGCAGCCCAAGCCGAAGCCTGAACCCGCCGCTAAGCCCGAACCTGCTGAACCGAAGCCTGCCAAAAAGGCGGCGAAGAAGGCTGCCAAGAAAGCCGTGAAAAAAGCGGCCAAGAAGGCGGCGAAGAAGGCCGCCAAAAAGGCGACTAAGAAAGCGGCTAAAAAAGCAGCAAAGAAGGCGGCGAAGCCAGCGGAAGAGTAATCTTTTGAACGGACTCGCCAAACGGACATTTGTCAGTTAAGCATTTGGGAGCTTCATTACGTTCTCCACACTGCCATGACATTTGTCCGTTTCTGTTTGTTCAGCGCTTGCGCTGCCTTGGTCACGCTGCCGGCCTTCGGGTTGGACAAAGCCCAGGTCACTGCCGAGGCCAATCATGCGGAGTCGACCGCAACTGGTGGTTGGGGCGATTATCCCGCGTCGTTGGCCATCGATGGCGAAGTCTCGGGCAAATCCTCCTGGCGTGGCGAGATCCAGCCCGGCGCGGAGGGGGAGCCAGATGTGCCGCCCACGATCACCTTTACCGGTCAAGCTAGACGGGGTCACGATTATTTTCCTCAAGCACTTTGAGCGTGTCTACACGATCGATATCCTCGGCGCTTCCAGCAACACTGCGGACTGGAAAATGCTCGCCGAAGGCGTCCAGAACCCGGGCGAAGGCGAAAATGAAACCGTTTTCAGCTTCAAAACCACCCGGTTGAAGAAGCTCAAAATCGTCGGGCACGGCAACTCCGACGCCAAGTTCAGCGACTGGACGAACATCATTGAAATCTACTTCAATGAGCCGGAGTAGGGGCGGGGATTCACTCAGTTAGTTTGAGCAGCTCGACTTGGCCGCTTTCCAAGTGGTAGACGCCGCCGACCACCGTTAGCTTCCCTTCGGCCACTGCGCGTGGCAGGATTTTGCCCGCGAGCTTGATCTGTTGCGCGGCGACGCGGACATTTTCATCGATCGCTTTTTCCAGTGTTGGGTCGCCGTCGGCGCTGGCAATGGCGACGGCGGGCTCGATGTTGTCGAGCAGCGTGTCGATGGATCCAGGAAAGGTCGCGCTGTCGCGATAGGCTTTGATGCCGGCGTCCACTGCACCGCATTTTTCGTGGCCGAGCACCATGATGAGCTGACACTCGAGCACGGCGACGGCGTATTCCATGCTGGCTTGGCCTTCGCGGGTCAGGGTGTTGCCAGCCAGTCGGATCACAAACAAATCACCCACTCCGGCGTCGAACAAAATTTCTGGCGCCACCCGGGAGTCTGAGCAACTCAGGATAATCGCCATGGGCCGCTGGTTGGCGGCGACTTTGGCGCGTGCGGCCTTATCGCGGTCCGGGTTGATTTTCTCACCCTTCATGAAACGGGCGTTGCCATCCAGCAGCTGGTGTAGCGCCGTTGGGCCGTCGATAACGGTCAAGGTTGAGTCGCGGCGATCAGTTTGGGCGTGAGTCGCCTGAGTGGTGGACAGCAGGAGCGCCGCGATTACGCAGCAGATGGGGAGGCGGCAGTGGAATTTCATACCGATTCCATAATCCAGTTACGAGCGCGCAGCAACGCCATTCGATGCGGCTATTGATTCACCAAATAATTGCGGGCCAGTTTTTGAAAGCGTTGGGTTTCGGCGGCAGCCCAGTCGGCGCTGTTGCCGAGCTCGGCGGCCAGGATGTCGGCCACCGTCCGTGCGCTGTCATGAGCGGCTTGGGCGTTGAGGAATAGCGCGCGTAGTCGGCGGGCGAGCACGTCTTCGGCTTTGCGCGCCATCTCGTGCTTCACTGCCCAGTGGACTTCGCCCACGGTGTAGGGGAGGTCGGGGTGGAGCTGGGCGGCCAAGTCGTGTCGGCTGGCGTTTAGCTGGCTGATCTCGGCGCCGTCGCTGCCGTAAAGGCTCATGAGCGCGTGGTCGGTGCTGGGCGTATCGGTGGCACCGTGAATCTTCAGCTCCGCCGTCACGCAAGGGCGGGATTCCAGGCCGGCAATCATTTCCGCTTGGTCAATGCAGTCCTCGGCCATCTTGCGGTAGGTCGTCCACTTGCCGCCACAGATGGTCACCAGTCCGCTGTCGGCGACGACGATGGTGTGGTCGCGGGAGATGGACGCGGTGTTGCCCGAGCCGCCGCTTTTCACCAGCGGTCTTAGGCCGGCAAACACGCTGAGCACGTCACTGCGTTGCGGATCGCGCGCCAGGTATTGCGCGGCGTTGGCCAGAATGAAGTCGATCTCTTCTTCGAGCGCGCGGGGCTCCAGGTCGATGTGGTCCAGCGGCGTGTCGGTGGTGCCGACGACGACGTGTTCATGCCACGGCACCGCAAAGAGCACGCGGCCATCGGTGGTGTGTGGGACCATCACTGCGGCGTCGCCCGGCACGAATTCCTTGGGCAACACGAGGTGCACGCCCTGGCTGGCGGCGATCATCTTGTGCGCACTGGGGTCGTCCAAGTGGCGTACGCTGTCGGTGAAGATGCCGGTCGCATTGATGACTGCCTTGGCGCGAATGTGGAAATGCTGGTTCGTCTCGACGTCCTCACACTCGACGCCGGAGATGATGCCGGCTTCCTTTTCCAGGCCGACGGCTTTCACGTAATTAATCGCAATGCCGCCCTGATCGAACACGGTCTGCGCGAGGTTGATCGCCAGGCGCGAATCGTCGAACTGGCCGTCGTAGTAAATGACGCCGCCCTGCAGGCCTTCCTGCTCCAGCGTGGGGATGCGCTCCAGGGTTTCGGCGCGGCTGAGGTTTTCCGATGGTTCGAGGCCGAGGCGACCAGCGAGCATGTCGTACACCTTCATGCCGATGCCGTAAAACGGCCCCTCCCACCAACTGTAAATCGGCACAATGAACGCCTGATGGCTGACCAGGTGCGGGGCGTTTTGGCAGAGGCGGCCGCGCTCTTTCAGCGCTTCGAGGACGAGGGAAATGTTGCCCTGCTTCAGGTAGCGAACGCCTCCGTGGACGAGCTTGGTGCTGCGGCTGGAGGTGGCCTTGGCAAAGTCCGCCATTTCGATCAGCGCTACGGAATGCCCGCGGCTGGCGGCGTCGACCGCGCATCCAAGCCCGGTGGCGCCCCCCCCGATAATGACGAAATCAAAGGGCTCGTCGTGGTTCTTGAGACGGTCGAGGGCAAGGTCGCGATTCATGGGGGGAGTAACAAGGGTAGATTAACACATTTAAATCACACGCGCCGGTTGTCGACTTCTTCTTCGATGGCTTCCTCGGCTTCGCAGCGCAGTTCGTGGCATTCGCAGACGAGGGCTTCGGAGAGGTTGTATTTGTGGAGTTTGCGGCGCATGATGTCCAAAGCGCGGTTGACGGCGCGAACCTTGACCGCGCCGCGTTCGCCGGGGTGAACCATGCGGATGCACCACGTGCCGACCGGGCTGTGGTAGCCGATGTAAACCGTGCCGACTGGATTCTCCGGCGTGCCGCCACAGGGGCCGGCAAAGCCGGTTACCGACAGCGCGTAGTCCGTGCCCAGGCGCTCGGCGGCGCCATCGGCCATTGCCACGGCGCATTCCGCGCTGACTGCGCCATGCTGCAGGATAATGCATTCGGGCACGCCAAGGAGCTCCATTTTGGACTCGTTGCTGTAGCACACGATGCCACCCGCGAAGACCTTGCTGGCGCCGGGGATATCCGTGAATGCATTGGCCAAGAGTCCGCCGGTGCAGGACTCGGCGACGGCGAGGGTGCGCTCATGGGCGCGCAGGAAATTGAAAATCGACTTTGCCAGCGGGCAGTGGCCAAAGCAAACGAAGTCATGCCCCAGGGCTTCGCGGCATTCATCGCCGACGGCGCGGAGCAGGGCGAAATCGGAGTCCGGGCCTTCTTGGCTCAGGCGCACATCGACCATGCCCTGGTGGGCGCAGTAGGCGATGTGGATTTCCGGGCGCCGCTCAAGGATGGGCTGAAGTTTGATTTCGAGCGCGCTCTCGCCAACGCCCATGGTGCGGATTTGCAGGTAGGCGTCTTCGAGGCTGCAAAAGCCGTCATCACAAATGCGGGGCAGGACCTGCTCGTGAAACATTGGGCGCAGTTCGGAGGCTGGTCCCGGGAGCATGAAGAGGCGCTTGCCTTGGTGCTGCAGGTAGATGCCGGGCGCCGTGCCATGCGGGTTGGGGATGATTTCCGCGCCGCGCGGCAAGTAGCACTGCTTGAGATTATTCTCGCACATGACGCGGCCAATGCGGTCAAAACGCGCCTGGATGTGCGCCTCGATGTCGGGCTGGAAATCCAGCTCCAGTCCGAGGAATTCGGCAATGACTTCGCGGGTGTTGTCGTCGCTGGTGGGGCCGAGGCCGCCCGTGGTGATGAGGATGTCCGCCGTCTCCCAACTGGCCGAAAAGGCGTCGATAATTTCCTCGCGGGTGTCGCGGCAACTGACATTACGACGGAGGGCGAGGCCATGGCGCGCCAACTCACCCCCGATATAGAGGAGGTGTCCGTTTTCGCGGATGCCGAGTAGGAGCTCGTCACCCAAGGTGATTAGGTCGACATTGGTTGTCGTAGACATGGTGAAATTGGTTGGGTGTAGATATGGTTATAGTCAAAGGAGAAATCGGCATCCTGCAACCCGTGGCGGGATTTTTGAGGTTCGAATGTCGGAAAGTTTGAAGGTTCTAAAGTTGAGGGGTTGAACGTTTGCGGGTGATGAAGCAGTTATGGAGGTTTGCGAAACGGAAAGTTTCTCATTCCAATTAACTTTCAAACCTCCGAACTTCCAAACCTTCGAACCCACATGTTCTCCAGCGAGCTCAAGGAAAAGGTCCGTCGATTGCCCAACGGACCGGGCGTCTACCTGATGAAGGATCGCTTCGGGGGCGTGCTTTACGTGGGCAAGGCCAAGAGTTTGAAGAAGCGTGTTTCGACCTATTTTCAGCCGTCGCGCAAACAGATGATCGCCCAGCCCAAGGTCGCCGCGATGATCGACTTGATTCATGACTTCGACATCATTCAGGTGCGCAGCGAGCAGGAGGCGCTGCTCCTGGAAGGCAAGCTGATTAAGCAGTATAAGCCGAAATACAACACCGACTTTACCGACAATAAGCAGTTCCTCATGGTGCGCGTGGATGTGTCCAACGAGCTGCCCCGCTTCCGCCTGACGCGCAACAAGCTAGAGGACGGCGCCCGGTATTTTGGGCCGTTTGCGCACAGTGGACTGCTCCGGAAGACCCTTGCCGAAATGCGGAAGCGCTTTGGCATCCTGCTCGGCGACGCCAAGCCCAAGCGGCTGGAGGACGGTCGTTGGCGGCTTTATGACGACGCTCGCGCGGAGATCTACGAGCAAACCGAAGACGTGACGACCGAGGAATATCAGGATCGCGTCACGGCTGGGCTGGCTTTTCTGGAGGGCAAGACCCGCGAATGGGTCAAGGATATCGAAGCGGAAATGCAACAAGCCGCCGCCGATCAGCGCTTTGAAAAAGCCGCCCACCTGCGCGACGTCATGTTTGCGCTTAAAAAGACGCTGCGGCAGCAACGCCGGTTTGTCCGCGAGCCCCGTCTGGCGATGCCGCGAGCCGATGAGGCCGCCGACATGCTGAAGAAAATTCTGGGCATGAGCCGCCGTCCGCGAACCTTGGAGTGCTTTGACATATCGCATATTTCCGGGAGCTTTGTCGTGGCCTCGATGGTCCGTTTTACCGACGGGATGCCGGACAAGGCGAACTACCGCCGCTTCAAGATCAAGAGCTTCATTGGCAACGACGACTTTCGCGCGATGGAGGAGGTGGTGGGCCGCCGTTACCGCCGATTGCACGAGGAGGAAAAACCATTTCCGGACATTGTGGTGATCGACGGCGGCGTGGGGCAGGTCCGCGCCGCGATGAAGGCGTTCCTGATGCTGGAGCTTGAGCCGCCCATGCTGTTCGGTCTCGCCAAGCGGGAGGAAACCATCGTCTTCGGGGACGACCGCGAGCCGATTAACCTGCCGGACTTTAACCCGGCGCTACACCTGCTCCAGCGCCTACGCGACGAGGCGCACCGCTTCGCGAACAGCTTCAACGCCGAGCTGCGCAGTAAGAAAATCCGCGAAAGCGTGCTCGACGAATTTGAGGGCCTGGGGCCAGTCCGTCGGGAGGCGTTGCTGGAACATTTTCGGAGCTTTGAGCGTCTGCGACAGGCGTCGGTGGAGGAGTTGCAGGGCGCTCCAGGCATTGGCCCAAAGCTCGCGGCGCAGCTTCACGACTTTCTGCGCAAGGATTGAGTTGGGGCAGGGTGAGAAATCGCATCGCCGAGTGATGTGAAGCGATTGACAATCAAGGTTATAGCGCCTACCTTGTGCGTATGGTCATCGTGGATACAGGTCCGCTGGCTTTCCTTTTATTGCCAGGCGAAATGAGCGATCTCGCACAGGAGGCCTATGCGCGTGATCCTGCCTGGGCTTCGGCTCCGATTTGGCGCTCGGAATTTCGCAACATCGTAGTGCGCTACGTGCGGGAGGGACGCTTGGCGGCCAAGGTCGCTCAGGAAGTCCTCCGCGCTGCTGACGACAAGATGCACCCACGCCAATACAACATCGACAACGAGTCGGTGCTCGACCTGGCCCTGCAGACAGGCCTCTCCGCCTATCAATGCGAATACCTTGCCCTTGCGCACGATCTGAATCTGCCCCTGGTCACCACGCAGTATGAACTCGTCAAGGCCGCCCCGCAAATTGCAGTGATGCTGCAGGATTACGTGGATGGCTAAGTAAGCGGGGCGCGCCCAGTCGGAGGGATTGGCCTAAACGTATCCTTTAGTTGATGATAGCCTGGTTTTTTTCTCGCCTTTGCGGACACGATCAGTACTAATTCTTGTCAGCATTATATGAGGCGTCGCAGTTGTGTGGCGCAATGCACGCCACTGATGTTAGTGGCAATCGAGCGAATGCGGCCTATTGGTATTTTCGCCAAGGAACTGGCCGGGTTTAATGGCCCGAATTAAGTGCATTCATATCAGCATGCTAATCCCGCCTGAGGCGCTGTGCCTTGGGGAACAATCTAAGTAACCCCTCTGTTACCATATGCACTATCTCATTATAGACTTGGAAGCGACCTGTTGTGATCGCAACAGCTTCCCTCGCCATCAAATGGAAATTATCGAAATCGGCGCCGTAATGGCGGATGCTGATGGTGAACCTGTTTCTGATTTCCAAACGTTTATTCGGCCTGTTCGGCATCCGCAGCTGACACGCTTTTGCCGCGATCTAACCAGCATTACTCAGGCGCAGGTGGATGCGGCGCCGACTTTTCCCGAAGCTGCTCGCGCCCTTCGTGAATGGGCCAACCAATGGCCTGACCACGAGTTCTGCTCTTGGGGCGCCTATGACCGGAAACAACTCCGTCAGGACGCCGATTACCACGGTGTGAGCATGCCGGTTTTTGCAACTCATCGTAACCTGAAGGAGGCGTTTTCCACCAAGCTGGGCGTCAAAAAGCGCTTTGGCATGAACCAGGCCTTGGATAAGCTTGGCCTATCGCTGGAAGGCGTTCACCATCGTGGCATTGACGATGCCCGTAACATCACCCGTATCCTGCGCTACATTGAAACCGGCGTCGCACGCTGAACTATGAAGACGAATCGCAGGAGCGCACTTTCAGGATGGGCAAAGATTTTTGCGGGGGTGAGGATTGTTGGCGTTATTGCCTGTCTGGCAGCTGCGTATTTTCTCGCGCTGACTTTTCATCTCGTGCCACGTTTTGAGCGGGATGCTCTCGGGAACCGTCCTCGTGATGTGGTGGATCAATACGTTGAGCTCTGCAGAGCTGGGCAGTTTGAGGCCGCTGAAAAGCTGTGGTCAGCTGGATCGGTGGCCTACGTTAATCAGTCGTATCTGACGGATGGCTTTAACGGAGTATGTCAGGAAATTGCCATGCTCGATTTGAATTACCACTGGGCGTCGTATGGCAATACGAAAGACGTGGTCCACCTGCAGGCGAGGGATGGCTCGCAGGAAAAAATCCGTAATTTTTACTTCGTGCAGGAAGCAGGCGTTTGGCGTCTGGACTGGCCAAGGTGAACACGCAAATGCTTCTCTGCGCATTTCGCGAATCTCTCCGGTCCAGCCGGAGGCTGGTTGCCCTAGGCTTCCTCGAACTTGCGTTCGAAGAGTTCGGCCAGTTCGTTGAGGAGGTCTTCGGCGCCGGGGCCTGAGGCGATGAATTTGAGCTTTGAGCCCTGGCCTGCGGCGAGCATCATCAGGCCCATAATGCTGCGCCCATTCACTTGCTCGTCGTCTTTGTCGACCCACACGTCGACATCGTTAAATTTATTCGCCACGCGTACAATCATCGCGGCAGGACGGGCGTGTATGCCCATCTTGTTCTGAACCGTAAATTCGCGAGCCATCTCGGAACCCGGTGACGCTTTATCAGGCGACTGCATCTATCTTAATACTATACGGGGGAATGTGGATTGTAAAACAATATTCTGAAGAATGAAGCGTAGCAGTAAAGCATTATTATTTAGGCTATTCCCAGAATAAATTTTGTGAAAATTACCATTTTACGCACGCCTTACTGTATTTTTCGTGGAATTGGGTGGCTTCACGAGAAATGATTTCCATTGCCACGGGGAAAAATGAGGCCTAGGTGATACAGTAATTCAGTCCTAACGTACCACCCGTCATGAATTTACGTCTTACTATATTCTCTTGCTTGACCGCGCTGAGCGCACTTTCCCTTAACGCTGAATCCGTAGTAACGGCTTCCCATACTTACACGCTCACCGGTAAGCCGCAGACTAACGACGTCTATGGCAGCTTCGATCACTCACATTTTGAAGCGGGTGATTCGCTGGTGCTTATGGGGATCAACTGGACTTTCCAGCAGACCGTGACCGCCAAGGGCATTGCCATTTTTGACCTGGAATCCAACAGCTTACGCGAGAAGCTCAAGGCCGCTGGAGAGAACAAGCTGCTCCTGAGCTTCATCCTCGACAAGATCGAAGGCGCGCCACGCCCACTTCGCATCATGTACATCGGCACGACGAACGACATCAATTCAGATCGCAGCCTGAGAGCGCAGTTTCAGCGTCAGCCGATTCACCAGATAAACAATGCTTTGCGTAAGGGCTCCAGCACTGGCGTCCAAACTTACGACGTCACCCCGCTGATTGGCCGTGACTTCAGTGACCGATACATGGTCATTCGCTTTGAGCAGGAGGGCGAACGCCGCCAAGTTCATTCCAACGACGGCTCAACCGTGACGTCAGATCTTTATGATTTCCGCAACAGCGCTGACAGCGTGCGCCTGACGATCACCGATCAGAAGGACCCCAATGCAGTAGCCAGCCAATACAGTGAGGATGGCTACTACGCGCCAATCCAAGACATGCCTGCGAATCCAATCCAGGATATGCCGGCAAACCCGATTCAGGACATGCCCGCCAATCCGATCCAGGATATGCCAGCGAATCCCATTCAAGACATGCCGGAAAATATCCTGTCGGACATGCCGAGCAACTTGATTAACGATGGGCCGGTTAGTAACGACTCGATGGACTAGAGTTTGCCGGTTAGCAAATTTTGAGCGCCCGTTGGTTCCGCCAGCGGGCGTTTTACTGTACGGGTGTTTTAAATTTTTCGAGCGCGTTTGGCGCTCCGTGCTTTCGGCGTTATTCCATGGCGGCTAGTAGGGCAAACTGCGCCGCGATGGCGGTGATGAGCAGGATGAGCACGAGGCCGGAAAAGAGATCGCCCCGGAGTTTGCGTTCAGAGACATTGCTGCTGGCTTGGGCAGAGTGCGTCGGGGTATGGGGCGAATCGAAGCGGGAAAGCTTGTCGGTTATGTCGACTGGGGAAGTCATTTGTTAGGTGCTTTTGGTTACCGCCTTGGATTAGCGGCGCTGATTGCGTTGAGCAGAAATGCTGGTAAACAGGTTATTCCTATAATTTCTAGTGTTGACGCTTATCAGCTTTCAGTCAACTCATAGGCCCCTTTCATTCACTCTCTGACTTTACCCGACACTCGGAATGGCTCATTTCCGCAAGTTTCTTCTTCCAGCTGGTTTCCTTCTCACCGCTGCGCCATTGATGGCCGCAGGGGGCGGTGGCGTCAGCCCGTATGCCTACGAACTTTTTTCCGTCTTCGGACTTCCCGTAACCAATGCAATGGTTACAGGCTGGGTTATCTCTATATTGCTCATCATAGGGATTAAGCTGCTGGTTGGCACACCCAAACTGGTTCCTTCTGGCGGGCAGGCCGTGGTTGAAAGCATGCTCACGGGCGTGCTCGACATCATGGAGCCGATCATTGGCAAAAAGCTGATCAAAAAGGTCTTCCCGCTGCTGATCACGTTGTTCGTCTTCATCTTGATTAACAACTGGAGCGGCTTGCTTCCGGGCGTTGGCTCGTTTGGTCACTTCGTTGTCGACGGTGAATATGCAAGCGTGGAAGCCGCCGAAGCCGCCCAGCATGCTGGCCAAGTGATTCGCGCAAAGGACGGCCAATACGTGCTTGGTCACTTCTATTACTATTTCCGCCCCGCCAATGCCGACCTGAACACCACACTGGCGCTGGCAATTATTTCGTTCATCGCGTGGATTTGGTATGTGCTGCGTTACGCAGGCATCAAGCTGCTGATTTACGACCTCTTCGGCAACAAGGCCGAAAAGAGCGAAGTCCCCGGCGCGATCTACTTCTGTCTCTTCATTGTCTTTGCGGGTGTGGGCTTGATTGAGTGCGTTTCGATCGCCTCTCGTCTGGTCTCCTTGCCGTTCCGACTCTTTGGTAACGTCTTCGGCGGCGAAAACCTGCTCACGAGCATGCATGGCATGATCGCGTGGGTGGTGCCGGTGCCGTTCTTCTTCCTCGAAATCCTGATCGGCCTCGTGCAGGCGCTGGTCTTCACCCTCCTGACCGCTGTTTACATCGGCCTCATCGTGAACCACGGCGACGACGAGCACCACTAATTTCCCTTTCTATAATAGATACACAATTTCCCGGCTGGGACCATTGACCAACGAGCGTGGGCAGCCGGGTTTAAAAGAAACACCAAAAACACCTAGTTAAAATGATCGAAGCAATCGCACAAATTACTGGCGACATTCACCTCGGCCTTCAGGGCGGACTCGGCTGCTTGGCAGCTGCTTTCGGCGTAGGCATGGTTGGCACCAAGGCTGTTGAAGCCGTTGGCCGCAACCCCGGCGCATCCGGTAAGGTCCTGGTTCAGTCCATCATCGGTATGGCGCTCGCAGAAGCGGTCGCGTTCTACGCACTGTTCCTCGGTCGCAGCTAAACTACTTGCGTGGGGCGGCGCGCGTCGCCCCACGATCTTTTTCCTCCCTCACTTCCACGTAAAACCAAGACCCAATTGCCATGTTCAGCAGCTTGTTAACAATTGCCGCCGCAGACGCCCACGGCGCGAGCTCCGACGGAGGCACCGTTGAGCAATTAGCCAGCTACTTCCACGTTGAGCCCGCGCTGCTCATCGCCCAAGGCCTCAACTTCATCATCGTGGCCGTGGTCATTTGGAAGTTCGCCTTCAAGCCGGTAATGGCCTCCATGGATGAGCGCCAACGCAAGATCCAGGACGGCCTGCAATACGCAGAAGAAATGAAGGCTGCGCTCGCGAATGCCGAAAAGGATAGCGCTGAGAAGATCCGCGAAGCTTCCGAAGAGGCGTCCAAGATCGTGGCCGAAGCCCGCGAGAACGCCCATAAATTTGAGGAAACCCAAAAGGCGGAAGCCGTTAAGTCGGCTGAAGGGATCATCGCCAAGGCGCATGCTGCCTCCGAGCAGGAGCGCAAACAGATGCTGACCGATGTCCGCAAGGAAGTTGCCGAACTCGTTGTCGCCACCTCCGCCAAGGTGTTGGATCGCGACCTCTCCGCCGAAGAAAAGGGACGCTTCAGCGAATCCGCCGCCAAGGAACTTTACGCCAACTAATCAATGGCCAAGGACAAACACATTAAGGACTTCGCCAAGAAGCTCGTTGCCCTGTCCCTCGATGAGGACGGCCAGGCAACGAACGAGCGTGTGTCCGCAGTGCTGGAAGCCCTTGGGCTGGAGCCGCCGAGTAATCTCAAGGCGCTGCTTAAGCAGTACGCACACTACCTCGAAGTCGAAATTGCCCGCGGCACTGCCAAGGTGGAGTTTGCCGGTCCGCTTGGCGCGAACCAACTGGCCGAAATCGAGCAAAAGTTTACCAAGGAATACAATCGCAAGATCGTCGCGACTACCCAGGAAAATCCGAAGTTGATCGCCGGCGTCCGCGTTACTGTTGGGGACGATGTTTACGACGCATCCGTTGCCACCCGCCTCGCTCAACTTGAGCTCAACGTCACCTAAGCAACTGTTTGCTTCGTTTCATACTTCATAATTCTTAATTCATAATTTCAAAGAAAAGCCATGAGTTCCGTTCTCGAACAGATCCAACAGGAAATTGCCAAGCTCGAAACCAAGACCGTCAAAACCAATGTCGGTAAGATCACGAGCGTTTTCGACGGCGTCGCCAAGCTCGACGGCCTGTCTGGCTGCATGTATAACGAAATGATCGAGTTTCCCGGTGGCGTTTACGGCATCGCGCTGAACCTCGAAGAAGACGAAGTCGGCGTCGTTGTCCTCGGTGACTACTCTCACCTGAAGGAAGGCGACGAAGCCAAGGCAACCGGCCGTCTGCTGTCCGTGCCCGTGGGCAAGCCGCTGCTCGGCCGCGTGGTCGACGCTCTCGGCCAAGCTATCGACGGCAAGGGCGCCATTGAGTCTGACACCACTTTCCCGGTTGAAAAGATCGCTCCCGGCATCATCCCCCGTAAGTCTGTCGACCAGCCGGTGCAGACCGGTATCATGGCGATTGACGCGATGATTCCGATCGGCCGTGGTCAGCGCGAGCTCATCATTGGTGACCGCGCGACGGGTAAGACCACCATCGCGATCGACACGATCATCAACCAGGCCAACATCAACAACCAGCACAAGAAGGAAGACGGCAGCTTTGAAGAAGGCTTCCGCCCGATGTATTCCATCTACGTCGCCGTTGGCCAGAAGCAGTCCAACATTGCCCGCACGATTAAGGCCCTGGAAGACACCGGCGCCATGGAATACTGCACGATTGTTGCTGCTCCGGCTGCGGACAATCCGGCCAACCAATACATCGCTCCGTTCGCCGGCGCCGCCATGGGTGAATACTACATGGAAAACGGCATGGACGCGCTGATCGTTTATGATGACCTTTCCAAGCACGCGGCTTCCTACCGTCAGATCTCGCTGATCCTGAAGCGCCCTGCTGGTCGTGAAGCTTATCCGGGTGACGTTTTCTACCTGCACAGCCGCCTCCTTGAGCGCTCCGCTCGCGTGAACGAAAACAATGGCAACGGCTCGCTCACCGCGCTGCCGATCATTGAAACTCAGGCTGGCGACGTTTCGGCTTACATTCCGACCAACGTTATTTCGATTACCGATGGTCAGGTGTTCCTCGAAACCGACCTCTTCAACCAAGGCATCCGCCCGGCGGTTTCCGTCGGTCTGTCGGTTTCCCGTGTGGGTTCTGCCGCTCAGGTCAAGGCCATGAAGCAGGTTGCCGGTAAGCTGAAGGGTGAGCTCGCCCAGTATCGTGAGTTGGCCGCGTTCGCGCAGTTTGGCTCCGACCTTGATGCTCAGACCAAGGCTATCCTCGAAAAGGGTGACCGCCTAGTTGAGCTCTTCAAGCAGCCGCCGCTCTCGCCGAAGAAGGCAGAAGAGCAGATCGCGCTGATCTGGGCCATGCAGGAAGGCTACTTCTCCGACATCGAAGTCAAGAAGGTCACCACCGCAGTTCAGTCTCTCCACGAATTCCTCTCCACCGCCAAGCAGGACGTCCTCGACGCCGTGCGCGGCGGCGGCAAGATCGGCGACGAAGTGGCTGGCAAGCTCAAGTCCGCAGTCGAAGAGTGGAAAAGAAGTTTTAAATAAAACTTCTTTCTAAGTTATGAATTTTGAATGCTGAATTATGAAAGGAGGACGTGAGTGAGGCAGATGTAGTTAAGCGAAACGATTTAGATGAGCGCACTTTCAAATACGCACAACGAATCATTCGACTCTTCTGCAAATTACCAAAAAGCACCGTCGCCCAAACCCTTGGCAAACAACTGCTCCGTTCTGGAACATCCGTAGGAGCAAATTATAGCGAAGCGGTCAAAGCTAGGTCCAAAGCGGAATTCATTTCAATTCTTGGCATTTGCCTAAGAGAACTAAACGAATCGCTTTACTGGTTACGCCTCCTCAAAGCCGAAGACATCTTTCAGCAGTCTCAACTCAGTCCGCTCATCAAAGAAACGAACGAACTTATTTCCATCTTCACCACGATTTCAAAACGCACTAAGACCTCGACGAAGTAATTTTTTCATAATTCATAATTCTGAATTCATAATTTTTATCCCTCATGCCTAGCACCAAAGAAATTCGCGGCCGCATCAAGTCGGTCAAGAACACATCGCAGATTACCCGCGCGATGCAGCTGGTGGCGGCGTCGAAGATGAAGAAGGCGCAGGATGTCGCCATGGCCGGGCGCGCTTACGCCGTCCTGCTGGCTGAAATTCTGGAGTCGGTCGCCAACCAGGAAATTGCCGATTCGCACCCGCTGCTTAAATCACGTGAGGTCAAGCGTCGCGGCATTCTCGTGATCGGTACGGACAAAGGCCTCTGCGGACCGCTCAACGGCAACTTGTTCAAGGAGATCATGGCGATCAAGGACGACGCCGTCTTCGTCACCATTGGCAAGAAAGCCACACAGTTCATCTCCCGCACCAAGCGCCCGCTGATGGCGGACTTCCCGCTCTCGGACAAGGTCACTTACGCCGAAGTGCGCGCGATCGTGAACTACATGCTCGAGCTTTACGAAGAGGGCAAGATCGACACGATCGAGATCCTTTACAGCGCATTCGTCAACACGCTCGTTCAGCAGCCCACGCTGATGCCGATCGTTCCGATGACGGGCATTCACGACCTGATTGAAGACGTGAAGAAGCGCAACAAGATCGAGCTCTCGGACACGAGCAAGGACGAGCGCGAAATGATCTTTGAGCCCAGTGCCAAGGAAATTCTCGAAGAGCTGCCGGCCCTTTACGTCAAGCAGCTCATCTACCAAAGCTTGCTCGGCGCCAAGGCGTCCGAACACAGCGCCCGTATGGTGGCGATGAAGTCGGCGACGGATAACGCCAAGAACCTCGTCAGCGACCTGACCCTCGAATACAACAAAGCCCGCCAGGCTGCCATTACCCAGGAAATTCTGGAAATCGCCGCCGCTACGCAATTCAACTAATTTAACAACACACCTCATTTGACCCATGGCAAACATCGGTAAAATCGTCCAAATCCTCGGCGCTGTCGTAGACGTACAGTTCTCGTCGGAAAACGTCCCCGAAATCTTCAACGCACTGCAGATCACCTACACGCTGCAGGGCAAGGAAACCCGTCTGACCATTGAGGTGCAGCAGCACTTGGGTGAAGGCGCGGTGCGCGCCGTTGCGATGAGCTCCACCGAGGGCCTCGTGCGCGGGATGGATGTCCTCGACACCGGCAACCCGATCACCGTTCCGGTCGGCGAGCCCGTTCTCGGCCGTATTTTCAATGTCACCGGCGACACCGTGGACGAACGCGGACCCTGCGAAACGGAGAAGCGTTACCCGATTCACCGTCAGCCACCGGCCCTCGTCGATCAGGACGTGGAAGCCAACATCCTCGAGACCGGCATTAAGGTCATCGACTTGATCTGCCCGTTCATTAAGGGTGGTAAGGTTGGCGCCTTCGGTGGCGCAGGTGTGGGCAAGACCGTGGTCATCATGGAGCTCATCAACAACATCGCGAAGGCGCACGGTGGTTATTCCGTGTTTGCTGGTGTGGGTGAGCGCTCCCGCGAAGGAAATGACCTTTACTGGGAAATGTCCGAAGGCGGCGTTATCAACCAGGAAGATCTTTCCAAGTCCAAGGTGGCCCTCGTTTACGGTCAGATGAACGAACCGCCCGGCGCGCGTATGCGTGTGGCGCTGTCCGGTCTGGCCATGGCCGAATACTTCCGTGACGAAAAGAACCAGGACGTGCTCCTGTTCGTCGACAACATCTTCCGCTTCTCGCAGGCCGGTTCCGAGGTGTCCGCTCTGCTCGGTCGCTCGCCGTCTGCGGTGGGTTACCAGCCGACGCTGGCTCAGGAAATGGGCATCCTGCAGGAGCGCATTACCTCCACCAAGAAGGGGTCGATTACGTCCTTCCAGGCCGTTTACGTTCCGGCGGACGACTTGACTGACCCGGCTCCGGCTAACACCTTTGCTCACCTGGACTCCACCATCGTTCTGGAGCGCCGTATTGCCGAGCTCGGCATTTACCCGGCGGTTGACCCGCTGGCTTCGGTGTCCAACGCGTTGGCTCCGGACATCGTCGGCGAAGAGCACTTCCGTGTGGCCCGTGGCGTTCAGTCCGTGTTGCAGCGTTACAAGGACTTGCAGGACATCATCGCGATTCTCGGTCTCGACGAACTTTCCGAAGAGGACAAGCAAGTCGTTTTCCGTGCTCGTAAGATCCAGAAGTTCCTGTCCCAGCCGTTCCACGTGGCGGAAATTTTCACCGGCTTCCCTGGCGTTTACGTTCCGGTTGCCGAGACTATCAAGGGCTTCAAGATGATCCTCGATGGCGAACTCGACCACGTGAACGAAAACGACTTCTACATGAAGGCCGGCATCGACTCCGTTCTCGAAAAGGCGAAGGCGTAAGCTCTCATGGCTCTCAAACTTGAAATCGTCACCCCTGAAAAAATCGTCTACAGCCAGACGGTTGAGGAAGTGGTGCTACCCACCAAGCAGGGAGAAATTGATATTCTGCCTGGCCACCAGCCGCTGCTGACGATTGTTGAAGGCGGCGAAGTGACGGCCAAAGGCAGCAAGACTGAGCACTTGGCCATCGACCAAGGATTCGCCCGCGTGCAAAATGACACGATCTCCATTCTGACCGAAGCTGCGATCGATATCGAAAAGATCGACGTTGGCTTAGTTGAGGAGGCGCAAAAGCGCGCTGAAGCAGCCCTGCAGAAGGCAATTGACGAGAATGTCGACCCAGCGCAAATCGAAGAGCTGGAACGTGTGGTGCGTTTCGCGGTCATCCAAAAGTTGGCCAAGAAAAAGCACTAAATCAGCGCCGAACCAATTTTCGAAAAGCGATCCCAGTCGGGGTCGCTTTTTTTTGGGGGCGGGGGGGCGCCTATGGTTGATACAGCTTGCTGCTGGAGTCTCGTTGTCGGCGCTCCATGTCGAGCAGGCGTCCGGCTTCGCCCAGCATCGGCTCAAGTCCGTCAAGCAGCTCATTCACTACGCCCTCTTGTTGCTTAGTCATGACAGTGCTGCCGTTAAGCGCTTCCACGAGCTTGCGGGCGCCGCCGAGTGGATCGGTGCTGCTGAATTCCTCGATGGCTTGGTGGATGGGCTTAGGGCGCTTGGAGCCAAAGGTGTCGGCGAGAATGGAGGCTGTGCTGATTGAGACGATATCGCGGAGGTCCACCTGATTTAATCCGACGGTATTCGTCTGTAGAGCCAGTTGCTCAATGAAGTCCAGTGACTGGGTGACATCGCCATTGGTCAGCACTGTTTTCAGCGTTTCGATGCCGTCTGCAGTCAGATCGCTGCGATCCGTTTGTCGCTCCATTGACGTCATGGCGCTTTGTAGTTTGTGAGCGGCTTTGGCGCCGAGTTGGAGGGTGATCGTGCGCTCAAAACGGGACATGCTGCTGTAGACTTCATCATCGTATGCTGGCGCAATGACGAGCGTGGTCTTGGCGGCGTCTTTATTGATGTCAGCTTGGGCGTTTTCGGCGGAGGGAGATTTGCCTTCTCCACAGGCGCACAGCAGTAGGCTGACTACGGCGGCTATGGCTGCATTTGAGAGCGGAGCAGTGTGTCGCATGGAGATTGGACGTGTTAAATTTGGGTGTCACAAGGTGGTGCAAAAGTCACTGAAGCTCAAGCGAGTCGGCTATTTTAGCCAAACTGAAGCTTTTGGTTGCTCCATGGAGGGCTTCAACCGCTTGCTTGGGGAACATTTCCACTCGGATATGGTCCAGCTGTTTGAATTAGACGTTGAATGGCAGGCCTCATCTCCTTTGACTGCTGGTCAAACTACAGATTATGCGACACTTTATCCCATTGCTTTCGCTCTTAGCTCCCCTGTATTCCTTCGGACAATGGACGGTCGTGGGTTCGGACCTCTTGGCCCCTGCGGTCAAGCCAGTGGTGGAGGGCTACGCGGAACACAATGATGTGAACATCCAGATGGAGTTCATTGGCAGTGTTCCGGGAAAGGAAGACCTGAAGGCGGGGAAGGCGGATTTGGCAATATTGGCGGCGCCTAACGACTCCCATCTGCCAAGTGGCAATTTCAAGGTGCTGCCCGTTGCTTATGAGGTGGCCTACATCGTCGTCGAAAAACTCAACCCGCTTACCGAAATTTCCGTGGAGCAGTTGGGGGGCATCTTTGGCAACTCATCGGTCCAGAAGTTTGACCGCTGGGGCGAACTGAATTTGCAGGGACCGATGGCGCAGCGCTCCATTCTTCCTCTTGCCCTTTACAATGACGGGACGGTTGTGCTGGAGCTTTTCAAATACGAGGTGCTCGATAGCGGTTCGTTGAAGCCCAATGTTAATCGCGTTAACAGTAATTTACAGTTGATGGAGATGATCGCCAGCGACAGTGGGGCGATTGGAATCTCCAATCAAGTATTGCTGAAGGAGAAAGTGCGCCCTCTGGCGGTATCCGGAGATGATGAGTTTGCCTTCGGCCCGACTCCGGAAAATGTGCACTACGGAGAGTATCCGTTGCGACTTTCGTATTACATTGTGTTCCCCCGGGAAAAACAAACGGAACTTAAGCCATTAATCCGTGCTCTTTTGGGCGAAGATATGGCGGAACGCCTTGAACATGAGGGGTTTGTGCCGCTTCCAGAAAATGTTCGAAAAAGAATGTTGGTAGAGCTTGACAAAGGCGCCTAATGCTCCACTATCTTGCACTTTCTCAAATGCGAGCGTAGCTCAGTTGGTAGAGCACCACCTTGCCAAGGTGGATGTCGAGAGTTCGAACCTCTTCGCTCGCTCCAATTTCTAAAGCCTCCGGTGGACAATTCCCCGGAGGCTTATTTTTGGCCTGGGAGAAGGTGTTGTCCATTCAGGGTGGATTAGAGCACTTTTCATCTAGATTGGCCTAGTCAGGTGGGGTAGAGATTGGATGCAGCGCAAGGCGGCTTTGATTGAGCGGGCTGGAAGCCCGTGATTGAAATGCCAACGCCGCGAACTTCCAATCTGTCCCCAAGCCCAAAACCGAGTGCTTTTCCGCGCCAGCGTTGTTGGCTTTTCGCTCACAGGCGGAAGCCTGCGACGCTCAAGCCGCCTTGCTGGACACGAAAAATCACTGCGGCCTGATCGGCCAATCTAGATGAAAAGTGCTCTAGAAAAAAGTCCCACCGTGTAGGTGAGACTTTTAGGAAAGCTATGGTTTATGAGTGATCTACACTGTAGCGCAGCAGCCGGTGACGCGCTCGAAAATCTCGTCCACTGGCATCTCGGCGATGGCGCGCGGGGAGAGGCGGTTTTCGTGGATTTCGGGCAGGCCGGTCAGCGGCGCGGAGAGCGTGAGCTGGCGGTTGGCCGACACTTCGTCCACGCGGTCCACGGGTGTAAAGCGCGGGGCGGCGTTGAGCGCGTCCGGGAATTGCTCGATGACGTCCTTGATGCGGATCACGGCGTCGGCAAAGCGGTCGAGCTCGTCCTTGGTGTAGCTTTCGGTCGGCTCGATCATCAGGCCAAACTGCTCCGGCCAGGCAACGGTCGGCGCGTGGAACCCGAAGTCGAGGAAGAGCTTGCCCACGCGGGTGATCGCCAACGCGCGCGGCACGCCGGCGGCTTCGATGGCCTTGAAATCGTCTTCGCTGAGCGTGAGGATAAACTCGTGCATGCGGGGCGCGTCCGGGGCGCCGGCGGGCAGCGTCGGGTAGCGCTCGCCGAGGCGGCTGAGCAGGTAACGCGCGGCCAGCACGGACATGGCAGACATGCGGCGCACGCCGTCTTTGCCGAGGCGGAGCAGGTAAGTGTAGGCGCGGATCTTGTGCGCGAAGTTGCCCCAGTGGCGGTGGAATGAACCAATGCTGTGCTTGGGCTTCACGGGGACGAATTCTTCGCCCTGCTTTTCGATCTGGTAGCCGGGCAGGAAGTCGATCAGGCGCTCGGACACAGCAACCATCGCGTCGCCGGGGCCACCACCGCCGTGCGGGATGGTCCAGGTCTTGTGGAGGTTGTTGTGGACTGCGTCAACGCCGAGCGCATTGAGGTCGAGCCAGCCGGCGATGGCGTTCATGTTCGCGCCATCCATGTAAACGAGGCCGCCCGCAGCGTGGACCTTGTCGGCGATGAGCTTGAAGTCGGTTTCGAAGAGGCCGCAAGTGTTTGGGTTGGTGATCATCACTCCGCAGAGGCGGTCGCCAAACTCGGCCAGTTTCTTTTCAAAGACTTCCATGTCGATGCGGCCGTCTTCGCCGTCTTCGAGCAGGACGATGCCGCGCACCTTGCCGTCGATCTTGCCCGTGGCGAGGCCCGCCATCGAGGCGGTGGCGAAATTCGTGCCGTGGGCGCTGCGGGGGATGAAGATCACGTCGCGGTGCGCCTCGCCGTTGTGGCGGTGGTAGGCTTGGAAAAGCTTGAGGCCCACGAGCTCACCTTGCGCGCCAGCCAGCGGCTGCGTGGTGACGGCGGGCAGGCCGGTGATGGCCTTGAACCACTCCTGCACATCGTAGAGCACCTCGAGGCAGCCCTGCACGTCGGCAAACGGCGCTTGCGGGTGCGTGTCGGTGAAGCCGGGCAGGCCCGCGGCCCATTCGTTGAGCGCGGGGTTGTATTTCATGGTGCAGGAGCCGAGCGGGTAGCAGGCGTCGTCCGGGGAGACGTTCAGCTCGCCGAGCTTGTTGTAGTAAGCCTGCAATTCTTCCTGTGAGAACGCCGGGATGCCGGGCGCTTCAACGCGCAAATACTCAGCCGGAACTGCGCGCAGGGCGTCGCCCGCGGTTCCGCCGACGATGGCGGCGAGCTTGGCAACGTCGTCCTCGGTCTGGCGGTCGGTGAAGGCGATCTTGACCAACTGGCGGTCGCCTTCGATGCGCTCGCTGACGTCCACCCCGGCCCAGAGGCCTTGTTCGCGACCGGCTTCCAGGAACTTGCTCGCGTCTTCCACGACTATGGTTACTTCGTTGAAGCAAGCGGCGGTCGGGTAGGCGAGCTGCACGCCGCAGGAGGCGACAAACTTTTCGGCCAACGCGCGGCCCTTGGCGATCATCGAGCCGAGACCGGCGTCACCGCGCGCAATCATCGCCGCGCCGGCGATGGTCGAAATAAACGCCTGGTTTGAGCAAATGTTGGACGTGGCCTTGTCCTTGCGGATGTGTTGCTCGCGGGTGGACATGACCATCACGCAGCACTCGCGGCCAGCGTTGTCCACGGCCTTGCCGACGAAGCGGCCCGGCGTCGCGCGGACGTTGTTCTTCGCCTTTTCATTGTGGCGCACGCCAAAGAGGCCGAGGCCCGGCCCGCCGAAGTTCGGCCCGATGGCTAGGTGCTGCGCTTCGCCAACGAGGATGTCCGCGCCGGTTTCGCCATATTGGCTCGGCGGCTTGAGTCCGCCTTGGGCCAGTAAAATGGGATCGACGACCGCAATGGCGAGCGTACCAGCGGCGTGCACGGCGTCGGTCAGCGCATCAACTTCTTCCAGGAGGCCGAGGTTGTTGACCTGCGGGAAGGCGACGGCGGCCAGGGATTTGCCCAGCGACTCCGCCTTGGCCTGAACGGCGGCTGGGTTGAGGCGGCCCGTGGCGGCGTCCGGCTGGATGTATTCCACCTTGATGTCGGTCTCGGCAATCAGGGTTTCGAGGACTTCGAGGTCGCCGGGGTAAAGGTTGCCCGCGACGAGGGCGGTGTCGGCCTTTTTGCCGAGGCGGATCGAGCAGCAAATGGCTTCGAAGAGCGCGGTGGCGCGGTCGTAAAGGGAGGAGTTGATCGCCTCAAAGCCGGTCAGCTGCGTCATGGCGCATTGGTAGATCCAGTGCGTAATGAGCGTGCCCTGCGAGCGCTCGGGCTGGTAGGGGGTGTAGGCCGTGGCGAGGTTGCGAATCGTGCAAACGTAGGGCGCAATCGGGTCGACCGAGTAGTCTGGCAAGCCGTCGCCAATGAAATTCGTGCGGACGTTGTTCTTGTCGGCAAAGGCCTGCATTTTGTCCATCGTCTCGGTGTAGCCGAGCTCTTCGGGCAGCTTGAGCTCACCGGCATGGAAGGCGGCCTCGGGAATGTGGTTGTAGAGGTCGCGGAGCGTGCTGAGGCCGAGCTTGTCCAGCATGGCGCTGGTGTCGGCGTCCCCGGCGGGGATGTAGTGGCGGGCGGATTCGCGCGGATTTTCGCTCAAAAAAGACATGATTTAGCTTGTTCGGAAGATTGTCGGATCGTCAGACAATCTTACAATATTGACTATTCCCTCTTTTCAAGAGGAAATGCGTTCGTAAGGTTCAAAAGTTCGTATGTGCGTAGAGTTTGGTCGGCATTTTCCGAAGCTACGTTCAAGCCAACTTTCGAACTTACTGACTTTCGAACATACGAACTTTTATGTCCTTCAAGCCCGCAGCATTGTCCGATCAGCTCTACGCCGAGCTCAAGCGCCGCATTCTCCATTGTGAGTTGCCGCCGGGCGCGCGTTTAATCGAGAAAACGCTTTGCGAGGAGCTGGAGGTGTCGCGGACTTCATTGCGCGAAGCGCTCAATCGCTTGTCGGGTGAGCGTTTGGTGATGTTGAAAACGAATTGCGGGTTCAGCGTGGCGCCATTGACCGAGGAGTCCTTCCGCAACATTTGCGAGTTGCGTCGCGTGTTGGAGAGCCAGGCTGCGGCTCTGGCCGCCGAGCGCGCTTCGGCCCAGGATGTCGATGATATGCGTCGCGCGGCAACTGTGCCTGCTGAGTTGGACGATCCCGACGGCCACCGTATTTATTGTGAGGCCAATCGCGCCTTTCACGCATCGGTCGCGGCGAGCATTGACAATCTCCTGCTCGAGGAGGCGATTCTTTCCGCGCTCGATAAAGACCAGCAGCCGATTTATTACGGAATCGATCTGGGGGTTTGCACGAGTCCGGCGGAAGTGTCGGCCGAGCACTTGGCGATCGTCGAGGCGATTGCCGACCGCAACGTGGCGCAGGCGCGCCAGCTTATGTGGAATCACATCGGGTTGAAGGAAGACCGCATTTTGGAAGCGCTGCGCAGTGGACGTCGCGAAGTGCTAACTGTGTAAGCGGCTTGACGGCGCGGGCGATCCTGATTCAGTGGTGATCGATGACGTATCGTCGCATCATACTACTTGGCTGGCTAATATTTTGTGTGACTTTCAGTGGCCCAATCTTTGCGGCTGGTAAAGACACGAGCGGCGGCAGTGAGTCCAACAATTCACTGGTGTTAAAGGCGGTTCGTGATAAAGCCAGCAGCGGTGATGAGCAAGAGCCCGCTGCGGATTCGGTCAAGGCAACGAGCGATGTTGATGCGACGCCAAGTAGCGATTCAGCCACCCCCACCTCAGACGCAGCATCCCCTGCCGCAGGTGACTCAAGTGCTCCGGCCAGTGACGTAGCCAAGCAGGGGGATACCCCATCGGCAACTTCCAGCGCCACGGATTCCGCTGCGAATGCTGCTAGCAGCAGCGCGAGCAAATCGACTGCCGCCAAGCCAGCGACTACTGCCGATAAACCAGATGCGATAGATAATGTCGCCAGTGACGCCGCAAAGGTTGTCACGGGTCAGGAAAGCGTCGCGCACGAGGCGAACAAATACGAGACGCTGACCAAGCAGGCATTTGAAAAGTATGGACCGGGCTCGATCGAGGCGCTCGTTATTTTCATCTGCGGTTATCTGGTGGCGAAGTTGCTGCGTTCCTTGTTCGTGCGTTTCGGCTCCGCGCAAAAATGGGATGAAGCCATAACGGAATATTTGGGGCTCGTTATTTTTATCAGCGTGCTCGTGATGTTCACGATCTCGGCGCTGAAGGCGTTGGGCTTTCCGGTGAACTCCATGCTGGCCTCTTTTGGCATCACGGGCGTCATCATTGGCTTGGGCGTGCGCGCGCAGCTTAACAACTATTTTGCCGGTGTGGCGATGCTGGCGGCGCGGCCATTTCACAAGGGCGACTTGATCGAGTTTGGGCCGCCGTTTCAGATCGGCGTGGTGCAGAATGTTTACATGTCGAGCACCGTGCTCGATACTTTGGACAACGTGCGCATCGTAGTGCCCAACGGCGTGTTGTGGCGCAACATGATCAAGAACTACTCCAGCAACCAGGAGCGCACGATCCGCTTCGACCTGACGATCAATCCTGCATTGGAGCTGGCTTACGTGCGTGATCTGGCCTCGCAGGTGTTGCTCTCGAACGAACACATTTTAAAGAATCCTGCGCCGGAGCTCGACGTGGCGGAGGTCACGCCGGATGGGGTGCGCGCCGTGCTCAAGGCGAAATGCCGCGCGAATGCGGTGCAGGTTTTTACGCAGCTCGTGGAAGACTTGCGCAGCGCATTTGAAGAGGCGGGCATGCAGGTGAAGCTGCCGGCCAAGGGCGTTAAACTGAAGGTGGAGGAGTAGACGATGTCGCAAGCCAATTTAGATGATCCGCAAGCCTTCACCACCGCTGAAGCAGCCCAGCGATTGGGGATCAGCATTGCGGCGCTCTACCGGTTTATCACCGATGGCAAAATAACGCCCCAGGTGAAGCGTGACGAGGTGCTCATCAGCGCCGAGCAGATAGATGGCCTCTTCGATGAACTTGCACGTAACCATACGACCTACGTCGGCGCGTTAGAAGCTTTGCGGGACAAAGTATGCGTCGGCCTCCATTCGGTGAGTCACACAGATGACGCCGTCGTCGAAGTCAGTTCGTTGGTGAACGACTTCTTCCGGCGTATGGCCAAGGACCAATGGGATAGCCTTACTTTACGCATTGATCTGGAGCTTGGGAACGCAGAGCTGAATTACCGAACCGACGGAAGCACAAATCTCCTGGCGACCCTGGAGCTAAAATTGGCGCGAGAGATAGCCGCCAGTCTATGCGCCACAGCCCAACTCGACGCGAGCATGCCAGCTGCGCGCTCCGCCTTTACCTACGCAGCAGATGACGAGCAGACGCGTTTCCATGCGGCGCATGCCGTGGCGGTTGATAGCGAGCATGTGCACGTTATCCGCTTCGAGCAGGATCATCCCGACTTTGAGCGCATCTGGAAATTAACGGATGCGCAGCGCCCTTTGTTGGAGTCTGCTTTGGAGCAGCCAGGCGGGCTTTATTTGCTGTCGAGTCCACGGGATTTGCCAGGCGCTTTTCACCTGCTCTCGATCGCGCGTCGCCTATGTCCGGAGCAGCGAACCGGCGTATTGCTCTCGCGCCGGGAAACACTGCGTCGCGAAGGATTTCTCACCGAAATAGTTTACGGCGAGGATGAGGCGCAGCCATCTTTGGGCGATGCGTTAAAGACAGTCTTTGCGCTGGACGCCGCAGTGGCGGTCTTTGCCGAAATTACCAATATCGAACAGGCCCGGGGGGCGCTGGAGTTGTCGGCGGCGGGTGTGCCAACGGTAGCGTTTCTCTCGGGGTCCAGTCTGGCGGAGTCTTTTGGCGAATGGCGTGCGTGGGGCATCGGCGCTGCAGCGATGGCGCGTGAGGTGCGTATCGGCGTGGAGCGTCGCGGCTCATCACGCTCGGTTACGTACCGCTTACTTTGCGATGCAAAGCAACTGCGCACAGCCCTCGCTGCGGAGAATCCGGTCGATGCGTTGGAGAGCCTGATGCAGTAGTTACTGCGCTGCGCGGTATTTTTGCAAAAGGGCGTCCCAGGCCGGGGTCTGGATGTATTCCAACATGGCGATGTCGATGGCGCGCTGATGCTCGCTATCGAGTGGCATGGCCAAGGCGAGATAGCTGGGCTCGAAGGTGTCGCGGAGCACATCGATATCACCAGCGAAGTCTTTGCCTGCCCAGTAGCCGATGATTGCGTGGTCGTTGACAAAGGCGTCGAGTGAGTGGTCGGACACCGCCTGGAGGCCTTCCTGCACTGAGTTGTAATAAGTGGGGTGAATGCCGACCGACTCCAAATAGCTGTCCGCCACGGAGCCCTGAATCGTGCCCACGTGCACCCGATGCAAGTCTTGAGGGCCTTTGACGCGGGGAGTCAGCGAGCCAACGGTTAAGGCGGTGGCGATGGCGCCAGTCATTCCGGAAATAATGATGATCGAAGTGAACATCCAAATGAGACCGATGATGCGACCGCCGGCGGTGGTCGGCGCTTTATCGCCGTAGCCAACCGTAGTCATGGTGACGGCGGACCACCAGAAAGCGGCGCCGAGGCCATGCAGTGGCTTGCCGCCAAAATGGTCTTTATTGTGATTCCGTTCAAACACCCAAACCAGTGCGCCAGCAATCAGCAGGACAATGGTCAGCGTTAGCACGGCTTGCAGGAAGGTCCACGTAAACACACGGCTAAATAACTGCGACCAGATACCCTGCTGCTTATACGAAGTGGCGATGCCTAGAGTGGAGCCGTAGTACGTGTGGGTAAAGTTCATGACCTTCGCGCGGTCAGCCGTGACAGAAATCGCGGCGGCGGCGATGTCGGCCTCTCCTTTTTCGATGGAGTGCAACATGCCTTCCAGGCTGTTTTCGGCATAGGTGTATTCGTAGCCCAATTTATCCGCCACGGCCTCCCACATTTCGATGGTGATGCCGGCCCACTTGCCTTGTTCGTCTTTGAAGGAGAACGGGGGCGCATCTTTGGTGGCGACGATGAGCTTCGTCGTTTCCGTATCAGTCGTCTCATTGGTGGTTTGCGCCGGGAGCCCCACCCATGCGAAGAGGCAGAACAAAAGTAAAGGTAGCTGCTTCATAAGGGGCACTGTTGAGTGGCATTTGCGTGGGTTCAATGATAATACCCCATGGCATGGTAAACTTTGCTTGCAGCTCCGGGCCTCCGTATTTCAGATCGGGTAATGCCGCCGCCGGAAATGCATCGCTCGGAACGTATTGGTTGGCTGAGGGCCGCGGTCCTCGGCGCAAATGATGGTATCGTGTCAACGGCGAGCATCGTTGTTGGCGTGGCTTCAGCGAACAGTCCTCGCGACGCAGTCCTCATCGCCGGACTCGCTGCAATGGTCGCCGGGGCAATGTCGATGGCTGCGGGTGAGTACGTTTCAGTTTATTCCCAAGCCGATACGGAGGAGGCCGATCTTGAGCTTGAGCGCCAGGAGCTGGCGATCCACCCGGCGGACGAAATGACCGAGCTGGCCGAGATCTATGAAGAGCGCGGTTTAGACAAAGATCTGGCCATGAAGGTTGCCCGCCAACTCATGGCCAAGGATGCTCTGGGAGCGCATGCGCGTGATGAGCTGGGCATTACAGAGATTGCCACGGCGCGCCCTTTGCAGGCGGCGTTTTCTTCAGCGGGCGCTTTTGCGGTCGGCGCGCTGGCGCCGCTGGCCACGGCCTTCTTCGCTGAGGGCAGTGTTTTGGTCTGGCTCGTGTCAATCGTGTCGCTGATCAGCTTGGCGGTCCTGGGCGGTATTGCGGCCAAGGCCGGTGGCGCGCCCGTCATCCGTGCGTCAGTGCGCGTTACGTTTTGGGGCGCCTTGGCGATGATGGTGACCGGTTTGGTCGGCCACTTCTTTGGCGTCAGTGGTTAGCGCTTTGCAAGGAAAGCAGGTCGGCAAAGGCGCCGCCGGGCTTTTCCGCCAGTTCGCTGTAGGCGCCCATTTCGATGACGCGTCCGTGCTTGAGCACGACGATGCGGTCGGCTTTGCGCACGGTGCTCAGGCGGTGGGCGATGGTAATCGTCGTTCGGTTGCGGGCGACGCGCTCCAGCGCCTCCTGCACAATGTGCTCGCTTTCGTTGTCCAGCGCGCTGGTGGCCTCGTCGAGGATGAGCAATACCGGGTCACGCAACACGGCGCGCGCAATGGCGATGCGTTGACGCTGTCCGCCGGAGAGGGCGACGCCGCGTTCGCCGACTTTGGTTTCCAGACCATGGGGCATGTCCTGAATGAAATCCCAGGCATTGGCGACCTTGGCTGCGTGGATCACTTCTTCGTGCGTGGCGTTGGGCTTGGCGAAGCGCAGATTGTCGGCGATGGAGCCGGAAATGAGCAGATTGTCCTGCATCACGATGGCGCAGTGGCGCCGGAACCAGCGGATCGCCAACTCGCCTTGAGGCACGCCGTCGATGCTGATCTCGCCCTCCGTCGGCGGATACAGGCCGAGGATCAGGTTGACCATGGTGCTCTTGCCGGAGCCGCTGGCGCCAACGAAGGCGACGTGCTGGCCTGGCTTGATGCACAGGTTCATCCCTTGAATGGCGTATTTTTCCGACCGGTCGTAGCGGAACGAAACGTTGCGGATGTCGATCTTCGCATTGAGCGGTTCGGGTTTGGCTTGGCCTTTCCACTGCTCGACGTAGCCGGAGTCCACCAGCTCTTTGATTGATCGGTAAGCTTCCTGCCCCTGCATGTACTGCAGGTTAAACTGCGCCAATATTTGCGCCGGGGCGAGGATGACGGGCAGCGAGCCGACCATCGCCACGAGGGCGCCGAGGGTCAGTTGGTCGTGGAGCACGAGGATCGAGCCGCAGGCGACGGCCAGGATCTCGATGCATGCGAACATCGAAAAGACGACCCAGCCAAACGTCTGATTGAGCTCCATTTGTATGCGGCGGTGCTCAGAATAGTTGCCGCTAATCGAGCCCATGTTTTCCTCGACTGGCTTTTCCTGACCAAACCCGCGGACCAGGCGTATGGCCGAAATAAATTCGTTGGCGTGGCCCGTGAGCTTTTCGCGGGCGCGTCGAACGTGCTCGTTGGACTGTTCGAGGCGACGCATGAATATCCAGCGGATGACAAATACCGGTGGCAATGCAATGGAGATGAACAGCAGCAGCCAAGGGTTCAGGAAGCCAAGCGCGCAGATGAGCAGGGCGGAGCGAAACAGCTCGGGAATGACCGTGGACACCATGGGCACCATCGCCATTTCCACGTTCTGTGTGTCAAAGGCGTACTTGGAGAGCAGGCGTCCAGTTTGCGTGCTGTCCAGGAACCCAAAGTGCATCCACTGCAGCTTGGCGAAGATGCGGCCGCGCATGGAATTGGTCAGCGCCTGGGAGTTGGCCGCCAACTGGCGCACCGCCTTGATCATCGAAAAGATGTGCAGGCAGAGCAGGCTGAGCGACACGCTGGCAAGCTGCAGGCACAGCTTGAGATCTTCACCGCCGAGACCTTTGTCAATGACTTGCTGAGTGATTAGTGGAAACGGAACCACCGAGACCACACTCATAATGCGCCAGAAGAGATAGTTATTAAAGATCCCTTTGCTCTTCCACATTAGCTCACGTAAATCGCGGGCTTCGAACGGGTTATTTAGATCGAATTTGCTCATGTAAGTTGGCGACTCCGACGGCGGAACGCACACGGCGGTTGTACCGTAATTCCTAAAATGCCTCCTTTCAAAGAATAATGGCAAGACCCTTTGTCCCTTTTTTCACGAAATTAGTTGCTCGCAAAATGAGTATTTAAGCTAGTCATCAGGCGGCACACTCTGTTGAACTGCGGGCTTTCATTTCCATGATCACCTTGCGAGACATTCAACTGCGATTCGGGACACGCGCTATTTTTGGCGGCGTTACGGGGACGATCACCGCGCGCGATCGCATTGGCTTGGTGGGCTCCAATGGCATGGGCAAGTCGACGCTCATCCGTGTGCTCATGAACGAGCAGGAGCTTGATGGCGGCGCCGTGGAAAAAGCCAGTTACGTCACCCTTGGTCACTTGCCGCAAGATGGGTTGGCCGTCAAGGGCCGTCCGTTGCGCGAAGAGGCGATGACCGCTTTTGAGGACGTGCTCGGCATTCAGCGAAAGGTCGATGACGCCAGCGCACGCTTGCAGGAGCTCGACCCAACGAGTTCCGAATACGCCGAGACGCTGGAAGTCATTGGCGCCTTGGAGCATCACTTGCAGGATGCCGAGGCGCACAAGCTGCCGTCCCGCGTGGAGCGTGTGCTGCTGGGTCTGGGCTTTGAAATGAGCGATCTTGAGCGCGACTGCGGCGAATTTTCCGGTGGTTGGCAAATGCGCATCGCGATGGCCAAGCTGCTCCTGCGTGAGCCCTCGTTGCTTCTCCTTGACGAACCGACGAACCACCTGGACCTCGATTCGCTGACTTGGCTTGAACAATATTTGCGCGGCTACGAAGGCGCGCTGATGATCGTTTCGCATGATCGTGCATTCCTCGATGGCCTGACTTCGCGCACATGGGCGCTCAGCAAGGGGCGATTGGAAAATTACAATGGCAACTACAGCTTCTTTGAAAAGGAAAGCGTGCTGCGCCGTGATGCGTTGAAACGTTCAGCCGAAAACCAGCAGCGCCAAATTGCCGAGACGGAACGCTTCATTGAGCGTTTCCGCGCCAAGAACACCAAGGCGGCGCAGGTTCAAAGTCGCATCAAGGCGTTGGACAAGATTGAGCGCATCGAGATTGAGGAAGAGGAGTCCACCGTCGCCTTCAGCCTGCCGCCTGCGCCGCATTGCGGGCAAGTGGTGCTCGAGCTGAAGCAAGTCGAAAAGCGCTATGGCGACCTCGAGATTTACCGCAACCTCGACCTCAAAATCGAGCGCGGGGACCGCATTGCCATCGTTGGCCGTAACGGCGCGGGTAAGTCAACTTTGGCGCGCATCCTGGCTGGCGTGGAGCCGATTCAGGCTGGTGACCGCGAAGTCGGCTACCAAGTGCAGGTCGCGTATTTCGCGCAGCATCAGGCCGAGGAACTCGACCCGACTTCGGATGCATTGTCCATCGCTGAGGCCGCCGCGCCACAGGGGCAGGGCCGCCGCGCGCGGACTTTGCTTGGCGCGTTTCTCTTTAGCGGCGACGATGTTTTTAAGAAGGTTAAGGTGCTCAGCGGCGGCGAAAAGAACCGGCTGGCGCTCGCCAAAATGCTCCTTCAGCCCTTCAACTGCCTCATCCTTGACGAGCCGACGAACCACCTCGACATGCGTTCGAAGGAGGTGCTCCAGCAAGCATTGCGTGAGTTCAACGGCACGTTGATCATCGTTTCGCACGACCGCTCATTCCTCGATCCGCTGGCCGAGAAGACGCTCGAGATCAGCCGCGATGGCGCCCGGATGTTCGCGGGCAACATCAGCTACTACCTGGAGAAAATTGCCGCTGAACGCGAGGCAGCGCAATCCGCCGGGCAAAACAAATTTGCCGCAAGCGCCTCTTCCGCGACACCTGCCCAACCTTCAAACTCACGCACTGCCGAACCTTCGAACCTCTCTCCCAAGGAGCGCCGCCAACTCGTCGCCGAGCGCAACCGCCTGCTGGCGCCTCTGAAGAAAAAGTGCGAAAAGCTCGAAGCCGATATTGCGACCATGGAGGCCGAATACAATGAGCTGGAGGCGGCCATGATGGACCCCGCGTTCTTCAAGCAAGGCGCCGAGACCAAGGAAAAAATGGACCGCTACGATTCCCTCAAGCGCAACATCGAGCGCGCCTACGCCGACTGGGAATCCGCCCAGGAAAAGATCGCCGGACTGGAGAGCTAGGACGGTGTCTGGAAATTCAAGATCGTGATGGCGGGGGCAACAGCGTTGCGCATCGCGGCTTAAAGCCGCTCCCACAGATCAAGCTGTCTATGTGGGAGCGGCTTTACGCCGCGATTTCATCCGGATCGCTTTTGATTCATGTGTATCTGACTGAGGCAACCGTTAGGGCGGTCGTGACAGAACCCAAGTATAGTCGCGTCGCAACCAACGTAAGGGTTGGGGCGCCACCTTTTCGAACAGAACCTAGGGGCAGATCGCTGGGCTGGAGAGCTAGGCTTCACTCGGGAGCGGTGGAGGCGCATCGGCTTTAATCGACGTCGGCTTGTAGATCGCGTAAATGTAAATGATGTTGAAAATGGCTAAGGGCAGTCCGTAGCCCGTAACGATGTAGGGAATGTTGAAGATCCACCACAGCCCTTTGTTGCGGAAGTCCAGCAGCTTATATGCGCTGAGGATGCCGATGATCACGCAGAGCGTGGGGATGGCTGCCGCGTGAGCTAGCCCGCCAGGCAGGAATTGGTAGTAAAAGCAGGTGTTGCCCAGACCAATCGCCGGAATCGCAATGATGCTTCCCTTGAGGAAGAAGGCGCCGTAGCGAAAGCCTTCGTTTGCGGGACGCCTTGCGGCGATGATGGCAAAGATGAGGCTGGCGATTAAGCCGGGCAGGAGGATCGCTGTGCCAATGTAGAGTAATGTGTTGTTGTCCTGCATCGCTTAGTTGGCAACGAGGTTGCTGGAGCTGGGCGTGGGCGAGTCTGTACTGTTTCCCGGTTTATACACCTTGTAGTAGTAGACGATGTTCCAGATCGCAAATGGGATGGTGTAGATCAGAAGAATGTAGGGGATGTTTGTGATCCACCACAGCGCTTTGCCGCGAAACTTCAGCGCCTTGTAGGCAATGAGCTCAGCGATGACCACCACGGCCACCACGATGGTGTTTAGGTGCGCGATGTCCGGGGAAAGAAACTCATAAAACAAGCAAACCATGGCCAGCCCGCCAAGAGGGGCGGCTACCATGTTCCCCGCGTGAAAAAAGACGCCATATTTGAAGCCTTTGCTTTGCGGCAAGTTGCCGCCGATGATGCCCGCGATGAGAGCAAGCAGCAGGCCGCCATACATTAGGCCGCTTCCCAAATACATCAGCGTCATATCTTCAGTCTCTTGCATGATGCGTGTAATGCTGTTGCGGATGTGTGGGCGGTCAAGCGGTGAGTTTGTATTGGTTTCTGTTAGTCATGCAGCCCAACTCAATATCGCACGGTGGAGATCGCCGCATCAGCTTTGAGGGCGTCTAAAATGCCTGATCGAGATGGCGGGAACTATGCGAGAGGCAATATTCCACTTCTTTACCTCCGGAAGTGAACACCGAGTGACGATTCAATTCTCCAAAACCACCAGTGTTTTCCAGCAAAACCCACTGGTGTTTTTTAACAAAATCCTCCGGGGCAAACTGACAAAACCCACTGGTGTTTTCCGACGAAATGCCCCAGTGTTTTGCGACACAACCAACCAGTGTTTTCCGACGCAAAACACCTAAGGGTTCCGACACAACCCACCAGAGGATTGCGGCAAAAAACACTGGTGGGTTTTCACCGAAAGCACCAGTGGGTTTGAGGGGGCGCCTGAAGGCATGTGATTGGTGCGCCCAGGTAGTATCAGGTTTTATTGATCACAGGTAATCTTCCCTTGTCACTTGGGCGATCGGTAGCAATTATACAAGTGTGACGTGCTATTGGTGCATGAAACTTTTCAAGTATAATTATGGTTCTGCAAAAAAATGGAAAATCCACATCCAGTCCTAGGCACACTAACAAGACCAAAGAATAATGCTGAAGGATTTGAAACAATAATCCTGTTCAATGGATCTAAGATTGAGGTGCAAATAGAGCCTGACGACCAGTCTGACTCCGATGCCATCGAATTCACAGCTCAAGTGGTAAGTGAACTTGCTCGAATTGAAAGCGAATGCAGAAAGATTTTGGTCCGCGACCTTCTCCCCACTTATAATGGAGGATGGAATGAATATGATGAGGTGCAAGAGGATGGTACCTGCAAGACTGTTAAAAATCCGAAACTGAATCAAAGTGAGTTCGATCAGAAGTTTACACTTAAAAGTCTTAGCACGACAGGCATTGAGTGTATCGATGTTTGGTTTGATGATTCAAATTTATTTTGGGGACACGGCGTGTTTGTATCTTGCCTTGATGGACTTGACCTATCTGAAGCAGATGCTCAGCTTTTTGGCTAGATGAGATCACAGAACAAGACGAGGTAGGTGACGATTCACATCTCACCTACTCTTGGCGTTGCCGCCTTCTAGCGATATCGTCGGCTGTAATTCCGGACAGCCGACAGCTCCGGGATGTTGATTCTGCCGTTGCTAGGGGAGCGTGTTCAAAAACCACTGGCCGGGTCGCCGTCGAGGTTGAGCGCGTTGACGATGCCGAGGTGTTCGTACACGGCGTTGGATTGTAAAATTTCTGCCATGCCGAGGCCTTGCCTGGGAATCTCGCCTTGGTAGATGAGCCAAGGGCCGGATTGCCGGAGCTGGGTGATCGCATCGAAGTCCTGGAAGTAGTTGCGGTGGAAAGGGGACGGCTCGCCCTCTTGGACCCGCACGACATCCTTGATCCAGGTGTGGCGCTTTCAAATTCGCCGATACGCTCGCCCAAACTCATCATTGACGTTTTGCGGGATCTGGAGACGATGTTTCCCTTGGTTATGTCTCAACCTCTTTCCAACGAACCTTTGGTCATTGCCGGGCGGGAATTCCCGAGCCGGTTGCTGGTCGGCACGGGTAAATTTGCGTCCAACGAGCAGATGCGCGACGCATTGCGCGCCTGCGGCACGGGGCTGGTCACCGTGGCGCTTAAGCGCGCGAACCTCTCCGGCAAGGCCGATCCATTTGCCGACATCCTCGACTTTTTGGAGCCCGACCGCTACCTCGTGCTGCCCAATACCGCTGGCGCCATGAACGCCGAGGAAGCCGTTCGCCTGGCGCGCCTGGCATTGGCGGCTGGCTTGCCGCAATGGGTGAAGCTCGAGATCCACCCGGACCCGAATTACCTGCTGCCCGACCCGATTGAGACGTTCAAAGCCGCGGAAATCCTCGTCAAGGAAGGCTGGACCGTCATGCCTTACATCAACGCGGATCCCGTGCTTGCCGCGCGTTTACAGGATGTCGGCTGCGCCACGGTTATGCCGCTGGGTTCGCCCATTGGCAGCAACAAGGGCATCGAAACCCGGGCGCAAATCGAAATCATCATCGAGCAAGCCCGGGTGCCCGTGGTGGTCGACGCCGGCATCGGCGCGCCGTCCCATGCCGCCGCCGCGATGGAAATGGGCGCTGACGCAGTTTTGGTCAACACCGCCATCGCCGTAGCGAGCGATCCAGCAAAAATGGGCCAGGCCTTCTCTGCCGCCGTCGACGCCGGCCGCGCCGCCTACGAAATGGGCCTCGGCCCCACCTCCCAAACCGCCACCGCCACCAGCCCGCTCACGGCGTTTTTGGGGTAGCCGTAAATGCGGTGCGGATACTAAATCAAGAGTGTGGTAATGGCAGTGACTCTTGGGATTATTCTAAAATTTCTGGTGTTGGTCGTGTTTTTCGGACCATTGTTACTTGGGATCTATCGAATATATAAAAATGATGACTTGGAAGGACATGAAAAGGTAGGCTGGATTCTTTTTTGTGTTTCAGCTAATTATGTTGGCCTTCTATTTTACTATTATGCACGCGGCTCCTTGGGGCGGTTCTCGAGGAAAGCGGGTTTCGAAAAGAGACTTGATCGAGAAGAATAGTAGTTCTTCCGGTTTGAAAACAGTTCAGATCCTGCAAGAGTAGCAGCGATGTCCACACCACGCAAATACCACGAATGCCATGAAGCGGAGCCCGGAATGTTTTCCGAGGCTTTTGCGCGGCTGCCGCTGGAGCGACTGGCTGAGCAATCCCGCGAGGCCGACCTAGTGCGGGTGGACGCGGTGTTGCGGCGGGGGCGGGCGACGTCGCTGGAAGACTTTGCCGCGCTGATCTCCCCTGCGGCGGGGGCGCGGATTGAGCAGCTGGCGGGGCATTCGCAGCGGATTACGCAGCGGTTTTTCGGTAAGGCGGTGCGGCTCTTTGCGCCGATGTATCTCTCCAACGAGTGCGTGAATGTCTGCAAATACTGCGGTTTTTCGCGGCACAACGATATTCCGCGGATTACGATACCGGTGAGTAAGGTCGTGGAGCAGGCAGAGCGCTTGGCGCGGCAGGGATTTCGTTCGCTGCTGCTGGTGGCGGGGGAGCATCCGAAATGGGTGTCGAACGGCTACGTGGCGGAGTGCATTAAGCGGACGCTGCCGATCATGCCGGCGGTCAGCATTGAGCTTGGGCCGATGCACACGGAGGAATACGGACACCTCGTCGAGGCGGGCGCTGAGGCGCTGCTTGTTTACCAGGAAACGTATTACCAGCCGACTTACGAGGAGCTCCACACGGCGGGGCCGAAGAAATATTTTGCCTGGCGGATGGACACGCCGGAGCGTGGTTACGAGGCCGGTTTTCGGCGTCTGGGCATTGGCGCGCTGCTCGGTTTGCACGATTGGCGTTATGAGGCGCTGGCGGTGGCCGCGCATGCGCAGCATTTGCTCAAGAAATGCTGGAAGGCGCAGGTTTCGGTCAGTTTGCCGCGGATGCGTCCGGCGGCGGGGGGCTGGCAGCCCAATGCGGACTATTTGATGAGCGACCGCGAGCTCGTGCAGACAATCTGCGCGCTGCGCATGCTGCTGCCCCATGCGGGCATTACGATTTCCACGCGGGAGCCCCCGAGCTTGCGCAATGGCATCGTTCCACTTGGCGTTACGCTGATGAGCGCGGGCGCCTCGACCGAGCCCGGAGGTTATGATCACTTTGACGAAAACCAGTGGCAGCCAACCAAGGAGCAGCCAGGCGAGCAATTTCACATTGCGGACGAACGTTCTCCGGCGGCCATTGCGGCGATGATCCGCAGCCACGGCTACGAAGCGGTGTGGAAGGACTTTGACCAAGCGCTGGTGCAAGAGACGCCTGCTGAGTTGGCCCCCGTATGAGTCAGCGCGGGTTCAGCCTGAAGCGTCTGGCGTTGTTGCTGGCGGTGTTCATGGTGCTGCCGATTGCGGTATTGGCCGGGGTGTTTTGGTCGGAGCTGCAATACGGGTTGAAATTCCCCGGTCGCGTCGGCACGTCTGCGGACCAGTATTTTTTCGACGGCAGCAAAACAGAGGATTTTCGTTACCTCACCTTTACGCTCGGCAATGGCGGCCAATGGAAGGTTGTGGAAGCCGATACGGAAAACGCCGAGTCGATTCCCTCCTGGCTCATACTCATGGTCCAAGGGCCGGCACGGCAAACCTACATCCTCGAGGAGCGCTACGCTGTGGATCGCGCCGAAGACTTGATGATCTGCTTTTTCACCCTCGCGCTGACCGATGAGCACCTTGTGGTGGCGCGGCAGACTGCGGGCGAAACCATTGACCCGGGTTCAGCCTATCTGGACCTGATCAACGCCCATGACGACGAAGCGCTCACGGCGGCTCTGCTCGAGCTGGGATTCCGCCGCACCTCGTTTTAATTCGCGTTCAGGCGCGAGATGCTTAGTTCAGTATTTATGATCGAAATCACCGCCAACGGAGAAACGTTTTCCATTGATGCCGGCACCTCACTGCCGGACTTCCTGGCCGGACGCGGACAGGCGCCAGAGCGCGTTGTGGTCGAACGCAACGGCGAAGCCCTGACGCAATCTGAGGCCAAGGCTGCAACTCTCGAAAACGGCGACGTGCTGGAAATTGTCCGCATCGTCGCGGGCGGGTAAGGACATGGCTGAGCTACCCCAAATAGAAGACGCCCTGCGCCAAACGCTGGCCGATGGCGCGATTTCCCGGAGTGAATTACAGGCGGTGCGAGCGCTGTTGCGTGATGCGGAGCTGGATGCCCGCGAGTTGGCGATCCTGCGCGCGAAGATCTTTGATCTTGCCCGGGAGCAGCTCAATGCGGGCAATGCGCAAGAGCTGATTGACTGGCTGGAAGACGCGAGCAAGACCGTGCTCGAAATCCAGCGCAAGCCGCCACAGCAGATTAAGAGCAGCGCCTATTTCAGCCCGGGCAGCGATTGTTTAAATGCGATATTGGGCAGTCTACGCAGCGCCCGCCGCACGTTGGACATCTGCGTGTTTACGATTACGGACGACCGCATTGTTGAGGCGATTTTGGAGGCGCGCGAGCGCCGGGTGGCCATCCGTATCATCACCGACAACGACAAGGCGCACGATGCAGGCTCCGATGTGCGTCGGCTTGACCGTTTTGGCGTGGCGGTGAGGGTGGATCTCACGCCCGACCACATGCACCACAAGTTTGCGATTGTCGACGACGAGCGCCTCCTAACGGGCAGCTATAACTGGACGCGCAGCGCCGCATCGCACAATCAGGAAAACCTGCTCATCACCAACGATGGCGATGCGGTTGAGGCGTATGAGGCGGAGTTCGCCAAACTTTGGGTCGAGATGGCGGAGTATTGAACAATGCAGGCCCTTGAGCGCATCGCCCTGGACGCGGATAACGCATTGTTGACCGCTTCGCTGCCTGTGGAGCTCCTGCCGAACGACGCGACGTTTGAGACCTTTTGGAGCATGCATCCGGAGCATTATCACGAGGTGCGGATTCATGGCCGGGTGCTGCCCACGCCCAGGTGGCAGCAGGCTTATGGGCGATCGTACATCTATTCTGGATTTCAAAATAACGCGTTGCCCATGCCTGGATGTTGGCAGCCGTATGCAAGTTGGTGCCAGGAGCAGATCGACGCGCGGCTCAACGGATTATTGGTCAATTGGTATGACGCCGCGCACGGGCACTACATCGGAAAGCACCGTGATAGTCCCAACGGTTTGATCGCCGATGCGCCGATCGTGACGATCTCTCTTGGCGCGACGCGGACTTTCCGCCTGCGTCCGTGGCAAGGGAGTGGTTACCTCGATTTCACTGCGCGCCATGGCTCGGTGTTTGTGTTGCCTGCGGCAACCAACCGAGCCTGGACTCATGAAGTGACGAAAAAGAAATCTGACCAGGGGCGCCGCATATCCCTGACGTTTCGGGCCTTTGCTGATTAGATGAAAAGTGCTCTAGCTGGCGGCTTGGGCCAGCAGTTGCGTCTTGGCTTCGTCGAGGCCGGGGGTGGTGATCTGACCAAGTATTTGGCGGGCTTCGGCATAATGCCCCATTTGGATCAACACGCGGGCTTCCTGCATGCGAATCCAGTCGATCTCGGCTGGGTCGCTGGAGCTGATCTCGAGCTTGCGCCAGAGGGTGCGGGCCGTGGCCCAGTCTGGGTTATCGACGTCGAAATAGGCCTCGGCGTAGCGCTGGTTGAGCTGGCGGTTGCCGGGGGCCAGCTCGTGGGCTGTGGCGAAGGCATTGAGCATTTGCTCGTCGAGTAATGTGGCTTCGAGCGCCTGATCGGCAATGAGCTCATCGCGGTAGGTGTGGAGGACTTCGCCGATCTGGTAGGCGTAGATGGCCTCGTTGGGTTCAAGCTCGGCGGCGGCCATGTAGTAGGCCAGGGCGAGGCTGGGCTCGCCTTCTTCGGCGAGGTAGTTGCCGATCTGTTGTTTGACGACGGCAATGTTCTCGTCGATGCGGTTAGCGCGGAGAAAGGCATGGTTGGCTTTGTCGCGCTGGCCGATGTCGCGGAGCATCTTGCCGTAAAGGATCACACCGTAAACGCTGTCAGGGTAGTCGAGGATGTAGGACTGGTATTGCGTCAGGACCTCGGTGATCAGGCGGTCGTACTCGGGATCGCGGAGTTGACCGCCTTCGTTGGCCAAGCGCTGATAAAGCTGCTGCTGACGGTCGTAAATATCGCGCAGGCGGCGGTCAGCCATGGTGACGCCCCGGGGCGCTTCAATGTCAGGCGTGGCGTTTTGAATGGCCGTTACACGCTGAGCGCGCGCATCCTTTTCGGCATCGTCCTCGTCGCTGCTGAGGCCGAGCCAAGTGCAGCCTTGCAGACAAAGAGCAACGATCAGGGCGGCGATGGGAAGTCGGTTATCCATAAAGCAAGGTAAGCGGCGCATTTCGCGCAACTTATGTCAATGCCGCATCTGGAGGTGGTTAGTGCGAGCAACCGCAACCACCGCCTTGGCAGCAGCTGCTGTTGTCGCTTTGGGGGGCGCCGTTTGCCGCGAAGGTGGAGAATTGCTTATGCAGATGTTCGCCGCCGCATTTTGGGCACTTGGGCTGTTCACTGGAATTGCGGACGAGCAGCTCGTGGTCGCTGTCGCAATCCGGGCAATGGTATTCATAAATTGGCATGATGGTTGAGTGTGGCGGATTGGCTCGAAAATGCAATCCTGCCGTTGGCTTTTGGCCACGGGGTTTACAGCGGGAAAAATAAATGCAACGGCATTGTTTATTGGCGTTGATTTTTTTGCAAAAAAGACGAAATAACCATTATCATAGTAAAGCCCATGAAAACATTTTTTGCCATTGCCCTTCTGCTGGTTTCCTCCGTCGCTCAAGCCGCCCAAAAATCCGAGGCGAAGCTCGATTATGACGCCGCTTACAGCTACCTGATCACCGTCACCGATGAGACCGGCGGTGAGTATTTTTCCATCGCGCTGATGAACAACGGCGCCTTGAGTTACGAATACTGGAGTGATTCCGAGCAAATGGACAACCAGGAGATCACCCTTTCGGCTGACCAAGCCAAGGCCTTCAGCACAAAGTTTGCGGATGCATTTACCGCCGTGTCCAAGGCCAGCGACAAGGGGAGCGGCCCGAGTGTTTCGTTGGAAAAGATCGACGCCCGCAAATCGACCACTTACACCGCCGTGGGCTCTATCCCCGCAGTCAAGGCGCTGCTCGACATGGCCCAGCCCAAAATCAGCGGCAAGTACCCGGTTGCGTATTAGAGCACTTTTCATCTAGATTTGCCGATTCAGGTGGGGTAGAGATTGGATGCAGCGCAAGGCGGCTTTGATTGAGCGGGCTGTAAGCCCGTGATTGAAATGCCAACGCCGCGAACTTCCAATCTGGCCCCAAGCCCTAAACCGAGTGCTTTTCCGCGCCAGCGTTGTTGGCTTTTCGCTCACAGGCTTCCAGCCTGCGACGCTTAAGCCGCCTTGCTGGACACGAAAAATCACTGCGGCCTGATCGGCCAATCTAGATGAAAAGTGCTCTAGCTTTGGGCGAAACTTTGCGGCTCAATGCGCGCCCTGGCCGCTGAGGACGGTGGGCAGTGTTTTGCACAGAATGCGCACATCGAGCCAGAAGCTCCAGCGGTCGATGTATTCGAGGTCCAGGCGAACCCATTCGGCAAAGTCCTTGATGTCGGAACGTCCGGATACCTGCCAGAGCCCCGTTAAGCCTGGCAACACGCTGAGGCGCCTGCGGTCGCGGAAGGCGGAGAAATTCTCCGTCTCCTTGAGGGGCAGGGGGCGGGGCCCGACGAGGCTCATATCGCCGCGTAAAATGTTCCACAGCTGTGGCAGTTCATCGAGGCTGTAGCGCCGCAGCCAGCGGCCAAACGGCGTGATGCGCGGGTCTTGAGCGAGCTTGAAGGCCGGGCCCTGTATTTCGTTGGCGGCGTTTAGCGCATCGCGTTGCGCCTCGGCATCGGCAATCATCGTGCGGAATTTCCACATGAAAAATGGTCGTCCCCGCCAGCCGGTGCGCTGCTGCTTGAAGATTATTGGGCCGCGTGAGCTGAGCTTGACCAGCAGCCCGATCACAGCGAGGAGCGGGCTCAGGAGCAGCAGTAGGCCAAGTGCGGCGATGACGTCGAATGCGCGCTTGTAGAAGAACTTGCCCTCGTAGTGCGGCACCGTCGAAAAGATCACGATGGGGGCGCCGCCAAACTCATCGAACTCGGGTCGTGCGAGGAGCGGAGAAAGGAAGTCTGCGCGATACCAGACCTCGACGCCCTGCTCCTCGGCAACCTCAATTGCGCGTTGGGCGTCCGGGTGATTCCCCAGCAGCACCAGATCATAGCCGCCGGTTGAAAGCGTGTCAGCCAGGCCCGCAACGCTGGTCATGGTGTGCGTTAGTTGCACGGAAGCGTGGTCGCGTTGAGCAAAGCGGTTTTGCAGCGCCGAGCGTTCGGCTTCCGGACAAAGAAGCAGCGCGCGGAGGGGGCGTTTTTGAAATCGCCGCTGAATGACGAAGTGGCGGAACAGGAGCTCTTTCGTCACCAGGTAAGCGCCGAACAGTGCATAAAATCCGAACAGCAATGAGCGGTTCACGTTGATGATCGAAAAGAAATAAAAGAACACCGTGACGAGCCCCAACCCAACGAGAGTGGATTTGGCCGCGGCAAAGACAATTTTACGCCGACCAGCAAAGTAATCGATCGAGTAAAAGCGGTTCGACCACAGTGACAGGAACAGGCACAGGAGGATGACGGTAAACAGCCAGCCCTGTTCGGTGAGGTGGGTGACGCCCTGAAAGTTAAACGGGTAGCCGGTAATTTCCGTCAGCCAGCGCTGCCACAAGGGGGAGGCGTAAAGCAGCGCAAGGTAGACTATTTCCAGGCACGCGATAGCCGCCACGGCATCCAGGAGGAAGCTGCAAGTGCGGTAGTAGCGTTTCTGGCGTCCCAGCATTAGGACGTATAGCCTAGTGAAAATACCTGGGTTTTCAAGCCGATAGCAAGGCGGCGTTTACTCACGCCATAGGGCTTACACTGAGAAGCTTTCGCCGCAGGAACAGCTGCTCTTGGCGTTGGGGTTGGTGAACTTGAAACCGCCGCCAACCATCTTGTCCGAGTAGTCCATGATCGTGCCCTTCAAGTAGAGCGCGCTTTTCATGTCGACTACAACGTGGATGCCGCTGGTGGGGACGAGGATGTCGCTCTTTTTCGGCGCAGGGACAAACTTCATCTTATAAGACAGGCCATTGCAGCCACCGCCGTTGATCGCTACGCGGAGGTATTCCCCCTTTTGTTCACGTTCGATGAGGGCCGTCGCCTTCTTCCCCGCCGACTCGGTGAGGCGAATCAGGCGTTCGTCGCCGATGCGAACATCGACAGGCGGATTAAGCGTGGCTGGATCTGACATAACCCCTAATCAAACCCGCTCAGCGTAAAAAATCAAGCTTAGGTCCAGCTTAGGCGCCGGTTGACGCCATGCTGTCAGTGCGGAGCAGATCAGGTATCGAGTAGACCTGTAGGCGAATGGAGCCTTCGCGGCGGGGTGGCGCCAGCACTAAAATGATGCGGTAGTTTTCGGTAAACTCCATGTTCTTCTCGAAAAGGATTTTTGGGCCATCCGCAGTTTCGAGGGCGAAACCAACAGGAAATTGGTCTTTGATAAACTGCTTGTAAGAAATTGCTGAATTAGCGCCTTCATTGATGCTGACTCCCTCCTTGCCCAATCGGCCAATAAGTTTGAAATTCGTGGAATTGACGGTGACCAAGCTGTCCTCGGGAAAGGCTTTTAAGCTAAAATCCATTCCATAGACTTCATAGAGCCAAGGCTCAGTGGAGGTGGGTTGTTTCTCCCGAAAAAACAACAAGCCTTCCTTAACAGTCGTGGGCGCGAGATATTGGGCGAGTGGCTCGCGTCGAACGGCGTTGGGGTCATCCAGCGTGGGGGCGGGGATCTCTCGAAAGAAGATAATCGGGTTTGGGCCACTGTAATCGATGGGCTCCGAAATGCGGGTGCGACTTAGGCTTAGCTCCGTGACTTCGCCGGGTTGGGTTTCTACCTTAATGCCTTCAAATGACCCATTGCCAATCTTCAGGAAGCTCAGTTGCAGGCTAACGAAACCTGACTCGGCTGTTTCCTGTGCTTTGACGATCATTGTCTGGGCAATCAGCATTACCCAGACGGCGATGATTAAATTTCTGTTTCGTCCAGCCATCTAAAGCTTATGATTTTAAATTGCCTGTCGTTGGAGGCTCCCACGTGTGGGATGCGCTGAACTTCAGCTTCACACCATGCGGTGGCCTCTTCCTCGCCAGTAATTTTATTTTCTGCGTTGCCATAGGCGCGGATGAGAAACGTGTCTGAACGTGTCTGAGCATATGGCGCAAGTATGTTGATGAGGTCTGCTTGAGTTACGAAACTAGGGCAGTAGCGAGGCAGCTTCTTTAGATCGTTGCTTTCATTTTTATAGACGCTACTGCTCACTGTATTGATTCTGGTGTCGTCAATTGCCTCCTGTAAAATGCCGTCATTGAGCATTTCCTCAATCGAGTCGAAGGGCTTACCGTGCGCCTTAATTTTATCGACGATCGCTTCGGCTAAATCTTTCACGTCGTCTATGTTGTCACCGTTGTCGCCATCGCGCAGTTGGCGCGCGCCTACGGTGAATGCCGCCGCCCAGTCCGGCTGCCAATGTTTGCGATACCAGTTTTCACGCTGACTCTGAGTTGCTTCAGGATAAGAGCGGATTCTGGCGCTGCCATTTGAGTACGGGTGGGTATAAGAGCGATCGGCCATGTGTGGGAAGCGGAAGATGGCGTTCTTCACGTGGCTCAAGGTTTGCGAAGACGTGTCTTCGTTGATCCGAAATTGCCAGTCATAAAGGTGGATCGCTCCCAAGGCGGCTTCCCACGCTTTGACTGAAGTGGAGTTCAGGTTAAATGCGCCATCAACCATAAATGCGGCAGCGGCTTCATCGGCATTGGTTGCGTCTGCCCCTGCATCCGTGTATTGGCTCAGGTGGTGGTTGGGTAATTGCAGCCCGTAGCCATGATCGTCGGTCATGGATGAGAAAAAGTAGCGGTCGAAGGCCTCGTTTAAATCCCCCCCCCAAGGGTTGCCGATGGAAAATGGGCGGGTGTCCCTGAACTGCAGGTGTTGGAGATGCCCAATGGAAATTGGCTCAGTCCCAGTATAGTCAAAAAATCGATGGTAGTTGTTGTCGACGAAGAATTCAGGGCGTCCACTGAAGATGCTTTCATCGTTAACCGCGAATGCAGGGTCTGAACTAATCTCGAACATATCGAGGATATCACTATCGCCGAAATCCTGGATGATTGCTCTCACATCAAACTCGCTCATCCACTTTTCCAAGTCGTTATTTGGACTCAGCACTTCGTCGTGGAATTTGAAGTGATACGCTGCCTGATAGTCCGAATAACCCACGTTGGAGTCATAGCGCAATTCATCAGATACGATGAACGAACCGAAAGGAATGTCTTTAAACTCCTGAATCAGGTCGCCGCTTTTGGTTTTGATCCGCAGTGTCAGCGTGCTGCCGGTGGATTGTTGGATGGTGATGGCGTCGCGGTTGCTCCCAGCATCCTCAATGACGCCTATCGTGATTAGGCCGGATAGTTTTTCGCTAATTTTTCGGACCTCACCCACCGCCATCTTATCATAGATGTCGAATGGCACTTCGTTAAGCGTGAATGTTTCACCGTTTCGTTTGAAGTCGATATTGTTTGGATTGAAGATGATGGCTCCATCGTCTTCCTCGTCTTTGCCTACTTCGGTGACCCATGTGAGGTTTAAAGTTGGCATTTCAAAGTCGAAAATCAGGTCATCGATGCCTGATGGAGTGAAGCCCATTTGGGTTGCGTAGGGGTTCCAGATATCGGCTCCAATTGTTATGTGGAACTCCAAATTTTCACTCGTTTGACTTGCTCTGAATACGCCAAAATACAGGGCAAACTCAACGATCACCGGGCCGACTGGATTGATTGGATCACCTGGATCGATGCTAATTGAGTTAGCGGCGCCTGTGTTCACTCCCCGGAATTCCGCGCGGTCGTTGTTGTCGGGTCTGGCGTTTAAGAAGGACCAGAATTCAGAATTAAATTCGAAAGGGGCGTCTGGGTCGGTGATGGTTTCGTTACTCAGGTCTTTCTTCAGACCACCCTCTCTGGTGTTGGCCAGAATTCCCTTAGAGTTTAGAGTTAAGTCCGCATGATTGTATTGAAGCTCGGTGACAGCCGATCCTTGATCGGGCGTCTGTTGATTGAGGCTTGTCAGGTTACCGAGTTGGGAAAATGAAGCAACGTTGCTGATCGTGTATTGGGTAGTGCTTTCCCAGATATCTTCTTCGTAGCCTGACTCATCAGCAATCTTCTCAACTGCGGTAAACATGCGCTCAAAATAAGGGCGATCACCGGAGATTTGGCGTAAGCGCTTCAATTCCAATTCACTTATGTCGAATGATTCTGGTGTGAGCAGCGGGTAATTGAAGTTATCCAGGTAGCGCTCGAGGTCGCTGTTTTTGGCAATGCTCGCTTTAATGCCTTCATCGGAAACCCAGTAAGCATAGTAGCCAAGAGTTGCATCGTTTTCATCACGCACAGGCTCACGTTCGACTCTAACGTAGCGATTCGCCAGGTTTCCAAAGAATGCGCTGCCTGCTAAGAGCGCAGTGTCGTTTGATTGGGTGGTCACATTTGGGGCGCCAGATACGAGCCACGTCGGGGCGGCGTTCATGTTGGTGGTGTTCCAAACGCCGGTCCAATATTGATTGGCGACATCGTAATTGGTGTCACCCAGAATATCTGCGCGGGCGGTGACGCGTTGGTCAGGTCCGGCAGCTTTCTGGAGCTGTCCCAATGCGACAAGCAGGCCCAGGCGCGCGTTTTCGCGGGCAAGTTGTTGGCTGCGGTCGTGGCTGGCGGTGGCCAGTTCGACCTGGGTGAGCGCCGACATGCTGAAGATCAGCAGGACGATGAAAGTCATCAACGCGAGTGCGATCACCAAAGCGAAGCCGGATCGCGGCCGATGATTGAGCGAGCAGTAGCTTGCAGGAATGGTTTTATTTGCGTGGCGATTCATGCCTGACCTTGGCTGAGCAAATTGCGTGCGAGCGTCGCTCAAACCAGCAAAAATCGCCAGAAAACTCAAGGTGATGCGCTTTCCGTCGGCGAAGTTTAACCTCCGCGTCACAGAGCTTCGGGCTCTGTTTACTGTGCTGTCGATCAGGCTTTGCCGGGCAAGGTCTTCAGGATCAGACGCTTATCCTCGGTGAAGCGTTCGGTGGCGAACGCCGTCAGCTGATCGAGGCTTAATTTGCGCACTTGGTCAGGATAATCACGCCAGGCGTTCACCGATTGACCATAAAGCGCGCTCAGGCAGGCGTGCATCGCCCTGGAGCCGGGGGATTGTTGGCCCTGGGCGCGGCGCACGGTCAGCCGGGTTTTGCAGGCCGACCATTCCTGCCCGGTAAAGCCGCCAGCGCGGGCGCGCTCGACTTCGGCCAGGATTTCGCGCTCCACCTCGTCCGCCTGCTGTTTGCTGGTGCCAGCGTAGAAGGAGAACATGCCGCAGTTGAGCCCCAGCATCCGTTGGGAGCCGACAAAGTAAGCCATGCCTTTCTCTTCGCGGACTTTTTGGAAGAGCTGGCTGGACATGCCGCTGAAGAGCTCATCGAGCGCCTCGCCCGCCAAGTAGTTTTCGAAATTTGCGACGCCGCTGTCCGGATAGGCGACGAGGACGATGGCTTGCTCGCGGTCGCGCTGGAGGGTTATGGACCCAGTTTCCGCCGGAGCGTTGTGGGCGGGGCACGGGGCGTTGGCGAACTCCGCTGGCAGCGCTTCGAGGATGGGCCCAAGGGTGTTGACGACGGCATTGCGGTCGAATTGACCCGTGACGGCGAGCAGGGCGTTGGGGCCGGCGAGAAGTTGGCCTGCGAGCGCGCGCATGTGGTCGGGCGTCAGCGTCTTGAGGTCGCTTTCGAGCCCGAGGTAATCGACGGCGTAAGGATGAGCGCCGAAGTATTTGGTGCGCAGTTGGCGGCGGCTCCATTCGAGGACCTCGTCGTCATCTTCCTGAAGCGAAGCGATCTGCGCGTCGCGCTCGATCTCGAAAGTGGCCGGGAGGTAGGCCGCGTGGTGAAGGGCGTCGCTGAGGAGTTCGGCGGCGAGGGGGAAGTCTCCGCTGAGGGTTTCCAGGGAGAGGCCAAAGGTGTTGTTGCCGACGTGTTCGTCAAACGAGCCGCCCACGGATTCGATGACGGTGGCGACTTCGGCGGCGGTGCGCTTGGTGGTGTCGCGGGCGAGGAGGGTGGCGAAGACGCCGGTCGCGCCGCGTTGGCCAGCGGGGTCCCAGAGCGGGCCGCCACGGGAGACGAAGCGGACGTGGGTCTTGGGCACGCTGCCGCCGTTTTGCAGGAACAGGCGGGCGCCATTTTTGAAGGTGACTTCCTCAAAGTCGGGCAGGCCAGCGCCGGTGTTGATCGAAGGCGCGCTGACGGCGACGGGCGTCGGTTCAATCGAGGCTGCGGTTTCGCGGGTTTCGATCAGGTAGCGGCTGGCGGCGTGGATGATTTGGTCTGGCGTGAGCTGAGCGAGGCGGCGCAGGTGTTGCTGCGGGAACCCGAGGTCGCCAGCGACGACTTCCGCTGAGCCCAGGCGCGCTGCCTGGCCGCTGACGGTTTTGCGAGAATTGACTTCGCCCACGAGGGATTGGCGGACGATTTTGGCGAGCTCCTCGGGCTGGGGCGGGCGGGTCTGGGCAATGGCCAGCTCACTGCGGATGGCGGTTTCGACGGCCTCGCGTTTGCCGGGGTCGCACAGGTAGCTGATCCAGAACAGGCCGTGTTCGCCGGGGTTCCAGCAGCCGGCGGAAATGTTGTGCACGAGGCGTTGTTTTTCGCGGAGGCTTTGCCAGAGCCAGGAGCTGGCGCCGTTGCCTAGCAGGCGAGCGAGGACGTCGAGCGCCGGGGCGTCTGTCGCGGCGAGGCCGGGGACTTTAAAGCCGATGAAGCCGCGGACGATGTTGAAATCGCCCGTAGCGCGGTTTTCGCGGGGGGCGAGTTGCGCGGGCTCGCTGGGCACGTAGGCGGGGGCGAGCTGCCGCATGGGCTTCTGCCCAAAATGCTTGTCCGCCAACTCGCGGCATTCGGCTTCCGAGACGGCGCCGACAACGACGAGCACGAGGTTGTTCGGCGCATAGCGGCCGTGGTAATAGCTGCGCAGGTCATTGGGCGTCACGCCTTCAAAGAGCGGGCGGTGGCCGATGACGGGGTGGCGGTAAGGGTGCTCGCGGAAGGCGGTATGCGCGAAGGTGTGGAACAGGCGGCGGTCGGGGTCGTCGAGGCCCATGTCGATCTCGCGCAGGATGACGTCGCGCTCGCGGATGATTTCCTCTTCGGGCAGTGAGGCGTTGAGCGACATGTCGGCGAGGACGTCGAAGATCGTGCCTGCGGCGTTGGACGGACCGTCGATGTAGTAGACCGTGCGGTCGAAAGTGGTGTAGGCGTTGATGTAGCCGCCGCAGCCGTTGATCTCGCGGCTGATGTCGAGCGGGCCGCGCTTTTCGGTGCCTTTAAAGAGCAGGTGCTCCAGGTAATGGGAGAGGCCGGCGCCGAGCATGGCGCCCTCGTGGATGCTGCCGGTTTTGACCCACGTTTGCACGGAAATGAGCTCGGCGGAGCGGTCTTCCTTGTGGACGACGGTCAGGCCGTTGGCGAGTTGGTAGCGGTGAATGGTTTCCTGGGCGAGCGCGTCGATGAGGTCGGCGTTGGCGGAGTGATCGGGCATGCGGGGGAGGAAAAAGCTTTGTGCCCGAAAATGAAAGCACAAAGCGAAGCCAGCTTAGCGGTCGGCGACGAAAGAGCCATAGACGACGCCGATCAGGTTATGCGGCGTCACGTAGTCGGCGTCTTCGAATTCGTTATTAATGCCCTGGGCTGTCCAGTAGCCGTCTTCCATCTCGACGAGCCGATGAACCACGCGTCGGCCTGACAGGTTCCGATAGGCAATGAGCATGCCGGGTTGCAGCTCACTGTATGCGATTGGCGTGATGACCAGGTAGGTGTTGTTCGCATACAGGGGCTGCATGGAGGCGCCTTCGGCTGGAGCGCTGACGCGGCCCTCCTGTTGCCGCTCGACTATGCGCGCCGCATGACTGGAACTGCGAAAGGAAAGCGGAGACTCCGGAATGGGGGGAGGGGCTGTTTCTTCCGTCGCACAACCAGTGCAGATGATGAGGTAAATCAGCGTGGCGACAACCGTTATCCAGGCGTGGTGCATGGTTCATTATATCGCAGTTTAGTGGCAGTGTCTAACCGCAGAATGAAGTAGTTGGCTCAATTGATCTTTAGTTGGCGCCATAGGGCCATTTGGCTCTTGCGTGCTTGATGGATTTTAACGCGCGGACTCCATTGTATATAATATTTTTTCGAGACATTTCCCGGCGTTATTTACATAAATTTCATCTTAAAAATACAACGCAGTGTGAATTACCAAGCGCTGGTGTCTGTGCTATTTGTTATGGTATGAAAAAGCCATTCCTGCATTCATCACTTATCCTGCTTTTGCTGTGGTTTAGCCCGCAAGCAATGTCCGCTCAACTAACCGAGGTTAACTTGACCACCAATGTCCCGCTTAGCCGGGTGATTGACGACGCGCTATCGGTTGCCAGGCAGAATCCCTCGTGGGTCGTCATGCTGGGCAGTGGGCAGTCGATGCTGCCTTACTTTGGAGAAGGCTCGGTGCTGCTCGTGGAGAGGGCGCGCTACGACGAGCTGGAACCGGGGATGATGGCTGTATACCTCGATAAATCCGGCGACTTGGTCAGCCACCAACTCATCCGCAAAGTCGGCTCAAGCTGGGTAACACAAGGGGTGAACAATGCGGTGGTGGACAAGGAATACGTCGGCGCTCACAACTATCTGGGCGTGGTGTTTGGCGTGCTCAACTCTTCCGGGGCTGATCCAGTTGGGCTGGCTTATGCCAAGTCGCAGGGCGTCCAATTGGTGGTTGGGAAATCGCCCACTGATTAACAGGCAAAAGAAGAGCACAAAGCCAAATGGCTTTGTGCTCAGCAGCTATACAGGCAGGATAAAATTCTGCTCGGATCTAGTCTCCAAACACGCTGACCAAGCCGTTGGCGATCGCGAAGCGGGTCAGGCCTGGAGCGTCATGGATGTTGAGCTTGGAGATGATGCGGTTGCGATGCGTTTCTGCGGTTTTAATGCTGATGCAAAGCTTGGAGGCGATTTCCTTGTTGCTGAAGCTTTCGGCGATGAGCTTGAGGATTTCGACTTCGCGGTTGGTCAGGTCTTCCAGTGTCGATGTGCGGTTTGGGTTGAGCATGAGCTCGCGCATGATTTCCGCAATGTTCGGGCTGAAGTAGGTCTGGCCTTCGGCAACCTTTTTGATCGCTGTTTCGAGGATTTCCAGGCTCTCGGTCTTTTGTACGAGACCGTTGGCGCCTGCCTCGATCATCTGCCTCACCAGGCTCTTGTTGTGGAAGGATGAGAAGCCCAGGACATAAATGTCGGGCTGCTCTTTTTTTAGGCGTTTCATCACGCTGACCCCATTCAGGCCAGGCAAGACAACGTCCAGGATTAACAGGTCAGGCTTTAATCGTTCCACCAGATTATAGCCTTCAATGCCGTCACCAGTTTCACCAACCAGTTCCAGCATGGGGGAGTTCTCAACGAGCGCTCGCGTAAATTCCCTCAGGATCGTCTGATCTTCAATAATAACTACGCGTTTCATGAATTATTAAGTTAGCTGACTGTTGTTAATTAATCAATAAAATGCAGTAGCGCCCTTACAATTTAAACACTACTAAATGATGGGTTTTGCCAGCTCATCAATCCTATTACTAATGTATTGTGGGTCTTTGGTCCTGCATTGATGTGCGTATATATATTGAGATTTATCTTATCGCAAACTGTAGCTTTGTGAGGAAGCGTTTGTGCCCCTGTGATGAACGCTATAGCGAAGTTTGTTATTAGCTAATTAATTTTAGGGGCTGAAAGCCTTTATTGGTAACGAAATAGCGAATTTTGCCTCTAGTTTGATTCTGTGGAAGCAAGCTCGCATGGAGTTTGGAGCGGGGGAGGGGGGGGCTCTCAAGTGGGAAAAACTGTCAATGAACGCATAGGGCATTCTGGCAAACGCCGATAGAGGCGTTTGCGGTCGTCGCTGCGACGAGCCTGCCGAACGGAGTTGCCGCACACCTGTGGCATCAATGGCCCGGCGACGCTTCAGCCTGATTGGCGAATTTACAGTCCGGGGGCGTCGCAGAATGGATTTTATCCGCGAATGGGCGCCCCGTTGCGAGTGACTACGGCGCTGGGATATTGCAGGTGGGCGGGGTGGGACGTCGTGTATGACGTCCCAGGGCGTTAGTTCGGATGCGGTTTCTTCATGGGAGGATGGCGGTTCATGGATTATAGGATAAGTGAACGCACAGATACTAGCGATGCGGGCGGCGAACACAATACTTTTATGTGAACTTGTGAATATTAATAGTGAGTGGCTCTTACTATTAATTGAAGCTGATGATCAACGACTTAGGTCGTAGTCTTCCTGGTTTTTATGCTAGAGATGGCATGCGGTTTTCCTGGTCCGAGAGAAATGCGCCCAGAGCGTCGTTTGGTTTCTGGCGCCGCATTGGTTGCTTTGGGCCGACGTTTTTCCGGGTGGCGTTGAACGCTTTTGTCGTGAGTGTCGTCCAATTTTGGCAATCAACTAGCTACAATTCCTTATGAAAACCGTCAACTTTGCCACCTATGGTTTGAGCTAGCCAGATGCCCGATTGTTCTATTACATCCTCCGAAAATTTTGTATTAGCTCTTTAGTGATGGAATCTCTGCACGCCTATTGGCGCATGGCCTACATCGAAGCCCCCAAACCGGAAAATGAGGGCGGGAACCCGTTTACCCGCATTCCGGCCAGTGATGATGACCGCGCGAACCACCTGGTCTGGCGCGGCGAGCATTCATTTCTGGTCATGAACAAGTTTCCGTACAACGCCGGGCACCTGCTGGCCGCGCCTTATCGCGAAATTCCCCAACTGGCTGAACTGACCGCCGCTGAGCGCGCGGACCTCATGGAAACCATTGTGTTGGGGCAGCAGATTTTGACCGACGCCCTGCGCCCGGACGGGTTCAATGTGGGCTTCAACTTCGGCGGCGCCGCTGGCGCTGGCATCCCACAACATTTGCATTGCCACATCGTTCCGCGCTGGAACGGCGACACCAATTTCATGCCCGTGCTGGGGGATACCCGCGTCTTGCCCGAAAGCATGGACGGCATGTGGGAGCGCCTGCGCGAGTTCACTCCGGCTCACGCCGTCTAATTTCATAAATGGCTACTGAAAAGCTTCAATTTACCAGCCCCCGGCATTTGAGTTCGCTCTATTGCAGCAAGGAGGAGAACCTGAACCGGGCGGAGAAAGCATTCGACGTCAGCATCGTCACCCGCGAAGACTGGCTGGAACTGGAGGGGGACGAGGGCAATGTGGCCGCCGCTACGGACTTTTTCAAGACCCTTGACACCGCGCGCAGTCAGGGCATCAACCTGACCAACAACGACTTCTCGCACATTTTGGAGACCTTTGAGCGTGGCGACGGCGAGGAGGTCATGGAGGTCTTCAACAACCCGTTGGTCCTCAATTTGCGCAAGGCGAGCATCGTCCCGAAGACGATCAACCAGAAGCGCTACCTGCAATTTATCCAGAAGAACGACGTCGTTTTCGGCATCGGCCCCGCGGGCACGGGCAAGACTTACCTGGCCATGGCCGCCGCGCTCTACGCGCTGCAAGAGGGCGACGTGAAGCGCATCATCATCACTCGGCCAGCTGTCGAGGCTGGTGAGGCGCTGGGCTTCCTGCCGGGCGAACTCGAGCAAAAGCTCGACCCCTACCTGCGCCCGATTTACGACGCGATGTTCGACATGATGGGCAAGGAGGACGCCGCCAAAATGCGCGAAAAGAGCCTCATCGAAATTGCCCCGCTGGCCTACATGCGCGGCCGCACGCTTTCCCATGCCTACGTAATCCTCGACGAGGCGCAGAACACGACCCACGAACAAATGATGATGTTCCTGACGCGCCTGGGCGAGGGATCGAAAATGATCATCACGGGGGACATTACGCAGGTGGACCTTCCCCGCTCCAAGATGTCGGGCCTCAAGCAGGCCGTGCAAATCCTCGCCAACATCAAGGGCATCAAGCTCTTTTACTTCGACGCGATGGACGTCGTCCGTCACCCGCTCGTCAGCCGGATCATCCAGGCCTACGAAAAAAGCAACCTTGAGAAACAGACCAGCCGGTAGTAGATTGGCTGGAGCTGCAGAAAGGAATTCATGACCATTCTGCCCAAGAAAAAGTCGAAAAAACAGCAAGCCGCCGATGCGCGCCGGAAACGGCGCGATGCGGAGCCGCAGAAAGCGGCGGCGTTCTTCGAGACGAGCCAGATCGTCTCGGCCGGTATTTTTGTGCTGATCGCCGTGTCGATCATCACCATCTGTTTCCTCGGACAATCTCCCGCTGGGCCGCCGATTGCGGTGAACCAGACGGCCAATGTGCGCATTGCGGCGGACTTCCCCTTCAGCTACGTCAGCGATCTGGCCACCCAGGACAAGCGCGAGCAACTGCGCCAGCGCGTCCTGCCCCGCTACAAGCTGGACCCGGAGCCCTACAAGAACTTCAACAAGACCATCGAGCAGCTCAACACCGCAATCGAAACCGAGCTGATGCCTAAGCTGGCGGACCTGCCGCCCAACGAGTGGGCGCCGATCATTGACCAGTTTACGGCGACGTTTGGCGCGGAAACCGGCCTCATGGTCAATGCCGAGGATTTGACGACTTTGCTGGAAAAGACCACGCCGGTGGAGCGTCAATCCACCCTGCGTGAGGGCGCCCTGGCGCTGCGCGACGTGATGCGCGACGGGGTGTTTGAGCAGCCGCCCAACGCACAGAGCAACCTTGAAGGTTCGGCGATTGTGCCGCTGGTCGTGGTGGGCCGCCGGGGCGACAACATCCAGTCCATGGAGGAAGCCGCGCGGCTTCTGAACATCAATCTGGCGGGGATCGGGAGTGATCTGGCGCTTTCGCGGGCGCTTTACCGGATTTTTCAGGAGGGCCTGAAGCCGAACCTCGAATACGACGCGGACACGACGGAGGCCATCAAGGCGCAGGCGGCGTCCGGCGTCGAGCCCGTCAAGGTGTTTTACGAGCAGGGGCAGGTGATCGTGGAGCCTGGCAACATCGTTTCCGACGAGCAGGTGGAGGCGGTCGCCGCCTACCGCGACCAACTCAACCAAAGCGCAGAGATTGTCTGGGGCTTCAACGCCACGCTGGTGCAACGCTCAGTGATGACGATCGTGCTCATGATCTGCGGCATCCTGTTCATGCAGACGGTGTTCTCGGTCCATGGTCGGTCGAATCGTCGTTTGGGGCTGATCGCCACTGTGCTGATCCTCAATTTGATCTTCCTGCGCCTCATCCAGCAACTGGGGGAGACGCCGCTCTTTGGCGGTAATTCCAACCTGATGGCCTTGCTGCCGTTTGCAGCGCCGGTTGCGCTGGGGGCCATCATCATGGCGATCATGGTGGGCCCGCGTCCAGCCGCGCTAATGTCTCTGTCGGTCAGCACGTTGCATTCGTTGATGTGGGGCGGGTCGATTGACAGTTTCCTGGTCAGCCTGATTGGCGGCATGGCGGCGATTTACTTTGCGCGGGACGTGCGTTTGCGCGGCAAGCTGATGAAGGCCAGCTTGATCTCGGGCCTCGTGGTGGCGCTGATTTCGGCGTTCTCGGGCTTCATGAACCAGATGGACCCGATCACCGTGGGCGAAATGGTGCTGACCTCGATTGGCGCCGGTGTGATCACGGGGATCATTGTCATTGGCTTGTTGCCGATCCTGGAGCATCTCTTTAAATACACCACCGACATCACCCTGCTGGAGCTGACGGACTTTAACCACCCGCTCCTGCGCAAGCTGCAAATGGAGGCGCCGGGCACCTACCACCATTCGTTGATGGTCGCCAACCTAGCCGAACGCGCCGCCAACGAAATCGGCGCGAACCCGCTGCTTTGCCGCGCGACGAGCCTGTTCCACGACATTGGCAAGATGGTCAAGCCGGAGTATTTTACGGAAAACCAGCACGAGGGCTACAACCCGCACGACGAGCTGACTCCGGCCATGAGCGCCCTGATCATCAAGAGCCACGTCAAAGAAGGCGTGGACATGGCCAAGCAGCACAAGCTGCCCGAGGTGTTCATCAACATCATCCGCCAGCATCACGGCACGACGCTGATCAAGTATTTCTACAGCAAGGCGTGCAACCGGCAGCAGCAAACCGTGCTGCCGCTCCAGTCGGGCATGTCGAACCCGCCGTTTGACAGCCGCGACGATGTCGACGAAAGCACGTTCCGCTACGAGGGGCCCAAGCCACAGACGCTCGAAAGCGCCGTTATTTTCTTTGCCGACGCCGTGGAAGCGGCCTCGCGCAGCTTGAAGAAAGTCACGCCGCAAAGCGTGGAGGAGCTCGTGGACAGCATTTTTGGCGCGCGTCTGGATGACGGCCAACTGGACGAAGCGCCGATGACGGTGGCGCAAATCCGCAAAGTCCGAGACAGCTTCTGCTTCACCTTGTTGAACATGCTGCACAGCCGCGTCCAGTATCCCAAGGATGAGACCGGTAAAAAAAAGCGGGGACACTCAGCCGCCCCGGTCCCAATGAATGAACCTGCGACCGAAGCCCATGCCCCGAATCCTTCAAATAAACGCACAGCAGTATAGCCGACTGACGGTGGATGAGGGCAGCCTGGAGCGCTGCTTCGCCCTGCTTGATGGTTGGGATGCGTTCACTGCGCCGGATGGGGAGCTTTCCCTGGTTTTCCTCTCCGATGACGAACTGGCGCAGATCCACGCCGATTTCCTGGATGATCCGTCGCCGACAGACGTGATTACCTTTCCTGGCGACACGGAAATGGATTTTGCCGGAGAAATCTGTGTGAGTGTGGATCGAGCGCGCGACGAGGCGCCCAAGCATGACTGGAGCTTTGGCGATGAGCTGACGCTCTACCTTGTCCACGGCTGGCTACATTTGGCGGGCTATGACGACTTGGATGACGCCGCGCGCGCGGCGATGCGCGATGCGGAAAAACTTTGCCTGAATCGTTTGAAATCTGAGGGAGCGATGCCTATTTTTTCGCTCAATGGCTGATTTTCGATTCGCGTAAGGCAGGCATTACGATTGACTTCCACGACAGCATTCCAGCTTAATGACCCCCTAACTACGCTACATGGGACGGAAAATCCTCATAGTCGACGACGACTCCGATTTTAACCAACTCCTCACTGATATTTTCAGTCAGGCTAACTACGAGGTTAGCTCTTGTGAGGAGCCGGAGCGCGCGGTGACGGTTTTTTCCGAGGGCGACTTCGACCTCGTGGTCACCGACCAAAAGATGCCGGGCATGTCGGGCGAAGAGCTGATCCGCACATTGAAGCGGATCAAGCCGGACGTGCCGATCATCATGGTTTCGGGGTATCTGGACAACGACACGATCCGCAGCCTGATTCGTGAAGGGGTGGGGGGCGTATTCCTCAAGCCGCTCAATGTATTTTCCCTGCTCAAGCGCACGGCGACGTTGATCGAAGAGCGCGAGGCGGGCCTGCGCCGCGAGTCCGGCGCCGACGATGACGACGAGGAGGAAAATTTCCACCATAGCCTGCCGTTTCGTTTTGAAATGTTTCCGGCGAAGGACCGGCGTTCGCGTGATTTCGCGCAGAAGCTCTACAACCTGCGCGATTTTAAAAACAACCTGGTCATGGTCACGCCGCGTGGCACGGACCTGGAGGCGATCACAACGGATTTCACTGGATTTGATTCCGATGTGAAGGATCTTTACATCCTGCTGGATCGCTCGCGCATCGACCGCGAGTCGCTGATGAAAACGATCGTCGAGTCGACGCAAAAGGGCTGGGAGCGCCTTACGTTTATTGTGGCGGCGGCGGAGACAGTGACCCGGGAGCAGTATTCGCTGATCATGCGCATCGGCCGGAAAAAGGACCCTTTCGACAGCATCCCGATCCCGATGCGGTTCATCTTTTGCGTCAGCCGCGACCTGGACTTGCTCTATGATGAGCGGGTGGTCGACGACGCGGTTTACATGTTTATGGGGACGACTGAGATCGCCGTGCCGACCTTGTCCGACATTGCGGATGACATTGGCGAGCTCGCTCTGCGTTACCTGGACCTGGAAGCCAAGGCGCATGGCCTGTCGAAGTCGCCCAAGCTGGAAGTCAGCGCCAAGACTTATCTGCGTGAGCAGCCCTGGAGCGGCAATGCCGGAGAGTTGCACCGTTTCGTGCGTATGGCGATCTACCTGGATAAGCCAACGCTGAGCATGGAGGATCTGGAGCGGGTCGAGCAGAAGCTGGCGTCCGCCGTGGGCGGGGCCCGCAGCCTGCATCAGGGCTTACAACTTTACCGGGACGAGTATGTGAAGGCCGTGGCGATCATGCTGGGAGACCAGGCTGCGGCCAGCTCGGTTCTGGGAATCGACCCCAAAGTGGTGGAAAGAATTCTTAAATAACCGGGAAAAATCCCGTTTACGCCTATGATGGAGAAACACGCGCTGGAACCTATTTTGCATATTCGATTTACGAACGACTTCACGGTCGTCCAAGTCGAAGGCGACATCGAGGACTCCAGCAGCTTCAGCGTGACGTTGATGACGGCGATCCGCTCCCTGGGCAGTGGCTCCGATGCCCTTGGTTTAGGCGCGGTGACGGCGCTTCGCGGCCTGAATTGCGGCGAGGGCTTCCAGTTGATCCTGGATGAGTCCGGCCATAATTTAAAGAAGTACAGCGGCGTGACGGCGTGGGGGGATTTTTGTGCGAGCCCGATGGTGGCCAATTTTTTCCCCGTCATTCCTGCACGGGAAGACTTGGCCGGCTGGATTGATAACCTGTCTGGCGTCCGTTGGCGCGGCCTGCGCACCCAGGCGGATGATCAATGGGGCCACTACCATCGCGATCAGGACGACGAAGCGGCGCTTTCGCAATTTTCCCTCGCGGTGCTGCAACTGGATTTGCTGGTGCGCTCACTGGAGCTGCCTCGCCGCCAATTGAAGATTTCCTTTACCGGCTGGACGCTTTGGGTCGCCGTAAACGAAGACAGTGATTTCCTCTTGGTTTTGACGGATGCGTCGCTCAGCCCGAGCGCCGAGGCTACCTTGGAGCGCTGCCTGAGTTTTTTCTGTTGGCCTTTGTAAGTGAAACTGCGGCGGGCCCTAGGGTGGATGGCCGGTAAGGCGTCAAAGCGTGCTTGAAAGCTCGTCCGTGGCGCCTCATAAACAACCTGAATTCAGCCACATAAGTGGCCGACACACACGATCGACATGGCACAGCGAATCCTCGTTCTCGACGATGAAGAAAACTACGCCGACATGCTCCGGGCATTGTTGGAGCAACACTCATTCATTGTTGATTCGGTGACCGATCCCATGCGCGCCATCGAAAGCCTGCATGGCACGGGCTACGATCTGGTGATTTCCGACTACAAAATGCCCGGCATGGATGGCGCGGACTTCCTGAGCAAGGCCCGTGAGATGAACCCGGATCTGCCGGTCATCCTGGTGTCCGGCCTCATGAATACGCCCGATCTCGTCAAAGTCGCCAACATGGGCGTGACGCTGGTGCTGGAAAAACCAATCGATATTCAGCAATTCATCGGGCAGGTGAAGCGGTTCGTCCAGCCGGCGACCAAGGAGGAATTTCGCCAGCACCGCAAGGGCAAGGGAGGCGAAGAGGAGGCAGCCCTCAATTTCAAGCAGACCTACCCTAAGCAGCTGGAGCACCTGTGTGACCGTTCGCATATCTTTCGGTTCTTCCTGGAGCACGTTTGGAATGCGGCCAACGAGCAGGATCACATCTTTATCTCGGCTCCAGCGGGTAGCGAGTGCGACCTTCTTTTGCGCGAAGTCTCAAGCTGGCGCAAGTTCAGCACCCGCAAGGTGCGCTGGCTCGACCTGCGCCACCCTAATCCGGCTGACATGACGGCGATGCTCAACTCCATCGCCGTGAAGGGCGCGGAGAGTGAGCTGGTCGGCGTGATTGGTTTTGAGGATTCCACGCTGACGGCACAGGCGCAAGTGGTGGACTGCATTCGCGAGTCGCCCGAGCACCTGGCGTTTATCTATTTCATTGAAAGCGGCTTGATCGACAGCGACTCCCGCCAAATCGACACCGAACTGCGCGAGCTGCTCGACCAGAGCCTCTGCGTCATGCCGCCGCTGAACGCCCGCCTGGCCGACCTCGCCGCCTACACGCAGCGTTACTTGCCGCAAATCGCCCAAAGCCTGGGCCGTCCTGATCGGGCCGAGCTCGACCCGAGCGCCATGCCCATGCTGCTGAATTACCCGTGGCCGGGTAATTTCCGCGAGCTGATCGATGTGCTGCGCACGGCGGCTGCAATCCAGGAAAGCGGCCCAATCATGGCTGATGACGTGACGGAAGCATTCCGGCGTGTTTCCAGCTACACTGGCAATTTACCGCAGCAATTCAAGACGCTCAATGACGCCGTGAAAGACCGACAGTTTGAAATCATCAGCACCGCGATGCGGTCCGGGCAAGATCTGGAAGGTGCGCTCAATGCGCTTGGCGTTGACCCTCAGGCGGTGAATCCAGAGTCGTCTCCGGACGAATTGCCGCTCCTCTACCCGGAACTGATTAAATAACGTAGACACCACCCATAACCCATGCCTCTCGCACGCATTCAAGCGGCCATTGTCCGCAACCTCCGAGACTACAACCGCCTGACGGATGAGCAGGCCGACACCATCATCAACACCGATGAAGAGTTGTCGGGCGAGGAGGTTGAGGCGCTGCTGGGGCAGGACTACGGGATTAGCGAGTTCCAACTGCTGGCCGCCAAGAGCAAAGCCTTCGGCATGGCCCCCTTTAACGCTTTTCATTATGAGCCCGATGACCGGACCTTCGAGAAGCTCGACAAGGAGTTTTGCGAGGAGCACAAAGTTTTGCCGGTTGGCTTCGTGGGCAACGTGTTTGTGGTCGCCGTGCACAACCCGTTTGACCTCACGGTGCTCAACCTCGTGCAGGAGCAGACCCGCCGCAAGGTGGCGCCGCTGCTCGGCATTAAGCGCGAAATCCAGGCCAAGCTCAAAATGGGTAACGATGAGCAGCCCGTGGTTGCCGAAGGCTTTGGCGACGTGGTCGATGCGCTCGATATGGAGTTCGACATCGACGAGGAAAAACTCGACGAAGAAGGCGACGCCGAGGATTCCGCCCCCATCATTCAGCTCGCGAATCGCATCATCGAAGACGCCTACTACTCCGGCGGGTCGGACATCCATGTTGAGCCCTTTGAGAAAGATTGCCGCGTTCGAGTGCGCATTGACGGCGTGCTCCAGGAAAAGCTTTCCGTGTCCAACAAGGTTGCTGGCGCGCTTCTGGCGCGTCTCAAAATTATGGCTAATCTGGACATCGCGGAAAAGCGTTTGCCGCAGGACGGTCGTATCGTTTTCAAGCAGTTTACCCGCAAGCCGATCAACATCGACTTACGCGTGTCCACCGCGCCGCTGAATCACGGCGAAGGCACGGTTATGCGTATTCTTGACAAGTCGAAGTCCACGCTGCCGCTGCCGGCCCTGGGCTTTGAGCCGGAAAATCTGGAACGCTACCGCGAGTGCATCAGCCGTCCCTACGGGATGATCCTCCACTGCGGTCCGACCGGCTCCGGTAAGTCGATGACGCTGTATTCCGCGCTCAACGAAATTAACGACCCCGGTATCTGCATCCGCACCGCCGAAGACCCGATCGAATATACCTTGCCCGGGCTCTGCCAAATGCAGATGCACCGCAAGATTGGGCTGACCTTTGCCGCCGCGCTGCGCGCTTTCCTCCGACAGGACCCGGACGTCATCCTGGTCGGGGAAATTCGTGACTCGGAAACGGCGGGCATCGCAGTGGAGGCCGCGCTCACCGGGCACATGCTGTTCTCCACCCTGCACACCAACGACGCGCCGGGCACCGTTGCGCGTTTGACGGAAATGGGCGTTGAGCCGTTCATGATTTCCGCTTCGCTGGTGGCGGTTTGCGCGCAGCGCCTCATGCGCCGCGTATGCAAGAGCTGCCGTCAGCCCTACGAAGCCGAAGGCCGCGAATTGGATATTCTCAAAAAGGCGATTCAGTTCGAAGGCGGGGGCATCTTCAAGGCGAACCGCACCGGCTGTCCCGCTTGCTCGGGTAAGGGTTACAAGGGCCGCGTGGGCATCCACGAAATGATGACTTCCAGTGAAGCGTTGATTGAGGCGATCAACAAGGAGGCGGAAACTGCCGAGCTGAAAAAGGTCGCGATGTTCAACGGGATGTTCACGCTGCACATGGACTCGATGAAGAAAGTCCGTTCCGGGCTAACCACGATGGAGGAAGCGGTATCCACCGTTCCGCCGGACATGGAAGACCTCGATGCGCTCGCCGAAGAATTCGAGTTGCAAGCGAAGCTGAAGTCCAAGAAGGACCTGGAGCGCAAAAAGGAAATCGAAGCGCTCCGCGCCGAAGCCTTGGCCCTCGAAGCCGAAGAAAAAGCCAAACTCGAAGCCGCCGCCGAAGAAGCGCCGGCAGGGTAGTTTGCTGCGGGTTCGCTTGCATCATGTAGATCATTTAGAGAGCGGCTTCCGCTGGTTTGTCCATCTTACTCAAAAACCTTATGCTGTGTCAGCACAACAACCGAGGCTATGTCAGGGAAACAACGCATGCTGTGTTGAGGCAACAACCGCTCGGTTGTTGGACCAACATAGCATAAGGCTTTTCGACAACATAGCGTAAGGCTTTTCCAAAACAACCGAGTAGGCTTTTTGAAAAAGAGGCATAAGGCTTTTTCGACTGAGGGCTTGTGGGCGCGGGGTATACGTAGAAGCGGCTTCCAGCCGCTTTGGCTAATCCATCTGAAACCAAAAGCGGCAGGATGCCGCTTCTACTCTGGGAACGCGCACGCGCTTCTAGACTGAAATAAAAGACAAGCGTTGGTCGGCCCGTCGTTAGCCGACGGGCTGCATTTCCACGAAGCGACGCATGCGGGTGAGAACGCGTTCCTTGCCGAGGGCGCGGAGCAGGGCGAGCAAGTCGGGGCCGCCGGCTTGACCACTCACCGCGAGGCGGGCGATTGGGAAGTAGTCGAACTTGCGCTGTCCCTTCTTTTCGGCGAGGTCGAGTATGGCTTGGTCAATGGTCTGCTCGCACCACGGATCGACTTGCTCCAGTGCGGGCAGCAGCTCGGCAAGGCGGGCCATCGGTTCGCCCTTTTTGAAGACGCGTTTTTGCGCTTCCTCGTCGACAGTGAAGTCCTCGTTGAAGAGCGGGCCGACGAGCTCGGGCAAGCCTTCGAAGTCGCGCGCCTTTTCCTGGCTGATCGCAAGGATGGCGTGCAGGTAATCCTCCCCGGTGCTTTCGTCAATCACCTTGGCTTCAGCGAGGACGGGGCTCGCCATCCAGCAGAAGGTTTCCACGGGCAATTTACGCAGGTATTCCGTGTTAATGAAGGCCATCTTCTTTTCGTCGAAACGCGCGGCTTCCTTCTGGATGCCGGGGAAGTCGAACTTTTCGATGATGTCGCCGATGGGCATGATCTCGGTGCCGTCCTTCGGGTTCCAGCCGAGCAGGCAGATGAAGTTGCGGACCGCTTCGGGGATGAACTTGCGCTGCACGTATTCCTCGATCAGTGAGCCCTGGTCGCGCTTGGACATCTTGCCCTTGCCATCGGTCTTGAGGATGAGCGGCAGGTGCGCGAACACGGGCGGCTGAGCGCCGAGCGCCTGATAGATTTCCACGTGGCGCGCGGTGTTGGAGAGGTGATCTTCGCCGCGAATGACGTGGGTGATCTGCATCGCGATGTCATCGACTACGTTCACAAAGTGGAAGCCGTAGTCGCCATTGGAGCGGCGGATCACGAAGTCGGTCTCGACGTTGCGGGTCACGTCGCCGCGGATGGCGTCGCTGACGGTAATCGGCTCGGTGCGGACCTTTTCGACTTCGGCGTTCTTGTATTTGTCGAACTCGACGTAGCGCTCGCCTTCGAGCTTAAAGAAAATGGCGTCGTCCTTTTCGTAGGCGCGACCGGCGTCGAGCAGCTTCTGAAGATACTCGGCGTAGATGTCCTGACGCTCGCTCTGGAAGTAGGGGCCGTAATCGCCGCCGACCTCGGGACCTTCATCCCAATCGAGGCCGAGCCAGCGCATGCCGTCGAGCAGGGCGGCGAGGGCCTCGGGTGTGTTGCGCGCGGAGTCGGTGTCTTCTACGCGCAAGATGAACTTGCCGCCGGTGTGGCGCGCATAGAGCCAGTTGAACAGCGCCGTGCGGGCGCTGCCAATGTGGAAGAACCCAGTCGGGCTGGGGGCGAATCGAACGCGGACTTCGCGAGTGTCAGTCATCCCGCAGTGTTGAATGACGGCGGGACAAAGGTCAATCGGAGAACGCTACTTCTTGTCGGGCGGGAAGTCGGCGAGGATCTCGTGAATGCCGGCCACGACGTTGTCCACGTTGATCTTGGCGCCGGGCGCGCGCTTTTGCGTGGTCCAGCCTACCCAATCCAATTGCGGCTGCCCGTCGACCGTTTGCGAAATCTCGATGGCCAGCGTGCCTTGCTCGTAATTGCGGACGATTTGCTGGGAGCCGTAAGGATAGGCGGCGACCCATGGGTCCGCATAGTATCCAACGGGAACGACGCCGGTGTCGATCACCTGGGTGCGCGGCAGGAGCTCGCCGTGGAGCTTGACGAGGATGTCGGCCTGCGCCTCGGGGACCATTTGATAGCCTTTGGCTTGCATGTCGGCAATGATCGCCGCCTTGGCCGGGCCGGCGATTTCCACCATGGCGCCGGGATCGGCGCCCGTGATCTGCGTGGGCATGGGCAACACCGCGAACGTTTTCACATCGGTGAAATTGGCCTGCGGGTTGGTTTGCGTTTGGACCTTGGGGACGGTCGTGCAGGCGGCCATCAGGGCGAGGCATGCGGTGGTCAGACTAAGGCGAATTGCGTGCATAATGCTATTTCAGATGTGGGTTGTGGTGGAGTAGGGTTTAGCGGAAAGTCATATCCTTGAAGAGGCGGAGGCTGTCGTCCCAGTGTTCTTCGAGGAGCTTGCTAATGCTGATGGCGCCGGTGAGGGCGTTGATGTTGGCGTCTTCGTGGCAATAGGCTTGAATGCGCTCCAGCAGGCCTTCCAGCGATACGCGGATCTCGCCCATGTATTGCTGGAAGCGGTTCCAGTTGACGGCATTGGGGTCGGGCTCGCCGGAGCTGAGCAAGTGGTGCTGGATCAGGAAGCTCGCGAAAAACCGGTAGAGCAACTGGTCGACGTCAATGCACAGAAAGAAGAAGCCCTTGTCCGCACTGGGATCGAAGAGATACGGGCATTTGGCGCGGGAAACGAACTCCACCAGCAGGGCAAAGACGACCATCTGCGCCGAGCCACGGACTGAGTATTGGCCGTTGGCCCGGATGATGACCAAGTCTACCTTTTGAAAGGACACGACTTCGGTGAAATTCTCGACGAGCTGGGCCACGGCGGCGGCGGCAGGGCAGCGCTCGATCCGCTTTTCGTCCAGTGGGCAATTGGGACATTGATGGTAGTCGAGACGCGTCCACTCGGGCAGGGTGTTTACTTTGGACCAAGCCTCAGGCAGCATGCGCTCCGGGCTGGTTAATTCGATTAACCGACCGTCATCGAGGCGCACCTCATAATGCGGAAAATTGTTGGACATAGCAGCGTCTGTAGGTTGAACGACGCTGTGCCGTGAATGAGCATCAGCGGAAAAGTTCGCCTACCATTGTGCCCGAAAGATCAGCGATACGCCAGCCAAAGGTTGTGCCAAATTGACAAAAGAGCGTTGGGGCTCTGGGCACATGATCGATCTTGAGTGAAACGGTGCTCGTCGGCGCGTCGCCACGTTTTACCCGGGCGCGCTTGCCAGAGTAGCCCGCCAGTGAAGTGCCGTCCTTGAGGACGAAGGGAAAACGCAGCTGCATTTGGAGCAGTTCGATAAAGTCGTCGCGCCCGAGGTCGTCCGCGCCCTGCCAGTAGCGCTTGTATTCAAAGAAGCCCATGGTCCGGCCTTGGCTGTCTTCGATGGTGAACTTGGCCCGCTTGTCGAATTCGCGCCATTCGGAGAGCACATCGCGGAACTTGCGAAAGGCGTCTTGCTGGTAGTCCACATGATCGGGCTCGACCAAGCGCAGGCGCACGTTCGGCTCTACCAACGCCTCATTGAGCGCCTCAACCGCGCCATCCAGGTCGAAAAGCGCCGGGCGGTTCGTGTCCGTCATCGTGGTCACAGGTAGTATTAATGTGCGCTTACTCCCGCCAAGGGTCAAGTCCGCTCGCGTAAATTAATTTGACTAATTATAAGCTGTTTTAAACGCATTGAGCTGGCAAATCAGCCAAGCCCATGCGTTCGCGGGCAAATTGCTGCATGTCCCAGGCCAGTGGCGCGCGGAAGGATAGGCCGTCACTAAACGTTAACTCCGTGCAATGCAACGCCTGTCGCCGCATGGGCAAATTAGCTTCCAGCCGCTCGGTCCAGCCGTTTTCGATAAAGTCCAGGAACAGCGTCGAGTCCGGCCCGTAAATCTTGTCGCCAACCACGCGGTGGCCCAGCCATTCCGCATGGGCGCGGATCTGGTGCTTGCGGCCGGTTTCCAGCTTCACTTCGGCTAGCGTGTACCCGTTTTGCGCGACGAGCGGCGTGAAGTGGGAAATCGCGCGCTGCGAGGAGTTGGAACGGCGCACCGTGACCTTCGCCGCGACGGGGGACTCCAGATCCTTGGCGAGACGCTGATCGACGGCGGCGGGCTCCGTCATCTCGCCTTCGAGGATGGCGTGGTAAGTCTTCTCCACGGCGCGGTCTTGAAACGCAATCTGCAGCTTGCGCGCGGCGGCCTTGTGCTTGGCCAGCAGGATCACGCCGCTGGTCTCGCGGTCGAGGCGCGCAATGAGGTGCAGCGTCTCCATGCCGGTCCACTCGCGGCACGCGCCAACGAGGCTCGACCACGGCCCGTTCTTCGATGGATGGCAGACGACCCACCCTGGCTTGTCAAAGGCGAGCAAGTCATCGTTGTTTTCGATGACCCAAGTGGGCAGCTCTTCCGGGTCGATCAAATCGGCGTCAGGGCCGAAGACCGGGTAGTTGGTGAAGTGACGGGTTTCCACGGTGAATAATTAGTTGGCGTAGGTGATGACGATCGTGCCTTGGTAGGATGTCCACTTATAGCCGAGCTGGCCGCAGATACGGTTGACGATTTCCATCGTGTTCTTCTGGGTGGCTTTCTGTGTGACTGAATCGGGGTCCGTGTTGCGGCGAATCTGGATTACCATTGGCGCAATGCCCTTGGTCGGCTCAGCTTTTACGGATGCTGCATTGAGCACGTTGAGCGCATTCTGAAGAGTCATGTTCTCCACGTCGTATTCCGCGATGACGCATTTCTGGCCGTTGGCAATGGCCTTATAATCCGCGTCAGTCAGAGGGGTGCGCTCAAAGAAATTTGTATAGATATCCTCTGTTTCTCCTGCGTAGCCGATGGTGCTGAGCATGAGGGAACATAGAGAAATAAGGGCAAGTTTCATAGCGCGATCAAACGCGGACAAGCTCCGGCAGTCGAGGAGATTTGCAGTGGCCTAAAACAGCGCCAGCTGGTCGTCGTCTGCGGGGGCGGGCTTGGGGGCGCGCTTTGGCTTGGGCTTGGGTTCGATCTTTGGGGCGTTGGGCTCGCGCAGGGTTTCGCGGAGGACGTTGCCTTCGCTTTCCAGCTCTTCGAGCACGGCCTTGGCGCGGGTGATGACCGTTGCCGGCAGCCCCGCGAGGCGCGCCACTTGGATTCCGTAACTGCGGTCCGCGGCGCCGGGAATGACGGTGTGCAGGAAGCGAATTTCGTCTGCCCACTCCTTCACCGAAACGCTGAAATTGCGCAGGCGGGCGAGGGTGTTTTCTAGCTGTGTGATCTCGTGGTAGTGGGTGGCGAACAAGGTGCGCGGGCCCTTCTCGCTGTCGCCATGGAGGTGCTCGACCACGGCCCAGGCGATGCTCAAGCCGTCGTAGGTCGAGGTGCCGCGGCCGATCTCGTCGAGGATGATTAGGCTGCGATCCGTGGCGTTGTTGAGGATGTTCGCGGTCTCGTTCATTTCGACCATGAAGGTCGAGTTGCCGCGGGCCAGCTCGTCACTGGCGCCAACGCGGGAGAAGATGCGGTCAACGAGGCCCACGTGGCAACGCTTGGCCGGGACCCAACTGCCGATCTGCGCGAGGAGCGTGATCAGCGCGACCTGCCGAATGTAAGTCGACTTACCGGCCATGTTCGGGCCGGTGAGCAGCGCGATCTGCTCTTCGCCGGCGGTGAGCAAGGTGTCGTTGGGCACGAAGCCATGGGCGCCGCGCAGACCCAGACGGTCGGCCTTGATCATTTGCTCGACGACGGGGTGGCGGCCCTGCTCGATGTCGAGCACGTCGTCTTCGGCAATCTCGGGGCGGCAGTAATCCCACTCGCGGGCAAGCTGCGCCCAGCCGATAAAGAGATCGCACTGCGCAAGGGCGGCGGCGGTTTCTTCGAGCGCCGAAGCGTCTTCCAAAATACGCGTCACGAGCTCTTGGAAGAGCTGGTCTTCGCGGGCGAGCGCCTTCTCTTCGGCGTGGAGAATTTCCTTTTCCTTAACGCGGAGTTCTTCGGTCACGAAGCGCTCGGCGTTCTTCATTGTCTGCTTGCGAATGTAGTCCTCGGGCGCTTGCGCGGCGTTGGCTTTGGTGACTTCGATGAAGTAGCCAAACGCGCCGTTGTATTTCACCTTAAGGCTTTTGATGCCGGTGCGTTCGCGCTCGGTCGCTTCGAAGTTGCTGAGCCACGTTTTGCTGTCGCGCGTGAGGCTGCGCAGGTAGTCGAGGTCTTCGTCGAATTGATCGCGGATCACGCCGCCGTCGGCAATGTTGCCGGGCAGTTCGTCGGCGAGCGCCAATGCGAGGTGTTCACGCAGGGCGTCAAACGAACTTACTTTGCCATGCAAAGCTTGCACTTCTTCGCCGGCGAATGCCGCAAGCTCTTCGCGGATTTCAGGCATCGCGTTGATCGTGTCGCGGATGCCGCCCAGCTCGCGCGGGTTGCGAATGCGGTTTTGCAGGCGACCCAAAATGCGGGTGATGTCGCGGATGCCCTTGAGCAAATCCGTGAGCGCGCCGCAGCGCGCGGGCTCGGCATGGAAGTCCGCCACGGCTTGTTGGCGGCGGTTGAGTTCTTTTAAATCAAGAAGCGGTTCGGCGAGCCATTGCTCAATCAAGCGGCCACCGGCGGCGGTGACGGTTTGGTCGATCGCGGCGATGAGCGAACCCGTGCGCCCGCCTTGCGAGCTTTGGAAAATCTCCAGGTTGCGCATCGTCGACGGGTCGAGCAGGAGCGTGCGCTGCGTGTGGTATTCCTTGATGTGGCGCAGGTTCTTGGGCGGCGCGCAAAGGGTGTCCGTCGCGTAGGCAATGAGCGAGCCAGCGCTGCCGAGCGCGGGGTGCGAGACATCGAGGCCGAAGCCGTTCAGATTGAGCACACCGAGGGCGTCGAGCACCGCGCGGGCGCCCGCATCGACTTCAAACTGGAAGTCGGGCAAAATCGTGACGGGGCGGTTCTGGCAGTAGTAGTCGAAATCTTCGTGCCAGGCGCGGAGCTCTTCCTTGTGCGCCCACTTGATCGACGTGTTTTCCGGTAGGAGAATTTCCTTGGGGTCGATCGCGTGAAAGACCGGCATCAGTTTGGCCGGATCGGTTTCCGAAGCGACTTGGAATTCGCCCGTGGAAAGGTCGAGCCACGCAGCGTGGAAGTTGCCTTTGCGGTCGCTGGTCAACGCGAGCAGGTAGTGGTTACGCCGTGCGTCGAGCTGGTGTTCTTCCAGCGTGGTGCCGGGGGTGAGGACGCGCGTTAAGTCGCGCTCGACGAGCTTGCCCGGCTTGGGCGTTTCGACCTGGTCAACGATGGCCACCTTGACCCCCTGCGTGAGGAGCTTGGGCAGGTAGGTGTCGCGCGCGTGGTAGGGGATGCCCGCCATCGGGTAGCCGCCGCGCTGGGTCAGCGTGATGCCGAGCAGGCGCGCACCTTCCTCGGCGTCGCCATGAAACATTTCGTAGAAGTCGCCCAAGCGAAAGAGCAGCAGCGCATCGGCGGGGACGCGGGGGTCCTCCTTACGATAACGCCAGTATTGCTGCATCATCGGGGTCTCTTTTTTGCCAGCGGCCATAGTCAGCAGGGATGTCTGGGAGAATGATACACATTGGCCACGGTCCCAGGTGGGGCCGCGGCCGGGTTGAAAAAGATTGTGAGTGCTTACTTACTTTGCAATGCAGAGCTTGCTTCCTTGAACGCGCTTTGCATGGAAGTCCAGGCCTTCTTCATCTCAGCTTCGACTGTGTCCCAGTCTTCGGCGGTAGCGTCCTGCATGTCGTCGAGGGCGTCGTTGAAGGCTTCCTTGGCGTCGTCCCAATGGTCTTCCGCTTGGTCCCACTGGTCTTCGGTTTCGCCGGAGAGGCCGTTTGCTTTGGCGGCGAGTGCGTCCCATTGCTTTTCGAGCGCGTCGCCGGATTCCTTGAACTTGGCGATGGCCTGCTTCTTCTGTTCCTCGGACCAGTCGGAAATGTTTTGGGAGATTTCCTTGGCCTTATCGCTGACGGAATCGCTGGCGTCCTGGATGCTTTTATTGAGGCTGCTCAAGGCTTCGGAGGTGTTCTCCTTGGCTTCTTCGGCGGCCTTCTCGGCATCGGACTTATCAGAACAACCGACGCCAACCAAAGTTGTGCCGATCAACAATGAAATGAGAAAATGCTTCATGCCGTCATTGGATGCCAAGGCCGGGGCTTTGGCCAGTTAAAATCTCACACTGTCGCGTATACCTCGATGGCGTCGGCGAGGTCGCTCATCGCCGCAGCGAGGGCGGCGGCGCGCAGGCGGTCTTCGTTTCGGCGGAGGTGGCCACGCTGCTCGTAGTGGAGTGTGGAGTCGTTGGGGCCGATCCAGGCGCCGTTGAGCGAGATGGAGCCGAAGCCACGGTAGTTTTCCTTGCACGCGAGGAGCCCTTGCTGGATTTCGGGCAACAGGGCGCCCCGCACGAAGTCCGGATCGTTGCACTTGACGATGAAGGCCTTGTCGAACGCGGCGTTGCCGGCTTGGATGTCCTGCATGCCCATGGCCTTGCCAATGGAGCCAAAGAAGCCTTCCGAGCTGAGTTTGAAAGTGAGATTCGTCGACCGGGCCAGGCTGATGCGAACCGCGTGGTAGGACGTACTGTTTTTACCGCTGCCGCGCGAAAAATTATAAATCTTCAGGTGGCGGCTGCGGTAGGGCCCCTCCACGTAATATGGTCGCTTGATCAAACTTAAGATTGGGATGCCGGGCATAAACGGGTCGCCGCCATGCAAGGGGACGCCAAGCTCGGCCGCGAGCTGCGGGTAGGGGCTGCTCATCCGTTTTTACCTCCCAGAAAGATGACGGCCACGACGATTCCAATGACAACTATTCCAGCAATGAGCACTAATGACATATCCGTAGGATAGCGGATCGGCGCAGAGGGCGCCATTACAAGTTGCGCGGAATTTTATAGGTCAGGCTTGTCTTTAACGGCGCTCGTGTGCCTGATGGGCGCATGGCGAATAAGTCAGCAGCGCTGAAGCGCACCGCAGACGTCAAAGGCGCGGTCTTTTTGGGGCTCGGCTCGATTTTGGGCACGGGTGTGTTTGTGATCCTCTCACTGGTGACATTTCAGGTGGGTGAGTGGGCGTTATTGGCGGTGGCCGTGGGCGCCATCGTGGCGACGGTAAATGGACTGAACAGCGCGCAACTGGCGGCGGCGTATCCGGTTTCCGGCGGCGCTTACGAATACGGCTACCGGCTGCTGCATCCCTACGCGGGTTTCACGGCAGGCATGATGTTTTTATTGGCCAAGAGCGCCAGCGCGGCAACGGCGGCCTTGGCGATTGGGACCTTTTTCCGGCCTGACTTCCATGTCGCCTGCGCGATTGTGGCGGTGTTGATTGTTACAGCGACCATCCTGTTTGGTCTGCGCCGCAGCATACAGGTGAATGCCGCGATCCTGACCATTACATTGGCTGGTCTGTTGAGCCTTATTTTCAGTAATCCGGCTGGGCCGCCCGAACCGATAGCCAATGAACTCCTTGGCTCAACAGAAGTGGGCATTCCCGCGATCCTCCAAGCCTGCGCCTTGGTCTTCGTGGCCTACACGGGTTACGGGCGCATCGCCACCATGGGCGAGGAGATCATTGACCCGAAGAAGAACATTCCCCGCGCCATGATCATCACGCTGGTCGTCTCGGCGGCGCTGTATGCGGGCGTGGCTTGGGCGTGGCTTCAGGGCGCAGCGCCGACGCAGCTGTTTCAGATCGCTGGCTACGTTGCGCTGATCGGCGTGTTGCTCAACCTGATCCTTGGCTTGTCGCGCGTGCTGCTGGCGATGGCCCGGCGTGGCGACGTGGCGCACTTTTTCAGCAAGCTCGATAAGAACGGCGAGCCCATGGCGGCCATTCTGGGCATGGCTGGGTTGATCATTGTTTTATGCCTGCTCAAGGACATCAAGATCGCCTGGTCCTTCAGCGCGTGCACGGTCCTCATTTATTACGGAATTATGAACGCGGCGGCGCTCAAATTACCTCCCGAACAAAGGATGTACCCTAAATGGCTGGCCTGGGTCGGTTTGGCTGTTTGCCTGTTTCTGGCCTTCTGGGTGCCCATGTTCATTTGGGGCATTTCGTTGGTGTGCATTGGCGCGGGGTTCATTTTGCGATGGACGGTTGTCAAGTTAAGCTGAGGTTACGGCGTAATCACATGGCCTTAACAATGTCTTAATGGCGTCACCAGCGTTGCGGTTATTTTACACTTCCGGTATTTCCAGTGGCGGCTGAATGTGTGTGCGTCGATGAATGCCAAAATCTCGTCGTCGCTCCTCCTGGTCCCGCAAAAGCAAACCGCAGCGGATGATTCTCGCTGGCGTCGCCAGCATCCTGCTCATCGTTGTTGTCGGCATCTTCGCGTTAATTCGATTCAAGCAGCAATCAATCTCCGCCATGGGCGCTGAGGGGGAGGTTCAGTCGGCTGAGCTTGTTGCGCAGGAAGAGCCGGAGCCTTTGGTGGTCAAAGAGAAGCCAGTGGCGTTGGAAAGCATCGAGTCAGCCGATCCGCTGGAGCAAGTGGTCCTACGGCATTTTGCCGCGACGAAGGTGGATCAAGTTACCACGCTGAAGCTCAATGCGCACCTGCAAATTGGTGAAACGCATGAAGCTCAGAATGACCACGAAATGATCTTCTATTTCCGACGGCCCAACTTTGCCCGCCGCGTGATGATGCAAGGCGATCTACGTTTTGACATGGGCTTCGACGGAAACGAAATTTGGGCCCAGCAAGCCAACGGGCAGGGCGACGCACGTGCGATGGATGAATTACCGGAAGGCATGGCCAGCAAGTTTAAAGAGGCTTCACGGCTGGGCAGCTACTTGTGGCGCTATGAGGAAACGCCTGAACGCTTTACACTGGAAAAGGACACAATGCTGGACGGCATTGCCTGCCATGTCATCCTCTACGAGGACGAGAAAGAGCGCGTCTACACCTACATTGACCAGGACTCCTATTGGGAGATCGCCACTGAGCAGCATCCCAAAGTCGGCGATTCGCGCAGCATTGCCTACATGCGCATGAGCGAGCACCAGAGCGCCAATGGCGTTGTCATGCCGATGAAAATCGTCACTTCTTCCAATGGCGCCGTTTATTCCATTGTCGAAATCAAGCAGTTGGAAATTAACCAGGGCGTGCCGAGTTACATTTTTGAAGATCCCAATGTCCGCTACTCGGCGAAGTAGGCGTGCGTAGCTAGAGCACTTTTCATCTAGATTGGCCGATCAGGCCGCAGTGATTTTTCGTGTCCAGCAAGGCGGCTTGAGCGTC
>JAVDPC010000015.1 GCA_031296915.1 Cerasicoccus frondis | reverse complement strand
AGGTTCCGGCTCCGTTCGGCCTACGGCCTCTCTACGCCAGAACCTTAACAACCCAACCAACCCAGTAAACAACAACCCGACTAGAATCTTCTCATAACAAGTGGACCCAAAAGGGGGACTCAGCCAGCATGGCAACAAGGACAAGGAGCTGGAGGCCCCCAAGGGATATGGCGTGATTGAGTATGCCTACCACCTAATGGCCACGGCGGCCCGCGTCCAGATGAGTGAATGCCGGCTGCTGGAGGAAAATGGTCGCCGCCACTTTATCACGAAGCGCTTCGACCGCCACAACGACGAGAAGCTCCAAATGCAATCGCTCTGCGCCCTGCAGCACTACGACTTCAACAACGCGGGCGCCTATGCCTATGAGCAGGCGTTTCTCGCGATCCGCCAGTTGGGCTTGGGCACGGGAGCCGTGGAGGCGCAATACCGCCGGATGCTGTTCAATGTCGTCGCGCGCAATCAGGACGACCACGTGAAGAACATTGCCTTTCTCATGAACAAGGCGGGCCAGTGGTCGCTCTCGCCCGCCTTTGACGTGATCTACAGTTACAACCCATCCGGTGCCTGGACGAGCGCCCACCAAATGAGCATCAACGGCAAGCGCGACGACTTCACCCTGGCCGACTTCGAAGCCTGCGCAAAACCGCCGACCTCAAGCAAGGCCGCTGAAAAACCATTCTGGAAGAAGTCGTGGACGCAGTCCGGCACTGGCCGGAGTTTGCCGCCGCAGCAGGCGTCCACGAAAAGCAGATTAGGCCCATCGGCCAAGCGCATCGCGTGAGGTTCGCCCGCGCGTGACATCTCGCATCGGCAATTGACTTTGTGGGCTGGCTGAATGTCCTGTAGGGCCATGAGCGAACCACAGCCGCACCCTTTTCTCGACCCGTCCTTTCACGTTGCCTGGAGCAGCCTCGACCCTGAGCTGATTGAGGAGGACATTACGCTGGCCCTCACCAAGGCCCAGAAGAATATCGACGCCATTGCCGGGCAGGACCCCGACGCCGCGACCTACGAGTCCACCATCCTCGCGCTTGAGGACGCCGCGGAAGAGTTCTCCCGCGCCTGGGGCTACACCGACCACCTTTCCAGCGTTTGCGAAGGGCCCGAGATCCGCAAGGCCTACAACGCCATGCTGCCCAAGGTGTCCGAATTTTCGACCCGCATCTACCTCAACGAAAAGCTGTGGCAGGTCATCAAGACCGTTGCCGAAAAGCCGGAAACCAAGGCGCTTGGCGGTGTGCATGCGCGCCTCGTCGAGGACACGCTGCGCAGCTTTAAGGACCACGGCGCCGATCTCCACAACGACCGCCGCGAGGAGTTTGAAAAGCTGGCCACCGAGCTCTCCCAGCTCACGCAGAAGTATTCCGAAAACGTCCTCGACTCCACCAACGCGTGGGAGCTGATTGTGGACGACGAGGCCGAGCTGGCCGGCATCCCCGAAAGCGCCAAGGAAGCGATGAAGGAAGACGCCGCCGCCAAGGGCCATGGCGACGAAGCCACGCCGAAGTGGCGCATCACCCTGCACATGCCGTCTTACCTGCCCGTCATGCAATACTGCGAGAACGGAGCTTTGCGTCGCAAAGTATGGGAGGCCAGCAGCCAGATCGGCAAGACCGCCGAGCACGACAACACGCCGCTGATCGGCAAGATTTTAAAGCTCCGCCAGCGCAAGGCCGAGCTACTCGACCGCAAGGACTTTGCCGAGCTGACGCTGGGCCCGCGCATGGTCAAGAACGGCAAGGCCGCCCTGGGCTTTGTGGAAACTTTGCATGACAAAGTGGAGGACGCCTTCCGCGACGAGATGGCCGAGCTACGTGTCTTTAAGTCCGGCCAGACGGGCGACGCGCCCGATGCGCTCATGGAGCCGTGGGACACGACTTACTGGGCCGAGAAGCGCCGCCAGGCCGAGTTCTCTTTTGACGAAGAGGAGCTGCGCCCGTTCTTCCCGCTGCACCACGTGATCGATGGCCTCTTTGCGCTGACCGAGCGCCTCTTTGGCGTAAGCATTGTGAAGCGCAGCACCTTCTACCGCGACGCGAAGACCGGCGACGAGAAGCATGCTGACGAGCCCGGCGACAACGAGCCCGTGGAAGTCTGGCACCCGGAAGTCCGCTTCTATGACTTGCTCGACGACGACGGCACGCACCTCGGCTCGTTTTACGCCGACTGGTTCCCGCGCGAAAGCAAGCGCGCCGGCGCCTGGATGAACGCCCTGCGCACGGGCGGCCCGCGCAAGAAGGGCTTTGCCCCGCACCTCGGCCTGATGGCGGGCAACATGACCAAGCCCACCGCCGCCAAGCCCGCGCTGATGACGCACCGCGAAGTCGAAACGATTTTCCACGAGTTCGGCCACCTGCTCCACCACCTCCTGGGCACGGTGGAGATCCGCTCGCTCAACGGCACCAACGTCGCCTGGGACTTTGTGGAGCTGCCCTCGCAGATCATGGAAAACTGGTGCTGGGAGCGCAGCGCGCTGGACCTCTTTGCCCGCCACTACGTGACCGGCGAAGTCATCCCCGACGATCTGTTTAACAAGATGATGGCCGCGCGTAACTACATGCAGGGCACGGCCACGATGCGCCAGCTGTCCTTCGGCAAGCTCGACCTGGACCTGCACATCAACCACGCCAACGACGCGGCCGACCGCGACCTCGACGAGCTGATCGACGAAATCCTCGACGGCTACACCGCCGAATACGCGACCAAGCCGCCCTCGATCGTGCGCCGCTTTGGCCACCTGTTTTCCGGCCCTACCGGCTACGCCTGCGGCTACTACTCCTACAAGTGGGCCGAGGTGCTGGAGGCCGATTGCTTTACGCGCTTCCAGAAAGAAGGCGTGCTCAACCAGGAAACCGGCCGCGCCTTCCGCGAGTGCATTCTCTCCAAGGGCGACAGCGAGCCGCCGGAAAAACTCTTCCGCGACTTCATGGGCCGCGAGCCGGATTCCGACGCCCTGCTCCGCCGCGCAGGCCTGCTCGAAAAAGCTTAACGCCACTCTAAAGTGCTCAAAATCTACAACCCGAAATTGGCAAAAGGCGGAGCCCGGTGTCCCAACCGGGCTCCGCCTGTTAGAACAGACACTTGCACATGCGGCATCGCGCGAGCGCGAGCCCTACAGCACAACGCTGAATTCTTAAAACACTCTCCCAAGCCATGACTGACGCCATCTCCCACCTCCGTGAATTCATCTCCTCCCAGGGGCGCAACCTGGGCAATGGCATCCTGAAGGTCGATGCGCTGATTAACCACCAGATCCAGCCGGAAATCATGCAGGCCTTTGGGCAGATCTTTGCCGAACGCTTTGCATCGCAAAGTCCGACGCGCATCCTGACCGCCGAAGTCTCTGGCATCGCACCGGCGGTCTTCACGGCGCTGGAGCTTGGCGTGCCGGTGGTTTTCGCGCGCAAGAAAAAGCCGGTCACGATGTCGGGCCGCGTTTACATGGCTGTCGCTGAAAGCCGCACCAAGGGCGGCAACAACGAACTGGTCGTCTCGGCGGAGTTTCTCCACACCGACGACCGCGTGCTCGTGATCGACGATTTCCTGGCGCGCGGCAAGACGTCTGCCGCCCTGCTCCAGTTGATCCGTGAAGCCGGCGCCACGCCCGTCGGCTACGGCTGCCTCGTGGAAAAGCAGTTCGAAGGCGGCCGCCAGTATTTACGGGATAATGGCTTCGCCGACATCCCCATCGAGGCCCTCGCGAGCATCGTGAGCATGGACGACGTAAAGATCACGCTAGCGGATTAGGTGGGGATAAGATTTGGATGCAGCGCAAAGCGTAGCTGATTGAGCGGGCTGGAAGCCTGCGATTGTAATGCCAACGCAGCGAACTTCCAATCTGGCCCCAAGCCTCGGACCGCTCAAATCACAGGACGGTCAGCTTACTGCCCGAAAAAAAACTCAGCGTGCGCCGAAGCACACGCTGAGTCACTTTTCAACTTACCTGAGACAGGCTAATCCGTCAGAGTTGTTGCCCGACGAGTGCGCTTTGCGCCATCACCCGCACTGTTATACGCCCAAGCGCGGTAGCTATACTCCGTTCCTGGCAGTAAGCTCGTGTGCGTGAAGCTGGTCGTTGCTTCGGGCAAGTCTGCAATGAGCGAGTAGCTGCCATCTGGATTTTCCACTTCGATGCGGAAGCCGTCGACAGTTCCCAAGCTATACTCAACGTCGATGACGATCTCACTCGATGAGATGGCGACAGCAGTCATGCTCGTCAGCTTTTCCGGGACCGTATCCGGATCGGGCTCAGGCTCGGGGTCTGGATCAGGATCAGGATCGGGGTCCGGATCTGAACCACTCAGCGTGGTGGCGCGACGCGTGCGCTTGTCGCCATCCCCAGAGCCATTGTAAGCCCAGGCGCGGTAGGTGTATTCCGTTTCCGGCTGCAAGCCGGTGTGGATAAAGCTGGTCGTCGTAGCCGGCAAGTCCGCGATAAGCGTATAACTGCCGTCCGCATTTTTCACTTCGATGCGGAAGCCGTCAAAGGCACCCAACGTGTAAGCCACGTCAATCGACACTTCAGTCGATCCGGTCGCCACGACATCGAAGTCGGTGAGTTTTTCGGGCACTGGGTCCGGCTCCGTGTCCGGGTTAAGCGTATTGCCTACCAGGTTTGCCGCCAGATTGGCGTCGGAAGCATCGATTACGCCGTCCAGGTTCAGGTCGTAGAGCGCATTGCTTGCCGATAGCGCCATCCCGATCTCGGCGGTGATCTCATCCACATCTGCCTGAGAAACGGTCAGATCCCCATTAACGTCTCCTTCCAAAATACGCAGGTCAACTTGCGCCGACACCAGACTGCTGCCATCTGCCGCTACGATGTTACTCAAGCCGATTGTCAGGCTTTGGATGTCGATAACATTGCTGAGGGAAACCGTCAGATCATTACCTGAGGCAGTGGGGGGCGCGCTGATCGCGGCAACGCCTCCCATCACACTGGCGTCAGCAGAGGCAATGGGGCGGTCAAAAGCAATGACCAGGTCGACCGTATCCGAGGGCAATATGCGGCACTCAACTCCCACCGGCGTTGTCGACGGCGTATCGCCGTAGCTAACCGCAGTGGGCATTTCAAAGTCGCCAATTGAGCCATGCAGCAGAACCGAGCCGGCAATCAACGGTATTGGCGTATCCGCGCCATCGTTGGTGGAAGTCAGTTGAATGCTGTCGAAGGTTGCGGTCACCTCGTTTTTCCGATGGTTGCCAAGCGCCATGACGCCAGCAACGGACTGGGTGGCGGTATCGAGCATGATATCCGGACCAATCGATTTCCAGCGGTTGCCATTGTCCTCCGAATAGTGCCCTGACACGACAGCGCCAATTTTGGTTAAACGCAGCAACACTGGTGGTCCGGCAATCGCAGAGTTGCGCTCATTAGCAATGACCGGATCGCCCTCCACCTGGCGCGCCATGCTGCTGATGTAATACAGGCCATCATCATTTTCCTTGCGAACAGCGATCGCCAGAGAGGCGCTACTGGCGTCCAGCCCATCTCTCATCACAATGCCGGCGCTGCCTTCGTAGCTGCCCGTGTTGACGATGTCGGCAACATTGACGATCAATTGGCTATCGCCGGAAAAGGCTTGGCCGAGAACGTAGAAAATGTCGTAGCCATCATCTGACTCGTTGCTGATGTTGCCTCCCGTTGAGGTAATCGCCAGCTCGCCCGTAGCGGCGTCATAACTGAAACTGCCTTTGCTCTCCGCGAGCTGAACGAAAGCTGGAACCCACGCACTGGCCGAAGCTTGCTCGATCTTGAACTTCACCGTTCCATACTGCAGGCTATCAGAGCCATCAACGGCGATCTGATAGGTTTCACCGGCAGTTGCCGCAAGGAGCAATTGGCTTTCCAAGGTCTGCCCTGCATAGATGTCGTCGCTGTAAACGATCTTCGCCAATGAGTCCAGGGCATCGCCTTGGTAAACCGCCAAGACGGTATCAAAGCTCGATCCATCAGTGCTGATCAGGTAGCTGCCGTTCGCTGGCGCAGTCCAGCTATACCAGATGGATCGACTCGCAGCGCCATAATGCGATGGTTCGTCCGCTTCGGCGCTGGCCGCATTGTTGTAGCCAACTTCCTGAATGCTCGCACCCGAGAGAACGAGGCGATCCGCAAAATCATCGTTTGCGGGCGGCTGGCCGACTTCGAGTCTGAACGCGCCGCTCTCGCTGTTATTTGCGTCGATGGCGATGTAGTAAGTTTCGTTGGCCGACGCGATGAACGAAAGCGCGCTGGTCAGATCACTCCCACTGGCATTGTCGTTCGAGGCAACGAGCGTCAAGGCTCCCAGAGTATCGCCCACATACAGGCTGACTGTGGTGTCAATGCTGCTGCCAGCCGTATTCAAAAACGTTGCAGCCGAGGCAGGGGATTTCCAGGTATACCAAACTGAACGGCCAGAGGCTTGCCCCAAATGGGCCGGCTCATTAGCTTCCCGTGACGCGCCAGAGGTGATGCCTCTTAATGCAAATCCAGGCGTCTTCCCGATGGCGATGGCGTTTTCAAAATCATCATTGCGGGGACCCGTTTCCGTTGTGGTCAGGGCGTTGTATAAATTGAGACGGCCTTCCCGGTCGCAGTATGGAGCAAACTCAGCAACGTATTCCACACTGTTCAGCACCCGGTTCGCGGCGGTAAACGTGTCCTCATCCGGATAGTGCGCCTTTACGAGCGCGATGGCTCCCGTTACGTGAGGCGTCGCCATCGACGTGCCATTGAGGTATTCATACGCAGTCGCGCCTCCCTTGCTGGTCGAAAGGATGCTTTTCCCCGGCGCAAAAAGATCGACCGCGCTCTTCCCGTAGGACGAGAAAGACGCCTTCAAGCCATCGTTTGTGCCCGCGGCGACAGAAATGACATTGGGCAGATCGTAGGAGGCCGGATACTGTTTATTGCTCCCGCTATCGTTATTCGCATCGTCATTGCCTGCAGCCGCAACGAATACAATGCCCGCATCATTGCACTTGGCGATCGCATCGTAAAGTGCGGCGGAAGGCGCCCCGACATAACCCCAACTGGCATTGATAACATGAGCGCCCATTTCACGTGCGTAGTCGATGGCTTCGATCGCTCCGGAGATTGTGCCGCCGCCGCCCGCATTCAACATCTTGGGGGCCATGAGCTGAACTTCCCAGGCGACACCGAGGACGCCGACCCCATTGTCGCCAGAAGCGCCAATGGTGCCCGACACGTGTGATCCATGCCTATTCTCGTCCCAAGGATCGCCGCCCTTCGACGTCGCGGAGTCTTCAAAAATATCAATGCCGTGCACATCATCGATGTAGCCGTTGCCATCATCGTCTATGCCGTTGCCAGCGATCTCACCTGGATTAACCCACAAGTTATTCAGCAGATCGAGGTGGTTGTAGTTAATCCCGCTATCGGTGACTGCGACAATCACGCTGGCTGCGGAGGTCCGGATATCCCAAGCCTCGGGCGCATCAATGTCTGCATCGAGTACGCCAACACTACCTTCGATGGTCTGACCCGCATTGTGCAGCCCCCAGAGTTCGCCAGAAGCAAAAAAGGGGTCTGCAGGTGTAGCCAGACTCTGGATATAGTAATCAGGCTCAGCGTATTCAACATCCGGGTCTTCATTGAGTCGGGCGAGGCATTCACCGCGAGTCATGCCCGCCGGAATTGCCACCAACTCGATGCCCAGTCGATGCGATAGCTCTTTCGAGGCATGCGAGCCAACGCGAGTTCGAACGTTTTTGGCCTTCGTTTTGGACTCAGCCTTATATTTAACAATGACATTATGGCTACAAGCCTCAGGCTCTTCCATCTGCTGGGCGTTGACTGAGGTAACCGACAGTAAGCTTACAAGTAAGCTGCATAGACCTAATCGAGTAGGAATAGTATACTTCATGGCTTTGATGATTATTGGGGGACAGCAATCAACCTGACAATCCAGCCGCCCAACAACTGCGGACAGGGCGCCGATTGAATTTATGATATACTGGGGATTTAGGGGATTTTTTAAGAACCAGCAATGGGCTCTGCGTGTATGACACGTTGCTCTTGCCACATATATTTTGGACCGACAAACAACTAAGCGCTTAACATAAAGCGCATGACTGGCGGAATGCGCGTTCGCTGTGTCAGCTCAATCACTCCTGTATGCCAGTGGAACAATTTGGCGCACTGGTGGGTCATTTTGAAACCAATGACCCGGCTGCGCCAGCGCGCACAGCGGCGCCGAAAATCGGCCGAAGTCGCTTGCAATCAAGCCTTAGGCGGCAATGGTGCCCCTACCGAATAGCTGGAACCATCCCTGCTAATACCTTTCCAAACCAACAACACACCATGGGACTCTTTATACTTCTAATCGTACCGACCATGATCCTGGGCTTTTGGGCCCAGCACAAAGTCAGCAGCGCCTACAACCAATGGAAGCGCGTGCCAACACGCAGCCGCATATCCGGACGCGAAGCGGCGGACGCCGTCATGCGCAATGCCGGCATTTACGACGTGGAAATCGTCGAAGTCCCCGGCCACCTGACCGACCATTACGATCCGACCAACAAGCGCCTGGCCCTCTCCCGCGAAAACTATCGCGGCTACAGCCTCGCCGCCGTCGGCGTTGCCGCGCACGAAGCTGGCCACGCGATCCAGCACAAGGTCGGCTACAAGCCGCTTCAAACTCGGATGAGTCTTATCCCGATGACTATGCTGGCCTCGCAGCTTTTGCCTTTTGTCATGATCGGCGGCCTTTTCTTCGGAGCATTCGGCATGACCTTAATTAAGATCGGCGTTCTATGCTACGCGATCCTCACCGTCTTCCAGCTCGTGACGCTGCCCGTGGAATTCGACGCCAGCAAACGCGCCCGCGTGCAGCTCGGCCAGCTCGGCATAGTGGGTCAAGATGAAATGCCCGGCGTGGTCAAGACGCTCAACGCCGCTGGCCTCACCTACGTCGCCGCCTTCGTCAGCAGCCTCGCCAACCTACTTTACCTCTTCGCCCTCTCTCGCGAGTAACCAACACCGGCGTCACTGGTCAGGACTCTCTGTTGAATCGATGAAATCTGAGAAATCTGCTGGCTTCAAGTAACTGAGCTATTCAATTTATCGCCCCTCGTAGGAGCGAGAATACCACCCTTGATGATCTCCTTTCCCACCGCCCTCAGTATTCCCATCTGTATGAGCCAAGCAGACATACACGGTGGCAACTGAGTAAATCCTGGCATTCCAGACTGAATTTCAGGTGAAACTCCGCAAGCGCTCCACTTCACGCTTTTTTCCGCAGAAGCAAAAAAGTCCTTTGATTTATGGGGTTTTCGGTTAAATTAGGCGGTTTTCCAATTTTCCAGCCATGAGCAGCGAGACCGAAAGACCAGTCAACGAAGAAGAACCCGTCAACTCCGAGGAAACAACGGCCGAAGCCAGCGAGGCCGCCGAACCCACGGAAGACGACGGCGTAAGCGCCCTGCTTGTCCAAATCGAGCAACTGCAGGCCGACCTTCAGGCGCAGAAGGACAAGACCCTGCGCGCCGTGGCCGACCTCGACAACTACCGTCGCCGCGTCGCCCGCGAAAAGGACGATCTGCGCAAGAATGTCGAGTCTGGCGTCATCGAAGACCTACTGCCCGCATTGGACAATTTCCAAATTGGCCTCGACCACGCGGCCAAGGCACAGAGCGGCGCCGACGTCGCCAAGGGCTTCGAGTTCATCGTCACCCAGATCAACCAGATTCTGGAGCAGCGCGGCCTCACTCAGGTGGCGCCCAAGCCCGGCGACGAGTTTGACCACCACCAGCACGAGGCTGTGGGCCACGAGGCGAGCGACACGATTGCCGATCACCACATCATCAAAGTGATGCGCAGCGGCTATCAGCTTAACGACCGCCTGCTGCGCCCGGCGTCAGTAGTGGTGTCCTCCGGCCCAGCCGAGGCGTCCACCGAAACCCAGGAAGACGCCTAAGCAATGCCAGCCGATTATTACGAATTGCTCGGCGTCAGCCGGGATGCGGACGCCGCGGAGATCAAGAAGGCCTATCGCAAGATGGCCGTGAAGTATCACCCGGACAAAAACCCCGACAATCCCGAGGCTGAAGAAAAGTTTAAGGAGGTCTCCGAGGCCTACGAGGCGCTCAAAGACCCGGACAAGCGCGCCGCCTACGACCGTTATGGCCACGCCGCCTTTCAAGGCGCAGGAGCCGGTGGCGGCGGCGGCGGATTCCACGATCCGTTTGACGTATTCCGTGAGTTCTTTGGCCAGCAAGGCGGCGGCGGTGGCGGCGGCATCTTCGAAGAATTTTTCGGCGGTGGCGGCGGTCAGCGTGGCGGCCCCAGCCAAGGGGAGAACCTCGGCGATGACCTCGAAATCACGCTTGAGGAAGCAGCCGAAGGCTGCACCAAGGAAATTTCCTACCGACGCCACGAGACTTGTAACCCCTGCCAAGGCTCTGGCGCAGCGGCCGGCAGCCAACGCGTCAAATGCTCAACTTGCGGCGGCGTTGGCCAAGTGATCAGCTCACGCGGCTTTTTCCAAGTTCGCCAACCCTGCCCCACCTGTCATGGGGAAGGCACAACCGTCGACAAGCCTTGCGAGGAGTGCCGTGGGCACGGCGTCCAGGTCGCCACGCACAAGGTGAAGCTCAACATCCCCCCCGGCGTCGACACTGGTTCGCGCTTGCGTTCGCGCGGCAATGGCAATGCTGGCGCCCAGGGTGGGCCTTACGGCGACCTTTACGTGACCCTGCATATCAAGGAGCACGAGATTTTCGAGCGCCAGGGCGACGACTTATATTGCGTCATCCCCATCAAGTTTACGCTGGCGGCGCTGGGCGGCTCCATCGAAGTGCCCACCCTTTCCGGACGCGCCTCGCTGAAGATTCCGTCCGGCACGCAAGGGGGAACCAAGTTCCGCCTGCGCGGCAAGGGCATGCCCGCCCTACGTGGCAACCACACGGGCGACCAAATTGTCCGCGTGGAAATCGAGGTGCCCAAGAAGTTGTCCGGCGACGAAAAGGAGGCGCTCGAGAACTTTGCCGAAGTCTGCGGCGACGCCGACGAGCCAGTAGAAAAGTCCTTCTTCGACAAAGCCAAAAAGTGGTTTGAATGAACGTCAACGACCTGCCCAACCCCCGATTGCTCAGCCTAAGTGATGCGGTCTCCCGCCGCGAAACGCTGCGCGCCGAGGGCAAACGGGTCGTCCTGACCAACGGTTGCTTCGACCTGCTGCACACGGGCCATGTTTACTTCCTCAGCGAGGCCGCCAAGCTCGGCGACGCACTGTTCATTGCGATCAACTCTGACATCAGTGTGAAGGCGCTCAAGGGCGAAACCCGCCCCGTTCAAAGCGAGCTCGAGCGTGCTTACTTGCTCGGCCGCTTGGACTTTATCGACACGCTGGTCACCTTCGGCACGCCACGCCTGACTGCCGAGATCGAAGCGCTGAAACCCGACGTTTACGCCAAGGCTGGCGACTACACGTTGGAGACGCTCAATCCGGAAGAACGCGGCGCACTGGAGGCCTGCGGCGCAGACATCCAGTTCATGCCATTTCTCCAAGGCTACAGTACGACGTCTTTGATTGCCAAGATCAGCGCAGCGGCTAAGACTTTCTAGCTCTTACTTTTATTTCTTATGTATCGCGTTGCCATTTTAGGTTCTGGTCGCGGCAGTAATGCCGAGGCGATTCTACGCGCCCAGGAGGAAGGACGCCTGGGGCCGTCTCACGTGCTCGGGATCTTTTCCGACCAGCCGCATGCGCGCATCCTCAAGCTGGGGCCTCAGTTCGACACCCCCAGCATTTACCTCGACCCTGGTCCCTACAAAACGAAATTTACGCCCGAAGCCGAGGAACACTGGGCGCACGCCATCGACAGCATCTCGCCGGACCTCGTGGTCCTGGCCGGCTTCATGCGCGTGTTGAAGACACCGCTGCTCAAGGCGTTCGAAGGCCGCATTATTAACCTGCACCCCAGCCTGCTGCCCGCATTCCCCGGTTTGAACTCCATCAAACAGGCCTACGAGGCAGGCGTCAGCGAAACCGGCTGCACCGTTCATTGGGTGAACGACGAGGTCGACGGCGGCGAAATCATCCAGCAGGCCAAGGTGCCGATTTATCCGGAAGACAAACTGGCGGACGTCGAACAGCGCGTCCACCAAGCCGAACACGCGCTACTACCTGCCGTGATCCGCAAACTCTCCGAAGAAGCCGCGCTCAGCGGCCGCATTTAACTTTGTCCCGCAAAGTAACTTTCTACCGCAAAGCATTTACCCACCGCACGCCATGCACGAAGTCTCCTGTGTCGTCTCCAACGAGCTAGTCGAAGAACTAGAAGCCTACCTGTGCGAATATGTTCGCTCCAACTGGTCGCTACTGCAGATCAAAGATAATGATCCAATGAAGCTTCAGGGCTTCTTCGAAGACCGCGTCCAGGCCGAACAGGAATACACGGAAATGCGTGAAGCCTTCCCACAGCTCCCCACCGAACCCAACTGGCGAGAGTTTGACGATCAGGAGTGGCAGGACGCTTACAAGGCGTTCATCGACCCGTGGTCTTACGGCGACCTTCACTGGGTGCCCGTTTGGATGCGCGATGAATACACTGTGCCCGCCGGCGAAACCGCAGTCTTCCTCGACGCTGGCATGGCCTTTGGCACCGGCAGCCACGAGACCACGCGCCTCATTGCCAAGCGTCTGCTCGACTACCGCGACGCGCACGGCGACTTTGCAGGCAAGTTCCTAATCGACGCCGGCTGTGGTAGCGGCATCCTCGCAATGTCCGGGGCCAAGCTCGGCTTTGAAAAAGTTTACGCCTTCGATCGTGACCCGGAAGCCGTCCGCGTCTCCATCGAGAACCGCGCGTTCAATGAGCTACCCAATGACAGCGTGGAATTCGTTGCCGCTGGACTCGAAGACGGGCTTGCTGCTAAGCAGGCCGACATCATTCTCGCGAACATCCAGGCCGACGTCCTGAAAATCTATGCCGAACAGCTCATCGAAGCCACCGCCCCTGGCGGTGTGCTCGCCCTGAGCGGCATCCTCGCCATCGAAGTCGACGACGTCCGTGCAAAATTTGCCCCGCTCGCCGAAGCGAAGTTTGGGCAGGTCACGATCGACTCCCGCGTCGACGGCGAATGGTGCGACCTGACGATTTTTACGGCGTAAGTTAAGATTAGATAGGCATTCAGTTGCCCATCAAACTTGCCTTACGTCTGAAGAAGGCAAAGGCATGGAAATCGCCATCTCGATCTTGGCAGCGTAGTTAGCGGATTCTACGATGAATTGGTCGTGGCGGAAAAAGGCGGCGTATTGAGAGTCACCACTCCGCGAGGCTTACAAGTAATGTTCACGTATTAGCGAGAGAATCTCCTTGTCGTTCCGTCACTTTGCCGCGACAATCCTGCCACGCGATTAGGGCAAGGCTATGGAACTGAAAGACTTTAAGCATTACTTGATCAAAAAGGGGCAGAACGACAACTTGTCGAAAGTCTCTCCTGACCCATGGGACGACCTCCCAACGGATAAAAACGAGGGCAAAGAAGAGCTCGCCGAGCTCAACGCCAAGCTTGCCGATTTACAGCAGCGGTTTTTCGTCGACAAGTCCAAGAAGCTGCTCTTCGTCCTGCAGGGCATGGACACCAGTGGCAAAAACGGCACGATTCGCAACGTCTTCCGCGGCGTTAATCCGCAGGGTGTCGACGTGGCCAGCTTTGACAAGCCAACCAGCAATGAGCTCTCCCACGACTACCTGTGGCGCGTGCACCGCAATACGCCCGCCAACGGCGAAATCGTCATTTTTGACCGCAGCCATTACGAAGATGTCCTCGCCGTGCGTGTGAACAACCTGCGCCCAAAGGAAATCTGGAGCAAGCGCTACCGACACATCAATGACTTTGAGCAACTGCTCGTCGACGAAGGCTGCATCATCATCAAGTTTTTCCTGCACATCGACCGCGTCGCTCAAAAGGAACGCCTCCAGGCGCGCCTCGACCGTCCAGAGAAAAATTGGAAATTTGACCCGTCCGATCTAGTGGCGCGCAGCCGCTGGGGCGAATATGAAAAGGCCTACGAAGATGTCTTCGAAAAGACCAGCCACCCACATGCGCCCTGGTATCTGATCCCGGCCAATAAGAAATGGGCGCGCAATCTCCTCGTCGCACGCATCGTCGTCGCTTGCCTGGAAGACCTCCACCTGAGCTACCCCAAAGTCAGCTACGACCCGGCCAAGATTGAAATTGAGTAGTCTGTAGAAACGGCTTCCCGCCGCTTCTAATTTTAACGATCAGTAAAGTCGTCGTAGGCGACACCGGTTAAAGGAAAGATCGGGTGCTTCAGACGCTTGGAGCTGATGTCCTCAAACTGCAGCCCCACCAGAAAATCCTTGCCGATAAATTGTAGGAAATCGCGCCGCTGCACCACTAGGCAATGGCTGTCCGTAAGCGCCACGATATCCGCCGTAGCCGTGCTGTTTTGCAGCAGACTGATTTCCCCAAAAAACTCACCCGTCGCCAGCTTGGCCACCCGCTTTTTGTCAGCCACGACTTCCAACAGCCCGTCGTAAATCAGGTAAAAAAACTGGTTGCGCATGCCGCGCTTGATCACGACTTCACCAGCAGCAAATTGCGCGATACTCGCCAAACGAGAAAACGCCGTCAGCGCCTGCGGGTGCCAGTTGCGACACAGCTCAATACGATGCAAGAACGACTGCTTGCGCACGATGTCTTCGACGTCGCGCACACCCAAGTGCTTGACAATGAGTTGTTGGAAATGATCCCGGGACAAGGCCAGGAGAAGGCTCTTGCGGACGGCTCGAATGGAGCGCGTACGCGGCACATGATGGAGGAGCGCAATTTCCCCAAAAACGTCGCCTTGCCCTAACTCAGTGATCTTCAGTGGTCGGCCCGACTTGAGCTCCATCAAGACCTCCACCGCGCCATCGAATACAAAATACAAATGCTCCCCGTCCTCTCCCTCTTTGCAAACGTATTGCCTGGGGTCGACAATCACACCCTCGACGCACTCCGATATTTCCTCCAACACTGGCCGCTCCACCTCTCTCAATAACAGGGTGTCGCTGAAGAATTTGACTACATCTTCGCCCAACACTTCCTGATTGTCCATGAGGCGTGGCTTCTGTCTACGTGCGTGTATCTGCTCGAACACATGGACAACATTCTTCGCCAAAATCCAGGAAATCATCGCCGCACTCCCCAGCACAGTAGCCGCCAATTGAGTCAACACGATGATCACCGTTAGCGCTGCCCCGCCACTCAGCACATAACGATCCGTCAGGTTGCGCACATTGAGGTCGAATGAATTGATATTCGCTACACAGATGGTAAAGAGCCAAATGAGTGTGTAGGCGCTGTAAATGAGCAGGTATGTTTTGTCGGTAAATTTAATGCGCGCGTTAATCAGCGTCCACAGCACTTTATTTTGTACAAAGACAAAGTCATGAGTCGTCGAAAGCGGGTAGCGGCGGTAAAGACTCCTCAACAAAAGGCTGGCCGGGCTTTGAGTGCTGGGAAGCGTCACGTAAAAGACGCCAAGCAACAGCACAAACACCAAATGCGGATACCACAGCCTAGCAATTCCCAGCATGAAAAACATGGGGGCGAGCTGCATCAGCGCGACGCTCATTTCGCAACGACGCCCCGCCATCCGGCCATCTTCCACATTACAATGAAAGTGAGGAAACGCATGCTTCCACCGAAAGCGGCAATCATAGATCTCGCGCTCAAAACCTACAAGCAAACAGGCTGATAAGAAGTAACCCACAGTCAGACAACCGCAGATCAAAAGCCAGCCAATCAGGATATCGACTAAATCCGTCGCTGTGCCCAAGGGCCGAAAAAGAACGGTGAAAAACCCAAACAGGATCGCCGCAACGCCAAACCAATGCGCCATGCCAAAGCGCAAACTGTGACGCCACTCAGCGGCGCGATTACGCTTGGCCTCTGGTGCGAGGATTTTCCCGTCCGCCGTCAGGATGCCTGTGACCACAGCCTTCATCACGAGTTCGTACAGGCTGCGCAGCGGCGGGCTGCGTCGCTCCGTAATCAGCTTCGGCAACAGTTCTTGCAATGAAACACCTTGGCGGAAGTTACGCAGTAGCCGCCACTGCTCTTCCTCGACGACCAAATACGTTTTTAAGGGCACATTTTTCAGGATGAGTATGCCGCGCTCCGGCTTGCTCGCTTCGATATCAGCGGTCAGTTTCAACTGCGCCTGGGTAAGAATGTGAGCCTGATCCATCCAGTAGAAAAAATAGAACTGCATACTAACCCATTCAAAAACGGGGTCAATTCCCTAAGTTCGCAACCTCTCACAAATCATACTTCGCAATGAGCCTGCGCGCAGGGCTGGCCAGCCTCCCGCAAATTGCCTTGCCACGACTGGGCTGCTGCGCGATAACTCGTCCAAGTCTACCGCTACGATGTCTAAAGAAAAAGTATCACTCGAAGGGCGCTACATTAATACGCGCCAAGCCTTTTTTGTTCGCTACTTCTGCTTGGTGATGACCGACATTGTCGTGCTGAACCTATTTGCCGAATATTGGCACAAGGTCCACGTTTCCTCATTTACCGACTCGATTCTCGCCGCGTTGATCCTGCAAGTAATGGTTAAAGCCACCCTGAAGTTCGAGCATATGGTGTCCGATTCATTCAAGGGTAAAACCGGCATCGCACATTCTTTGCTCAAAAAATTCTGCCTCTGGCTAGTGCTGTTCGGCTCGAAGTTTGCCATCCTGTGGGCGCTCGGAACATTTGTTGGTGAGGAAGTTCATTTCGAAGGCAAGATGCATGGCATTGTGCCACTCATTGTAATCATCGTTGTGATGATGGGCGCCGAGTTCCTTGTCAGTTGGCTGACGGACGTGCTGGGCGATGCACCCAAAGATAAGACACGGAAACACGACGAAACGACGGCGGAAGCCTAATCCATTTCCACTGCTTCAGGCGATTCCTCAGCAGGCAGCTCCACGAAGTCCTCTGCCTCGCCAGCTGTCTGTTGATCTGCTTCGACCAGCCGCTCCCAAATGCCAGTGCGCTCCTGCATCGCCTCCACGGTTGACTCTGGCAAGTATTCCACCGGGTCGACGCCTTCGCGAATTTCCCAGCCGCCACCGAGCGCAAGATAAAGCTGCACAAGATTCGTCGCCACTGAGCCCTGACTGGTCACGAGCAGATCCTGCTGCGCGAGGTTGGACTGGAGCGTGCTGATGACAGTGTTAAACGGAATGCTGCCCTGCTCATACTGAATCTGCGACAAGTCTACTGCACGCTGCGAGGCCGCCGATGAAAGCGTGTAGGACTGAAGTTGCTGGTGCGCTTTTAAATAGGCCACGAGGGCGTTCTCCACCTCAGCCTGAGCGTTGAGAACCGTTTGCCGGTAATCAGAAACAAGCTGCTGAAAAGTCGCGTCCTGCAAGCGCACGTTACTCATCAGTCGGCCGTAGTTAAGCACGTTCCACTCGAAGAGCCCGTAGAGCTGCCAAGTTTGGTTACTGTTGGCAAAGAGCTTATTAAAGTCTGTCGCCGCCGTGCCCAGACCGCCACCGATCGTGATTGAGGGTAAGAGCTCGGAAAACGCCACGCCGATAAGTTCACTTTGAGCAGCCATGCTGCGCTCTGCGACGCGGATGTCCGGCCGACGACGAATCAAATCCTGCGGCATGCCGAGCCCAACTTCAATTGGCGGCAAGGGCACCGCCGCTGGCTCTTCCAGCAAGTAATCGAACGCGCCCGGCGGTTTCCCCAACAAGATAGCAATATTGTTTTTCAACTGCTGCAACGACACCTCATAGCCACTGATGAGGGCCTCAGTGTTGTAATAAATCGCTTCGGCCTGATCGACGTCGAGCTCAGTCACCGCACCAATGTCGGCCTTCACGCGCGCAATACGTAAGCTCTCGGCCTGGTACTCCAGGTTGCGCCGCGTTACGATGAGTCGCTGCTGAAAAATCCGGACCAGCAGGTAATTTTGTGCGACCTGCGAGGCCACAGAAATCAGCACACCGTCATACGCGGCGATGCTCGCATCAACATTGGCCTGGGCGCTCTGGACAAGTCGACGGAACTGCCCCCAGAGATCGAGTTCCCATCCAACGTTGAAGCCAACATTGAAGTTGTTAAATGTTGTCCCTTGGGACTTCTGCCGCGAGACGCCGCCACTGACCTGCTGAAACTGCGGAAACTCATTGCCAATCGCAATGGCCAGACGCTGCTGGGCCTGCAGCACGCGCAAAGCAGCGCTTTCCAACTGATAATTGTTATCCAGCGCCTGCTCCACGAGATCATCCAAAATAGGATCGTGGTAAGCAGCGCTCCACCACTTGATGGTTGGCGGGACAACTGGCTCGATGATATCCGCCTCCGCCGGCACTTCGTCATTCCATACCGGCTCGATAGGCGCTGACGGCTGCTTGTAGTCCGGACCAACCATGCAACCGCCCAAGGCGAGCAAGGCGCCACTGACAGTCGCGTGAGAAATGCGGCGAACAAAAATGGACGGCAACATAGCGACTACTCAACCGGTTGAAGGGGCACGATGCCGGGCGTGTCCTCAGGCACAAAATCGCCCGTTTCCACGCGAACCGAAGCGGTGGTGCCCACGCGAAGCGGAAGATCGGCGGGCGGATCAAGCAAGCGCACATGCACGGGCACGCGCTGAGCAAGGCGGATCCACTCGAAGGTTGGGCTCACTTGTGGCAGCATGTCAGCGCCCGCACTGCCGTCTGCCTGAAAGATGCCCCAGCCCACACTTTCGACGTAGGCCTTGAGAGGACGGTCCGGGTAACTCATCAACGTGACGGTGGCTTGATTGCCCGGGTGGACGTTGTTCAAATCTGTTTCCTGGAAGTAGGCGTTAATTCGAAACGAGCCTTCGTCGATAATCGCGAGCACAGGCTTGCCCGCGCCCACATCGTTCCCCAGCCGCAAGGATAGATTCGTTACGTGGCCAGCAACCGGCGCCCGCACTTCGGTGAACTCCAGATTCAGCTTCGCTATGGCGAGCGCCGCCCTCGCTTGGCGCAGCATTGCGTTTTTATCGCCCTCCTGGCCCAACTGCGCCCGTGCACTGCCGAGGTTAGCCTTCGCCTGCTCCAAACCAGCTTTCGCCTGCTCAATGGCGTCTGCGGCGCTAGCCTTGCCAAGCACCGTAATGTCGTAAGACGCCTGTGCATGCTCAACAGACTTTTGCGAAGTGGCGCGCTGTTCCAGCATCGCCTTTTGTCGTTCGAGCTCGGCCTTGTCTTTGGCTATTTTCGCTTCGGCCTGTTCGTAGGCATTTTGCGCCTGCGTGATGTTGCGCTCAGCCACGACAACTTGCGCCTTAGCAACTTCGACTTGCTGGATGCGCGTTTCGTAATTGTCGAGCGCGATGGCGTAGTTCGCCGTTGCCTGCTCCAAGTTCGCCTCGAAAGTGCGCGGGTCGATGCAGAACAGCAAATCACCCTTGCGGACGTATTGGTTGTCCGCCACCGCGAGTTCCACGACAGGCCCCGAAACGCGCGCCGCGATCTGCACAATGTCTGCGCTCACCCGCGCATCACGCGTCCAGGGGTTTCGCATGAAATTCAGGTAGAACGCCAATCCCGAGACAACTGCCACCCCGACGACCACTCCACTTGCAATGAGTTTTCCAGCTTTCATTTAGATGCCAATAAAGAGAACGCCGATCACCAGCGTGTAGAGGACCAACATAGCCAGGTAAACAACCGGCGGATAAAAAAAGAAACGCGCAAGGCGAAAGCGGTTGAGGATCTTCGCCGTAATAATGCTTGCAATGAGACCAAGCCAAGCCGCCACGAATAACGGCGGCATAAACACGCCACCAATGGAAAATTCATGTGGAGAAGGAAGCATCTCAGGAAAAACGCTCCTCCCGCCACTGGCTCCAGTTAATGTCCCGCGCTGCTTGTGCGTAGCCTTGCGCAGAGTGCAACACCCCGCTGAAGGGTGCGCCTTCATTCGTGGGCAATAACTCGACCGGCAAATCCGGCTCACCCGACCAAGCTAGCAAGGCCTCAGTTACTTTGCATTGCAAAGTTTCGACATGAGCTTGAGGCAGTTGTGAGCGATCAGCAATGGTCAGCAATTGCGGGCTCAGGACAGCCAACGATTTGAGCAGCGGCTCAGTCTTTTCAGCGGTGTTATCCGGACAACACTTCAGCGGAATGCTCTTCACCCAAGGCATGATCTTGCGCGGAATGGTTTGCGTCTCTCGCACGCAATAAAGATCGTCCAAATAGTGCAGCAAGCCCGAACGCCCGTAGTCAGCGCTAGTGATGTGCGCCGCAGCTTTGAAGAACCGACGCAGCTTTCTCAACACCTGCTTTTCCGGTCTCGCCGACCCCATCATGTAGGACAACACATAGACAAACAAAAATGTAAGCAGGATGAAGACGTAGGTGTTGGCCATTGCCGGAAAGTTGTAAACCTGCTCATTGCGAATGGAAAGCTCCAACACAATCGCCATAGCGCCCAGGATGCGTGGCACGCCCTTAAGGAAATAGCTGTTGCAAAAAATCAGCACAAAAATCAGCGCCCCGAGTTGATAAAAGCTTTCTAAGCGCGGCAGGACAAAAACATAGAGCAGCAAAGCCAAGCCCAGAAATACGCCCAGCGGAACCACCAACATACTAGCGCGAATGAAGGGCATCGGCGCAATGATCATCCCCAGCGCGCCCATGACCATAAACCAGCCCACATGGCCTGCGGGATCAAAATACACCCACACCAGAAAACCGGCAAAGGGACAGAGCGCCGCAAACAAAGAGCGCACCAGCAAATCACGGTCAATTAGGATCAGTTGCCAAGTAGGGAAACGCTTTGATTGCGGAGGCGGCGGAGGTGCGGACGCCGCCTGTTCCTCCGAATCACTCAGTGGCCAGACGTAGATCGCGACCAGGCTGTAAACCACGACGCCCATTCCCGTTTCCAGGGTGCGATAAATCGCCACCGAAAAATACGCCGTTGAGGAAGTGCTGCTGGCCAAAATAAGCAGCGCCGTAAAGCCAGCGATTTGCCAAAAGATGTCACGTGAGCGATCGAGCTGCTTCAGGTATGTGGTGAAGAAAATCCATATGCAAGCGAGCGTCACAAACAGCCAGCGATCCTGCGCCGCAAAGTGAATGATGACTAGGGCGACAATGCAGGCAGGGAAGATGCCAAACAAACGATGAAGCCCCATGCGGACCGTTTCCTTAACCGTAGGCAGCGCAATCATCGCCACGGTCAACGCGGCCCAGTGCGGATTCAGCCAGCTCGCCGAAAGCGCAATCCAATACGTCAGCACGATGGCGAGCGCGGCTTTGATGGCTTCTTTAATACGGGTATTGAACATGGCGCTAAGGCATTTCAGGTTCAATCGATTGCTTAACTGGTTCTATGATTAAATGGTTAAACACTGCATAAAGCAGACTGGTAGTCATCCCAAGCATCATCACGCCATTCACCGCCTCAATCGCGCCCAGGATGCGCCACTCATCAGTCAGCACGATATCGCCGTAACCCAGCGTCGCGAAATTAACCAACGAGAAATAAAATGCGGCCGACCAACTCGTAAACTCATTGAGGTAGACAAAGAGCGCTGCCCATATCCCCGCCTGAAAGAAAATGCAAAACAGCAGACCCGCCATCGCGCCAAGCAATACCAGAAAATTATGCCGATGCGTCGAACCCAAGGGATGGCGCTTTTTTAAAAATTGAATAATCCGGATCATGCCGATCACTACAGCACCTTGCGCGATGAGGCAAAGCGACATGCAAATGCAACCAATGAGCAATATTTTAACCATAGTCCGCAGCGTTTGAGGTAGACTCCTTTTTGATTCGCAATCACTGAGAGGCAAGGCTATTCAAAGGCGACACAACGAACTGACTCTAATCTACTATCGCAATTTCCTGACATGGAGGAACTAATCGTTCTGGCCGCCTGCCTGTTATTTGGCTATGGCTTAATCTCACGCAAGGCCAGCACTTGGCCAATATCTGGCCCCATGCTCTTTGCAGCAGCAGGTCTACTAGCCAGCCCGCTTGCCCTGGATCTCTTTGATTTGGAGATGAGCTCGGAGATCGTAACGCTGGTTGCAGAGATCACGCTAATTGTCATTTTATTCTGTGATGCTTCGACGCTCAACCTTGGTGCGCTGAAAAAGGAATACCGGATCCCGGCGCGCCTACTGGGCATTGGCCTGCCGTTGACAATGGCCCTGGGCGCCGTGATTGCGTATTTCATGTTTCCCAGCCAAGGCGTTTGGCTGGCCGCCATCCTGGCGTTTATCCTATCGCCGACAGATGCCGCACTGGGCCAAGCCGTTGTGACCAATAAAGCCGTGCCGCAAAAGATACGCGACTCAATCGGCGTAGAAAGCGGCCTCAACGACGGCATCGCCCTACCCGCCATCATGGCCTGTATGGCGGCGGTTGCGGCAACGGGTGAATCGCTGGACCTCAGCTACTGGCTAAGCTTCGCGACAAAGCAGGTGTTGTTTGGGCCGGTTGTCGGCGCTGCAATAGGCTTTGTCGGCGGGTGGCTTATCGAGTTTGCCGATCGCAAGGGCTGGGCCGACGCTATTTTTGAGCGCCTGGGTTCCATCGCACTGGCCATCATCTGCTACAGCCTGGCTGAGCTCCTGGGCGGCAACGGATTCATTGCCGCTTTCTTTGGAGGGCTATTTCTGGGTGCGCGAGCGCCAAAAATCCGTGAGCGGATGCAGGAGTTTGGTGAGGCCGAAGCTCAACAACTTTCGCTGCTGGTGTTTTTAATATTTGGCGTATCGATGGTTCCAGCTTCAGTAGAATACTGGTCTTGGACGGCGCTGATTTACGCCATCCTCAGCTTAACGATCATTCGGCTTCTACCAGTGTTGATCAGTTTGATAGGAACTGGCATGGACTGGTCGACGAAGCTTTTTATTGGCTGGTTTGGTCCACGAGGAATTGCTTCGGTACTGTATTTACTTATTTTCATCGAAGAGTTGGGGCACGAAGATTACCGCGAAATGCTGGCAGTAATCGTGCTAACGGTCCTACTGAGCATTGTGCTGCACGGTATTTCGGCGGTGCCGCTGGTGAAGCGCTATTCACGAACTCATACGGCGGCAAAACCCGCCCATACAGCATGACTCACAGGCAGCCGTAGCCTTTCCTTCACGAGGGTACAATAAAGACAAAGATATTCGTTTTTGGACAAGCTTACTGACTTTAAGGTGATGACTGGCAATCCATTATGAGAACAGAAGGATGAGCCTGACATGCCTAAGCTAATTTCAGAAAATACATTTTACCCCGGCAGGATTTGGCCAGATAACCGAGGTCAGCACATACAAGCGCACGGCGGAGGAGTTATTCGGCATAACAATGCCTGGTTTTGGTTTGGAGAAGACCGATCAGCAAGCAATGATCCCCTAAAACGCTATGTCTCCTGCTATTCCTCAACCGATCTAGCAAACTGGACTTTTCGCAATCAGGTGCTGGCGATCACAGCGCCCGAACCATTAGGCAAGAAGTGGGTGCTAGAACGGCCGAAAGTATACCCAAACGCCAGAACAGGGAAATACGTCATGTATTTTCACCTAGACGGGGAGGAATATCCCGGAGCGTCTGACTACAGCGCAGCTCGGATCGGCGTCGCAATCTCCGATACCATTAATGGCGAGTATACATTCGTTAAAAGCTTTCGCCCCTTCGACATGGAAAGCCGAGACATCGGACAGTTTATTGATGATGATGGCTCCCCCTACTTGATATTTGAAAGTCGCCCAACTGGTAGTTTCTCAATAGCCAGCCTGACCGAGGACTACCTGAACGTCGACAAAGAGATTTGCCGCATCACGGCGCCACTGGAGGGTGGTGCAATAGTCCGCCACGACGGTCTTTACTATTGCATTGGCTCCCAGCTAACCGGCTGGTTCCCCAACGCCAATAAATATGCAACCGCACCAAAGCTCGAAGGGCCTTGGACCGAATTTAAAGACTTCGCCCCCGCTCAATCACTTACCTGGATGTCGCAGTCAACCAACTTAATCAAGGTCGTCGGCAGTGAAACAACTACGGTCATCTACGTTGGCGACCGCTGGCGACCAGAAGAACACTGGGATGGGCGCTACTTATGGATGCCGCTCGAGATTGGCGAAGGAAACCTGCGCCTACCGCCACCCACCACATGGACGCTAGACGCAGCCACTGGTCGAGCTGCGATTATTGGGCCCAGCTATTACTAGAGACCGCTTCAACGCTTAATCCCCCTTCAATCGTTATCCACCTTAAACCCAACTATTCCCATGAAGATACAACAAGTAGCCCTAATCACCTACACCATTCGCGACTTCATTCAAACGCCGCAGGACTTCAGCAAAAGCATGCGCAAGCTGGCCGACATTGGATTCCAGGCAGTGCAGATATCTGGCATGGCCCACGACATTATGCCACCGGAGGACATTGCTAGCATTTGTTCAGATAACGGACTTACGATCTGTGCAACCCACGAACCCTCACAGATGATTCTATCGGAGCCCGAAAAAGTCGCGGAGCGCCTGAAACAATTGGGCACGCAATACACCGCTTATCCATTCCCAACCGGCTATGATTTCACCCAGCCAGGCGCTGTTGCCGATCTAACAAAGAAACTCGACCACGCTGGACAAGTGCTTCGCGAAGCTGGCTTAGTGCTCACCTATCACAACCACGCCAACGAGTTCTATAAAGTCGGCGGCAAAACTGTCCTACAGCACATATTTGACGATACTGATCCTCAAAATCTTCAAGCTGAAATTGACACCTACTGGGTCCAACTCGGCGGTGGTTGCCCAACCAAATGGTGTGAAGGACTCAAGGGACGCTTACCACTCTTACACTTAAAAGACGTTGGCATACATGAAGTGAACAAACCGATCATGCATGAAATCGGATACGGCAATTTAGACTTCAAATCCATCATTGCAGCAGCAGAAAATTCTGGCTGCGAGTGGTATATCATCGAGCAGGACACTTGTCCAGGAGACCCCTTCGACTCGCTCAAAATGAGTTTTGATTACATCAAGGACAACCTTATTTCCTGATTCAATCCATTACTTTGCATCAAACTATAGCGGACTCAAGAAAACGGCAAAACAGTCGATCGCCTATCAGATAAGTATAGGCGCAGCAGCGCCTGCCTACGATTTCATGAGCGCAGTCAACTGCCCAAGGGCAATCATAGCCAGAAGATCCAGCCCTCCACGCACGATTAAACTTTGCGGAGCAAAGTAACGTACCCACGAAAGTTATTTCCGGCGGAAAACAATAAACGAGTTTCCTTCAATTCAGGATCTGCCGTTGTTCCATCTGAAAGCGATTTGGTAATTTCCCAGACGCCATCTAAGGGTAGCGAAATCTCTAAATCGCCTTCAGTTGCTCTCTCGTATTCATGCACGACAACCAACGCCTGCATCCCATCCCGACTAATCCGGCAAACACCGGTCCAACCCACTGGATCTCTCCAGCTTTTCGGCGTGCTGCCAAGATAGTGAGTTTTCCCGTCTTTGATGACTGGCGCGGCCTCACCGTATAGCGCCACTGCCTTGCGCACGACGGCCATTTGAGCTTCGCTTAAATCGTGAATCGGCCCCGACAGGCACATCCGCCCATAAAAAGTCGCCGTCAGGGAGTAGTTAAGACGCTCCGGGCTATCATCCGAGTAAAGCACTGCCCAGATTTGTGATTGACGAGGCGGTAAAAGGTAATGCAGCTGTCGAGCAATGATCGGTATGTTCGTTGCTTCGTGTGCATCCGAAAACGAGCTCATCGCGGTCAGCGCCATCATCGACGGCTCAAGGCGGTGTCCCCCCGAGGCACAGTTCTCAATGACTAGATCGTCAACGGCATCGCGGATTCGCCTGAAGCTTTTATATATCCCTTCGACTTGTTGACGACAGCCCTCACCGATGGAGTCCGAATGGTCACAACCGATCCCAATGCTGTCATTGTAGTCCACCTTCAAATAGCCGAAGCCATTTTCGCTCAAAAATCTTATCAGCTTTTGGTCGAGAAAATCGATTACCCATGGATCGTTCAGATTCCAAAAACGACGTGACCCGACGGTAAGCACGCGCCCATTTCGATGTAGCTGATGTGACGTCTGCGCAAAGGCATCGGAACCGGGATTACAAACTTCGAACTCAAACCAAACACCAGGAATAAATCCAAGCTCTCGAATCGCATCGCAAGTAACTTTGATGCCGTGAGGAAACTTTTCCGTATCCAGTATCCAGTCGCCATTAGATTGCATTGTCGCCTCCGGTGGTCGCTTCGCCCAACCATCATCGATAACAATGTATTTCACCCCGGAGCCCTGCAAACGCTTGGCCAAGGCAATGGTTTTATCATGGCTGGGCGCGCCCCAATTCGTGCACCACTCATTGAAGATGACTGGGAGCGCTTTCTCAGCATCCGAAGGTTCAGGCAGCAATGACTCCTGAAGCTGCACCAACCGATCCGTCAAATCAGTCAATTCTCCGGCGACACAGGCAACGTGCGCCTTAGGACTCACCAAACTATCACCTGGCCGCAACACTTTCATCCAGTGCCCGAACTCGTAATCTGCCAAGCCTCCCGAGATCGAGACTTTATCCGCTCGGCGGGTGACCTCCATTTGCCAAGACCCTGCCCAAGCCAATTGAGCCCCCCAAAGCACACCCGCAGTAGCATCCTCCAGCGCAACAAAGGGAAAATATTTACGAACCGGTTGCGTGCCGACTTGGCCGAAGCGCTCGTTGATCAGCATATTTCCCTGCCAGTTTCGGATCAGGTGAATGTCCTCCAGAAGCTCATCTGTATGCAAAGCCTCATTACTCCACCACGAACGAAACCGGTGTAAACGAAGCCTACCGGGAGCATCGTCTTGAGCAAATGGGGAAAGGTCCGAAATGACAAAACTAGTCAGATGCTCTAATTCAATTGGCTCACTCCCACAGTTTTTGACAGACGTCCACAAGCGCAGCGTTCCCTCTACCTTAGTTGACTCTATGTGCTGACAAACGCGCAGTCCGGATTCTGGGTTTTCCAACACGACGGTTAAACTTTCTCTGCTGGAATCGCTCGCAACAGTTTCGACTACCTCAAGGAGCTTTAAGCCATGTGTCGTTTTGCTATCCTGCATCGTGATCCCGGATAGAAATCCAAAATCCATAGCGTCCTGGGCAAGCTTTACCTGCACCACGCTATCCGGCTTTACCACGCCAGCATTGCTGCTTTTGCATTCAGGACGTCCGGTGATCTGAGTCCGCGACACGACGCGCTCCTCAAGCTTGCTCACTGGACAGAGCCTCAACTCACATCCACCAAAACCATTTGCGACCAACTCTAGCTGTAAGCCGTTCAATATTGAGACATAATCCTCCATAGCGATTGAGCGCATTAATTACTGGGACGCGGACCAAACATTTCGGCGAGACTTACGCGATTGGCGCTAAAGACTTTTCTTACTGCTTTCACCGAATGCTTTCTTATCCACCAAAGATACGTGCCCATCGACCATGCCATTATCCAGCGGGTTATCAATGCGAGCATCCAGATCTCGAAAGAGCTTGCGTATGTCGATGACGCCGCCGATTAAAAACCAAATCGTCGAAATCACGCCCAGTACGGCCGTGACAACCAAACTGGTTACGAAGAAATAATGGCTCCACCACTCCAACGGCCAAGGTGAGATAGCATTCCAAATCAGCACCCCGATAAAGCAGAATCCGAATTTATAAACGATGGCATAGCCAAAGACCGACCACGCAATGATCCGGTCGCCCAACGTATATTCTGGCGTAATCCCGATTAGTTTCTTAAGAGCGTTCCGCACGCTCCATTGAAACGGCTCCTTATATTCGTGCGCCACGTCGTACTCACCACGATGAAGTAAGCGATCTAGATTGAATGGTTCACGCTGGGTTAGCAATGAACCAACGACATAAGCTGCAATGCCTGAAATCATCGCCATAAAATACAGCTCATAAGAATTGATCGGAAACTTCACCGCGTCCATCTCCCAAACGATATATGGGTTTAATGGAGCAGAAACGGTTTCCAGAAAACTGCCAATGGGCATATGCCACTCATGCGACTCTAGCCAGGGATAGATAGTTTCAGCCCAATTACGCTGCAACACCAAACCAACTGCAGAGAAGCCAGATCCAAATATCAATGCGCCAAAGGCACCCACTGTATTGCCAAAACGACTATAAAGACCAAAGATCATGATAGGGCCAGCCCCTCCGAGCCATAGCGCCGTCATGATAACGGTGAACATCAGGATGTAATCAATCTGAACGAAGAAGATTGAAACTACGAAAAAGAATAGGGCTACCAATGCCGAGGTAACGCGAAGCACAAGCAAGTGTTGCTTCGGTGTGAATGGCGTCTTTCTGAAAGGCAGAATCACATCCTGCACAATGGTTGATGAGGCGTTAAACACACGTGAGTCGTCTGTTGAAATCAACAGCATCAACATGAGCAGGCAAAAAAGCCCCATCAGCCCAACCGGGAATATATTCCGCAGTGCAACCGGCAACATCATTTGATGGTAAAGCGTGCGAAATTTCTGAAATTCTAGATTCCCCTCTGGCGTGCCTCCTAGCGTCTTTTCCGCAATCTCGATGTAAGGGGTGTCTATATTGCGATCACGGGAGAGAGGCGCATCGTTACCAATGGCGTGGGTCGGAAGCGGGATTGCTGATAGCTCAACATTCAGTTGATTTCTTAATATTGGATCACTGACCGCCTCCATCGCTACTTTTTGAGTAAGCTCATTGCGTATCTCATGAGCTTCAGTGGCGAACTTCTGGTGTGTCATCACCGTGATAATCATCACTACAACCAACATCATCATGAGCCAGGCGTAGAGACTTCGCCATGTGCCAAGGATACCCGCCATCTTTTGCTCATGTGGCGTTCGACCACTGCCTGTGTTGTCATTGCCAATCCAGCTAGCCCGGTTAATGATGCTGCCCATGATCGTCACGAACAACGCAAAAATGTTAAAGTCACGGAGCTTTTCGATATCGAAAGGATTGATAAAACTCTCACCTTGTGCTCGATCCATCATGACTGGCCCAATCGTGTCATACCAACCAAAATGCAAAAATACATAGCCCGCAATAACGACAAAGATCGGATAACAGAGCAGACCTTGTATCGCATCCGATATCAGCAATGAAATTCGCCCTCCTGGCCAAATAACGATCATGCAAACGCACAGCGAAAGCCCAACCAGTAAACCAAAAGTAGGTAGGGCAATGCCGAAGATCGTAACACTGTGCGGCAAACCCAGAAAATAAATAAAGAAGTTAGCTGCTACCGCCGGACCAATTGCATTGGTCACCATTTCCGAAAGCGTTCGCAAGGTCGCAGCGACGATGCGTAGCGAGCGACTGTAGCGCATCTCCAAGAACTGGCCAATCGACAAAGATCTCGTTTCTCGAAAGCGATATACACAGTACCCAGTCAACCCCATGATGATTCCAACCGGAACAGTGAGGTACTCCCAGAAGGACAGCGCGTAGCCGACTTGGTATTTAGATTCAACCAGTGCGACAAGGGTGATTACACTGAGGCCTGCAGTGAGGTCGCCAGCTGACAGCACATAGCGGCCAGCCACACGACCAGCCGCTAAAAAGTCCACCACTCCGCGCACATACTTTCGGCTGTAAACGGCTAGACACAGCACCAGCAATACGGGGACAATCGCAATGATCCAATCTATCCAATGCATCGAAAATCAATCTCCTGAGACAACGAACAGCTATCTCTCCAGCCAGCCTCGGGCGGTAGAAAAGCTATCCAGCAATCATTGCTATCGACTTAAGCGGATTAACACCACATGCGCCGGAACAGCAAAGTGCGGCAAAAATATTTGCCCATCCTTTTCTTCGGTATGCGGCGAATATTTCTCACCCGTGTATAAATCGGTAACCTCGACTTTGATGCCCTCATAAGGAACCGCAATGTGCACGTTTGCGGCTCTCGCCGAACGGTCACCTACACGCTCCATAGACCATAGGGCAATAACTCGACTACCATCAGAATCCTTAAATTGATAAGAGCGAATACGATCTGGCGCTTCCAGAGTAGAACCCGACCACCAATGAATCGGCGCACCATCCAATCGAGGCTTTCCGATTTCGATGTCGTACTCCAAATCATCCGTAGCCGTGAATCCCGCAGTGGCTTTAGCCACACTTTGTATCGCAAAGTAAACAGGCTTCTTCTCCCCATCAGCAGTGATCATGCCGAAGTGATTTTCAGAGTTGGATTCCGCCTTCAACGGATCATCCTGGCCATAAAGATCATCCAAGAGCTCATAGTAGACGCTTACCGTCACGCCAACACCCATTCCTTCTAGAAAACGACGCTGTGCGTATATCGCCACTGCCTTGTCATTGAAGCCCCAGTAATTGCCACCCCAACGATTCGGGTCACCGTCCCAACGTTCGCGAAAGCTGCTGTAGCCCCATTCAGTGAGCCACATTTCATCCGGCCCATCGTGCTCCGCAGAAAACTCCATCTGCATCTCTACGAAAGAAGCAAACGATCCGTCTTCATCCGTTACACGCCGATTTCCGTTCTTAATAATCGTTTTCTCATTATCTTTATAAGGCACAATTTCAGGTACGACTCGGTAGCTGTATGGGTGAGCGGTAATGCCATCTACATTTTTAGACAGCCCAGCCTCCAACTGCCGGTAATTGATCGCAGGAAACGAACCTAACCCAATAACCTTTGCCTCAGGATTCACCGCCTTAATGGCGTCGGCTGCGGAATTGAGCATGACGCGATAACGTTCGACCCAAGTCTGAACCTCCAAAGTTCCATTCTTTAGCCCGTACCAATCGCCCCCTTTGGCCGTGCCTTCGCCATAATGTGACGCGTAATGGTGAAACGGTTCGTTTTGGACTTCAAACACGTCCACCTTCCCCTTCAATTCTTCTGCTAAGTAGGCGCAAAGCTTGGCATAACCTTCTGGATCAAAATGATCGCTGCCGTAGAAGTTGCTTCCACCTGCCACAGTCAGGATTATCTTGATGTCATTTTCATGCGCAAGGTTGATCCACTCCATGTCTTTCTCGCGCATTTGGTACTCGCCCTTTTTGCGTTCAATGTGAGACCAAAGCACCTCATCGCGGATCCACCCCACGCCGAGTTCGGCGACAAGCGGCATGTATTTTTCAGGATCCCAATGCTCCATCCCGCGCTTTCGAACAAAGTGCGTGCAGACACCCATGTGCTCATTTCTGATCTCGGGAACGGGACCAGACACTTCGGTTGCGGAGTTTACTGGAGAGCCCCCAAACGACAGCAGGGCGAAGAACGTAGTTACAAGATAAACAGGGGTTTTCATGCCCTTAGCCAAGCTTGGCTTTCTGTCTGCCGCAACCCGTAACAGCGTCAATAAAGGCGCCTAAGCTTGTCTGATTTGGTATCATCCCTTCCAAATCAAAGAGCAAATAAGCCACCCAATAAAACCCGATAAAATTCATCATTCGCAAGCTTGCTTCCGGTACTCCCCAGGCGTCATTCCTGTCACTTGCTTAAACCTGCGCGAGAAATAAAACAGACTGCCAAATCCGAGGTCATAACCAATCTCTTTAATCGATTTGTGACTCGACATTAGCTCATGACATGCCGCCTCAATCTGCTGACGAGACCGAAACGCAAACGGACTGACACCACATAATTTCTTAAATTTTTTTCGGTAAGCCTGCTCGCCCAATCCAAACGTGCGCGCCAAGGCCACGTAGTCAGGCTTCTGCTCGAGAGGCGCCTCCAGAAGTTGCTTTCTTGCCTGGTTAGCCCACTCAACTTCCTCATTCATTACGTTGGATTGCCAAGTCGCGCACATCGCGGCAATCAGGTTAATCATGCGTCCAGCATCAGCCAAATTAGGCTCCGACACAGTCCGCGAAGCTAACGGAAAAAGGACGTCATAGAATCGCTCCAACCACTGGGAAATTTCCGCGTCGCTTCCTGATGAAACCAAATGCCTCACTGGCTCATTTGGATCCAGTAAACCAACGCCTACCCACGCATCAAATACTGGCCCCACGAACTCCACATTGATCTCATTCCACGACTTACCCTTCAGCGGCTCATAAGCATGTGGCCGCCCAGGAAACAAACAGAGCAAATCACCTTTTTGAACCGGCATCTCTCGCTTGGTGGACTCATCGACAAACGTGCCGCCACCTTCCGTGATGAACACCAACGAATAGCACTGTAAGTCCCGCCGGACACCAGCCTCAACCTGGCCTCGCATCGCCCAACTATTGTGGATCTGCGCCGCCCGCCCTACGTAGCCGGATGGAATAACGTCGAAGGTCTCGAAAATCAGCCAATAGTCCCGCGGCGGCAACCCCCACATACCAGATTGTGCGGTATATTTACCACCATGTTTAAGGCTGAGTTCTTTCAGTATACTCACAATTAGACGATCCTTATACCAAGCGCTATACACATGCTGATGCTTTAAGCATGAAGTGCAATTTAAAACTCCTTTCGCTCTATGCTTAGTCCATTCAAGAAGGCCCAAGAAGCCGAGTCCCCATCAACAGAGATCGCCCCGCCCCCAGGTCGCATCATTGACCACGCCTATGTAAAGGAGGGACAATACATCGGTTCGCCCAGCATCGCGAAACTAGATAACAACGTGTATATCGCGAGCCATGATTTTTTCGGACCACAAACGAAGGAGCACGAAGCAGCGACGACTGTAATTTTTCGCAGCGAGGACGCCGGCGTCAATTGGTCAAAAATCGCAACCATTACACCCGCATTTTGGTCCAGCTTACTCCTGCATAATGGCGCACTATACCTGTTTGGCCCAACGCATCATCACGGCCATTTAGTCATTCGACGCAGTGACGATGGCGGTTATACATGGACTAATCCGACGAACACCACCAATGGCCTGCTCACTCCCTTTGGACAATATCACACCGCTCCTACCGCATTCGCGATTAGCAATGGCCGGATCTGGCGCGCTGTTGAAGACGCAACTGGCAGTACGCGCTGGGGTGAGCGCTACAACCCGATCATGATGTCCGCTCCCCTCGGCTCAAACCTGCTCCGCCGAGACAGCTGGCACTTCACACCAGTGCTCAGACACTCGCCTCATTGGCTCGACGGAAACTTCGGAGGATGGCTTGAAGGCAACGCCGTCGTGATGCCCAACGACAACATCGGCAATGTATTGCGCGTAGACTATAACAATGCTGGAAAAGCCGCCATCGTAACACTCGATGCCGATGGAAATGCCTTACAGTTCAATCCAGAAGAAGACCTCATCGACCTCCCAGGCGGCGCCACGAAATTCACTATTCGCCATGATGCCCAAAGCAATAAGTACTGGACACTATGCAATGCCGTTCCACCAATACACAGCGACTGCGAAAAGCAAACGTTCCGTCGCAACACACTGGCTCTGGCTTGCTCTAAGGATGTCCGCAAATGGGAAATCCGCTACGTTGCACTTTATCACCCGGACCCATCCCGCCACGGGTTCCAATACGTAGATTGGCTGTTTGAAGACGACGATATCATCGCCGTCAGTCGAACAGCGTGGGACGACGATCAGGGCGGCGCGCAAAACCAACACGACGCCAACTACCTGACTTTTCATCGCATCGAAAACTTTCGATCATTGAAGCTCACCGATTCAGAACAGAATCCTTTCCAATAACACGGCCTACAATGTTAGAGCAGTTTCAGTTTTAATTGCCTCCTCAAGTGGGGTGAGAATGAATTCAACACAAGGCGGAGGCAATTGAGCGGGCAGGCAGTCCGTAACTGAGTCTCCAACACTGCGGCCTCATCGGCCAAGTTAGATGAAATGTGTTTAGCCGCCTCGCGCAACCAAGCGCGAGGCGGCTATAAAGAGAGTGCCTTTGCCCTCTACATCGGGCTTATCAGGTGAAGGATTGATTCGATTCAACTCATCTGAGCTAGATTAAGCTTTGCGATGCAAAGTTTAATCTTCTTCGACCGTAATCATATAGAACGCAGCTCCCGTGTCGTCGATGGAGAACGTGGCGCGGTAAGTCACAATCTCAAACTCGCCGTCCACCATCGATGAAACTTGCTGCACGTTCGATCCTCCATTGGCTAGACCAGCGAGGTCGGGGGCCGCCTTGGGCGAAACGTTGAGACCGGTATCGCCACGACGACGCCGCACTTGAAAGGTCAAGTATTCTTTGTCGTTGCCAAGTCCAAGTTGACTGCCTGTTTGCATGGAGCTCGTCGGACGCACGCCAGAGCCGAAGACGAAATCCAAGCCGTCTGGCTGACCATTGCCATTAAGGTCGCCGCCAAGGGTGAAATCGCTGCCTGGGGGCAAGTTGTACTCAGCCCAATCGGCAAAGCTGCTCGATGGCACAGGCGCATCAGGGATCGTCACGCTGACTTCACTACTCTCCACAAAGTTGCCGTCCTTGTCGTAGACAACGACCTTGTAGAGACCCGAGTCACCCGCTCCGAGGGCGTCTGTTTCGAGTTGGTTAGAAAACTCCCCATCGACGAGGACGCCATCGTGATACCACTCATAAGACAGGCCCGATCCAGTCGCAGCAACGACCAAACGACCAGGCTGGCCAAGGCGCTCCACCACGCTTTGCGGCTGCTTGACAATGGTCAATGGCAGCGACGGCCCGGTATCCTCCGGAATCTGATAGTAGGCGATGCCGTTGGTGCTTTGACCATCGAACAAGGTAAATTGTCCACCGATCACAAAACCATCGGACAGTCGCTGAATCCCCTGTATCGAGCCCAGGTAGTAAGTGCCATTCGAACCGGCGCCGAAGTTAACGGGCAACACACTGCCATCTTCTGTACTCAGAGCCACGGCGCCAGTGCCCCCAACGACCAAGGTGCGGTCACCCACATAGGCCATATGGGCAAAGGTATCACTACCCGGAGCCCAGGAGCCAGCAAAGGTGGTGTCGATCACGCCATTGGCGTCAAACTTCAGGATCACGCCATTTGCAACGTCTACGCCATTAACCTGCGTTACGCCATAGCACAACGCGAAGATATTGTCATCATCATCGGTTACAAGTTCATAACAACGAACAGAGGAAGGTCCAGCCATGATCGGCTCAGCGAAGTTCGCATTGTCACGCGAGCCGTCGGCATTAATCCGGATCAGCTTCAAGTTGCCCCCATGGATCCCAGCCAAGATGACTTTACCATTGCTAAGCATCGCGCCGCAATGAGGCGTCATATTGCCGATCTGGGAATTGGTTCTGCTGGTAAAGCTAGTATTGTGCGTGAGCGTGTCGGTATTGATTTCTGCGATGCCGGCACGCGCAAAGTAACCATTGAATTGATACATGTTGCCGATCACCACCATGCGTGAACCGTAGGGAAGCAATGTGTACTCCAGCTGGCGGTAGTAGCTGCTGAAGGTTTGCACGAGATTTCCATTGGCGTCGTAAACCGCGACACCAGGAGTTGGGAACTGATAATCGCCGCCCGTGTAGATACGGCCCTCGTTGTCGAAAGCCACTTCCTCCACGGTGGCAGCCCCACGCGGGCTGTATTCAATCTGTCTGCCCACATAAGTATCGTCCAGGGTGCCGTCGGCATTTAGGCGCATGAGGCTAGACGTGCGTGGAAACTCCGTGATCGAGAATCTGCCCCCAACGATCAACTTGTCGCCCTGCTCGGCAAAGGCGTACATGGTGTCCGACCCGGGCGCAAACGGCGAAGCGCTGGGCGTGTTCGCCATAAAGCTGGTGTTCAACGTCGGCCCCACGGCAGCGCTGATGCTCAAGGCGGCGGGCAAGCTTTCCCGTGGGCCAATGGCGTTCGTCGCCACCACTGTGTAGATCCCAGCACTGGCCGTGGACAGTTCACTTAAAGAAAGCGCACTATCTGTTTCGCCGGGCAAAATAACACCGTCTTTATACCACTGGAAGGTCGCTGTCTCGTCGTCGACCTCCGAAATGAAGGTATAGCTCCCGCCGTCAGACGCGGTGGCGGACTGCGGCTGCATGGTGAAGACTGCCAAGGGCTCTACAGTGACAGTGGCCACATCAGATATAGCCCCACCATCTGAACCAATGACGATCAAACGGTAATCACCAGCCTGATCGGCGCGAATTCCGTTAAAGGATATCGAAGCCGTGTCTGCTCTAGACACATTCAGGATGTTAGCCACCGGCACGCCGTCTTTTATCCAGACATATGCCGCATTGGCGCCGTTGCTCACCGTCGCCGTCAACGTTACTTGATCGAGCTCGTCCGCAGCTACGCCTGCGGGTTCCGCTGTGATGACCGGCAGAGCATAAGAGCCACCCAAATCGACGGTAAACACCGAGGCGTCATCGCCTGTAAGAATGCCCAGCGGGCCAGACTGAGCGGCGCTCACTAAGCGAACATTCGGCCCAAAAGCCTTCGGAACCCAGCTATGACCGTCGGTCGACAAGATCACGCGATTATCTTCCAGAGAACCATAAAAAATATCGCCGAGGAAATTCATGGTCCGAATGTCTGGAGACACGACTCCCTCGGTGTAGCGAGCAGAGGTCAGTGAATCCAGCGACTCACCGTATGCGTAGTAGCCACTACTAAAGCCCATAACCCAGAGGCCATTGCCATAGTCAGCGGCGTGAGCCTGCTGATTGCTCAGATTACGCCCCTGAAAGGTTTCACCATTATCCAGCGAGATGTTGTAAGTCGGGCCATTGCCGTAGCTGATCAGCTCACCACCGCCGCCACGCTTGGCTTCTCCACCGAAGGTTGAGAGCCCCTCGGCCCAGTCCCAATGAATGCCATCAGTAGAAACGAGGCCATTTTTATAAAAGACCTCTCCGTTGTAAACCACTGCGCCGTAAGAAACAAATAACGGGTCGACCGCCACAATGGCGTCAAACCAATCAATGCCGTCCACGGAGTAAATTAGCTTATCGTTAGCGCGGTCATAGGCGGCGAAAATGCCATTGCCGTACCCAATGCCATCCAACATCAATCCAGTATCCGTGAAGCTTTCCCCATCGGTTGAAAGATAGGTGTTGTAGCCGGTCGACTGAAAAAGGAAGACGCCATTGCCAGCAACGACCTCGTAGCTTTGTGTGCTGCCCAGTGAATTCGTTGAAGTGTAATCCCAAGTAGCGCCGCCATCAGTGGAATGAAAAGGCTCTTCGCCCACGGCCACGACCGTGGAACCATTAACGGCCATCGCACTGATGTCGCCCCCTGGGCCCGTGCTGGCAGTCCACGCGACGCCATCCGTCGACGTGTGAAAGCTGTTGTACCAACTCGCTACGAACTTTGAGCCGTCAAACACCATCGCACGCGGGTAGGACGCTGGTAGCGATGAAGTGATTCGCGAAAAAGTCACCCCATCGGTTGAAATAGCCAAGCCCCCAGAAGACGCCGCCAACACAACGCCATTACCAGCAACCATTGAAACCGGTGTGCCGCCAATGTTGACGCCCGCAGTTGGGCCAGTGAAATCACGGCCATTGGTGGACGAATAGTAAACCGTGTTGGCGGAGTTCCCAGCCTGCGTCGTAGCCACGACCAGCTTACCGTTGATCACCTCCATTCTGGAATACCCCCCATAATAGGTGTGAAAAGGAGTTTCCTGAGTCCAACTAACGCCATCAGCCGAGCTGATGTACGCGTATTGAAGGTTGACCGCCCAAAATCGACCATTGAAGAAAACAACCTCCACAATGTTCTGCTGTGCCAGCCCCGGAATGCCCGAGCTGCGTAGCGTCCAAGTTTCCAGATCCGACGAAGTAGCCACCACATTACCGTCGCCGACGATAACATACACACCGTTGCCATAAGCAATACGGGTAAACTCACCCGAGAGGCCGATAGCGCGTGACTCCCAATTCTGACCATCCGTGGACACTGCAATGGATTGGTTCGTCAACGCGACAAACTGAGAACCATCGTAGATCAGGTCTGAGGCGTCGGCAAAATAGTTCAGCGGGTTGGTCTGCGTCAGCACGTCATCCAGTGATTCGCTGGAAAAAACTGCGGCCGACTTCTCGCCTTCCAGGCGATAGCTCAGCGTGTTGTCCGAGCCAGTCGCGACAAAGGAAAAGTTTCCATCGATCGAGGCCGTGGTGAACCCAAAATCATTTGCGTCGAACGTGATGTCGCCCGTTTCGCTGACCATACCCGTCAAGTCACCGGACAAGTCCGAGAAGTTGCCATCGCTATCAATGGAAAGGAAAATCCGCCCGACGGCGGTTTCATTTATATAGAGCAATCCGAGTAAATCAGCGGCATACGGATGCGCGGCGTTAAGGGTTAGGATAGAAAAGAAAAGAGGCAAAAGTAGTGACTTAAGCCCCGCAAGCAGATGGAAACGCATAGCTTAAGACCCTAGCATATAAACACTAGTTATCAAGACTATAACATCATAAACATAGGGTATGAGCCCCTCAGCTAGCACCATAGCACTCATACACCGGAGCAACAGGCCATTGACTAAAGCTCCTCTAATACACGGTTTGAAAAGGCGTTAGCTGAGTGATCTTTAAGCATTGGCCGCAAATGATCGCAACAAGCGGCTGTGAATTCGGTAGCGCCGCTTAGGGCATTTTTACTGCATAAAAAGTTCGCCCATATTTAACTCGTTGGTAGAAAGGGCCGTAGTATTTTCTGCTCATGCGCATCGGCCTAGTCAACGACATGAATCTCGCCTTGGAGTGTTTACGCCGGGTGGTGGAATCCAACGGTGACCACACCGTGGCGTGGACTGCTGAAAACGGACAGCAGGCCGTGGACTACTGCGAAGCAGATACACCCGACCTAGTGCTGATGGACCTCGTGATGCCGGTAATGAACGGCGCCGAGGCGACACGAGAAATCATGGCCCGCAGTCCAGTGCCCATTTTAGTCGTGACTGCCTCCATGGGCGCCAACGGTGAGTTAGTCTACGAGGCCATGGGGCATGGCGCACTCGACGCCACGGTCACCCCCACCCTAGGAGCTGGAGGCAACCTGGATGGGGCACAGCCCTTGCTGGAGAAAATCCAACGCATCGGCCTCATTGCCGGCAAAACACAACCCAACTACTGCACTGGCCTCACTCGTCCAGCCTTCCCGATGCCCAGCGTAACCGGGCTGGAAAAACCGCCATTTCTGGCCATTGGCTCCTCCACAGGGGGGCCACAAGCGTTGGCCACCGTGCTGGCCAACCTCGACGAGGACTTTCCAGGCATCGTGGGCATTGTGCAGCACGTAGACCCACAATTTGCGCCTGGTATGGCCGAATGGCTCAACGCCCGCTGCAAGCTGCCCGTCCAGCTCGCCCAACATGGGATGCGCCCTCAACCTGGCAACGTCTACATGGCCGGACACGACGCCCACATGCGCGTTCGGACCGGAGGCGTATTCGAATTTACAATCGAGCCCACGCACCTCGTTAACCGTCCATCAGTGGATGTCTTCTTCAAGAGCCTGGCTTCTCATTGGCCCAAGCCTGGCGTGGCGATGATCCTCACTGGCATGGGTCGTGACGGCGCCGAAGGCCTGAAAACACTGCGTGAACGTGGTTGGCGCACCATCGCCCAGAATCAGGAATCCTGTGTTGTCTACGGTATGCCCAAAGCCGCCGTCGAGTTAGGCGCCGCTCATGAAACGCTATCCATCGAGATGATCGGTCCCGCCGCTCTCAGCCGCTTGTCGCAAATGGCGGGCGGCGAATAGTCAGAAAATCTCATTCGAGCAGCTCCCCCCTAAGGAGCGCTCTCCGTTACGTCCACGCGGACGAATTGTGGCTCTTCCTCGTCCATTTCTGGCAGTTGGTAGGTGACCCATTCGAGATCAGCATTAATCGACTCGCGCGGGGGCACTTCAGTCACTCCATCTGAAGACCAGGAACCAGCCAGAAGCGTGGCGGAAATTTCCACCGCATAATTCAAATAAGGATCACTGCTCGCCTTACGCTGACGCAGACGCAGTTGCAGACCTGCGGGCATGTCGCTCAATTCAGTTGGGTTGATCATCATTTCCCCCTCTGTAGGATCGAGGCCAAAAGCGTATTCGAGCAGGTTGATAAACTGGTCGCCATCGGGGTTGGCATTCTCGCCCCACACGATGTCTTCAGTGGCCGGATCCAGGTCGCCAAACGCTTCCCACGCCCAGTCATCGATCAGTGAAGGAGCAAGGGGCGCGGCCTGGTAATCCGAAAGCACCACGGTGGAGCCATTCAGCGCCACCGCAAACGAGCCGACGCCATCTGCCGTTAACACACGACCGGTCGGAAGTATATTGGTGAAAGACCCCGTGTAGGTGGAGCTGTCGCCCGCTTCAACGATGGTAAACGTGTCGGTGGACAGAATCGTCGACTCAAAGCCGTCAATCAGCGTAATACTCAATTCCCCATCCAAGGTTAGGTCGCCGTCGGAGTAATCCAGCACATCATACTCGGAGCCGCTCACTGTGCCCGCGAGCTCGATCGCCAACTCCGCAGTATCGGTAAATTCCATACCACCTAAGACAGATAATAATCCCGGCGAAGCGCCAGGCGCCAGAATACCCTCGTTAACCAGGACCAAATCCTCGCCGCCCAGGTAGCCGGTTCCGCCAATGGTGTGGCCCTCCGCATTAGTCAATGAGCTGACCACCCCGGAAGCCCCCTGCAATTGCCCATCGGACAACAATAAGGCCCCACTGCCTTGCAAGGAAACCACACCGCTTGCAGTCGCATAATAGGGATATGCGCCGAGGTCCTCAACAGTCAGCGTGCCATAGTTGGTAATATCGCCTTTGATTTGTGGTGAAAAACCGAAATCGATCTCGTCACTAGAAGATTGCAAACGGACATCGCCATGAACGGTGACGCCATTGATCGCAGCTCCAGTCACGATGATTTGGCCGCTAAAATCAGCACTTAATCCACCGCCAAGCACTTCCCCATACGAGATGTAAGTCTGGCTACCAGAATCGATTGCATTAATCCAGCCGCCCGTGTTGTCCAATACTCCGGAAGCCTGAATATACAACGCGCTGCCATTGGTCGAACTGATGCTACCGGTGTTCGTCGAACCTGCTGCCATTAGATCCAAATACAGCTCACCAAATTGATTTGAAAGGATTAAGCCAGCGTTGTGCAAAACAAAGTTTGAACTGCCACCGCCCAAGCCGCCGCTGCCCATGATGATGTGGCCGCTGGCGTTCGTCAGCGTGTTCGACCCCGAGTCCACCGCGCTGGAGAGCACCGCGCCGAGTAGCTCCAGCGTCCCGCTCCCAGTCAACGTCGCGCTGCCGTCAACCCCGGCCTTGCCAAAATAGCTGCTAGTCTGCTCCACGTAGATAAAAGCGTTGTTCGTGATCGTGTTGCTCAGCTTCGGCGTCGTGACGCTATACTCGTCTTCGCCCCGGATACGCAGCAACGTCTCGCCGTCGTTCGTCACGTTGCTCAGCGTGCCGTTCGTCACGACCACTCTGCCGCTGTCGCTCGTGCTCAGGCTGCCACCGTCGACGATCCCGTATTCCACGATCGTCTCGCTGCCTCCGCCACTCGAGGCAAGCATGCCGCCGGTGTTGTCCAGGATCCCATCGCCATAAAGCGACGCTACCCCGCCGTTGCTCGACTGGAGCGTGCCGCTGTTGACCCAACCGTCCTGAAAAGACAGGTAAAGCCCCTCGCTGCTAA
>JAVDPC010000014.1 GCA_031296915.1 Cerasicoccus frondis | reverse complement strand
GCTCCACGTAGATAAAAGCGTTGTTCGTGATCGTGTTGCTCAGCTTCGGCGTCGTGACGCTATACTCGTCTTCGCCCTGGATACGCAGCAACGTCTCGCCGTCGTTCGTCACATTGCTCAGCGTACCATTGGTTACCACCACTCTGCCGCTGTCGCTCGTGCTCAGGCTGCCACCGTCGACGATCCCGTATTCCACAATCGTTTCGCTGCCTCCGCCACTTGAGGCAAGCATGCCGCCGGTGTTGTCCAGGATCCCATCGCCATAAAGCGACGCAATCCCGCCGTTGCTCGACTGGAGCGTGCCGCTGTTGACCCAACCGTCCTGGAAAGACAGGTAAAGCCCCTCGCTGCTAACGTTCGCATCGATCAGTCCGTCGTTGATCAGCGCCTGCCCTTCACTGCCCCCAATGCTGCCATAGCCAGATAAGGTATCACCGAAATCAATAATCAAGCTACTGACATCAACATAATCGCCAGAAAGCGTCACGAAGGCGCCGACTCCAGTGTCTCCGTCGATGGTGACGTTGAACTGATCGGTGGCGTCATTCTGCGGCACAACGCCGCCTGACCAGTTTCCTGGCGTTGACCAAGCATCGTCAACGGCGCCAATCCAACTAACATCAAATACAGTTGCATCGCCAATGATTGGCAGCGTGAATAGAATAGAGAGGCTAATGCGAGTAGAGGCGTTCACGACTCCTGAATTACTAGAGAGTGGGCATGTGCGGCAATGAAATTTTGTATTAAAAAACCCTCGATTATCGCAGTCGAGTGACAAAATTCGCAGGCTTTACACATAGGATCATTTTCGCCTTGATGACTTTATGCCCGACATTCCACTTCAGATACACAGCTTGGCTGGCAAAAAGGCGCTCAGTATCGTGCGCGCTGCAGATTATGCGCACGCAGGAGACACCGAAGCGATCGACATTGTCTTCAAAAAGCTACCCCGCAATCCCGAAACCAAGGTGCTCGACATAGGGAGCGGCCTGGGTGCGACGGCAGACTATATCCGCCGACAAGGCTGGGGCCAAGTGACCGGCATCGACAGCAACCACGCATCCGTCGCCTACGCCAACGAACAATACCGGCGCTGCAACTTCATCCACACTGACGTGGTTGATTCCTCACTCGTCCTGAAGCCTGAATATGACCTGCTTGTCAGCTTCAGCGCATTCTATCTCTTTGATGACCAAAGAGCTGCATTAAAAACGCTAGCACAAGTGGCCACACACGAATCCCGCCTGGCCATTTTTGATTTCGTAGATCGCGGCAGCTACGCCTACAGCCCAATTAAGGAAAACGGCAAACCCTTCCTGCCCAATCCATTGCATCTCGATAAGATTGAACGTCTATTGGCCGAAAGCGGTTGGCGGCTTTTCACCATCGAGCCCCTACATCCGCATTTTGCCGACTGGTATGGTCAACTAGTCCAAAAAATCGAGGCGAACGAAACGGCGATCAAGGAGGCCACGCCAGAAGGGTTTTACGAGCACATTCTCACGATCTATCGACAGCTTTACGACGCCATCGCCTCCAACAAACTGGGCGGCGCCATCGTGCGCGCAGTCCATGGCAAAGCGCAGTATTGACCAAGTCCAGAGGGCCAGCGCTTTGCAGCGTACACGTTGCAAAGCATTTGGTTTATTATAATGGAATTCACTTAAACAAGTGAGTAAAGTTGGTGTCCAACCAACAAACACTCCCATTTTTTAATTTCATGAAAGCCGCTACCTACAGCTTACTGATTTTTCTAGGCGCACTCACCTCCCTCAATGCCCTGACCCGCACTCTCACAAACCAAGACGGAGACTCACTCGAAGCGGAGCTGATCGATCTGAAAGACAAAAATGGCGAGGAAACACTCACCATCATTCGCACGTCTGATAAGCGTAAGTTCGACCTTGCACTGAACACGCTCAGCTTCGACGACCAGCGCGAAATACGCAAGTGGTGGCAGCAGCAACAAGCGGAGAAAGAAGTGCTGAAACCCTCGGTAGAACTGGAATTTAACTTCAAGCAAAACCGTAAGCGCGAATCCTTGAACAACTACGCCTACAGCGACGACGATGTCTACTTCTTCACACCAACCATCGAAATCACCAACGATGACCTTTACCAAGGATATACGGACAACACAGTGCGCATCATCTGTTTTGCCCGGCACACCTACTACAAACGATCACTGCAAGTAACCTCAGTTGCTGAAATAGAGGTCAATTTCCCCAAAAAACAAACCACGGTGGTTTCGGGCGCAAAATACTCATTTGAAAATTATGAGGCCGATTTTTCAGACTATGAATTCGGCTGGGAATATGCGGGCTACATTGTCATTGTGAAAAACTCCAGAGGCGAAATCACCCACATCGATTCCAGCGACGTTAAATACGAGCGCGCCCTCGACACCGTGCTGAAGATGAAGCACGAAGATTACTACAGTGACGACCTTCAGCGAAAACTCTCCAATTACTCCAGCTACTGACCACAAAGCATGATGCCCAAACCAGTCATCGATTACCAACCTTTCCTCCAAGCCGCTATCGATGAAGCCAGGCAAGGCTTGGCTGAAGACGGCATTCCCATCGGATCAGTCCTCGTCCAAGTAACCGAGGACGGCCCCAAAATCGTTGGTCGCGGCCACAACCAACGCATCCAGAAAGGAAGCGCCATCCTCCACGGCGAAATGGACGCTCTGGAAAACGCTGGCCGCCTGTCCGCCAAAGATTATCAAAGCTGTTTCATCGTCACCACCCTCTCCCCCTGCCCGATGTGCACCGGCGCGATCTTACTCTATAAGATTCCGAAGGTTGTCATTGGCGAGAATGAGACCTTCATGGGCGCTGAGGAAACCCTCCGCCAAAACGGCGTAGAGCTCGTCCACCTCAACAGCGAAGCATGCAAACAGATGATGCGCGACTTCATCGCCGCCAAGCCCGAGCTCTGGAACGAGGATATTGGCGTGTAGTTTGCAAGGGCTCCAGGGAGCGCCTTACTCTGCCTCTTCAGGCAAGGATTCAAAAGGAACAAACTGCACGCGGACGAAAAACGGCGCGCCGGACTCTTTGAAGACTTCGGTGACGATGTCCGTAACGCCGCCTGGGCGGGTTTCGGTAGCGGTGAGTAGAGTCGTGGCGCCGGTTGTCAGGTCGAGGCGCTCAATGATGGCCTGGTAACCGTTTGTGTCCTGCAGGCGGCTAAACTCGATGTCGTAACCGCCCTCGCCATTGGGCACGATCAGCAAGGCGTCGTCGATGGTTTCGCGCTGCAGTGGATCAAAGCCCAGCAGGTATTCGGCGAAGTTGGGAAACGGATCGCCCTCCAGATTGGCGTCGAGGGTTTTATCCAACGCGGATCGCGCGGACAAGCGCTCCTGGGTCCAGACTAGAAACGGGTCGACTGGCTCGCTGCTCGGCGCAGCGGCAATGTTTGCGGAGCTGTCGGAGTCGGTCGCAGTGGGCGCCGCGATTGCAGTCGTAGCGCCAACGAGTTCAAAACTGAGTTCGACCGCGCTGTCGTCGAGGAAAGGTCCCCACTTGACCGCAGGCGTCTCCTCGTCGAATACCCCGCCTGCCGAAATATTGAACACGACCTGACCACTGCTCAAACTTTGCGTTACAAAGTAAGGTGGGGCAATGCCCGCTGGCGGCGTGAAAGTGTAAGTATACTGCGCGCCAGAAAGCGTTTCCGCCGAGGCGCTGTTAACCACTAAAGCGGAGACAAGGATGAGAAAATTACGGAAGTGATGTTTCATCGAAAAGATTCAGCTGAAGTTAGTAAACCGGCACGACGTTAATGCTGTAACTGACGGCGCTGTGCGTGCCAGCGATGAATGGGTCTAACGTAAATGACGTCCCCAATCCGGTGATGTTTACCGTGGTGTTCTCGGGGTTCTGCTCGTCCAGGCAGGTCACGAAACCGCTGGTGTCCGGCCCCGCACAGGAGCCCTCCACGAAGTCGAAAGAGATGTTGATGGACAAGGCGGAGTTGATGACTGCATTGGCGCTCGCCGTGTAGACGCCCACGAAGCCAACAGGCGGCGGCTCATCTTCCGGATCGCCCATCGCGATGATCAACGAACGACTTTCGGCGGCGTTAAAGCTCAGCGTCATGTGGTTGCTGGTGACCGTAGCGTAGCCGAGCAGGTTGTAGGATATCGCGCCATCCGGCGAAGCCCAGCCAATCGACCACACCCCTCCGCCCGCAGGGAACAGCAGCATCTGAATCGGCTCATCGCAGCCGCCAAAAGCGAATGCGCCAAACTCCAGGTTGGCGCTGTTGCCGTTAGGCGTAGCCGTAAAACCAACTTCGCCAATCGCGTTGGCAGTAACCGTCGCGGTGTTGGTTCCCGTCTTCGTGACCGAGCCAATACTCTCGCCGGACACTTGCTCGAAAGTCGTATCTGGCGGCGTGCCAGGGTTGTTGATATCCACCATGGTCAGGGTGACTTGCTCGCCCACTTCGTAGCAGTCCTTTTCCGGCGATACCTGCAGCTCGAACGCGGAGCCGCTTGTGATGCAGAACCCTTCGGGATCAGCGCCGCCGACAGGCACACAAATAGGCGCACGGGCCGTCGCGGTGATCGTAACCAATCCTTGCGGTGCGGGATCCGGAGCGGTCCACACAGCGCGTGAAATGCCATCACCCAACGAGGTGATGTTTGAAAGCGTTCCTTCGGTGGCGTCCCAGACGTAGGAAACAGTCGATAAGTCCGCTAAATCCCTGGCTGTGGCAGTGATCGTGTATTGCTCGCCCGGCGTGTAATGGTTTGGGGGACACCCCTCCATGGACACACTCGCCGGAATCGCCGTGATCTGCACGACGTCGGAACTCTCCAAACGACCTGGCGGAAACGCCGTGCTACCCGAGGCGCTTCCCTGAATGTAGACATTAACCGTGCCCAAATCCTTGGGCTGGTAATAGTTGTTGGTGATGGTCAAAACCGGCTGCCCAACCTGAATCATTTCACCATAGGGGTAGGCCAGCGGCACATTCCACGTCTCTGACGGAATCTCCTTGGTCGCTTCCTTGTTCTGATAGTTTTTAATAATTTCGTCTCGCGTAAAGTCGCGCCCGGTCTCGTAAGTTTCCACGGTCTTGTTGACCATTGCGGTACGCACGCCGGTGTCGTAAGTCTTCTTCACAACATCGGCCGATTTGAATGCTTTGACACCGTCCGCCGCCGCGCCACCAGCGCCAATCGCGGTCAGCACGACATCAGTCGCCGCGCCATCGATGCTCCAGCCCTTGCTCGAAACGATGGCGAATGCAGTCCACTGACCTTGCTTGTCACACTCGTCCTGCAGGTATTGGCGGATGGGAAATGTCGCCTCGATCTTACCCTGCGCCGGGTAGGTGTTGGCGATCGATTCGTAGTCAACGCGCATACCGGTGATGGTCACGCTAATGGGCGCCGTGGCGACCTTGCCCGGGGCGCCAGCTAAACCAAGCACCGCCAGCTTGGCTCCAGTTTCAGAACTGAAAATTTCGGAGCCGAGCACATACTCTGCGGCGTATTGCTCACGCATGAGTTTGCTGAGTTCGGCATCGTTGTTTGGGCTGGGGTCGTAGGCGCGCGGCGTCTTCCTAACGCTTTTCGCTGTGCGCGCGGCAGCGCCGCCATCGGCCGAAAACTCCGCCAAATACTCATCAATGAACCCTTCAACACCGCTTTGCGTAATGAGCGAATCCACCTGCGCACGCAGGCTTTCGACCAGCGGATCATCACCCGCGAGAATGTCGGTGTCCAACTCAACCAGGCCACCGGGGAAATTGGGATCGAGCAAGTAACGCATGGCGGCAATCTGAGCTTTTTCCGCTTCGTTGGCGAAGGGGCCGAACTCCTTGGCTCCCCCCGTGAAATAGTCCGAAAAATCGACTTCGTTGCGCGCCTCTAGCCGTGCCGCCAGCGTACTGGCCTTGGAGCGTAATTGAGTGATTCCAAAAGTCGCCGCTGGCAAGGCCTTAATCGTCACCTGCCCGGTCAATATGCTGTTAGCCTCGGTTGGCTGAGCGCCCTGCGGATAGAGCGTAAAGCTGACTAATCCACCCTGCATCGGCGTGATCGGATGCGGCGGGATGGCCAGCGAGTAGCCGGCATCCGTCACCATGATCGTTGCAGGCATCACCACTTCGTCGATGCCGGGTATCTGATAAAATGCAGCGTAGCCAGCGGGCTCCAAGGTCAGGCCGTAAAGCTCGACCGACGTTGCCGCCGCTGGGTTCAACGTCTCCAACGCCACGAAATCCGGCCCACTCACCGGATTGGGCACATAGTAGTCGGTGGAGCCGTCCACAATGGTCCGGTAACGCTCACCGTGCTTCCAGATATTGACCGCCTGTAGGGCTGGTTCACTGGTGGAGCCTTCCTGCGCCACGTAGGCCGCGAGTTCAGCGGCGGTGATGTGGTTGTCCGCATTGGCATCCGCAGGATGCGACGCGCGCGACACATGGGCACAGACCACAATTAGTGTGAGCAGATAAACAAATCGCATACAAATGTAAGTAGTAGAATCTGAGAACTAAAACCCGCAATCATAGGGCATTAATCCTCGGATGTCCATCCAACGATACGCAAGAATGAGCTTGGTTTAGCTTCAGGGCGTTAATCCGCCAGGGAAACCCTCAACCGGTAATGATCACTACCGCTCTCACGGCCTTCCAGCGAAATGATAACCGTCTGGACCTCGCCATCGCCGACCACCGGCGAATCGACGTCTTCCCAATACTCGCCATCGACCGCATACTGCACTTGGTAAATATAGCCCACTTGGGTCACAAAGCGGTATTCCAGCACAACATCCAACTCCTGCGTAATCGGCAAGCTACGCGGATCGTTGGGGTCGGAGCCGAAGTTGACCTCTTTTAAGTCGTCAAAGAGATCATTGTCGCTGTCCTGACTAACTGGGCTGGTCCCCAGGCGATGCTCCTGGCTTTCGGTCAGGCCATCGTTGTCAAAGTCATCGTCCGGCTGCACATCAGCGAAACCAGCAATGGCGTCATTCGAATGGAAGTTAATGATTTGCGCTTCGAAATTATCCGTGAGCCCGTCGCCATCGGAGTCGAGTGTTTGGGCCGGGATGAACGGCGAACAGTAGTCGGTCTTTTGCGCGTAAGTTTGCGGATAAGTCCACACGTCATAGGTCGACGGATCGTAGGGGTTGCTGGGCGCCCGGCGTGCGCTCTGGCTGGCAATCGCTACCCCCCAATAGTTCTCGGCGCCGTCGGTGGGATGTGCGAGGTCTTTCCACGGTTCATCAAAAGCCTCGAAGAAGAAGCACAACACCTTTTGCTCGGCAATCGCGCTCAGTGCACCCTTATAACTCAAGCTTGAATCACCACAATAATACTGCGCCGCGTGCGTGTTGCTGAAGAGATTGTTGGGGTCGCTGGCCGCTGTTTCAGACGGGTAGCCATGCTCGCCAACGACAACGGTCAACCCACTTTGGGCCGTGCCGCTAAGCCAGGTTTGAAACGCCTGAATGTTCGCAATGACTTGATCGCTGACCGACTTGGCGGGGTTCGACGTGCTCAGGCCGCTGGGGCTTGCCTGGTTCGTGCCAGCCACGCTCGTAAACTGCAGTCCATAGGTGTTGAACACAATAAACGTCTCGATTTCCGGCAACACGTTGGACTGCATGCTCTGCCAGTTTCCCAAACTGTTCGTGCAAGTCGTGATCGGCAATTCGGCCACCGTCAGCCCGTAAGCGGTGCGGCGGTCCTTGGCGAACTTCACCATATGCTGAACCTGCGTGGCGGTCATGCCGCCCGTCGACAACACTTCGTTGCCGATAATCAGAGCGTCGACATAAGTGCGGTTCTGACCTGAAAGTGTACTGACGGCATAGCTGCCAGTGCTTGAAGTTGGTTGCGACAGTTGTAGGCGGTCGTTTGCAATAGCGGCAATCGCCAACTCCACATCCCAGTGAGCGCTCGTGTAGGTGGTGTAACCGCCGGGGAGGCTCAGGCCACTCGTGGTGACAGACATCGTTTTCACCGAGCCGTTCACGCGGTATTTGATGTCGACCGTCGCTGGCACGCCAGTGGGCGAACTAGCCAAGGTGCCACTGCTCACATTCGCCGTGGCAAAGACGTTCATCCCCCGCGCCGTCGCCATGGGAATGACCCACTTAGTTCCGGCGGTGATGAACGACCAGTTGTCGAATGGATTATTCAGCGTGCCCAGAGCGGTCGTCGCCGTCGTGCTGGTTGGGCTGCTGACGATGGAATTCCAACCCTCAATGTATTGCTGCAAGCCTTGGTCATACTGCGTGACCGGGGCCCAGATCGCGTGCGCATAGGTTTTCACCTGATTGACGCCAAGGGACTGGATGTGCCCAAGCTCACCGTCGATGTCCCCCAGGGTGTATTCGCCAAACTGCTTGATCGCATTGCTCTGGCCACTAGGCGTGCTGGGATACTCCACCGGGAAGGCTCCAAAGGCGGCGCCGTTGTATTGTTTGAGTTCGGCCGGAGTCGGGTCCAGCGCGAGCAGGCCCAAAGGAGCCAGCGCAGCAGTGAGGAGGAAACGCGTCATAAGCAATGTGGGGAACTAAGACCAGACACTCTACTGCCCCAGTTTATTCCCGACAATCCGAAAGATGTCACGATCGCCAGGCGTTACAACTCTACTGCACGTTAACCGAGTCTTCGATGATTTCCGTTTCTTCGGGTGGCTGCCAACCTCCCCCCATCGCCTTATAAAGGGCGACGATGTTACGTAGCGAATCAGTTTGCGAGCTGACCAAGCGGTTCTCCTGATCGTAGAGAGCGCGCTGCATGTCGAGGACGTTGTTGAAGTCCGTGAGACCGTTTTCGTACTGCGTGGTCACGAGCTCCACTGCGTTGCTGGTGGCCTTAGTCGCGTCCGTCAAATGCTGATGCCGGATGCGGAATTCGTTGAATCCAGTGATCGCGTTTTCGACTTCTTCCAGCGCCACGAGGACCGTCTGCCGATAGTTGAGCACCGCTTGTTTCGCCTGCTCATCCTTGATTTCGATGTGATCCAGCGTGCGCCCAGCGGTAAAGATATTCCAATGGATGGGCGCCGCCACGGTCCAGATTAAGCTGGAGGAATCAAACAGAGAACTGGCCGAACTTGACTCCAGACCAATCGAGCCCTTGAGCGCGAAGCGCGGGTAAAGATCGGCCTCGGCAACACCAATCATCGCCGTCGCCGCAGCAGCCTCACGCTCGGCGCGGCGAATGTCCGGGCGCTGTCGCATGAGGTCGGCAGGCACACCAGAGGCGACATCCATGACCGGCGCGGGCAAGGTCGCGGTGTCGGCGATTTCTCCCTGCAACGACCCCGCGTCTTTCGCACAAAGCACGGCCAACCGATTGTATGCTTCGTTCATGTGCAGACGAAAGAGCGGCACTGCCGCCTGAGTCGAGTAGAGGTTCGACTTCGCCTGCTCGATATCCAACGCGGAAGTCAGCCCATCGCGGAAACGCTCCTCAGTCAAATCCAGCGCCTTTTGCTGGACCTCGATATTGCTCTCAGCCTTCGCAATGTGCGCTTGGTAGGAACGGATTTCAATGTAGGTCAACGCCACTTCGGCATAGAGCGACACCAGAGCGTCACGGTAAGTTTCGATGGATGATTCGTAGCGCGCGCTTTCCGCCTCCACCTCGCGTTTATTACGCCCAAAAACGTCGATTTCCCACGCCGCATCGAGACCAAAGATCATCATGCTCTGCCCCTTGAATCCACCGGGCGGCGCAATCTGGCGAAAAGCGCCATTGTCACTGATTTTTGTGGTGGAAGGTCGCGCGAAGGCGCTGACCTCGGGCAAATTCTGCGCACCAGCATAGGCCAATCGCGCCCGTGCCTCGCGCACGCTGCCCAACGCGGCTTGCAAAGTGAGGTTGGACTCGTGCGCTTCTTCGATCAGTTGGTTGAGCACCGGGTCATTGAAAATCGTCCACCAGTCCTTAAGCGGCGCCGCAGGCTCATTGGGCGGCTCGCTTTGAATAGGATTGCTCCAGGATTCTGGCGTCGCGATGTCAGCCTTTTTGTAGTCCGGGCCGACGATGCACCCGCCCAGCAAAGCGGAGAACAGGAACAACCCAACGCGGTTGCGCAGCTTTGGCGTCATGCGTTTCATCCGGCCTTAAAATGGGTTGAACAGGTAGTTCAAGTAGCTCTCGGAGCGGATTTCAATCTGCCGCAGAACGACCAAAATATCCGCCGCTTCCTTCGAGTGAACCGCCACCAACGAAGCCGCGCCAAAGCGCATGGGATACTTCGGATTTTCCTCGGTGAGCTTCAGGCGGATCGCAAACTCCATGCTCGGGTGATTGACGCCTTGTTGCAGAACGCCGCTCGGAATGCCCTGCGCGCCATAAGACGCCCAGCCAATGCTCACCACCTCGGCTTCGAAGACTTCACCCGGATACATTTCAAAGGCAATCTCGGCCTTGTCCCCCTCGCGCACGTGCTGCATGCCGCGTTGATCGAAGCCGCCAACGATCCAGTATTCCTCTTCGTTGACAAAGGGCATCACCGGCTGCTTCAGGCGAATAAACGAACCCGGGTAAAGCTGCATGTTCGGCACGTAACCGTCAGCCGGCGCGCGGATGACCGTGTGGTCCAGGTTGTATTTGGCGGTAGCCAACTTCGCTTCCACGTCAGCCACCTGCGCATGCACGCCGTCCAGCTTGGCGTCGTAGGCAATTTGAGCCGCGCGCAAAGACGCCTGGTTGACCTTCAGTTGGGCCTCGGAGTTGCGGACGCTCTGTTGCTGTTGTTGGATGCGGATCGTCGCAACTGCGTTTTTCTGGTTGGCAGCGGTGAGCTCGGTCAGTTTTTCCTGGTCGAGCGCGAGCTGGGCCTGCGCCTGCTCCACGCGAGCTTGCGCCTCCTCGACCTGCGCTTCCATGGTCGACACCTGCGATTGCGCCAAGACGAGCTGGGCTTCGTATTCGCGCACGCGATCAGCCCAGTTTTCCGAATCCATTTTAAAGAGAGGGTCGCCCTTCTTCACGCGTTGGTTTGCCTGAACGTATACTTCGTCCACCATGCCGCCATACTCCGGCGCCATTTGCACCACATAAGCCTGCGTAAAAGCATATTTGCTGTAAGGCGTAAACTGGCCAAGCATCAGCACCTCGGTCAACGCCGCCGCGCAATAAAGCGCGCAAACGACAAATTTAAAAAACAGATTCCACGGCAGCAGCTTGTAATCAATAAAGATCAGTCGCACGAGGAAGTAATAGGCAATGGTCAGTAATAGCTCCATGTCGTAGCCTTATTTGCTCTCTTTCGGCGCTTTGGTGGATTCGACCTTGGCCTGATCCGCTTCCTTGTGGTGCTTCCGATGCTTTTCCAGAAACTCCGGCAAAGGCTTGGGCGGCTTTTCTTCCTTTACCGGCTCTTCGCGGTATATCTTGCCGATGACGGCATTGGAATAAGCCCACATCAGTGCAAACATCCAGAGCGGAAAGGCAATTAAGCCCAACAGCGAAGTCACCTCGATTGCCTTGGCCTGCGGGTGCCCACGCTCCTCCGCAACTTTACCTGGGTAACAGTGAATTTTGACGATCCCCAACACGATCACAATGACCGCAAAGAAGATCAACCCCAATGAAATGATATCGAGCTTGTCCATGAATAGTATACACAGTAATGCGAGCCCAGCAGCAGACGGGCCAACTAGAATGAGAACTGCCTACAGGGCAATTTAACCCTAGGCAATCTCTGATTCTGCAATCTGCCAATGCAACGACCAGCCAGCGTGATCAACATTCAAGCAGATGAAGTAGATGCCATCCTATCATATCGGAACGCACACACACTCCACAGACTTTTATCCTCCTCCGATTTCGGGAGCTGGTCAAAATAGCTTACTCATCTGGTCTCTGCTCCAATCGTCGCTTGAGCTGCGCCGCATGCAAATCAGCAGGCTGCAGTTGTTCTGGCGGGATCGCCTCCCACCAGACTCCATTTGGGTCGGTCGTCGAAGGATGATCCGTTTTCAGGCCGACAAACATCAGTGACTCTGGCCCGAAACCAGGCTTGGGAGGCTGAATATTTTGCTCCGACCTAAACCCCCAAAACACACCACGCGCAGCGCTGTGCTTGCCCAATGCCTCGCCGCCACCGCAGTGCCAGATATCCGTGCCCTTGCCAACATCCAGATTACAAAATAAATTCTGATAGGGCGCGCGGCGGTGGTGATCCAATCTCATATCCACGGCGCGACCATTCTTGACCACGTTCCGCGATGCATGATGGTCAACGGTGATGTCATGAATGAACTCAGTCTGGATATCGAAATTCTCCAACAAGCAATCATTCCCCATATCCAAGCCATGGTGGCCGGTCTTCCCACTTGCGTCCGGCTCACGATCAGACTCGATCACCACCCCATCGATCGTGCAATTGTAGCCCCTGACATAGATACCGCTGTCACAGTTGACAATGTGTACATTGCGCACCCAGCAATCAGCGGCGCGATTAATCGCGATGGCATTGTATCCCAATTCGGTAAAGTGCCCTTCGTAGGGAGTATTCGGAAACTCAAAACCCAAGTCTTCAACGCCTGACTCAAAAACAGTAAAGTCCGAACCACGCAGCAATGGATTCCACTCCGGCCGCAGATCAAAGCTCAAGGGGCGCTCAAGCTTCACGCGCTGATTGTCGATCTCCATTATACGGCTACGCATGTTGACGCTGACCTTATTGATGTTCTGCACATCCCCAGAATCACCGGAATAGAGATGCTCAAGCAGAGAGCCAGGCTCGTCCTCATTGACCGCCACCAATACAACATCCCCCACTGCAAGCCGATCCGCCGACTCTACGTCCACCCAATGATCACCACGTTCCGCAGTGCCAGAAATTTTCGTTAACCAAGGCCACTTGTAGCTGCCCTTGAGCCATACAATGCCCCCGCTCCAGGAATAGTTCGAAGTAGGTCGACCGGCTGTCGTGGCGCTCATGTTGGGCTTTATTTCCTCGAGGGGCTTGGGACAATACAGCACGCTTTGCTCCGGGCCCGCGCCGCGCAAAACTAAGTTGGGCTTTGTAATCCAAAGTATATCGGTGATGAGATAGCGACCGGCTGGCACAAAAATCGCGCCCGCATCGGTCTGGGCAATGGCGTCCTTGAAGGCCTGCGTGTCGTCGTGCACGCCATCTCCAACCGCTCCAAAATCCTTCACCGAGCAAACCACTTCATATTCGGGTAACGGATCTTCGCCAAAATGATAACCCGCAAACGAGAAGTCGGGCAAACGCCCCCCGGGCGCCCACTCCTCACCGTTCTGGCCCCAGAGTTCAGAGTACTGCTGAGCATGTGCGCTAGTCGCAAGCGCACCAGCAGCGATGATGAGGGAAGATTTCATGAACTGTCGGAGTAAAAATAAACGCGGAGAAATCACAGCCATATCTCACCAGAAATTGCGTTCCATTCAAGCCAGAACCACCCTCAAGGGCTGGGTCAGTAGCCGATCAAATTCTGCTTATGCAGCATTTGTTGTGGCCGCTCAGTCACGGATTCACCAGAACGCCGGGCGATTTCACTCTGAGTCGCCAAGCGGAGTTCCGCATCCGTTATCGCCCCCGCCCAGTTATTGGCGCAGGCGGCGTCATCCAAGCAAATGCTTTGGGCGAAACACGCCAACGCCCGGTCGAGTGAAGGTGAGTCTGCATATTGGTTTAGCCAATCCGCAACGACACCGGGCTGCTCCGTCGCCAGCCAATCCACCACTGCTGACATCGCGACGGACTTCGCGGCGGGCGATTCCAACTGTGCAATAAACTCATCCGCCCGCTCCAAATCTACCCGCGTCCAGTGTACCGCAGCTTCGGCAATTGAAACCGTTTCCGAAGCAGGGTCTGCGTGCTCAACCAACCATGCAGTCGCCGCTCTGGGATCGAGATTCAGCCAATGGCCCATTGCATGTCGAGCCGCAGTTCCCCGCAAACCGTCCGGCAGCGCATACACCCAGCTCATTGCCGCGCTGGGGTCGACCGCCGCGTATGCATAAGCCATATCATATACCAAATAATCTTTACCGTAGGCGTCCGGCAATGCGCCGACATAATTCACAGCCGAAGCCATATCCATTGACGCCCAACTACGCAAGGCAGCCACGCCAGCGTCCAGACGCACATCCCCTTCCAATGCCTGCATGGCGTAGTTCACTGCGCCGACGCCATCAAAGTAAGCCCAACGCTCCAGCAACAGTTCATAAAAAGCTTTGTATCGCAAAGCATCTGGCATCATCTGCTCTACCAGCGTCCGGACCTCATCGATGTTTCCTGCATTTAATTCATGCAGAGCCAACTCGAACGCTTCATATCGACTTTGAATATTTTCCTCCAACAACGCCAACTGCACACGTGACGCTAACGGCGCCATCGACACGTCCAGACTCGGCGCCCAAGCCTCCTGTGTTTTCATTATCTGCACCAACGCGTCATCTTTGTCCGCGAGGCCATAGTCGGAAGCCGATCGCTGTTGTTGATTAGCGCCCGGTCCAGAGCGCAGATAAAGCCAAGTCACGCCAAGCATTGCCAGCGCAAAACCGAACAAAATCAAATTTCGTTTCATCAATCTATAAAGCTGCGAAAGGAATTTGCCTTCCGCAGCTAGTTTAGAATATTCCGTCAATCAGAGCATCTAGGGATTCTCTACGAGTTGCCACATTTGTGATGTCCACAGCGGATCGAGCGTCTGCTGCACGATATTCACGTCGTCACCGACGCCTGCATTGTAGGGGCGTAGCACCTTGCCAGTGTATTTGTTTTCGATTTGATAGGCGCCGCTACCGGCATCGTGGAACTCCCACTTTTGCGAATCCCAGAAGGAGCTGTATGCATACTGGACCAGATTAACGTTGTCCCCGGTCCCAGCATCCAAGGGACGCAGGGATTTACCCGTATACTTGTTGATAATGCTGTAGTAGCCGCCACCCACATCACTGACATACCACTTCTGGCTGTTCCAAGCGGTATCCAATGTATGCTGGACGATTTGCACATTGTCACCCGTCCCCGCATCAAGTGGACGCAACGCCTTACCCGTGTAGACATTGATGATATTTTTTGTGCCTTCAATGTCGCCGCCACCGCTATCAGTTTTAGTTCCACTCCACACCCGGACGTAATCCACTTCCATGACTTGATTATTCACCTGCGTACCGGGATTGTTGCCTCCCCATCCGCCCAACTGAAGCGAGAGAATCAGGTAAGCAGGCACACTCAACACACGGGAATTGGTCCAACTCGCAGTGTTAACGCCATCCACATAGAATTCCAATCGGTTCGGCTCCCAATAAAGGCCGTAGGTATGGAAGCCATCGCCCGTTGCCGAGAACGTAATGTTCGGCCACTCCTGGCTTTGATGTGAGGAACCATAGCCATCCCAGTGAACAGCGTGCTGAATCTTTTCCGATCCCCAGATGCCCAGCGCTTCCATGATGTCCACTTCCATGCCGCCATAAAAGGTGTCCGCAGTATTTCCCCATGAATCCTTGACTTCGAGAGTCGTCGCACTGCCATAGTTCGTGCTCGCATAGCTTCCCCAACGCACCGTGGCGTCCTGCGACGCATAAAAAGTTTGTCCGTTGATCACGAGCTTCGGTCGATCCGCCTGCGTCGCGGCCTCACTGCTGTAAAACTGCAGAAGCTGATCGCGCATAAACGTGTCCGCCAGACAAAGGCTCACCACGTCATCGCCACTTGTTTCCTGGGAAACATAGTCGGTTAGATCCAGCGTCACCGTACTGCCCACCGTCACCGTAGTATTCCAGGCCTGCGCGAGCCAACACGGATTCGGCGTCGGCGCATTGTTCCAATTAATCGTCGACTCCGACCAGGAGCCATCAGCCACTGGAAGCACCAGCAAATTATTCGTTCCGTTCGTTTGCCCGCCAGCGATCGTCAACTGCAACTGTGCCGAGCTGACCGATCCGCTGAAGCCGCTGACGTCGAACTTTAAATACGTCCGTCGATAATTAGCCTGCGCCCCATATTCACCACGATCCGGCATTAGCCAGAAGGCCGGCCACAATCCGGTCACCGCAGGATACTTAACCCGGGCCTCAAAATAGCCGTTCTGCTGATTAAAATTGGCAAAGGTGCTGACCTCACCGCAGGAGTAGGAGTAACTCGTCCCGCTCATCACGGTGTCATCCGTCGAGGCCATGAGTTTCAACGTCCCGCTGGAAACAGTGATGTTGCTGGGATCATTTCCACCAGAGCCCGCAATTCCCTGATAATGCGTGCCGACGCGCCACTTGGCTCCGTCAAGCGTGGAACCGCTAAAGTTATCTTCAAAAGTCAGCGTCCAATCACCGTCAATGGGTGGAGCCTGTGCGAATAATCGCGGTGAGACCGCCATTAATAACAAAGCTGACCCGGCAAGACAGGCCAGCGAATTACACAAGTAGGGCATTCGCATATTTTCGTGGGGTTAGTTATTTTTGGGTACAGCGAACCGCCAAGACCACCGATAGGAGTTCAATATTCGAAGGGTGACTAGGCGCAAGAAAACCGGGGTGAAACAGTGCGCTTAGGTCAGCATTCGATAACAGCGATTCGTGAGATTAAAAGGGTGACTCAAGTCTAGCACACTTGTTGACAAATCGTTAGTGTGCATCTGATGCAATGCTTGTGCGTTTCCGACCGACTACGAAAATCGAATGACAGGAAACCCAAAGCCACAAACTAGCATATTAACACCGAATTAACTCATTATTATAACACATTGTATAAATTTGACGAATATTAGTGTTGGTTTTTTACTATATTTTTAGATATACCTTCACCATTACCGCAATTCATCGCTACTATTAGGCCTGGGGCCTAAATAAGCCATTCGTGTGGCTGAAGCACTTCTACATGCTTCAACGACACTTTTTTACCTACTGTCATTCTGGCCCGCCGTAAGCAGCATACTCCCTGGCAGCTCATCGGTCAGGGCATACATTTACGGCTGAACTCCTGTCAGCCGTAACCATCGCTATCAAGCTAATGGCTGTTCGTCATGTCCAAACTGCCTAGTTCTGACCTGTCGTCCTCTTACTCTCCCTGGATGCCAGTCATGCTCGTTATACTTTCTATGGCGGGAGGAGTCACTTCCTATTTCAACCGTCCCTACAGCGACACACGACCGTCCATCGACTCCAAAAACGACGAGTTCGTGATCGAAATGCAGGGCGAAAATGTCCCAGCGCGTTTGTGGCAAGACCCGCTCAAAGCGTTGGACGAACACCTGAAACAATTTCAAGATTCGGGACTCAGCCCCGACACGCATGTCCAACGCCTGGCCAACGTAAGAGAGCAACTGCAATTGGCCGATTCGACGGATCCCTTAACGATCGATCCTCCAAAACCACGGTCGATCTCTTTGCTGATTCTCCCAATACAGTGCTTCAACATCAATGTAGAAGCACTTATGCGCAATGCAGCAGATATGTGGAGATGCGCTTGGTCAGCGCACTATAACATTCCTAAAAACACGAACTCGGGGACAGCTGAAAATTCAAGAACCGACAAAGCGTCTCAGAAGAACTACGACTGGACGAAGCTTGAGGCGTTGATCAAAGAGCGGGACTTCTACATTGAGCATGATCGCAGCACAATTCTACATGAGTCCTACAACGCCCTTCTGGCCCGCATTCACGGTAGCAGGGCTCTCTGCGAACCAGCCAAACCGCTAACCCCCGCTCCTCGCAACACCACAGAATGGCAAGAGTTCCACAGCTTCTTCAGCATGTCGCCAGAAATGGTAGACAACCCACGTAGCCACAAAAAGCTAGTTCTGTTGGCGATGGTCAATTCGCGGAATTATCCCGAAGACACGGAGAAACGCATACGGATGCGGCATGCGATCATGGCTGGCCTAAGTAACGAAGGTTACTATCCCGAGGACGCGGACCACATTGGCGTATTCGAGCTTCGCAGCCCGAGCGAATCGAACATGACCAAGGCCCTGTTTGGTCAGTCATGCGCCAAAGGCAGCTTCGAGCAAAACCTGTCTCATGTCCCCTACGAATGGTTTGTTCGCGATAAGCTCAATCCGAAAAATCCGTTTGGCTATGAAGAAGTATTGGTTCTGTGGGTAAATGAGGACGCCCTCGATGATTCAATCTCCAAGCGCCTAATCTACCTACTGCACCACATCGGATTGGCGCACTTCCAAATGAAAGGACGATTTAACGAAGACCCCATCGTATTCTTCCAAAAGCCCAAACAAAAGAACATTGATTTAAAAATCATCGGGCCTTCAGGCACAAACACACTGGAGTTAATGCTCAAGGAATTGAAGGCCAACCTGATCAAGCGACAGGGCGCTGATCCAAGCCCGGCACTCATGCAGATTTCACCAAGCAATGCCTCAAAAGACCCGATCCCCATCTACTCACCCTACTCCACCGTCCCGTCAGAAATGCTATTGCGTATGGTCGAGATTGACGCCGCCAGCGAACAAGCCGATCAGGTCATCAGCTCCCTGTTCAAACAAGCTGGATTTTCATTCCGCAGAACACTGCTTACCGACGACGTTCTGGCCAAGGCAATGTTAGCCGAGCTAGCTCGTCGAAAAGTAAACTTCACCGAGGACATCGATGAAGAACGCCTCATTCTGTTTTCTGATCGAGATACCGCCTTTGGTCGCGCCCTGCCACGCGTCTTTATTAGTGAAATCAATGAGCAGCGAATCGCTGGCCACGGGAAAAATAACTGGAGCATCCCGCAGGATGTCATCTCCTATGGATATTTACGCGGACTCGATGGCCGACTCATCACGGGAGGCAGTAAATCAAACGCTAGCAATGCGCAAATTCCGAATAAGAATGACCCTGCGCTTTCACTAATGGAGCTCGCCAACGGGCCCTCTCAGCACGACTACTTTCGACGCATTGCCTTCGACACACTCAATCGAAATGAAATTGACGAGACAAGCGTCCGCGCCGTCGGTGTGCTCGGCAGCGACATACACGATAAAATATTAATTCTTCAGGCATTACGTCGGTCATTCTCCAACGCGATTTTCTTTACCACCGACCTGGATGCTCAACTCCTGCACCTGAACATCATCGACTCAACGCGCAATCTGCTCATTGCCTCATCCCATGGCCTCAAACTCGACGGAACTCTACAGGGCTCCACTGCTCCACTCAGGAACTCCTACCAAACATCTGCCTACCTGGCCACTCTCTGTGCATTGGGCAATAAGGATGCCGGGCAGGCTTTGGAAAAAAATAGCTTCCAACCGAAAATCTACGAAATTGGTTCCGATGGCTGGGCTTACGACCTGACGCCAACACGAGACACTGGCAACCGCAGCGCGCTGGGTGACTCCGTTTCTAAGTCTAATGGAAAATGGCCAGCGCTGGTCACCATTACATTTTTCTTTTTAGCATTCATGCTCGCCATGGTTTACTTCCGCTTCGATGTGCTGCACTCACACCTGAAGCGACTCTATGAGGCCTCCAATATACTAAACCCGAAAACGACCGAATCATGAGTGATGCGACCAACCACAAATCCTCGACCAAAGATTTCGGCTACCAACTGTTAAGCCGCCTGATCAACCTTTGGTTCGCCGTTTCCATTGTCATTGCTCTCGCCCTTGTCGTTAGCATTTATCGCTCCCATTACGATCCTACCGGCGAGCCGTGGTCGACCTCGGGAGGGGTGAGTATCTGGATGACAGAAATCATCCGACTTGTCGCCTGCATTGCCACCGGGTTCTTTATCCTTGAAGGCCTGGTCCGCTTCAATTTAGCCAAACTCCAGATATCACGCTATTTTAAACTACCAGCACCGACTTTGCGCTACACACATTTCGGGCACATCATTCGCTATCTCAAAACGAGCCCACAAGAAATCTGGATAAAACTGGGCATGTGGATTGCAAAATTCTTTCTAATTTTGCGGCGCCCTGAAAAGCTTTTTGAGTCAGACTCCGCAGCCAAAAGCGTACTAGAACCCGTCTCTGTAAAAGCAGTATGGAAACAATTCACGCACAGCACCAACACCCCAATGCTGCTGGCGTATTCCTTCTTACTCGCAATATTCCTCATGGGCTGTGCGATCCTCATCGTTAAAACATTTGGCTCACCCGTCGTCCCAGCTCGCGGAGATCTCGCATTCAACACCGATCAGTTCATGCTCCGCTTTTGCCTTTTCTGGCTATATTTCCTGCTCTCGATGATCATCCTCATCAACCATCGGACCTCCAGGCTCATCAAAGATCTTTCATTCCACTGGACTAAATGGCCGCGTGAAATTGTGAATCCGCGCAGCACAATCAACGCGAGCGCTACTGCCGATGAGGAAGATTTGTTCCCCAAACGTCTAGTTGAGGCAATTGCTGAGAATTCGACAAAGAAAGTATCGACCGAATCAACGAATCCCGAAATCAGCGAAAGTGAGAATCCGGACATCACTCACCACTATCTATTCGAATGGCTGAAAATTTCCTTAATCGCCAAGATAACAACGCCAGGAATGAATTTGATCGTCGGTCCCTTTTTCATCCTGTTTCTCATGCTGCTATCACGGTGGGATAAATTTGATCGCTGGACCTGGCCTCTGGGTCTGGTGCTAGTGATCTTAATATTTTTTGCAATCGTCCTCTTTAGTGCCATTCGCCTACGCACCGTTGCGGAATCTGCACGCAAACGCGCACTAGCGAGACTGGCCAGAGCCAAATTAGAGGTCATCGACTTTTCCTTGAGCCCAAACCCAAATTCAGAATTTGCAAATCACGAAAAACTCATCGACACCGCGATGGAACAAATTCGTGGATTGAAACGCGGCGCATTCGAGCCATTGTCCACCAATCCGATTCTTGTCGCCATTCTAGTGCCCTTCGGAGGCGCGGGTGGCATCGTCCTCTTGGAATATATTTTATCCAACTCCACGCTGTGACTCTGCCTTACTTTGCCAGCGAGAAGAACCGGCGGCAGTTACAAGCAGCGGCGATGCCGGTTCATGAGCATAAAAAACAATCCAGTAAAGCACCCCGCAAGTTACATGCCGCTGAACTTCGGTGCGCTTGAAGCATTCGATTTCTCTGTCTGCGCGATTCCTTCGAGGCGCTCGTAGAAGAACTGCACGTCGCGATTCAGGATTTCTGATTGGTAGTCATTCGTTGCTTGTTGGGCTGCGTGGGCCTGCAGTTGCGTTTTCAGGCGTTCGTGCACATCGTCGAGCGAAGGTTGTTTGGCAGGTTGATAAGCGTTGGCCTTGGCGAGGTAAACAGCGCGGTCGGTTTCGATCAGGATGATGTCAGCTAAGCTAGCGTTCCTCGCTTCATTAAAGAGAGCTTGAATGAGTTCCGGTGAATAGCCGCGCGTCGTCTCGCCTTCGGTGAAGTAACCGATATCGCCAGCGCGGTAGCGTGACGCTTGGTCAGCGGAATGCTGCTGGGCATACTTGGCGAACTGTCGGTCGCGATCGACGGCGGGGAGATCGCGTAATTGAGCAAGCAGGCTTAAAGCAAGCTGTTGGGCTTGGGGTTGATCCGTTCCGTGCTCAATCAAGATTACTTGGGCGCGTAGGCGCGTAGGCGCGCCATACTGATCCTGGCTCTGCTCAAACTTTGATTGTATGTCGGCTTCGCTGATGGTGTATTCCCGTGGATCGTCCGCTGGCGCATGACGCTGATCCCAGGTTGTCGCGAGCAACGCCTCAATCCGTTGTTGCACGAGCGGATCGTCCAGGTAACCTGCGGCAATCGCTCGCTGAGCTTTGGCTTTTTTGAGCGCTGCTTCCCGAAGGGCAAGGGTCAACCCTTCGCGCGTCTGCGACACGGGACGGGCGCCAGGGCGGCTCAAAAGATCTTCCAGATAAATAGATTTTTCCCCGACCGTCGCCAAGGCCTCCGGGTCAGTTTTTTTGGCGCAAGACGCTACGAGAAACATCAAAGCCGTGGCTGTCAAAATTGAGCAAATCAATTTCATTCTTCGGTGACTTTGAAGACGAAGAAAAATGCCTTGTCGCTACCGGAAAATGGTTTCGTCGCCGACAGCAGGTCATCACTGTCCTCGTCCATCGCGAGGCCATTTTCAGACCAGGTTTTCATGTCGCTGCTGTATTCGATGCTACGCAGGATTCCGTTGCGTCGAGGCGCGAACACGCCGGGCAGCGAAACCTGATAGGTCATGTTGCTGTTGGTGGCGGACAGCGAAATCATTGCCTGCTCAAGTAGTTGGCCGTCGTCGGCATTCGGGTCGCCTTCGAGGGCAAACTCGAGGCAATTCGCCAGCCCGTCGCCATCAGCGTCCGCATCGAACGCGGCGAGCGGATCGGCCAAGGAAAAACCATGCATCTGAATCCACTCGTTGTAGGTCAAACCGTAAGGGTCGTCGCCGTTCAGGTACTCTTCCAGGTTCGACTTTCCGTCGCCGTCCATGTCGCCATCGGCGTCATTGGAATTATTATTCAGCCCTAAATCATCATTTTCCACCCCGACCATTGCATCGGCAAAAAGTTCTTCATAAGCGTCCGGCAATCCATCCGCATCCCAATCGCTCACTTCGGGATCGAAGGATAAATCCACGCGCTCGATGAGGCCACGATTGTTGACGCCAAAGGTAAACGTGTCGGCAGTGCTGCCCGATTGGCCAACGATGTAAAGCGTCTGCCCATCGAGAGTCACGGTCGCGCGATTGACCGTCTGGTCAGCGTTGGTCGAGATGACTGCTTCGCCAGTTCCGTTGGCTTCGCCGTCAGGCAGTTTTTCGACGGGGATTTGAATGCTGTATTGGTAGACGGTTCCTTCGACCGGTTCGATGTCCGTGGCAACCTGAAAACTGCTGCCGACCGAGGGCTGGATCGTCCAGACCAGCGTGCCATCGTCAACATTTTCAGGGCTGGCGTTCACGGCTCCATCGGCGGGCGTGCCGGCCTTGAGAATGCGTCCGTAAAAGATGATATCCGGCTCTGATATCGTCGCCGCAGTTATGCTGCAGAAGCAGGTAATTGCACAGATTGAAAGTAAGGCTATTTTCATGAGTTAAATTGTTTAAAGGCCGGAATAGCTATAGGTTTCAAAGACAAGTTTGATGTCCGTCACACCCGTATCGTCTGAGTCGATGGGATCACCAAAAATGAATCGCGTGATGCCCTCGTCCGGATCAGCGAGCAAGCTGTCGCCAGTTATGATGAGCATCCACTCAGTGTTCCAAACCGACCGGCCAATCAACCGCGTATCGCTGGTCATTTCCGACTGGTCGAAGCCATCGTCGTGGTAGGCGCGGAAGCGGGTGTAGCGTCGCAACGTGTCCCAGCCTTCCGTCACGGTGTCGATGGACGGTATCCAGTCATCATCGGTATCATAATTACCGATACTCGTCTCGGGCGTGGGAATTGCCTGATCATAGACGATAAATTCGCGAGTCTCCTCACTCGAAGGCGCACGGATGATATCGATGCCCACCGGGAGCAGGTAAACCCGCGGAGTCAGCGTCAACTCGTTGCCATCATAGTTCTCGAACCAAACGCCCAGTGACGACACGCGCGTGGAGTAGCGAGAGGAATCAAAGTAACTGTCTCCACCTCCGAGCGGCCAGCCAAAGAAGTTTTTCCCGGAAGCAATCGCGGTGCTGAAGGTGATCACCAACGCTGGCAGCGGTCCACTGCTTTCGGAACGACTGGGGCTGCAGTAGCGTCGATACTCCGGCAGGTCCCAGACATTGGAAACATACGAGGCCATCAAGGTGTCACGCCAGGCATCATCGCTGTCGGCGGTGCTCTTGATGCGGAAGGCCTCCTTGCGCAGTGAGAAACGATTGGTTTCCACTTGCGGGTTGTTGATGCCGTAGCTCGTGCGCACATTGGAGAAGAGAATGTCCATGTCGGCGAGCGGCTCTGATAGCCCTTCGCTACCGGCGATTGGATCTCCGCTCTGGCTGAACTCCCCCAAGGTACGCTGGCGAATGATGTTGTCGTAGAACCTCCAACCCGCGTTGCTGTCGTCGGCCAACAGCGTGGTCTCGTAGTCAAACGCCCGGGCAGCCAGATACGTGTAACGAGCCGCCATATCGAAAGCGGCGCGATACTTCTGCAGGGCGTCGTTGCGGAAGATGCGGAAGGTCATGTCCTGGTAACGCGCTTCTTGAGTCGTGCCCGCTGCCTGACGACGAATGAGCGCACGCTCTTCGAGCAAGCGCTGCCCCTCCGCCAAAGTGGCTTCGAACTCAGCCAGTTTCGTGGTGACCGCCAAAACATTCTGATACACTTCGTAGCGCGCTGCTGTCTCATCACGCAACAACCCTTCAATCACCGCCAGCTGCTTCTGGATCTCGTATTTATATCCTACTTGATCGATATCATACTTCGTATTATAAGACAGGACGTTACGTTCATGTTCGGTTTGCCATGCAAGGTTTTCTTGAATTCCTGCACTGAAGTATAAGCCTGCTTCGGCAATGCCTGAGATAGCAGCCATGTACCCTCCCCTAAACGGAGCAAGGATATCCCCGCCATCAACATGAGCAGACGTTGGCACGAATTCCGCAGACACTTTCAATCCGCGATAGATGGCATCGCCAGACCGCGAGAGCATCGCGGCATTACTACGTTGATCGGCAAGCTTTTTTGATAGATCGGAGTACTCATCGCTAAATTCTTCATAGAGGGCAATCTGTTCTGCCCGCACATTGTACAGACTTTCCAGCACCTCGACCTGATCTTCTGCTTTCTGTATGATCGCCCAATGTTTGGCCTGTGCTTCCCTTACCAACGTCTGTAGGCGGAGCGCTTCAATCAAGATGAGCTGCAGCTCGCCAGGCGCACGCCGCGAGCCCCAAGACTCAGGTGCAATCGCAGAATAGTCTGCTGTCGCCACATAGGGATACTCTACATCAAACGTGGCGTCCTCTCCAACACCAATATAGCCTGTAGCAGTGCTGCTGTCTGCATCTGTTTCGAATAGAAAATTGTAGAGACGACTCCCATCGCTCGTCGCTTCATCTTTAAAGGCGTTAAATGTCGCCACAACAGTATCCATCTCGGACTCGGGCAAATCCGCTTCCGAGACGGAGTTCGCGTCAACATACATGAAGTGATACAAATCGGGTCCATTATAATTAAGCGGATAGGTTTTACCGATGCCAATATCCCCCGTGTATGGGTAACCAAAAACCTCGATCAGGCGACTGCGGTAATCCATTTCCTGTTGCTCGACCTGCAGGGCGAAATCAGCCGCATCAAGCGTCCCCTGACGAATGCGCTGAGTCTGCTCGTTGGCAAAATCGAAGACTTGCAGTGCATTCGCGGAAGCATCGAGTGCACGATCATAGATTTGCTCAAAATGGCTACGGGGATTTCCCGTATCATTAAAGAGCGCCGGATCGATATCGAAGGGCGTTGCCCGCGAATCAATACCCAACGGATTCAGACCGCGGTCATAACGGGCAATGGTTCTCTCCAACTCTGTTACCACACTCGATAGGGCATACAACTCGTCCACCGTGGTGCGGTCAACCTTGGCCAGCAAATCGGTATCTTCCGTGTCTTCCTCCGGTAGAATTGCATTACCCACCACCCAGTTAGCCAACGCTCCCTGAGCAGTGCGTCGCCCCCACTCGTCAACGCCCCAAGCGCGTTCCGTATCCGTGTCCTTATAGCCCTGCCACTGACCGCTCGGGTTACCGGTGTAACGGTCACGGTACTCAAGTTGCATCACCTCCAGTCCCGTCCGGGCGAGACCAAGGGCAGCAGCGGCAAATTTCTTCTCCGATAAATAATCCACCTCGACTGAGGTTCCTGCAATGGTCGTGCCCTCCGTGTGCGCCTGCCAGTCATACTCCGGATGACGCAAGAGGCCGTAGTATTCCTTGAGCGCCGTCAAGTAATGTCCCCAAGCATCTCCATGCCCCATAGGAAACATGACCTTCGCATCATATTCATTAATAAGCCCGTCCGGGTCAGCATCCGTGATCGCGTAAGCTGTGTTGTAGATGGCTTCACCGTCGGTGTTATAATTCCACGGTAAGCGGTTGTAGAGCGGGAAAGCCGGGAAACCACTTAGATCGCGACCACGCAATAGAATAAGCTCCTCCGCCAACAAATCGGGAACGGCAGCCAATCCCTCGAAGGCAAAGTAGGTCGGCGCCAAGTAGCCCGCGTCGGATGAAGTCGTATAACCAATGGTCGGGTCCTGAGCATCTGCGTAAGCTTCATTAGCCAACAGCATGTATAAGTCGGCTGTCCGAGTTGCAGCAAATAAGAGTTGGTCACGCACACCCGAAGTACTGAGCGCCGGGTTGGCTTCAAGACTCAGTTTGAGCGCACGATTGTGAACCGTGCGATAGAGTGCAATGAGTCCGATGCTGTTCAGGTAATCCACATCACTGCCATTGAGCGCGATGTCCCCTACGTAAGGCGACCCCGCCTGCTCAATCATGCTAACGTAAGTTTCCGTTTCGCTACTGTGGAAATCGCTGAAGCGTTGCTCGAATGGGTTAATGTTTTCCAGCACACGCTTTACCCAGCCTTTCAGAAAATGCGGGTAAGGGTCACTCGTCGTTCCTTGGGCGTCTCCGGCATAGCCAAACCAATCATCAACTGAAATGGCATCCGTCTCCAGGCCATTGTAACGCACCAGCAGCCAGCCGTCACTGAGCACTTCAGTGCCGCTTTCGATCGCCAATCGGTTGAGCCCATAGCCTTCGGCGATTTTCAGCCAAGTACCACCAGGGCCAGCATCATCGCCTACCACTATGGCGGGATGGCTTTTGCCTGCGGCATTATTTTCGGAAGCGTATTCCTGCCACCACCATTCAAAATAAAGCTCATCAGCGCGCCCACCGAAATCACTACGGTGGCGCACGTAGCAACTTTCCGCCAACAGGTTTTCATTTTCGAAATTCACTAACTGCCCCACGACACCGGAATCCACAACTTTGATCAGGTGCACGTTGACAGGATCCGTCAGCGACTCGTCATTATTTTCAGCGATGGCAATGTAACCCTCACCCGATGAGAAGGCGGTCGTCAGTCCCCCACCACCGATGCTCGCAATGTGCTGGTAACCGACTTCATCGGGATCATCACTTTCGGTCAGGCCAATAAGAATGTCGCTCGAAACGACGCCGTAGCCGTATTCAGTTTCGCCAGTAAATGCGTTAGCCGAACTGTTAATCTCACGGACTTGCTGCGGATTCCGAGTCAGCAGGTAGAGATTCTCAATGATCAGATCCCAATCGGTGGATTCCGCGCTTTCGACTCCGTCCGCATCGTCAAGCAACTTGATTTCGGCGGCCTCGGCGGCCGTCATCACGTTCGGCAACATGACGGGATCGCCACTGGCGGAATTGTCTGGCGCCAGCCCCTTGAAGACGAAATCGTCCTCGGTCGGGTCGTAGTAAAATCGAGAAACGAGATCGGGAGAAAGATCCTCAAACTCATAGAGGTTGTCCGTGGTTAGGATCGCCTCCAACTCGATGACCAAAGCATCATCAGCATCCAGCAGTTGCAGAGACGTGCCCAGACCAAAGCCATGCAAATCAGGGGCCATATACCGACGCGGGCTCACCATATCATAGATGCGGGCTGACGGCAGCGTGGCCTTGGTTGTAGTCGCGCTGCTCGACTGGTTGTCTCCGTTGGAGTCGACGTCCCGGCTGTCGTAAATAATTTCCGCCGAAAGCATATTGTAAATTCCTGGGAGGCCTCCGGCTCGTTCATAGGCGACCGTATCGCCAACATTCATGGTCGCAATATCTCCCGGCCATTCGATGTTGTAGTAGATGCTGATCGGGGTCGTGGAGCTATACCCGCCGGTGAGCCAGGGGACGTCCGTGTCGCTGTCCTGCACGCCATCTCCATCAGCGTCATACCAGAACCCATCATAGAGCTTGTAATAATACTGCGCGGTCATGGCGCCTGCGCTCACTGCCCACACCTGCCCGGTCCGGTCCAACCAATACGGATCGCCGTAACCAATCGTCTGCGTCGAGTAAAATGCGCTGCGCAAGAGCGGAAAGGGCGCGTAAACCGCGCTGCCCGCCGTACCGTCGGAAACGTCAAAGGACGGGTAGTTACTGTCAGTTTGCAGCACCTCATAGATGCGGTAGTCCCAAAGCTGCTCGGTTTCGTCGAAGAAGCGCACGAGCACAAACGTATCGGAGGTCGTTGTGCCACTGGGTTTGTTGTTCAGATCGTTGCGTAGCGCATAGGCTGTCGTCGCTCCCGTCCGCTGCCCAGGGAGAAGGACTGCATGCTCCTCGTTGGGGTTATATCCCATGAGCTTCTTATCCGGCTGGCTGTAAATGCTGATGCTAGTCTCGTTTTCCGTGAAGGACTCTTGGTAAACGCCAGCGGCGTCCATACCCTCTGAGCCTTCTTCGCTCGCGATGACAATTCGACCGTAGTCACTGGGCCAAGAGACTGTGTAATGAATGACTTCATAGGGCCACAGAATCGTGCCCGTGCTGTCCGCATGTTGCGTAAACCAGGCGACCTCGAGATCATCTTCCTCTTTCTCAATGAGCTCGTTTTGGACAGTCGTATCTACAACAAACTCTTCTAAATTCACTGGGATGATTTGGCCTAGATACGCATCGCGGTCGTAAACATTCGAATTCGCATCCACCCGCGCCAGCTCCCGCATGACGTAACCAGTGCGGGGATCTCCATCCACAGTTTCCTGTACCGCTTCAGCGGGGATGGGAATTGTTTCTCCAATCAATGCGGCATCCGTCGTCACATGGTCTTCCCAATTGACCGCGCGTATAACCACAAAGTCAGGGATGACAGAGGTAACGTCGGCGCCATCGTCCAGAAACAACAGGGTGCTGTAGCCAGCTTCGGTGGTAATCAACGAATAGTCTTCATTGATCGTATTGCTTTCAGTGTACTGAAGTTTTTGGAAGACCTTATCGCTGTCGCCCCGATTCAGAACAACATTTGGAATTAAATCTCCATAAAGATATTCGATGAGTCCCTCCTCCACGGTAGGCCAGCGGATCGCGATGGCATAACCCTGCTTGTAGAGAGAGATCGACGAATCCGAAGTCGGTTCAGCACACAACATGCGCACCCGGATTTCCCCCGCCGCGTAGGCGTTGAAAGTCGTTGGATCCGTGTAAACCGGAAGGTTACTGCCGTAATCACTCAAGTCGGGGTAATACGTGGCAGTGGACGAAGAGCTAATGATCGCGCCGCTCACCGGTTCGAGCTCATCGCCGACCACATACTCGCGCCAATCGAGGAACTCTGTCTGGCCTTCACCCGTATCCGCCTTGATCGCGAAGGTGACCACGCCCGCCTGATCCACTGCATCCTGAAGCAATGAAAGCCCACGGCTAGTCAAAGGGAAATCTTTGGCGTTAATGACCGTCAAATCCGGCTCGTAGGGGTAGAGATATTTGGCGCCGACCGTCTCGTAGGAAGGTGAACCGCCCGACCGCTCCCACCACAAATCTGGCGTCGTATACTGATTCAGTTCGTCGTAGGGATGATACTCGACCGTAATGGGATACGCCACCCCTTCAGTGAGGGAACGCAGCGCGATGCTGCTACTGCCATCATCATCATATTTGAAGAAAGTCTTGTTGTTGATGGTGACCTTCACGTATCTGCCATAAGGCATCCTGACGGTGTATGTGCCAGAATTGGGCGCCACGATCCAACCAGTCCAAACTACGCTGTAACCGACGTCACGTGAGACAGGTGAGTTGTCCACCCAATCGAAATCGATTGGGCCGTCGATACGCTCCATCTCGATCGTCCCGGTAAAGGGCGTATTGTAAAGCGGCCACTCCGGCAGGGTGAAATTAAACTGCTTGCTCGTATGGTTATCTGTGCCGCTGGTATAGCGATCATTATTAAAATCGTAGACCACTCCATTGATGCGGGCCTGAAAATTATCCGCATACCAACTCGCACGCGCCAAAGAAATAAACTTAATCGGCTGAGCTTGCCCGGCATGAAAAGCTTTCGTGTAACTTACCTGCGGGTTCTGGTTATAAAATTGCATTTTGACGGTCGATCCGTCCGCCACTACCCCGCTATCAACGGGGATTGCGGTCCAACCCACGGTCATATCGCCCGATTGTATTCTGTATAATTTTGAATTTTTATCGGTTACAGTGGGCACTTCTCCCAGCTCAAAGGCGCCTTGTCCCGACCAGATCGACGCGCAGTAAATGCTGGGTTCTTTCCAGTTATTGCCGTAATCAAAGCCATACGCATAATGAATGGCCATGCTGAATCCCTCCAAGTCAATAAAGCCAGGTTCCGCCCAGCCATGGCCGTGAACATGGGTGCTCTCGCTGGTCTCAAACCCGTAGATTCCCTGGTGAATATCATCGTGAGAACCATAGGGATACTCGTAGGCAGTGCCATACACACCAATAGCGCCCTTGATCTCGCCCTTCACTTCGAAGGAGGTAATCTCTTCGTAGCCCGAAAGTTCATTGAGGTAATAGGTTCCTTTGAGGCCAGCGCCGCCAGTATCCAGATTCAGCACCGTTCCGTTAGCGACGCTCCAGTAAGCTGACTGCAAACGGTTGAGAGAGAGCATCGCGGAATAGACTTCACTTCCCCCGGAACTACGAGTGTCCTCCACCCAGTTACAGGTGCTGCCGGTGGTCGAAATGTCGAAGCTGGCCAGGTAAGCCGCCTGCACCGTGGGGGCAGACTGGTCTCCCTTGAGGGCGATATTACTCGAACTCAGGGTAACATCGCCCGTATAACTGCCCGCGAGAAAGTAGTCCCCCTGGAAGCGTCGCACAAGGTGCGTGGCGGTATCCTCTCCAGTGCCCCCGGTTGCTTCCGCCCAGACGAACTTGCCATTGGGATTGAGCAGCGCCAGGAAGCCATTGGATGTAGCGGAGCTGGCGCTGACGCTGGTCGAAGTGAAGCTGGTATTGTAATTAAATTTCGCCGTCTCCCCGTCGTAGAGATTGCCCGCAATGACAACGCTGGTCCCGTCGTAGAGATCTGGCTCGATCGCCAGAGCATTGACTGTCGCATAGCCGGACACCGTCGCCACCCAGGAACTGGCGCCCGAGTTTTTCATCGCCATGACAAAGCCATCTTCCTCGGCCCCAGAATCAAAGGCGCTACCTGCAGTCAGGTCTCCTGACCAGTAACCGCAGACATAAACTTTATTGTCTCCCGGGTCCGGGCTCGTTTCGATCTGCGTGATGGTGGAAAACCCATCGGCATTACGAACCGTACTCACCGGCTTCAACCAGTCCCAAGACCACTCCGGGTTACCGGAAGCCGAGATGGTTGAATAAGTGGCTTTGATGACAAATGCCCATGTCCCGCTATTGTCAGTCTGGCTTGCGTCGGAATCAACCGAGCAAAGGAAGTAATCTTCGCTGCCGCCATCCAAGCCGAGATAGTAGTCCCACTCCCCCGAACTAGGCACGGCGCCAGCAAGGTCTGAAGTGTCGACTTCTCCCTTGATATAAACCGTGATGCCGCCTGAATCGTTCAGGGTCTGAGCCACACTGGCCAGACTATCGCCAACTGTGTTACCTTCGCGCAAACCGCCGCCCATACGCCCTGTAGTGATGCGGATACCGGACAACGTCTTTCCGCTAACCGCAGAACCATTGGACTCCACCGTGGCGCTCAGTGGTATCGGATTGACCTCACCCCAGTTGCCACTGGAGTCGATGGTGGCCAAGAAAATGTTGCGCGCATCGGAACCAAGGCCACTCGAATTGTCATTGGCCTTGATCGTCTCACCGCCAAAGATGGCGTCGCCTTCTATGTATCCAGAAACATACACGTTTCCGCTCGTATCCACCACAATGCCCGTCGCGGCATCCTGTCCGGGTCCACCAGCAGTTGCGGTCCAAACCACCTGCCCCTCATAGTCATACTTGATGACAAAGATATCCGTCTCGCCGTAAGCCGAAGTCGAAACGATGTTTTCCGCCACCTGCTCAACAGGCGTTGTGATCGCGCTAGCCCCAGCGGCGACATCGCTGCTTTGGTAGAGCGTGGACTTCAAGTCCGGCGATGTCGTCGCACCGGCAACATACAAGTTGCCCTCTTCATCAGATGTCGTGGCGAGGATAAACTCAGAGGCAGACCCATCGAGTTTGAATGACATTGCGGTGTCCAACAACTCTGCGCGCAGGCACACCTGAGTAGCTAGGAACAGCAAAATCGTCAGCAAGGAACGGTTTTGGCACATGGTATTTACAGCAAGTTCAAATAGTTACAGGCAACGTCCTATTGGACGAGTTCCAGTCCGGAGATGTGTTCCAGTCTGAAGGAACCAGAGATGCTAACGGGATCCTTATAGGCTCCAGTCATGACTTCGGTGTAGGTTCCGGAAAGAACGCCCAAACCTTCATCCGGGGAGGGCGCAACGCTATCGGCAAAAACAAAGGTAAACGCACGCTCAATGTCCCAGACCTCCAGTTTGTATTCGGGATAGTTCGCGTTATCGGTCAGCGCTACGCCATCGCTGTCGAGGTTATCATGCTTGGGGTGGTGCTGATGATAGAATGGATGTGTTCGCTGCGTCTTATCGATCGTCAGCGAACCGTTGAGTGTCGTCTCCAAAGAGCCAGTCAGCATCAACGCATCCTCATCGAAGCCATAGGTCATCGCGCTGAAGCGCGCCCCATACGAACTGCCGTCGCGATACCACAGTCCATCATAATCCGCGAGCAATTCGTCATTGGCGACAAGCACTGGCTGCACGTCGCTATTATCATTGGTTTCACCCACCAGGTACGCCTCTTTGAGTAGACGGACCGCACCATCAGCTGAAACATGCAAGATAACGTTGAACGTAAACTCACTTTCCGTGGCGATAGGAACCGCAGTAGGGGCAACATCATTCACATAGCTGACGGCGTCGAGAATCACCGAGCCATACCACAGACCGGTATCAGTCAGGGCATCATCCGTACTCACGCGGACATGCACGCGCATGCCTCCGCCTGAAATGGTTAGTATGTCCTCACTCCCAGCTTCGCCAGCCGAACGCACAATGCCGAGAATGATCGTTTGCTGCTCGTCGACGCCAATGTCTTCAGTATAACCCGCAACATCCTCCCACACGGAATCAGCAGTCGCGGCATTCAACCCCACATAGTAGGTCAGCGGCATATCTGCTCCCATGGACAAAGTTAAGTCTGTGAGATCGTATCGGGAATTATTCATGACACTCAGCGAGGAAGTCCCCGAAGAAGCGCCAAAATCAATGCCATCAAGCCCCAGTGAATACAAAGTCCAGGGCCCCGTGTCGTAAATCGTTCCATCATTATAAACCCAGTAAGCGACGCCGCTCTGCACGAGTTCGTTCTGCGGCGCTGCAACCAGATTCCAGTCGCCGTCGGCATCCATTTGATACACCAACAAATCGGCAGCCGCGTCGGCATCCAAGTTGAGGAAATCCTGAAAAGTTATGGCCGTAGCAGGATCGACATGGAAGCCCGTGAGCTTATAGGTCTGGCTCTCCCAAGGCGTCCGGCGATAGATCGGCTCGCCACTGATTGAAATCGTGGTGTCAACCGTTGCCTTGATTAAATAGCACCGACCGCCATAGATGCTGCTCAAGGTGCTCAGCGCGGTAGTGTCCGGATCAGCGAGGTAAAAATACCAGCCATCCGAACTGAAGGATGCTTCATTAGGGCTCGAAATAAATTCTGCATCCGTCGAACTGGATTTCCCGAACCACACGGCTTCGATGTCCGCATTGGCGAACACTTCAGCAGGCGCCGCGCCTTCAGGATCAACCTCTAAGTAAACGGCGTTCCACCCTGCATTGAGTGCGATCTCCTGGGTGACCTCCGTACCAGTTACGGAGTAAATGGAGTCAGCCGTAAGAGAAGAAATCGCAAGCAGACAACTCGCAATTATAGCCAAATTGCGCGCCGAATGAAGTAAGCCAGACACATGAAGTTTCATGTGCGATATGATACACTAGGAACATGAACGGCCTCTTAAAGAAGCACTTCATCCGTGTTACGTTTTCTGAAAATCAACCAGTCTTTTCGTAACAATAGACCTACGGTGTGAGCTACGGTAGAACGACGCCCAAGATACAATCGCGAGAAATGGCGGACATTCAGCTTTCAGTCAACTTTGCCCCAACGGGGCTGCGCATCAATAGCCCAGGGTTGGCGTGAGGCCGCAAAGCGGCTGAATGCCTACCCTGGGATGACGCATTGGTTTTATTGCCTATCCCAACGGGATTGCGCAAAACGACATCTTGCGTAGTCCCGTTGGCGCAAGGAGTAAAATGCGCTGCCGCTTGGCCGATGTTCAACATCCGCTTAGCGAGCTATCAACCTACTCAGCCAGTGATACAATCAGGCGGTAGTTCTCACTATTCTTGTCACGACCTTCGAGGGAGATGAAGACGCTCTGCGTTTCACCGTTGCCAACAACCGGGGAGCCAAGGTCTTCCCATACCACTAGATCATCCGAGTACTGAACCTGATAGAGGTAACCTACTTCGGTTGAAAAACGGTATTCCACCGCGGCCAGGATTTCCTGTTCGATCGGCAAGCTCTCGGGGTCCGTCGGGTCCGAGCCAAAGTCAACTTCGTCTTTGTCAGTGAAGAGGTCACCATCGGTGTCTTGCGCCGTAGGGCTGGCGCTCGTGGCCTGCTCGTCAGACTCGATTAGCCCATCCTCGTCAAAGTCGCCACCAGGCGTCACGTCAGCATACGTCACATAGGCGTCGGTGTCGCTGTAGTTAATGACTTGGTTTTCGAATTCATCGGTTAAGCCGTCGCCATCACTGTCCTTGGTCAGCTCGCCTTCGTATTTGCTGGGGGGCGGAGCCAAGCCGAGGAAAATCAGAATGCCATCTCCGCCAGGATTGTTCGTCACGTCGTTCAGGAACGGCGGCTTCCAGTTGTTAAACGTCCACAAGTTGCCCGCCCGGTCGATCTGCACACTGGTCGAACGCATCTGCGGCTTAAAGCTGTCTTCATCGCCATTCGGGAAGAGTGGCGTGTCGTCCGGCAGCGTAACCGGCTCGCCCGCCGACTCCACGCGGAAACCTGCATTCGGGCTCATCGCGTCGCCCATCTCCAGACCGGGGGGGCGGGTGTCCGGGTTGGCGCCCGCAAGCTGGGTCAGACGTCCCGTAAACCTGCCCGGGAAGAGCGCGCCGAAGTTGCCGATCCAGATATTGTCATCGCCATCGACGCACAAGCCCCACGGCCCGTCGAGCCCGCCAATGCCCGTGTAGGCGCCAATCGGCTCACGATGGGTCTCCGTATCCGGGTCGAAAACATAGACCGTGCTGTTGCCCTGCGAGGCGACCCAGCCGTTGCCATACGAGTCTGACGCCACCACCTTCAGCGTGTTGCCGATTTTCTTCAAAAAGACCTGCTCGGGATCGCCGTCATCATCGAGCGTAAACTTCGCCACGCTGCCATCATACTTGCCTGCAATGCCGCCGGAATTCGTCATCCACACATCGCCATCTGGCATGACGCCAATGCCAAAGGGGCCCGCGTTGGTATACTGATAAATCGCCTTCGAGCGGTAGGGATCGCCATTGGGGAAAAAGAACAAACTGTCATTGCCCAGGCTCGCGATCCAGATGTTGTCATCCGCATCCGGCTCGATCGCCTGAACGCGCAGTGGACCTTGGAAAAAAGCGTCTTCCGGCGAAAGGAATTCCCCGGTGGCCGTCAGCGTCACCACGCTGCCATTGCCTTCACGCGCCTGCGTCGGATAGTTGGTGTCAATGCTGGTGTCGCCCCAACCAAAGTTGCCGTACCACACCTGGTCCTTGCTGTCGACCGACACGCCCCAACCCACGCCGCGAATGCCGTTGCCGGAGATCGGCGACGACGGGCGATCATTGGAGCCGTCCGAGGGCATGCCATTGGGCTTGAGCACCATGACCGTATCCGTCGAATTGCCCGTGCCCTGCACGACGTTATTCGCGATCCAGGCGTAACCCTTGGAATCGAAGCCAACGTTCGCCGGCCCGCCGAAAAAGTATTGGGGATCATCACTGCCCGTCCGATTCACCTTAACGGCGATCACCCAGGACTCGAACGTTCCATTCAGCACCGGCTGAAACGCGGAGCCCAGCAGGGACAGCGCATAGATCTCAGCCACGTTGGTCGCAGGGCGTTGCGCCAAGAGCATCAATGCTTCGGCCGTGTCCGAGGGGGCGTCAAACCCTTCCGGCGTCGCCAATTGAAGAAACTCCTGGGCAACGGACGGATCGTCATAACAAGCCTCGATCACATTGGCCAACGAGTGGAGCGTGCGCTTGGAATTCGTCTGGTCCGCATTGGGCCCCGCCAACATGACAGCCGACGTATCGCCCAGCAAGGTGTCCACCAAGTTGTCGCTCATCCCTGCGGCAATGCTCAGCCAAAGCGCCGCGCCGGTCACCTTGCCATCCTCGGAGAGCTGCGCCGTCGCATAAGCGCCGGCCACAGTGGTGAGCTCGTTGATCGTGGCGCTGCCCGGCAACTCTGGCCCCAGCATCGTCATGAACTTCACACGCGGCGCGACACTGGCCGTCAGGTAAAAAGAGCCATTGGTCTGCTCGATGGGCGAATCGATCGAAAAGCCGCCGCTGGCGTCCGTCACGTCGGAGCCGCGAAAGACGGGCGCCGCGCTCGTCGCCTCCCACAGCGTAACGGTGGCGCCGCCAATCGGCGTGTTATCAGTCGACGGCCCGGACTGAACCGTGCCGTTGATGCTGGCCGCCTGGGCAACCGTTCCGGCCAGCAACATAGCCAGCCCCGCCAATTGCGAAGACATGCGAAGGAGGAAATACATGAGAAAAGCCTGTGTGGGTTTTACGAGCAGTTAGGACCAATAAGCCAAAAGGATTATCCGCATTAGGACAAGAGCGTTCGATATGAACTTTATTCCCGGTTTTCTGAGAGAACCTCATGCTCTGGGCTGCGCTTGCCACGTTTTAACCAACGCAGAAAACTACGCACATTGGGACAACCCTGTGACGCCGCGACATGGCCCCATACATCGAGCATCGGAACGGCCCATCAATGTAAAAACTCCTTCAATTGAGGCGCCAGGCGGATGCATTAAGCATCCTTTCATACTATAAATGTAAGATGCCGTGATGTTTCAGCTATTGAACGGCATTTCCCGACAATCCCAATTGCCCTTAATTGGCTTTACGCTTGTGAGCGCTTCGCTTTCGCTCAGCGGAGCCACCGTATACTGGACTGATGGTTCCGGCAACGGCAATTGGTCATCAGGCACTAATTGGAGCTCAAGTTCGATTCCCACGGTGGAGGACGATGTCTATTTCAACGTTGTCCCCACACAGACCGTTGGCATCAGCTACGGCTATGCCGCTTACGCGAAGAATTTTTACTTCGGCGGCAGTAACGGGATCTACTCTCTGGCGCTGGACAAATTTTCTTCCAATGCCTACTTTCGCACGGTCAACGTTGCCCAAATTGGCTACGCAAAAAGCGCAGACGCCACCATCACGGTGCAAAATGATAGCTCCTGGGACGCGGCTCACATCGTGATTGGGCTTGACTCAGCAGAGGGCCAGTTGGACATCACGGGCGGCGGCGTATACACCTCGGAATACATCACGCTGGGGTCAGACGCCGAGTCGTCGGGCATAGTCACGGTTACAACCAGCGAAGCCGAACTCGAAGTCGGAACGAACCTGAGTGTCGGCCTTCGCGGGTACGGGGAGTTGACGGTGAGCGACGAAGCCAACGTCGACGTAGACGAATACTTGCGCTTGGGCTACTATAGCACCGCAGATGGCTATGTAACCGTGGACGGCGGATATATGTATGCTGGAACCTCGGGCTGGAATACTATTGTGGGTCTGTCGGGCTATGGTGAATTGACCGTTGAGAATGGAGGTTACTTCAGCGCGACGAACACCTTGATCGTCGGGCGCAACAGTGGCTCTACCGGCCTGGTTATAGTGCGCAACGGTGACGCATTATTGGAGGCGGACAACCTGACCCTGGGAGGCAACACTTCGGCAGCAGGAGGCACGGGGGTATTACAAGTTTACAGTGATAGCTCAGTTGAGATCGCCAACGACATCCTGGTGTGGCCAAGTGGGACGCTGATGCCGCAGGGTGGAACCATTGAAGCAACGGACATCTACACCCTTGCCACCGGCGGCGGCTCCATACAGGGCTATGGCACGGTTAGGGTCAACGGCAGTTGGGACATCGAAAATGTCACTGATTGGACAATTGATTCCAAGACCAGCAGCGGAGCGTTGGCCATATCCTACTCTGGCGCTTCCATTGCCCACACAGCCTACGACTTAACCCTGGGCGATGCATACGGCGGCGCGCTCTACCTGAATGACGGCACGGTCTTCACTACCGAAAGGGTTTATATGGGCGCAGAAGGCGGCTCGGGTGAGATCGGGCTCTACGGCGACCTCACGGCGAATACGCTCGTGATCGATTCGCTCAATGTGGGCGATGACGCCAACGGCGGAGGCTCAGGCAAGATCGACTTACACAATGGCCAGCACTTTGCGACAGTTGGCGATATGGCGGCAAGCCGCACCGCGAGCAGCAGCAACACGCTGTATGTGATCAGCTCGGATGAGTCGACTGCGATCAATGTCGAGGCAAGCGCCAGTTTCAGCGTAAATGGCGGACTGAACATCGGCGGCGTCTCCGGCTTGTATGGCCGGGTTGCGCTGGGCAATAACGCCTCGCTGACAATGCTCGATACGAATGACGACCTGACCATCGGCGCAAACGGCGGCACGGGCTTGCTCGATCAATCTGACACCAGCACCGTGACTGCGGGGATGGTCTTGCTGGGCGCAGGCTCCGGGGGTGATGGCTCGTGGGAGGCCGCTAACGGCTCGATTCTGGGCGTCAGGATTGGCGACGACGCAAGCGGCTACCTGGCCATGGAGCCCGAGCAGTCGTTGACGCTAACCAACGGCTTTTCTGTAGGCCTGGATGGCGGCTATGGCGAAATGTATCTGGAAGATGCGACATTCGCGGCGGGCGGCGACTCCTACCTGGGCGACTCCGGACGCGCCAATGGCGACATCACCGTTGTCCGAAGCGACCTCTCGACCACGAGCGATTTCTACGCCAACGCCAATGGCTCATCCACCATCCTGATTCAGGATGCAAGCTCACTCAGCGTGGGAGGCCGCATGGAGCTCAGTAATGTAACCGACGCCGGCACGTCGCTCTTTATTCGCAGCGGCAGTGGCGGCGGCAGCTTGGCCACGATCACGGAGGCGCTCTACCTCGGCGCCAACAGTTGGCTCGACCTTGATGGCGAGAGCCGTGTGATCGTGGGAGACGATGCGGACTACACCACCTTACCGGAGAGCTACATGCTCATCTCCGCAGAGACGGATTCCCATGGCGAAGTGGATATCGAAGACGCTCTGGTGATCCTCGATGCCGAGCTCTATGTGGGCCATTCAGATGGCAACATCGGCAACCTGGCGCTCACCGGCGAAGACGCCGAGCTCTATACTTTTAACGACGTCCACATCGGTGAGGATGGCAATGCGCAAGTAAACATTGAGAATAGCGCAATCTGGCATGCCGATGGCGACAACTTTGAGGTCGGCCTGACCGATGGCGTCGCCAAGCTCAACTTACTCACTGGGGGAGCCCTGAACATTGCCGGTGATTTCTATGTCGGTAATGGCCATGGTGATGTCGAGTTCGACATGCAGTCCGGCAGCACTCTCTATGTAGAGGGCGCTTCCTATCTCGGAGAGAACGGCGCCGAGGTCACTTTTACCGTGGATGCGTCGACACTCACGTTGTTGGACGACTGCTTCTTGGGAACCGGCGCCGAAGGCTATATGTATTTCACCAATGGTTCCGTCATCGACGCCTCATCCAATATCACCATTGGTCGGGAAGAGGACAGTCTCGGCTTGATCTCGTTTGACAACACCACCGATTTGGACGGGCTGCCGGGCTTTTGGCTCGCCTCGGATCATGAGAAAGCCGATGGCACACTTTACGTAAAAGGTGGTTCAGACATCACGGTGCGACAGTTGGCCATTGGCGAGCACGGGGAGGGCTATGCTTCGGTGTCTGGCGCCGGCAGTGTGTTGACCATTGAGAATTCCGGAAGCTCACTGCTGAGGGTAGGCTTGGAAACCGACTCCACTGGATACCTGGAAGTTTACGATGGCGGAACGTTGAGCTATTTAGACACGACAAACGGAGTGGCGAAAATTGGTCTCGATGGCTACGCCGAGTTCAACCTCTACGGCAGCGGCTCGAACGCCACATTTGCCAGCAGCCTGCTGATCGGGACAAACGCCGACTCGGCAGGATCTCTGCTCCAACTTTCCTTGGGCGCTTCTTTAACGGGGACCTCGCTCGAGATCCGCAATAACGCCAGCGCGACCGTCACCGGTAGCGGCAGCGAGCTGAAGCTCACAGGGTCGCTCGCCCTCGATGGCGCGGGCGTAAATACGTTTACCCTCGCAAACTCCGCTACGGCCTCCATCAGCGACGTGATCTATGTCGGCAATGATGATGTCTTTGAAATGAAAAATGGAACCACGCTCTTGGCGGGTGGATTCGATGGCGATTTGAGCAACGTGTCGGGAACATTCAGCCCCGGCGTGCCGGTTGCCGATGTGACCGTGACTGGTGACTACACGCAGAACTACAATGGCAAACTGATCTTGGAAATTGGCGGCGAAACTGCAGGCAGCGAATACGACATATTGCGGATCAACGGCGCCGCGACGCTTGATGGCGATATCGAAATTCAATTCATAAACGACTACAAGCCCAGCGGGGGCGAAACTTTTCGCGTGCTCTACTACGACTCGTTGATCGATAACACCTACACGCTAACGTTGCCCAGCCTCGATCCAGGCCTGGAGTGGTCAGTCGATGTTCAAGACGACCGGCTCTTGCTACAAGTGGCGCTTACGGAGGACCTTGCGGGCTTCCGCCAGGAATACGGTCTCGCTGCCGACGGCTCCGACGATTACGCCGACTGGTCCAACAACGGCATTGAGAATTTCCTCTACTTCGCCTTCGGCCTCGGTGACCCGAGCAACGCCGTCGTCGACGCCGCCGACCTCCCCACCTTCGAGATGGATAGCTCTGGCGACATCACCTACCGCTATGTGCGCCTGATCGACATCACGGAAATCGCCTACACGTTGCGGGGCAGCTTCGACCTGATGACGTGGCAAGACATCGGCGCCGTCGGTTCTACCCTCGTCCCCACGACTGACACCGTCGAAACAATTGATGAACTCTACGAATCCCGCACCCTCACCTTCGACGTATCCGAGGACACGGTCTTCCTGGAACTCGAAGTGAATGAGATTACGCCCGAATAAGCGCTATCAACTGCTTTTATTTGAAAAGCCTCCCTAGCCCACTACGCTCTGCATCAGAAAGTAACTTTGCACCACAAAGCGCCGTCCACCAGGACGGCGCTTTTCTTTTATTTCCACAGAAAACAACACACCATCGCCGCCGCCAGTAGCATAGGCGTCCCGCCTGTGCGTTTCAGTGAGTTGGAAATCGGCACACAGGCGAGACGCCCGTGCTACTTCAAACGCCCCCACCAATCCCACCCATGTCGCGCCTTTACGCCGCGGCAGAATCCAACCTAAACCTCCCTCAACCGGCGATTCACTCGCCGCCCCACAGCGCCTCCGCCATCCCGGCGTGGGCGCTTTTTTATGCCGTTCCAAGCCCAGAGGCCCATCATCCCGCCTCGCCTCCAAATCCCCCCCAGCCCCCAAAAACCACTACTGCAAGCCGCCGCCGTACAGCAGTGCGCCGTGCCCCATTGCTATGCTGTATCCTGGCGCCCCGGAGTGCTGCGCCACCTCCGCCTGGCGTCATGCATAATGTCATATACACTATCAACTGCCTCCAACTTATCTGCGTGAAGACCACTCGAGTGCATTGATTTCGTTCTCTAGGTAGAAGCAATGAGATCGCTAAGTCACGATTGAAATGATAAGTGCATTACTAAGATCAATCACGATCGTAATCTTCAAATGCCTTGCACCAAGCGTAGTAACCGCTACCCTTAAAGTCATTCATCCCTAGCTCGTCATTGGGCTCTGGGAATGAGCGATTGAATTCCATCACGAAATAGAAATTCAGCAGATCGCGCAGTGCCTGAAAAATCTTTTCCGTTATCGGCGGGAAGCCCTTCGTCATAGGTTTCTCAAGATTCCGACAGTAGCCCAATAGGGACGCAATCAATTCAAGTTGATAACGATCGCCGCTATCTAGATTACGGCTAGCTCGAAGAAACCGGGCGATGTCAGATTGATAAGTCGCTGCATGGCGAAATGGGTGCTCATTGCCAAGCGGAGGATAGTGAATCCAATTTGCGCCAATCTGACTTCCATATTTGAAAAGCTCACTGTAGGCGTAGACAAACTTATCATGAACATAGCCAATCTCGTGCTGATGATGCACAATGCTTCGTAGCAGGTTATCCAACATCCAATTTAGTTGCTCGTTTCCGTGTTGAGTCAACAGGTTCGTGCCTCCGAAGAACGCTTGCATCACCCAGAAGTAAACCCTCGCCTCTCGCCCCTCTACTTTGTCAAAAAGTCGATGAATGAGCGCTGCCGGCTTTTCACATGTATCAAACAAGAGATCCATCTCTCTGGGCTCCTCATACGCCACCAGCTTGGGGATATCAATGACGCCCACCCAACCATGACCGATCTTTCGACGCACTTTCCAGGCATCACCATCGGTGAAGACAGCAAACTCTGCCTTAATCGTCTGCGCGTCCGCATAACTGATGGCCTGCTCCAAGCTCTTTCGCTTTCCTGATTTGCCAACGCCCTTACCCTTCAAATTACGACGTTTGCACTCAACCACAATGAACGGCACTTCATCACGTGTGATGAGAATATCAATGCGCTTGGTGACCGAACCAACTTTCACCGGATGCTCAAACGTCATCATGTTGACGCGATAACCGTAAACGCGCATCAGCTCATGCGCCGCCCACTGGCGGACTTCCTCCTCGGGCGGAAAGGAGCCATCCTCACGCGGCTTGAGGAATAAATAAGCCTCGGAGGGTATTTCGTAAAATGGCTTGTCGGGCATACAACCTGGATGTGTTAAAAAGCATGGATAGCCAACCCGATAATCACCTAATTCATGATAGTCATCTCAACCGATCAACCCGTAGCTTCTGACAATATTTCATTCAACCGCGCCTGCCACTCGTCTTGATCCACTACTTCAAAACGAATCACCTTGGACTTCATCGCTGGGACCAGTGAATTCCAATCTGCCTTGGTTGCATGCTTATTACAGAGGGAAAAGACATCGCGCTTGTATTCAGTGTCCGCGTTTCGTTTGAGATGCAATCCCTTGGTTTCGACTACAAAAACGCGGTTAAACGGATCATCCTTGGGCGGATTTTCCGGTGACGCGGTCATGATAAAGTCTGAGAAAATCCTGCTACGCTTCCAACCTTGAACATAGTAATTCTGGCGCGCTACATTGCGGAACCAGAAGAATAGCATCTCCTGCGTGTCCAAATAGGTCGCCACGGAATTTTCTAGCGAGTTGAGCCCATCTTCCGGCACATGTTCAAAGAGGCTCATTTGGAATGGGCGACCGTCTTCCCGCGTGGCCCGCTTCTCCTTCTTTGGATACTCAATCTTCTTGGGCAATCGATTAAAGTGTAAATCGTCCGCTACCACCATGAACCGCATCGTGCCCTTGGCAAGAAGCCCCTCAAAGACTTGGCGCGCCAAGCGATCCCGCTCCACTTCGAGTTGCTTGCGAAGTTCCTCCAAAATGAAGACCAGATTCCCAAACACGACCTTGTCGCTGTACTGCTGACGGAAATGGTCAAAGGCCCGCATGACATACTCCGAGCCGCGCCATGGGTTGGGCACGACATCCAGCAAATGGCTTGCGGCAAAAGCAAGGTCGAGGTGACGTTCGCTCTGATACTCCAACTCGCGCCCCGTGAACTCCGGGCTTTCGTCAAAGATACGCTCTTCAAGGTTCGTGCGAATCTCGACGCCTGCGTCTTTAACCTCCGTTAGCTTCAGTTCCAATACCGGCGAAATATCCAAAGTTCCCCAAGGGATGCGCGACAGGATATCGGCTTCGTACTGAACCAGCCGCCACTCCTTACCGTCCTTGATCATGAAGGCTGGCATCACGAGATTTTTAGCGGCGTGCCTGAATTGACTGCGTGGCTCATCGGTGACGATCACATCACTGCTTCCCTGCACATCGTCGCCAGTGATGACGCGGCCCTGCAGATCGCCCAAGCCTTCGGCGCCAAAACCCTTACGAATTTCGTTGAGCACATCGCGGCCTTTCCGCTGAAAGCAGAACACATAGCTCTCGTCCAGCCAGTGATTACCAGTCTTGCGGGCCTGCGGCTGACGCAACACGCGGCCAACCAATTGAGTCAGCGCGGTTTTGGAGCTTGGATTAGTGAGCACCGTCAGCACATAAGCAAAGGAACAGTCCCAGCCTTCCTGCAAGGCCTGCTTGGTAATGATGTAGCGGATCGGACAATCGGGTGACATCAGCCCGCCGACCTCGTCGACCTCCTTCAGTTCATCCTTCTGGCTGCTCTTGATCGCAATTTGTTCGGCGGTAATGCCCGGATAGGTCAACAGGTAGTCACGCACATCATCGGCGTGGACTAAGCCCGGCTTTCGCTGGTCTTTGCCGGTGCGCTCAACCTGAATCAGGCAAATCGGGCGGATGTAATTTCCGCTCTGGGCCTCGTAAGCGCGCGCCTGCTCTTCCAGCTTTTCGCGGTGCTCGATGGAGGCCAGCAGACAGTCGTTCCACTTGGTGCTGGAGCCGCTGTAAACATGGAGGTCCAGCTTGATCATCTCCTCGTCGTTCAGCTCCTTGCCCAAAATGTCGACAAGCACATTCGCGTCTTTCGGCGGCGTAGCGGACAACTCGACAATGATCGATGGGTTAAAGCCCTCCAGCGTCGCCTTGGCGTTTTGGCTGTAGGCCTTGTGCCCTTCGTCGAGGATGATCACCGGGCTGAGCAACCGCAGCGTGTTGCCCAGCGATGTCTTGACCTGTCCACCGCCGAGGGCGAACTCGCCATCAAAGCGGTCGAGGTTCGGGATGCGCGCAATCAGCTTTTGGTGTCCCGCTGAGTCACTGTCGTCTGGGAAAAAGCGATCAAAGCCCCCACTGTCGCGGAACATGCGCAGTTGGTCCTTGGTCTGCCGATTGGCCGATGGCAACATCAGCATCAGCACGCACAGGTTTTCCGCAACATACGCCGGCGAGAAGCCACTGGTCTTTTCCAGAATCAACGTGTGTCCGCCGGAGGCCATATCAAGCGCACGGCGGTAAGGGTGGTCGCGGTCTTTGAGCGCGGCGAAAGTCTGCTGGTAAATCTGGGTGCTGGGCACCACCCACAACACAAACCCCGTCTGGCGCTGGCGGTAGTGCTGATTGATCAGGTCGATGGTCTTGACGGCGAGGTAGGTCTTCCCGCCGCCGGTGGGCACCTTGAGGCAGAAGGTCGGCAGCGGATCGCCCATGCCGTTCTTTCGCGGTAGGTATTGGCGGCCCGGCGCCGTTTTCTCCCATGTCTTCTGCACAAAGTTAAAGCCAAGGTCCGGGTCGATCTCCCGCGCCTTCTCCGCCTTGGCGCGCATCGCGGCCAGCTCCTCCAGAAAATCCCGGACGGTGAGCAGTGTGCGCCGTTGATACTCCTTGGGCTTCATTTGGAGACCTTTTGGTAGATTTGATACGGGAGTTGCTGGAAGGTGATCTTAAACCGGTCCAGGAACCAGTCGTCCAGATACTTCGTCGGCGCAAACACGAGCTTCCGTTTCCCGCTGATGCTCGGGAGTTTTTCAGCGGAAGCCATGTCGAGCGCGAGGTCCTTTAGCTTCTCGCCGTCGTCCGTGTAGAGCAGGAACACGTCATACAGACGGCTCTCGCCGATGAACCACGTTTTGCGGTCAATAGCGCTCGGGTCAAACTCCTCGCCCGTGGCGGTGAAGTAGATGTAGCCGGCCAGCGTCTTGTAGTCCGGCAGTGTCGCGCCGCCGAGCAGGGAATCCAGCTCCAACGCCTTGCCGAGTTTGAAGTAGCTGAAGGTCCCGCCGAGCCCCGCCTTCAGAGCGTCGTCCTTGGCGTTGGGCACGCCCTTAATGACGCGGCGCACGCGCTCGGCGGTGGTGGTGTCCACGTAGTCCTCGCACTCCACGAGCACAAAGCGCCGGTTGCCGCCGTCTTCCTGATTCATCGCGAGGACTGCGTGGGCAGTCGTGCCGCTGCCCGCAAAGCTGTCCAAGATGATCGAGTCTTTGTCAGTTGCGATTTGGAGAATGCGTTTGATTAAGCGAGTAGGTTTCGGGGTCCCAAATGAATCCTCTTGATCGTGAAAAACTTGATTAACTTCCTTTCTAGCTTCGTCGTTATGACCGACTTCATCGAATTTCCATAGCGTCGTTGCTGGGACACCCTGACTGACTTCTGACAGAAAGCGTTTTAAGCGGGGCACATTATCTCCGTTCTCTCCGAACCAAATGCGATTTTCTCTCCGCAATTCATTGAATTTATCTTCTGTGAATCTCCAGCTAGTTCCTCTCGGTGGTCGATGTACCTTCCCGCTTGGACCCACTATGTCGTATATTGCGTAATCTCTAATTTCATTTCGTAGCAGGTCACCAGAAGTCCATGGTCCTCTTGGGTCGTTATCTGGGTTCTTATATCGTGCGTTCTGCTCGTCACTTCGCGGCAGTCGACGAAGAGTGAAATTATTTAAATTATGCGCGTAACAAATGATATGGTCATGAGATTCAGAGAGATACTTCGAATCGCTCTTAGCACCATATTTCTTTTGCCAAATTACATTAGCCACAAAATTCTCCGCCCCGAACACTTCATCCATGAGGCAGCGAAGGTGATGGACTTCGTTGTCATCGATGGAAATGAAAATGGCGCCGTCGTCGGTGAGGAGCTCGCGCAGGAGCTTGAGGCGGGGCATCATCATGCAGCACCACTTGTCGTGGCGGGTTAGGTCTTCGCGATCGACTTCCTTGCCCAACCATTCGCGCATCATGGGCGAATTGACATTGTCATTGTAGGCCCAGCCTTCGTTACCCGTGTTGTAGGGCGGGTCGATGTAGATACACTTCACCTTGCCGTGGTAGGTGGGCAGCAGCGCCTTGAGGGCTTGGAGGTTGTCCCCCTCAACAATCAGGTTGTCGTGCAGGCTGGCTTTCTGGCTGAGGCCCTTGGACTTGACGGGGATCAGCTCATGGTAAGGCACGGCCAGATGGTGGTTCTGGACGAAGGATTTGCCTTTGAAATGGAGATTGGGCATGGCTTTAGCGAAGCGGTGTAGTGTGCGGGCTGAAGGTTGATTTGTGAATGCTGTCTTATTCTTTCTTGCTCACGGCTTTTCCCCGACTCTTCACAGACTTATTCACACGGAAAGCCTTGGAGGGTTCGGCCACCAGTTGGCCCGCCAGTTGCAGGATTTCGGGGTCCGCGCAGTGTTCTTGGAGCTCTGCCGCCAGCCGCAAGGCTTGAAAGTGTTTGGGATCTTGCTCGAAATAGACAGCCAAGCGATCCGCCTGAACTTCCGTAGGCAAGCGATGTCCGCGCTCGATGTGCCCCAGGAGGGACTGGTCCATCTCCGCCGCCGCCGCAACGACACGGAGCGGTACGCCGGCCTCCTCACGCAGGCCACGCAACCATGAGCCAAAGGTGGACATAAGGTTTCCTGAACTATACTGACCTGACATATACATTCTGGACAGCTTTTGTCCTAATCATAGAATTTGGCAAGGTTTAATCCAATCGTGATTGCGAATCACTCAGCAGAAATGAATCGTCTTCCAGTTGCCAGGACTGACTTTCTCAAGCCTTAGCCGAGGCCGAAGCGTTTGCGGAGTTCGTTCGCGGAAAGCTCGATAATCGTTGGGCGGCCGCGGGGGCAGCTGAGTGGCTGCTGGCATTCGAGTAGCTGCTCGGCTAGCTTTTCGACAGCGGCGTCGGGGAGCTGGTCGTCGTAGCGGACGGCGCGGGTAGCCGCCATTTTCGCCAAGGCTTCGTGCGCGAGTTGCGCGCGCTTGGGGTCGATCTCGCCATCGCGCAGGCGGTCCACGATGTCGCGCAGGAAGGTCTCGGCTTGCGCTTCGGGGAGCCAGTCCGGGTGCGCTTCCAGGCGATAAAAGTTGCGGCCAAATTCTTCCAGCGTGAAGCCGTGGGCGTCGATCCACTCCAGGCTTTCATTGATCACCGCAGAGGCGCGCGGCTCGAACTCCAAGGGGATCGGAAACAGCAGCTGCTGGCGCGCCGGACTTTGCTTTGCAAAGTATCCGACGATGCGCTCGAACCAAATGCGCTCGTGTGCGGCGCGCAGGCGAATGAGGGTCAGCGCGGTCTCGGTTTCGAACAGCGCAAAGTCGACTTTGAAGCGGCCCAGGTAACGCCAGTTGAACCGGCGCGGAGCGGGCGCGAGGTGTGACTCCTCCATCGGCTCAAGCATGTCCGGGTGCGCTTGCTTTTCAACAGGCGCGGGCTTCTCGGCGGGACGCGTCTTGGCCTCGGGCGCAGGCTTAACCGACTTCGCAGCGGATGCCGCTGGAGCAGGCTTCGCCTCGGCAAGATACTTCGCGCGAAATTCATCCGAAGCCGGCTTGGGATTCGTGCGCGGGTAGTTGGCCGATTCACTGGACGGCTTGGGGGTCACTGCCGGTGATGGCGTGATCGCGGGCTTCGGCGTAACGGCTGGCGCGGGAGTCTTCGGCGCAGCGCGTTTTTCCAGCTGTGCTTCGGCAACACGGGCCGCCTCGTCGGGCAGTTCCTCGGGTGCGGCTTTCTTTTTTAGATCGAAGGTCGCCAGCTCGCGCAGTCGCTCCTGCACACTGGTCAGCACGAAGCGGCGCACGGCGCCCTCGTCACGAAAACGCACCTCGCGCTTGGCGGGGTGGATGTTTACGTCGATCGCGGCGGGGTCGATTTGCAGGAAGAGAAACGCGAGCGGGAAGCGCCCCTTGGGAATGAACGTGTGGTAGCCCTCGATGAGCGCGTAGTTGATCGTGCGGCTATCGACGGCGCGCCCGTTGACGAGCGCGATCATTTCCTTGCGCGTGGTGCGGCCGACACCCGGCATGCCGATCAGCCCCTTGAGACGGAGACCGCTGTTGCCCTTGGACTCGGGCAGCTCGATCAGCTGGTTCGCGACTTGCCGCCCCCAGATCTCCGCCACGCGGTCCTTCATCGTCGGGCACTCGGGCGATTGAAACACCGTGCGCCCGTCTTCGATCAGCGTGAACGCCGTCTCCGGTCGCGCGACCGCCAGCAGACGCACGAGGTGGACAATGTGCGCGGCCTCGGTGTTGTCCGTCTTGAGAAACTTCCGGCGCGCGGGCACGCTGTTGAACAAATGCGCCACCTCGATGCGGGTGCCCTGCGGCATACCACACTCCTTCTGGTGGATGAACTTGCCGCCGTTGACAAAGATTTCCGTGCCGTGCTCGCTGCCCGCCGAGCGCGTCTTCATCGTGAAGCGGCTCACGCTGGCGATCGACGGAATCGCCTCCCCGCGAAAGCCGAGGCTGGTAATTTTCAGCAGGTCGTCGGCCTCGCGCAGCTTGCTCGTGGCGTGGCGCTCCAGGGAGATCAGCGCCTCGTCGGGCGACATGCCGCTGCCGTTGTCTTCGATGCGAATGTAGCTCTTGCCGCCGTGGCGAAACTCCACCTCCACACGCGTCGCGCCGGCGTCGAGGGAGTTTTCCACGAGCTCCTTCACCACGGCTGCCGGGCGCTCAATGACCTCGCCCGCAGCGATCTGGTTGATCACGCGGTCGGGCAGCACGCGGATCCGCGGCGCAGGTGGACTGTCGATAGAGTCGGCCAAGCAATCCATCATGGGGATGCCCGCCCGCGCCTCAAGCCTCCGTTGCAAGTTTTCCCAGCGTCCCGTTTTGGGCTGAGCTTGCCGAAGCCTGGACCGATAGATTTGCACATTGCGCAAATGGCAACTCCGCCGAAGGTGTGTGTGAGGGATATCTCAATCACTCAGAGGTAGCGCCCGTTATCCCTAACGGGCAGTTCTATCCAGTTGGCCTCCTATCCATCTTATCGAGGTAGCGGCCTGCGTCCCCGCTGGCCATAAAATGCAACCCGATGCTGTGGTTGAGCGGGACGCGATCCCGCGGCGATATCGCATGGCGCGGACCGATTCCTTCTATTTGTTCCACGCTTGGCCAGCGGGGACGCTGGCCGCTACCTTTGCCACTCAGTTGAAACTGCCCGTTAAGGATAACGGGCGCTACCTATTTACTCATTAGACGCCCCACGGCCGCGTTTTCAATCCCCACAATCGCCCCACGCGCCCTTAACTTTACGCTGGTCTCCGCGCGCTCACCGCCCAAGCTAACCGTCGATGAGTAAGAGAGTCTGTCGAGAATGCGAAAACCCTTTGCCCAAAGACGCCGACTATTGCGGACGGTGCGGGGAAGGCGTGCGCCAAATCCCGATCGGGTGCGCCGTGATCGGGCTCCTCGCAGCGGCGGGGGCCGTCGTCGGCTTCCTGCTTTATTTAAAATCCGCTCTGTAATTTTTATGCCGAATCGCCTAGCCGAATCCCCGAGTCTTTACTTGCGCCAGCACGCGGACAACCCCGTCGACTGGCATCCATGGGGCGAAGAAGCCTTTGCCGAAGCCAAACGCCTCGGCAAGCCCGTGCTCGTTTCCGTGGGCTACAGCGCCTGCCACTGGTGCCACGTGATGGCGCACGAGAGCTTCGAAAACCCCACCATCGCACGCCTGATGAACCAGCACTTCGTGTGCATCAAGGTCGACCGCGAGGAGCACCCCGACGTGGATCAGATCTACATGGAGGCCGTGCAGATGATAACCCAGCGCGGCGGCTGGCCGCTCAACGCCTTTTGCCTGCCGGACGGTCGCCCATTCTTTGGCGGCACCTACTTCCCGCCCGAAGACCGCGGCCAGGGCATCGTCCCGTGGCCCCAGCTGATCATGCGCATCTCCGACTACTACCAGAAGAATCGCGACGAGCTGGAGGAGAATGCGGACAACATTTTGAAGAACATGACCGAGGGCAACAAGCCCATCGGCGCCACCGGCGAAGACCTCGGAGGCCAGCACCTGATCACCGCTGCCGAGGGCATCTGCACCCAGCACGACGACGAGTGGGGCGGCTTTGGCGAGGCCCCGAAATTCCCGCCCTCGATGACGCTCGACTTCCTGCTCGCCGTGCGCGGATCGGCCGCCTGCGAGGCGAAGCCCGAGCTCGCCCAGCGCATCGACAAAGTGGCGCGCATGACGCTCAAGGGCATGGCCCACGGCGGCTTGTTCGACCAAGTCGGCGGCGGCTTCTCCCGCTACAGCGTGGACAAGCTCTGGCTGATCCCGCACTTCGAAAAAATGCTCTACGACAACGGCCTGCTGCTCGACGTTTACGCCAAGGGCTGGCAGCGCTACGGCGACCCGATGTTTCGCGCCGTTGCCGAAGAAACCTATGCCTGGCTGGAGCGCGAAATGCGCGCACCCGAAGGCGCCTGGCGCGCCGCACTCGACGCCGACAGCGAAGGCGAAGAAGGCAAATACTACGTGTGGAAGCCCGAGGAGATTAAAGCCATCCTCGGCGAGGAAGACGGCGCCACGTTCTGCGACGCCTACAACATCACCGAGAAGGGCAACTTCGAACACGGCACGACGAACCCCGCCTTCGTTTACGACAGCTTTGAGAAACGCCAGTCTCTGGAAGCTTTGCGATGCAAAGTATTGGCCGCGCGGCAGGAACGCATCGCGCCCGGACTCGACGAAAAGGTGCTCCTTTCGTGGAACAGCCTCGTCGTCCGCGGCCTGACCACCGCCGGCTTCACCTTTGGCGAGAAGACGTGGATCGAGCGTGCCCGCGAAGTCGCCGACTGGCTGTGGGAAACCTTCGCCAGCGAAGACGCCGACGGCTACACGCGCCTCAAGGCCGTTTACTACAGCGGCGAAGGCGCGCGCTACGATGGCCGCCTCGACGACTACGCGTGGTTCGCCGAAGCCTTGCTTACTTTGTGTGGCAAAGTTGACTGGATCGAGCCCGGCGCATCGCAGCTTTACCTCGACCGCGCCATCGCGCTCGTCAACACCATCCAGGAACGCTTTGCCGACCCGAACATGCCGGGCTGCTTCTTCACCGCCGACGACCAGACCGACCTCGTCACCCGCAAGAAAACGTGGTTCGACAACGCCACGCCCGCGGGCAACTCGGCCATGGTGCAGGTTTACGCGGCGCTCTACGCGCTGACCGGCGCGGGTGACTACGAGGCGCAGCTCCAGGCGCTCCGCCCGGCCTACACCGGCATTGCCCAGCGTGCGCCCAGCGCCGCCGCGCATGCGCTGTCCGGCTTTACGCACAGCGCGGTCGGCATCCCGGTGGTTAAGATCAAGGGCGCGCAAGACCTCGACGCCCTGCGCGCCGCGATCAGCGCCCGCCCGTGGCGCCCCGTCTTCCTACAAACCACCGACGATGCCGCGCAGCCCGACGGCTTCCAGCTCTGCGTGGGCACGCAATGCCTCGCGCCCACCACCGACGCCGCCACGCTGGCCGAAAACTTATGAGCCAGCATCGTTGTGAATGGTGCGGCGATGACCCGCTCTACGTCGACTACCACGACCGCGAGTGGGGCGTCCCTGTTCACGACGACCGCAAGCTCTTTGAGTTCATCATTCTCGAAGGCGCGCAGGCCGGCCTCAGCTGGATAACCGTGCTCCGCAAACGCGAGCACTACCGCGCAGCGCTGCACGATTTCGACTACGCGCGCATCGCGGAATTTGGGCCCAAGGATTTGGAAATGCTCCTCGCGAACGAGGGCATCATCCGCAACCGGCTCAAGGTGGAGTCGCTCGTGAAGAATGCCCGCGGCACACTGGCGATCATCGAGGAGTTCGGCAGCCTCAACAACTACCTGTGGCGCTTCGTCGATGGAGCACCGATCCAAAACACTTGGAGCTCGCTGTCCGAAGTCCCCGCGAAGACCGTGATCTCCGACGCCTTGAGCAAGGACTTAAAAAAGCGCGGCTTCAACTTCGTCGGCTCCACGATCTGCTACGCCTTCATGCAAGCCGTCGGCATGGTCAACGACCACACGACTGATTGCTTTCGGTATCGGGAGCTGAAGGGCTGAATCGACTAGATCTTGAATGTAGGGCTCGCGCAACATTAAGAACGCAGATTTGGAGATCATCAGCTAAGCGTTCGGCAAAATCGCCATCGATTACCACGACGATTAAATCAACGTCGTAGTCATCGCGCTAAATTCCCTTAGCAATAAATCCGCCGAGAATCACCACAATCAAATCCTCATTCTTTTAATGCAAGCGTTTAACAGATTCTATAGCTGCCCTGGCATGGAGCTCTTTCATTCGATATACTTATCTAACGTTTATGTAAGACGCGGCTTTAGCCATTACCGCCACTACCTTGTTGAGCTGACCTTTCCTGTTTGATAAATCCCATCCATTCCTCGATATTTTTGAACCCGGCAGGAATATGGACCCAACCTCGATCCTCATCCGATGGTTCAAAATCTTGGTAGTGCTCCGGTTCCACTGGTTGTGGCGTGACCTTACCTAAGTATGCTTTGAAGAGATGATTGATTTTACAACTATCGAGCCTTGATCGCAACTCACTCCACCGATCATCTTCTGAAAATCCTTCATCAATAAAGGATGTCATAATCCATCCATATATCTGCGCTTCAGCTTGATCTATCGATCCTCCAAAGTGTTCTTTGGTATAAAACTGTTGAGGGTCAATCTGAGGCCCTAGCTCTACATAACAATCATATACTATTTCGATTAGGCTTAAAAAGAAACTTCTTGATCTCGCTAGAACGTCGTCATCACCAAGTTCAACATCATTGTGATCGTAATCAAAAAAGTGAAATGTGTGAGTGCGCCCATGAGAACTTCCACCTCGGATAGGGTAGCCACCCCCATGAACATGTGAGTTACGTGTATTCAGGAAGAATTTCGCGGTTTGGTTCTTCTTTAGCTTCTCTTGGTGAGGCGCATACCATGCTTCAAAGCCATCAAGATCTTTGAACTGTTGTAGTGCTAATGTAACTGTTCTTGAAGCAGAAAGATAGGCGCTGAAATAAAATTGAAACTCCTCTAAATCGAAGCCGCAGCCAGCCATCTTCCTTAGGAAGAATTCTGCCTCAGCTACCTTCATGTCGACAGTATCAAATGTCTTTTCCATTTATTCTTCCGCCCAACTCAAAAGTGATACGCGAATACCATTCGCGGAGCGCTTTGGCTGTGCTGTATCGAATGCATTGTTAGCCTTCATCGCTTTATCATAAGGCTGGCTAGCTTTATGGCTGTCCAACTGATTCCCGAAGATCCCTCTAGGGCCACTTCCAAAACTTGGGTGACTGATAGGGAATCAGCAATTTCTCTGACTTTCAGGTGTTCTGAACGTGCATCGATCTTCAATTTTGAATCGGATGAGTCTAAAACAACCAACTCAACTTTTATTTCATCATTTGGGTTTAGGAGGTTAAACTCGAATGCGCATCCAGGTTCTCCCTCAAGCTTGGGGCAATGAATTCCTGGTTTCGCTTCAATTTTCGCAAAGAAAAATTTTCCCGGTGACGGCATAATGAACACTGGAACTTCTTTTAGGCATGCATTCCCGATGTTCTTAATTCTTACCTCGTGGGAATATACCTTTTCGACCTCCATACCTTTGTATTCGAGCTTAAGGTCGGGATCAGATTTTTCTACAAGGGTTCGTGTGTTAACCGTGTACCCGAGAATGCGACGCTCTCTTCTGAAGAACCGTATCGCTTGTTCGAGGAGGAAAACAACGATGCCGCCTCCTAGGAACGTAATAACATCTTTTATTTCGAAATTCATTTCAATTGGCTAACTAGTAATCAGTAGATTTTTAGATATTATTCAATGCCCATTCATAGCAAGGACAATCAGCAATTCTGGCGGGGCATTTCCGAATTAGACATCACGAATAAGTTAATGATGATTGGCTTTTTGATATCTCTCATTTCCACCAAATGAGCTGATAGCCCAATTCGTAAAGTCACTTCGAGCGAGAAGCTAGGCCCTCGCGTTCGCGCAGAATGCAGATGCCGACGAGGTGCTTCTTAAGCTTCCCTTCAGAATCGATTTTCCTAATTTCCAGAATATCATCTCGTCAGCAATGGATCGATGCGATGGGTTCCGACCAGTCCTTCCCTGATCCGTCCTGTTTCGCCAGCAGAACCAACGGGTTTTGCCGCGGATCGAGCAGGATTTTCGCTGGAACGTCTTGGTTTCGCTCGGGATCGACACGGTTTGGGCCAGGATCGACTCGGTTTGGCGCGGGATCGACTTGGTTTTCGGGAAAAACAGGTCGATCCGCTAGTAAACCGAGCCGATTCTCCGCGTATAATTTACTATTTTAATGAATTTAGTAAATTTTTGCTTTATTTTGGGCGCATTTTGTTCATTGTATTACGTGTGGAAGCGATTCCCATGGCGTCTGGCCACGAAGGTCGGGCGCGCCTAACCACCACCCACCACACCACGAATGAGCTACCAAAAATACCATGAACGCATGCGCGCCATCTTGAGCGCGTGGACCCAACTCGCGCCGGAGGAATCCTTTGGTGGCCTGACTTTGGCGGAATTCACCGCCAAGTTTCAGGCTATCGAGGACGCCAAGGCCCAAGTCGATCAACGCAAGCTCCAGCTAGCCAGCGATCGACAAGCCTACAGCCTCCTGTTGCGCGGCGAACGCGATTCGCTACGCCTAATCAGTAATAGTGTTTGCGGCAACCCCGCCTACGGCGATGACAGCCCCCTCTATCGGGCCATGGGCTACGTGCCGCGCTCGGAACGAGCCAGCGGCCTGACCCGTCGCACCAGCGTCGAGGCTGAAGCGACGACGGGCGATTCGCCGGAAGCCGAGGCCGCATAGGCGACCATCATTCCGCAGGCAATTCAACGCCATCTCAAGCCGCCGCGCCCTGCCCTGGGGCGCGGCGCTTTTCTTTGAAAACGTGGAGCCTTCTCGAGGATGCGGAATGTAGGGCTCGTGGACATTCAACCTTCAGTCAATTTTGCCCCAACAGGGCTACGCATCAATAGCCCAGGGTTGGCTTGAGGCCGCAAAGCGGCTGAAAACCCACCCTGGGATTTACGCATTGGTTTTATTGCCTATCCCAACGGGATTGCGCAACACGACATCTTGCGTAGCCCCGTTGGGGCAAGGGCAAAGATCGCATCCGGCAACCCAGGGTAGCGCACCCCGCTAAGCGGGTTTGCTTTAACCCTGGGCTAGTGATGCGTAGCCCCGTTGGGGCAATCGTGATGCATAATGAGTGTCCGTTGGCCTTTGGATGAGCCCGCGCCTTTGGCGCTCGAATGAAGGTCTGCTGACTCTAGGATGCTGGATGTAGGGCTCGCGCTTGCCTCTCCGCCAGCAGGATGCGGCATCGCGCAAGCGCGAGCCCTACAGTCGTGACGCAGATTTGGAGATCAACCCGCCTCTTCTGCGCGCAGGACTGCGAGTGGTGGGCTTATTGAAAATGCGGCGGCGGTTGACCAAGCCGGTGAAGAGCGGCAGCGCGGTCGTTACGGCGATTTAGAACTACCGCCCTCTAATAGTGGTCCCAAGTCGACTCCATGCTTATCCGCCAATTGGCGGAGGTAGCTGATGGCAGAGTCATCTAACTCAACGCCAAGTTCGTCAGACTCTGCGAGGTTTCGCCAGCGTTGCTCACCCGGATAAAGAATCTCAGTATAGCCTTCGGCCGTTCGTCCTTCCTTGAGGTAAGTCATGAGCAGCTCCATGCGATCATAGAAAGCATCACGGGAACCAAAACGCTCGATGGACATGGCGAGAAAGAAGTGTCCGGTGTTCGAATAACCGCTGAAGTCTTTGATCGACTTGAGGTCAGGAGAAAGCGCCGCTCCGGTCAACACAGCGCTGAGGACCTCCACCACGAAAGCCAAGGCAGAACCTTTCGCTCCGCCAAAGGGGAGCATTCGAGCGCGTCTGGCTTCATCGGCATTTTGCAGAGATTGTCCATTTTCATTCAGCAAAACACCCGGCGGAATATTGCCCGCTTGCTCCATCTCATTCGCCAATTTCGAGCCACTGCTCATCCCAGCGGAGAGATCGACGAGCAGCGAACGCCCGTTGCGACGCGGAGCTCCAAAGGCAATCGGGTTGGTGCCAAACAGGCGATCAATGCCACCATGGGGCACAACTCTCGTCACGCAATTAGTCGTGGCGACGCCAATGCAGTTCGCCTCGGCCGCCATCTGGACATAGTAGGCTTCAGTCCCATTGTGATTACTGGCGTTTACCCCTACCGCGCCCAGCCCATGTTGAGTCGCCATCTCAACTGCCCGCGCCATGCCAAAATGACTCAAATAGTGCCCACTGCCATTACCGCCATGAAGGATGGCCGTGCAGGCGCTCGTTTGTTCGTACTGAAAATTCGCGGGTGAAACAATCAGCCCATGACGGATACGATCAATGTACTCTCGCAGCCTTTTGACGCCTTGTGAGGAACGACCTATCCGGTCATTCCAAACAATTACATGGGCAGTCACGCCCGATTCATCTGGAGCAAATCCTTCACACACAAGCAAGTGACTAAGGATTTTCTCCAATATTATGTGGTTGACGCGCATCTTGCAGGTATTTGTTTTAAATATCAGTCGATGAGAAATTGAGTCTCATTGTCCGCTACACTTTTCAACCATTCTTTCAGGATTAATAGATGCCTGATTTAGAGAAAGCTACATTCGAGGCTGAAAAACCGCCTTCCATTCGGCTCTATTCCGGGCCAGGCAATCGCATTCGTCGGAACATACAACGTCCACCCGAGTCCGATTACCTCCAGCTGTTACAATTCGATCCGACAACAGTCAGCGATATCATGAATCGCATTTACAGCGTTGGACCCGGGTTTCAATGCCAAACACCAAATCGCTGTAGCATTCTAGGACCAGCCTGCACCATCAACTGCTTTCCCGGTGATAACCTCATGGTGCAAAAGTCGCTGGATATCGCCCGCCCAGGAGACATCCTGGTCATCAACGCCAAAGGCCTCCTACATAATGCGATGGTCGGCGACATGATCACCACCAAGGCTCAACAGCGCGGCATTCGAGGAATTATTGTCGACGGCGCCATTCGCGACCAAGAGGGAATCGCCAAACTCGGGCTGCCAGTCTTTGCCCGTGGCAGAACCACCGCCGGGCCATTACATCGGGGCCCGGGCGAGATCAATTTCCCGATTGCTCTCGGCGGCGTTGTCGTGAATCCCGGCGACATTGTTTATGGCAATGCGTCAGGCCTCGTAGTCATTCCTCAGGACGATCTGCATGCGGTGCTTAAGCAGCTGTTGCTCAGCCAAATCGAGGTGAAAGCCTACGAGGAAAAAGTCCGCAAGGGCGCCTTCAAAAGCGAATGGGTTGATCGAGTCCTGGAAGACAATGGCTGTGCATTCGAGTGAATCCGACACTCTGATTCGGAATTGTGACCAAACGAACGTCGTCGAAATTTTTCACCAGATAGTCGCCAGCTATCCGGAAACTCCCGCCATTGCTATTGGCGACTGGCGGCTAACCTACGGTGAACTCGATCAACGGTCCAACTTGATCACATCGGCAATCCTCGCCCATCGCGATAAACTGCCCGTAGAGCCGATGGTCTACATCCAGGCATCGAAGCTTGAACACCAGTTAATCGCCATGGTGGGCGCCCTCAAGGCAGGCGCCGGCGTTTCCTTTGCTGGCGTCAACGCTCCGGCTGACTCCGTGTGTGAACTCTGCGAAAATGCGAAGCTGGATATCCTCGCTGTCGATCATAACCGAGCCAACCAGTTCGAACAAATGGAGTCTCGCTCGATGCTGCTGCTCAACATCGAGGAAGCCTTGGAGCAGGCAGCCTATTTCAGCGAACCGCTTCCGCAGCTAAGCCCTGAACACATTTGCCGGATCGTCTTCACATCTGGATCAACCGGCTCTCCCAAAGGCGTAGAGCACAGCCATAAAAGTGTTCTCCACACGGTTCAAAGGGCTCAGAACTGCCTTCATTTTCGACCCGGCGAGCGTCAATTACTGCTCTCTCCGCTGGAGCACATGACCGGCTCCTCAATCGTCTTTACCAGCATCTTGAGCGGCACGACACTCTGCCCCTATCCCATCCACGAACACGGCGTCGATCGTTTGGCGAGTTGGCTGGGCGAAAATAAAATCCATCACGTCAGGATGAGCGTCACCGTGTTCAGATCACTGGTCGCCAGCTCAACTCATGGATCATCTTTTGAAAGCGTTAAAACTCTCTGGCTGGGCGGAGAAAAAACTTTGTTGGTCGACGCGGAAAATTTTCAAACCAAGTTTCCCCATGGCAGTCGCTTGGTGATCAACTTCGGCTCGTCCGAATGCTCATGCATTTCACAGTGTGTGATCGATCAGCAAACAGATCTTCAAGCGATCCCCACGCTCAGCGGCTATCCTGCTGAAGGCAAAGAGATCAAGATCGTTGGGCGCGATGGCCAAATCGCGCCTAGTGGAGAAGTCGGAGAGATCCAGGTAACGAGCCAGTTCCTCGCGCGCGGCTATCGCAACCGTCCTGACCTCACTGAGGAGCGTTTCATTTTTTCAGATAAGATGCCTGCTCTGATAACCGTCATGACGGGTGATTTTGGCCGATGGCTAGAAGATGGCCGCCTGGAATGCGTGGGCCGACGGGACAACATGGTCAAAATCAATGGACATCGCGTAGAATGTAATGACGTCGAGTCAGCATTACTCGCCCATCCCGATGTCGATCTGGCCGCCGTTCAAGCAGTTGAAACCAGGCCTGGCAACCACCGCCTAATCGCTCACATCGCGCCAGTTGCAGGTTGGAAAGACGCTGACTTCCATTTACTCGAAGACAATCTGCGCCAACAGCTTGCGAACCGCGTGCCGGCTTATTGCATTCCAGCGGCATTCAAGTTCAGCAAATCGTTTCCAATGACGACATCGGGCAAGCTGGACCGCCAAAAGATTTTTCAACTGGCGGAAAACAAGTCCACTGAGCAACACCGGCCACTCGATGAGGATGAGGAAATCATCGCTGATATCTGGAAAGGCATCCTTAAAACACAAACAATTTCTCCAAGTGATAATTTCTTTATCCTCGGCGGGGATTCTCTGAATGCAGCAAACCTGGTTCTCCAAATCGCGCGCACCACTCAAGTTTCACTTGAAATCGGAGATGTCTTCCGCTTCCCGGAGTTACCACGTCTGGCCGAGCGGTTCCGCCAAGCCAAAACTCGCGCCGACGAAGCAGTCCTCGATACCCCCGACGCCTTGGATTCGCTCACGCAACAACAGTCCTATTTTTATTTTCTGGATCAATCCTTACCCAATCCAGAAATCCTGAATTGCAGCCTGAGCCTCAAACTGGCCGGAGAACTAAACCCGGAGCGATTGCGGGAAGCGCTCAAACGACTGGTTCAGCGTCATGAAATCTATCGGACAACTTACTCTCGCAGCGGCGAGTCCGTTCGCCCGGTTGTCGTATCAGACGCCGCATTCAATTTTGAATTCGTTTCCGCCGACGGCGCACTCGATGAGCAGGACGCTGAAAGGCGGATCAACCAATTCACCGCAGCGCCTTTCGATCTGAAGCACGGCCCAGTCGGACGCGCACTCCTCTTGCGCCTGAGTCCGCATGACTGGCGACTCACGCTCTGCATTCATCACATTGCCACCGATGCGGGGAACTGGTCATTGCTGTGGAATGAACTCCGCGCCCTCTATTTTGATGTCGGCAATGAAGCGACACCGGCTGGTTCAGGAATCGATAACGCTTATCAAGAGCTAAGAATTCGCCAGGCACGCAATCGAAGCCAACGCCTTCACCGCGCACAACAATTTTGGCGGCAACAACTCGCTGACTTACCGCAGCCACTCGATACTTCGTTGCTTTGCCCCGACGGTAGGCCGACGACCCAAACCGACGAACCGGGCTATCGTTTTGAGCTTTCAGAGGCATGGACGAATCAAATCGAGCAACTCGCGCGCACGCAGGCGAGCACGGTCTACTCTGTCCTGCTCGCCATCGTCTTTGGCTTTCTTCGCAAATGCTTTCAGCAAGATGATTTGATCATCGGCGTGCCGACCAACGAGCGGCTCCACCCGCTGAACAGCAAAACCCAGGGCTGCCTCGTCAAGATGCTGCCTATGCGCATAGCGCCCCAGTCAGACCAGCCAATCGGCGCGCTCATTCAAAGCGTCGGCGCTCATCTGCTCGCGGCGCTTGAGCACGATTGCCTATCGCCCCTTGAGATGCTTGAAGCCACTGGCGAGCATCGGAAGAATGGCCTCTACGAAGTGATCTTTCGCATGCGCGAAACGAAGCAGACGTTTCCGCCACTCGCCAGCACGCAATCGGTGCAACGTCTCGATTTGCACCAGGAAGCTTCGCAAACGCCGTTGATGTTCGAGCATATTCAATCGGCTGATCGCAGCCACATCGCGCTGAGCTTCGATCATGCAAAAATCCTCCCCGCTGACGCGCAGCGACTGCTTGGCTATTTTAAAAACTACCTACACACGTTTTTATCATCCACTCCATCCACTCCGCTATCAGCGGTTGGGATTACCTCGACTGATGAGTTGCTTCAAATCAGCACACATGGACAAGGTCCCGCCAACGAGTATCCACGAGACACCGACATAGCTCAGCTCTTTGACAAAGTAGCGGAAGCTCATCCAGATGAAATCGCCATCCAATGCGGTGATGCTCAACTCAGCTATTCCGAAGCGAAAACCGCCAGCCAAAAACTGGCCGCCGGCCTCATTGCCCTAGGAGTTAAAGCCGGAGATCGCATCGGCATTTACTTTAGTCGAAGCCCAGACTTCATCATCGCAACTCTCGGCATTCTGCGCGTGGGCGCCGCCTACGTCCCGCTTGATGTCACTTACCCGCTGGAACGTGTGCGCACGATCCACACCGACGCCCAAGTCCAAGGCGTACTGACCGACCACGCAGGCTACGCCAAGCTCAAGGGCAACGGCATCGATAGCTGGTCCATGCCCGCGCTAATGGAGTTCCCGCCATTACAAGATGCGGGGCCGATCAAGGCCGACGCGCCAGCTTACCTCATGTATACCTCTGGCACAACCGGCCAGCCAAAGGGTTCACTGATTCCGCATCGCGGCATTGTGCGTCTCGTCAGGAATACAAACTACGTCAGCCTCGGCGCCAATGATCGCATCCTTCATCATTCCTCGCCATCCTTCGATGCGGCGACGTTGGAAATATGGGGCCCGCTGCTCAACGGCGGCACACTCGTCATCATGCCAGACGAAGCGCCCGACATTGCCGATTACGCCAAGGTTATCGCGCAGGAAAACATAACCGTCCTCTGGCTTACTGCGGGTTTATTCCATGTCATCATGGATGAAGACCCGACGATCTTTTCCAATCTGAAGACTCTGATGTCGGGGGGCGATGTAGTCTCGCCCAAACATGTAAGTCGACTTTATGCAACTTGCCCACATGTGAATTTCATCAACGGTTATGGGCCAACTGAAAACACCACGTTTAGCTGCACCTGGCCAGCGCCAGTCGACTTTAATGAAGCTCAAGCGCTCCCCATTGGCCAGCCAATCGCCAATTCTGAAGCCTTCATCATTGATCAGGATGGCGCCCTGCTGCCACCCGGCATGATCGGCGAACTCTGCGTTGGCGGCGATGGCTTATCACTGGGATACTGGAACCGGCCGGAGCTCAACGCACGGTCCTTTATTGCACATCCATTATTCGGCGCGGAGAAGCAAGTCTATCGAACCGGTGATCGGGCGGCGCTCGATGAGACTGGCGCCTTTACCTTTTACGGGCGGATCGATAACCAGATAAAAATCCGCGGTTACCGCATCGAGTTAGACGAGGTTGAAAAGCAAATCCTGTCCCTTCCCGAAGTGCGTCAGGCAAGCGTCGTGGTCGTGACTCTCGGCTTAAAAAAGCAGCTCTGCGCAGCAGTGGTGATCGAGAAAGAAACCGCCGAATCAATCGCGCTTTTAAAGCGCACCCTCCATGGCCGCTTGCCGACCTATATGCAGCCCTCTCGTTGGCTAGCGCTAAAGGAAACGCCATTGACCACAAATGGCAAAGTCGACCGCCGAGCGCTGGAATCAATTTTTCAACACAGTCAAGCTGATGCCGCAGAGCCGTTCCGCAATGAATGGGAGCAGTCATTGGCGGAGATCTGGATGCGCATCCTGAAAATTGATTCAGTTTGCCGCGATGACGATTTCTACAATGTCGGCGGAGATTCTCTGGCTTCGATGCAGTTAATCTTCCAGATCGAAAAAGAATGGGGCATTGAATTTTCCGTCAAGGATCTCTTTGACCGTCCCACCCTCCATCAGATGGCGGAATTGCTCGCACAGCGGCAAAATGGCGTCACGCAAAACAGCAGCGTAGACACCATCATTACACTTAAAGCATCTGGCTCACTAAAGCCTTTATTCATGATCCATGGTTGGGGCGGCGAATTGTTTCGCCTCACCAACCTCGCAAGGAGCCTTCAAGCTGATATGCCTGTGTATGGCATCCAATCGATAGAAAAAGCCGGTATTTCAGAGCAGTCGCTGCCGTCCATCGAGGCGCTGGGAGAGCGCTACGCTCAAGACATACTGAAGCACCAAAAAGATGGTCCATATTACCTGTGCGGTTTTTCAATGGGCGGGCTCATTGCCTATGAAACAGCGCGGCAGTTGAAACTACGCGGCGCTGAAGTAGCCTGCCTGACGCTCATCGACACCAGCACCCGCAACTTACCGAAAGCCGTCTACCTGTATGCGATGTCCGGCTATTTCCTATCACGGATAAGAGCTTACCTATCTCGCGTGACGAAGGGTGAGGCAAGGCGTGGCGTCTTCACAAAATTAAAACGCTTACCGACCAGTTTGGGCTTTTACGTCAGGAATGAACAACCACCGCAAGTTCCTGAAAAATCCCCAACGGGAACCAACGCTCCCAATCTGGTTGATCACTACTACTCGCTGTATCTGTCATACCGACCGCAACGGACTGAAATTCCAACCGTCATTTTTCGCTCTTCAGCCAATCGCATGAATCTCACGCGTATTTGGTCTTACTTAACCTATGGATCGGCGACAGCCATAACTGTCGATGTGACGCATCATAAGATGCTGGAGGATTTTGATTTAGCTACCCAAATGGCGCACATCCTCGCCGAGCATCAAGCCAAGCAAAAGCTGTAATTGGGGGAAGAGGCAATCTACAAGATTTAGCCCGCCTCCTCCGAACGCAGCACCGCAAGTGGCGGGCTGTTGGAAATGCCACGACTATTGGCCAAGCCGGTTATAAGCGTCAGCGCAGTCGTGACGACAATCGTGACGAACGTCGCGACAATCGGCACGGACGGGGCGGCCTCAAAGACCCAGATCGCCAGACTTGCCGCAGCCGCCCAGGCCAACAGCGCGCCGACCAATCCGGCCAGTAGCCCAACCGCGAAGTATTCGACGGCCATGATCGCGCGGATCTGTTTGGCGCTGGCGCCAATCGTTCGCAAGAGCACGCTTTCGCGGAAGCGTTGATAGCGGCTGGTGATAACAGCCGAGGCTAAAACGACTACCCCCGTCAAGAGCGTGAACGACGCCATGAAGCGCAGCGCAAACGCCACCCGCCCGAGGATGTCGCGCAGGCCATCCAGTACGATGCTCAAATCCACTGCTGTGATGTTCGGGTAGGCCTGCACAACTTTGCGTTGCAAAGTAGCGAGCGAATCCTTGTCCGGCGCGCGCACGAATGCGATGTGCCAAGTGGGCGCACCCTCGAGCACACCGTCCGGGAAGACCGCAAAAAAATTCGGACGCATACGCTTCCAATCGACTTCACGCAACGAGGATACTTTGCATTGCAAAGTTAGGCCTTGAATATTGAACGTGAGCGTATCGCCGACTCCGATATTTAGATCTTCGGCCATGCCGTCTTCGAGGGAAATCGGCACCGGCTCTTCAAAGCCATTCCACTGCCCCACAAACTCACCCGCCACCACGGTTTCCGTGACCGAGGGCTGCCCCCGCCACGTGGAGCGCCATTCGCGGTTGATGATCCAGTTGTCAATATCGCTGGTCGGATCGGCCTTGATCTGCGCCACCGTGCGGCCATTCACTTTTTCCAAACGCATGGCGACGATTGGGGCGCCGTCAGCGATGGTCATGCCCTCGCCTTTGACGATATCTTCGAAGCCTGCGAGCTGGTCTGTTTGAATGTCGAAGAACATCGTGTTCGGCTCATCGGCGTCGTCGACCAACTGCGTGTCGCTCAAAAGCACGCCTTCGATCAGGAACAAGGTCTGTATTAAAAACGCGCCCATGCCAAGCGTCACCACGAGGAAGAGCGTGCGGTTGTTGGGCCGGTGCAGATTCGCCAAGCCCTGCCGACACACATAGCTCTTCACGCGACCAGCAAGTAGCGACAATACTTTGCGCAACAAAGCTGCCGCCGCAGTGAAGACTAACAGCGCCACAAACAACCCGACCGCGAACGCCGCGCCATGCCACCAGGTTTCGGTTTGCGAGGAGCAGTAGCCGACCAAGAGCACGACGATAACGCCCCAGAGCAATGCCACCAGTGGGTCAAACTGACGGCGCGGCTGATAGCTGGCCCGCAACGCGCGCAGCGGGCTCACCTTGCGCAGCGGCAAGAGTGGCAGCAGGGAAAACAGCGCCGCGATCAGCCAGCCAAAAAGCATTCCCTCCAACACACGCGGCCAGCTAATAAAGCTTTCGAGCTCAAACGGGAGCAAGGGCCCGATCACCGCCGGGAGCCACACTTGCGCCAACACACCGAGTGATGCGCCAATTATTGCCCCAACAAACGTCACCCCGAGCACCTGCCACAGAAACACGCGACACGCCGCGCCGACCGTGCACCCCAGGAAGCGCAAGACCGCAACCGACTCCAGCTTCGCGCGCAGATACGCCTGCACCGCGCCCGCCACCCCCACGCCGCCAAGCAACAGGGCAATCATGCCTACGAGGTTGAAGAAGCGGTAAAGGTTTTCCAGCGACTGACCAAGATCTTCCTTACGCTTGGCAATCGTCGTGAGGCGCACGCGTTCATCGCCGAGGTCGCGCTTCGCACGCTCTGCCACGGCGTCAGCATCGACGCCATTGGGCAGCTTGATGTCGTAGCCATGGAAGGCAATCGTGCCGAACCCGATCAAATCAGTAGACTCTAAATACCGAGCCGCAATGTAAACGCGTGGCGCAAAGAGCCCCGCAAAAGCCGACTCGCCCGGCACATCAACGATTTCGGCGGAGATCGTAAAAGTTTGCTGCCCAAGCTTAATCGGGTCGCCGACCTTGAGGTTGAAGAGCGCGAGGAGCACGGGGTCGACGACCGCAATCGCTTCGCTGCTATCGCCCACACGCACACCGGCGGGCAAGGTCTCAAATTCGCCATAGTAGGGGAAGTTTCCCTCGACCGCACGCACCTGCACGAGGCGCGTGTCTTCGGTGCTCGGGAAATACGCCATCGAGCTAAAACGTGTCTCGCGCGACTGATCGCCGCCGAGATTTTCGATGTAGGCCTTGGCCGCCTCACTGTAGGGCGTGCGCGAGGAAATACGCAGATCTGAACCGAGCAGCGTTTGCGCCTCCTCGTCCATCGTGGCCCTCAGATTGTCGCCAAAGGAATTGATCGCCACCAGCGCCGCGACCCCGAATACAATCGAAATCGCGCACAGGAGCAGTCGCTTCTTTTGGGTGCGCGCATCGCGCCAGGCGGTGAGGAGCGTGAAGGACATCAGGAAGCGGCGGTGATTTCGATGCGGTGCCCATCCGGGTCGTCGATGACCATGCGACGCCCCCATTCCGATTTTTTGGGCGGCGAAACAATTTTCCCGCCACTGGCTTCAACGACCGAGAAGACTTGGTCGACATCCGCCACAGCGAGCCCGAAGCGCAGGCATGCAGTCGCGTCATTCTCATCGCGCTGCGGGTAGATTTCAAAGACAACCTTCCCCAACTGAGTTCCAAAATGCTCCGGCCCCTTCCCGTGGCGGTGCTTTGGCAGCGGACGGTCCAAAAGCGTCTCGTAAAACTTGGCTAACTTCTCCGGGTCTGGTGATCGCAATACGATTAGATTCAACTCCATGGCGCTTCTTTACAGTTGAACGATTTGCCCATCGCGGACGCGGAGGCTGCGTTGACAGCGATTTGCGAGGTCGAGGTCGTGGGTGACGAGGACCAGCGTTGCGCCATGGTCGCGGTTGAGGTCGAAAAGGAGGTGCTCGATGCGCTCGCCGGTCTCGGGGTCGAGGTTGCCCGTGGGCTCGTCAGCAAAGAGAATTTTCGGGTCGTTAATGAACGCGCGGGCCAGCGCCACGCGCTGTTGCTCGCCGCCGGAGAGTTGGATCGGGTAATGGTCCTCGCGGTCGACGAGGCCGACTTTGTCCAGCCACTCAAGCGCTTTCTTTTCCACGCCGCGTTCGCCACGCAGCTCGAGCGGGGCCAGCACGTTTTCCCGCGCGGTAAGGGTCGGGATCAACTGAAAGTTTTGAAATACGAAGCCCACGTGCTCGTTGCGGAGCTTGGCGCGACCGTCCTCCGTGAGGCTTTCCCAGGCGACGCCCTCCAACTTGATCGAACCTGAGGTCGGGTTATCGAGTCCGGCACAAAGCCCCAAAAGCGTTGTCTTACCACAGCCGGACGGGCCAACAATGGCCAGCGTCTCGCCAGCGCCGATGGTGAAGTTGACGCCCTTCAGGATCTCCAGCGTTCCGTGGGCAGCCTGGTAGCTCTTGCGCACGTCGATGGCTTCCAGCACGGGCGCGCTGGCGGGTGTTGGTTGGTTATCCGGCATTGCTAATTTAGGAACACGCTTCAGACTCTTTTGCAAACGATGATGTTAAACAACACGCAGGGCGCCAACTGGTTCCATCGCTTTTTTGCCTCGCTTCTCCTCTTAGCAGCGCCGCTCGGGGCCCTCGCCAAGCCTGCAGCCGTGGTCTTTTACGGCGATAGCCTGACTGCAGCCTACGGGCTCGATCCCGATCAGGGCTACCCGGCGCTGCTCCAACAAAAAGTCGAGGCTGACGGCTTGCAGTCGGACTACGAGGTAGTCGCGTCCGCCGTGAGTGGTGAAACCTCGGCCGGCGGCCTAGCTCGCCTCAACTGGGCCCTGGCAGGACTGACTCGCAAGAAGCAGAACATCGATGTGTTCGTGCTCGCGCTGGGGTCCAACGACGGGCTCCGCGGACTGCCCGTCGCCAACATGCAGGAGAATTTGCAAGCGATCCTGGATACACTCAAAGCGCGCTACCCGGATGTGCAGCTCGTCGTCGCAAGGATGTTCATGCCGCCGAACATGGGCGAGGCTTACCGCGAGGAATTCGCCAATGCCTATGTCGCGCTGGCTGAGGCAAACGACGCCGTGCTGATCCCGTTTTTGCTCGATGGCGTGGCGGGCGACCCGGAGCTTAACCTGGCCGACGGCATGCACCCGAACGCCAAGGGACAGCAAATCATCGCCGACAACCTTTGGCCCATCATTCAACCACTGCTCACAACCGACTCACCACAACTATGAAGTTTGCCCTCGCCTTAATCGCCGCTGCGCTGCTCACCGCCTGCGCCACAACAGAACCCACCGCCGAACAAAAGGCGCAGGAAGCCAAGGCGCGCAAAGCCATGAGTGCAGGTGCGGGGCAGTTGGAAAAATCGGGCGCAGTACAAAACGGAAGCGTCCTAAATCCACCGAAATCGGATTATACAATCGATCTGTAGGCCAAGTTAGATGAAAAGCGCTTTAGCCTCGGGCAACCCGTTTCACATCGCTATCGCCTTCGGAGTGAGCGCTTTTGCTTTTGTGGTTGCGAAAAATGCGCTGCTGTTCGGCAATATTGTTACTCAAGAACTCCTCCACCGACATGCCATGCAGTCGCGCCCAACGCTCTAATTCAAAGCGCTGCTTCGGCGACAACTCATCAGGTGAGTTCGACTGAGCATCATTAGACATAGAATCTTGATTCGATAGGAACATGGAAAAGTTGTGACTGGTGACTCCTATCGGCAAAGAGCAAAGGGTATTTAGCCCCGAGTCTCACAAATGAGCCAAAAACTCTAGAAAAAGATCCAGTCCCGGCCCCTGAAGCTAGGGCTGAGGGCTCATGAATACCCGACTCTTTTTTGGCTTTCCATGAGGCCCGGCATTCCCCATCGTGCTTGGCTTCATGTCGCTTTTTCTAGCAACCCTTTTGACCGGCCTTGTGCTGATCGCGTGGGGCCTACCTTTTTTTAAAGGCGGGCCAGCGGTGCAAAAGCGCGCATTCACCCTACTGCGCTCGAAGCCTGCGGCCATTGTGCTATTTGGCGGGGCCGCCCTCTGGTTCCTCTGGCACGTAAGCCAGTTGGGCAAAGCCGATTTTGGCGACTACAAAGTGATCATGCTCGCAATCTTTGGGGCCGCCGCTTTGGGAGCCTTTGTCTACACTCCAGATTTTCTGGCGGTGCGAGGACTGGCCGGACTGATTCTGCTGAGCGCAAGCCCACTGCTTGGGGCTGCTTACATGCAATATGAAGTGCCCCAGCGACTGCTCCTGGTCTCGCTGGTCTATCTCCTGATCATTGCCGCAATGTTCATTGGAACAATGCCCTATCTCATGCGTGATCTGTTTGAGTGGCTATGGGCTCAACCCAAACGCCCCAAGCTTTTTGGGGGCGCATTCATGGCTTACGGCGTGTTGCTCGTGGTCACGTCGTTCACCTACTAAGCAGGCAACAGCCCGTTGCTTCCAAGGATTTGCACCGTGTGCAAATGCCAGTTGAGTGGAACTGGGGAATGAGATGCCCCTCAGCGAGCCAAGCAGGGAGCACCACCAAATCTAAGGGGGAGATTCTTTTTTGCAGTTCCCTTTTTCCTTTAAACTTTACCCTCTCCCCCTCATTTTCCGGACATGGAACCCCAAGCTTCATCCGGACTCATGCTCGTCGTATCTGGTCCTGCGGGCAGCGGTAAAACCACCGTCTGCGACCGCATGCTGAAGAACTACGACACGATTGGCCGCGTCATCACCTCCACCAGTCGCGACCCCCGGCCCGGTGAAAGGGATGGCGTCGACTACTATTTCTTCCCGCCGGAACAGTTCCAGCAAATGATCGACAACGGGGAATTCTACGAGCACGCGCAAGTGCATGGCCGCTACTACGGCTCCCTCAAGCGCGAGATCGACGCCAAGCTTCGCGCCGGAGTCGACCTGCTGCTGAATGTCGACGTCCAGGGCGCTGCGACCTACCGTAAGGCGTCTCAAGACAACGAGGCTCTGCGTGGCCGCGTAGTCACAGTCTTCATCCAGATCACCCCCGAGCAAGTTCGTGAACGCCTGGAACACCGACAAAGTGACGACGACGCCGAGATTCAGCGCCGCATTAAAACCGCCATTAATGAGCTCGAAGAGGCCGTCCACTACGACCACGTGATCATCAGTGGCGCCAAGGATGAAGACTTCGCCCGACTCGCCGCCATCTACGAGGCCGAGCGTAGCGCACGTGCATAGTTTTTAAGCCAACTAACCACAAAACGTGCTTGGTAATTCGCACGCAAACGCCAGAATTATCTCCATGGCTGAAGTGTATTTCATTCTGGGCGCAGAGGGCGCCGGGCGCCGGGAAGTGGTGCGCGATTTGATTGAAGGGGGATTTGATGACGATGAAGTGGTCGCCGTCGCCCAGTCTTTAAGCGAACCGGCTTCACCTGCTGATGAGCAACTAGAAGCGCGTGGGACCAATCGCTTAATCACTTACGATGATCTGCGCCAGATACAGACGCCTGAGGAAGCCGTCGCACTCTTTATCATCGCCTCCGGTCGCAGTAATCCTCTCGACGCCGTCGAGGCATTCAGCGAGTGGCTCCAAATCAGCAAACAGCCACTCGCCCGCATCATCACAGTGCTGCACTGCCAACTGCTTCACCAGGAGCCCAAGCTCGAGCTCTGGCATCGCGCGTGTATTCACTTTTCGGACGTGGTCTTGCTCAACCGCCGCGAGGATGTGCCCAACAAATGGTTTAGCGAGTTCCGCAAACCCTTTGAAAGTGAACACTTCCCATGCCTCTTTGAGATCGTGAAAAAAGGCCGTGTGAAGAATCCCGCACTCGTGCTGGAACCCCAGCCTCGTCGGCTATCCCTAGCCTTCGACGACGACCTCGACGCCATTGACCTGCTTGAGATCGATGAAGACGACTTACCCGAGGAAACCATCGACCTCACCCGGCCAACGGACCCCTGGCTGGTCAGGCTAGCCAGCGGGCATTGGGAAAAACACCTGCCGGATATCGCGACATTCCTCGACAAAGAACAATCATAGCGCTGCATCCAACCTCTACCCCACCTGACTCGGCCAATCTAGATGAAAATTGCTCTAATCTGGCGCGCGCAAAAAGCCCCGGACATGCGAAGATCCGGGGCTTGGCATAATACTAAATCAACGGACTTTTACTCGTCGCCGATTTCGACGGAAAGCACTGGCCGATATTCAACCGTAGCGTGGTTGGAGGTTGCGACATTCCAGTAGCGATAGGGTGCGTGATCCGTCTCGCTGGAGTTCACACGCAGGAAGACATAATCGCCGCCGACAGCACCGTTGTCATATTGGGCGTTGAGGTAGTCGGTCAGGTTCCAGTCGCCACTGGAGTCGGTTGAGATCGCGCCCACGGGTTCGGTGTTCGACATGATGCCCTGCTGAAGTTCAGTGGCGCCGGTATCGCCGCCGTAAGTTCCGTTGTAGAAATCACTCGCCAGCACTGAGCTGCTGCTGCGGTATCCAATGCCGTAAAGGTCGGCCTCACCTGCAAAAGTTCCGTTGGCAATGCTCAGCAGCGTGAAGTCCAGGTTCGCGTCGAGGATCGTTTCACCAGCGCCAAGCGTCGGCAGTTGATAAACGAAGATCATCACGCCCTCCGTCACACTAGTCGAGCCACCCACGCGAGCCGACTGATTTCCACCCCAGGACGCGACGCCGTCATCATTCAGTTGCGTGTCCGACCACTCCCCATCGATATTAATAGCAGGTGCATATTCATAAGCACCTGCGTCGTAGGCGGCCCCTTGCGGACGCGGATCGCCAGCAATGTCTTCGGATGGAGCGTTGCTTGATGTGCCCGCATCTATCGCCGGGCTGCCGCTGATCAGGCGCACATCGTAGTTTGCTGAATCCATGAAGTATAATGCGTAATCCGTAGGGTCGACGGACAGGTTGTGACTGCTCGTCGATCCAACCAAGCTGATGCTGCGGGCAATGTTGTTCACCACCAAATTTCCACTGCTCAGCGATCCATCCTTATGGTTACCGATTTGGATCCAAGGCCGCTGAGAGCGAAGCTCCTGATCAACAACCGTATTGTTGGCGATCACACAGTTGGTCGCGCCGAGCAATGTAATGCCATGCCATTGGTCAACCATAACCACGTTGTTTTCGATGACCCAATCTTCAAACATGCCATCAAAGCAGCCAATCCCTTGCAATGGTCCATTCAATGCGCGAGTGGGATCATCGGTTTCAATGAAGACATTCCCGCGAAGCTCAATGCCATAGACCACTCCCGAGCCAGAGCCGCTACCTGCATCTGACCAGGATTGAAAACCGTCATCGTGATTGCCATCCACATCGAAGCAATTCATCACGAGGTTGTATTGGAAGACTCCGTAATCTCCGAGACCACGCATGCCGTCGCCAGAGAAATTGATGATCTCATTGTACTCAACGAGCGCATTGTCGCCACCCACTGAAATGCCAAAGTCGATATTTCGAATTAGGTTGCCGCGCGCGATCATGTCGTCGCCATACAGCTTTACGCCGCTGGCGGCAGTGCTTGTCCAGTCCGTCGCCGTCCAGCTACTGGTGTCGGCGGCGGTGTAGACCTCGCAATCTTCGATGATGCATTCGCTAGCTGGCCCATGCCAACCGTGCCCCTCAAAGCTGACTAACTGCCCTGTGCTTGGTGTTCCGTATGGTTCCGCGCTGATGGATAATCCGCGCAATGTCCAGTTTTTGCCCCCTTTGAGTTCCCACTTCCGCAAGACTGGAATTTCACCAGGCGCCGCTTCAATGGTTATTTCGCCAGCATTATACCAGCCGTAGAGTGAAATCTCACCATGGTCACCCGACAAAAGCTGGATCGTGTCGCCTGCAGTGACAGCGGCGCCTGAGTTGTGTGCGGTTAAGGAGCCGCTGTAGGGGTATGATGCGGGTTTCTGCGATTCAACATGGGTATTGATGACGTCCTGCAAGTCAGCCCAGGGGCTGCCCGCACTGCCATCGCCAGCGGCGCTGCCGTTGACTGGATCAACGTAAAACGTCGCCGCGTTAAGACTGGTAGACAAATACAGCGCAAACACACTGAAGCCGCCCAAATTCAGGGGGTGTATTCTCATAGGGGGTAACTTTTGTTGGAGTTGTTGGATTCCGGGTATGCCAAGGCCAAAGGAGCCTTAACGAGAGATAGACATTAAAGGAAGCGCCTAACGCATTAGGCTAAAATAAAACCTCAGACGTTTGCACGTGTCAATACACCACAAGTAGCATCGGGTGAAAAATATAAACCGTTAGGCTAAATAGCCCAACATGGTTATCCCCCACCCTCGCAAGCGCATTTATCTCTAGAGCAATTAAAACTGCCATTGCTCTTGAGATAAAAAGGGCCGCAGCTTTCGCTGCGACCCAGGGACGTTATATGGGGGGAACTAACGCTAGAAACTCCAGACGACGTCGACCGTCACACGGTTTTGCATCAGGTTGTGGCTAGTCTGCGTCACCGGCACTTCAAATGCCGCGCCGATGTCAACCGAGTCGATAGGACGAACGCGGAAACCGACTGCCGCCGTCACGATACTGCTGTAAACATCAGAGTTCGAAGCTCCGAAGTTAACCAAGTCGCCACCTTCAAAGTTCACGATGGACGGCACGGCCCCGCCCGCTTGTGCGCCAAAGCGAGGATTACCATTTCCGGGGCTGATGACCTGAAAGTAGTTCAGTTCCACCAGCGGGAAGAACATATCCCAAAAGCCATAGCTCGCGTGCCAACTAGAGAAGAACTCATCGCTGCCATTGTCATTGAGCGACACAACGAAACCGGTCTCACTGCTGAGCTGAAAGTCGCCCCACATTTTCAGGAAACCGACCGAAGGCGTAATCGCGTAGTATTTGCCGCCCTGCCAGACGTCAGTGTTGCCGGTTGGCAGCTCAATGATGGTCTTGAGGCTGATCGCGAGATTGTCTTCCGGATCGTAGATGAACGCCCATTTGACACCAGCCGCCAGGTTTGCCCAACCTTCCGCATCGACCAGCGTGTTGTCCGGATTGAAAACGATGTAGCCGTCCTTCGCCGCAACGATGGAAAAGCGCTCGTTCAGGGCAACTTCCGCCTGCATCGCATACAGTTGGAGATCGCCGCCCAACGCCACATCACCCGCTTGGGTACTGATCGAGCTGGGCATGCTTTGGTAAAGGAAGATGGGACGAATGATCGTGCTCGGCAAAGCCGAGTCAAAATTGACAGGGTTCGTAACGGGGTGGATGGATTTGGCGAATCCTGAGTTTGCGCCGACCGACTCATCGGCATTGGCCAGAGGCGCCAGGCATCCAGTTAATACAGCTAGACAGAGAGGTGTGATTTTTGTCATTGGTTTTGTTAGTTTTGGGTTGGAGTGAGATTTGCTAACAGAACGAACAACAGAGAGAGGCGTTGGGAAGGGTCGCAGGCAGTGGCCCGGCAAAGATTACCCTTGCCACTGGAGCCCACTGGAAGCATGGACTGACTGTAGTTAAGGCGCTATCCGTCGATAGCGTCGTTTAGGTTCTCATGGAATTTCTCGATGGAGAATCGCAATCGCGCCAATGCGGTCTTTTGTCGATTGCCAACCGTGAGGAGCGTCACCTTCGGCTTGGAGCTGGAGATCACGACATGCTCGGCGAATGACGTCGCAATGTCACTGACAGGATCAGCGTTCTCATTGGCAATGAACTTCTTCATGTATTTGCCAACATCGCCTTCCGTATCATGGTAATCGATCTTGCGCGTCCCGTTTACCGTGAGCATCACGTTGTAATTCGGGATGTAAGCGTAGATGCGATCCACGGACAAAGAGGTAGCTCCTTCCAACAGAAGCGCCTCGACTTTCTCTTTGAGCTCTCCTTCCAGAGCAGGTTTCTTAGGCTCAACACGTGGTTGCTTCAGAAACGCCCTGAGGATTTTTGCACCAGTAATATTCATGTGTATGCTTTGTTCGACCGCCGCTTCCGGATGTGGCATCATGCCAAAAACATTTTCATCTACATTCCGAATGCCGGCAATGTCGGCAACAGATCCGTTGGGATTGTTTTCGTAGCGAAAGATAATTTGCTGCTTATCTTTCAGTGAGTTGAGGCCGTGGTTATCGATCCAATACCTGCCATAACGGTGACCGATCGGTAAACTAACATCTTCGCCCAAGCGACGCTTATTAAAATTCTGAGTGGAGTCGTCGACCAACAGCGATTGCGCGCCACAGCGATACTCACCTGAATTGTTTTCCATCAATGCGCCAGGCAATAGCCCTGCTTCGCACAGCACCTGGAAACCGTTGCCAATCCCCAGCACCGGCCCGCCTCCAGCCGCAAATTCTTTAACGGCCTGCACGGCGGGAGTCAGCTTTGCCAAGGCGCCTGCGCGCAAATGATCGCCAAAGGAAGCGCCTCCGGGAATGATCAGGGCGTCCGCCCCGGAGAAACTTTTGGTCCAGCGATTAAAAAGCCTGGCTCGCACATGTAGCTCGCCCACCAAGGCATAGTACAAATCCCGATCACCGGTCGTTCCCGGCAACTGCAAAACTGCTACTTTCATCCCATCCTATTGTTGAGTTTTAGATCATGCAGCAAGTCGTGTAGAGCCTATTCATCAAAATCCGTAATAACAGTCTCGGTAATTTTTTCCAATCGATTCAGGATCAGACCAAGATTCGTATTTTTGGGAAATACCGCGATCACTGACAGGGTGCTGGTCAGATACCGCGATATGTAATAAGCGTCGCCCCATGTCAAAATCATGCTGCTGATGTCGCCATCCTGAGCATTTTCTTCTGGAATACGGAGCACCAACTTCTTGAAATTCTTGAGGAAACGCGAAAAGCCGCGATGATCTTGCTTGTAGGGCAGCATCAGCAACGCAGAGGTATCTTTACGGTAGACCACAAAGTGCCGGCACTCAGTGAGCACCATAAACTCGTCGTAAACTTCTTTGTTTTCCATAAAAAAAGGCACACCCTGTCCCTAGGGCAAGGTGTGCGTTGTTGTTAAGGAATTAGAGCTGGATGCCCTTTTCGAAATTCGTCAGACCGATGCGGGCCATCGCAAGGTTTGCCTGGGCGCGGCTCAGAGCCAGGTAAAGGAACATAGCCTCATTGGAAGAAAGCGGACGCAACAAGTGGTACTGAGTGCCCAGCGTGATCAGAATGTCTTCGATCTTGTCGTTCAGGCCCAGCGACTTCATCGTGGCGCGTTTTGCTTTAACAACCTCGGTATTACCAGCAGCAGCGGCCTCAAGATTCAAGGCGCCCCCTCCAGTCATTCCAAGGACCATTCCGCTGTCAGAATCGACGAGGCATGCGCCTACAAATCCATTAATTTCAGTCAGTGCAGACAGGTCTACTTCTTTCATGGTGTCGTTTTTTAGGTACTGTTTTGTATTTATTGGGACAGGTATCCCGTGGTGGTTTGGACAGCATTTAGACCCATAGAAATGTAAGTTACAGAACCCACACAACATGCGGTCAAATGCCTAGTAAGCTAATCGAATTTTGTTAGCCAAGCTTAAGCCAATATTATCAATTTTTTATGAATGTGAACAACTAAAGGACTAAAGATATCGCATCTAACGCCCCTATGGCACATCATACGTATGGCCATGTAGCCCTACCAGTAAAGCATTATACAGCCTCTTCGCGATAGATTTTAAATACTCCCACCCCGAGTAGGCCATATGCCCCACAAAATACATCTACCAAATGTATCTCATGAGATCCTGCAGATAGAAAAAGAATAAAATTCCCTCAAGGCACTGATTTACAGATACTTACACAAAGCCGGCATCACGCATCAGTGAAATGCTTAGCATTTACCGATTGTCAGAGACCGCCTTACCTCCAATGCGCCAGCATCACTGACGAAAACTAAAGAATGCAACATAGATTCTTTAAGCGAAATTGATCTTATCAAAAAATTCAAAACATACCTCGAAAATTAGGGCAAAAGACCCATTCGCCATAGAATCTTTCCAATGATTCCATAACCATCAAAGGATTGCGGCGGACGCCTTATCCTTACCGACTCCGTTTTATTGGAGGCCGGGTGACTGGACGCTGATGAGGACTCGGTCGGCTCCGGCGAGGGCTATCCAGCAACACCGCAAAATTAGTGCTGATTCGCGGCACCACAGGTATATCTTGCAACCAGACATTATCCCCAGCCGAAATGAGCAACTGAACATTCGCCAGGCTTTCAATCAATGCGTGGTAGGCATCTGTGCTCATCGATTCACGCTCGTCTGCCAACAGATTGAAACGACCGGCAGTGATGGTAAATTGTATACCTGACCGGCCAACTCTACGCAGCACAAGACTCTGGAGAGGTGATTTCCGGTCGCTGTAATAATGCGCGACAGGGGAAACCGGGTGTATTTCATAGCGGGAGTATAGCACGCTAAGCATTAATGAAAACTTAACAGCCAGAGCAATGCATCTACGCACGCGTTTTACCTACTTAGAATCCAATTATGTACAGCAGCGCCATCAACTGTAAACTTTCCCCAAGAGCGAGAAAATGACAGCCGACAAAACGATCACCTACTTCCTCGCCTGAAGTAAAACCGGCAATATCTTTGCCGCCGCACGCATCCCCATCAGCTCATAACCTTCGCCATTGGGGTGCAAATTATCCGGCAGGAGGTGTGCATCGTCTTCGCCAAACAATTCACCTCCCTCAAACATAAATAACTTTGCATCGCAAAGTGATTTCAACGCCTCATATGCGGCGCGTAATTCTTCACGATAGTTTTCCAACGTCATCCCCACCCCATTGGGGTTCACTTCACGATCACAACTATAGATTGGAGTGATCAGGCCAATCGGCGTGTCGGGGTGTTTCTCACGAATAAGCTTCACGAGCCCGATTGTATTTTGACGGAAGCTGCGCAGGTTCAACGAACCACTGCCATAAACATTGATGCCCAGCTTAAGCGTAATAATGTCCGCTCCGCGATCACGGATCATGCGCCCAATCATCGGCTCCAGGTGACAGTTTCCGCCATAGCCCAGGCAAGTCAGATTCAGATCCAACGCACGAGCAGCGGCTGCAGGCCAAGCCCGCGCGGGCGTATAGCATGTCCGACATTGCGAAATTGAGCTACCGTAGGTCAACCAACGCACACGCTCATCCACCATTGGTTGCAAAGTCGCGTCAGCATCAACACGAAGCTGTTTGATGTAGCTGTAGGCAAAGACCGGAAGCCAAAGCTCATAGGTGCGCAACTCGCCGCTCAAGCCGCTGAAACGATATGTTTCACTGTTTCCCGCTGCGCCATGCGACGCCAAGATTTCATTCTCACATACGAGATCAACTAGCGCAAAATTATCTACTTCAAAGCGCGCTTGCAGTTCAATCGTCTTACTGTTCGTACTAAAGCGCAACCGAACGCCTGCACTGCGGCCTGCCTTGTCCGGCACTTGATCGAAGGGTTCATACAAAGCCAATTCATCATATGGAATGCGCCAGGGCCGGATGTAATCCGCGCCCAGTTCAAAACTAATTGCCCCCTGAAAATAGGATTCGTTAGGTGTAATGCTTTTCATAAGATATCATCCGCAGTATGTTTCATCCAACTCGACCTCAATGCCCGCTGGCGCCGAGACTTCAATCAACATTTTACTATCCTGACGCTGCCCGCTGACAACAACCAAGCCCTGCGGGTGTACCACTTCGGCTTTAAAATGCTTCAACGGACCGGGCATTGGCTGCACCTTAATCTTGGCGAAGCCAGGTGCAGCGGGACGAACTCCGGCCACAGTCGCATAGCTGTGAAACATTGGGTGCGCACCCCAGCCATGGCAATCACTCCGCGATGGCTCCGGCGCTTCCGGCAGTGAGACGAAGCCTTGCCCCAACAAAGCTCGCCAGAATGCTAGCTTTTCAAAATAGACCTCGTGCAGCCCGTAACGCCCCAATACTTCCAGCAAATAGTGTGAAAAGTAGATTGTGCAGCGGGCATCCAAGTCCGCATTCAGCAATGCATCCAGACAGGCCGCTTCGTGCTCCTCACTCAGCCAACCAGTGAGCAAAGCCAGAATCTGCGCATGCTCGCTTGTCTTCGCCGAAAGACGTGAGTCGAGAAGCAAGTTCCGCTTACTATCCCAGTATACACGCACAATACCGTCCATCAGCTCTTCTGCTTTTTGCAGATAGCGCTGCTGCATCAGCGGGTCACCCACCGCAGCTTCAATTTGCGCCGCCGCCTGCAGCGTTAGCACCAGATGTAAACTTAGGATTGATGAATCACCCTCGCGCACACCTGGACCGCAACCGGCATTCCAGCCGGGGTCCCAATCGATAAACGGCCATCCGGGAACTGCCCCAAGCACACCCTCATTAGTCAGGAGCTGGAACATAGTCTCCAGAAAACTCCGCATGCCAACCAAGCGTTCGCGCACGAAGTCAAAATCATCCCGCCACATCAGAAAATCATGCACCATCCACACCCAAATCATCGCGTAGGTCGAACTCTCCTGACGCAAATGACAAGGGTAGCGCTCCGAGATCAATTGCCCCGCCGAACCAATCCTCGACATGTCAAACAGCTCAATGGCGCGCCGGGTTAAGCGATCATCGCGATAGCTGGTAAAGTTCGACAGGCCATGCAAACGAGTGTCGCCAACATACATCATCTGTTCGTAATAAGGGCAGTCTGTCCAAGTCTCGTGCCCGGCAACTTCTAACCCTTTTGTCATCAACGTCATTACAGCGTCCCACTCAATGTCGCTGGATTCCCATTGCGAGCTTAGTTCAAAAGGATAGCCTGTACTTACGACTTGTAAGCGCTTCAGCGCAACGGACTGTGATCCAGTCTTCATCCTAATGCGCAGATAGCGCCCAGAGCGCCACCAGATCAGCGGGCTGATCACTCCAGTAGTAGCTTTGGGTAACTGATAAACATCGCCAAACCCAAGCCAGCACTTGCCGCTGACTTCACTGCGATTGCCCTTGCCGCAGTTGGCGTTGAGCTCCTGCCCACCTTCACAGTGGTAAAGCGACTCCGCCCATTCAATACTGATCGTAGCATCGCCGCCTTCTGCTTCGAAGTACGGATAGCCGCACAAGTATTCCTCAAAATCCCAAAGAACTTCGATGCTGCTTTCCGCTGGAATCACAAGCGACTTTGCATCGCAAAGCAAAGCCTGCCAGCCTGCCCTTTCAACTCCCCCTGCATCCTGCCATGCCTCAGAAGACGGCGCGCGGGTTGCACGGATTTTTCCGCAGGCGACATGTATCCGTTTTTGCTCAGGCAGGTATGCGCCATCCAACGCCCAGCCTTGGCGCACAACACCAGTAACCTGATTTTCCATTGGACCTCGGATGACCGCCGCAGGCACGAGTTCCGACTGCAGAAACCACTTGTCCAAATCGATAGTAAAAGACGGCCCAATATCATGGTAGCTCAAGTTACTCACTCGCCTTAAACTAACCGCATCCGAAATATCGCGACACTTCCAAGGCGCCTTCCCCGTGTTGATCAGCTCAGCGTCAACCAACTCTGCAGCGCAAAGTAAAAAGCCGCCACGATAAGACATTTGCGCCATCGGCGCAATGACGGCAAACTCCCCCAATGGCTTCAATTCATCAGGACTAGGCGTAGGATCTTCCGCCAAAGGCAATACCCAAACCAAGGCCTTGAGTGTATGTCGACCGGACGAAACCGGTATACTCAGTGTCGAGACCGACCAGTGAAGCACGTCGCTTCGGTCCGGCCCAAACGCCACATCCCGCCCATCTAAATAGAGTTGGTAACGCTGATCAGCAGTCACATGAATAGTCAAAGGACGGTCATCATCGGCCCAATCAAACTCGAGTGTGAATTCAACAAAGGCCACTTCCGCATCAATTTTCTGCGGCGACCAAACCCAGGATGCACATTCGGCGGGGTGACCAATCTGCAACTTAGCGTCACCAGCAAGGCGTTCAATCGTAGGTGGAGCAATGCGAAAGTCGGGGTAGCTCATGCGTTAAAATGCTTTTCCATTTGCGGTTGATTGCCAGCGAAAACACTAGGTAGTGTTTTCAAATTAAAACTGTTGATGGAACGAGTAAAAATGAATGCAGCGCAAGGCGGCTTGAACGAAGCGCACTGCAAGTGCGTGAGTGAAAAGCTAACGCTGCGACCTTTCATTTTGACCGTTCAGGCCCCGGATGGCTTTTTCCCATCAGCTTCGTGATCTTTCGGTCGAAAGGCTTCCAGCCTATTCAACCTCAGATGCCTCGCTGATTGGAAAAAATCCATGCCGCCATCAAAAGCTTTAATTTGAAATCACTACCTAGCGAATATGTCTAGATCATAGGCTTTTAAGTGAAGTCCAGCATTGACTCAACCTCAATTATCACTTGTGTGATTGGCTTTCCTGAAACCCAAATTCGCAACCCCAGACGCATTTACCCCCCATGAAAATCCTGCATAGCTTCATTGCCGCCACGATCATGGCAAGCGGTCTCATTGCCGCCCAAGCCGACGAGCCCTACATTGCGCCTTACTACAACGACCGTCAGGCAGCCTTCAGCTTTACCTTCGACGACGGCTTCCAAGGTAATGTCGACAACACCCTCGAAATCATCGATCCGCTAGGCATTAAAGGCACCTTCTTTGTCATCCCCAATCGTGTTGGCCAGAACCCAGTTTCCATCAACTGGAAACAAGTGAAACAGATTCAAGCTACTGGTCACGAGATCGGCACACATGACGCCATCAAGCCACGACTGCACGAAATCCCAATTGAGCAGGTGAGGGAAAAAGTCAGTGGCGGCTCAGAGTTGATCGAAATGAATACCGCCGTTCGTTCTGTATCTTTCGCGATGCCCGGCGGCTCGAAGAAGACTCCGGAAATCCTGGAAGTGATCAAAGAGAAGCACTACTTTTATCGCAACCGTGAAGACCTGCCCAATGTCGTCATCGCTGGCTACGGAAGTGCGGGTAAACGAATCTGGGAAGATGACAAGGCGCGCAAACAAATCGAGCAAACCATAGACAATGGCGGCTGGTATATCCCCGTTGTCCACGCGATCGTGAAGGGTTACTCTCCCTTCAACAGTAAAGAAGAATTCAAGACCCACTGCGAATGGCTGCTAAGCAAAGAAGACGTCCTATGGATTGCTCCCATGGGCGTTGTCGGTCGCTACGTTTTCGAGCGAGACGCCGCCAAGCTCACGGTTACTCAACAATCCGCGAACGCCATAACATTCACCCTGACGCATTCGCTGGGCGATAAGGAAATTTTCAATCATCCGCTGACTGTGGTCATACCGGGTACGAGCGCAACTTCTGCCAAAGCGGCCGATGCTTCAGGCAACACACTGGATGCATCCGTCAGCAATGAAAAAATCCTGGTTAATGCAATGCCGGACGGTCAACCCATCACCGTCACTTGGTAATGCAAAGTGACTTTGCATCGCAAAGCTATTAGATATTTTCAGAGGCTTTTATTTTACCAATCAATCACTCCCGGCGCATAACCATCGGGTAAGGCCACCTGATGCTGTGGAGGGTCTTGATAAAAGAGCATCGCATCGGGATTAGCAGGAATCACCTTGGCAAGCATACGAATAAACTCATCGTTGGCGTCGAGAATTTCGCTTGCATGACTGCCACTACGCACGTGCTGAATAAGACGCTGCCTCATCTCGGCATGAGCCGCAGCGTGGCCCACAACGCCAACTAAATCCTGAGTCTCCGGACTGTCACTACGCAGAAATAAATACTCCCGCTGGTCAGGCGCGCTCCAGGTATATTTGTAGCCCTCTCCTACGGCGCTGATTAAAGAATCAGGCCCACGCTGATACTGCATAAACACCGTATCACGGGCACATGCACCGTTGGCTAAATCCGCCAAGTCAACACCATCGAACTGATCAATACGGTCAACGTCCGCTGCGGCGCAAATGGTCGTCGCGATATCGATTAGACTCGCGGGCTTATTGCATTGATCACCGGCCTTAAAGCGCTCCGGCAGTCGTAATATCAGCGGCACTTTGGCGGCGGCATCATGGAAACTGCGTTTGCCAAAGCAGCCAAAGTCGCCCAACAGCTCGCCGTGATCGGACGAGTAAATGATGAGCGTGTTGTCGAGCTCACCAGTAGCTTCAAGCGACGCCAGAATACGCCCGACTTGGTAATCGATAAAGCTCACGCAGGCATTGTAGTAAGCGCGCATGCAACGCAGCAAATTTAAGTCGTAACCACGGTCCCGATACTTGTAGCGATTTTGATAGCGGTTGATGAAGCACTGAAGCGATTCGAAGCCAATCGGCATATGCGGCATCGGCATGTCCGGCGCGCGGTAAAGCTTGTGCCACGGATTGGGTGGATTAAATGGCGGATGCGGGTGAATGAAACCCGCGTAGCACAGCCAAGGTTGATCTTCGCCCGCTTGCTCTTCGATAAAATTGATCGTGCGGTCCGCCACCCAATGCGAATGGCACAGCTCGGCGGGTTGCTGCGCAGGCTGCGGCACATAGTACATTTCGCCGCGAACGCCGAGCGGCTCCATTACATGCCCATACCCTTGCTCCGCAACGTAATCAAAGTAATCACTCTGCCCATCGGCGGGAATGATCTCTTCCGATGTTTCCCGTGTCTGAAAACCTCGCATCGCAGTACTGTCCGGCGTGAAGTGGCATTTGCCAATGCCATGCGTGCGGTATCCTGCGCCAGTCAGTAGCGACATGAATGTTGGCGTGACCTGCTCGGGTGGCATCGCCTGCGCATTGGAGGCGCAGCCGGTTTGGTTCACGTAAGCGCCCGTGATTAGACTGCAACGAGCGGGCACGCACTCAGGCGATGGACTGAAGGCCGAAGTGAACGCGGTTCCCTCGCGACAAAGGCGATCCAAGTGCGGCGTTTGCATCACCGCATTTCCTAGTTCGCGAATCGAGTCAGCGCGCTGCTGATCAGTAAACAGGAAGAGAACATTGGGGCGCTTCGACGAGGTCATCTGATTGATTAAAAGCATAACGAAGCCCGGCATCGATAAAAAAAATCAATGCCGGGCCACTGAATCGAAATACCTGACAAATCGTTTAGTGACCTACATCCGCCACTTCGACGTGCTTCCAGAAGATACAATTGCTGGTATCATCAATCGTGAAGGGGAAACCAGATTTGTCGCCGGACTTACGTTCAACAGTCAGGGTCGAAGCGGTTTCGTTGTTCTTCGCCGCACTCCAAGACCAGACATCCTTGAAGCCCTTGCCAGTCACGGTGACCGTGGCTTGGTCTGGTCCATTCGCTTTAAAGTCGACCGCCACGCCCTTATCCCATGCATCGTAGACACTAGCGTAGCGCGTCTTGTCAGCGCTGGTTGTTGCGACCAACTGACGGTAGCCCAGCGACTTGCCACGATTATCAGCCGGAGACTCGCGGACTATCCCCGTTAACTTTGTATCGCAAAGTATCTGCATGCCGAGTGTTTCGCCGTCCGTATCGAATTGGTACTGCCCCTTCTCTGCGTCGATCACATTGATCTTATCGCCTTGGATGAGCCAATCGACCTGGACGGATTCCGGGGCGCGGATATCGTCGAGGATCAAGATATAATCACCCTTCACCCAGAGCATGCTGCGACGGAAACGTTCGAGGTCTGGACGTGATGCGCCTCCTTTGTTGTAGGCTAGATATGAGCCGGACGATTCTCCCTCAATGGCGGCAATCTTATCCGATACCTTCCACGATGTGACATAAGCCATTTTTTCCATCGTGCCCGAGGTAGCCGGCTGCGACCAAACACCGCCTTCGGGGCGACCCTTGGACATCTGGCCGAGGCCATTGATTAGTATCGTGTTGTGGTTCTTGGAGGCCTTGTGCTTGGAGTAGCCATCTGTTTTCACGAGCACTGTGCCGCCCTTGGCAATCTGGAACTCGCCTGCATCGGGGTCGTCGTGCGCTACGTTCACGTAGCCTCCTTCAGCGAACCTCAGCAAGTCGTAGCCGCCAAACGGGCCGCATATAAACGAGGCCGCCACAGCGTCCTTATCCCAGCTCTCGCGCACGGAAGCAAAGCCGACGTCTTCAAAAAGCGAAGCGGTTGGCAACTTATAATAATCACCCGGCACAAGATCGGGGTCTTGCCAAAGCAGGGAGAACCAGCCGTAAGCAAAGGCGTCCGGCTTAACTTCCTGAAACGCCAACAGCCCGGCCAATATGTCGGACTGTTTGTTGTGCGAAGCCGCGGCAAACAGAAAATTATTGTAGTTGCCCGTTGAGCCAAGCCCACCATCGCCAAAGGAAAATACGCCTGCTAAATCTGGCAGCAAGGTGCCCATCCGAAAGTCGCCTGCTTGTTTGAAGTAGTCGGCGCCCATGAGGTCAGAGCCCATTGCGATGTCCATGCCGTCGAAGGCCACGGTCAGGTGATTGCCGCCAAACGTGAAGTAGTTTGGCCCCTCATGGCAGGAGCCGTCAAAGGGGAGCCACTTCTTGATAAACTCCAGTTCCTCGACTGTCTTTTGTAGGATCCACTGTTGGTCTTCACGTCCTTCGTAAACGGCTAGAATGCACATGGTCATGCCTGCATTACGATGCCAACGGTGGTTGTTCGCCGGATCATTCTGCCAATAGTGCGGCCCTGGATTACCCTTCAGGTGACCACCATAATACATCGCGCGGGCATGCCAAAGGAGCTTTTCGCCAAACGCTTTGCGGAACTCCGGGTCGAGGTCATTGTAGACCCAGTCGTAGGCCAAAGCGGCGCCAATCATGATGTTGGCGGCAGACATGCCACTATCCCGCTCTTTGCCAACTTCCCAACTGGGCTGGGCATTAAAGGCTTCCAGGTAATGCTTCGTCGCCTTGAGAGATGCAGGATCGCCTGTCATCAGGTAATGCAGGGCAACGGTCGGTAAACGCCAGAACCCCTGGCGCTGGCCATCCGTCGCATCTTTAAGCCACTTCGTGCCGGGGTCGGTTCGAGATGCGGCCAGGTAGCCTTCAATTTTTTCACGGTAAACTTTGCCTGCCTCGCTGTTGTAAAATGCGCGTAGCTTAGGCAACTCAGCCTCGGTTAAGAGCAAGCGAGGATGCTTGCCTTGCAGCTCTGGCTTGAGCGAGTAAACATGCGTTGCCTTCGGATCGCGATCCGGCACGACGGGCGGGGGAGGGGGTGGAGGCGTGGGGCTCACTCTCATTGGCGGCCCAACTTCGTAAGAAATGTCACCTACGTAGAGCGTTTGCGCATTGGGCTGCTTTGTATCATCGCCATAGAGGACGATGCCGTTCATACCGCCGATCTTGCTCTCATTCCAATCAAAGCGCTTTTTTTCAACAGCCTTGCCATCGACGTAAATTTGCAAGCCGGCATCCGGGTCAAAGTCGAACTTCCAGGTCTGCCATTGTGGCGTCTTGGTGCGCCCGCTTAGGTATTTTAAAGAAAACCAACTGCCGGGGTCCTTCGGGTCCGCATCAATGATGCACAACGAACCACCCGGCGACAAGTAACGCGCATACATCACACCGCCAACGATCACACGGCCATTGTCACTGCTGGCGCCCCAGCGCGGTCCCATTGCGCTCTTGCTCTTGTCGGCAATCACCTTCGTGCCGTCATCCCAAACGGACATGGTGACCGTGCCCGATGTTGCTTGGTCATAAAGCTTCAAAACGGCTTTACCGCCGGGCTCAATTTTTAGCGATGGCTTGCCATCCGGGCCAAGCTTGGCGGCGTCAAAGCTAGAACTAGTCAGTTGCCATTGAGGGTCGGCCTGCAGGGCGGCCCCCAAGAAAAGACTCGCGCCAATCAGGCATGCCGTGGTCAGGAGTCGGGAGGATCGGTGTCTCATAATACGGGGGGATGGGTGCTTAACAGTTTTCAGCAAATGCGAAAAGCGAACAGATCAATCGTTAATCATTCGCGTTATATGACAAGAATAAAATATACATTCTGACAGGCTTAGGACCTGTGCTTGACAGAAGCAGCATTTAGCGAGCTACTTAGGCAATGTCTATATCAAAGCATAGATTAACCCTTTATCGCCAATCTTAGCCACTCAGCGATCCCATATCTTTGAGCCTAATGACATAGCCTGAGTGACGGATTTCGCTGACGACGGCGCCTGTAAGACCCCCCAACCGCAATTTGCTAGCTTATCCATAAATCCGCTGAATGCCCGACATGAAAGACGCCCGCCCCAACATTCTACTTTTACTCACCGATCAACAGCGCGTGGACACCATCTCCGCCCTCGGCAGCCAGTTTGGGGTGGAGACGCCCAACATCGACGCGCTCGTGCGCGAAGGCGTGACGTTTATGGACTGCCATTGCACGGCGCCGATTTGCTCGCCATCGCGGTCCACATTGATGACGGGCCGCTACCCGACCGAAGCCGGCATGCCGGGCAATCTATACTCCCCCGCCCCGCCGCTCGACCCGTCCAACGTCGGCATCGGCAAGCTGATGCGCGCGGCCGGTTACGAGACCGCCTACCACGGCAAGTGGCACCTCGGCGGAAGCATCCAAGCGCACGGCTTCGACACCGCCGAAGAGTGCTCGCATGACGCCACCACGCGCGAGCTGGCCGCCCGGTTTTGGCGCGACCGTGATTGGATCGAGCACGAGCGGCCGTTCTTCCACGTAGTGTCGTTCCTCGATCCGCACGACCTGTATTTCTACGACCCCGCCGAACGCGTGGAGGGCTTCCAACGCCCATGGAAAAACCTCGAGCGCCCCGCCGACAGCTACCCCGCCATCCCCGCCAGCAAACGCGTTGACTGGCCCGAGGAACGATGGGGCGCCTACCACCGGTTTTACGCCGAGCGCGTGGCCAAGGTCGACCGCGATATCGGCATACTGCTCGACGAGCTGCGCTGCAGCGGCTTTTTCAGCAACACGTGGATTATCTTTGCGGCTGACCACGGCGACATGGCGGGCGAGCAGAACATCCCGTTCAAGGGCTCGTTCATGTATGACGGCGTGACCCGCGTGCCGCTGGTCGTCGTGCCGCCGCGCACGCGCTTCCTGGGCGACGTCACGCGAAAGCTGCAAGAAGCCGGGCAACGCGGCATCCAGCTCAACGGCCAATGCAGCCTGATCGACATTGTCCCAACCATCCTCGACCTGGCCGGCCAACCAACCGAGCCCGAGATGTCAGGCGCGAGCCTGCTCCCCTGGCTCATGGGCGAACGCAGCGACAGCACACACGAAATTGCCTTCGCCGAATGGCACGGCCCCCGCGTGTTCATGGCCCGCCGTCAGGACTGGAAATACGTCCGCTACGCCGACGGCGGTGAAGAGCTGTTCTGCCTCCAAGAAGACCCTCACGAAAGCGTCAACCGCGCGGATGATCCGGCGGCCGCGGCCGTCAAAGCCGAGCTCAGCGCGGCGCTCGATGGCCACATTGCTCAACTGGAGCGCAACGCGGTGCAGCTGTTTTAACGTCCTACGGAAAAGACCAGGGCACGTTGAATGTTTCGAACATCTGTTTAAGTTGAGGCTCACTTCAACCGAAAGCACAGATGAAACGACGTATCCTGATCCCCACCATCAGCCTCTTTGCGGTGCTTGGCTCCGCCTACGCCCAGATGCCGATAGACAAGCACAGCCACGCGCACGACCACGCCCCCATGCCCAAGCACATGAAGGCGACAATGGTCGCCAAGGCCATCGCTGTGATCACCCCCACCAAGGGCAACACCGCCCACGGCGTAGTCACCTTTGAAAAGGTTGAGGACGGCGTGAAAGTTTCCGGCAAAATCGAAGGACTCACCCCCGGCAAGCACGGCTTCCACGTGCACCAATACGGTGACCTCGATTCCGACGACGGTACCGCCACCGGCGGCCACTTCAACCCGATGCAGACCGAGCATGGCGGCCCCGAGATGCCCATGTATCACGCAGGCGACATGGGCAACGTCATGGCCAACGAGGACGGCGTGGCGGAGTTCAGCTTCGTGATGCCGCACATGATGCTCAATGGCCCGGCGTCGATCGTTGGTCGCGGCTTGATTGTCCACGGCGGCGAAGACGACCTCGTATCCCAGCCCTCCGGCGCCGCAGGCCCCCGCGTCGGCCAAGCCGTCATTGGTGTCGCCAAGGATTAAGCGGATCGCGAACCGATTTCTGCAAACTGCGGCCGGGCATACGCTCGCCGCAGTTTTTTGTTGGCAGGCTTTAAGACAGCTTCGACGAGCCATCCCGGGCTAAGCGCCTCGAAGCCTCCATCCAGCATTTACGGATCGTGCAAACGGCCAACTATGGATTGGGCAATTGTGCTTCGAAGTCTCTGAGCTTTTGGAGCAAGGGAGCCTCTTGCATTTCGGTATTCTCTGCTAGCTGCACCAAGTCTTCACCTAGCTCTACAATCCCCAGACGAAGGCCTCCGTCCGGACTCCAGGTTTTTCCATAAATAAAGCCCATCGCCCAAACCCACACCGAGAATTCATAATTACTACCATCGCTCCCGACAAGAACTTGGCTCGGATACCGCGTCAGTTGGATCATCCGCCCCCAAGAACGTTGAATCGCAACTGCGAGCTCGAAGCTGATCGAGCGATCCACCCGAATAACTTCCAGTGATTCAAGCTCCCCCGGCTCGTCATCACGAGGCATCGCACCCCAAATACTTTTGTTCGCTCTCGTCAGCGTTAAGACATACAGGCGGTCCTCATCCTTAATAGACCGATAATCCTTTCCGACGTCAGCAGGGGCAACCTCTGCATCCACCGAGACGCTATACTCAGCCCGAAAGGACGGCTTCACTAGAAATCGTCCGTATTGCCCCTCCGTGACAACGAGCATCTCTCGAACCAGTTGGTCATACTGGGAGGCCGGATACCTCAACGGCGACAGGTGGTCCGGAAATTCGCCCATCTTGCACCGGTAAAACTCCTGCGCCTTGGCATTCAGGGACAGCATCACCACAAGAAATAAAACATATTTCATGATTAATATTCACATCCGACATCTTCAGTTTCAACAATATTTAGGTAAATCCCACTCCACTTCAGCGGCTCGCTTAAAAGCATCGCCCTACCTTTGGACAGTTGGAATAGCCGCCTGCCCCGCCGTCATTTGCCCAATGGGCAAATCTACCGGTCCAGCGGAACGCTGGTTTGGGAGTTGACCTAGCGCGTGTGGGTTTCTTAGCTGGCGGGCTTAAATAAAATACCATTCTTACGACTACCATGTCCGCACCCACGATTATCTACACGAAGACCGATGAGGCGCCCGCGCTGGCGACTTACTCGTTCCTGCCTATTATCGAAGCCTATGCGAAGCCCGCTGGCGTCAATTTTGAGACGCGCGACATTTCGCTGGCTGGCCGCGTTTTGGCTGTCTTCCCCGAGTTCCTGACCGAAGAACAACGCATCGGCGACCACCTCGCCGAATTGGGCGCGATGACCCTCACCCCCGAGGCCAACATCATCAAGCTGCCGAATATTTCCGCTTCCGTACCGCAGCTCAACGCGGTGATCAAGGAGCTCCAGGAAAAGGGCTACAAGCTGCCCGACTACCCGGCAACCGCCTCCACCGACGAGGAGAAGGACATCAAGGCCCGCTACGACAAGGTAAAGGGCTCCGCCGTGAACCCCGTCCTGCGCGAAGGTAATTCCGACCGCCGCGCGCCCAAGGCCGTGAAGGACTACGCCAAGAAGCACCCGCACTCCATGGGCGAGTGGACCAGCGCGTCCAAGACCCGCGTCGCCACCATGGGCCAGAACGACTTTTTCTCCAACGAGAAGTCCGTCACCGTGCCCGCGGCGACCACCGTGGACATCGTTTTCGAAGGCGCCGACGGCTCCAAGGAAGTCCTCAAGGGCGGCCTCAAGCTCAAGGCAGGCGAAATGCTCGACGCCACCAAGATGAGCGTTGCCGCGCTGGAAACCTTCCTTGCGGAGCAAGTTGCTGCGGCCAAGGCCGAGGGCGTGCTCTTCTCCCTGCACATGAAGGCCACCATGATGAAGGTCTCCGACCCAATCATCTTCGGCCACTGTGTAAAGGTCTTCTTCAAGGACCTCCTCGCCAAGCATGCAGACACTTTTGCCGAGCTCGGCGTGAACCTGAACAACGGTTTCGGCGACCTCGTAGCCAAGATCGCCACCCTGCCCGCTGACAAGAAGGCAGAGATCGAAGCCGACATCGAGGCAGCCTACGCTGCGGGCCCCGAGCTGGCCATGGTCAACTCTGACAAGGGCATCACCGGCCTCCACGTCCCCAGCGATGTGATCATCGACGCCTCCATGCCCGCCATGATCCGTATCGGCGGCAAGATGTGGGACACCAAGGGCGGCACCCAGGACACCCTGGCCGTGATTCCCGACAGCTCCTACGCCGGCGTCTACCAGGCCACGATCGACTTCTGCAAGCAGAACGGCGCACTCGACCCGGCCACCATGGGCTCGGTCCCGAACGTGGGCCTCATGGCGCAAAAGGCCGAGGAATACGGCTCGCACGACAAGACTTTTGAAATCCCCGCTGCCGGTAAGGTAAAGGTCGTCGACGCCGACGGCACGGTCCTCATTGAGCACGACGTGGAGACCAACGACATCTGGCGCGCCTGCCAGACCAAGGACGACCCGATCCGCGACTGGGTGAAGCTGGCCGTGAACCGCGCCCGCGCCACTGGCGACCCCGCCGTCTTCTGGCTCGACGAAGCCCGCGCCCACGACGCCGGCCTCATCGCCAAGGTCACTGAATACCTGAAGGACCACGACACCAGCGGCCTCGAAATCCTGATCAAGAAGCCGGCCGACGCCTGCCAATACAGCCTTGAGCGCATCGTAAAGGGCCAGGACACAATCTCCGTCACCGGTAACGTGCTCCGCGACTACCTGACCGACCTCTTCCCGATCCTCGAAGTCGGCACCTCGGCGAAGATGCTCTCCATCGTTCCTCTGATGAACGGCGGCGGCCTCTTCGAAACCGGCGCCGGCGGCTCGGCCCCGAAGCACGTTCAGCAGTTTGTCGCTGAGAACTACCTGCGCTGGGACTCCCTGGGCGAATTCCTCGCACTGGCCGTTTCCCTCGAGCACCTCGGTGAGACCTTCAACAACGCCGAAGCCAAGGTGCTCGGCAAGGCCCTCGACGCCGCGACTGGCACCTTCCTCGAGAACGACAAGTCCCCGACGCGTCGCGTAGGCGGCATCGACAACCGCGGCTCGCACTTCTACCTCGCGCTTTACTGGGCGCAGGAGCTCGCCGCGCAAAACGACAACGCCGACATCAAGGCCGTCTTCACGCCCATCGCTGCCGAGCTCGCCGCGAACGAAAAGGTCATCGTCGAAGAGTTGATCGCCGTGCAGGGCAAGCCCGTGGAAATCGGCGGCTACTTCCAGCCGAATGACGCCCTGGCCTCCGCCGCCATGCGCCCGAGCGCCACGCTCAACGCCATCCTCGGCAAGATCTAAGCAAGCCCAGGAAAGTTCTTTAAAACAAAAGGCCGTCCCATTGCGGGGCGGCCTTTTTGGTGGGTTGAATGCTGAAAAGTATTCTAGTTACCGAACACGCCCATGCTGATGTCGCCCTGAGCCTGACTCAGGGTAACATTTCCATTAAATTCCGCAGAGCCATCCTTGTAGATGGTCATCGCATTTTTGGGCTCTTCACTCGTTCCAACGCCAACTTCGAACACCGGATCTTTCGTAACCCACACAGTGGGATTTGTCGAACCACCAGTCGAGTCTTTGCCCACATTGTAACGACCGATTGCTACTGAGGCATAGGATTCAGCCGTGGTGTTTGATCCCATCGCAGTCGATACGTCCCCGTTAGCATATGTATTTTTATTAACTGCCATTGAATAATCTCCAAGCGCATGAACGCTCTCCCCAAAAGCTACTGATGAAACACCAGACGCCTCATTGTCGTGCCCAGCAACAAAAGCGCGCGCACCAACCGTAGTATTCCCATCTCCAAATGTTGCCGAGCTATTACCAGTGACATTGTGGTCACGACCAGCGGCAAATGCATTATCGCCAGTATTAACAGTTCCATATCCCAAAACAGCAGACCATTCTCCTGAAGTCTGCACCCCATTACCGAATGCAAACGAACTACCGCCGGACGCGATTACACGCGTATCAGTGTTATCAATACGACGCCCAAACGCAAACGAATAATTTCCAGTAGCTTCTGCATAATATCCATGAGCCATAGAATAGTCTCCCGATGCTGTAGCATGAGCACCATGCGCGCTGGAAGATTCACCCGAGGCAGTTGAATAAGAACCATGAACCAATGACCGTGAGCCACTCGCATCGTTGTTCTGCCCAAAAGTCACAGAGAATGCACCAATTCCCGAGCTCCCCCATACATCGGTCGAATTTCTGCCAGCATAAAAGGCTCCCTTGGGTGCATACCAGAGTAGCTGAGTACTGAAAGACGAATTTGCAGCAGGAAAGCCAGTTCCGTCATCATCAAGGTCAATTGGCTTGGAAAGATAAAATCCAGTGTCATTGCTATTCACAACTGCCAAAGGCTTCCCATCTACCAAAATCTCCGGCACGGTTGGATCCAAAAGGATCTTAACGTTTCCACTGGAGTCGTAGAGTTCGAGCGTATTCGTGTCATCCAGGGTCATCTGGGTAATATCCGATCCATCCGTATTCATGGTCCACAACCATTCCGCGAGGGCTTGGTTCACGCTAAAATAGACTTGCGCTGGTTGGTCAGGATTTGGAGCGGCATCGTATTCGACATATGAAATGGAAACACCGTCAGCACCTGTCCCCGTAGGATCTTCGATACGAAGCACTCCTTCGACATGAGCATCGGGGGACCCAAGCAGTGCACTCGTAGCATTAAGGGATAGAGGACTCAAAGCAGTGGCAACACAAGATAGAGACCACACTGTAGAAGAAATATTTAGCTTACTAACCATTCTCCAATGAAACATTTACCACGATAAGAATTCAAGAATAGAATATTTCTTTTTGTCTTATTTTATACTTACAAAAGGTCGAATACACAACGTAGTTAGTTTTAAACTAAGGCCACCTCATTGCGGGGCGGCCTTTTCAAAATGTAATATGGGTCCGGTTAGCGGCGACGCATGAGCAGCAATCCCAACGAGGCCAAGCCCAGCATCAGGGCGTAGGTCTCCGGCTCAGGAACGGCAGCGAGAACTTCGACTGAGAGCATCGCGCTGCGGCCGGAAGATTCCGAGGAGGAAAATGTTGCGCCCATGGTTTCAGTGGATTCGTCCACATTGGTCAGGGCGAAAAGCGAGGTCAGCGAACCATCCGACAAGGCGCCCGCCAGATTCGAATCCAGATTCACGTCGCTGCCGAAAGTACCGTCTGGCGTTGCGGAAAACGATGACAGGACCACGCTATTCGGTTCGAGTGAGGAAAGCTCCACCGAAAGCGCTGTGTTGTTGGTGGTGGTCGTCGAGTAGTCCGACTGGCCAATGGGCGCGCTTTGGTCGACGCCGGACAGCAACATAATGCTGTAATGAGCGCCATCATCACCCGGATTGGAGCCGGAACTGCGACTAAAGACCAAGTCCGATCCACTAACGCTCGCGAAGTCATCTTCCGTTAAATAAAAGATGCCCGTGACGTTGTAACCGGCGCCAGGCTGTTCCAAGGCGACCTGTCGCGCCTGAGTCAGAGTGACGCCGCCAAAGGTGACGCTGGACGCTGCAGGGTCCGCAGAGGTGCTGTCGGTGTAAGCGCTGTAAAAGACGACCAGCAGATTATCGTTGCCCGTCTCAGAAATCGAGTAACCGGTGGCGAAAGTCGCAGTCTCCCCCGTGTTCACTCCATAGCCCGATGTAATCGGCAAGCTATCGACCACGCCTATGTATGCCTGCGCCGATGCAGCGAGCATTGTCGTGGCGAACACAGCAATCGAATTAGATGGAGACATAGCGCCATGTTATCCAGCACCTGGAATTCGCCAAGGTCAAAAACTCAAGTGACAAATATTTAAGAATAGCGACTGCCCACAGTCTACGCCAATTCAAGAGCTTCTATTATTGACTGAGACTCAGCCCTGCGCAAAACTTCGCCAGCACCACAACATATTTTTCAGTATCATGACTTACAGCTTCCGCTCATCCTTCCTTTTCGCGCTCATTGCCTTCATGAGCGCCCTAACGCTGCAAGCAGAAATCGAACGCGGCTACACGCGCGAGCAAGTCGTCCAGCAGCTCGGTGAGCCCACCGGCTCGACCAAGCTAGGCAACAAGGAAATCATGACCTACAACGGCGCCAACATCAAGCTGCGCAACGGGGTCGTCTACTCCATCGACAAAGACTTCGAAGAAAAACAGGCCACGGGCAAGGGGAACCTCGAGTTCATCAAACAGCAGGAGGCCAAGGGCCTGCAGCACTACGATGGCGAGTGGCGCTCCAAGGACGAAATCGAAGCCATTGTTGCACAGAAAAACAAGGAGAAGGCCAAGGATGACAAAGGAGACTACAAAGATATTCGCGGCAAAGGCCAGCGAGTGGAACTCAATACCGTGCTTGCCAGCGGCAAAGTAACCATCGTCGACTTTTACGCAGACTGGTGCGGCCCCTGCCGGAAGATCAGTCCTCATTTGATGAACATCGTCAAAAACGATCCTAGCGTTGCTCTGCGCAAGATCGACATCGTCAACTGGGGCACGCCCATTACGAAGCAATTCAGCATCCGCTCAGTCCCCAATGTTCGCGTTTACGACAGGAACGGGCGCCCAGTCGGCAGCCCCACCAGCGATATTAATGCGATCAAAAGCAATATCGAGCGCGCCAAGAAGAGTTAATCATTGATCACTGAAATGCGGTGAAAGTGACGAGCCTTTATCGCCAAAAAAAAGCGCCCCGTAAAAAGGGCGCTTTTTGCTGAAATAAATGTTGGAGGCTTACATTGCCGCTGCTTCGGCTTGCTGAGCCTGGGTTTCGGCGACCACGGTGGCGTGAGCGATGTCACGCAGGGACGCAGCCTGCGCATCCGTCAGGGAATCCGGCTTGTAAGGAACCGTGCGGGCGTCAACCCCGGAGAAGAATTCAAACCAGACCAACGCGCCGAGGTATTCGCCAGCGGTGTTGGCGTGGAAACCATCGTTGACCACGAACCAGTTTCCGTCTTTGCCCTTCTTCCAGTAGTAGTCATTGTTGAGAGACTTGGAGGTATCCGGCAGGCTGTTCTTGTCTTCCGGATAGGTCAGGTCATGGTTCTTCGAGTCAAAATCATCGACCTGGTAATCCCACATTTCGGTCGCGCGGGCGTTCTGAAAGGCGGTTCCCACTGGAATCACGCGCAAGCCATGCTCGTTGGCGATTTTGGCGTAGTTGGCGTGCAGCTTTTCATACATCTTGTCCGGATCGAGCTTCCAGTCCTTGGCGCGGTAGCTATTGACACTGTGCGACCAGGTTTCGTGGACCACGATTTCTGCGTCCGGGCGGTATTGGCGAATGTAGTCGATGAGCTCTTCCGTGTAAGGATAGAAAGATTCCTCCTTGTAGCTCTTGGTGCTGACCTGCTGGATGGTGATGTAATCCCAATCTTCAGCAAGGAGCATTTCCTTGAGTGAAAGATTCTCACCCTGCATTTCCCAATCCAAGCGGTACTCGTATTCGTTGCCGGTATTGGGGTCAGCTTCGTGCTCCTTGGCATGCTTTACATGGCGATCCAGGGAGCAGCCGCCGATGAAGGCCGTGCCAATGTCGGCATCTGCTGAATCGACGGAGTCATAGATCTTCGCCAGGTATTTGTTCGCGTTATTGGTAAAGCTATTGCCCACGCCGAGGATTTTGACTTTTTCGACTTCGGCGTTCAGGCTGGCGACAGCCAGCAACATCAAGGCAAGGGCGGTAATGCGGGGAATAAGTTTCATGAAGCGCCCAGTGTTGCATTGATTCGCTCCTCAACGCAAGTTTCTGCTTAGATATCCCGTAAACTTAAAAACCAGTCTTGCGCGCACGATAAGCTTCAGCGTTGCTAAATGCGCTTTATGCCAAGCTACGCCGAAACCCAGGATTACCTTTATTCGCTGCGCAACCGCGGGGCGAAACTGGGCGTGGAGCGCATGCAGGCCTTTAACCACGCACTGGGCCGACCTGACCAACATTTTCCCATCATTCACGTGGCTGGCACCAACGGCAAAGGCTCCACCTGCGCCATGCTCGAAGCCATGTATCGTGCGGCGGGCTATAAAACCGGGCTCTTCACCTCCCCCCACCTGATCCGTCTCGGCGAACGCGTCCAAGTCAACCGGCAGCCGCTAACCAACGACCAAATCATCGTCTACACCGAGCGCCTGCGCCAAACTGCGGAAAGCCTGGCGGTGTATGACCCCGAGGCCCATCCGACGTTTTTTGAGTTCATGACAGCCATGGCGTTCCTGCACTTTGCCGAGGAGCAGGTTGGCGTGGCCATCATCGAAACCGGCCTTGGCGGGCGGCTGGACTCCACCAATATCATCGTCCCACGCGTGAGCGTGATCACCTCCGTCAGCCTCGACCACCAAGAGCAACTGGGCGACACGCTGGCCAAGATCGCCACTGAAAAAGCGGGCATCCTGAAACCCGGCGTCAATGTCGTCCTCGGCCAAATGCCGGAAGAAGCGGAAAAGGCGATCCAGGCCACCGCCGCCAAGCGCCGCTGCTGCATCACCAAGGTCACGGACGTATTCGAGGAGGACATCGACAACTACCCCCAAACGAACCTCACTGGCGACCACCAACGCGTCAACGCCGGCATCGCCATGCTCGCCATGTGCCATGCCGGAGCCGATCTCGCGGTCCCCGAAAAGGTCGCCTTCGAAGCCCTGCAGCAAGTCGACTGGGCCGGACGCTGGCAGAAAATTTCGCTCCACGACGGCCGAACGCTCATCCTCGACGCCACGCACAATCCTGAAGGCTGCACCGCCTTGGAAAAGAATTTGGACCGCCTCATTGCCGAAACAGGCCGCAAGCCAGTCATCCTCTGCGGCACACTGGGCGAAACCCGCGCCCGGGCGCTGATGGATGTCGTCACCGAGCGCGCACAGGACATTTGGCTGCTCGTTCCCAATCAACCGCGCGCTTGCAGCCATGGTCAGCTACGCGCCTTCACGGTGGGGAAATTCACCGGCGGCCTGCACGACGCGAGCGTCGAAGCACTGTTCCCCGAACCGGGAACCTGCCACGCAGGCGGCGAAGGCGACGTCATCGTCGTCACCGGCTCCATCTACCTGTTGGGCGAAGTTTTGACCCGCCTGGAGGAACAATCCAGCGAGGCTGAGTTACAGGATAAGCTCTAACTCCTGTCAGATCATGCAGGAGCAGAAGCTAGAGCAGGCCCTAGAGCTGATACAAATCGAGCGGTATGACTATGCCATTGAATTGATTTCCAATGTTCTGAGCCAAGAGCCGAATAACCCAAGAGCCCTCACCCTGATGGGCTTAGCCCATTTCTATAAAAAAGATTTCATCACTGCGAAAAATCACTATGAAAGCGCCTTAACGCTTCGGCCTAACGATGATGACATCCTCGCCCTACTCGTCCAAACGCTTCTGGCGCTGAAGCAATACGCTACAGCAATCGAAACTGCGCATAAAGCGATAGCCATTAATCCCAAAAATCTAAATGCATGGCTCGGCCTCGGGTGGGCCAAGTTATACTGTGGTCAAACGCGAGAAGCCCGACACGCCGTAACACAGGCAAAGACGCTGGAACCAGATAGCGCCAAGGTAAACTTACTGGAGTCCTCCATAATCGCCAGTATGTCGGCCGAAACCCCCTTGCCATCGGAGCTAAAAGCCATAAAGGAAGGTCTGAGCAAAGAACCGAACAGTTGGCTGTTTCACTACAAGCTGGGCATCTACTATCTACGTAAATCGCCAGACTCCTCCAAAGGCGTAAATACCTTAAAAGAAGCACTCAGACTGGCGCCAAGTGAAGCCCGAATCATCAGGATTATCCGCTTGGGCTTTCTCGTGCGCAAGCGCTGGCTCCTCAACTTTCACATGCCGGGGTTGATCGCAATCAGCATATTTCGCAAGCGATTCCAGCCCAAATCCATGATCTTCCTGGGCGCCATCCTCGCTATCACAGCTTATCGGAATGAGAAGCTGGCAACGTTCATTGGCCTGCTCTCGCTCATTATGCTGCCCACTTACTATGTGTCCGAATCGCTTGCCCTGCTCGCAGCAGAGAAAAAGAACCAGATTGCCTTGGGACTGGCAACCTGGCTCAAACCATTTCGAGTGCTACCCAACCCAATACTCTACCTAACCATACCCTTTCTTTCACTGGTTAGCGTCATCTTGACCGCAATTGCCTTCAACCAGCTCCCTTTCACGGTCACAGCTCCCATTGCAGGTGCCTATGCGGTCATACTAATAGGCTACTACGCTGCATCAGCCCTACAACGCACACACACCAATCACGACCTATAAGCCCCATCCTAAAGAAATGAACAATTAGCGCGGGTTGATTTCTCACTCGACCCAGGGGCGCGTTCGTCACTTTAATCAATCCGTGAAGCATTCTTGGCTCATCTTGCTTTTGCTGCCCCTCGCACTGGGGGGCCAGGCCGCGCGCACCCAGATCGGAGCGCCGATTGAGAATTTTCGCCTGCCCATCTTCGGTGAAGACGGCAACCGCATCTGGGACTTGCGCGGCGATAAAGGCATTTATAATGAGAGCGGCGAAATCGACGTGGAGCGCATGATCCTCCGCACCTTCCCCCCCGGTGAGCCCACCAAGCCCGACTTAACCATCGAAAGCCCCAAGGCGCGCATTTATCCCGAGGAAAATCGCGCCGCCGGCCCTGGCTACCTCTTCCTCGAAGCCAGTGATGAGAGCTTCGCCATCGTCGGCCGCGACTGGCAGTGGCTTAACGACAAGCGCACCATCCTCATCGGCGAAGAAGCCCGCGTCACGTTCAAGCAAGCCATCGGAAGTATTTTAGAATGAACATTTTGACCCGAATCCTCATCTTGGTCGCGCTTCTGGCCGCCAGCGCTCATGCGCAGCAGCCCACCGCCGAAATCATCGAGCAAAACACCGTCATCACCAGCGACAACCTGGAGTTGGTCGGCGGGGACAGCGAAAACCGCTTTTTCTTCACCGGAAACGTCAAGATCACCGGCACCAACCTGCTGGCCACCTGCGACGAAATGGAAGTCGTCGCCGCGCGCTCGGGCTCACCGGAAAAGACCGTGGGTGAAATGGGCGCCATCCAGTCGATCATCATGATAGGCAACGTCATCATTGAGCAATCCGGACGAAAAGCCACCGGAGGCCGGGCTGAAATCCGGCCCAACGAAGACAAAGTGATCCTTTCCGAAGGCCCACGCGTGGAAGACAGCCGCGGCGTCGTGACCGGTTGGAAAATGGTTCTCCATAAAGGCGAACGCAAAGTCGAGGTCCTCAGCGACCCCAACGCCACGGGCGACAGTGGCCGCACCCGCGTGCAATTACCCGGCTTCAAGGACCTCGGCTACGAAGACCCCGAATCCAAGTTCGGCACAGACGACAAGGAAGGCCAGTAATGGAGGAAGCAGAACCAACGACCACCGTCGCCGCAACCGAGGAACGGACGACCATCCACACCAAGGGCCTGGTCAAGGTTTACGGGAAGCGCGAAGTCGTGTGCGGCGTCGACTTAAACGTCAACTCAGGCGAAGTCGTCGGCCTGCTCGGCCCCAACGGCGCTGGCAAAACCACAACTTTCTACATGATCGTAGGTCTCGTGCCGGCCACACGAGGCCAGGTGTTTCTCAACGATCAGGACATCACCAAACTGCCCATGTACCGCCGCGCCCGCCTGGGCCTCGGTTACTTGCCGCAAGAGGCGAGCGTGTTCCGCAAGCTGACCGTCTATGACAACATCATGGCGATCGTGCAGACACTGGACGTCCCCCGCAAGGAACGGCATGATTTCGTCATGATGCACCTGGAGGAGCTCGGTCTCGATCACCTGATCAAGCAGAAGGCCTACACCCTCAGTGGGGGGGAGCGTCGACGCCTGGAAATCACCCGCGCCATGGTCGCGCGCCCTCGCTTCATGCTGCTGGATGAGCCGTTCAGCGGCGTTGACCCGAAGAGCGTCGATGAAGTGCAGGACATCATTCTCGGCCTGAGAAGTAAAAACATCGGCATCCTCATCACAGACCACAACGTCCGAGAAACGCTGAAGATAGTCGACCGCGCGTATTTGATCCACCAAGGCAAAGTCCTCTCCGAAGGCACGAGCGAATTCCTCGTCAACGACGAGAAAAGCCGCGAATACTACCTGGGCCGCGGATTTACGCTGTAGCCCCGGTCATCACTGCCAACTTGCCCCGCCAAATGACATTTGCCGGGAGCAAAAAAGTTTGAGGATAAAACTCAGTATCCATGGGCCTTCGCGGGCGCTCAAAAAGTTTTCACAAAGCCGGGTATTGCCAGCAGGGTAACAACGCATCTATTCTTGTCTAAACCTGCCCGGGAAAGGCGGGCTTTTTAATCCACTCACGCCGTATGCCCCGCATTGACTCAAAAGCCATGGACACCATCTCGGTCAAAGATTTTTACGAGTCTTACCGGGATGAGCTGGGCCTGGAGCTGGTCGCGGGGGAAAAGGGCGTGTCAAAAGTCATTCGTGACACCAGCATCAACCGCCCGGCGCTGGCGCTCGTTGGCTACTTCCGCTACTTCGCCAACAAGCGGATTCAGCTTTTCGGCGCGGGGGAAATGGCCTTTTTGCGCGATATGCCAGCGGACAAGCAAGTGTCCGTCATGAAGGATATCTTCGCCAAGCATGTGCCCTGCGTGATCATCAGCCGCAACCTCGCCCCCACCAAGCCACTGCGCGACGAGGCCGAGGAGCATGCCGTGCCGCTTCTGCGCACCCGCCTTTCGACCAAAGAATTCCTGACTCAGGCCACCTTACTGCTGGAGTCGCGCTTTGCGCCATCGACTACCTGCCACGGCACCTTGCTCGACGTGAAAGGGATCGGGGTCATCCTGCGCGGACGCAGCGGCGTCGGCAAAAGCGAGTGCGCACTCGCGCTGATCGAGCGCGGACACAGCCTCGTGGCGGACGACCTCGTCTACTGCCGCCTCGAATCGGAAAACGAGGTCATCGGCTCTGCCGCTGAGCTTGGACGCGGCTACATGGAATGTCGCGGCCTGGGCATCATCAACGTCGCCGACATGTTTGGCATCCGCTCGGTGCGGCTGGATAAAAGAGTCGACCTGGTGATCACTTTTGAAGAATGGCGCCCAGGCATGCCCGAGGAACGCACCGGCTTGGAGCGCAATTACTACGAGATTCTCGGCGCGCAAATCCCGCACATTGAAATCCCCGTTAAGCCAGGCCGAGATATGGCGCGCCTCACCGAAGCCGCCGCCATGGTGCAAGCCCTGCGCAACATGGGCCACGACTCTGCGCAAGAGTTTAATGATCAACTCATTGCGCACATGGAAAAAATGGGCGCAACCGCCCCTGCTCCTCAACGCTAGGCCCACCATGCGCGTAACTCATGGAAATTCCCATCGCCCTGTGCCACAATTAACGACAATTAATGTGTTACATTATTGTCGCTATTCCGCACTCTAATAAGATTTTGAATTAACCCGGTATAAATGCTGCTACTGAAACACATCTGTAACCTGTTCATTTCTCGTCAGTTCGAACGCCCCGAACCAAGGACGCGTTTGCAACTATCGAGTGACAAACTATACACTTTCCCGCTGTGGATAAGATGCGAACAACTTCAACTCGACAATTCACAGCCTGCCAAATTTACTAGCTACCTTTGACTTTCTCAAGTTGCGGCAAACCCACTCAACCTATCGTTGCACGGCATTGCTTACCCTCATTGCATTCAACCACCAATTTCATAAAACAATGACAATCAACATTTTAGAACCCGAACACACCTAATCGCCACTCTCTGGCGGACTGATTGCCATTCCAGCGAGTCTACCGCTCGCGCCACGCACTGCGTTAAAAGTAGTGGTCCGCCTTGCCTAATTGTGTAAAACTGTGAATAAACCTGCGAACTTTTGTGACAGGAATGCTTAACGAAACTGTAAATTTCCAACTCTGGGACACCGTAAAGAACGACTTTTCCGGCCTCTTCCCCAACGACGTGTTTCGAACTTGGTTCGAGCCACTGCGTTGCATTGAGGAAACTGACGATTGCGTGACTTTGGGCGCACCCAACGACTTTGCCGTAATCTGGATTCAGGACAACTATCAAGACCTGATCACCCGCCGCCTCCAGGAGGCAGCCGGGCGCAGTATTCGGCTCAATGTAGTCGTCGATGACGAAGCCGCCGCCAGAGCCGAAAGCCTGGAGCGCGCCAAGCCCGAGGCAAACGCCGCCCCCCCCCGCACCGCTGCCAGCGACAGCAGCGCGTCGGTTAGTCGCACCATTTCCGAGGCCAACCGCCCGTCCCTCATCCTCAACCCGAAGAACAACTTCGAGAACTTCGTGATTGGGCCCGGCAACCAGATGGCTCAGGCCGCGAGCTTCGCGGTGGCCACCACCCCAGGCAAGGCCTACAACCCGCTGTTTCTTTTTGGCGACACCGGCCTCGGCAAGACGCACTTGATGCACTCCATTGCGCACCATATTTTGACCACGCGCCCGGACACCCGCATCGCCTACGTCTCGACCGAGAAGTTCACCAACGAATACATCGAGGCCATCCAGCACAACAACGTCACCCGGTTCCGCCAGCGTTACCGCCAAGTCGACGTGCTGCTGATCGACGACATCCACTTCCTCTCCGGCAAGGAGCGCATCCAGGAAGAGTTCTTCCACACCTTCAACGAGCTCTTCGAGCGTCAGAAGCAGATCGTGCTCTCCAGTGACCGGCCAGCCGGTGAAATTGCCCGCCTTGAGGCGCGCCTCGTGTCCCGCTTCCAGTGGGGCTTCATGGCCGACATCCAGCCGCCGGACTACGAAACGCGCATGGCGATCATCCGCAAGAAGGCCCACAACATGGACCTCGACTTGCCGGACAACATCCTCGATTTCCTCGCCGAACGCGTCTCGCGCAATGTTCGCCGCATGGAAGGCGCCCTCACCCGTGTAGCCGGCTACGCCGCGCTCATGAAGGGCGCGCTCGATGTCGACACCGTCGAAACGCTCCTCAAGGACATCCTCCACGAAGAAGCGCAGACCCAAGTCACCATTGAGAAGATTCAGCAAAAGGTGGCCGACTACCACAAGCTCCGCCTCGGAGACATGGTCAGCAAGCGCCGCCCGGCCAACATCGCCTTCCCGCGCCAGATCGCCATGTATCTCTCCCGCGTGTTGACGAGCCATTCGCTCCAGGAAATCGGCGACGCCTTTGGCGGCCGCGACCATGGCACCGTGATCCACGCCTGCAAAACCGTGGAAAACATCATGGACCAGGACGAATCCGTCACCCGCACCGTCGACTACCTGAAAAAGCAACTCACCTCCGGCCGCTCCTAGGCAGCGTGCCGCTGCACCCAGAGATTTGCGCAGGGCGCAAATGCGGTGGGGCAACGAGTTAACGGGAAATATTTCAGCCCGACTGCCAATCACGGCGGTCGGGCTTTCCATTTCCAGAGCACTTTTCATCTAGATTGGCCGATCAGGCCGCAGTGATTTTTCGTGTCCAGCAAGGCGGCTTAAGCGTCGCAGGCTGGAAGCCTGTGAGCGAAAAGCCAACAATGCTGGCGCGGAAAAGCACTCGGTTTAGGGCTTGGGGCCAGATTGGAAGTTCGCGGCGTTGGCATTTCAATCACGGGCTTCCAGCCCGCTCAATCAAAGCCGCCTTGCGCTGCATCCAATCTCTACCCCACCTGAATCGGCCAATCTAGATGAAAAGTGCTCTAGTAAGCGCCAAAGGCCTGGCGCACATCAAAACGACAAGGAGCCGGATTGGATGGAAAAACGATTGAAAATGGATAGGGCACAGTTAACGTGATCGCGTGTCTTGACCCGATACCATACCACCATGCCCAGTCCCACCATGCCTGATACCATTTACCGCGAAGAGGTTCACTTCACCGGCCGCGTGCAAGGCGTTGGCTTTCGCTACGCGACGTTACAAGTCGCCAAAGAGTTTGAGGTGACCGGCGAAGTTAAAAATTTGACCGACGGCCGCGTCTACTTATGCGCCGAAGGCAAGGAAGCCGAAGTCACCGCATTCCGCGAGGAACTCATCGACCGCATGAAACCCTTTATCCGCGAGACGGAAATTAAATCCGCCACCTGCCCTGCTTCCTACAAAAGCTTCGAAATCACCCGTTAAGGAGCAAACCCCACCTACATGAGCGAACCCGCCATCCGCATAAAAGACCTGACCAAGGATTTCCGCATCGGCGTCCGCGGCGTCAAACTCCGCGCTGTCGACAACGTGTCCCTGGATATTTACGACAACCAGATATTCGGCCTGCTCGGACCCAATGGCTGCGGCAAAAGCACCACGATGAAAATCGTGCTCGGGCTGCTGCAACCCACCCGGGGCGAATGCTCGATCTACGGCGTGGACAGCCATGCGGTCAAGTCGCGCAACAATGTAGGCTTCCTCCCCGAAGCGCCGTATTTCTACAAATTCCTCTCTGGCCGCGAGCTCGTCCGCTACTACGCGCGCATCTGCGGCGTGGCCAAGGACGAGATCGGCGACCGCACCGAAGAAGTGCTCAAGCTGGTCTCGATGGAAAACGCCGCGCACCGCCGCGTGGGCACATACTCCAAGGGCATGCTCCAACGTATCGGCATTGCACAGGCGCTCGTGCATGATCCCAAACTGGTCGTGCTCGACGAGCCAACCGCTGGCGTTGACCCGATTGGCTCGCACGCCATTGCGGAATTAATCGTCGCCCTCAAGGAACGCGGCAAAACCGTCATGCTTTGCTCACACCTGCTCGCACAAGTCGAGGGCGTTTGCGACCGCGTGGCGATCATGAGCCGCGGCAAGCTGGTGCTCGAAGGCGGCGTGGATGAGCTTCTGGAAAAAGAAGACGAACGCAGCCTGATTGTCGGTGACTTCAAGCCTGAAGCGCAAAAAGAAATCGAAGCCGTGCTGGCCAAATACGGCTCGCAACTGCGCAAGGTGGAAGCGCCCCGCATCAGCCTGGACCGCCTCTTCCTGCAACACACGGACAGCGCCGCCATCGGCTCCGGTCAGGACGTCAGCGACAAGGAGGGCAAACAATGAACGCAACCGGCCGCATTGGGCTAATCGCCCGCAACACCTTCCTCGAAGCCGTTCGGCAAAAGTTCTTCAACGTGCTCGTTGTGCTGTCCATCGCGATGATTGCGAGCGCGAACTTCTTCCGCCAGTTCGACTTCGGGAGCTCCGAGCTCAAGTTCATTGCCGACTTCGGCATGGGCGCCATTTTGCTCTTTGGCTCCATCCTGTCGGTCGTGGTGACCGCGCAGCTCTTTTTCAGCGAAATCGAAAACCGCACCGCGCTGACGATGCTCGCCAAGCCAGTCCACCGGTGGGAGTTCATCGTGGGCAAATTCGCAGGGGTCTTCTTCGTGTTGTTCGCCTTCGTTTCGCTGATGCTCGTTCTGCTGGCGGCAGTGCTCTACTGGCGCGAGTCCGGGCTCATGCAAAAGCTACCCGACGACTTTGAGCAGGGGCGACTGGTGAACTACCTGGGGATGCTGCAACTGGCGTTCAGCGAGTTGCTCAAGTTTGGCATGTTGGCCGCCATCACGCTGCTCATCGCGAGCTTCTCTAACACCAACCTCTACACGGTCATCCTCTCGTTTTTCGTGATGATCATTTGCCAGCTGCAATACATTGCGCGGGACAATTGGAGCGACCTCGACAATCCCATCCTCCGCGGCTTGGTCTGGTTCCTCTCGATGCTCTTTCCGAACTTCCAAATGTTCAACGTCGGCGAGCAACTCATCTTCCCCTCGGACGCAGCAACGCTATCAGCAGGCGGCTATTTCAGCATCCTTGGCTACGGCGCCATTTACATCTGCATGCTCCTCGGGCTATCCGCCTACTCGTTCCGCAACCGCGAAATCTAAATCATGCCCCTGGATCGCGAAAGTTGGTTTTACCGCACCGGACGCCGCGCACTGATCACCTTCACGGCGCTGTTTCTGGTGGGCCTGGTCTGCACCCCCCTGCAAAAACGCGCATGGGGCGAAGTGAAGACTTTTCAGCCCGAACTGAACCTGAAAGACGTCGAGTCCGCACTCGGGCAAGGCATGGTCATCGGTCTGCTCGGCGGTTTTCGCACCCTGCTGGCAGACTTCGTTTACCTGCGCGCCAATTACTACTGGGAAAAATACGACCGCCCCAACACCGAAGCGCTGCTGGCGCTGACGACTTCCATCGACCCCCGGCCAATGTACTTCTGGCTCAATGGCGCGCGCATTATCTCCTACGACATCCCCGTCTGGCGCATTCGTGAAAAGGGAGCGTGGGAGGACGTCCCGGAATTCTATCGCAACGAAATTTACCGCGAACAAGTCGAGCGCGCCATGGACATGCTGGATCGCGCGGAGAAATTTCACCCGGACGACATGCGCGTGCCCCTGGAAAAAGCCCGGATCTACTATGATAAAATCCAGGACTACGATAAGGCCGCCGAAAACTACAAGCGCGCCATCGAAATGCCCGACGCGCCCTACTACGCCCACCGCATTTACGCCAATGCGCTGGATAAAGCAGGACGACCGCGCGAGGCCTATAATTTCTTAAAAAAGCGCTACCTCACGATGGACCGCACTCACTACTCCGCCATGCCAGCCGTTGTGTTGGAGCGTATCCGGGAACTTGAGGAGCGGCTGGACATCCCGATGTTTGAGCGACTGCCAACCCAGCCCGAAGAAGAAACAGAGCAATTTAACCTGACGCCTTTCGGCCAACCATCCAGCGAACCAGAATCAGAGGAGACATCATTCAACATGATGCCCCCCGCCCCAACACCGGAGCATGATCATGACCACGAGCACGATCATGCTCACGAACATTAGGGAGTGTTCGCCAGCATTCTGGGCAATGGTCGCACGTCTCTTCAGCCGGAGGCAGACGCCTCTAAAATTGCCGAGTCAAGACCCGGTTTTCACATTGCATTACGCAATAACATTCCCAATATAACGACGTATGCCATCCATGCAGCAACTGGCGAATGTACAGGGAGTCATCTTTGACATGGATGGGCTGTTGCTGGACACCGAACGCCTGTTCAAAAAAGCCTATCAGCGATCTGCCTCTCAGCACGGCATTGTGCTCGAAGATTCCGTCTATGACATGATGATTGGCCTGCGCTCCGACGCCAGCCAACGCGTGCTCCGCGAGCAGCTCGGGCCCAATGCGCCCAGCGCGGCGATCATCGAAGGCGCCCGCCACTACTACTACATGCAGATCGAGGAGGAGGGCATCCCCCTGCGGCCCGGCGTGCTGGAAATGTTTGATTACGTGGAAAGCCTGGGCTTCCCCATGGCCGTGGCCACTTCGACCCATCACGAACTGGCCATGATCAAGTTACGCGTTGTCGGCCTACTTGAGCGTGTCGTCGGCATCGTCAGCGGAGATCAGGTCGCCAAAGGCAAGCCCGAGCCGGATATCTTTTTAGCCGCCGCCAAGCTGATCGGCGTGCCGCCGGAAAACTGCCTCGCACTGGAAGACTCCCCCCCTGGAGTCATCGCTGCGCGTAAAGCTGAGTGCGTGACGATCATGGTGCCCGACCTCCAGGCGCCCAATGCCGTGACCCGCTCCATGGCCAACTTTATCCATGCGTCGCTGCACGAAGTCGTGGAAGCGCTCAAAGAAGCGCGCGCCGCTGAAGCCGCCACCTAAACAATGATCCGCCAAGGCCTCAACTGGGCCATCGTGCTGTGGCTCCTGACCCTGAGCGCACACGCGGTTGACTGGCGTATTGGCGACGAAATTTACCGCAACGTTAAGGTTCGGGAAGTCACGCCCCGCGCGGTCATCATCCAACACAGCAAAGGCATCAGCCAAGTATTGCTCGCCGACCTCCCCCCCGAAGCCCAGAAGCACTTTGGCTATGACCCAGCCGAAGCCGAAGCTGACGAGCAGCGCGCTGACCGCGAACACGCCGCCGCGTTGCAACGCACAGCAAATCAGTCGCAAGCGGCCCAGACTGAAGCCCGCCAGAAGAAGCGCAACTTGATGGCGCAGCTAACGCAGGCCTTTGGTCAGCCAGCCCAGATCCAGCCCGAGGTCGACCTCCGCCCCCAACTTCGCGAGCTGGGGCTCTTCTCTAAAAGCCAGGGGCGGCGCCCGAGCTGCTCGGTTTTCGCCATTGTTGGCGCATTGGAATTTCAGGCCTCGCAAGAAGGCCAGCCCGTGCAATTTTCGGAAGATTACGCCATCTGGGCCACCCGCCAATACCTGGCCGACACCCCCAAGCGCCGCGCCGAAAGCTATGGCGACAACGATGCTGGCTTTGCACTCATCGATGTAATCAACGCCCTGGCGAAATACGGCTTGGTCCACCGAGAGGACATGCCCAACACGTTCGGCTCAGGCATGGAGCGCATCGAGCCGCCCGAGCCTGAACTGCTGGAGCAGGCGCGCGAGCAAGTCAAACTCACTGCCCTGCGCATCGACTCGAACAACGGCGCCTCCTCCGTCAACCGAATCACTCACGCGCTCAATGCGGGGCTGCCCGTGGTCATTGGCGTAGCCTGGCCCCACGAAAACACGCTTCGCTCGGCGCCGATGATCTCCGGCCAGAACCCCGTCAGCATGCACGCGGTGACGCTGGTTGGCTACCGCTCGGATGACGATGGGCAAAATCTGCGCTTTGTCTTCAAGAACTCCTGGGGGCCACTCTGGGGCAGTGGCGGCTATGGCTGGATCACCGCAGATTACTTGGCGGAACACCTGTCCACCGCCTACATCATGGACCCAGTGTTTGACTAAAGCGCTTTTCATCTAACTTGGCCGATCAGGCGGCAACGAGCGCGAGTGGATAGCCTTTTGCACAGCCTGTGCGATTCCTTAACACCGACCGTGTCATTACTTAGCATCGCGCTTACGCACTTCCAAGCAACTTGGATTTGTTGCGCCACCATCGTAGTTCCTGGGGATTTGATAAGATTCCAGAAGTGACCGCACGGACGACGGATTAATTGCGCCAAACAAGGCATGTTATCTTTAGTCCAAGCCAAACGTTAGCTTCCATTTGGCTTCCAGAACACCGGCGGCAATGTCCTGATGCGCCAGCGGGTAATCACCCACAAAGCTAAAATCATCGCGTTGGGTGCCGCGCAGGCCAAAGCAACCCGTGTGCGCCATTTGTCGGATAATTTCCCACGGCGCATCGAGCGAAAAAATGGTTTCCAACGACACCTGCGGCTCCAACTCAGCCCCGGGCTTCAGGAGCGACGTTTGCACGCGTTCGCTGCCCATCGAGTGTAGCGTCAGCGCGTAAAGCGCCAGTTGGATGCCCGTTCCTTTCTCCAGGTTGCGCGCCTTCAGCTCGTCATCCCCCCCCGTCTTGAAATCGACGACCCACGCGGCGGCGCGAGTGGGCCAGGCGTCCTGCGGAAATTCATTCAGCTTCTCAGGCGCCTCATCGCTCAACAGCGCATCGATGCGACCGGTTAGGACCAGTCCATCCAATGGATGCCCGGGGAGTCGCAACGCGGTTCCCGGCAGCTCGCATTCGGTGCGAATCGACCGCCATTCGACCCCTTGCAAGGCCCGCGCAAACAAGTGCGCCTTACTGCGCGCAATGGTCCAATCGATCCGCCACCAGTCAGGCAACGTACGGCCCGCTTGTTTAAAGGCTGCGGCCAAACTACGTCTCAACGCCATCGCCTGGCGGTCAATGTCGAGGCTCCAGTCCTCGGCCTCTGGACGCGGCAGGTAGTCCAAATCAGCAGCGGTCGGCTGCGCCCATTGGTGCGCCCACACCCCGGTCGTCATCGCGCGCGGATCTTCTTCCTGCAGCGTTTTAATCGGCCTGACGCGGAGCACGTGCTGAAACCAGGCATTGGCTGGCCGACTCAGCGCCAATTCCCAGCCACGGCTTGGGAACGCAATGGGCGACTCCGGCGGCGCGGCCAGCGAAAAGGAAAATTCGTCAAATGGCGTCAGGGGATCTCGCCGCCGCCGCCAAATATCCGTAATCGCCGAAAAAGTGTCGGGCGCAGATGGAGGGGGCGCAAACTGAGCCACCAAGTCCTGGCTGGCGGCGCGTAGCTCATCCTCACCCGGCAATTCACCAAACTGCGCGTGAAACAGGCAGTTCAGCCAATCCGCCAGATCCTGCTCGCGGCCAGGGTCAGCGGGATTTTCCCGATGCGCAGTGAACAAGGCGTCCTTCTGGACATGACGCAGCAGCGCCGTGCAGGCGTCTCCAAATCGGCGGCGGTCATCCAGGCTGTTCGGCAGCCAGCTTTTGCCCGGGCGTAGGCATTGCTGGCCAAGCCCCACCGGGCTGTCCATACACGCGCGGAAGTTCAGCCGCGCACTGAGTTGCGCGTCGAGCAGCAGGCTGTCGGATTGCTCAGCGGGCCAGTCTCCGCGATTCAGTCCCGCAAAAACCAGATAGGTCCACGATTGCGCAACTGCCCGCTCAACCGTGGTCAACACAATCGGCGCAAAAGCCTCCCGACCGAGCGCAGGCCGCGTGCGCCCGGGTATGCGAATCACCTCGGCCAACCAACGCAAATACTGCGTGCGACGCAGTGGGCGCTTCAGGTTTTCCACCAGAGTATCCGCTCGCTGCTCCCAAGCATCGAGACGCTCGGGCCAACGCAGTTTTTTCAACACTGGCAGGCAGAGCTGGGTGTATTCGGCAAAGGTCGCCTCGGCTGGTAAAAGCGGCCATGCGTCCAGGGCGCTCAAAGCGACATCGCCGTATCGCTGGCGGCTCAACAAAGGGCGCAACACGGCGATGTCCGTCGTCATTGCCTCGTTAAACGCGTACTCCAGCGCCTGCCAAACCGCGCGCTCACTGCGTTCGGATAAATGCCCAGCGCGACAGAGTTCACGGACAAATACCCGGGCGCTGTCGGCGTCGGCCTCATCCTGGTAAATGCGCCAAGCCTCGACCAATTGTTGGGCCATGCGGCGCCCCGGCAAATGGCCAATCTCATCCTGATGCGCCAAACCAGCATCGGTCAACCGACGCGCCACCTCGCGCGCCAGCGGCAATCCATCCCGGGCAAAGACCACGCCAATGCGTTGCCCCGGCTCCAGCCCTGCGCGCCAACGATGGATTTCGTTTTCAATCGCGCTGGCTTCCACGGATATTTCCGGCGCGATCATCGCTTTGAGCAAGGGTGCGCCTCCCGAAAGGCGTTGCTGAAACTCAGCCGCATTCGCCAATTCCGCCAAAGGCCGCATCTGCGATTCGGGAATTTCGTCGGCTTCACCCAACTGCTCCATGGTCGAGCGCCACACAAGCTCATCAGGCCGGTCGCCATTCACGCGCAGGCAATAAGCCGCAGACTCAGCCAACTCCGGCAAGGCGCGTAGCAGAGTAAGGCTCCCCCCTTCGCCCGCGCCGAAGCCATAGGCCATCACCTGCGCAATGCAAGGCTCGCGCCCTCCGGCTACCAAAGCCCGGTCAGCAGAAGCCGATGTTTGCAGGCCGGACTCGGCCAACAGTTCGTAAAAGCGCTGCGCCAGCTCACGCGCTTCCGGCAGGTTAAAAGCGTCGGGCGCCCAACCCGCAGACTCCAACCGGTCGCAGTGGCGCAAGAAATCGCTGGGATCCTGAGCGGTTGCCTGCGCAACGGGATTGTCCGGTAAATCGCCAGCAGCGAGCTCCATCAGCAGGCGAAGGTCTTCGCGCAAGGCAAGCGGCTTAGTTTCCAGTTGCCCTCGCAATAGCGCGCGGAGCCCGCCTGGCGTCAGAAATTGAAGCCCCAGCGCGGGAACGCCTGCATGCACCAACCGATGCTTCACCCAAGCGATGGTGGAGCTGTCCGGCGCAAGGAAAACAACCGGTCGCTCCTGCTTCCACGCCTCCCGTGGCCAGAATTTAAACCACGGCAGCAGCACCTGCCGCCAGGCAGAGTCAGGGTCGCGGTAGAAGAGCAGGCGTGGCATGGGAATACGTTTTTAGTTAGCCACGAAGGACACAAAGAGCACGAAGCTAATAAATATCTTTTGAACAGAAGTTAACGAAGAAAACCAAGTTCATATCTGGATATACTTCGTTCTCTTTGTTGCCTTCTGTTCAAATTTCACAGCTCCACGCTTCGTGCGCTTCGTGTCCTTCGTGGTTGAAAAATTGAGGAGTGGGAATGCTTACGCGTCCCAGTGGAAGCGGATGGTCTTGTCGATCGCTGGGTGCAGGCTTTGGAAAACCGGACAGGCGCGGCAACAATGCTCCAGCGAGGCGCGCTTGTCGACGGGCACGCTGGCCGGTGCGTGAATTTCTACCGGCAGGGCGACAATGCGGCGGGGCGGGTCCTTGGACATGTGTTTCTCCACCCGCAAGGTCATGCCCGTCAGGTCGATGCCGAGCTTGTCCGCCTTGATGCCCATGATGGTCGCCATGCAGTTGATGAGCGCCGTCGCGCAGAGGTCGGTCGGGGAGAAGGACTCGCCCTTGCCGTGATTGTCGACGGGCGCATCGGTGATGAGCTGGACGCCAGATTCAGTGTGCGTCGCCACGGTGCGTAGTTGGCCCTTGTAAGTCGCGGTGATCTCTACCATGCGGCGATCTTGAGCTGGGAAAACCGGGCATGCAAATCGAAAGCAGAAGTTTGCATTCTCCTATTGCCGAGAGACCGATATTTTCTAATGTTGCGGCAATATGCGCCTACTTAGATACATTGCCCTGCTGGGTTTAACCGTTTTCCTACAACTCGGCCAAGCTTTTGCCCAAGCCGAAAAACCAGTGGCCCCGAGCCCGTTTAAGGTCGAACCTCTCAAAGTGGGCGTCACCGCCGACAGCCCGCCGCTGGTCTTTAAATCCGGAGGCCAATACCAGGGCGTAGAAATCGAGCTCGCCCAGTTATTGGGCAAGGAGCTTGGTCGCCCAGTTGTCTTTGTGGAAGTGCCCTGGACTGACCAGATCAAGAGCCTCGACGAAGGCAAGACCGACATTGTCATGAGTGGCATGACGGTGACCCGCGAGCGCGAAGCCGAAGTCGCCTTCTCCCCCCCCTACCTGAACTTTGGCCAAATGTCGCTCGTGCGCAAAAATGAACGCGCGCGCTACACCTCCGTCCGCAGCCTGCTGGACACCACGGGCAAGGTCGGCATCGTCCCGGAAACCACCGGCGCCGCCTTCGTTAAAGAGAACTTTAAGAACGCCGAACTCGTCGAATACAAAACGCCGGAAGCTGCCGTGAACGCCGTAGTCACCGGTAAAGCCGACGTATTTGTCTACGACTCGCCTGTCATTCTCTGGCTCGCCAGCAAGCGCGAGATGGAGGACGTTGTCCCGGTCAACATCAACCTGACCATCGAATACCTGGCCTGGGCCATGCGTATGGACGACATAAAGCTCCAGAACCAGGTCGCCAAGGCGCTATTCCAGTTTGAAAATGACGGCCGCCTGCAAACGGTGCTGAACCGCTGGCTGCCGCGTTAACCAACCATCAACGAAAGCCTCGCCGTGGAAACTGATAAAGACGCCCGCACCTGGAATATGCTCTGCCATCTGTCCGCCTTGGCCGGACTGACCAGTATCCCTGTCGCCAACATCCTCGGACCACTGATTGTCTGGATGATCAAAAAGAACGAAATCCCCTCGGTCGACCAGCACGGTAAGGATTCGCTGAATTTCCAAATCACGATGACCATCCTCATCGCGATCAGCTTCGCTCTGTGCTTCGTCTTCATTGGTTTCATTCTCTTGCCCATCGTCGCGATCATGGACCTCGTCTGCGTGATCATTGCCTCGATCAAGGCCAACAACGGCGAACCCTATAAATACCCGATTAGCTTCGAATTCATCAAATGAGTCGCGAACTGGAAGAAGGAACCGAGCTGAAGCTCGACTTTACGAAACTCAAGAAGGTCGCCAATTGTGGCGCCGATGTGCTGCCCGCCGTGGCGCAAGACGCGCATACGGGCGAGCTGCTCATCGTCGGCTATGCGAACCAATTGGCGCTCGACACCGCCCTTGCAGAGGGCTTGGCCACGTTCTGGTCCACCTCCCGCAACGAACTGTGGATCAAGGGCAAGACGTCTGGCGACACCTTAAAGCTCGTTGAAGTGCGCGTAAACTGCGAGCAGAACAGCGTGCTCTACCTCGTCGAGCCACAAGGCGCCGGTTCCTGCCACACCAAAGGCGGCGACGGCAAAGCGCGCAGCGGTTGCTACTACCGGAAGATCGAGTCCGACGGCTCGCTGAGCTTCGTTCCCGGCAAGAGCTAAACTTAAACCAGACATCCAAGCATGAGCACTCCCAAGAAAAGTAACCCTATCGCCGGAGTGATCTTTCTCGCGCTATTCGGCGGTTTTTTCGCCTTCATGGGCATCATGGCGATCGTCATGACCGCCAAAGGCGAAGGCGATCAGAACCAGTCGCCAATGGTCGGCTACATCGTGGGGGGCGTCTTTGCGCTCGTTGGTTTTGGCATCATCTCCGCCGGCATTTGGAGCCTAAAGAAAGGTAAAGAAGAGTCGGCCATCGCGGATCAACATCCGAACGCTCCCTGGCTACTCAAAAAGGACTGGGCCGAAGGCCGCATTGTCGACAGCAACAAGGGCGCATTTTTCTTTCTCCTGGCGATCGCCATTTTCTGGAATGCGATTTCGTGGACCGCGACCATCGGCGTTTTCAGCGAAGGATCGGACGCCGAACCCGCCGCCAAGTGGGTCGCGCCGCTCTTTCCTCTGGTCGGCTTCGGCCTGGCCGCAGCAGCGGTTTACCAGTTCATGCGCTGGCGCAAGTTTGGCTCATCCACTTTTGAGATGGCGGAAGTGCCCGGCGTCATCGGCGGCAGCTTGGGCGGCGTTATCCTGACGAAAGTCAATGTCTCACCGGAAAAAGGCTTCCTGCTCCAATTGCGAAATGAAAAGGTCGTAACTACTGGCAGCGGAAAAAACCGCTCTACGCACACGACTATTGTTTGGGAAAGCGAGCAGTGGGTAAAAGAAGACGCCTTGGCTGACGACCCAACGCAGAGCGCGATTCCCGTCTTTTTCAGCATCCCCTACAACACGCATCCGCCCGAGCAGGTCGACAACCGCACGGAATACTGCTGGGAACTCAAGGTAAAGGCCGAGATGCCTGGCGTGGACTACGAGTCATCCTTTCGCGTGCCCGTTTTCAAAACCCAGGACAGCGATCCCAACTTCGACGCCAAAGCCGCACGCTCGGCTGAGCCTCCCGCCCCGGCGCCAGTGGTTGATTGGCGCAAATGCGGCATCATCGTCCGCGATGACATTTCCGGCGCCACGGTGGTGGAAACCCGCATGGGAAGAAACTTCCTGTTCCTGTTCGTGCCGCTGCTAATCGGCATCGGCATGCTTGTCGGCTCTTACTACGCCTGGAACAGCAACATGCCCAAGATTTTCCCCGTATTCCTCGTCCTGGCTGGCGTCCTATGCACGCTTGCCTGTGGCGGCTCGCTGCTGACCTCATTAAAGCTGAAAATTTTCCCGGATCGGCTGGAGTCTGAGCGTCGGTTTTTCGGCGTCGCCAATTACACGAGCGTACAGGTTTCGGAGATCGACCAACTGGACACCAAATCCAACATGAGCTCAGGCGACGTGCATTTTTACGACATCCTCGTGCTGAAGCACAGCGGCCAAAAGGTCCGCTTGCCATTGAGCATTAAGGGCAAATCCCGCGCCGAAGCGATGCTTAAGCTGATCGAGGAAAAACTGGAGCAGCGTTAAAAGTATTTGGTCAACTGCGCCTCAGGAATGACGCCCATTTCACGCGCCACCAGTTTGCCGTTCTTAAAGATCAAGAAAGTCGGAATACCGCGAACATTGTATTTCTGGGCCAAGCCGGGTTGATCGTCCACATTGACCTTAAACACCGAAACCTTGCCTTGATAATTGTCCGCCACGCTATTCACGACCGGGGTCATTTCACGGCAAGGGCCACACCAAGGCGCCCAGAAATCGACCAGCACGACTTCGTTGTTTTGGACCGCAGCCTCAAAGCTGCCAGTGGCGACATGCTTGCTCTCGCTAGCAGAAGACGCCTCTCCGCCGCCCTTGGGCTTGGTTACCATGTACAAGACTCCGAGGATCGCGCAAAAAATAAGGATAGCCTGCTTCATCACAAACTATCCCATCAAGAATTGAGCCAGATGACAATCGATAAGTGCTCTAGGCAGACCCCATGCGGAAGCGCTGCTTTTCCAGCTCATCACGCAGTTGCTCGATTTCAATGCGCTCGTTTTCCAGTGCATTGGCCTTGTCTGCGACCATCTCTTCAGCCTCACGCAAATAACGCTCACGCTGTTCCAGTTGGGGGATGATCTCGTTGGCCGTCAAAATATGGTCCACCTTCTCTTCCAGACGCAAAACCATCTCGGTCAACTCATCCAGGCGATCAGAGATGCTCTTCTGCGGTTCCCGGCCAGCCGTGGAGGTAGGAAAAGGGGTTGGCGAAGCCGGTTTCGCCTCCTCTTTGCTAAATGCGATTGCTGGCTTCTTGGGGCCAGGCGCAGCGGCACGAAAGATCGTGGTGTTGCCGCGGCTTTCCACTTTACGCGTTGGCGCAGTAGATTGGCCAAGCTCACACCAGCTGTCCTCATCTTCGCCGTCATCACGGACATGACACACTTGGTATTCGCCCTGCGGGTTTTTTTTCATGGTTAGCTCGATAGCCTGCAGGCTCATCGGGCTACGGTAAGTCACGCCATTCCGGGCCAACCACCACATGTCTTTTAATGAATGCTCCACCAAGCGTTGGCGCAGCTCACTTAATGAGGTTTTGTCGCTCACGATTATTGAAGTTTAAAGTGAAAAAACAGGTTAGCAGAATGCGAAAAGCGCAATGGAAGCATTTGGCTGAGAGATGTCAAGGCCAAAGGGCCCTGCGGCCCATACTAACAATTAATTAGTAAATTTTTTACGGTATTGTATTTTAGACCGGTTCACACCCTATCTGTTCCTTATGACAACGGCAGTTCCCTTTGGAGATTAAGCAATTCCCTCCCTTCAGATGACTTGGTCCCCGTTATGCAAGGACTCCAAAAGACCGCACAAAAAAATCAGTACTACCCAATTCAAGGCAATCGGCCCATCAACAATACTGAAAGTTGATGGTACTCCCGCCGGGAGTCGAACCCAGATCGACGGTACCGGAAACCGTTGTTCTATCCATTGAACTACAGGAGCATTTAAAAGGGTAGATATGCGCTCACAATTCTGGCTCTGCAAGTTAATTCCATCGCTAGAAGCGAGGGGCACGGAGTCACCAATGCAAATGTGCTTTACGCCGGAACCAGGCTATCCTAACTCTAACCTGCCCTCCTACTAACCGTTTCCTGCTAAAATGGATAGTTCAACTTGTACGAATGCTTCTGCTAAGACCCCTGATCACTATGCACAATGGGGAGAAGACCGACTGATCTGGCAGTTTTTTCAACAGAAAGCCGAGGGAGTGTTCCTCGAAGTGGGCGCCAATCACCCCATTCGCCTCAGCCAGACTTACCTGCTCGAGCAGAAAGGCTGGCGCGGCGTGCTGATCGAACCGCAAAAGCATTGCTACGATCTGCTCGTCGAAAAGCGCCCTGCCAGCCAGGCGTTTTGCTGTGGCGCTGTTGGCCCCGATCAAGTCGGCGAAGCCTACGTCAAGATACCTCCCGCCGAGATGGGAGGTGATGTCATGAGCGAAGTCGTCACCGAAAGACACGAGGACGACGGTTGTCGCTATGAGCAAATTTCCCTCCGCACGATCAACGATGTGCTGGCTGAAGCTGGCATAGGAGAAATTGACTTTGTCTCCATCGACATTGAGGGCATGGAAATACCAGCCCTTGAAGGCTTCGACTTGGAGAAGCATCGCCCCAAATTGTTACTCATCGAGGACCACCTGGAGACGCTGGCCAAGCATCGCTACCTGCAAGGCCGCGGCTATCGCTTCATCCACCGCCTGGGCTCGAATAACTGGTATGCGCCGGTCGGCTTCAGCGACTATGTGCTGGCGGACCCCATTTCGCGCACCGAGTATATACGCAAGTTTTACCTGAGCATGCCCTTCCGCAAGCTGCGTCACACGCTCAAACGGCTACGAGGTAAGGCGTGATTCCGTCCTAAGCCAAGGTCGTCCAAGGACAGTCATTTGCTCGGAAAATTTGCCAAAATGCGATTTGCGATTTCAAAATTCCATTGCCTCGAATTGGGGAAATGTCAGATTAAATGAACAAGGCTGTCCGAGCGCAGTCTTAGCTAGAGCAATGCTGTATGACCGACCATACATGCGCAATCGCGCGCCAGTACGACATGTGGACTACTTCTGGTGGTCCTTTTGGATATTCGTCGGCGCATTTATCGTGCAGAACATCCTTGGCGTCTGGTTTCGGGCTGGCCCCTTCCTGTTTGATTGGGTCGCGCTGTCTGTAAACAACATTCTGGGTGGCAAAGTCTGGACTGTTTTCACCTACAGCCTCATGCACGGTGGGCTACAGCATTTTTTATTCAACGGCATCGCTTTCTTTTTCGTGGGTCGCTGGATATCCCGGGAGATCGAGCCCAAACGCTACCTCCACCTACTGCTGGGCTCCATCTTCATGGGTGGCCTGGTCTGGCTCACCGTCCATGCATTGATTGGCCCTGAGCAACTTTACGCCCAGCCAGTCATTGGCTTTTCCGCCGCAGTAGCCGGGCTGCTGGTTGCAACCTGCCTGATGTGGCCACATGGCCAAATCACCTTACTCCTGTTTTTTGTCTTACCAGTTTCCTTCAAACCCAGAACGCTGCTTTGGATACTGGTCGGCATCGACGCAGCCGGTTTCGTCTTTGTTGAGTTGGCAAGCTTGCTTGGGTTTCAGCCCATCATGCGCGATGGCGGCGTTGCTTTTTCAGCGCACCTTGGCGGCGCTTTAGCCGGATTTTTATTCTACCGAATGCTCCAGCGCCCCACCCCGCTCTTTGAGACCGTGGCGAAGAAAGTCTCAGTCGAGCCACCCAAGTGGACCAAAAAGCGCACACCGGCGTCCACCGGAAAGTTTAAGGTTAACCTCACGAACCACAAAGACTTACGTCGCGAACTTGACCGAATTCTCGACAAAATCAGCCGTGATGGCTTCGAGTCGCTTAGCGAGGAAGAGAAAAAGGTGCTCAATGATGCTGGTGATTTATTGAAAAAATAGCATTTTTGCGCTATTTAATTAACTTCACCTGCAACTCATTCCCAAATTCTTGGTTACCTTTTATCTTATGAATTCAAAGTGGACAATTTTCGCAGCGCTTTGGATAACCAGTCTTGCTGCTGCTTATTTCATCGGTCACTCGACCTCCGAGGATGCGGCAAACACCGCTGCCGACTCGACCTCCTCCCCCTCCATCGCCCAAAAAGTTTCCGTTTCCAAAGATGGCTCAGTCGTCACCGTCGACGCAGATTCAGCCGCCGCCCTCATTGCAGAACTTGAGGAAGAAGCCCAGACCAAGAGCCGTTCAGGTTTTGACGCCTTGCGCCAAGGCGACTTTAGCCGCGCCGCCTGGATGCAGGCTACCGTTGACGCCATGAGCCTCAGTGGCAGCGAACTGCAGGATGCGCTGAACGAAGTCCTCGCCATGCCAGCTGGTCGTGAACGCAATGCCCTCGTCTACCAAATGCTTGAGCGCTGGGGCGCACTAGACCCCACCAATGCGCTCGCCTACGCCAACAGCATGACCTCCATGGAGATGCGCAGCCGTGGCGTGGGCCAAGTACTCGAAGGCTGGGCGACCAAAGATCCCGTTTCCGCCATCAATTGGCTCAACACCAATGGCGCCGAATTCTCTGCCCGCATGTATGGCGACTATCTGGAAGACATCGTAACCGGCTACGCCCAGAACAATGCCCAGTCAGCCTTTCAATACGTACAAGGCATGCCAGAGGAAACCGTTGCTGATCGCCGCATCAAACGTGACGCGCTGGACGAAGTGATCGAAGTCATGGTCGAGCAAGGACAGCTCGATCAGGCGCTCGACATGACCCTCGCCATGACCGAAGGCGCCAACCGCAACCAAGCCCTCGAAGACCTCGTCAACGAATGGGGCAATGTCGACCCCGACGCCGCCCGCGCATTCGTCGACAGCATGTCCGAGGATCCTGCTTACGCGGATATGCAGCGCTCACTGCTCCGCTCGTGGGCCGATGACGACCCTGCCGCCGCAGCAGAGTGGCTCAGCAGCCTCGACCCGGAAACTACCGACCAAGCTCGCCTTGCCACTTCTCTCGTCGCCAACTGGACCCGCTACGACATGGAAGCCGCCGCCAACTGGCTCAATTCGCTCCCGCAAACCCCGGACCTGGACCGCGCTGTGGGCATGTTCTCCATGCAAGCCGCTCAGGATGATCCCGCCGCCGCGCTCACATGGGCAAACTCCGTCAGCAACGACGAATCTCGCCAACGCCTGGAAAGCATGATTCTGCCCATGCTGCGCGAGCAGGATACTGAAGCTTTTGAAGCCTACCTGGCGGACTCGGAGTACTCCGACGACAAAAAACAGCAATTCCGCGAAATGCCCATCCGCGAAGGACGCGGACCCTGGCGGGGCGGTTGGGGCCGCTAAGAACTGTCGCGCAACGCCCATTCCTTTCGCTTGACTACGCGGGCAGGTAATTACAACCTGCCCGTTTTTCCGTTCCATGAATCGCCCGCCCAAGAAAAACAAGCAGCGCCAGGATGGCCTCGTCGAAGACCCACGGTTTTCCCGCGAGGAGCTTGAGCGCGCCGCCCCGCAAGACCACGCCAATGCCAAAGGAGACGATCGCAACATCGTTGAGATCGACGACGCCTTTGCCGAGGCCGACCTCGAGGACCGCGCGTGGCTCTATTGGCAAAACAACAAGGGCACAATCATTGCCGCCATTGTCATCGCCATCCTGGGCGTCGTCGGCGTGAACACCTGGAAGATGATGCAGGCGAATCAGGTTACGTCCCTGCAGGAAGAATACAGCCAGGCAGTCGGCGATGCGGAAAAACTCCAAGCTTTCGGCGCCGCCAACGGCGAAGCCAAGCTCGGCGGCATCGCCCTGCTCAAAGCAGCGGACGACAAGTATGCTGCGGGCGACTACGACAGCGCCATTGGTCTTTACCAGCAGTCTCTCACTCCATTGAAGGAGACGATTATCGTAGGCCGCGCACGCCTCGGCGTGGGCATGTCCCAAATCAAGGCTGGCCAAGCCGATGCGGGCAAAAACACCCTGAGCGCAATCATCGAATCTTCTAACATCCTCGCCGCTATCCGCGCCGAAGCCGCCTTGGAAGTTGCTCAGTTGGAATTGGCCGCCGGTAACCGTGACGCCGCCCAAAAGCTGCTGCAAAAGGTCAGCGACATGGAAAACGTCACCTACTGGAAGTCCATGGCCCAGAGCCTGATGCGCTCGGAGAAACTTGACGCCAAGGCAGACAGCTAGAGCACTTTTCATCTAGATTGGCCGAGTCAGGTGGGGTAGAGATTGGATGCAGCGCAAGGCGGCTTTGATTGAGCGGGCTGGAAGCCCGTGATTGAAATGCCAACGCCGCGAACTTCCAATCTGGCCCCAAGCCCAAAACCGAGTGCTTTTCCGCGCCAGCGTTGTTGGCTTTTCGCTCACAGGCTTCCAGCCTGCGACGCTCAAGCCGCCTTACTGAACACGAAAAATCACTGCGGCCTGATCGGCCAATCTAGATGAAAAGTGCTCTAAGCTTTAGCTGACGTTCGCCAACTGCGTAAACGTCCGCCAAGGCAGAATCGCACAACGCACGCGCGCCGGGAATTGTCGGATGCCGCGCAAGGCAACGGCGTCACCAAGGCCCTCCCAGTCATCAGCTTCGTCCTCCTGCCTCAGCAGCGCCATGAAGCGCCCGCAGAGCGCAGCGGCCTCAGGCAAGGACTTCCCCGTCAGGGCCTCGACCATCAGCGAGCAAGACGCGCACAGCACGGTGCTTCCTTGCGCGGTGAAGCCAATGGCGGCAATCGCATCCCCATCCAAGCGCACGCACAGCTGCACGACGTCGCCCGTATCGGCGTTGCCACCTTCCGTGGTAAGATCGCAGGGCTCCAGCAAGCCCTCACCACGCGGATGGTGGCCGTGGTCAAGCAGGATTTCGCGGTAAAGCTCGGGATCGTCGTGCATGATCTTCAATCAGTCGCTTAACGACGCATGATTCAAACCTTGAATGCCTACTGCTTGAAACGAGCGAGGATTTGATCGATGAATTTCACTTTCTCCGTCTCACTGCGAAGCTCGATGTGCGGCGTTGAGACACCATCGCTGCCGCAACCGACCAGATAATCATATTCCAGGTCTTTCAGCAGTTGGAGACTTGCTTCGATCTTGCGGCGTGTCTTGGCGCCGGGGACCCAAGTATGGCCATCGAAGTATAAGAAATCACCGGTAAAAAGATATTTCGCGGCGGTATCGGTCCACAGCAAACAAAAGCCACCTGAGGTATGGCCTGGGACCGGAATGCATTCCAAGTCGTCCGCAAGAAACTGCCGTTCGTAGGCGAGCGCCTCCACTTGATGTAAACCTCTCTTTTTCAACTTGGGCTTTTCAATTGAGCTGCAAATCGACCGAGCGTCAAAATGCTGGGCAATCTGCTCGGTGCTCCCGCCCCCAAAGTGGTAGTCAGTCACGAAAATGATTTCGAGCCCGCCCAGTGCTTTGATCGCATCATACTCGGCCTCAATCGTCGTTTCCGGGCCCATCCTGGGCAGCAGCACATTGCCAGCAGCTCGCTTCAGCAGATACGAATGCCCAAAGCCCTTACAGCCTTGGTCGCGGTAGACATTGTGAATGTTGTCGAAGAGACACTCCATCGCCCTACCCCAACATCATCTGGGCCTTCTGGATGCTCTTCACGAGCACGTCGACTTCGGCCAGCGTGTTGTAGAAAGCGAAGGAGGCGCGGGCGGAGCCTTCCAGGCCGAAGCGGGCCCAGAGCGGCATCGTGCAGTGGTGACCAGTGCGGATCGCGATGCCGTCCATATCGAGCATCGTGCCCAGATCGGTCGGGTGGACGCCGTCGATGGTAAACGAAATCACGCTGACCTTGCGCGCCGACTCTCCGTAAATTTTGAGCCCCTTGATCGTCTTGAGCTGTTCCGTGGCGTAGGTGAGGAGCTCGTGCTCATAGGCTGCCAGCGCTGCCTGATCGCGCGCCATCAGGTAGTCCACCGCCGCGCCGAGGCCGATGGCGCCCGCAATGTGCGGCGTGCCCGCCTCGAAGCGTTCCGGAATTTGACGGTAGGTCGTGCCCGCAAAACTCACGCGGTCGATCATGTCGCCGCCACCCTGGTAGGGGGGCATCGCGTTGAGCAGCTCGGGCTTGCCCCAGAGGACGCCGATGCCGGTCGGGCCGCAAACCTTGTGCCCCGAGAAAACAAAGAAATCGCAACCCAACTCGGCCACGTTGACCGGGAAGTGAGCCGTCGATTGCGCGCCGTCAAGCAGCACCGTGATCCCCTTTTCTTTGGCCAGTGGGACGATCGTTTCGACGGGATTGATCGTGCCCAGCGAATTCGACACGTGGCACACGGAAAGCAGCTTCACGCGCTCAGTCAACAGGCCTGGCAAGGCGTCGAGATCCAGCTCGCCAAGGTCCGTCACGGGGATTACCTTGATCGTCGCGCCGACTCGCTCGGCGAGCAGTTGCCAGGGCACAATGTTCGCGTGGTGCTCCATGTGGGAAACAACGATTTCGTCGCCCGCGCCGATGTTGGCGCTGCCCCAAGTCGCGGCCACAAGGTTGATCGCCTCCGTCGCGTTGCGGGTAAAAATGCAGCTGCGGGATTCCGGCGCACCCAGGAATTTCGCCACAGACTCGCGGGCGGCCTCATAGGCGCCGGTCGCCTCCTGGCTCAGCGCATGCACGCCACGATGGATATTAGCGTTTTCAGTGCGGTAATAGGCATCGAGCCGCTCAATGACCGCCAGCGGCTTTTGCGAAGTCGCGGCGTTATCCAAGTAAACCAGCGGCCGCGCATTGACCGTCTGCCCCAAAATGGGAAAGTCATTCCGCACCGCTGCGACGTCCCACGACGACGCTGAACTGGCCTTATCTAGAATCATTCTAAATTGAGACTCTAGCTCAACAACCGCCTAATGCAATGCCGAAAGCGAGGATTCTGCGGAAATAATCGAACCTTCCCCGCCAGCTCCAGTCAGTAGCAAAAGAACTTCAATTTGCATCTTCGGAACTGAAGTTATATCACAATATTATGAAGGATTACCTCGCGATTGCCCTCCTGATGCTCTCCGGCGCCGTCTACGCCGAGCCAGACACTGAAGAAACCAGCCACAACTGCGATTTCGATGTGCAAAAGGCCGAGCAGATGATCATCAAGAAACAGGCGGACACTGCGATGGTAGAAATCCTCGCGCCAGCCATTGCCCAACTGGACGCTCTGGAAAAGGAGGACGGTCGCCAGTTCTACTGCTCCCGCAGTGGCGCGGAAACGCTACTTTACCTCATGACCGCCGTAACTGAGGGCAAGGACGCTGTGGTAGTGGACCAGCAATTTGCTATGGCCCTATATTTCGCGGCGTATGTGGACATCGAGGATCGCGATCTGACCGCCGCCCAGCAAAAGCTCGAGCGAGCCCTGGAACTATCACCCCAAAACTCAAATTTTCTGAGCGAGCTCGGCTATGTGTTACAAGTCCAGCAAAAGTGGCCAGAGGCGTTCAACTACTACGAACGCGCGATCGAAGCCGCAGGCATCAGTCCGGAATCTTCACGTACCAACGAACTCGGTCGAGCCATGCGTGGCAAAGGCTACACGCTCATCGAAACAGGCAAGCTAGATGAAGCCGTCGCAATCTACGAGGATTGCTTGGAACTGAACCCGAACGACCAAAACGCCAAGCGTGAGCTGAAGTATATCCAGCATCTGCGCGCAAAAGAGAGCAACTAGAGCACTTTTCATCTAGATTGGCCGAGTCAGGTGGGGTAGAGATTGGATGCAGCGCAAGGCGGCTTTGATTGA
>JAVDPC010000013.1 GCA_031296915.1 Cerasicoccus frondis | reverse complement strand
CAGATTGGAAGTTCGCGGCGTTGGCATTTCAATCACGGGCTTACAGCCCGCTCAATCAAAGCCGCCTTGCGCTGCATACAATCTCTACCCCACCTGACTCGGCCAATCTAGATGAAAAGTGCTCTAGAATTTCTTACTGATTGCGCCGTAGACGAATCGATTGCGAATCGAATACAACGACGTGTCATAACCATCGGCAAAAGCGCCTGCTGCAAAGGGTGGGCTGGTGTTAAAGATGTTATCTACACCAACCGTTACGCTGGTTCCATCCAAATAGCGATACCCAGTGTTTTTGAAATCATAGGACGCCACGAGGTTGACTGAGACATAGTCATCGACTCGGCGCGGTTGGCCGCCTGCGGTGAAGTTGGGATCGTCGTTGTAGGGGCCAATGTATTGTACGGTGACGCCGACGCTTGCATCGTAGATGTAGGCAAAAACGGTGGCCAGTCCGCGCCATTTGGGAATCGCTCCCGGGCTTAGATTGTTGGAACGCTTGTCAACGTAGTTGCCGGCAAAGGAGAGCTCACCCACGCCAGGAACGACGGCGTCGTAACTGATTACCTGGTTGATGCTCAGGGTGGTGACTACTGTAACAGCTTCGGTCAGCTCACGTTCGTATTCGATGGTGTAATCCATGCCTTGCGTGGTCAGGCTGGAGGCATTGAAGAATTGCGAAGTGACGAGGTAAACCGGTCCGCTCCCATTGTTATAGCGAATCACATCGGGAAACGTGTTTTGGTTGAGTGTAAACTGAGCGCCGTTGGCGATGGCGTTGTCGACATTGACGTAGTAGTAATCGACACGCAAAGTCAGTCCAGGCACGGGCTTGGGCTTCCAGATTCCGCTGGCGTTCCAGCTTTGAGATGTCTCGGGCTCAAGATCGGGGTTGCCGCGGACCAGAGTGGGGATCGGCGTGCCGGGCGGCGTTTGTCCCGTCGGGTCGACCAGAATTGGATAGTCGTAAATGTCGGTTGCGTAAGACTCAAACAGGGTAGGAGCGCGGAAGCCTGTGCTGTAGGCGCCACGTAGGGTAAGGCTTTCAACTGGCTGAATGCTTAAAGCGGCGTCCCAGGAAAAGTTGCTGTAGTCATTGTCTGCTTCCACACGTGAAACTGGGTCAACGCCATGGTCGGTAAAGTCTTCGTACCGGAGCCCGATATTTAAATCCATACGATGGATGCCGAAGATCTTTTGACGGCTCGAAATTAGCGGAATATTGGTTTCGTTATAGATCGCGAAGACTTCACGTTGTCCATCAAATGGGCTGGTAAAGCCGCCTCCTCCCAGATTCTGGCCGGTGGCCCAGATGTCATCTGGATTCACGTCGATGCTTTCGTAGCGAAACTCACCGCCAATTGCACTGGTTAGCTTACCTGCCGGCACGTCAATGATGTCTCCGGACACTTTGGCGTCATAAGAAAACAAGTTCTCGTAATAATCGTTTTCGGCAGTCACGGCGGCAGCTTGCAGAGCGGCGGCGTTATCGAAGGCAACGCCGTTGTTGACGCCAGTCGTTGCCCGGGCGTAGGGATTAAAAAGCCCGCTGTTGATGTAGGGGATAAGCAAGCTTGAGTCTGCAATTCCGCCTACCTTCATATTCATATCGGTTTGTGTGTAGAGTGCGGCGGTGTCCCACTCCCAGCGGTTATCCACCAAGCCACGAGCGCCGCCCACCAGACGGAATGCGTTGCGTTTAAAATCAGTCGTGAGGTTGCCCAGTTCAAAGCTGCGGTAGGATACGCCATCGATGTCTGCCGCAGGCACTGGCGTATGTGGACTGTTGATGATTGCGTCAAAAAGTGGTGAGTTCGGTCCGCCGAAAATGGACCGGTATGCGCCCCACGGCGCTGGAGCCAAGCTGTTGGCTTGGTCGCTAAAGGCGTAGAGCGCATCTCCATAGAGCGTCACTTGGTCGGTGAGGTCATGCTCAATGGCGGCATAGCCATTGGCAATTTCCAAGGCAGGTATATCTGGCGCGTAAGCATTGTAATTAAATGCGTCGGTGTTGTGATTGTAGGCCACATAACTGGCGCCGCTGGTGGGGAAGGGGACGCCAGGGGCCAGTATGCTGGGCTGACTGGAGCCTCCGACTTGGAGATCCGCGCGTCCGGGGAAGGTGCTGCTGCCTCGGTTGGTTCCACCACGGGAGCGGAAGTCGGTCGTCGCGGAGAGTGCGCGGTCGCGCGCCCAGATTACTTGCTGGTCGTAGAAACTGCCAAGGACTGTCAGGTGGGTGTCTTCATCCAATGCGAATCCGGCAGTGAGTGAGTACTGTTGGGTTTGGCCGCCCCCATCGGTGGTGTCGCCATAAAGGGCATCGAGTTTAACGCCTTGAAAACGGCGAATGAGGTCGACATTTATGGCGCCGGCAATCGCGTCTGAGCCATAGGTAGTGCTGGCGCTTTCCGGGAGAATATCAATGCCATGAATGGCCGCCTGGGGGATCAGGTTGAAGTTCGCGAATCCGCCAGGCTCCAGGTAAAAGGCGCTATTCCCGCCCGCGCGTCGACCATTGATGAGATTGAGTGTGCGCAGGGTGCCGACGCCATGAATGTTGGGGGAGGAGGAGCCCGTTCCGCCATTGCTGTCGTTGGAGGTGTTCATTGCCCCATAAATAATGGGCTGGAGCGTGAGCGCCTCAATCGGGCGTTGAACGCCCATCAGCTCCATTTGCTCCGCTGTGATCAGCGTGATGGGCTCTTGGAAAAAGTTTTCATGAGGCACGAACAAAGAACCGGTCATGTAGACGGGCTCCAGTTCCTGGATTGGCGTTTCGGTAGTGGTGGTGGTGTCTTCAGCTAGCAAAGATAGAGGCAAGCAGCTAGTAAAGATCAGTAGTCCACGCACAAATAAATTACAGGCTAGCAGGGAAAGTTTGGAATCCATTAGGGTAACGAGAAAAAGTGGGCGCAATTCCTTGTGTATTGCAGCAGGAATACCATATTTAAGGAAATATGAATGTTGTTGTTGTCGAGGACCAGAGTTTATTCCGCCAGTTAATCGTGAAAATGTGCAGTGAGCGATTTAACGTTGTAGGAGAAGCAGGCACTGGGCAGGAAGCTTTGGATGTGTGTCGTGCTACGCGGCCGGATATCTTATTGCTCGATATCCGAATGCCCGAGCCAGATGGAATTACTGTAGCGGAAACTTTGATCGAAGAACAGTCTTCGTTGCGAATTTTGGCGGTGTCCGCAAAATTGGATAGTGTTACAGTTTTTCGACTCTTGAAATCTGGGGTGCATGGATACGTGAATAAATTCAGTGATGAATTGAATACAGTCATGGATGCAATGGACGCAATCGCCCGCGGGGAACCGTATTTTTCCGAATCATTCGCCCAAGTTAAAGAAGAAATTAGGAAAAATCCCCTAGCTTTCCATAAGATACTTAGTAACAAAGAGTTGGAATTGCTTCCAATGTTGTCAAAAGGTCTGGATGACGGGACGATTGGCCAAATTGTCAACTTGAGTGATAAAACCGTTCGCTGGCATCGGCGCAATATCATGAAAAAGCTGGAATTGCACGCGACTACGGAATTGATGCGTTATGGCATCTCTCAGGGCTTCTGGGATATCGAAACGACGACATAACGCCGTCAGTCATGCTCCCATGAGTTTTGCTTGAGTGTGCTCTCAGCGAAGTTTGGTTGATTATTCTTCCTGCTTAAGAGCACTTTCCTTTAAATTGTACATACTGGCCGCTGTGATTTTGTGCGTCCAGCAAGGCGCAATGAGCGCCACCGGCAGGAGTCTTTAACCGACTACACCCGCTGCTTCCAATTCGATTGGCGTGTCGTCTTCGGAGACGAGGTCATCGCCCTTTTTGTTGAAGCGCATGGAGACGAGTTTTGTCACGCCGCGCTCTTGCATCGTGACGCCATAAATCGCATTGGCCGTGGAAACCGTGCGCTTGTTGTGCGTAACGATGAGGAACTGCGAATACTTCACGAACTCCTGCACCATGTCGGTGAAGCGGCCGATGTTCACGTCGTCCAGCGGCGCGTCGAGCTCGTCGAGCACGGCGAATGGGCTGGGTTTGACCATGTAGATGGCGAACAACAGGCCCACGGCGGTCATCGTGCGCTGACCACCAGAGAGCAGCGATAGGCTGCGCAGCTTGGTGCCTGGAGGGCGCGCGGTGATCTCGATGCCGGAGTCCAGCACGTCTTCGGCTTCCACGAGGGCGAGGTCGGCCTGGCCGCCGTTGAAGAGCTTGGTGAACGTGAAAATGAAGTTCTTGCGGATCTGCTCGAAGGTGTCCTGGAAGAGCTTTTGCGAGGTCTCGTTGATCTCGTCAATCGCCTTGAGTAGCTCTTCCTTGGAGCCCCAGAGGTCGTCGCTTTGCGTCTTGAGGAAGTCGTAGCGCTCGCGCTCGTCTGCGTATTCTTCGATGGCCACTAGGTTGACGGCGCCGAGACTGTTGATACGGCTGCGGAGGTATTTAATCTCCTTGTCGATCTCAGGCCAGTCGGTGTCGTCCATGTTGGCGAGGTCCTCTTCGGTCGGTTCGCCGCGGTCGTTTTTTACCTGTGGGCGCAGCTCGCCGTCGTCGTCTTCATCTAGTTCGTCGAGTTTGACCTTGGTTTCAAATTGTTCGTCGGCCTTCCAGAGCTCTTGTTTCCAATCGATGTCGTCGATTTCACGCTCATACTCGGCCATGATCTTGTCGGACAAGAAACTGGACTGCGAACGCTCTTCGGCGAGTTTGACGTCGTATTGGTTGAGCTGGGTTTCCTGCTCGCGCTGAGTCGAGCGGGCCTGGCCAAGGTGGCTTTCCAACTCGGCGATCTGACGCTCGAGCTCGCCGGACTTCTGACGTAAACCAGCTAAATTCGTCGACGTGGATTCGAGCGTTTTCTCCAGCTCGGCCGCGCGCTCTCGGTTCTCCATGATGTCGGCCTTGAGCGAGGCCAGCTGCTCGGTCAGGTTGTCGATTTCCTGACGGCGGCGGAGGATGCGGGTATTGATTTCGTTACGCTGCGTTTCTGCGTCGCGCAAACCCTGCTCGTAAAGTTCGAGGCGCTGCTTCTTTTCGGCGAGGTCGAGGCGGACTTCGGCCAGGCCATCCTTGTGCGCGTCGCGCTCGTTCATGAGGCGCTTGATGGATTCTTCAGCGGCGGAAATCTCGGCTTTGCCTTCCTCAATCGCCTGCTCAGCGCCAGCCATTTCCTCACGGGCCTTGTTGAGACGATCCTCCGCAGTGAGGCGGCTTTCCTCCAGCTCGGCGAGCTGGCGCTCCTGGCGGGTGACGTTTTGCGAAACCTCCTGCAATGTGCTTTGCACGGAGCGTGCGTCGGCTTTGAGGCTGGAGAGTTCGCTGGCAATTTCGTTCTGGCGACCGCGCTTTTCTTCGACGGTCATTTCCGCCGTTTCCATGTCGGCATTCAACTGCAAGGCGCGCTCGTTGAGCTGCGTGAGGCGCTCGTTGTCGATCTCGATCTGGGCCTTGAACTTGCGGATGTTCTGCTCGCGTTTGAGGAAGCTGTCGTCCTTGCCCTTCTTGTTGTAGCCGCCATAAACGAGACCGCGGTGGTCCACGAGCTCGTTGTTTTTAGTGGCGACAAACAGGAAGTTAAAGCCTGGGTTGCCCTTCCAGTATTCCAGGAAGTCGTCGAGCGTATCGACAAAGAAACAGCCCTGGAAAAAGTCGTGCACGAGGTCCTTGAACTCCTGCTTCTTCGGCTTGATGACCTTCTCGGCGGGGATGATCCAGCTGGGCAGCGACTCGTTTTCGTAGATGTCCGTGCGGATGCCCACCTGCAACACCGCGCGCCCCACGCGCTCGTCTTCGAGCTTGCGGAGGATGGGCAGGGCGAGGTCGTAGTTGTCTAAATAAATCGACTCGGCGGAGCTGGAAAGCAGCGTTTCAAGCGCGGTCGTGTAGGCGTCATCGGCTTCAACGACGGCCGACAGCGGGCGGAACTTATCCTTCGGCGCGAGTTCGCCAAGCTGACCTTGCAGGATCGCCTTCGCGCCAGCTGAGAAGCCTTCGAAGCGTTGTTGCAGGGCCTCCAAAGTGGAGAGCTGGGCTTGGCCGCGGGCGACTTCGCGGTCGCAGTCGGAAATGTCTTTTTGCAGGTTGCGAAACTCCTCGCGCAGGCGTTGAGTCTCGGCGCGGGCAGCTTCGACGGCCTCCGCTGCTTCGGCGGCTTCTTGCTCGCGGCGGGCTTGGGCGGCGGTGACTTCCTCGGCGCGGTGTTCGAGGACTTCCTTCTGGTCCTTCAGCTCGTGCAGTGTGTCACCGAGGCCGGCGTGCTTCACCTGGAAACTCTTCAGGTCGACTTCGAGCGTAGTCGTTTGCTGGCGCAGACGGGTGATCGCGCCTTCGCGGACGAGCAGCTGTTGTTTGGCTTGGCCGAGGGTGCGCTCGTGCCCGTTGAGCTCCATCAGGATGCGTTCGAATTCCTCGTTTTTGCCGCGGAAAATTTCGTCGGATGAGTCCACCAGCGCCTGAGCTTCGGCCTTACTCTTGGCGGCGGTTTGCGCCTTGGTGGAGAGCTCTTCGATCTGGCGTTCGAGGCCGGTGACTTCCTCTTTGAGGTTCTCGATGCGCTCAGCGACGTCGCGCTCACGGATCGTGGCAAACTCGGCCTGGGACTCGGCGTTTTCCTTTTCGCTGCGGAGGTCAAACACGGTCTGTTGCGCCTCCTGGAGGGTGGTGGTCATCTCCTTGCGTTCGCTGCGGCGGCGCTCCAGAGATTGCTCCTCCATTTTCAGCTTTTCCTCGGCCTGCTCGACGATGCCGCGAAGGCCGTTGGCCCGCTCGGAGAGGTCGCTGATGATGGCGCCGCGCTTGGCGTAGTGGTAGGCGTTGTAGGAGAGGTCGAGGTGGGTCAGGCGGTGCTTGAAGCGCTGGTAGCGCAGGGCCTTGGACGCCTGACGCTTGAGGCTGGCGATCTTGCGGCTGACTTCGTCGATGACGTCGGTGACGCGGGCCAAATTCTGGTCGACTAGGGCCAGCTTGTTGAGGCACTCCTTGCGGTCGGCCTTGTACTTGGTGATGCCGGCGGCTTCTTCGAAAATCGTGCGGCGCTCCTGCGGGTTGGACGACAGGATCTGGTCGATCTGGCCCTGCATCATAAACGAGTAGGACGCGCGGCCTACACCGGTGTCCATGAACAAGTTATGAATGTCCTTCAGGCGGCAGCGCTTGCCGTTGAGGAAGTAATCCGAGCCACCTTCGCGGTCGACCTTGCGGGTGATTTCGACCTCGTTGAAATTGGTGCCCAGCTCGGCCTCGCAGTCGCTGAAGGTCAGGGAAACTTCGCAGGATTGCAGGGGCTTGCGCTTGTCCGTGCCCTGGAAAATGACGTCGTGCATCTTTGAGCCACGGAGGGCCTTGGCGCTTTGTTCCCCGAGCACCCAGCGGCAAGCGTCGACGATGTTGCTCTTACCGCATCCATTGGGGCCCACGATACACGTCACGCCTGGATCTAGCCGGACGACAGTCCGGTCTGCAAAGCTCTTGAATCCATTGATGACGATTTCCTTGAGAAACATGGGCGTGGGAAAGTTCGAAAAGTTGGTTGGTTCGAACGGTTCGAAAAGTTGTCGTAGTGCGGCTTAGGTCGTGTGTAAAGCCTGCCAAAATTAGACTGCACGCCCCGAGCGGCAACGTTTATTTATTAACAACGACCGGGGAATAAGTTGGGCGTAAATATTGAAGATTTCTTTATCTGGCTTCCAGATACAGCACAGTGCGCCATTTGGGTTTCTGGTCAGAAAAAACGCCCAATAGCGCTTTGCCCGGACCTTTTATGCGGAGACCCGCCTTAAATTTTGTTTCTTTTTCCTTGGGGCGATGAAAGCGGGAGTAGCCGTTGGAATCGGCATCGTTGCCATTTTCGACGCCGAAAAAGAGAAATTCTTCATCGTAATCAGGGCAGTAAAATTCGCCGATAATCAAATACTCGCCGCCTTGCTCAAACGTCGGTTTCGTGCCGCGCGCCGATTTAATGCGGATGCTGGCGCTGGTGTCGTTGTATTTTTTCGAGGTCTCTCTGACTGAGATTTCGAAGGGATAACGGACAATATCCTGCGGGGTGAATATGGGCAATCCACTCTTTTCAAGCCATGTATTGACGGCTTTTTTGCTTTCTGCCGATAGGCTTGCAAGGGGGAGTTGAAATTCTGCTCCATCCTCCCGGCGGATGGTTATTTTTTCGCCATTGTAGTCGAGAATTTCCGCCGTAATTTCTCGTCCCTGCTGATCTGTCAGCGTGAGTGAGTCGGCAAATAATTGCCCCAAAACACAACCGTGTATGGATAGGAGCAAGAGCACGATTTTGGACAGGCGGGAGAGAGAGTGCATCTGACCAAAGTAAGTTCGAGTAGACGCAATGACAATGTCATTTGACCAGTTGGTATGGAATGTTTCCTACCCCGCCCCGAGCACGTGCAAATTCGCCATCGAAATGCCGCTGAGCATGGAGCCGGTGATGCCGAGGAAACCTTGGTCGGTGCCGCAGAGGAAGACGTTGTCCAAGTGGGTGCGACCGGTTTTGACCTTGTTCGGCGCGCCGTAGACCGCCCCGCTGAGGTGGCCAGTGAACTTCGTGATCGTCAGCGGTGTAAACATGTCCTTCGACTCGGTGTATTGCTCCAGGACTAGGCGGGCTTGCGCCTTGTGGGCGACCATGGGGGGGGTGGTGTGCTCCTTGTCGCGGACGCGAGGCATCGGCAGGAAGTCGAGTGCGCGGCGCTGGAGCGTCTCGTACCACTGGTCTTTGGCTTCCAGATATTCCTCATCGCTGAGGGCGGCCCAGCGGTCGTAGTTGGCCAGGGCGGTGACGCGGAGAAAGCCTTCCTCCAGCTTGCGACCATCGGAATACCGGTAGTTGTTGGGGAAGCAGATGACGCCACTGCGAGCGTCAACCAAGTCCTTGGGGCGGCGATAATCGAAGTGCTCGCTGTCGTTGAAGAAGACGATGGTGTCCTTCCAGCCAATGGAGGCGGGCTCCTTTTTCAGGACGGTGATGGTCTCGACAAAGGACAGGGCGCCGGTGTTGTCACGTCCGGCGTCGCCGGGTTGATCGCTACACAGGCGCAGGGTTTCGGCGTAGCCGATGGAGGAAATGATTTTGTCGGCGGTGATCTCGGAGCCGTCATCGAGGACGACCCGGGAGGCGTGTCCATTTTCGGCAATGATTTCGCGGACGCCGCACTTCATTTTGCGCTCGCCGCCGAGCTCGCGGTATTTGGTCAGCAGGGCGCGGATGATGACGCGCACGCCGTCGAATGGCCGGGCGAAGCCCTCCATGAAGAGCGCTTTGAACAAGATGACGAACTGCGAGAAATCGAGGTCGTTCTCCCGCGCACTGCCGTAGTAGCACACCGGGATCATCAGCATGTTAATGAGCGATTCGTCCGCTAAATGCTCCCGCAGAACGGCGACGGCGGACTCTTCCTGAATGTCCAAGGCGGTCTCGTTGAACGACTTAACGTGCTCGACAAGGCGGCGGAATCCATCGATTTGCTCTGGGAAAACCTGGGCGACCTCGGCTTCGAGCAGGGCAAAGTCGTTGCTGAAGTTGAGCGTGTAGCCGGGGATGACGATTTTGCTGCCGTTTTGCTCGGCCAGGTCGAGCTGGTCGCGGTCGAGGCGAAGTTGGCGGAGGATCTTAACGAGCGGCAGGCGCTTGGCCCCGGGGGGGGCGTAGTTCGTCATGGCGTGAAGGCCCACGTCGTACTTGCGCCCCGCAATGCTGTAAAAGCTGTTCAGCCCGCCAGCGGCGTTGTGCCGCTCAACAATGAGCACACGCTTATCGAACATCGCGAGGCGAATTGCCGCCGCGAGGCCAGACATTCCCGCGCCGATGACCAAGCAGTCAAAGTGCGCGCCGCTAAGCTCACCTTTCATGAACGGGGTTCCCGCAGGGGCGGGGGGGGGGGGGAGGGTAAGCTGCGCGGTTAAGCGCTGGCTTTGGCCTCAAATTTTGGCAGCAAGTAGTTTGCGCAGCTGTCGAGCGATGCGAGCTCGGGATAATCGTCTTCCGGCACTTCGATGCCATGCTGCTTGCGCAGCTCCATCACGATATCGAGGAAATCCATGGAGTCCAGATCGAGCTGGTCGCGGAGGCGCACCTCGGGCTTGATGTCACCAAGATCCTCGTCGGGAGCGATCTCGGCGATGATGTCCAGCACTATCTGCTTTACGTCGTCTTTGGTCATTGGATGGATAAACTAATATATGGAAGCGGTTCAGTCAACGAACCGCTTTACAATCAATGCAGAATTAATTCCGAGCATACCGAAAGAGTTGTTCAGGATGGTGTCAACCCTTTCAACAGATTTTGGTTCGTTGATGACCAAGTTCTCCACGGCGCACTCGGGGTCGAGGTCGGTCACATTGATGGTTGGGTGGACCTGGTTGTCGGTGAAACTGGGAAGATTGCCCGCTAGTTCCAAGGCTCCGGCGGCGCCCATGGCGTGCCCGATGAAGCTCTTGGTGTTGTTGATGTAAGTCGTCGGGCAATTGGCGAAAACTTCGCGCACGGCCTTGATTTCCTGGATGTCGCCCAGGGGGGTGGCGGTGGCGTGAGTGCTGACGATATCGATGTCCTGTGGGGTCATGCCGGCGCGCTTGATCGCGGCGCGCATGCACTGAGCCTGGCGTTCCGGGTTGGGGAGCACGGCGTCGGTCGCGTCGGAGTTGATGTGCCAGCCGACGATTTCGCAAATGATGTTCGCGCCGCGGGCTTGGGCGTCGCTCAGGCGTTCGAGCACGTAAACCGCGCCGCCTTCGGAGACGACGATGCCGTTGCGGCTCTGGTCGAAGGGGCGGGAGGCCATATTCGGATCTTCGTGGTCGCCGAGGGCGCCCTGGCTCTTGAAGCCGGCAAAGATGCCAAAAGTGTGGATGGACTCGCTGACGCCGCCCGCGAGCGCGTAGTCGACTTCGCCGAGGAGGAGCATCTGCGCGCCCTGGATCAGGCCCGCGTTGCCCGCCGCGCAGGCTGCGCCGATGGTGTAATGCGGCCCATGGATGCCCATGTTCATGGTCACCTCGCCCGCCGGGTTGTTGGCCACGGTGCGGGGGTTGTGGTGGTGCGTCCAATACTTGGTGTCGTACTCGAACTGGGAAATGTTGTAGACTTCGTTCTCGGTCTCGACGTTGCCATGCTCGGTCGTGCCGATGTAGACGCCCACGCGGGCCTTGTCGACGCTGTCCCAGTCCAAACCAGAGTTTGTGACTGCTTCGCGGGAGCAATAAATGGCGATCGAGCCAGCGCGGGTGCCATTGCGGACTTCCTTGCGCTTCTGGTATTTCATGGGGTCGTAGTCGCACACGCCCGCGTTGACTTCGCCCATGTAGCGCATGGGGATGCGCTGAACGCGCGCTTTGCCGGCCAACAGATTGGCGCGGTATTCGGGCAGGGTGTTCCCGTTCGGCGAGGTAAGGCCGAGTCCGGTGATGACGATGCGCTGTGCGGGGTCGCGTTCCATGATTTTCAGAAAAGCCACCAAGGCTTACCGCTATGGGGGGCGGCGGAAAGAAAAAAATGGGTTCAGTGATGAGTTTCGAGTCTCGAATTGGGGGAGGGGGCGTGAATTTTTCGCATGTACCAGGATGGGATTCGTGAGGCAGAGGGGGGAGGGGGGCAGGACTGTTTTCAACTACGAATTGCGCGAATGAACGCGAATCAGGTTGATGAGGCAGGTTGGGGCGCGAGGTTTTGAAACTACGGATACTGCGGATGGCCGCGGATACTTCGACAGGCGGGGGGAGGGGGTGGCGCCCAGGCGGAATTCCATTGGCGGAGAACCGTGATGGCTGTCGTACAAAGCGACGTTGGTTGGATTCGCGGCCATTCGCGCGATTTGTCGTTACTAAACTGCGTTGGGAGTGTGGGGGGGTGGTGCTTTTCGGATTCATGCAGGCATTATATCTGAAGGCGCGAAGACCGTAAATGGCTCGGTTGGCTCAGTTGGTTCAGTTGGCTTGATTGGCTCAGTTGGCCACTTTTTTTGAGCGGCGTGCTGATTTTACTATTAGTCAAAGCCACTGAGCAGCTTTCACTGGCTCTCAGTATTAGTGAGTGGCTCTGACTAATAGTAAATTGGGTCCACGATGGGCTGATTTTGACGCTTTACAGAAATTTTTTTTCATTTTTTTGAGTCTGTCGGTGGCGCTTGCATCTGCTCACGGTTGGAGTCCCGCCTTCAGGCGGCCATGCTGCCTCTCCTTGCTGGCCTGGCCGCCTGAAGGGAGGACTCCAACCCAGCACAACGGGCGGAGCTGAGTTGCTTTATCAATGAAGCAGCTTTCCTGATCCTGTGGGTTGCAATCGGGGCGCCGCGGTGTAGCGTCGCAGGGTGGATTTCAAACTCCAGTCCGAGTACGGCCCGCAGGGCGACCAACCGACGGCGATCAACGCGCTGACGCGTTCGCTGCGCGCGGGGAATCAGTTCCAGACTTTGCTGGGCGTGACGGGGTCGGGGAAGACATTCACCATGGCGAATATTGTGCAAGAGCTCCAGCGACCGACGTTGGTCATTTCGCACAACAAGACCTTGGCGGCGCAGCTTTACTCGGAGTTTAAGAGCTTTTTTCCAGACAACGCCGTCGAGTATTTCGTGAGCTATTACGACTACTACCAGCCGGAGGCTTACGTGCCGTCGACGGACACCTACATCGAAAAAGACTCCAGCATCAATGACGAGATCGAGCGCCTGCGCATCGCCGCAACCAGTTCGTTGATCAGCCGTCGGGATGTGCTCGTGGTGGCGAGTGTGAGCTGCATTTACGGCCTGGGTTCGCCGGAAGATTTTCGCGAAATGATGATCCCGCTCCGCGTGGGTGAGGAATACGGTCGCGACAAGTTGCTGGAGCGCTTGGTGGAGAATTTATACGAGCGCAACGATGTGCAGTTGACGCGGGGCAAGTTCCGCGTGCGCGGCGAAGTGGTGGATGTATTTCCGGCCTACATGGAGAGCGCGATTCGCATTGAGTTCTGGGGCGACGAGATCGAGGCCATTACGGGCTTGGACCCGCTGACCGGCGAAATGGGCGAACGCATGCAGCACTTTCAGTTGTATCCGGCGAACCAATACATCACGCCGCGCCGCAAGCTCGAAACGGCGGTGGAGGCGATACGCGCCGAGGCAGATGAACAAGTCGCGAAGTTTGAGCAGGACCGTCGGTTGATCGAAGCGCAACGCATCCGCATGCGCACGGATTACGACTTGGAGCTGCTGCAGGAAATGGGCTTTTGCAATGGCATTGAAAATTACTCGCGCCACCTATCGGGCCGTGTCGAGGGCGAGCGGCCCTGGTGCTTGATCGATTTCTTCCCGAAAGATTTTTTGTTGATTATTGATGAAAGTCATGTGACGGTGCCGCAAATTGGCGCGATGTATCATGGGGACCGTTCGCGCAAATCGCGGCTGGTTGACTTTGGCTTTCGCCTGCCTTCGGCGTTGGACAACCGGCCGCTCAAGCCCGATGAATTCTGGGATGTAGCGGGGCAGTGCCTCTTCGTTTCCGCAACTCCGGCGAACCTGGAGTTGGAGAAGTCCACGGTGATCGCGCATCAGGTCGTGCGGCCAACGGGTTTGCTCGATCCGGAGATGGAGGTGCGGCCAATCAAAGGCCAAGTCGAGGACCTGATTGGCGAAATCAAGAACGCCATTGACGCCGAAGAGCGCGTGCTCGTCACGACGTTGACCAAGCGCATGAGCGAAGACCTGACCAGCTATTTGCGCGAAGCCAATGTGCGCGTGGAGTATTTGCACAGCGACATTGACGCCATTGAGCGCGTGGAGATTTTGCGCAATTTGCGGCGTGGCGAGTTCGATGTATTGGTGGGCGTTAACTTGCTGCGCGAGGGCCTGGATTTGCCGGAGGTTGCGCTGGTGGCGATTTTGGACGCTGACAAGGAAGGCTTTTTGCGTAGCCACACGAGCCTGGTCCAGACCGCCGGTCGCGCCGCGCGACACGAGAAGGGGCGTGTGATCCTTTATGCGGATGTCATGACGGATTCGCTCAAGCGGACGATTGAAGTGACCAAGGATCGCCGCGCGCGCCAGATCGAGCACAATGAAGCGCACGGCATCACGCCGCGCAGCGTGCGACGCGCGGTGCAAGCGAGCCTGCATCAACAGGAGGCGGCGGAAAATCCGGTGGACTTCAAAGCGTCGGGCGGCGACGAAGATGTCGCTGCAGTTCTGGCGGAGTTGGAAGCAGAGATGCTCGAAGCCGCGAGCAACCTGGAGTTCGAACGTGCGGCTGTTTTGCGCGATCAGATTGATGCTTTAAAAAATGGCGCCGCCACCAGTAAGACGGGTCAAGATGAGCCGCGCGCCACGCGTCGCCGCAAGCGCGCCAAGAAGGGCAAAAACATGAAGTGGGGGCGGTAAGCCATGCATGGCTTGCGCTTAGCGAAGTTCGATTTATTAAATTGATGTGGGTTGGAGTTCCGCCTTCAGGCGGCCAGGCTGCCTCACATTACTGACATGGCCGCCTGAAGGCGGGACTCCAACCTTGAGCGGCCGATTTGTTATGGATAGCGAGCTAAGGCTGATGCTACTTAGTCTTGGCTTTGTTTCCGGTGCGCAGGGACTCCGGCAAAAATAGGATGAAGCTCTGCGCGACAAGGAGCGCGGTCAGGAAGAAGAAAAGCCATTCTTCAATGGGCACGCCGAAGGGCATGAGCAGGAATTGCGCGGCAGCGGATTTCACTGCGCCAGCCAGGATGTAGTCTTCGTCGAAGTGCCAGACCTCGAAATGCACGGCGACGATGTCCGTGAGGATCAGGTAGCCGCCGAGGATGAGCGCGGGCATGAATATCGCGCGTCGATGCCGCCAAAGCAGCTTGGAAAAGCCCAGCCATTGGAGCACGATGACGCCGCCCAGCCACGCCAGCAAATGAAAGGCGTAGTAGGCATGGTTGGGCAACCAGTCAGCGTAGATATTCACGCCGGTCATTGAGACGCGCCTGCCCGGACATGGCAAGATTTGCTGGCATAACTAAATCCCGCCGTTGCGGGCGGGATTTAGATTTTGGGGTGAACGTTGTGAAAGCAACCAGTTACTTAGTTGCTTTCTTTTTGAATTTCTTTGGAGGCTCCGAAGCCTCAAGTTCACCGGCTAGCGACTCGAGGTGCGTAGCGATGAAGTTGGACCGATTGCGGTTTTCAGTGGCCGCAAGACGATCAATTTTTCCAACCAGGTCCTCAGGGAGGCTGATTGAAATCTGAGTTTTTCCGGGCGCGCGCCCATGAGTTTGTTTTTTAGCCATAATCTTCCTTGCTTATCAAGAATCCTTTATCGGTAGTAATATGATGAAGCTAATGCAACACATTATGCAGGATATTTTTGCATCTGCCACCTAATAATGATTGAGAAGCTGTATCATTAAATTAACCGATATTAATTAAACGGAACTATTGTGTCTTTCTTTAACAATAATTACGAAAAGGTTTCATGCAAGCTCGCATGAAACCTTATAAGCAAGCACGTAGGGCTACGGGCTAGCTGTAGATGGAAAGTAGCGTATCGCCGATCTCAGATGGCGTTGGCGCAACGGCGATGCCCGCGTCTTTGAGCGCAGCGATCTTCGTTTCTGCACTGCCGCTGGAACCAGAGACGATAGCGCCGGCGTGACCCATGCGGCGTCCTGGAGGCGCGGTGGTGCCTGCGATGAACGCGGCAACCGGCTTCTTGACATGCTCCTTGATGTAGGCTGCGGCTTCTTCTTCGGCGCTGCCGCCGATTTCGCCAATCAGGATGATGGCTTCGGTTGCCGGGTCTTCATTGAAGAGCTTCACTGCGTCGATGTGGCTGGTGCCATTGATCGGGTCGCCGCCAATGCCGATGCAAGTGCTTTGGCCATGACCGCGAACCGTCAACTGATACATTGCTTCGTAGGTGAGCGTGCCGGAGCGGCTAACTACGCCGACCTTGCCAGGCTTGGCGATGTAGCCGGGCATGATGCCGATGTTGCATTCGCCCGGAGTCATGATGCCCGGGCAGTTAGGGCCAATCAGACGGGTCTTGCCACCAGCCTTGATGAGCGCGTCTTTAACGGCGGTCATGTCGCGCACGGGAATGCCTTCGGTGATGCAGATGATCAGCTCGATGCCGGCGTCAATCGCCTCGAGGATGCCATCAGCCGCGAAGGGCGGCGGCACGAAAATAACGGATGTGTTCGCGCCTTCTTTTTCGACGGCGTCGTGAACGGAATTGAAGATCGGCAGCTTGTCTTCCCAAGTGGAGCCGCCTTTGCCCGGCGTGACTGCGGCAACGTAGTTGGTGCCGTAGGCGATGTTGTTGAGGGCGTGCTTGGTGCCTGCCTTACCAGTGATGCCTTGTCCGACGACGCGGGTGTTTTTGCCAACGAGGACACTCATGATCTTAAAAAGTTTGTGGGTTTGAAATTGAGTTAATTAAGCGTCAGCGACGAGCTTGACGATTTTCTGAGCGGCGTCGGAAAGCGAGTCAGCCGACGTGAGGGCCAGTCCGCTGTCGGTGAGGGCTTGCTTGCCTTCGGCGACGGAGTTGCCTTCGAGGCGCACGACGAGCGGCACGGTGATGTCGACGTTCTTGGCGGCTTCGATGATGCCGTCAGCGATCGTCTTGCAGCTCATGATCCCCCCGAAGATATTGACGAGGATGCCCTTCACGTTCGGATCGCTGAGGATGATCTTGAAGGCTTCGGTGACTTGGTCGGCATTGGCGCCGCCGCCGACGTCGAGGAAGTTGGCCGGGTTGCCGCCGAAGTGCTTGATGATGTCCATGGTCGCCATGGCCAGACCTGCGCCGTTAACGAGGCAAGCGATGTTGCCGTCGAGCGCAATGTAGCTCAAGCCAGTGTCGGAAGCTTTAACTTCCTTCGGGTCTTCTTCGCCGAGGTCGCGGAGGGCGACGATTTCCGGGTGACGGAAGAGGGCGTTGCTGTCGAAGTTTACCTTGGCGTCGAGCGCGAGGATGTCGCCAGCGGGCGTCGTGATGAGCGGGTTGATTTCCACCATCGAGCAGTCCTTGTCCCAGAACATGTCGTAAAGACCGGTGAGGAACTTATCGAGCTGCTTGAGCTGCGCCTTCTCAGTGAGGCCAAGGCCAAACGCGATCTTGCGCTTGTGGAAAGGCATGATGCCGGTCGCCGGGTCGATGATGACGCGGATGATCTTTTCCGGCGTTTCTTCGGCGACGGTTTCGATGTCCACGCCGCCTTCGGTCGAGGCGATGATGACGGGCTTGCTCGTGGCGCGGTCTAGCAGGATGGCCAGGTAGTATTCTTTCTGGATGTCGCTGGCTTCAGTGAAATAAACGGTCTTTACCTCGCGGCCTTCCGGGCCGGTCTGGTGCGTGACCAGCGTGTTGCCAAGCATCTTCTTGGCGACCTCGATTGCTTCGCTGCGGGGCAGCACTTTGACGCCGCCTTTGAAACCGTCCGTAAACGTTCCCTTGCCGCGACCGCCGGCGTGAATTTGAGACTTCACCACAACGGTGTCGCCTTCAATTGCGCTGAGCGCGGCTTCAAATTCGGATTCGCTTTGAGCGGCCTTGCCGGCCGGCACTGCGATGCCAAATTCGGTGAACAATTCCTTGGCTTGGTATTCGTGGATATTCATGGGTTTCAGGAAATCGGGCTGGGTTGGCAGAGTGTTTCGTTCAGCCGGTCCTTGGCAACGTTTAATTTGCGAATTACCGCCTTATTTTTTCCTCTTAATGCCTCTATTAATGCCTTTTAGAGGAGATTGAGGACTTCTGGCGCCAGGCTGTTCAAAAAATGAATATTTAGCATTTAGGCAATTGCCTGCGATTGCATTTGGCTGATTTCAGCGATGCCTTTTTTGGCCAATGCCAGCAGAGCGTCGAGTTGCTCCTGGGTAAAAGTCGCTTCCTCGCCAGTGCCTTGGACTTCGACGAACTCACCGGCGCTGGTCATGACTACGTTGAAGTCGACGTCGGCGTCGCGGTCCTCCACATAGGGCAAGTCGAGCACCTCCAGGTCCTGCCAAATCCCAACGCTGACGGCGGCGACGGATTTCTCCATCGGGTCTTCGGCCAGGACGCCGTCGGCCATGAGCCGCTTGATGGCGAGCTTGGCCGCAACACAGGCACCGGTGATGGACGCCGTGCGCGTGCCGCCGTCGGCTTGGAGGACATCACAGTCGATCCACAGCGTCATGCCGGGCAGCTTTTGCAGGTCGACTACGGCGCGCATGGAGCGGCCAATGAGGCGTTGGATTTCGACGGTGCGTCCGTCAACTTTGCCCTTGGAGCTGTCGCGTGGTTTGCGATCGAGCGTGGAGTAGGGAAGCATGGAGTACTCGGCGGTGATCCAGCCTCCGCTGACCCCTTGGGCGTTCATCCAGCCGGGGACGCGTTTTTCGATGGTGGCGGCGCAGATGACGCGCGTATTGCCAAAGCTGACGAGGGCGGAGCCGGTTGCGTGTGGCGCGATGCCGGGTTCGAAGGAAATTGGGCGGAGCTGGTCGCAGGTGCGGCCATCCAGGCGGAGGTTTTCGGACATAGAAAAAGGTTAAAGTTTTAAGGTGTAAGTTTAAAGGGCCCGTCGACAGGTCCTTCAAGACTTTAACCTTTTATACCTTAACCTTTAACTCCTTAGTAAGGAATGCCGATGCCAGCGATGATTTGCTGTTCCTTCTTCACGCCGCCGGTGCCAACGGTGTTGTCGTAGGTCAGCTCGTAGGCGAGACTGGCTTCCACCCAATCAGCGAGCTTGCTGATGAGCGCTGCGGTGAAGCCGTATTGGTAATTGTTGGTGTCGCCGGGCTCGATGCTGCCGTAGGCGGTCTGCTCGAAGCGGACGATTTCGCTGAAGTGGTAGACGTAGGATTCCTTGAGCGTGGCGAGGTTATACCACTTTTGCGATACGCCTTCAGCGTCCTTATACTGCAAGGTGTAGGCCGGGATGATGTCCAGCGTCATGTCTTCGTTGTTGATGACGTGGAAGCCAAGACCGATGTCGAGATCAGCCTGGTGACGGATGTCTTTCACCTGATTGCGCAGGTAGCTCAAGCTGGTGTTGAGGAACATCAATTCGCTGATGTCGTAGTCATATTCAAACTCGGCGCCGTATTGGTCCTGGTTCTTGTTGACGCCTCCATTGGTCTGCGTCTGGCGGCTGTATTGATAGTAAATATCGTATGCGTAGTGGTGGGGCGCAGCGTCTTTTTTACCGTTCAGGTCGAAGTTGATCGCCGTGGTGTCCGTGTTGGATTCGAGGTAGCTGAAGCCGAAGGAAAGCTTACCGGACCAACCTTCCGGAATGACGTTTTCGTCCATCCAGCTTTGCGCATCCAGAATGGACTGGGTGACCATGTTGACCTCTTCCTGCTTTTTCTCAGACATGGGCTCCTCTTTCTTTTTGGGAGCCTTGGTGCTGGCCGTTGTCGCATTGACGGCGGCTGCTGCTTCCGCAGTGGAGGGCGGCGCGGCTTCAGGCAACTCAACGGTGGCGTTGGTGTCCGGGACGGATAGCTCGCCAAGGAGGTCAGAGCGGAAAGTGATGACGCCGTCGCCCTGGCTGATCAGGCTGCCCGTAATGCGGTCGCCGTTATTGAGGACGAGGGTGTCGGCCGAAGCGAGTGAACAAATAGCGAGTGAGGTCAGGATTGTCGAATACCGTAGCATACGAATAGCCAAAGTGGGCGCCTCAGCGAGTATTTCAAGGCCTTTTTGCCATATCCGCCTCTCGCCGCCGCCAATCCCGCATGGTTGACCGAATATTTGTGCTTCTTGACGTCGTAGGGTTGACGAAGCCGCCCGGAAGGGCATTAATGCGAGACTTTTTGACCGATCCTTCTATTGGAGAACACATCTTATGGCAGATACAAGCAGCTACGATTTAGTGGTAATTGGCGGCGGACCAGCCGGTTATGCAGGCGCTATTCGCGCCGGACAACTCGGCAAGAAAGTTGCCTGTGTTGAAATGGAGCGCGCCGGCGGCACCTGCCTTAACTGGGGCTGCATTCCTTCCAAGGCATTGCTCAAGAGCGCTGAGCTCTACCAGAAAATGCTGCATGCGGACGACTTCGGCTTCAAGGTCGGCAAGATCGATGTCGACTTCCCCAAGGTCGTAGAGCGCTCCCGCGGCGTCGCCGACAAGATGGCCAAGGGCATCGAGTTCCTCTTTAAGAAGAACAAGGTGGACTACATCGTCGGCCAGGCGCAGATCAATGTGCCCGGCATGGTCGAGCTGATCTCCGGCGACCGCAAGGGCGAGTTCCTGTCCGCGAAAAACATCCTCATCGCCACGGGGTGCCGCGCCCGCATGTTGCCCGGCCTCGAAAAGGACGGCAAGCAAGTGATGACCGCCCGTGAAATTCTCGACCGCCGCGATCTGCCGAAGAGCTGCATCGTCCTCGGCGCTGGCGCCATCGGCATGGAGTTCGCCTATTTCCTCAACGCCTTTGGTTGCGAGGTGACTGTCGTTGAAATGATGGACCGCGTGCTGCCGGTCGAAGACGACGATGTCTCAAAGTTTGTGGAGAAGTCCCTGAGCAAGCAGGGCCTCAAAATCCTGACCGGCACGAAGGCCGAAGACATCGAAGTCAAGAAGGGCAAGGTCTCGCTCAACGCTGTCAAGGGCGACAAGACCGACAAGCTCGAAGCCGAGTCGCTGCTCGTCGCCATCGGCGTTCAAGCCAACACCGACAAGCTCCTTTCCAACCGCGTGAAGCTGGAAATGTTCAAGAACTACATCAAGGTCGACGAGCATTACCGCACCAGCGTGAAGGGCATCTACGCCGCAGGCGACATCATCGGACCGCCTTGGCTCGCCCACGTCGCAACCTACGAAGCGGTGCAAGCCGTCAATGGCATGTTTGGCCACGGCGAGCCGCGTCCTTACACGCGCTTCCCGGGCTGCACTTACTGCCAGCCGCAGGTGGCGAGCATCGGCCTGACCGAGCGCGACGTGAAGGCGCAGGAATTGAAATACAAGGTCGGCAAATTCCCGTTCACCGCATCGGGCAAGGCGGTTGCCGCAATGGAGTCCGACGGCTTCGTCAAGCTGATCGTTTCCGAGCCCGAAGGCGAGCTGCTCGGCGCGCACATCACTGGCGCCGAAGCGACCGAGCTCATTGCCGAATACGCATTGGGCATGGAACTCGAAGCGACTTGGGAGGAAATTCACGGCACGATCCACGCGCACCCGACACTCTCGGAAGCGCTCATGGAGGCCGCCGCCGCCACCCACAACGAGGCGATTCATATTTAGAGTGAGCAGTGAGCAAATTAAAAATTAAAGAGCCAGCTGCTCACTTTAATTTGCTCACATTTATCTCCAAAGACCATGCGCCTAATCGTCATCCGCCACGGCGAGACTGAGTGGAACATTCAGCATCGCTATCAGGGGCAGCTTGATTCGCCGTTGACCGAGAAGGGGCGCCGTCAGGCGCAGGCTATCGGTGAGCGGCTGAAGGGCGTCCAGTTCGACCGCATTGTGTCCAGTGACCTGGGGCGCGCTGTCGATACTTGCCGTGCGATTGCCAGCCATCATGAGGGAACGCCGTGGGAGCAGGATAAGGGCCTGCGCGAGCGCGACTTCGGCATCCTGGCGGGCTACACGCGAGCTGAGGCGGCGGAGAAATTTCCCCGCGAAGAGGATGGCTACCTCCACGGTGGAGTGGACTACATTATCCCGCAAGGTGAAAGCCTGCGTGACGTCTTTCACCGCGCCGGCAACGCCTTTGACGCCATTGCCGAACGTTGCGGCGGTGAGACGGTCTGCATCGTCACTCATGGCGGAATCCTCGGCATGTTCCTGCGTCACGCAATCGGCATTCCATGCGAGCACACGCGCTGCTACAAATTCGTCAACGCCGCCTTCAACGAGTTTTCCTACGAGGGCGGGCGCTGGCTGCTGCACACCTGGGGCGACATTTCCCACTTGGCTCAAATTGGCGCGATTGACGATTTGTAGGCTCCAGCGCTGACTGCGTATTTTACAACTGCCCGCTTGACAGGCGCGGGTTGTCGCGCTCATTAATACTCGTTTATGGCTGATATCAATGACAAGTGGCCGGAGAATCTTGCCGGTAAGTTTTATGTGGACGAGCAGTGCATCGATTGCGATCTTTGCCGTGAAACCGCGCCTGACTATTTTGCGCGCAGCGACGATGGCGGCTATTCCTACGTCATCAAGCAGCCTGAGTCGCAGGACGACATCGACCTGTGCATGGAAGCCCTCGAAGGCTGCCCGGTTGAGGCCATTGGCGACGACGGCGACGACTAAGTCGCTCTGCCTGATCACTTTTCCCAAACTGCGCCGGAGTCTTTCCGGCGCTTTTTTGTGCTCTGAAGTCTTTTGTTCAGGTAAAGCGTTATTGTATGGGATGTATGCTTTTGGGTTTGCTCGATCGCGTCGCATAAATAGGGTATAGTCAGTGAAAGCTGCTAAGTACGAACGAACTAATATTCGTCGCGTTCGCAAAGACAGAAAGAGTCGTGTTCCACTGCTACTAACCATCGGAGGCATTCTATTGTGCCTGGTCGCGGCGTGGGTGATATGGCTGAATAAAATGCACTTCTAAAATCTGCCTGGCTCATTTGCGCTCAGGCGTAGTTTTACTTTTAATGCCTTGTGTCGTCCCCAACATCTTCACCCAGCTTGGTATGGTTTCGCCAGGATCTTCGCCTCAAAGACAACCCCGCTTTGCAGGCTGCCATCGAGCGTGGTGAGCCGGTCGTTCCGGTCTTTATTTATGACGAAAAAGGGGAGGGGCAGTGGTCGTTTGGCGGCGCTTCTAAATGGTGGCTGCACCATGCACTGAAAGACTTGGCCGAACAGCTGGCGGACTACGATTTGCGGCTGGTCATTCGGCAAGGAAAGTCTGGCGATGTCTTGAAACAGCTACTCCAAGATACTGGCGCCGAGGCCGTTTTTTGGAATCGCCGTTATGAGCCGGAGGTCATCAAGCGTGACAAGCAAATCAAGGAGGCCCTGACTCAAGATGACTTCGAGGTTAAAAGCTTCAACGCCGCCCTCGTGCATGAGCCGTGGGAAATCAAGAACCAGTCAGGCAAGCCGTTTCAGGTTTTTACGCCTTATTGGAAGCACTGCTTGAAGCTGGATACGCCGCCACCGGTCAGCGTGGATATACGCCAGGCCAAAGTTCCCAAGCAGTGGCCGAATTCGCTTGAACTGGAAGCTCTACAGCTCCTGCCGAAAATTAAGTGGGACACTGGCTTTTACGATTACTGGACCCCGACTGCCGCCGCCGCGCATCAACGCCTCGGCAAGCTCGCCGCCAGCGGCGCCTCCGGCTACACGCAAGGCCGTGACTTTCCGGCGGAGGACGCCACTTCGCGCCTTTCGCCGTACTTGCACTTCGGGCAAATTGGTCCGCGTGAAGTCTTTGCCGCGTTTGACCGGCATGACTCGGATGGAACCAAGGGCGGCCGTAAATTTCTGTCCGAAATTGGCTGGCGTGAGTTTTCGCATCATCTGCTGTATCATTGGCCGCATTTGCCGACGGACCCGCTGCGCGAGGAGTTCAATCACTTTCCCTGGGAGATGGACGAAAAGCTCCTCCGCGCTTGGCAAAAGGGCGAGACGGGCTACCCGATCATCGACGCCGGTATGCGGCAACTTTGGGCAACTGGTTGGATGCACAACCGCGTGCGCATGATCGTCGCCTCGCTGCTGGTCAAGCACCTGCTGATTCCCTGGCAGGAAGGTGCGCGTTGGTTCTGGGATACGCTGGTCGACGCCGACCTCGCGAACAACACCCAAGGCTGGCAATGGAGCGCGGGTTGTGGCGCCGACGCTGCGCCGTATTTCCGTGTGTTTAATCCGATCCTGCAGGGGCAGAAATTTGATCTCAATGGCGACTACGTCCGTGAATGGGTTCCCGAGCTGCGGCCGGTAGCTGACGGAAAAATTCACGAGCCTTGGGAAGCCGGGCTGGATCAATTGGGTGGCGTGGTGATTGGCCGAGATTACCCTGCGCCCATCGTCGACCACAAGCGTGGCCGCAACCGCGCACTCCAAGCCTACGAAAAGCTCAAAGCGCTGCGCTCGAAGTAGGCTCCTGTCGCTGCCGAAAGGGCGTTTGAAGGCAGGCGTTATTTTTCCCTTTCCCCACAGCGTGGACCGCGTATCGTGCCTCCATGGATCTTACGCCCGTCCGTGAAAAAATCGACGCCATCGACCGCGAAATCATCGCCAAGCTGAACGAACGCTTTCGTTTGGCGCACGAAGTGGCGCAGGTGAAGCTGGAGGCGGGCTTGCCGATCTATCACCCGGGCCGCGAAGAGGCGCTGATGCGCAAGCTGTCGCAAGTCAACACTGGGCCGCTGTCCGAGGCTGGCATGCGCGCGATCTACCGCGAAATCATCTCCGCGATGATCGCGCTGGAGGAGCCGTTGACGATCGCTTACTTGGGGCCGGAGGCGACCTACACGGAGCAGGCCGCGCGCAAGAATTTCGGCGGTCAACCGAAGTATGAGCCGATGGCCACGATACCGGACGTCTTTGCCGCCGTGGAAAAAGGTGAGGCGCATCATGGCGTCATTCCGATTGAGAACTCCACCGGTGGCGTAGTCAGCCACTCGATGGATATGCTCGCGGAAACAGATTTGACGATCATTAACCAGATTTACCTGTCCATCGAGCATTGCCTGATTTCCAATTCGCCGATCGAAGAGATCAAGGAAGTACACTCCAAGGACCAAGCCCTCGCGCAATGTCGGGACTGGCTGGCGCGTCACTTGCCGCACGCCACCCAGATCGACGCCGACAGCACCGCACAGGCGGTCAAGTTAGCTGGTGATCAAGAGGGCGTCGCCGCCATCGCGAGCGAGCTTGCCGCCGAGAAGTACGGTGTGCCCGTGATCAAGCGCAACATCCAGGACGTCGCCAACAGCGTGACGCGCTTTTTGGTCCTTGGGCGCGAAGCCGTGGGCGAGGGGACTGGTCACGACCGCACGAGCCTCATTTTATCGATTAACGACGAGCCAGGCGCCTTGGAAAAAGCGATTCGCCCCTTCAGCTCTCGCGGCATCAACATGACGAAGATCGAGTCGCGCCCCAGCCGTCGCAAGGCTTGGGATTACCTGTTCTACATCGACATCGACGGTCACTGGCACGACGAAGCGGTCCAAGCCGCCGTCACCGAGCTCAAGGTGAGTTGCCCGCTGGTGAAGTGGCTCGGCAGCTATCCGGTGAAGGACTGATCGGGCAAGGTGTCACGCATCCCTTGCGGCGTCATTAGGTGAGCCCGTCTATTGGTGAAAAAGGCGAGTCCGTGCGTTTTCCGGTTAAGAAATTGCACCGCCTGAAGGCGGGACTCCAACCGTGAGCAGGCGAAGCTTATATTGAGCGATTTTGGCAGGCTACGCCACCGCCTCGTCATCCGCCTTCATGGAGCTAAGTAGTTTCGGCAAATACTTTTCCCGCGCCAAGCGCCAGAAGACGAGGAAGAACGCGGTCAGCGGGATGGCCATGATCATGCCGAGGATACCGCCGAGCGCGGTGCCCCAGAAGAAAATTGAGAAGATGATCAGCATCGGGCCCATGCCGGTTTTGTCACCCATGATTTTCGGCGTGAGCACGTAGTCCTGGACGACTTGCACCACGGCGAACGTCAGCACGCAGAAACCGACCGTAGGCCAGCCGCCGCCAGTCTGGAAAAACGCCAGCGGCAGCACGACGCCGACGCCGAGTATCGTGCCGAGGTAGGGGACGATGTTGCCGAGGCCGACCATGATGCCGAGCAGGATCGCAAACTTAAGGCCGCTCAAGCCAAAGCCGATGGCGAACAACACCGAGAGGATCATCCCGATTAAAATTTGCCCGCGGAAGAACGACACCAGAATGTCCACGAACTGCTTGATCAGAAACATGATGTCTTCGCGCCACTTCGGCTCGACGAACGAGAGCTGTGATTCGATATCGCTCCACTTGTCGCGCTGACTGTCGAGCAGGTAAAACAGGTAGACTGGCACGACGGCGTAGGCCGCGATTTTGGCAAATAACCCCACGATGATATTGCCGGCGGTGCCAAGTGTTTTCAGCATTTGCTCGACCGCCGTTTTGATGCTGGAGCTGTGTTCGCTGACGAAGTTTTTGATCAGCACGTCAATGGGCTCGCCGCCAGTTTTTTCCGCAATCCAGTCTTTGAGCCAGGGCGCTTTTTCGGATGCGAAATCGACGACGTTGCTCGCGAGTTTTGGGGCGCTGTCGATCAGCTCGATGCTTTGCTTGAAGATCACAGGCACGGCGTAGGATGTGAGGCCGACCATGACCAGCAGCACTAGGGCAAAGAGCAGGCCAATGCTTTTCACGCGGCTGAGCTTGAGCCTGGTTTCGAAGAAATGCACAATGGGCCGCAACAGGGTGGCGAGGATCGCCGCCAGCGCCAATGGCAGCAGCACATCGCTAAAGGTGTTCACGAAGCTGCGCATCAGCATGAAAATCCCATATGCCGCGCCGAGCACGACAACGAGTGCAAGCACAGTTAACCCGGCGCCAACGATCTTACGTTGTGTCGGAGAGAGGAGTCGCTTGGTAGCAGCGTCGTCAGTCATGAATGATCCGGATTAGAGATGGAATGATGGCCAGTGGCGAGCCCTATTCGAAGTGTCGTTACAGGACGCGACCTCATTTTTGCTGTGTATGGAGTCGTATTGGCTAATATTATCCGCCAAGTTGTCTCGTCGCCATTACAAGATGGCGCTACGATTGTAAGCGTCGGCAAAGGCCAACATAAAGCTGCTCATCGAGCTGCCTAGAGCACTTTTCATCTAGATTGGCCGATTCAGGTGGGGTAGAGATTGGATGCAGCGCAAGGCGGCTTTGATTGAGCGGGCTGGAAGCCCGTGATTGAAATGCCAACGCCGCGAACTTCCAATCTGTCCCCAAGCCCTAAACCGAGTGCTTTTCCGCGCCAGCGTTGTTGGCTTTTCGCTCACAGGCTTCCAGCCTGCGACGCTTAAGCCGCCTTGCTGAACACGAAAAATCACTGCGGCCTGATCGGCCAATCTAGATGAAAAGTGCTGTAGTCGTTTCTAGATCAGCCGTACGTGGGAGGCGCAGGCCTGTAGGCGCGACTCCAACTCGTTCCGATGTGGGTAATCGTCTTATCCGGGGCGAATCAATCGTCTTCCAGATGATCAGCGAGTCCGAGGCGGCGGCGCACTTCGGGTTCTTCGGCGACCTCGTCGATGAATTCATCAACGCTGAAATCCGCCACCACGAAGTCACCGTATTCGAAAGTGGGCGTGAGCGATTGGCCGCTGATTTCGATCATCCGCTGCATGTTGCTGCGGCTGCGGGTTACATCGCGCACATCCAAGTCGACACCGTGTTGTTGGAAGTATGAGAGTGCCTCGTTGCACCAGGGGCAGCCTGGCTTGATGTATAGGATGGGTTTCATTATGATACTATTCCAATCCCGCAACCCCTTGGCTGGCAACCCTAATCGGATTTTTCGACTTCGGATTCCAGGGTGTGCAAACACTCGACAAGCGTAAGTTGGCGGTCAAGGATGGAGCGCTTTATGGACATCCACATCAAAGGCGCCCGCGAACACAACCTCCGCAATTTGGAGCTGCGCATCCCGCGTGACAAGTTGGTGGTCGTCACGGGCGTGAGCGGTTCGGGCAAATCCTCGCTGGCCTTCGACACGCTCTACGCCGAGGGGTATCGCAAGTATGTGGAAAGCTTGTCGACGCGAGCCCGTCAGTTGCTGGAGCAGGTCAAGCGGCCCGAGGTGGATTTCATCCATGGCCTGTCGCCCGTCGTGGCGATTGAGCAGCGCGCCGCCGCTGGCGCCAACCCGCGCAGCACGGTGGCGACGGTCACCGAAATCGCCGATTACGCGCGCCTGTTGTGGTCCGTTTGCGGCGAGCAATTTGACCCCATCGACGGCGGCAAAATCGAACGTCGTTCGCTCGACGACTGCATTCGCCGTGTGTATCAAGAGCCGGATAATTCGCGCCTCATGCTGTTGGCGCCGCTGATGACGGCCCGCGCTTCCGTCATCCGCGAGGAGATTCCTCACCTGCGGCAAAAGGGCTTTCAGCGCGTGCGTATTGCCGGGACCATTTATGAGCTCAATGACGCCGAGAAGTTCCCGAGTCAGCCCGGCGAATTGGAATTGGAGGTCATCGTCGATCGCATTGTGTTGCGCGAAGACCAGCGTTCGCGCATTGCCGACTCGCTCGAATTGACTTTCCATGAAGGACAGGACCGTGCGCTCGTTTTGGCTCAGGAAAACCGCGATGCGCCGTGGAAAGAAATCCGCCTCAGCCGTGCGTTGGCGGGCTCGAAGTCGGGCGTGGTTTACGATCCGCTCACGCCGCGTCACTTTTCGTGGAACCACCCCGAGGGCGCTTGCGAAACCTGTGGCGGGGTGGGGCAGACGCGCCAGTTCAACGAGCAACTGCTCGTGCCTGACCCAACGAAGTCCGTAAAGAAGGGCGCGATCAAACCGCTCCGCCTGGGCTCAAAGGCAATGATCATTAAGCACAACGCGATTCTCAAGCAACTGGCCGAGCAAATGCCTTTCGACCCAACTGTAGCCTGGGAAGAGTTGCCGCATGAGACACGCGACGAGATTCTCGGTGGAACGGGCGAACGGCTGTTCAGCTTTAAGCTCAAGAAAGGCAACGCCGCGCCTGAAGCCTTGCCGTGGAATGGCGTCATGGACCTGCTTGACGACATACGCCGTGAGACATCCAGCGACGGCCTGCGCGCGCGTTTGCTCGCCTATCAAGTGGCGTCCGAGTGCCCGAGTTGTTACGGCCAACGACTCAATGCCCGCGCGCGTAATGTGCTGGTAAAGGGCAAGCGCTTCACGGACTTTCTATCGCAAAGCATCGGTGACGCGCGAAGCTTTGTATCGCAAAGCTTATTGAATGATGATCAACTGAAGCCTGCGCGCGAGGCGGTCATTGGTTTGGAACAGCGCCTGGGCTTCCTCGAAGAAGTGGGACTGAACTACATGACGCTGGATCGCTCCTATGCGACGCTTTCCGGCGGTGAAGCGCAGCGTGTAAGGCTCGCGACGCAGCTTGGCATGGGGCTCGTGGGCGTTTGCTATGTGCTCGATGAGCCGAGCATTGGCCTGCATCCACATGACAACGAGAAGCTGATCCAGACCATGCTCGATATGCGTAACCGCGGCAACGCTGTCGTCGTCGTCGAACACGACGAGGCCACGATGCGCGAAGCGGACTGGCTGATCGAGCTGGGACCTGGCGCTGGCGCGCACGGTGGGGAGATCATTTTTGAAGGTACGCCGAAGGAATGCGAGACGCACTCGAAATCACGCACTGGCCCTTATCTGTCCGGCAAGCGGAAGCTGATGAAGGACGTGAAAGACCGCAATGCCGACTACGGACGCCTGACGGTGCTCAATGCGCGTGAACACAACTTGCGCGGGCTCAATGTTGGCTTTCCCCTGAAACTGTTGACCGTGGTTTGTGGGGTTTCAGGCTCGGGCAAAAGCACGCTGGTGAACGATATTCTCGCGCAAGCGGCAGCGTGGAAATTGAACGGCGCCAAGCAAATCCCTGGGGCACATGATGGCATCGACGGGTTGGATAATTTTAAGAGTGTGATCCGCGTTGACCAGTCGCCGATTGGCCGCAGCCCGCGCTCGAATCCCGCAACGTACACCAAGATCTTCGACCATCTACGCGATCTGTATGCGAAGGCGCCTTTATCCAAAGTGCGCGGCTATAAGGCGAGCCGTTTCAGCTTCAACGTGCGCGGCGGGCGGTGTGAGCGTTGCCAGGGCGACGGTCAGATCAAGCTGGATATGCAGTTCCTCGGCGATGTGTTCGTGGAGTGCCCGAGCTGCCATGGCCAGCGCTACAACCGTGAGACGCTGGAGGTGCGCTTCAAGGGCGTGAACATTGCCGAGGCGCTGGAGATGACTGTAGATGAGGCGATGGCGCTCTTTAAAAACATCCCAAAGGTTCACGAGCGCTTGCAAACGTTGTCTGCAGTGGGCTTAGGCTACGTGAAGCTGGGGCAGTCGGCGAATACGCTTTCTGGCGGTGAAGCGCAGCGCATTAAGCTATCTTTGGAGTTGGCCAAGCGACAGCAGGGCGAGACACTTTACTTGCTCGATGAGCCGACCACGGGCCTGCATTGGGAAGACGTGCAAAAGCTCTTAGACCTGCTATTCCAGCTACGCGAGGCGGGCAACACGATTATCCTGATCGAGCACCACAGTGATGTGATTAAGCTGGCGGACTGGGTGATCGAGCTTGGGCCGGGTGGAGGCGTCAATGGCGGCAATCTTGTCTATCAGGGAAAACCAGCTGGACTAATAAAGTGCGACGAGTCGCTGACTGGGCGATATCTGTAAGATTTTGATTGGTCAACGGGCCAAAATCGGTTTTGGGTAGTCTAACATGAAATACCTAACCCTGAAGTTAGTCTTGTTACTACTTACGTGTAATTTAGTTTCGGCGGACGTCACGCTGCCGAACTTGTTCAGCGACCATATGGTTTTGCAACGGGACCAAGTGGACCCCATTTGGGGCAAGGCGGATCCTGGCGAAAAAGTTACGGTTAGCTTTAACGGTCAAAGCAAGGAAACCGAAGCGGATGCGGACGGTGACTGGCGTGTTGAGTTGGAGCCGATGGCTGCTGGCGGTCCATTTGAAATGGTGATTCAGGGTAACAATGAAGTTGTGTTGAAGGATATCCTAATCGGCGAAGTTTGGGTCTGCTCCGGCCAGTCCAACATGCAGTGGATTGTCAACAACACGAACAACAAGGAGGTGGAAGTTCTGTCCGCCAACTATCCCGAAATCCGGCTGCTCAGCTTGCCGCGCGTAGGCACCCAGGAACCGCAGGATAATATTGACGCGACATGGGAGGTTTGTTCCCCGGAGACAGTTGGCAATTTTTCAGCGGTAGGCTACTTTTTCGGTCGTCGTATTCACCAGACATTAGATGTGCCAGTTGGCCTCATTCACAATGCTTGGGGTGGTTCTTCCGCTGAGGCGTGGGTTCCCCGTGAACTCTTGGAGCAGGATGAGCAGTTTGCTTCCTACATCGCGAATCACGATCAGAAGGCTGCGGAATACACCGATGAAATTCATCAAGAGAAGATCGCAGAATATCAAGAGGAACTGGCTCGGTACAAAGCGAACGGGGAATCCGGCAGACATCCGCGTTGGCCAAGCGATCCGCGTTACAACCAACACCGTCCGGGCAACATCTACAACGGCGGCGTGTTACCCCTCGTAGGCTACGGCATTCGCGGCATGATCTGGTATCAGGGCGAATCAAATTCCGGACGCTATGAAACGTATGAGGATTTGATTAATCTGATGGTGGGCAATTTCCGTGAGCAGTGGGATCAAGGCGACTTTCCGTTTTACTATGTGCAACTGGCGGACTTCAGTAATGAGCAGGATGCCCCTAGCGAAGGCGGTTGGCCGCTGATTCGCGAAGCCCAGACCAAGACAATGGATTCGCTCGAGAATTCTGGCATGGCCGTGATCATCGACATTGGTGAAGGGCGTGACATCCATCCGCGCAACAAGCAGGACGTTGCCAATCGCCTGGCTCGCTGGGCTCTGGCCAATGACTACGGCTACGACATTGCCTACCGCAGCCCACAGTATGCTTCGATGGAAGTTGTGGAGCTTGAGCAGCCGGAAGTCGAAGACGCCGATTCGGAAACTGATCCCAGTGATTCTGTCGCGCCGGTTAAACCAAAGGCGATTGAAGTGACTTTTGATCACATCTCCCAAGGTTTATATTCCTTTGACACTCAAGAGGTGGTTGGCTTCGCGATTGCGGGGGAGGATAAGCAATTTGTCTGGGCCGATGCGGAAATCATCGGCAAGGACAAGGTGCGGGTGTGGAGCGAGTCGGTGGCAGAGCCGGTTGCCGTTCGCTATGGCTGGGCAATGAACCCGGTGGTCAATCTACAAGACCGCAATGGGCTGCCGGTAACCCCCTTCCGCACAGATGAGTGGTAAGCGTCGTTTAGGCGTTTACTTTTAGGTTTCAACCATGAAGAAGCGGTCTCAGTTGAGGCCGCTTTTTCTATACCTTGTCATACATGCGGGTAGCATCGGGGACGAGCACTTTGCTCGTTCTGCCGCCTTCACCTTTGACGCTTCTCAGTTGATACGAAAAGATGATCAACAATCGCTGGTCCGTTGAGCGCATTGGCAACACTTTGACGGGCGACTTGTAAGGCTCAGGTTCGAGCAAAGCAAAGGCAAATGAGAAGCGTTGCTTGCCGCTCATGACGTTTTTCACTTCATCTTTAAAGGGGCCGAGGCGCACTTGCTCCTTACCAATGAGGCAAGCGATTTCTTGTTGGGTGAGGTTTACGACGCGCAAGCTGCCGCCGGTATGCCGGTTTGGCGCGTCTTCGATCAGCTTAAATTGCACCTTGGAATTCTGATCCAGATAAAAGAACAGCATGGCCTGATCATCATTGATGGGCAGGGGGATTTGCAGCGCTGGCGATTTGATGGTTTGGCCGTCCTGATTGACCTCACGATAAAGGACCAAGGGTGAATTGCGGGGAACGGGATTGGGATTGCCTCGCGCCATAAACGAAACGGAGAGCGGCGAGTATTCGCCTTCGAGGTTGCGATAGAAAAACTGAGGCGGCGGGTTTTCCGGATTAAACGCGTAGATGACTTCCAGACTGAGGGTTGGATTTTTGTCTCTCGCTGATTGAGCAAAGGTCCAGGGTGACGCGAGGAGTAGGGCGGTGAATAGGGTAACAAGCAATTTCATGTGTTTAAACTTCGTCGTCAGTTAGCCAGCGCAGGGCGATGATGCGGTATCGACGCCCGTCGTTGGTCGCTCCAATGTCCGGCTCGAAATCTCCGTCGGTGTCTTCGATGGGGTCCACCATTCGTTGCACGACAGCTTCCAGCCAAGCCTGAAATTCGACATCGCCGGTCAGTTGGTTCACGCTGTCTCCGTAGGAACGTATGATGAAGGTGTCGCCGCGCGTGGTCAGGGCAGGCCCAATCATGGATAGTAAATCCCCTTGCGTCACAAAGCCAGGAAGGTGGGACATGAGTTGGCCGAACTCGCCGGCTGGCGTGCCGCTGATGTGCTCCATGTCCAGGTAGTAGTGGAGTGAGGAATCAATGTTGTAGAAATCGCCCGTCGCCTGATAAGCCGTGGGCAATTGAGGCCACAGGCCATAGGCCCGGTCAATGGCGCGGGTGCTTAGTTCGGCGTTGGTCTCTGAGTCTTGCGGGTAATTAACGCCACCGTTGATGCCACTCAAATTAATGGCCCGCTGGAGTGCTCCGTTGATGCCGCTGATGCCGACCATTGGGTCGTAGCTGGTATCGATGTGGCCAAGGAGGTAGTCCTCCCGGCCATTGCCCTTGCTGGTCCTAGCGGACAGCCAGGCATCACCGCCGGATCGGTCAGGCGCGTCCAGACGTCGGTTGACAAAGTCTGACATTGAAAGGAATGGCCCGCGCAGGCGGACTTCGTCAACGATGCGCTCGGCGAGGGTCTGGATCATGGCGTCGTCCAAATAGCGAAAGCCTGCCAAGAGCTGATAATAGTCGCGCAGCGAATCGACTGCGCCGAAGTCATCGCCGTTTGTGCCATCTTCACTGAAGGTGAATGAAATGGGGTCATCCAGTGGCGTGAGCGTTCTGGAAATCGGCACAGTGTCGTCTGGGTTGTATTCGCTTTCGCCCTGAATCTGTAAGTCGCGGAATCCGGACAGTAAGCTCTTCCAGGCTTCGACGGAGGTGCTGTTCACATTCAGTGCGCCAACATTGTAGAGATGAGCGGCGGCGGTGTCGAAATCGCGCAGTTCATCCTCAGATACGTTGGGATCACTGACGCGGTGTCGGCTATTGGGCCAGTCTGGGGTATCGTCGATTGTGAGGCTGCCGGTTTGCGGAATTGTCGATAGGAAGTAATGGTCCCACAGCGAGTCATTGAGCAGGTAGGACATGTCGATCATCATGTTTTCCGAATCATTGGGCACGGTGCGTAGGCCACTGCTGGTACTGGTGTAAATGTGGTGGTTTTCGATGCCGGCCATCAACTCGCGATCCACGTAGGGACTGGCCTCGGCATTCCCGATAGGAAAGGCGGGTTGCCAGAGAAATGGCGACAGGTTGACCTGCTGTAGCTGCCCGAGAGAAACCAGCTCTGAGTCCGGACGCCGCACGAGGCGCATGGGCAGATCGGACGCGCCGGCGACTTCGGTGGATTCGGGGAGGGGAAAGCGATAGCTGATTAAGCTGGAGCCATTGAACACATCGCTCTCGATGTTGTATTCGCTGAGGTTGTCGTCCCAGGGGAGCCCAACGTGAGCAGTATTATTCCAGGTGCGAATAGAGTCGCCCATGCCGTATTTGAATTTACCGAAACCGTCGTCGTTATTCTGTGAGAAGATGCCCCGGTCTTCGTCGACCAAAGGATGCACACTCGGGTAACGGGCGTTCATATTGTGAGTCGCCATGTGGCGGAACGTTTGGTCGACATAACGGTGGTGGTCAAAGGGGTCGGTGTAAATAGTGCCGAACGGAAGCAGGTAAGCCTGGCCAAGAGCAAAGACTGGTGAGTCCATGTCGTTGCTCTTCTTGTTCTTGTTGTCCGTGGTGCTGCCTACATCGTTGCGCAGTGCAGTTTTAGAATCGTGAAGCTTACGCCAGTCGCCGATGTTGTTTGCGAGTCGGTCTACTTTATCGTATTTATTGGGCGAAAGTATCAAGCTGCTGCTACGGCCATTGATGATGTTGGTTTGGGTATACTGGCTTTGCATGTAGCCAAACTTCTCCGCTTCATAGAGTGTCTCGCCGCTGCTTTTACGGAGCTCAATGCCGTAGTGATGCTGCAGACCGTTGAGGCCGGAAATCCACTTCATGTTGTTGCCATTAATCCCAGGAGATTTGACAAATTTAAATACCTCTATGGTGGCGGAGTCAGGCTTATCGTCTAAAAAGAGATTTTCGACATCGATGTAAATCTTACCCTCGCTTTCATTCAAATCAGCTTTTGCGCTTCCCCCATTAACACTGAAAATCAAGTTTTCTCCGGGTTCAAACTTGGCTTTGAAGCGCAAGGTGATGTCAGTGGTGCTGTTGTTGCCGCCCCATGGAGAGAACGTATACATCGGTTGTCCAAAGTAGTAGTTGTCGCTATCATTCTCCAAGCTATCGTCGACTACGTCGCCATCACTACTTAGCAGATAAGTCAGTTCGTGAACAAAATACTTTTCGGTGGCGTCTGGGTCATCTTTGGTGGTTGGTTGACCCAGTGAGTTGTAATACATTACCGCGCCACTTCCGCCGTGTGGGGAATCGATCAATTCGACAGGGGTCGCGACCATGAAGTGCTCGAAAATCATTGGGTATGAAATATCGAGTTCGTAGCTTGTTTCTTCCAGTGGAGCGTCATATGGATTCCAGACTACAATCGTCGGGAGAAAGTGCATGGTTATGTGCGCATCTGCGGCGAGAAAATCATAGGAAAACCCAATGAACATGCGGACGTAGGTCACCACTGGCGCGAAGTCCTCATTGACTTCGATGGCTTGAGTTTCGGTGCCTTCGGTGTCATACCATTCTTTTAACTGTCCCCAGGTCGGGATGTTGGCGTCGGAGCCGGGGAAGCCCGCATTATGGTTTCCCAGGCGCAGGTCGTTGGCGTAGCCGAAAGGATCGGCATCATTTGGGTTGGGAATTGGGTTGTTGTCACTGATATACCCATTGGTAGCTCCCTGTCCTTCTTCAAAATATACGGTGAGGTCCTTCTTCAGGCCGCCGTTGACTGGGTCGGTCAACAGGCTTTTGGAATACGCGGTAAGGTTGTGGAAGTTTTCACGCACCGGATCGACCAGATTGCCATCGGCGTCCATGAGGGAAATTTGGCTGCTTGAGCTGAGCATCTCCAAGCGCGGATCGTTGGGGGAGGGGGCGCCATCTACTTCACTGCCGACAATTTCAAAACCGGTAATATTTTCCCAGCCGACGCGCTGTGGCGTCAGCAGACGATTCCGGTAATCGCGTGAGCTGCGGTTGGTCTCGTCGTAAAACGGATCGCGGACGGCAAAGTTTGCTTTCAAGCTTTCGTCTCCTACCCAATACGCAAAGTTTCCAGACTGTAAACCCTGCGCATCCACGACCTCCTGCTTCAGCACGCGCACGCGTCCGTCGTAGCCACTCGTTGACTCGACGAGGTCCATGGCGCTCCCTTCATCGACGACATACACGAAATTTTCCGAACCATAGAGGCTGTCCAAAGTCGCCTGATCCATATCCGGCGTCAGGTAGCCGTTGGGGTAGACGTCCGCTAAATTGATGTTGAAACGCTCGTTGCCACTGACCAACCATTTGGGCAGTTGGTCACGGTCGGATACACCTTGGTCACGGGTGGAGTCCCAGACGCCGACCCAATGCGGGTTCTTGTTTTCCCACCAGGTTTTTATTGCGGCGTCGTAAGCATCGCGGCCATCGGGAGTGAGCACGGTTGAGTAGCCGAAGCGATTTTCCGCATAGTCTCCATGCAGCTGCAACATGCTCGGCGTCGTCGAGCTGTTGGGAAATACCGTTGTGGCTGGCGCCGTGGCTCGTTGGTCGGGGCCTGTCAACTGCTGCAACTCTCCTAGCGCCACCTGCATGCCGTAGAGCGCATTCATCCGCGCAATGTCTTCGTTTTTGCGGTGAGTGCTACTTGATAGTTCCACTTGAACCATCGTGGAGACACTAACTGTTAGCAGCACCATCAGCGCCATCAAACTCAAGGCAATGATGAGGGCGAAACCAGGCGAAGCGTTCGGAAAAGTCCGATTTTCTTTCTGAGACATGTATGGGGTGGGGGTGGGTATGACTCTCATTTAAGATCACATAAGTGATTAAGTCGAGAAAATTCATATCTTACGCTTGATTAGATATTTTACCAGACAGTTTATGCTCGCAATTTAGATCAATCGATTAATGACGGATTCGTAGCATGATATCGCGGATTAGTGTATGCTGCTGAATCCGCCGAAACGGTTCCCAATATCAAGTTTGATCTGCTGTGGAACGCCTACTTGACGAGTTCTGTAAACCAGTTGGCGACGGCCTTGGTCGCCAATTGCATGTGTGCAGGGGAGGTGAAACTGTGATCGGCGCCGTCCATGAGGACGGCCTTTACAGCGTTGCCTTTCAGGATGACCACCGATTCTGTGTCACGAGGAAGCACGACGTCGTCCGCAGTTCCATGCAAAAGCAGCCAGGGAATGGTGATTGCCTTGGCTTGCGGGAGCACGCTGCCGACGGTCTCGCACAAGTCGTCCATAAAAGCCTTCGAAAGTGGGCAAGCTGGGTCATCCCACATGAGGCCTTCGTCGGGCGTTACATCGCGGAATTCCGTTTGGGCAAAGGTGCGGGCGTCGACCATGCCAGCCAACGACACGAGCGCCTCAATACGTTCATCGCGGGCTGTCTCGATTACGCCCACGGCGCAACCCATGCTGTGCCCGACGTAGCCAATGTGGGCATACTCCTGTGAGACGACATCGATGACTGATTGTAAATCAGCGGCCGCCTTGGAGATGGTGGCCTCGCGGAAATCGCCCTCTGAATTTCCATTGCCCGAAAAAGTGATCGCCAAAGTCGCAAAACCAGCCTCGTTGAGCGCTTGAGCAGTGGCGGTGATGACTGGGCGGTCTTTGTTGCCGGTAACGCCGTGCCCCAACACGATCAGCCAGTCGGGCTTGATCTCCCCCTGGCCAGGCTGAAATGTATAGTCGAGGGTTTCGCCACTGGCGTTTTTTAATGCGAATTCCATCGCTCTAGCCAAGGCTACGTCCTTGGAAAGTCAACTCCGCGATGCCGGATTTATCCAGCTCTCCCAGCCCCAATTCAATCATCTTCTGGTACTGATTGAGGGTGGCTTGGGCCAATGGCGCAGTGATGCCTTGGGCCTCGGCCAGCGCGAGCGCGATTCCGGAGTCCTTCGCGGCATGTGCAGCGGAGAAGAAGCAATCGTGGTCGCGGTCGATCATGTCGGCAGCGTCGGTCTCCAATACACGGGAATTGGCGCCGGTTTGACTGAAAATGTCGCACAGCATTTTTAGATCGAGACCCAGCGCTTGCCCAATGCCCAATCCTTCAGCCAAAGCCGCAGTGTTGATATTCATGACCATATTGACGAGCGCCTTGACCTCGGATGCTTTACCCACTGGGCCAACCAGGTGCAGCGCTTTGCTCAAGTCATCCAAGAGTGGTTTTACGGCGTTGAACACGGATTCCTTGCCACCAATCATCAGGAAGAGCTCTCCATTGCGCGCCTGTGGGATCGATGACGCCATACATGCTTCGAGGCAATCGGCGCCAATGTGTTCAGCGGCGGCGGCCAGCTTCTCCTGAATGGCAGGGGTCAGGGTGGCGCAATTGATGAACAACTTGCCTTTAGCGTTGGTGAAAAGGTTATCTTCACCGTAGAAAATGGAGTCCATCGCTGCATCATTGGTCACGACAGTTAAGATGATGTCGGAGCCAGCGGTTACGTCCGCGAGAGTTGCAGCCGCGTTGGCGCCGACTTCATTTGCCAGTGCACGACTTGTCTCAGCATTGATGTCGTAAACTTCTGCTACGTCGTAGCCTTTATCGTTGAGGCAACGAGCCATGTTGCCGCCCATGCGACCAAGGCCGACGATTCCAATTTTCTTATCCTTCATACGTCAAAATTTGAGTTGGGGTTACGCTGTTTTGAATTCAGGATTCCACCTTACGCAACTCGCGCCGGAGCACAACTGCGTCTTCTCAAAAATTCGACGTTTTTACATCAACGCTTTCGGGCGCCGCATAATTGATAGAATAATGTGTGAAATAAAATGATTCCAAGAATTTGAGGCGAAGGACTACGAGCGGCGCTCAGCCACGGTAATGATCCAGACAGATGCTGTATTTCTGAACGCGTAGACCGATCTTGCGCTCGGTCAGGCCCAGGCGTCGCGCAGCTTCGGCCATGTTACTGCCGGTTTCCTTCAGGGCGTCGACGATCAACTCGCGCTCTAATGCTTGGACGGACTCCTCAAGCGTGGCGACAGCGGCGCTCTCCTTGGCGTCTTTCTTATAGAGAGTGGGCGGCAAGTGATGGGCTTTGACGGATTGCCCCTTTGCGAGAATGACGGCGCGCTCGATGCAGTTCTCCAACTCGCGGACATTTCCGGGCCAGTGATAGCTCATGAGCAAATCTATAGCGGCGGAGGAAATACGGGCTGGCTTGGAGCCCATTTGACGTGAATACTTTTCAATGAAGTGATCGCAAAGCAGGAGAATGTCGCACTTACGGCTGCGCAGTGGCGGCATGTAAACCGGGAACACATTTAAGCGGTAATACAAGTCCTCGCGGAACGTGCCGTCGGCAATCATCTGCTCAAGGTTGCGACTGGTCGCGGCGATGACGCGTACGTCGGTGTGAATGGTCTCCTGGCTACCCACGCGCTCGAATTCCTTTTCTTGCAAAACGCGGAGGAGCTTGACTTGAGTGGTTGGCGAGATGTCACCAATTTCGTCGAGGAAGATCGTGCCGCCGTGGGCGGTTTCGAAGCGCCCCTTGCGCATGGCGAGTGCGCCGGTGAAGGCGCCTTTCTCGTGGCCAAACAATTCGCTTTCTATAATAGAGTCGGGTAGGGCGGCGCAGTTAAACTTCACAAACGGCCGCTTGCTGCGCGGGCTCTTTTCGTGGAGCGCCTTGGCGACGAGCTCCTTACCAGTGCCGCTTTCGCCACGGATTAAAACCGTGGTCACGCTGGTGGCGACTTGCTCGATATGAAAATAAACGCCACGCATTTCGGCGGAATTTCCAATCATGCCCGTGGGGCGGAAGTTGTTGGCGATCTCTGCTTGGAGGCGGTCGTTCTCTGCGCGCAGACTTTGGATCTGTTCGGCGGCGTCTTGGCGTAAGCGCGCGGCTTGTGCAATGATCGAGCTGATCATCGACAGCAAACGCAGATCAGCCTCAAAGCCGTAGTTGCGGTTGCGACGGCGCTCGATGCTGAGCGTGCCAATGACGTCGTCTTCAAATTTAAGGGGCACGCAAATGAGTCCGACGCCTTCAGTTAGGTTCAGCTTTTCAAGGATCGCGTGGGCAGCGCCATTGTTAATGGCCCAGCGCGTGATGTCGGCGACGACTACCGGTTCTTTGGTTGCCACGACTTTCTCTAACTGGCTGCTAGTGAACTCCAGATACTCATCGGGCTTCACTTCACGGGGAATACCTATAGCCTCGGAAAGCACAAATTCGCCAGTATCGCGGTTGATGACCGCAATCGTGCCGCGCTCCAGACCCATGAAGTCCTGCATGCGCTTGAGGACGGGCTTGACGATGTCGGTTAAGTCGAAACTTTTTTCGAGGGTTTGGCTGATTGCGAAGAGGAGGCTCAGCTCCTGGATCGAGCGACAGCTAATCCCCGTGGAATGGTTGAGCATTTCCAAGGTTGGCCCTTCGCGGGACAAGGCGCATCCGGATTCGTGGCAGTCTACTTCTACTGTATCTGTCATTTCCGTCATTACATAGCTTATAGGGCGCCGAGACATGCAGGATACTTAATGTATAAGAGAGTTTAACGGCTCGTTTAAGTAGATGAAGTGCTTGTTCGGGGGATACACTTCAGAGGGTATGAATCAAATTTATAGCATTCGGTTTTCTACTGAAGTTTGACCCTCAAAAAACGAATTTTAATGACGTTAGGGCTCCTACATTTACGTAGGATTCGGGCCTACGCATAACGTAAATGTCGGAAAATTGGCTCGGATTTTGGCGACCTAGAAATCGTTAAATTTAGAAAATAAATTTTTATCCATTTGTTCTACAGTAGTTTGCGCAACCGTAAAGATGGGTTGGCATGCGGCGTGTTATTTGACTCGGCGTTCAACCAATTCATTAACGCCAAATCACAGGAGAACAATATCATGGTAACATCACTCGAAACCGAAACGGAAACGAAGACAAAAAAGATCATGCGCAAGGTGGCCATTTATGGCAAGGGCGGCATCGGCAAGTCCACCACCACGCAAAACACGGTCGCCGCTCTCGCGGAGATGGGCAAAAAAGTCATGGTGGTCGGATGTGACCCCAAGGCTGACTCGACTCGCCTCCTGCTCGGCGGCCTCGCACAACGCTCGGTGCTCGACACTCTTCGCGAAGAAGGTGAAGACGTCGAACTCGAAGACATCCGCAGCGGTGGTTTCTGCAACAGCCTTTGTGTAGAATCCGGTGGCCCGGAGCCGGGCGTTGGTTGCGCCGGTCGCGGTATCATCACTTCCATCAACATGCTCGAGCAGCTCGGCGCATATGAAGAAGAAAACGAACTCGACTACGTTTTTTACGACGTTCTTGGTGACGTTGTTTGCGGTGGTTTCGCCATGCCGATTCGCGAAGGTAAGGCCGAAGAAATCTACATCGTTTGCTCCGGCGAAATGATGGCGATGTATGCAGCCAACAATATCTGCAAGGGCATCCTTAAGTTCGCTGAAACCGGTGTCGTCCGCCTCGGTGGTCTGATCTGCAACAGCCGTAACTGCGACCGCGAATCCGAAATGATCCAGGAATTCGCCAAGCGCCTCGGCACCCAGATGATCCACTTCGTGCCCCGCGACAACGACGTGCAGCGTGCGGAAATTAACCGCAAGACCGTCATCGACTGGAATCCGGAGTGCAACCAAGCCAACGAATACCGCACTCTGGCCAAGAACATCGACGCCAATGAGCTGAAGGTCATTCCTTCTCCGCTCTCCATCGACGAGCTCGAGCAGCTCCTCATGGACTATGGCCTGTTCCAGTAATTCAGAATTATGAATGCAGAATTATGAAAATACTACATCAGGTCTTTTTTTCATAATTCATACTTCATAACTCATAATTCAAAATTCAAAAAAAAGGTAATTTCAATGTCCGAAGAAGCGACAAATGACTCCCCGATGGGACCATACGGTCCCACCGCAGCGGAGGCCCGCGAAGAGATGCTGAAGGCTTATCCCAAGAAGACTCAGCGCAAACGCGGCAAGCAAATGCTCGTCAACGAGACCCCCGGCACGCCGGCGGAAATCGGAGCAAACAGCCGGACCGTACCTGGCATTATCACCCAACGCGGCTGCTCCTATGCTGGCTGTAAGGGTGTGGTCATCGGGCCGATCTACGACGTCCTCCACATCACTCACGGCCCGATCGGCTGTGGCTGGTATAGCTGGCTCTCACGTCGTAACATGAACAAGATCCGCAAGCCGGGTGAAACCAACTTCCTCCAATACAGCATGTCCACCGACATGCAGGAAGACCACATCGTCTTCGGTGGGGAAAAGCAGCTCGAAGCCGCGATCCAGGAAGCCTACGACGAGTTCAAGCCCAAGGCGATCAGCGTTTACGCCACTTGCCCGGTTGGTCTGATCGGTGACGACATCCACTCGGTCTGCCGCAAGATGAAGGAAAAGCTCGGCATCAACATCTTTGGCTTCTCTTGCGAAGGTTATAAGGGTGTGTCCCAGTCTGCTGGTCACCACATCGCCAACAACGGTGTGTTCAAGCACATGATCGGCGTCGACGACACCCCAGTCGATCACAAGTATAAGATCAACATCCTCGGTGAATACAACATCGGTGGTGACGCCTGGGAAATCGACCGTGTCTTCGCCCTCTGCGGCATCAAGATCATCGGCACCCTCTCCGGCGGCGTCAGCTACGATGACATCACGAACTGCCACATGGCCGACCTCAACGTCGTTATGTGCCACCGCTCGATCAACTACATGGCCGAGATGATGGAAGAAAAGTTCGGCATCCCGTGGTTCAAGGTGAACTTCATCGGCCTCGAAGGCACGAAGAAGTCCCTGCGCAAGATCGCTCAATACTTCGGTGAGAAAGAACTGATCGACCGCGTCGAAGAAGTCATCGCTGCGGAAATGGCCGAGGTTCGCCCAGTCGTGGAAGACGTGAAGACCCGTACCACTGGCAAGACCGCAGCCCTCTTCGTGGGTGGCAGCCGTGCTCACCACTACCAGGACCTCTTCGAGGACATGGGCATGAAGGTGATCGCCGCTGGTTACGAGTTCGCTCACCGCGACGACTACGAAGGCCGCGACGTGCTGCCGAACATCAAGATCGACGCCGACAGCCGCAACATCGAAGAGCTCACCATCACCGCCGACGAAACTCGCTTCGACGCCGCCAAGCCGGTCAAGAAGAAGTCCCTCGAAGAGAGCGGTTTCGAGTTCAGCGACTACGAAGGCATGATGCGCCAGATGGCCAAGGATACGCTCGTGATCGACGACATTTCGCACTACGAAATGGAAAAGCTCATCGAGCTCTACAAGCCCGACGTCATCGGCTCCGGCATTAAGGACAAATACATCGTCGAAAAGATGGGCGTGCCTTGTAAGCAGCTTCACTCCTACGACTACGGTGGTCCATACGCTGGTTTCAAGGGTGCGGTTAACTTCTTCAAGGACATCGACCGCATGACCTCGAACAAGATCTGGAAGTTGGCCACTCCGCCGTGGCGCAACACTGGTGAGGAAACTGCCGAAAAGGCTGAAGTCGTCACCGCCTAATGGGAATGAGGAATGACGAAAACAGAATGAAGAATTCATCATCATTCGGACTTCTTAATTCCTCATTTTAATCAAAACAAAGAGTAGAACATTCAATAAGCATTTCCCATGTTAGAAGGAACTACGGCAGAAATTCGGGAGCGCAAAGCACTGCGCGTCAACCCGGCCAAGACCTGTCAGCCCATTGGCGCAATGTATGCATCCCTGGGCGTCAACAAGTGCATGCCGCACTCTCACGGGTCTCAAGGCTGCTGCGCATATCACCGCAGCCACCTGACCCGCCACCACAAAGAACCTGTAGTGGCCACCACCAGCTCGTTCACAGAAGGCGCCTCCGTTTTCGGTGGCCTCGCCAACCTGAAGACCGCGCTGAACAATATCTTCAGCATCTACGATCCTGAAGTGGTGTCCGTCCACACGACCTGCCTCTCTGAGGTTATCGGCGACGACATCCCGATGATCATTAAGAAGTCGATCGAAGACGGCATCATCCCGGAAGGTAAGACGGTTATCCACGCGAACACTCCTAGCTTTGTCGGCAGCCACGTGACTGGTTTCGCTAACCAGTGCAAGGCCTTCGTCGATTACTTCGCGGAGTCCACTGGCGAAACCAAAAATGTAGTCAACATCTTCCCCGGCTGGGTTGAACCCGCAGACATGCGCGAACTCAAGCGCCTGGCTGACGGTGTGGGTGTGGAATACATCATGGCTCCGGATACTTCCGACGTGCTCGACAGTCCGCTCGATGGTGAATATCATATGTATCCTGATGGCGGCGTAACGGTTGCCGAGCTGAAGGCGACCGGTGACAGCTTCCTCAGCTTGGGCCTCGGCCCGTTGGCCAGCACCTCCGCTGTGGAGTCGCTCGAAAAGAAGTGCAAAGTGCCCAGCAAGGTGCTCGAGCTTCCGATCGGCGTGCAAACCACCGATGCATTCATCGACGCCCTGCGTCTCGCCGGCGACACCTCCGTCCCGTCCGAGATCGAAAAGGAACGCGGCCGCCTGGTCGACATGATGAGCGACATGAGCCAATACACGCACGGCAAGAAGGTAGCGATCTTCGGCGACCCGGATCACCTGGTCAGCATGGTTAGCTTCCTCGTCGAGCTCGGCATGGTTCCGGCCATCGTCGTCACCGGCACCCCCGGTAAAAAGTGGGAAAAGAAGATGAAGGAAATCATCGATCCGGTCAACGAAGACTGCGTGATCAAGGCCTTCAGCGACATCCACTACCTCCACCAGTGGATCAAGGCCAATCCGGTCGACCTGCTCATGGGTAACACCTACGGCAAGTTCGTCGCCAAAACGGAAGATGTTCCCTTCGTCCGCTTCGGCTTCCCGATCATGGACCGCGTCGGCCACCGCGCCTTCCCCACCGTTGGTTACCAAGGCGGCATGCGCATCCTCGAGAAGATCACGGATGCCTTCTTCGACAAGCGCGACCGCGAAGATCCGGACCACGAAATTGAATTAGTCCTGTAGTTAGTAAGCAAGAATACAGCCAAAGGGGTGCGGACCGTTGACGGGATTCGGCGTCCGCACCCCGTTACCCCAACCCTTTTTTCTTAAATATATCGCAGCAAAGTAAACACACCATCAACGAACGATTCTATGAACCCAACGATTAAAAAAGCGCTCAACGACCAGGCCAACCACGAGCTGTTTGCCGCGCAGTCTTACTTTGCGATGGCCCTCTGGTGCCAGGACAAGGACTACGCTGGTTACGCTGAGTTTTTCTTCAAGCAAGCCGAAGAAGAGCGCGAACACGCCGAGAAGTTTTTCGGACATTTGGCCGACCGCGGCGTCTTGCCCGAAGTGTCCGCCATGGAAGCGCCTAAGGCAGACTTCAGCAAGCTGCTCGATGTCGCCCAGCACGCCGAAACCCTCGAGCGCTACAACACTGAAGCGATCCATCGTTGCTACGAAATCTCGCTCGAAGTGAAAGATTACTACGTCCAGCCCCTCCTGCTCAAGTTCATCGAAGAGCAAGTCGAAGAAGAAGCCTGGACGGGTAGCATGGTTACCCTAACGCGTCGCGCCGAATGCTCCGGTGCCTCTTACAACCTGGACCGCCACATTGTGAAAACCCTGACGGGCAATGAAGCTCCGCTCACGGTGGAATGAGGAATGCCGAAACGAGAATGAGGAATGAGGAGACGGTTACACGAGAATTCTACAATCCCTCATTCTTCACTCCTCACTGTTACGAATAATCGCCGAAAAGATAAGATTCAACTCATGAGCCTCTTTCCACAGAACCAAGGAATCATCCCGCTTTTCCGGGCAGGCTTTTGCGATCATTCGAAGCCAGTGCTTGGTCTCTCGGGCCTCCTTTCGGCAATACGAGATTTTCTGACGGAACTCTTTCTTGGTGTGGGCATCGTCCGCTTCGCAGTAATTGGCTCCGACACTGCATCCAGAGCGAACTACCTGGCCAATCAACGGCTTCGTAATCGGGTCTACTGTCAGACTTCTCGTGAAACCTATCACTGCCTCACCAAACTTGGCTGTCCGCTCCTCAAGGTCAAATCTAGGTTTATCACTCACTCGCACAATCAATTGTTATTCCCGATCCAGATCAACCTATTTCCCTCATTCTGATTTCCTAATTCCTCATTTTTTTGCCATCATGGACTCCGCAACCACACCTGATGCTATCCACGTTCTCGACGACCGGACTGACCAAGTCTGGACCAAAGGTTCAGGCAAGGCATTTAAATGCGACACTAAAAGTACGGCCGGTTCCGTCACGCAACGCGCTTGCGCGTTCTGTGGATCTCGTGTGGTCTTGTATCCCATCGCCGACGCCCTGCACATCGTTCACGGGCCCATCGGCTGCGCCGTTTACAACTGGGATATCCGCGGCGCCCTTTCCTCTGGCCCCCAGTTGCACCGCAACAGCTTTTCGACCGACTTGGCCGAAAAGGAAGTGGTGTTCGGCGGGGAACAGAAGCTCGAAAAATCCCTGCTCGAGCTGATTGAGTTCTATAAGCCCAAAGCGGCTTTCGTGTATTCCACCTGCATCGTCGGCCTGATCGGCGACGATGTAGAACGCATTTGCAAGAGTGTGTCCCGCAAGTCCGGCATCGACGTGATCCCCGTCGATTCGCCGGGCTTCAAGGGGACAAAGAAGAGCGGTTACCAAGCCGCCTGCGAAGCAGCGTTCCGCCTCGTCGGCACGGGTGACACGTCCGACATCAAGCCCTACAGCATCAACCTGCTCGGTGAGTTCAACATCGCCGGTGAAGCATGGATGATCAAAGAATATTTTGAGCGGATTGGCATTCAGGTAGTTGCCACGATCACCGGCGATGGTCGCGTAGATGACCTTCGCCGGTGTCACGGCGCTTCGCTCAACCTGGTGCAGTGCTCCGGGTCGATGACCCACCTGTCCAAGCTGCTCAAGCAGCACTACAACATACCATCCGAGCGCGTTTCATTCTTCGGATTCGAAGACACCGCACGCGCCATTTACACCGCCGCCGAACACTTCGGTGACCCAGCGCTGATGGAGCGCGCGCAAGAGCTGGTCCGCACCGAGATCGCGAAATACGCGCCGCAGCTCAAGCAATACAAGAAGCAGCTCAAGGGGAAGAAAGCCGCGCTCTACGTTGGCGGCGCCTTCAAGGCCTTCTCGCTGGTGCTTGCACTACGCGCGCTGGGGATGAAGACGGTTCTCGCCGGCACGCAAACGGGCAGCGCCGAAGACTACGAGCAGCTCAAAGAAATCTGCGATCCCGGCACGGTGATCGTCGATGACTCCAACCCGCTGGAGCTCGCGAAGTTCGTCCTCGAAAAGGATGTGGACCTCTTTATCGGCGGCGTCAAAGAGCGCCCCATCGCCTTCAAGCTAGGCGTCGCCTTCTGCGACCACAACCACGAGCGCAAGATCCCGCTCGCCGGTTTCGAAGGCATGCTGCACTTCGCGGACGAAGTCGCCCGCAGCGCTTGCAGCCCGGTCTGGCAATTCGCCCCGCGCCGCGCGCAGGTTAAAAAACTATTGGACTCTGCATCGCAGAGTGACTTTGCAACAGAAAGCACAACTACGGAAGGAGGCAAGGCATGAGCTGCAACTGCAAACAAGGCAATCCGGACACGATGACAGCCGACGGCGATTCGCCGGAAGCAGCACTGCCCGCCGCCGCCACCCGTAACGCGTGCAAACTTTGCAGCCCTCTGGGAGCCGCGATGGTTTTTAAGGGCATTCGTGGTTGCTTGCCGTTCCTGCACGGCTCCCAGGGCTGCGCCACTTATATTCGTCGTTACATGATCAGCCACTTCCGCGAGCCGGTGGACATCGCGTCCTCCAGCTTCTCGGAAGACGATGCGATCTTTGGCGGCGAAAAGAATTTTACTGCCGGCGTCGAGAATGTAATTCGTCAGTATCAGCCAGAAATGATCGGCGTCGGCACCACTTGTTTGTCCGAGACCATCGGCGACAACATGCTCGGCATGATTAAGAAATACCAGGACACGCATGCCGGTAAAGGCCCGCCCCTGGTGCACGTTTCCACGCCGTCCTACACCGGCACGCATAGCGATGGCTACTACGCGGCGATCAAGGCCGTGCTGCAGCACTTTGTGAAGCCGCTGCGGGTGACGATGCCGCGCCTGGTCAACGTGCTGCCGGCCATGATGTCCTGCGAAGACCTCCGGTACCTGCGTGAAGTCTGCGCCATGTATGAGCTCGACGCCACCATTTTGCCCGACTACAGCACCACGCTGGAAGGCGGAAGCTGGGAGATGTATCACCGCATTTCGCCCGGCGGCGTGACCATCAACGACATTGAGGAAATGGGCGCTGCAACCGCCACCCTCGAGATCGGCCACACGCAAGCCAACAACAAGGATAGCGCTGGCCACTGGATGGAAAAAGAGCGCGGCGTGCGTCTCGACTCCGTGGGCTGGCCAATCGGCATTTGCCTGAGCGATGAGTTCTTCGCGGCCATGTCTTTGATCGCCAACCGTCCGATGCCCGACCAAATCGCGCTCGATCGCGGCCGCTTAGTCGACGCTTACATCGACGCGCACAAATACGTCGCCGGTAAGAAGGTCGCGATCTACGGAGAGCCCGATCTGGTCATCGGCCTGGCGTCCTTCCTCAGCGAGATCGGCATGCGCCCGGTCATCTGCGCGACCGGCGCGAAAGTCAAAGGCTGGCGCGAACTGGTCACACAGGAAATTCAAGGCGGCTGCAACGACGTCGAAACGATCCACGGCGCTGACCACGCTAAAATTTCTGAACGCGCCCGCGAACTGAAGCCCGACCTGCTCGTTGGCTCCAGCAAGGGCTACCCTCTGGCGCGTGAACTTAAAATTCCGCTCATGCGCATCGGCTTCCCGATCCACGACCGCTTCGGCGGCCAGCGTATCTTGAGCGTGGGTTACCGCGGCGCGCTGGAGCTTTTCGACATGGTCGTCAACGCGCTGATGGAAAGCAAACAGGAGAATTCAGAAACCGGATACAGCTACCTATAACAATGACGAATGACGAAGCGCGAATGATGAATGCAACGAGTTTAGAACAGCTTCAAACCTGCGGTCCCCGTTCCTCATTCGGACTTCTTAATTCGTCATTAAAATAACAACACCAAACATTTTCACCACATGAACACTGTTAGCACCAAGTCGCCGAGCCCCTCCGAAATTAACCTCGACAACCACCCGTGCTTTAACAAGGACGCGTGTTCCAGCTACGGCCGCATTCACTTGCCGGTCGCGCCGAAGTGCAACATCCAGTGCAACTACTGCAACCGCGATTTTGACTGCGTCAACGAAAGCCGCCCGGGCGTCACCTCCAGCGTGCTTTCACCAGGTCAGGCGCTGACCTACCTCGGTAAGGTTATGGATTCGCGTGACGACATTGCGGTGGTCGGCATCGCCGGACCGGGTGACCCATTTGCCAACCCCGAGGCGACGATGGAAACCTTCCGCCTCGTCCGCAAGAATTACCCGAAGATGATCCTTTGTCTGTCCACCAACGGACTGGGCCTGACCGAAGATTACGTGAAGGAACTTGCCGAGCTGCAAGTTAGCCACGTGACGATCACCATGAACGGCACCGACCCGGAAATCGCGGGCAAGGTCTACGCCTGGGCGCGCCACAACAAGCGCATCTATCGCAACCGCGAAGCCGGCGAACTGATGATCGAAAAGCAGTTGCAGGCCATCAAGTGGATCAAGCAGTACGGCATGATCGCCAAGGTCAATTCCATCATCGTGCCCACGGTCAACGAAGCGCACATCCCGGAAATTGCGAAGACCGTTTCTGACCTTGGCGCGGACATCATGAACTGCATTCCGCTGCTGCCGACCGCAGACACCGCTTTCGAACACCTGCCCGAGCCCGACGCCAAGATGCGCTTCGCGCTCCGCGTTAAGTGTGGCGAGCACATGAACCAAATGACTCACTGCGCACGCTGCCGCGCCGATGCCGTGGGTCGCCTGGGTCAGCAAAACACCGAAGAGATTCAAGACCTGATCCGCAGCTGCGCCCGCCTGCCGCTCAACCCGCATGAGTCGCGCCCCTACGTGGCGGTGGCCACCCGCGAGGGCATGCTGGTCAATCAGCACCTCGGCGAAGCGCGCCAGTTCACGCTGTTCGCGATCGATCCGGAAGACGAAGAAGAGTTCATCACGGTGGATACCCGCATGGCGCCGGCACCCGGTGGCCGTGATGACCGCTGGGCCAGCCTCGGCGAAACGCTCAAGGATTGCCGTGCAGTGCTCGTTAGCGCTGCTGGCTCCACACCGAAGCAGTCGCTGAGCGACACCGGCATCCAGGTCATCGAAATGGAAGGCATGATCGAAGCCGGCCTGATGCACCTCTTCCATGGCGCCGAACTTCCGCCGAGCCTCAAGCGCAGCTTCCAAGGTTGCGGCATGGGCATCACCTGCGGCGGCGACGGCACCGGCTGCGGCTAGAGAAATTATGAATTACGAATTCAGAATGATGAAAGCCAACGACTGAACATTTCCCAAATTAACGAAGCACTAAGAACCAAGAACCAAAGCACTTACAATGAACAAACCAGAACACCACCTCTTCATCTGCGGCAGCGCCCGCGCCTCGGGCGAGCTCAAGGGAGTTTGCTGCAACAAGGAGTCGATCAATCTCCTCTCCTACGCTCAGGGCGAAGTCCAGGACCGTATGCTCAACGGCGTGGAAATTTCCATGACCGGCTGCCTCAACATGTGCACCAGAGGTCCGGTTGTTATCGATTATCCCAGCGGCCGTTTCTACGAGAAGGCGACTGAAGAGCTGATCGACGAGATCCTCGACGCCATCGAAGACGGCGAAGTCTGCGAAACCAACCTCATCGAAGACTAATCTCGCCATGAAAGTTAAGAACACAACAAGCCCCTACCTGATTGACACAACGCTGCGCGACGGCGAGCAGGCGGCGGGCGTTGTGTTCACTCTGGCCGAGAAGCTGAGCATTGCCCGCATGTTAGCCGCAGCGGGCGTGCCCGAGCTGGAGGTCGGGATCCCGGCGATGGGCGACCGCGAAGTTTCGCACATCGAGATCATCGTCAACGAACAACTGCCGTGCAAAATTTTGACCTGGGGCCGCGCGTCGATGATCGACCTTGCGGCGGCCGCCCGCACCGGCGCGCACGGTTTTCATTTTTCACTGCCGGTCAGTCAGGCGCACCTCAAAGCTTGGAAGAAGAGTAAGGACTGGGTCTTCAAGTCGCTGCACGAGCTGGCGAAAGAAGCCAAGCACCACTTCGAATATTTCTCAGTCGGCGCGCAAGACGCCTCCCGCGCGGACATCGGTTTCCTGAGCGAGTTCTTAAAAGAAGTCGAACTTTGCGGCGCAAAGCGTGTGCGCATCGCCGACACCGTGGGCAAGCTCAACCCGCTGACCACGCTCGAGCTTTTCAAGGCGCTGCGCGACACGACGGACATCGATATCGAGTTCCACGGGCACAACGATCTCAGCATGGCGGTGGGCAACACCGTGAGTGCATTTTTGGGCGGCGCCAATTGCGCCAGCGTCACCGTAAATGGTTTAGGCGAACGGGCCGGCAATGCCGCGCTGGAAGAAGTCGCCATGGCGCTGAAGCATTCGGCGGACATTACCCTGCCGCTCGACTTTAAATACTTCACGGACCTCAGCGAGCGCGTGGCCAATGCATCGGGCCGCCGCCTGCGCCCGGACAAGCCGATCACGGGGGAAGCGAGTTTTTTGCATGAGTCCGGCATCCACTGCCGCGGTCTCATTGAAAACCGCGACACCTACGAAACGGTCTCTCCGGAAGAAGTCGGTCGTGGCGCCACGGAGTTTATCATTGGCCGTCACAGTGGGTCCGCCAGCCTGGCGCATGTTGCCGCTCAAATGGGCATGCCGATTCCGCGCGACATCGCCGAGTCTCTCTTGCCCGAAGTGCGTCGCAAGTCCGAAGAGTTTGGACGGGGGTTGTCTAACCTCGAATTTCGCAACCTGCTGAACGTAACACTTAACCACCTAACCTCGAGGATTGCATGAGCTTTTACATCTATCATCAAGAGGGTGATCGTTACCGCGTAGTAGCTCCGCTGAAGCTAACTAGCTCCAAGGGCGTTCTCGCGAAGTTTCTGCAGTCCAAGCACGAAGAGGACACGCCCTTCACCTGGCAACTTTCTGATGCAAAGTTAATTGAGCTGGCCGCGCCGGAGCTCGACCCGAAGCAGCATGTCATCGCGATTGACATGATGCCGGAAAGCCTCGTCGAAGTCTGCCTCTTCCGCGTGACCTTTATTCAAGGCTCATCGGAATACGACGAAAGCGAAGTCGTCTTGGCGAGCAAGCTTCTGGAGCAGGGCAAGCTTACTACGATGGCTCAGCAATTTAAGAAAGACTTTACCATTACACCTGGTGATCGCACGCGACAGAGCCTCGAAGCCATGCGCCTGACGGGCGGCACGACCCGAGGAAATTATTTCTGGGCCAAGCCCAAAATGGACATCGGCGCGGCCGTGTGTCCCTCCACTCAAAAACCGGCAGAAATGCTAACCAAATAACCAACGAATCTCATGAAACTTACAGTCCTCTACGGAACCGAAACCGGAAATTGCAAAGGCCTCGCCCAAAAGGTGGCGAAGAAGGGCCAAAAGAATGGCGTGGATGTCGATGTCCTGGATCTTGCCGACTACACGGTGGATCAACTGGCCGAAATTGATAACCCCGTGCTCGTGATCATCTCCACCTGGGATGAAGGTGCTCCGCCGCCCAAGTGCGTTCCCTTCGTATCCTCCTTGCTCGAGAGCTCGGCTGATCTTTCCAAAATGAAATACAGCGTGCTCGCCCTCGGCGACAAGGAATACATGCAGTTCTGCGAATGCGGCAAGCAAGTCGACGCGAAGCTCAAGGAGCTGGGCGCCGAGTGCGTGCTCGAGCGCAAGGACCTCGGGGCGGACTACCTGGTCGATTACATCGGCTGGTCCAAGTCCTTCTGGAAGACCATGGCCAAGGTATATGGCGTGGCCGCTTAACTCTCAAAACTTAACCTTTAAACACATACGATCATGAACGCCGCAGTCACCGCCTCGCGGAAAACCGTGGACGCCAATGAGGCGGTTGCCTCCGTGGCTTACCGTCTCAGCGAACTCATCTCCATTTATCCGATCACGCCATCCACGCCGATGGCTGAGCTCTGCGATGAATGGAGCGCCGCCGAAAAACCGAACTTGTGGAATGAGTCCCCGCAGGTTGTCCAAATGCAGAGTGAGGGCGGCGTTGCCGGTTCTTATCATGGCATCTTGATGGGCGGCTGCTTGTCCACGACGTTCACTGCGTCACAGGGCCTGCTGCTCATGATCCCGGTCATGTATAAACTGGCCGGCGAGCTGACGCCCACCGTCATGCACGTCTCGGCGCGCGCTATCGCCACGAATGCGTTGTCGATCTTCGGCGACCACAGTGACGTCATGGCCTGCCGCCAAACCGGCTTTGCGATGCTCGCCTCGAACTCCGTTCAGGAAGCGCAAGACATGGCCGCCATTGCGCACGCTGCGTCGTTGAAAACACGCCTGCCGTTCCTGCATTTCTTCGATGGCTTCCGCACTTCGCACGAGCTGAACTCGATTGAGCCCATCGCCGACGACGTGCTTAAGTCGCTGCTCGACGAAGAATGCCTAGCCGCGTTTTATGATCGCGCCTTAACGCCCGACAAGCCCACCGTTCGCGGCACCGCGCAAAACCCGGACACTTATTTCCAGGCGCGCGAAGCCGTTAACGAATACTACAAGGATGCGCCCGCCATCGTGCAGGAAGTCATGGACGATTTCGCCGCAAAGACCGGCCGCCAATACAACTTGTATGATTACTACGGCCACCCGGAAGCCGAGAGCGTCATCGTCATGATGGGGTCCGGCGTTGAGACCGCCGTGGAGACCTGCAATTACATGAACGAAAAGCTGGGCGCCAAGGTGGGTGTCGTCGCCGTTCGTTTGTATCGTCCGTTTAAGACTCCGGAATTCCTCAAGTGCATGCCGAAAACGGTGAAGAACGTTGCCGTGCTCGACCGCACCAAGGAGCCCGGTTCCATCGGCGAACCGCTTTACCTGGATGTGGCTTTGGCCATGCGCAAGGGCGTGCGCTGCCCGAACCAGTGCCGCGAAATCGATCCGGAAATCGTCGGCGGTCGCTACGGCATCGGCTCAAAGGAATTCACGCCGGCCATGGTCAAGGCGGTTTACGACAACCTGCTCGCCGAGCGCGCCAAGGACCACTTCACCGTGGGTATTCAGGACGACGTCACCGATACGTCGCTGCCCTTGGATGCGAACTGGAAGATCGAATCCGGCAGCGCCAAGGCAGCGATGTTCTTTGGCTTGGGTTCGGATGGCACCGTCGGCGCGAACAAGAACACCATTAAGATCATCGGCGAAGCGACCGACCTGCACACGCAAGCTTACTTCGTTTACGACTCCAAGAAGTCGGGCGGCCTGACCACCTCGCACCTGCGCTTCGGGCCCGACCCGATCAAGGCGCCTTACCTGATCGACCAAGCCGAGTTCATTGCCTGCCATCAGCCACAGTTCCTCGGCCGTGTGGACATGCTCAGCCAGATCAAAGAGGGTGGGGTATTCCTGCTCAACTCGCCGCTCGCGCCGGACGAAGTCTTCTACAAACTCCCCGCCGAAGTTCAGCAAACGCTGATCGAGAAGCGCGTGAAGTTCCACGTGATCGACGCCTACAAGGTCGCGGGTGAGGTTGGCATGGGCCGCCGCATCAACACGATCATGCAGGTCTGCTTCTTCGCGCTGACCGACCTCCTCGACACCGATCAGGCCATCGGCCTGATCAAGGGCGCTATCGAGAAAACTTACGGCCGCAAGGGTCCGAAGATTGTCGAAATGAACTGCGCCGCCGTCGATGGCGCGCTGGCTCATCTGCACTCCGTCGTGGTGCCGCCGATTGCGACTGCCGCGCCGTTCGAAGTTAAGTGGGTGCCCGACGATGCGCCGGACTTCGTACAACGCGTCACCCGCACGCTGCTTGCCGGCCAAGGCGACCAGCTGCCCGTCAGTGCATTCCCCGTGGATGGCACCTGGCCGTCGGCTACCTCGCAATATGAGAAGCGCCGCATCGCCTCGAAGATCCCCGTGTGGGACGCCACGGCTTGCACGCAGTGCAACAAGTGCAGCCTCTTCTGCCCGCACGCCGCGATCCGCCCGAAGGTTTACGACAAGAGCGAGCTCGAAGGGGCGCCCGCCGCATTCCGCAGTACGGACTTCAAGGGACCGAACGCCGGTGGCAAGGGCTTCACGATCCAAGTCTTCCCCGAAGACTGCACCGGTTGCCAAGCCTGCGTCGAACTTTGCCCTGCAAAGGATGCCAATGGCCGCCGCGCAATCGAAATGGAAGACCTGCCGCCGATCCTCGAAGAGGAAAAGCAAAGCCTCGAGTTCTTCCAGAAGATCAACGAGGAAGTCATCGATCCGAAGAAGGCCAGCCCGAAGAGTATTTCTCTGCGCCAGCCGCTGTTTGAATTCTCGGGCGCTTGCTCGGGCTGCACGCAGACTCCCTACATGCGGATTCTCACACAGCTCTTTGGCGACCGCCTGCTCATGGCCAATGCGACCGGTTGTTCCTCGATCTACGGTGGCAACTTGCCCACCACGCCTTACTGCACCGACAAGAATGGTCGCGGTCCGGCATGGGCAAACTCGCTCTTCGAAGACAATGCGGAATTCGGCCTCGGCTTGCACCTGGCTTCCAAGCGCCGCACCGACATGGCCCGCGCCGCACTGAAAGCTTTGCGTGGCAAAGTTGACACCGAACTCTGCGACGCAGTGCTCGAAGGCAAGGGCGACGTGATTACTTTGCGCGGCAAAGTTGAAGAGCTGGGCGAAGCGCTGAAGAGCGTTGATGACCCGATGGCATCCCGCGTCCTGCAGCACCTGGATTACCTCGTGGTGAAGTCCACCTGGATCGTTGGTGGTGACGGGTGGGCCTACGACATCGGCTACGGCGGCTTGGACCACGTTCTCGCCAGCGGCCACAATGTCAACGTGCTCGTGCTCGACACTGAAGTTTACTCCAACACTGGTGGCCAAGCCAGCAAGGCGACGCCGATCGGCGCGCAGGCTAAGTTTGCTGCCGCGGGTAAGGAGATGCCGAAGAAGGACCTTGGCCAGATCGCCATCAGCTACGGCGGCATCTACGTGGCGCAGATCGCACTCGGCGCAAACGAGCAACAAGCGCTCGATGTGCTCCGCGAAGCAGAGAGCTACGACGGGCCGTCGCTGGTCATCGCCTACGGTCCCTGCCTCGCGCACGGTATCGACTTGGCTCACGGCCCGGCCCGCCAGAAGGCCGCAGTGGACACCGGTTACTGGCCGCTGTATCGCTTCGACCCGCGCAACGGCGCCAACGCCTTGCCCAAGATGCGTCTTGATTCGTTCGAACCATCCACGCCGGTTTCCGAATTCATGCAGCAGGAAAACCGCTTCCGCTCACTGCTCCGCTCCGATCCCGAGCGTGCAGGGGCGCTCCTCACCATGGCGCAAACCCAGGTGGACGAGCGTTGGAAGCAGTTGGAGCGGCTAGCCGCAGTTGGAGCCGAAGACGAGGATGACGACGACGATGGTTGGGGGTAATCCATGCCAGGAGCCCCTTACCCCGAACAGTCAGCTAAGCCAAGTGGGCTTGCTCTAAACTTGTGCGATACTTCTCCGTGGCTCATTGCCTCGGAGGAGTTCAACGCCAACCCGACGCCCATTCAAATCGCCGGGGTTCGCACTGCGAACCGCGGCTTTTTCGCTAAGCTTCGTGACACGGACGACCCGCAGCAGCGCGGGCAACTCTTCCACGACTACCTGGCCGTCACCTTTGGGCTGCACCTGTGGGAGCAGTACGCGGGCAAGGCTCGAAGCAGCTTGCGCAACAGCTATTTTCGCTACCTGCGCGGATGGGAAGTGGACAGCAACCGCGAAGCCGCCGCCGTACTTAAGAGCTGGGTGCAAAGTCGTTTCGGCATTGGGCCGACGTATCATCGGGGGCGTTTAACGAACGACCACGATGGCGCCGAGGACGCGCGTTTTGCCTACGACCGGATGAAGGGCTTAGCCATGACCAACGCGATCTACTCGCAACTGGATTTGCTCTATGAATACTGTCAGTATGAGCTCGATCGCCGCTGGCCGGGGCAACTGCACTGGGAGCTCTACCGTGGCACGAACGACCCGGAAGAGCACCCCGTGATCGACCGCCGGGGCAAGCGCGAAAGCTGCGTACGTTTAAACAACCTGGTCTCATTCACCTCGGACCGGGAAAAGGCGTGGGAGTTTGGATCGACCGTTTGGAAGAGTCAGATTCCGTTTTGCAAAATTGTATTTTTTAGCGGTCTTTTGCCGGACAGCTTGCTGAAAGGTGAAGACGAATACCTGGTGATCGGAGGGCATTACTGGGTGAAGGAGTTATTGTTTTAATGCGAGAGGATTGGGAAACGGTGCGCGCCGGGATGCTCGGCCTGTTGGTGGGCGACGCCTGCGGGGTGCCGTATGAGTTTCACTGCGCCGCCGAGATACCGCCGTTCGAGCAAATCGAAATGACGCCGCCCAAAGGATTTTTCCGGAGCTATGAGCACGTGCCGCCGGGCTATTGGTCGGACGACGGCGCGCAGGCGCTTTGTCTGTTTGCCACGATGATGGCTTGCGGCGCCTACCACCGGCATGACTTCGCCAACCGGCTGTTGCGTTGGCGGGACGAAGGCTACATGGCGGTGAAGGGCTACGTGTTCGACATCGGCAACCAGACCAGTGAAGCGCTGCTGCGACTCAAGCGTGGCGCCATCACCTCGGACTCCGGGCTCAAGGGCGCGCGCAACAATGGCAACGGTTCGCTGATGCGCTGCCTGCCGCTGGCGTTGCTGCATGGCGGCAACGACGCGGATCTGGTCACCGACGCGCAACGCCAGTCCCGGCTCACTCACCAGCATGCGCGTTCGCAGATTTGCTGCGCGCTGTATTGCCTGTGGGCGCGTCGCGAGATCGAACGGCACGTGAATCCGTGGGGTAGTGCGGTGGCGACGTTGACGCGTCTTTACCACGACGAGCCGGAGTTTCTGGAAGAGCTCGATCAGCACATCAAACCTTACGACCGGCCCAAATGCCAAGGCTCGGGCTACGTGGTGGATACGCTGCACTCAGTGCGTTGGGCGTGTGAAGGTAGTGACTATACGGAGATCGTTCGCCGCGCGATTTCACTGGGCAACGACACCGACACCACGGCCTGTCTGGCGGGGGGCATTGCGGGTATCCGCTACGGCGTGGCGGGCATTCCGAAGCGCTGGTTGGACCAGTTGCAAGGACAAGATCAGCTAATTACACTGGGCCTTTTGTTGGATGTTTGATCTAATTTTTTATATTAGGTTTAAAATGCTATGATATTATATTATTCTACTAAGAATATTGAGTAAGAAATTCGGTTCATCGCCAATTGCCTCGTGTCTTTGGAATAAGTAACCCCGGACGACTTTAGTGGACAGAGTGAGCTATAGCTTTCTGGCAATTGAACGTTTACTTCGCGATCAGCCGGATTAATCGCAATGAGAATTCTTTCTTCAGGTGTGGATCTTAGAAAAACAAAAGGATATTGTTCTTTCTCCCCGTAGATAACAGTGAAGTTCCCATCCGCTTGTAAGGCTGGATATTGGCGACGCAAAGAAGCCATGGATACTATATGGTTTAACAGAGAGTCTGGATCGCTCACTTCTTGCTCAACATTAGGGCGATTTGTCGCTGGATCTAATGGTAGGTATAGATTCTCCGACGGCGCGGTGGAGAACCCTGCGTTGCGAGTGTTATTCCATTGCATGGGCGTTCTAGATCCTACACGGCCGAATCCGCCTTCTTTTGAAGTCATACCTTTTATATATTTCATGCCGATTTCATCGCCAAAATAGAGATAGGGGATACCGGGCATACTCCATAAGAACGCGTAAATCACTTTCAACTCTTCCGGGGTGCGGTGGCAGCAAATTCGGGTGAGGTCGTGATTCCCAGTGGGCAATGAGATATAGCCAATGTCTTTTGTGGCTTCGAAATGTTCGATATAATGGCGAAGAAAACGAGTGATGTCTCCCTTTCCTTCACGATCAAAAAAACTATGGCCGTATTTCGTTCCTGGCGTTAGAAAGCAATCCCTCTTCTCTTCATCACGAAAAAGCGAATTATAAGCTTCCGTGTTGAAATGGATCATGAAGTCCATGTGAAAGCCCGCTTGTAGTGCATGCTTAGGAAAGGACCATTCTGCAATGAGGACACACTCTGGATACTCTTCGTCAAACATAGACCGTATATTTTGCCATAATGCGATGGTTCCCTTCATTTCGGGATCGGACTTTACGAGCGATGAGGCCATATCGACACGGAAACCATCAGCACCTGCATCCAACCAAAATCGCATGATATTCTTCATCTCTTCACGCAAGCCTACTACATCGGGGTGATTCGTGGGTAATTGCCATGGTTTATTGGGATCGGGTTCTGTAAAACCAAAATTGAGCGCTGGTTGAAAGTGAAAGAAGTTTGGCATGTAAGCGGCATTGCGATTACTGAACCCACGTATCAACGGTGTCTCACTGGTGCTTTCCGTCCAGGCAGAGTCTGTCCAGACATACCAGTTTGAGTATTTGTTGGGCTCTGGCTGAGAAGAAGCTTTGAACCAAGGATGTTCGATTGATGTATGTCCTGCAACGAGATCCAAGGTGACCTTCATGTCACGTTTATGCGCTTCAATAAAGAGTTTCTCCAGGTCTTCGTTGGAGCCATAACGAGGGTCTACGGTTCGATAATCACTCACATCATAGCCAGCATCGGCAAAAGGAGACACGAAACAAGGGTTAAGCCAGATAGCGTTACATCCGATAGATTTGATGTAATCGAGTTTCTGAATGACGCCCGGGATATCTCCAATTCCGTCGCCGTCGGTATCCAGAAAACTTTGGGGGTAGATCTCGTAAAAAATTGCATTCTTAAGCCAAGCGGGTCCCTGTTTCATATTATCTTTTGTTAGTGGTGTCTCAATGGAATCAATGGCACATCATTGGCCTAGCGTTATATGATGCTATCAAGCGGTTGTGATGAGTTTAGTTTTTGCCCGGATCACGTTGGTGAAACTAAACTCCAAGTATGGTGAGTAAGAAATCGGCCCTCTATGATGTGCGATCATTAGGGTTGACTGCATGAAATTGTTTTGGGTGTTGCTAGGGCCAGCAATGAGTTTTGGGCTTAATATAAAGTTAGTGCAGTTCTGCTTCTACTTTATATTAAGTTATTGCTCTCTTGCACTGTGTATGCTCTTAATCAAATCTGCTGCCCTAGTGTTTTTACTAGGTGCACCGTATTGTTTAAACTCCTAGGAACTTATTCATCAAAACTACTCCAAATATGAAAAAGACGACGACTCTTGCCTCTGCATTTTTTGCATTCACCGTTTGCTCTAATGCAGCTGTTATCTTGAACGAAACATTCGACAATGCTAACGGCTTTACTAAGGCCGATGGCAGTGGCATTAATTCTTTCGATATGGATAGTGTAGCTTCATCTCCAGACTATATTGGTCTTGCCGGAGCCAATCCAGATTTTGATCAGAGCGGCACGGAATCAAATCCAGTTGGGCTCGATGATTGGTTGGCAGTGGATGGAGTCACTCCCTTAGCAGATGATAATACTTTTTTTGCAGGAGAGGATCTGGATGCGATCAAAGGGGAACATTACGACAACGACCTTATCATTCCCTACACACTTACGTGGTCTAACATTGATATCGCTGATTACACCAATATCCAGTTTTCTGGTCAACTTGGCAGCACTACCAATGTGACGGCTACCGATTACCTTACGATCGAGTATCGAATAGATGATGCAACCGATTGGTCTACATTGTTGGATTTTCAGGGCAATGCGAACTCTCCCGGTGTTATGGGCCTAGTCGGAGGAACTGCCGGTGTCGACGATTTGGGTACGACGCTCAAGACTTTCACCACAATTGTAAGCGGAACGGGCAGCAGCATGGACCTGCGCATATCGATTGATGGATATACGGGGGGAGCGGAAGCCTTTGCTGCAGATAATTTTATTCTTACAGGCACTACAATTCCTGAGCCTGGCACATACGCGATCCTGGTTAGCCTGCTGAGTCTCGGTGTCGTTTTGGTGCGGCGTCGCAAATAAGCTAAGTATTTTTTCCTTTTTACGCCTTAGTTTGGGAGCTTCCTTCCTAAACCGCCAATATGCGTGTTGAGTGAATGACGCGTGTAGCTTTTCTTAGATGATTTAGATGAAGATATCGAGTTTTCTTACCGCGATGTGTTGTTTGCTGGGATTAACGAAGGCCCTCTGTGGCCAGCCAGCGACTCAGGCAATTGCCCCGCCAAATATTATCTACATTCTTGCTGATGATCTTGGTTACGGTGATCTAAGCTTTCTTGGGCAAGAGAAATTTGAGACGCCCAACATCGACCGTTTAAGGGAAAATGGGATGTTCTTCACTCAGCACTATTCGGGTAGCACTGTGTGTGCGCCTTCTCGCTCCTCACTGATGACGGGGCAGCATACTGGCCACACATATGTCCGCGGAAATTACGAGCTAGAACCAGAGGGGCAGTTGCCGATTCCAGAGGAGACAGTTTTGATTCCTGAGATGTTGAAAGAGGCAGGGTATGTCAGTGGCGCTTTTGGTAAATGGGGACTGGGCTATCCAGGGTCTGAAGGAGATCCATTACACCAAGGATTTGACGTTTTCTATGGCTATAATTGCCAGCGTCTCGGGCACAACTACTATCCTTATCACCTCTGGTCGAATGAGCAGAAAGTGATGCTAGATGCGAATGCGGGAAGAGAAAAGGGTGCTTACGCACCCGATTTAATTCATGAGCAAACGCTTCAGTTTATCGAAGAGCATCAGCATCAGCCATTCTTTCTTTATGTTGCTTCGATTATACCCCATGCCGAATTGGCTGCGCCAGAAGCTTACATGTCTAAATTCCGTGGACAGTTTGAAGAGCCCAAAGCTTTCAAGGGATACACCGGTCCACATTATCGACGTGGGGGGTATGAAGCACAAGCCGAACCGCGCACGGCATTTGCGGCTATGATTACCTTGCTCGATGATCAGGTGGGTGAGATCGTTGCATTAACCGAGGAACTAGGAATTGCCGGTAATACACTCATCATTTTTACCTCGGACAACGGCGCGCATAAGGCGGGTGGGGCTGATCCTAAATTCTTCAATAGCAACGGTCCATTTCGAGGTTACAAGCGTGACTTGTACGAAGGTGGCATCCATACTCCGATGATCGCCTATTGGCCCGGGACCATTGCTCCGGGGGCTGAATCGGATCACATTTCCGCGTTTTGGGACATGGCGCCAACGTTTAATGAATTAGCCGGAGTTGCGATTCCAGTGGATACAGATGGTATCTCAATAGCGCCTACTCTTTTAGGTAAAGGGAAGCAGGCAACGCATCCATATCTTTATTGGGAGTTCCATGAAAGCAATGGACGTGTGGCCGTACGCATGGGCAAGTGGAAGGGGGTTCGTTATGGAGTCCTCAATAACTCGAATGCCCCAATACAGTTATTTAACCTGGATGTAGATCCCGGTGAGCAGATTGATGTAGCGGCGAAGCATCCTGATATCGTTAAGGAGATCGGAGATATTATGGAAAACGCTCGGACTGAATCAGATGTCTTCCTGTTCGAAGAACAGACAAATAGCTAACAAGACCGATATCCGTTTCGCCTCGCTCCTCCGAAAGTTTTTTGCTCAGAAGCGAGCTCAATCGGCTACGCCTTGCGCTGCTTTCAATTCCCTCTCCACCTGAGTGGACAATTTAAAGTGAGAGTGCTCTAAGATGTGCATGTGATTACCAGTCCTGATCCACTTCTGCAGCATCCGATCCGTGGTTAGAAGTTCGGATATCGGCAAATCCTAAAACAGTGCTAGTCGACTGTTCTCCTTCCTGGGGGTTGCCTGGTTGATCTTCTTGAGCAGGCTTATCCTCACCAGGAGTTCCACCCTGATCAGGCTTTTTAGCTTCACCTTCAACTTTTGCCATCTGCTTGGATAGCTCTTTGTTAAGTTCTTCAGATTGTCTTTTTAAGTCTGCCATTTTGCTTGGGGCATTGCCCATTGCTTCCGCCTTATTGATGGCTTGGTCTGCTTTTTCCATGTGCTTACGCGCATCCTCTAGGTCGCTCAGAGATGGCTTCTCGCCATTTAGTTTATCAGTTGCTTTATCGATCTCAGATTGAGCCATTTTCGGGAGAGTCTCTGCTAGTTTGGGAGCCGTCTCGTCTATCCGTGATTGTGCATCAGAATTACCAGGGTCGGCATCGAGTGCTTTCTCGTATTGATCCATCGCGTTACTCAGTAGAGCCACTTGCTTTTCAACTTTTTTGACTTTACTGGCAGATTCAGCATTTTTATCGCCGATCTCGATAGCTGCCTGGGCGATGCTTTGCATTGTTTCTCGAAGTAGGGATGCAGCTTCTTGATTCTCAGGTGATAGTGACAAGGCCTCTTCCAAATTATCTTTTATTCGATTTAACTCACTTATTCTTTCATAGACTTTATCGTTCAGTTGAGTTTCGGGAAGTACCTCCTTCATCTGCTCAGTGATCAAGCGAGAAGCTGTTGAGCGCGCCTTTGCTGCGAATTCTTGAGCGCGGGCATCCTGAGGTGAAAGTGAGACCGCCTCGCTTGCCAGCGAAACGGCATCCATTGCGTACGCATATGCCTTCTTGAAATCCTTTTGTGCATATCCAAGAGCTTCACTTAGTTTTTCCTCCCCTGCAGCAATTTGCACTCCGGTGAGATCGTATCGAATCTTCTCGTTCAGGGCTTTAGTCGATTCGCGTTTGTCAGCGCGTGACATTGCAGCTCCCATAACCGATAATGCTTTTTGCAGAATTCGTATTTGCTGTTTGGTTGAATCAGCGCTGTCTGCCTTTTCCAGGGAATCCGATGCAAAGTCTTCTACGGTTTCCAAGTAGGCTTCGGCTATGATGTAGCCGTTACGACCTAAACCCTTTCCTGCTGCGCCAGGGGCTTCATAGCAAGACAACGCCATTTCAAACTGACTGATTGCTTTTAGTTGATCGCCCTGTTTTAGCAGCTCTTCACCCAATCTGGATCGAACATTGCCTAGTTGGTAAAGGGCTTGAGGCCGCATGATGTCATCAGGGAGCGAAATCAGTGCTTCAAATGTAGCTACGGATAGTTCGTATTCTTTTGCTAAAGCTGCGGTCACGCCAATATTGTAAAGTAGGTATGGATTTTCTGGATATTCGTCGAGCATTGCCTCCAACTCAGCAAGGGCCTGTTCTACACGCCCTTGCTTTATGAGTTTGTTCTGTGAGTCGAAGTCTAGCTTTGGGTTTGACTCCGCAGATAGCTGATTTGGCAAAGCGATGAAAAAGCCTAGGGCTAATATTACCAGACCCGGAGCACTGGCGGGGATCGGCATATGAAGTCTAAACAGAAACCGTTCAGCAACTAGACAGAGCATGCCAAAAAGTAGCGGAATAAAGAACCATTCCTGATAATCTGTTGCTTCGACTATGCGCGTTTCGCGGGGTAAAGTAGATAACGCTATTCTTAGCTCATCCAGTTGATCCGACTCGCTCTGGATAGGATAGTAAGCGCCTTTTCCGGCTTGTGCGATCATGCTTAGTTGATGTGCATCGAGTTTCGAGATAACAGGAAGCCCGTATGCATTTTTAATGCGTCCGCTAACCTTGCCCCCAGGAGTGAAATTAGGCACTTGGCCACCGGCTGGAGTGCCTGCGCCAAGTGTATAGATGCGTATGTTATGTTCACGGTTCGCTTCATCTACCGTAGCAAGGACAGGATTCTCGGAATTGTCTTCTCCATCACTGACGAGCAAGAGCACACGGTTTTTGCTTTCACTTCGGTTAAAGACATTGATCGCGGTGCGTATTGGCTTTTCCAAGTCACTGCCGCCTTTTCCTGTTGGGCGTAAAGAATCTAGAAATGTATTTGTGGTTACTCGATCACTGGTCAATGGCAGTTGAAGGAAGGACTCCCCGGCAAATGCAATCAGGCCAATACGATCATTACCCGCATGTTTGAGCCAGTTTTTCAGTACTGCTTTAGCTTGCTCCAAACGACGGGGAGACGTGTCGTTCGCTAGCATACTTTTGGATACATCTACCGCGATAAGTATATCCAAGCCTTCGCGTTTGGCTTCGCTTTGTTTGGGATCGCTAAGTGGACGGGCAAGAGCCAGTGCAAAGAAAGCCAGCCCAAGGAGAATCAAGCAATAGCTGGCGATTCTGAGCTTTTCCTGAGGCGAACGCAGCAGTTCCTTTGTTTGAGCAAAAGTGGTGAACAGGCTAAGCCGCCTCTTTCGTACGCGTCGTGACCATAGATAGAATATTATTCCGCTTAAGAGTAGGGGAGGGAGCGTCCAGAGGAAGTATGGTTGAGCAATGATCATGGTAATCTAATCCAGAAGGTTGACATAGCGATGAGTTCAAACAGTCCCAGCAAACTGGCGATTGTCAGTGGCCAGCTATAAATCTCGTCAAATAGGCGTGTTTTCTTGGTTTCGATCTTACCTTTTTCCAGGCGATCTATTTGCTTATAGATATCGATTAATCCTTGGGCGCTCGTTGCGGAAGCGGATATCCCGCCAGCGGTGCGCGCAACTTTTTCAAGAGTGCCTTGTCCAACACTCGAGCCGGCAACATTTTGGAAATCGGTAATGCGGATCGAATGCACGCGGATGCCTTCTTCTCGGGCAAGTTCAGCGGCTTCAACGGGATCGATGCCCAATGTGTTATAGCCATCTGAAACGACTATCATTACGCGAGATTCTGCATCTTTGCTTTCGTTGAGCATGCGGATCCCCTCCAGCATGCCCTCTCCGATGGCTGTTCCGCCTTGATTTTCTATCTGTCGTAGCACTTCGGGAAGCCAACTGGCGTCGGTTGTTAACGGGGTTAGCCGGTAAACATGCGCTGCAAACCCGACCAATCCCGTTCGGTCTTTCGGACGCTCTTCAACAAATGCATCCACGGCGTCAATCAATGCTTCTGTTCGGGTGAGCTTTTTCCCGTTTTTCTCGAAACTTGGTAAGCGCATTGAGTTTGAGATATCGCACACTAAAACAACGTCTATGCCATAGCGTTGGTCTTTGGTTTCACTGTTTTCAAGCCGTGGCCGAGCCAAGGCGATGATTGCGAAGCAGAGTATCGCTAAGCGTATGAACCAAAGCCAGCCACGTGGGCCTAGACGAGCGGTTCGGCTACTTTTCCTTAGTAGCTCAGTTGATGAGTAGCCTACCGAAGGTGGCTTGCCCTTTCCTTGCAGTAACCAGACAAGTGGTGGAAGTAGCAACAGTAGCAATAGCCACCAAGGTTGCCCGAAACTGAACATGGTTAAGATGGGCGTCATTAGTGAGGGGGAGTTGTATTTTTAACAAAGGACTGAACCGCATCGAAGAGCTCATGTTTCGTTTGTCGCTCCATATCGGCCAAGGCGTACTTGGTCTGATCGCAGCGCAGTAAAAATTTGTTTGTCCAGTCATGCTGCTCTTCAGGAAGCAGCGGTGAATGTGCTGCATGATAGAGAAACTCTTCGGTCGAAAATTTGGGTGCATTGAGGTCAAATCGTCGTTCGATGTAGACGCGTAGAATCAACGAGATTTTCAATGCGAATTCACGTGCGCTGAGTAGGTCGATGTCGCTGGCCAATAGTTGAAGATCTTGTCTTGCGCTCTTTTCTGGTGGTGGCGGTGCGCTTAAGGTGGCTTGTCGGTAACGCATCAATTTGTATGCAACGAACCCGATCACGATCGCTCCAATGAATATTCCCAGCCATACAAAGGGGTTACTAAAAATGCCGGGAGGATCGACCAGCGTGTAGTCTTCAATGATTTCGAGAGGGGCGTTCATTTATCTGGAGTGGGCAGCGCGTCGGTCAAAGAATTGTCGGAGCTGCATGTGGAAGTTCGCTGTTGTTGAAACTTCGATGTAATCAGTCTTGGTGCGACGAAGGAGGGTGTGAACTCGCTCCCAGCTTTCGGCAGTCTGCCGAGCAAATCGACTGCGAACTATTGGGTCCGAAGTATTTACTTCAACCACAGCGCCTGTTTCAGAGTCACGTAGACAGATCCACCCAACGTTAGGCAGTTCGCGTTCGTGTGGGTCGTAAATATGGATGGCTAGCAGATCGTGGCGACGAGTCGTTGTTTTCAAAGGTCGCTCATAGGAGTTATCCAAAAAGTCGGAAATAAGCATTGTTACCGAGCGTCGGGGAAAGACATTATTGAGGAAACTGAGAGCCTCTGCGATATTGGTGCGAGGGCTTTGAGGTTCGGTGTAAAGGATTTCTTTGATGATCCTGAAGACGTGAGCCTGGCCTTTGCCTAACGGAATAAACTTTTCAACTTGATCTGAAAAGAGAATCAGGGCAACGCGGTCGTTATTGCTAAGAGCGCTGAAGGCCAGTGTAGATGCGATTTCCGCAGCAAGTTCGCGTTTATTTCGCTCACCAGAGCCGAGGAGGCCGGATGCGCTAATATCCACCATGATTACAAATGCATGTTCACGCTCTTCGCGAAAGCGGCGCACATGCGGCGTGCGTGTTCGAGCCGTTACGTTCCAATCAATTGTGCGAACATCGTCACCGTGTTGATAGGCGCGCACTTCTTCGAAATCCAATCCACGGCCTTTGTATGCGGAATGATAGGAGCCTGATAAAATTTCCACGGCAAGCTTACGCGTTTTTAGCTCCAGGCGTCGTAGCTTGGAAAGCTGATCTTTCGATAAAATCATGGCACCACAACCGTATCGAGAACCCATTGAACGATATGGGCGCAGGAGACTTCATCGGCTTCGGCCTCGTAGGTTCGGAGAATTCGATGTCCTAAAATCTCAGGGGCTACTGCTTTGACGTCGTAGGGCGTGGCATAAGAACGCCCTTCCATGAGTGCATGGGCTTTGCAAGCGTGAGTGAGATTAATAGTTGCTCGAGGCGAAGAACCACAGCGGATGTAGGCTCCCATTTTAGGATCTAGGTCAGTTGCCTTACGTGTAGCCATAACCAGGCCAATAATATAATCTCGCACGTTCTCATCAACATAGACGCTGTCTGCGAGGTTGCGCAGGTAGCGTAGTTGATTCAAATCAAACACAGGTTGGCATTCAGCTTTTTTCTGGGAGCTGATCATGAGATCCAGTATGCGTCGTTCTTCCTCGGCAGTTCCATAATCGACTGTTACTTTCATCATGAAGCGGTCGAGTTGGGCTTCTGGCAGAGGGTAAGTCCCTTCTTGCTCAACCGGATTTTGGGTGGCCAATACGAGGAATGGGTCGGGCAAGCGATGTGTTTCATCTCCAAGCGTTACTTGTCGTTCTTGCATCGCTTCAAGTAGCGCAGATTGTACTTTTGCTGGAGCGCGGTTAATCTCGTCCGCTAGAAGAAGGTTGCCAAAAATTGGGCCTTTTTTGGCGAAGTACTCATTCTTGTCTGGATTATAGATAATGGTTCCAACGACGTCCGATGGTAATAGGTCCGGTGTGAATTGAATTCGACTGAACTGTGCATGCAGACAGTCTGCGAGCGCCTTAATCGTCGTCGTTTTGGCCAAGCCGGGGACGCCTTCGAGCAGTACGTGTCCGTTGGACAGAAGGCCGATCAAGAGTCTTTTGATTAGATGCTGTTGGCCAACAACAACAATAGATATTTCTTCAAAAATGGTGGATAGGCTACTACTGGCGGTAGCGATTTCTTCACCAAGGGCATCGAGTTCTTCGCGTGTCATATTATATCTTTAGAGGTTGGGCTGCGTAATCCCTGTGGGGCTAGGGTAAGAGCTTAGAATTGCTGAAGCTATTAATCTCGGTTCCGGCACTCGCTATGTCAAATATGTCTCCGGATGACCGAACTTATTATTAAGCTTGGATTTATTTGCGAATCTAGTGACTAAGCTGAAACAATTGCATTTTCTATTAATCGAACGACTTGTTTTAGTATTTTTGAAAACCATGAAATTCCCTAACCTCGCGATTGGAGTTCTTTCGATCATCTTGCAAGCCCCGCTGTTTGCCACCACTCAGGCTGTGCCTGGTCCATACTTCCCGGATCCTGTCTATATACAGTTGAAGTCTCATAATTTCTCTACGGAGACCATTGACGAAGTCTATGACATTGGTTTTAGAGGCTTTCGTCGAGGTATGTATTGGAATGCAGTGGAGACTGAAAAAGGTGTTTACGACTTCTCTGCGTGGCAAAAAGAATTTGATCACGCAAAAGCCAAAGGAATGAGGATTTGCGTTTCCCTCTTCGGAGGAAATCCACTTTACGAAGATGATGGCAAGGGTGGCATTCAGACAGAAGCTGGTCGTAAGGGCTTCGCCAACTTCTCTGCGGCTGCGGCAGAGCATTTTAAAGATTATCCTATAATTTGGGAAATCTGGAACGAGCCGAATGTTCGGAGTTTTTGGCGCAAAGATGGCAAGCATAACTCCGAGCCTTATGCCGATGAGTACACGGCGCTTGTGATTGAAACGACAAAGACAATTCACAAGAAAGTTCCTGACGCATTTGTGATTGCGGGGTCCGTTTCCAACTATTGGCAACCAAGCTACGAGTGGACGGAGTATTGCTTTCAGAAAGGCATTTTAGACTGCGGGATTCAGGGGTGGTCGGTGCATCCATACGGTGTTAAGACACCTGAGGAGTTTGCCGTTGGACACACAATCACGCGTGATCTGCTGCAAAAATACGGAAAACCTAATTTACTGATGTTTGATACTGAGCGTGGCTTCTCTATCAAACAGCATATCGGAGGAGGCGAGATACCAAGTGAAGGGTGGTCTGGCGGCTCGGCTGATAAGGCGCACGTGTATCAGGCTTGGCACTATGTTCGTCAATACATGATGGATCAGATGTATGGCATCAGAGCTACTGTATGGTATCAATGGGACGGTGATAAATTTGGCATTAAACCGGGATTCAAAGTGCCGGTTGAGGATGCGGCTAAGGCCATGCACGAGCAGTTGTCTGGATATAAATACATTAAGCGTCTTCCCTCAGATAACGAACGTGACTTCGTGATGCTTTGGGAAAGCAAGGCAGGAGAGCGTCAACTTGTTGTCTGGACGTCGGCTCCGCCGCAAAGCTCTCCGGACGAGACACTTGACCATTCCATTACTTTGGATGGCGCCAGCGGTTCTTTCACACGGGTTGATCTTTACGGCAATCAATCGACGGTCAGCGGTAGCCCTTTGGAGCTCGCTGTCACTGGCGCTCCACAATACATTGTGCTGCCCGATGGCGTTGCGCCGAACGGTTCAAGCGTGGTTCCCGGCAGTATGCAAAAACCGAAAACCGGTGAGCTGATTACTTCTGCTGCAGAGGTCGGAGGTAAGGACTTGGGCCTTTTCACCTCTGGTAACGAATGGAAACTGAAACAAAACAACGGAGATGGCAGCTTCGCATTGGGGAAAGATGGAAACAATCCAATTGGCATAGTCACCTACGACTTCACGAATTCCACCCCCAATAAGCCAGCCTATTTGATGGCCCAAGTAGATACGAATATTTCCGCTGAAGCTGGTGCACTCCATCTAAATGCACGCACTCCAATTCGCCAACCGATCACTTTTCGCTTCATCGACAGCACAGGACAAAACTTACAGCATAAAACAAAAACCAAAGGCACAGGTGATTGGGAGCCAATCATTGTTCCGTTGGATAAGCAGTTTGAAAGCTGGGGCGGTGCTAATGATCGTACGATACATTTCCCAATCAAGCAGATTAAAATTGGGATTGTTCGGACTGATCAAAGCGCAACCGGTAAAGTCGAGTTGGCCGACTTAATCACTGCAGCAGGCAATAAAGGCTCGGACGGAACACAAGCCTCGGCTAGATCGTCTGGAGCACAGGAATCGGTGCAGGTTGCTACTGTGCCGGCGAGCCATGGTTCAGAACTGAATTTATTTGCGACTGGAGCCTCGTGGAAATTGAGAAAGAATAACGCTACTGGAAGTATAGTGCTGAAAGATAATGTTGGCGTAGTGAGCTATCAATTTCAGTCGGGGAAAAAGGGCAACCTAGTAGCGATTACTGATACAAGCATTCCTGAGTTTACGGAGTTCAACCTGAATGCGATTGCCTCGGCTCAGCAGTCAATCACAGTTCGTTTTATCGACAGCACGAGGCAAACCCTACAGGCCAGAATTAAATTGAAGGGGACGGGAGAATGGGAGCCATTTAAGATACTCGCCGACAGGAAGTTTGAGTCTTGGGGTGGGGCCAATGATGGAAAGATTCATTTTCCTATTCAACAAATTCAATTGGGTGTTAATGCGCCTTCTGATGGGACGACTATTGGCGCTGTTCAGTTTGCGGGCTTTTCAACTACCGGTAGTGACAGTAGATCGACGCCGCAAGCATCTGCGACTCCAGTCACTCAGCCAGCGCCAACAACCTCGGCAGCTTCTTCAGCGCCAATTTCCGTAGCTGCAGCGCCGGCTATTAGCGGCTCTGATTTGAACCTATTCGCTCCAGGAGCGAAGTGGAAGCTGAAGAAGAACAAGGGCGACGGCAGCATTTCGCTCGAAAATAATGTTGGTGTTGTTGCCTATGACTTTCAACCTGGCGCAAAGGGTAATTTGGTTGCGACTACCACTACAGACATTCCTCAATTTAATGAGTTCAATATGGATGTGCTCGCATCGACTCAGCAGTCTATCACCGTTCGCTTTGTCGATAGCACTAAGCAGAATCTACAAGCCAGGATAAAGCCGAAGGGCACAGGGCAATGGGAGTCTTTCAAAATCCTTGCTGACAGAAAATTTGAGTCTTGGGGGGGCGCTAACGATGGGAAGATTCATTTTCCAATTCAGCAGCTCAAGTTGAGCGTCAGCTCACCAAGTGATGGATCTACTACCGGGGCAGTTCAGCTTGCTAACTTTTCGACGATTAACTAGCGAGTTTGAATGATGGCTTTTAGCGCCTAAGTCGCATTTCAATCATACTCCTATGAATGCGTTAATCGCACTAGCCAGAGATTACTAGTGAAGATTGGTTGCGTTTATTAATTGGTAGGCCTTGTAGATCTGGATTTGATAGATTCTAAGATAGTAGTTTAATGTCTGAAACCCCTCCAAATGTAGTCGTGTTTTTTACAGATCAACAGCGTTGGGATTGTTCCGGTCTGCACGGAAACCCATTGGAGTTGATGCCTAATTTTGATCGAATGGCGCGGATGGGAACTCATGTTGCCCAATCATTTACTTGTCAGCCTGTATGTGGCCCTGCAAGGTCCTGCTTTCAAACCGGACAATATGCGACTAGAACAGGTTGTTATCGAAATGGTATACCACTGCCAGAAGATGTCCCTACGATAGCACAGAGTTTTAATGAGGCTGGCTACCGTACCGGATACATTGGCAAATGGCATTTGGGCGATGAGAATTCACGTGGCCCTGTTCGTCCAGCACAGCGCGGAGGCTATCAAGAGTGGCTGGCAAGCAATATACTGGAATTCACTTCAGATGCTTTTGAAGTGCATTTATACGATGAGGAAGAGAAGGAGCACTTTTTGCCGGGATACCGAGTAGATGCGATTGCAGATGCGTCGATTCGTTTTATCCAACAGAATAAAGATAAGCCCTTCTTTTTATTCAGCTCATATATCGAGCCACACCATCAAAATTGGACGAATTCTTTTCCAGCTCCACCGGGATATGCAGAGCGCTATCAGGGACGGTGGCTACCGCCAGACTTAGCTGAACTCGGCGGTAATGCTCACCGGCATATTGGTGGCTATTATGGGATGGTGAAGCGTTTGGATGAGGCGCTCGGTCGAGTGTTGGATGCGCTTAAGAGTCTTAAGCTGAGCGAGAGCACGATTGTGCTGTTCACCTCGGATCACGGTAATCACTTTGCTACCCGAAATCGAGAGTTTAAGCGTTCCTGTCATGACTCATCTCTGCGCGTGCCAACTGCATTTTGTGGACCTGGTTTCAATGGCGGTGGTCAGATACAGGAAGTCGTCAGTCTGGTGGATCTACCAGCGACACTGATTGACGCAGCTGGCTTGGAAATGCCCGAAACGCTGCAAGGCCGGTCAATCATGCCATTATTAAATGGAAAGCAAGCAGAATGGCCCGAGGAAGTGTTTGCACAAATCAGCGAAAGTGAAGTCGGACGGGTCATTAGGACCAAGCGTTGGAAATATGCAGTGTCGGCCGAGGGCCTTGATCCTGTCGCCAATAGTTGTGCTGACATCTATCAAGAAGAATACCTTTATGATCTGGCCAGTGATCCATATGAATTGTTCAATTTGGCGGGCTCAGTCAATCATCGGGAACTGTGCGACAGTTTAGCAGAACGATTAATACTCCGAATGGTCGAATGTGGTGAAGATGCGCCTGTGATTTTACCAGCACCTCAGCGGTCTGTTGGCGTTCAGATTAATCCGAGGGCTTAACTATTCTAAAATGAAACTATTTAAACAGGCTTTTATCATATTCTTATTCACTGCTGTATTTTCTTCATTGATGGCAGAAGAAAAAACAGGCGCTCCAGCGAATGAGGTCTTCAGCGAAAACTTCGAGAATCCAGATGCGTTGAAAAGTAACTGGAAAACAACAGAAGCTGGGGTAGAGATTACCGGCAAGGTCACCTATGAAGGAAAAGGTGCGCTTCGTTTATCAAAGGATCAAACTACGTTGCGTGAAACGGTGAGTGCGGAAAGCCAAGTTTTCTCCGTTTCAGCTGGCACACTGGAGATACAATTTGCAGGTCGATGCGATTTGGATTCGATGGACAATTCATATCGAGGATCACTCAGTATTGTGTTCTTCAATAGTGAAGGCAAGTCACTCGGCATACATGATGTTCGAAGTTGGTATAAGCGAAATCCGTGGCGCCTCCGTGTTGAGCGCTTGAAGGTGCCAGATGATGCTGTGTCAGCACAAGTTCTTGTGAAATTACACAAAGAAACGGAGGGATATTTTATCGTCGATGCCCTGTCGATTAAGCTACTTAAAGATGATCAGCCTGATGATGGCCTACGTCGTATGTTGTTTACTATGCCGGCTGACGGGCATCTCCTTTTTCCAGAAGACCCACTAACGGTGACCATCGAGGTATGGTCTCTTCAAGAGCTGCCTGAGTCGCTGACAAGGATTAAAGTGACGGTATGCGACTACTGGGGGGGCGAGCAGAATATCCCCATTCTTAGCAGACTCGAGCCCAAGGGCTTAGTGCAAGGTCGCAACTACTACAGATACCAGACGACTATCGATCTTCAGCAGCTTCCGCTTGAGGTAGGTCGCTATTATGAAGTGCATGGCGAAATCTTGCGTCAAAGTGCCGATCCGTTTGCTGATTACTCTACTTTTGCAATTTTACCCGAAGCACATGCCAACCAGTTTAGCCCTAAAGAAATTCCATTTACCAGTCGAACGTGGAATCAGAACACTAGAGAGAGCCCGATATTGACTCATCGATTAGGTGTGCGAATTTGTAATGCTTGGGGGATTTATTCAACGGATCCAGCTCAGATTAATGCGGCTCAAATATATGAGACCAACGCACTCGGTATGGGGGCAATGGTTCGTTCACCTGCGCTAAGCGTTGAACGTCGTCAGCCTGGATGGGAGATGCTTTTGGCCAATGATGGGGCGCTAATGAGAGAAGAGATTCGCACTTTCTTTGCAAAGTATGGAGACTTGAAGCCTTTATACGTAAATCTTGGAAATGAGCCTCATAACAAAGGTGATGATATTGATGCAGATATCGATGCGTATCGGATCGCCTATACTGAAATTAAAAAGATCGATCCGGATATCTTTGTAGTGGGGAGTTCCATGGGGCCCGATGAAGAGTATTTTAAGCGTGGTCTGGGCCAGTGGTGCGATGCGTATGATTTTCATACGTATTCAGATCCCGCTGAACTCCGCAGAATATTAACCGAAAAGTACCCTGAGCTTTTTGAAAAATACGGCTACAAAAAGCCGATTTGGTCGACCGAGATTGGACTGAATAGTCAAGGGATGTCGCGCATCTCTGTGGCCAGCTCGGTTTATAAGAAAATCGCAATTTTCTTTGCATCTGGAGGAGCTAATGTTTCCTGGTTTGGGCTTGTATACCCCGACCCGGAGGCGCGTTTGGTTGGCAGCTTTGGTGAAGCTCACAATACCTTTTTTTCACACTATAAGAGGTACGCGCCGAAACTGGATGCAATTGCCTATTATAATGTTGTCAATGGCATCGCGGCTAAGCGTTTCGTCGAAGAAAAATCCTACGATGATTATCACTTATACCTTTTCGAAGATGAAGAGGATGGCTCTGCATTGATTGCCTATGCGGATTCTGCGCGAAATGATATTTTCTTACCGTATGACGGAGCTGGCAAAGTTCGACTGACACATATCGATGGAAGGACATATGCTTTAGAAGCGCAAGATGGTGGCGTAGCTTTAACTGTTGGCGTTGATCCAGTTTTGATTACATTTGAAGACAGAATTGGGAAATTGCCAGAGCAATTACCTAATTCGCCGATTCGCTTGGGGCAATATCCAGGCGCCTTGAAGCACGATGTGCGTAACATCATTGAGGTTGTGTTGCCGAACGAAGCAGCGTATCAGACAGTGTCCATTCAAGCGCCTCCTTACTGGGGAATACAGTCAGAATTAGCGAAGACAACTCAAGGCGAGCCGTGCGCACGCATCAGCTTGGAGATTGCTACGGATAGCAAAGTCCGTGAGGCGTCGTTACAAGTCCTGGTGCAAGAAAAGGTAGGTGTACTTAATGGTGTTCTATCGCTACGACTTCCAGTTGAAGCTAAACTATCACTCAATCTTTTACCTATACCCCTTGGGGAACAAGATTCACCGGGAGTCAAGCTGCTCATTAGAAATGCTGGATCCACTTCACAAAAAGTACATTGGAAAGCTTCGATCAATGGTGAGCAGATACTTCGTGGGGGAGAGTATACGCCAATATTATCGACGAATGCCTACTTCCCGTTGATGGACAATACGGAGCTCACTGTTCTGCCGCATTCAAGCACTGAGTTGCGTTTGCCGATTGTAGATTCCCTGCCAGCGACCGTATATCATGTCAGTGCTTCAATTCGAGGGGTAGATGGAAAGTCCATTTCAGTTGAGCGTCCAGTTGCGGGATTCGTGCCGGTGGAGAGACTTACTACGGACATCACTCTTGATGGGATACTGGACGAAGACTCTTGGGCTAGAGCACATGTTGAAGCTTTAGATGAAGTCAGTCATTTCTATGCGATTGAAAACCCTGGATTGGCTGCCCCAGTTTGGGATGGTGTCGACGACCTTTCAGCTCAAATCCGTTATCTTTGGGATGATCGTTATCTCTACGTCGCAGTCACGGTGAAGGATGATGCTACCGGGGAGTTGAAATTTGGAGGTCGGGACCTCTGGCGATTGGATAGCCTGCAGATGCTCATCGATCCTATGAGAGTCAACGAACGTAAAGCTGGTAAGTACGAATATACCTTAGCCGATGGAAAAAAAGGGGCTCAGGTGTGGTGCGCACTATCAGCAGATACAACTGTGCCGGTTGGCTTAGTTGATTCGGTTCAATTAGCCATTCATAGGGATAGCGAAACGAGTAATGATCGGACCTACGAAGTTGCGATTCCTTGGGAGCGACTTACCCCATTCGAGCCAAAGGTTGGTGGAAATCTTGGCTTTACGCTAATTGTGAATGAAGACGACGGCGAAGGGAGAAACGCTTTTATGACCTGGTTTGGAAGCGCGCATAACAAGGATGTAGTTACCGTCGGTGACCTTATTCTAATGCCTTAGGAACGATGATCGAAATTTGAACGATGGCTAAATCACATCCTAATGTTTTACTCCTATTTAGTGACCAGCATCAAGCCTCTGTGCTTGGGTGTGAAGGACATCCTGATATACGCACGCCGCATATCGATTCACTGGCGGCTTCAGGAACAAGATTTACTCGTGGTTATTGCCAAAACGCGATTTGTGTCCCTTCTCGCAGCTCGCTGTTTTCGGGACTTTATCCGCGTACTTTAGGTTGTTACATGAACATGGATCGTAGCTCGGTAATGGAGGAGGTTGTTTCCCTGCCTGCCGCTTTCCAACGTGCGGGATACCACACTGCTGCATTTGGAAAGCGGCACCTTGAGAGTGGGTGTGATGCCGGATGGGTTGAACAGGCCAGCCATTTCATCAAAGAATCTCCAGACGATAATTATGTGTCTTGGATTAATGATCAGGGGTTAGGGGAGGCATTTGACCGAGATTGGGGAGCGGAATTTGCTCATGGCGCCGAGGGATGGGTTACCGAGACGAAGAAGCTACCCATTTCTCCTATGTCTCAGCACGTGACTGAGCTAACTCCAGAGACGACGATGGAGGCGTGGACTCGGAGACGAACGGTGGATTTTATTCATTCACGATCAGGTAAAGATCAGCCTTTTTTTTGCTGGGCGTCATTCTACCGTCCACATCAGCCTTATACGCCGTTAAAAGAATTCTATGATCGCTTTGACCGTAGTCATTGGGGGAGTGGACGCAATAAGGGTGATGGGTTGGCGATGCCTGCCTCAATGCGCCAGGACCCTGCGACTATGCCGCCAGTATTTCGGGAACTGTTAGGTGGATCCAACCAGGTTTGGCCCGTCGATCAGGCGCGTAAAAATGAGCAGATTTATAGAGATATCATAGCTGGTTATTACGCTTTGGTCGAAGAGATCGATGACCATGTTGGAAGCATCCTGAAAGCTCTAAAGGATAGCGGGCAATTTGATGACACTATCATCATCTACGCCTCGGATCATGGTGATTTTGTTGGGGCGCATGGTATGGTGGAAAAATGCTCGGCCGGGCACAATGTCTATGAAGAAACCGTCCGCGTGCCACTGATACTCCACTGGCGCAATCATATCGCAGAGGGGCGGGTGAATCAAAGCTTGGTCGAGTTGGTTGACCTCTATCCCACGCTACTTGATTTATGCGGAGTCCCAATACCCACGGATACGCCCTTCCCATTGGCAGGGCAATCGCTAGCCTATGATCTGCTCAATGGTAAAAAATCGGGAAGACCTTTTGTGATCACGGAGAATGCTGTACAAAGCACGATTATTACTGAGCGCTATAAGCTAGGCGTTTGGCAAGAGACTAGAGGCGCTTTTCATCGAAACTTTTATGGATTGGATGACATGCTGTTCGACCGTGTCGAAGATCCCTATGAAATGCACAATCGAATCGGAGATCCTGTGCTTCTTGAAGTTGAAAAGGAATTACGTTGTCAGCTTGCTAAGTGGGAAGCGAAAATACCCTCTGCGCCCCCTGAAAGTATGTGGGAAGAGCGAAATGGCGCTTAGGTTGGCTTTCATGTTTAAGGTTGGGAATTCTGGCGTTTGTCTAAGGCGTCGCTAATGCTTGTGGCGACTGCTTCAGCTAATACATCACATCCATGAGGATTAAAGTGCAAGTCCTGAGGGCGCCAGCATGCTTCCCTTTGGGGATAGACTACTGTGTAGAGGTCATTTATTTGTACTCCCATCGGTGAGAGGCTTTTTACAGCAAGTTGGTTTTTCTCGGTGACATCCAGAAAAACACGACTCTTTTGGGGGAGCTTTGCATCGGGTGCTGCAGCAACGAGTAGGTTATCTGGAATTGGTGTCGTCGTGGCAAAAATTAGTTCGGCGCCGGTTTCTTTAAGTCGCTCTGTAATCGCAGTGAGATTCTTGATATAGGCTTCGTCGCTTGTTGTCACTTTGCCTGTATTGGGCCTGATTTTCGTGTCCCAAATACCGAAGTTGTAATGTATGACATCCCATGGTTGATCCAGACCCCAAGTCGACTTTTCTTTCGTGCGAGCGAAGCCCTTGTTGGTTGCGCCACAGTTTTGTGGAACACGGTGCACATTTGCCTTTCCCTTAAGCAGCTCCCGGACTTGGAGTGTGTATCCAATCGAGATGGAATCTCCGATAATCAGGACTCGTGGCAATCCAGGTATATCTACAATAGGCGCCATAGCCGGATTATCCTTTGTGGCGGAGTCTGTATCATCTTCGCCTTCGTTCGCGCCTACTGATTTCTGAGCGAATACGGTAACGCAGGCCATGGCGCTGATGATGAGGATTAGCTGGAGGGGTTTTAACATGTTTCAGAAACTTAGTTGCGAATCGGCTGGCGAAGCAATTAAGTTGCAAGTTAATATTAAGCGAGTAATCACTTGAGAGCGAAAAGAATTAATCGCTATGTATGCCCCAACTGAATGCATCTATTCGATGTAGCAGTCGTTTCCCTCTAATATATTTCTTGTTGTATTACCCATGTCAGAGCGCCCTAACATTCTATGGATTTCTTTTGAGGATACGAGTCCCTACTATGGCTGCTATGGCGACTCGGTTGCGAAAACTCCGGTGCTAGATCGATTTTCCACGGAGAGTTGTCGCTGGTCGAACGCCTTTTCGACATCGGGAGTTTGCTCGCCAAGTAGATCGGCCATCATCACCGGGATGTATGCGATTTCCATTGGAACTTGTCATCACCGAACCATGCATCAGGACCCTTCAATGCCTGGATTGCCCACGCCCTATCGTGCGGTGTTGCCGCCGCATGTGAAATGTCTTCCTGAGTATTTCCGTGCGGCAGGTTACTATTGCACTAACAATGTGAAGACGGACTACCAATTCAAGCCTCCACTTTCAGCATGGGACGAACAAAGCGAGCAGGGACATTGGCGAAAACGCGAAAGCCCAGATCAGCCGTTCTTTTCGGTGTTCAATCTGGAAGGAACGCATGAGAGCGGAATGTGGGAAAGTAATGAACAAGATTTGCTGATCGACCCCGGCAGCGTTGACTTGCCTCCCTATATTCCTGATACACCCAAGGCTCGTGAGGCAATGGCGCGTATGCACTCTAACATCGCGCGTAATGATGCAATGATGGGCGAACTGTTGACGCAGTTGGAAGAAGATGGTCTTACAGAGAACACTATTGTTTTTCATTGGAGCGATCACGGCCCTCTCCCTCGCGGCAAGCGTTGGCCATACGATTCGGGCATTCATATCCCTATGATAGTCCGTTGGCCTGGAAGACTGGAGGCTGGAGAAGTCCGCGACGAGTTGGTCAGCAGCATTGATCTTGGCCCGACGGCGCTGTCTCTAGCGGGCATCGATGTTCCGTCTCATATGCAGGGTAGGGTTTTTATTGGCGCTAACCGATCTCCAGAACGTGAGTTTGTTTATGCGACTCGTGATCGGCACGACTGTGAGTATGACCGGGTTAGAGCCATACGCGATAAGCGTTATAAATACATACGAAATTACTATCCAAACCTAAGCCGAAGCACATGGAATAGCTATCTATGTCGCCATCCAATGATGGAGGAAATTTGGCGCTTACATCTGTGCAATGAGCTTTCTGAAGTACAAGAAAGGTGCTTTTTCGCAAGCACTAGGCCTGTCGAAGAATTATATGACCTCGAGACAGATCCTCATGAAATAGTCAATTTGGCGAACGATACTGATCATGCCGATGATGTAAGCCGACTAAGCGACGCCCTCGATGAATTCTTAAATGAGGTAGGAGACATGGCCGAGGTCTCTGAAGAAACAATGCTCAACCAATGGTATCCAGGCGGTGTTCAGCCAAGGACGCACAAGGCTATCGGTATTTGTGTGAACCATGCGAATCTCGGTGTTGACGTGATGGATGGCCCTGTTTCGGTAAATGGACCTGCCGAAATTATTCTGCAAAGTGCGACACAGGGCGCATCGATTGTCTACCGCTTCAGTAGTGATTTAGTGAATCGTTGGCGCTTGTATTGCGGACCGATTAAGTTGCCTGTCGGAAGCCATCATTTGAAGGTTATTGCGGAACGAATTGGCTATGAAAGTAGCGAGGTTACTGAGCTATATATTGAAGTAAGTTGAAGGTGCCTGGCATCGTTATGATATCAATGAAGGAACTCGTTATATATAGAAAAATCGTTTGTTTTGAATGCAAGAAGTTCGATGCGATAAAGAGTTATTACCAGATACCTTAAGGACATTTATATTAGTGATATAAACATAACGATTGAGATTGAATATGAAAACTGAACACATATCTGATGTTGCGATTATCGGCGGTGGCTTTGGCGCAGTTGCAGCGGCTTGGGCGATTTTGGAACGAGGCTTAAAAGTCGTCATGACTGATGAATTTGATTGGATCGGAGGACAGGCTACGAGTCAGGCTTTATGCGTCATGGATGAATTTTATGATCCCGTTGGCGAGACGCAGATGAATGCACGATATTCGGAATTCCGTGAGCGTTTGCGAAACCATTACCGAGAGAATTATAAGCTATCAGCGATTGGTAACGATCAAATTTACTTTTGCCCAGGCAATGCTGCTTGTGCGCCTGTGACGGCAGAGTCTCATGTTGCCTACAAGGTCATTATGGACCTATTGACTCCTTACGTTGAAAGCGGGCAGTTGACGATCCACACGCGCACCGTGCCAGTGTCTGCTGAAGTAGCAACAGAAAGAATAGTATCGGTCGATTGTCAGCACCTCGACAATGCAGCAAGTATAATCAGTCTCAAAGCCGATTTCTTTCTCGATGGGACTGAAACCGGAGACACTTATCCATTGTTGAATATTGATTATGGATTAGGCGAAGAAGCAAAGGCTACTTTTGGCGAGAAGCATGCTCCGGATAAGGCAAATCGGACTGCCGTACAGTCATATACCTATTGCATCGCTGTTGAATTTGTACCTGGTGGCAATTTCACGATTGAGAAGCCAGAGGGATATGAAGAACTGCGAGATAGACAGCCGTTCAAACTTGGAAATCTGGGGGGGCAAAAGGATCAACCAGGCAAGTTTTTTGAACTCGAGTTTCATCATAAAACTGGTCTTCGTATTGTGCCTTTCTGGTATTACCGTTGCCTGGTGGACAATAAGAATTTCGCTGATTCAGCGCTAACTACATCCCGAGCAGTCATCAATGTAGGCAGCAATGATTACAAGGGCGGAGGCTTTATTGAAAATCCAGATGCAGCGCAGCATTTGACGAGTGCGCGTGCTCTCAGTCGGGCCTATCTGTATTGGTTGCAAACAGAGGCGCCGCGCGATGATGGCGGCTTTGGTTATCCGGAAATTCGTCCGATGCCTGAAGCGACTGGCACTGTCGACGGTATTGCCCAAGGCCCGTACGTTCGTGAAGGTCGTCGACTTCGGGGATGCGATATCGTCGTCGAGGAAGACCTGTCCACTGAGTTTAACTCAACTGCGCGTGCTCGCCAGTTCGCCAATTCAGTTGGATTGGGAGCTTACATGATCGACATTCACTGCCGTTCAGCAGGGGGAGGGGGAATGGTGCAAATGACTCGTCCGTATCAGATACCACTTGGCGCGTTGGTCAGTCCTCAGTTAAAGAATTTTGCCGTTGCAAATAAAGGAATCGGGGTGACCCAGATTACGAACGGTGCATATCGGTTGCACAATACCGAATGGGCAATTGGCGAAGCTGCGGGAGAACTGGCTGCATACTTTCTAGAGCGCAGGCCTGCTCACCCAAACCTGAAAGGGCAGGATTTATTTGCCTACCAACGGCGCTTGCTTGGCGTTGGGATTCCACTCTATTGGTATGAAGATCTAACGCGTGAACATCCTGCTTTCGAAGCTGGGCAATTGTTAGCGCTGACGGGAATTTGGCCGGGGGATCCTCGTCATCTAAGAGTGGATTTGCAGCAAAGTAGTTGTCGGCATCGCCCGATGATGCAAAAAGTGATGCGCAAGATCAAAGAGGTTGGAACGGACCTAGATGTGCTGCGGGACATTCATACCATCAATCATGGTTCACGGAAAATGGACCTAATGTATCAGATGGTTTGCATGATGGATCGAATTGGCTGGCCAGAAGCTGCGATCAACCGAGAGTGGCCAACCTTTGCGGAAGAGGATTTTGATGTGCTGGATCCATCAAAGGTATGGTGATGAAAATCAGACTTTGTCAGCCACTAATGAAAGTGGCTGACAAAGTCTGAGCTTAAAAGTGTTTTCACTTCGGGCTAGAAGGGAAACAAATGTGGCATACAAACGCTAGCTGCTCATCGCGCTCATCGGCGGAGCGAACTTGGTCAGGTTGATGCCTTCAACGGCGGCCTTGTATTCCTCGAAGTTTGGCGTGCGGCCAAGGATCGCGGAGAGCACAACGACGGGTGTCGATGCGAGCAAGGATTCACCCTTTTTGCGCTCGGAGTCCTCCACGACGCGTCCTTGGAAGAGGCGCGTCGAAGTCGCCATGACGGTGTCGCCCTTGGCGGCCTTTTCCTGGTTGCCCATACAGAGATTACAGCCGGGGCGTTCCAAATACATCATGTTTTCGTATTCGGTGCGCGCGGCGTTTTTCGGGGCGTCGTCATTGAACACAAAGCCGGAATATTTCTGGAGCATGTCCCAGTCGCCTTCTTCCTTGAGCTCGTCGATGATGTTGTAGGTCGGCGCGGCGACCACCAGTGGTGCATGGAACTCGACCTTGCCTTGTTGGGCTTCGAGATTCTTCAGCATCTGCGAAACGATCTTCAAGTCGCCCTTGTGCACCATGCAGGAGCCGACGAAACCGAGGTCCACGTGCTTCGTGCCTTCGTAGTAAGAGAGGGCGCGAATGGTGTCGTGGGTGTAGCGCTTGGAAACGTCCTCGTTGTTGACGTCCGGGTCGGCGATCATCGGCTCAACGATCTGATCAAGGTCGACGACGAACTCGGCAAAATACTTGGCGTTGGCGTCGGGCGTCAGCGCGGGCTTTACGCCGGTGCGGATTTCGGTAATGCGTTCGTTGGCCTTGTCGATCAAGCCCTGCAGGACCTGGGCATCGTTGTCCATGCCCTTGTCGATCATGATCTGGATGCGGCTCTTGGCGATCTCCAGCGATTCGATCAGGGTGTCGTCCTGGGAAATGCAGATGGAGGCCTTGGCCTTCATTTCGGCCGTCCAGTCGGTAAAGGTAAAGGCTTGGTCGGCAGGCAGGGTGCCGATGTGGACCTCGATGATGCGGCCCTGGAAGACGTTTTCACCGAACTTCTGCAACATCTGCGCCTGCGTAGCGTGGACGACGTCGCGGAAGTCCATGTGGTCCTTGAGGTCGCCCTTGAAGGTCACCTTGACGGATTCCGGAATCGGCATGGTGGCCTCGCCGGTGGCCAACGCGAGCGCGACGGTGCCGGAGTCCGCGCCAAAGGCTACGCCCTTGGACATGCGGGTGTGGGAGTCGCCGCCAATGATGATCGCCCATTCGTCCACAGTCAGGTCGTTGAGCACCTTGTGGATGACGTCCGTCATCGCGTGGTAAACACCCTTGGGGTCACGCGCGGTGATCAGGCCAAAATTGTTCATGAACTGCATCAGGCGCGGGATGTTGGCCTGCGCCTTTTTATCCCAAACCGACGCCGTGTGGCAGCCCGACTGATAGGCGCCATCAACCGTCGGCGATACCACGGTGGCGGCCATGGCTTCCAGCTCTTGCATGGTCATGAGCCCGGTGGTGTCCTGAGAACCGACGATGTTAACCTTCACGCGGACGTCCGAGCCCGCATGCAAGGTGAGGCCATCGGTTACGCCGACCGCGTTCTTGTTGAAGATCTTCTCAACGGCGGTGAGGCCCTGGCCGGGGTGCGAAATTTCCTTCGACGGCGCAAAGACCGGCGTTTGCTCCACGCCCAGGGTTTTTGCGGCGAAGGTCTGGAGCTTCTTGCCGAAGACAATCGCATAGGAGCCGCCGGCCTTGATGAACTCCACCTTTTGCGGCGTGAGCGCGGAAGAAATGTCCGTCAGCTCCTGGTCGCCATTGAAGAGTTTTTTCTGCTTAGTGTTGATCGTGAGAACGGTGCCCGTGGCGACGGAATACGCCTGCTCAAGCACCGGATCGTCGTTGTCGTCGAGGATCGGGTTGCCGTTCTCATCGAGCTTCTTCTTCCAGTTCTTCAGGTCGAGGCCGATGCCACCCGTCACGCCGACGGTGGTCAAAAAGATCGGAGAAATGCCGTTGGTGCCCGCAACGATGGGGGCGATATTGACGAACGGGACATAGGGGCTGGCCTGCTTACCGGTCCAGAGCGCAACGTTATTGACGCCCGACATGCGGGAGGAACCCACGCCCATGGTGCCCTTTTCGGCGATCAGCATGACGCGCTTGCCGGGGTGCTTGGCCTGAAGCTCGCGGATTTCCTTCTGGGCGGCTTCGGAGATCATGCACTTGCCATGCAGCTCGCGGTCGGAGCGGGAGTGCGCCTGATTACCGGGCGAAAGGAGGTCGGTGGAGATGTCACCCTCGGCGGCAATGTAGCAGACCACGTCGATCTTTTCGTCGGCATCGGGCAGCTTGGTGAAGAACTCGGCCTTGGCGTAGCTTTCGAGGATGTCCTTGGCGACCGCGTTGCCCGCCTTGTAGGCGTCGGCGAGGCGATCACTGTCGGCGTCGTAGAGGAAGACTTGCGTTTTGAGGACGTCGGCTGCGCTCTTGGCGATCGCTTCGTCGTTGCCCAGCGCCAAGTCGAGGAGCACCTCTACGGACGGGCCGCCCTTCATGTGGGACAGCAGCTCAAAGGCAAACTCAGGTGAAATTTCTGCAACGACCGTTTCGCCCAGAATGATTTCCTTGAGGAATTGGGCTTTGACGCCAGCCGCGCTGGTAGTGCCTGGCAACGTGTTGTAGATGAAGAACTTGAGGGAGTCTTCGCGGTGTTCGTGATCAAGGTCTTTGATTTGCTCGATGATCTCGGCGAGCAGTGCGCCGTCGTCGATGGGCTTGGGGTGCAAGCCTTGGTTCTTACGTTCTTCGATCTCGTTGATGTAGTCGGTGTATAAGTTCATGTGTCCCGTATACGGATGTCGGTTAAAGCTCAAGTATTTGAAAATATGTCGTTAGCAAGTCGTTGAAAATAGCAGCCTATAAGCAACATTTCAATCTACTGCCGTCAGGTCAATCAGCTCAAGAATATTCATTCAGCGCCAGAATGACAATTGGCGAAGCGACGTTGTTGTCAGCCAAATACATGCCAGCTGGCCACTGTATCGAGTAAGTCACAGCGATTACCGTGTGTTTTGGGCTCACTTTACTGTCAAGGGTCGGCCCGATTTACAGTGTGAAGTTAGAACGTAGGATGATGTCTACTACGGATGCCATTGGCGACGTTGCAGAAAACCAGTCTGAAGCTTCATGGCTCCAGCGTTTAATAAGCCCCTATGAAAAATTACGCATCAGAAATAGAGAATGGTCACGCAGTTCTTGGTATTGAGTTAGGCTCGACGCGCATTAAGGCGGTCTTGATCGGCTCGGATAACCAACCAATCGCATCAGGTGGTTACGGCTGGGAGAATAAATTGCTAGATGGCATCTGGACTTATTCTTTGGACGAAGTTTGGGCGGGGATACAGGCGAGCTATGCGGAACTGCAGCAGATGGTCCAGGCAGAGGTCGGAGTCGAGCTGACCAAGGTCAAGGCCATTGGGTTCAGCGCCATGATGCATGGGTATTTGGTCTTTGACGCTCAAGAACAGCAGTTGGTTCCTTTCCGAACTTGGCGCAACAACATTACGGGCACTGCTTCCGAAAAACTTACAGAGTTATTTGATTATCCGATACCGCAGCGCTGGAGCATTGCGCACCTTTATCAGGCGATGCTGAATGATGAGTCGCACGTAGGGCAGATCGTCCACATGACGACGCTTGCTGGCTATGTTCATTGGCGACTCACAGGCCAAAAAACAATGGGGATTGGCGAAGCGTCGGGCATGTTCCCTATCGATATCGCCTCTCAGGATTTCAATGCGGGCATGATTACGCAGTTTGATGAGTTGGCGTCGCAGAAGGGTTTTGGTTGGAAGCTGAAGGATTTGCTGCCTCAAGTGATGACTGCTGGAGAAGTCGCAGGACGATTGACCGAAGGGGGCGCGAAATTACTCGATCCCTCTGGACGCCTGGAGGCGGGTATTCCGTTGTGCCCGCCTGAAGGTGACGCCGGTACTGGCATGGTGGCGACTAACAGCGTTGAAGTTCGCACTGGCAACGTGTCTGCGGGGACGTCGGTTTTTGCGATGCTGGTTTTAGAAAAAGAGCTTTCCAAAGCTCACCACGAAATCGATTTGGTTACCACGCCGGATGGAAAGCTTGTTGGTATGGCGCATACGAATAACTGCTCGTCAGATATCGATGCCTGGGTCGGAATTTTGGGGCAGGCCGCCAAGACAATGGGGGCGGAGTTTTCGACTGATGAACTCTACGGTCGCCTCTTTAATCTCGCTCTAACTGGGGATGCGGATTGTGGCGGACTTTTGGCCTACGGTTATGTTTCAGGTGAGCACGTAACGGGATTCACCGAAGGTCGGCCACTTTTTGTTCGTTCGCCGGACAATCGTTTTACTTTGGCCAACTTCATTCGCACGCACCTGTTTACTGCGCTTTGCGCGCTGCGTACTGGCTTGAACGTTTTGTTGATCGATGAAGGAGTCGAGGTAGACGAAATCCGTGGGCATGGTGGATTTTTTAAAACTCCGATAGTTGGCCAACGCATCATGGCGGCGGCTACGGGTGCTCCTGTTTCGACACTGGATACTGCCGGTGAAGGAGGCGCTTGGGGCATCGCGCTACTGGCGTCGTTTATGATCCGAGACGATGCATCTAACACACTTCCTGAATTCCTGAAACCAGTTTTTGCCGGGAGCATGGGAGATGCCATTGAGCCTGATCCTGAAGACATTACTGGCTTCAATCGATTCTTCGAGCGCTATCACCGTGGACTCCCCATCGAGCGCGCGGCTGTTGAAGCAATGCATTAATTCAATACCACCAACATACGATTTTATGAAGACTAAACAAATTTGGTTTGTTACCGGCAGCCAGCACCTCTATGGGCCGGACACTTTGAAGCAGGTTGCGGCTAATGCGGAAACGATTGCCAATGCCTTAAACGCGGACGATTTAATCCCCGTGGAGATCGTCTTTAAGCCGATCGTCACCACCCCAGCAGAAATCCGGTCGACATTGACTGAGGCCAGTAGCGATAGCCGTTGCATCGGCGTGATCACCTGGATGCACACTTTCTCGCCGGCCAAAATGTGGATCAGCGGATTGAATGCGCTGACCAAGCCGATTTGCCACTTACATACGCAGTTCAATCGCGACATCCCCTGGGATAGCATCGACATGGATTTCATGAACTTGAATCAGTCGGCGCACGGTGGACGTGAATACGGCCACATGCTGACGCGCATGCGTATCCCACGGAAGGTGGTGGTGGGGCATTGGCAGGCTGAGGAAGTCCGGGCGCAACTAGCCAAATGGGTTGGCGTTGCGTTGGGTTGGGACGAAATGCGCAACCTGAAAATCGTTCGTTTTGGCGACAACATGCGCTACGTGTCAGTGACCTGTGGTGACAAAGTAGAGGCTGAACGGATATTTGGCTTTGAGGTTAATACACATGGAGTCGGCGATCTGGTGTCGGTAATCAATGAAAGCGCAGATATGGAGATCGACAAGGTCTGTCAGGAGTATGCTGACCTTTATGAGCTGGCTTCAGAATTGGGCAAGGGCGGCGATCGCCACGACTCGCTACGCGAAGCAGCGCGTATCGAGATTGGTCTTCGCCGCTTCCTGGAAGAGGGTGGTTATGGCGCTTTTTCAGATACTTTTGAGGATTTACATGGGATGGTGCAATTGCCTGGTTTGCCAGTACAGCGCCTCATGGCGGACGGCTATGGTTTCGCAGGCGAAGGCGACTGGAAACACGCAATGTTGGTGCGTGTGCTTAAGGCGATGTCGCCAGGTATGACAGGTGGCACTTCCTTCATGGAAGATTACACCTACCACTTTGATCCCGCTGGCGCCCGTTGCTTAGGGTCTCACATGCTGGAAATCTGCCCATCTATTGCGGCGACAAAACCCCGTGTCGAGGTGCATCCACTCGGTATTGGAGGCAAGGCCGATCCGGTGCGTCTTGTGTTTAATGGCGCCACTGGTCAGGCGATCAATGTTTCTCTCGTTGATCTTGGAAACCGATTCCGCTTTCTGGTCAATGAAGTCGAGAGCGTTGCGATTCCTCAAGCGATGCCAAAGTTGCCGGTTGCCCGTGTTCTTTGGGATGCCAAGCCTAACTTGGCGATTGCTGCTGAAGCCTGGATTCAGGCAGGAGGCGCGCACCACACGGCTTTCAGCTTTGATGTCACAGCTGACCAGATTGAAATGTTGGCGGAGATCGCAGGAGTCGAATGTGTCTTTGTCGACGAGTCGACAGAAATGCGTCGATTCAAACAGGATCTGCGTGCAGGCGAGGTTTACTACGGAATTCGGGGGATCTAATCCATGAATTACCGAGGAATAAGAGAAGAGTGCTGTGAGGCGAATCTGGCGCTGCCCAAGACAGGTCTGGTCGATCTGACCTTTGGCAACGTGAGTGTTCTGGATGCGGATGCAGGTGTTTTTGCCATTAAACCCAGCGGAGTGGATTATGCCGTTCTTCGCCCCGAAGACATGGTGCTCGTTGACCTAAATGGAGAAGTTGTGGAAGGGAAACTACGCTATTCATCTGATACGCCAACCCACCGCCGTCTGTTCCTCGCATTTGCTGGTGATGGCGTGCGTTCCATTGTTCACACCCACTCACGCTGTGCAGTGGCCTTCGCCCAAGCAGGGCGTGAAATTGCATGCTTGGGGACGACCCATGCTGACCACTTTTATGGACCGGTTCCGGTGACTAGGAAGATGACTGCGGATGAAATCAACGGAGATTATGAATGGGAAACTGGGAACGTAATCGTGGAGCGGTTCCAAGAGTTAAACCCAATGGATGTGCCCGCAGTTTTAGTCAATGACCATGGGCCTTTTGTTTGGAACACTTCCGGCTCCAAGGCGGTGGAATATGCCTTTGCGCTTGAAGTCGCAGCCGATATGGCGCTCAAAACTCTCTCAATCTCTCCAGAGCAGCCGCCTGTAGATTCTGTTTTATTGGATAAGCATTTTCTGCGGAAGCATGGCAAGAACGCATATTATGGGCAGTAGGAGGAGTTGGCGTGATGCTGGTTTAATTGCAATCAGAATAGAAGGTGGACGTTTCTCAAGGTTATGGTGATCCAGGCGCCGATTTACTGACGCGCCCAATTTCCCAGTTAAAAAACGGTTGGTTTTAGTGAAGGCTTCAGTTAGCAGTGGAGTCATGCCGAAGAAAAAAGCGAAATCCACGAAGAAGAAAAACGATACATTCACCCCGCCAGAGTTTCTGGTTGATTTGCTGACCGCCCGTTCTCCGACTGGCTTCGAGCAGGAGGCGCAGGCCGTGCTGGCCAAGCATGTGGAGCCGGTGGCGGAGATTTTTGAAAAAGATGCTCTGGGCAACCGCTATGCGACGATCAACCCTGAGGGAGATCCGGTGTTGATGCTGGCTGGTCATATGGACGAACTGGGGCTGATGGTGAAATACATCGACGAAAATGGTTTCGTTTATTTTGATCCGTTGGGCGGGCACGATCCGATCATGATCTCTGGTCGTCGCGTCACGATCATGACGAAGCATGGCGACGTCAAAGGTGTTACCGGTAAGCGCGCAATTCATTTAATGTCGCCCGAAGATCGCAAGAAGGTGCCCGAGTTTCACGAAATGTGGATCGATATCGGCGCAAAAACTCGTGATGAAGCCCTGGAGCGCATTGCGATTGGCGACCCAATGGTCTACGACATGGGCTTCGAACTGATTCATGGCACCGTTGGCGCAGCGCGTGCGTTTGATGATAAGTCAGGCTGCTATGTGGTTAATGAAACCCTCCGTCGCTTAGCCAAGTCCAAGAAAAAGCTAGCTGCTAAGGTGGTCGCTGTTTCGACGACGCAGGAGGAAATCGGCACCCGTGGTGCGACGACTTCTGCTTACAAGGTAAACCCACACCTCGGCATTGCAGTGGACGTAGGCCACGCCACGGACCACCCAGACTGCGACCCGCGCAAGCACGGTCGCCAAGTACAGGGTGGGGGGCCAATTATTGGCCGCGGTCCGAACATCAGCCCGTTCATTTTTGAACGTTTGGTCGAAGTTGCCGAAGCGAACAACATTCCCTATCAGCTCGAGTCTGAGCCGCGCCCGACACCGACTGACGCTCGCGCGATTCAGATGGCTCGTGAAGGTGTTGCTGCATCGATCATTTCGATTCCGTTGCGTTATATGCACACGCCGAGCGAAGTCGTCGACCTGCAGGATATCGAATACACCGTCCAGCTTCTGGTGGCCTTCGCCGAAAGCCTCAAAAAGGGCGAACACGGCGTCTGGTAGGCAATCTCCGGTAGCATCGGAGAGCTTGTGCATTACGCAAAATGCAATTTCGCGGCTGGCTTCACTGAGTGGAGTCAGCCGTTTTTATTCTTCGATTGCACGCCAGCGAACTGATTCGAATATCGTTGGGCTTTGATAGGAGCCAATGGCGAGCGAGCAGGCGTCGCTTGTAGGCGACCAGTTCCATGGGTAGACTACACCCAAGCGACGGCCTTCGATACTTGTGCGGATGTATTCATGGCCGTCGATGAAAATGGTGACGACACCTGACCGCACTTGCACCAGCAGGGTGTAGGAGGTTCCGTTCTTGAGTGGAAAACTGAAATTACGGCTATGACGCAAGTCCACGCCGTCAAGGCTTTGAACGCCGGAAAGGTGATCTTCCCAACCGTCAATGTCCACCGTGCCCACGCTGCCATTGGCCGCGAAAAAGAGGGCGATGGAATAGCGGCCAGACATGCGAGTAAAGGTTAGCTCCACGTCGTAAGCAGATGGGGTGGTTTGCCTTAGAGCGAGAATGGCAATGTCGCCATTGCTTTCGGCATGACCATCAGCGAGATACCAGTGGCCGGATACTTGGCGCAGATTGGGATTGCTCTTTTCGAGAAGATTTTGCCACTCGCCAATGTTGGAGTCGGCAGGTGTGTTTGGAGCTGTCTCATTACTTGTCAGGGCTTTTGGCGGCGTATTGTCCATAGGGGTTGGCGATGTGGGCGTTGACCACACGGCGAATGCCAAGCCCGTAATCAACGCCACCGTAGCAAGTGAAATCAGGCGCCCCAGTTTGGCTGGTTTAGATGGCTTTTCTAACAGTTTCGCGACAAATGCATTTGCTGATTGCGGGCGCTGCGCGGGCTCAGGGCGCAGTGTAGACATGATGAGTTCACTGATGCACTGCGGCGTATCTGGTCGCACTTCATGCGGAGCGGCAAAACTGGCAAGCGGGACTTTGCCTATGAGCAGTTCGTAGCCAATCACACCAAGTGAATACAAGTCGCTACGCGGGTCGCAGTCTGCCGTTTCCAAGACCTCGGGCGCTAGGTAATCCAGCGTGCCAACCGTTGATCCCGTACGCGTCAGTCGCGTGCTATTCTGATCCATCGATAGGGCGAGTCCGAAATCTGTGAGTCGTGCTCGGCTGTCGTAGGAAATGAGCACATTTTCTGGCTTGATGTCACGGTGAGCAATGCCGGCTGCATGCGCCACGGCCAACGCTTCGGCGATTTCTCGTAGCCATTGAATCGCTTTTTCAATCGAAACGCCTTGTTTGTGTTGGTTGATCTGTTCGCGTAAACTACCACCGGCAACATGCTCCATAACGATGGTTGCTGTATGGTTGCTCGTTCGTTCGAAGTGGTGAATGGACACGATTCCGGGATGACTCAGCCGCGCCATGATACGCGCTTCACGCTCAAGGCGTTCCAAAATAGATGCGTCGACATCGATATTAACTGTGACCTGTTTGATGGCGACTTCGCGGTCGAGGCTTTCTTGTTTTGCCAAGTAAACGACCCCCATGCCGCCGCGACCAATTTCACGAATCACTTGATAGCCGGGCAGTTCGGGCAGCGTAGGCGTCCCCAGGCGAATCAAATTGGCGGGATTGAGCCCTGCTAAATGGCCGTGCGGTGATCGCTTGGGGTGGGGGGTGCTCATTCGATCGGATTAGTGTAGGCTACGCAAAACTTGGGCGAGGTAATCAATTTCCTCATCTACATCGACACCCTCGGGTTGTCCGATGGAGACCTCTGTGCGCAGCAACTCACGGAATTTTGTGCGCATACGGTGCACGGCGATTTTTAAACTGCCCTCGGTCATCTTCAACTGTTTGCCTACTTTGACATACTCTTCCGCGCTACCTTCCTCATTGAGAAAGCGACGCATGGCGTCGAACTGTTCACTTTTACCGCGGTCGGTGTAGTATATCTCTAGTTTCGCGACTGCGTGGTTGAGCATCGTAAGCGCCCATTGGCGGTCGTAGAGATGCTCATCGCTTTCGCCCTCGATTTGTTGGTCGGCATAGAAATTTTCCGCTTCCTCGCCGTCAAAGGAAATGACTTTGCCGCCGCCGCGTCGTTCGGCGAGGTCTCTTTTACGTTCGTCGTTGATGTGACGGTTGAGAATCGTGAGCAGGTAGGTGCGCAGCTTGCCGCGTTGGACATCGGCATGATCCAAGAGGCGCTTTTCGATAACTTTTTGAAAAAAACCTTGCACCATGTCTTCGGCGTCGGAAGCGCTAAGGCCCTTGCGCCGACACCAAGCGTAGAGCGGAAACCAGTAGTCTTGGCAGAAATCTTCCAGTGCCCGACTGGCTTCAGGACCCTCGCCACGCGCGCGTAGCACCATGCTCCAGCGCGTGGCGCGAAACTTCCGCATGTTGGCGTCACTCTCAGGCATATTTAATGTTTTGATGGATAAATCGCATTTTCCATGCTTTTTTTCGTAACCAGGCAATTGGAAATTCCAATATACATGTGTGAAGAAACTCCAATCTGCTTATTATTTTACATCTTTTACAATTTTCCTGTTCTTTGCTTTGGCCGCTAGGGGGCAAGTTCCGGACGTAACGCCCGCTTTCCCCACGAACCTCACTGGCGCTCCGGGGACGCTGTTGTACCGCCAAATCGGGCTCAACCGTGTCACGAATATTGCTTATCACAATGGTTTCATCTATACGCATGAGGTTGGTGGTGGCAATCCCCGTCGCTGGTTGTTTACGGACATTAACGATCCATCGACATTTACGATCCAACAGACTGGCGCGGGCGTGGGGCCGTTTTCTGATCACGGCACGCATGGTCACTTTAAGGTCGGTGACTGGCTGGGGGGCCAGTTCGGTATGGAAATCCGCCGCCAGAGTGACGGCGTTAACGTGCTGCAAGCCATGCCTGGTTTCGTTTATCTCAATAACGAGGTGTTGCAACCCGGCGATGGTATTTCACGTATGTATTATCCATGGGGCACGCCGTTTAACTGGATTCAATATGAGGCCTCCGTCGGTAATGGTTTCCTCTATCGGGGTACGGAAAAATTGATCGAATGGCCCGCGCTTGCGGAGCATGGCGTCGCGGGCAACTCTCTACTGCTCGGCAACCTGTTGTTCATTACATCAGACGAATCTGACATGGGAATTCTTGCCTACGACATTTCTCCGGTATTCGAAACACCAGCCCAACCGCCGGTGCTGCTCGATAAATTATCGGGTGCGCTCGGCTCCTACATTGCCTCTCCGTGGGAGCACTACTTAGTGCTTGGGCGTCGTTCGGGGCTGGTTGATATCGTGGATTTTAGTGACCCAACGAATCTGCAACACGTGACGACTATTGATTGTTCAGGAGACCCAGCGCAGGATCTGAACAACGGCCTCGGCTACATTCAATGTCAGGATAATTTCGTATTCCTCGACCGTCATAAAATTGACATGGACACCTTTGCGCCGGTGCTGGAATTTGACGAAGTGGGTACGAATCGCCCGGTTGGCAGTATCGGTGGACAACTCGACACCAGCCAGCGTATGTTGCCCGTCGGTAATTTGCTCATCACCGGCGGCTACAGCATCAGCGGGGCCGATGGTGTGGGCGTGTGGCTCCACGATTCCTCGCCCGATACGAATGCGCCTTACGTGGGCTACCATGTGCCACGTCCCGGGCAGACAAATTTCCCGCTCGGTGCGCCAATTAGCCTGCTCATTCATGAGACGCTCGAGTCTTACACCATCGTGAATGGAGAGTCAGTCATCCTACGTCCGCTGGGCGGTGATCCCGTTGATGCAATTGTCAGCTTTTCCTACGACGATGTGCTCACAATCACGCCGGACGAATACTTGTTGCCCGATACGACCTATGAAGTGGAGATCGTTGCCGACGGGATTAAAGACGTTTCCGGCAACGGAATCTTACCTTACACGTTTACGTTTTCCACCGGCGACGGTGTTGCGGGTGGTAATGCATCGCCGGTTATTGCGAGTTTTGACGCCACGCCTTCCCCAGCCGAGCCGGGCAGCGAAGTGACGTTTAGTGCAAGCGCAACTGATGCAGATTTAGACGAACTGGAGTACCGTTTCGTCTTTGGCGACGGTGGCATGGTGCGTGATTGGGATACATTGGCCAGCGCGAGCCATGTTTACACCGACGCTGGTCACTACGGCGTCAAAGTTCAAGTGCGCGATGTTCGCACTGGCACGCCGTTGTCGACAGTTTCGCAAACTGGCGCCATTACCATCGCGGCTGAGCCGCCTGCAACGATGCCTACACACTCATCGCCGATCGCACTCAACGAAACGTCCCGCCAACTGTGGGTCGTGAATCCGGATAATAACTCTGTGAGCATTATTGATCCGGATGCGCGCACACTTGTGCAGGAGATTAATTTGAATGTGCAGCTTAGTCTCGCGGGGAGCATCGATCCTCGCAATGTCGCCATCGACGGTGTGGGCAATGCCTGGGTGACGTGTCGTGACGCCAATTGCGTTGCGGTGCTGAGTCCAGCAGGTTCGTTGGCCGGCGCCATTTTTTACGACTACGGACACACGCCGATGGGGGTTGCGATCACGCCGGATGGCGCGACAGCTTATGTCACGCTGGAGGGCTCCGGGGAACTACGCCGCTATGACACCGTCACGCGTGCTGAAACGGGTAGCTTGGCGCTTGGTCCGATGCCTCGTGCGCTGGCAATCACGGCCGATGGCGCGAGCGTGTTCGTGACGCGGTTTATTTCCGAGGAAAGTCACGGTGAAATATGGGAAATTGACGCTGCCGCAATGGCGCTCGCCGACACGATCAACCTTCAACGCGACCGCACGCCGGACGGCGCTTCGGGCGGGCGCGGTGTGCCGAACTACGTTAGCAGCATCACGATATCGCCTGCTGGCGACTACGCATACTACACCGCCGTAAAGGCGAACACGCAGCGCGGTCAGTATTTCAATCAAGGCGTTGGCACGAACGACCCTTTAGACTCAGACAACACCGTGCGTGCGATCGTGGGGCGCATCAACTTGTCAAATAACAGCGAGCCGTTCATCAGCACGGCGCAAAATTACCGCGTCGACATCGATAACAGCGACTCGCCAACGAGCATCGTTTTCTCTCCGCGTGGCGATTACTTCTTTGTGAGTTTGCAGGGGAATAATCACTTCGCCGTGTTTGATGATCTGCTCGTGCGCGAGTTTCCCCGGGCGCCAACGGCGAAGACTTCGAAAGGACGTTTTGCAACCGGACTGGCTCCTCAGGGCCTTGTGTTTGACTCGGTGACGAACCAGATTTTCAGCGCGGACTTTATGGGTCGATCGGTGACGGCGCATGACCTGGATGGCTTTTTAAGCTTTGGTTCACGCGCTACGGAGCGCCTCGCGATCTCCAAAGTAACGAGCGAAGCACTGGCGCCAGAAGTCCTATTGGGGAAACAAATATTCTACCTCGCCGATGATGCTAGCGGTCTGACCAGTTTACCGTCGATGAGCCTCGAAGGATACATCTCCTGCGCGAGCTGTCACGTGGATGGTTCGCATGACGGGCGTACGTGGGACTTTACTCAACGCGGAGAAGGGCTGCGCAACACCACGGATTTACGTGGCCGATCTGGTATGGGGCAGGGCAATGTGCACTGGACAGGAAACTTCGACGAAGTGCAGGACTTCATCCTCGATATCGTCAACGAGTTTGGCGGTGGTGATGGTTTACTGCCCGAAGGCGAGTCGCCGAATCCGTCACTCGGGGCATCCAATGCTGGGCGTTCGACGGAGCTCGATGCACTCGCGGCTTACGTGAGTTCTCTCGGCACGGAGACATTGCCGCGTAGCCCATATCGAAATCCATATGGCACGCTGCGATCAGCAGCACTGCGTGGCCAGGAAGTGTTCAACGAACTCAACTGCGCGAGCTGTCACTCTGGCGCGGATCGCACCGACAGCACGGTTGGCGTGGCGACCTTGCACGATGTCGGTACGTTGCGCGCGAGCTCGGGCCAACGCCTGAGCGCTGTCTTGACGGGCATTGACACGCCAAGCTTGAATGGACTTTGGACCACAGCGCCATATTTGCACGATGGCTCGGCGCTGACGATTGACGAAGTGTTCCGCGTGGCTGGGGGAGAGATTTATCAGGCTGAAGATGCTGCGCATAGCGGCGGAGCCTACCTGCCGGGCGGTCCCCGTATCAACGAAGACAGCTCAATGCACGGCCAGATGGTTTACGTGAGCTCTGGTCAAAGCGTAACCTTTAGCAATGTTGATGGTGGGGGTGGCGGCTTAGGCGACTTAGAACTCCGTTGGATGATTTCATTTTATGGCACGGCAGGTACGGTGACCGCGAATATTAACGGCGTCGATTACGACGTGAGTGCACAGCGTCCACTGGGCTTTGAGTCGTCGATGAATCACTGGTTCCGCCTGCGGATTGAAGACGTGGACCTGGCGGCTGGCGCCTCCAACACCATCACCGTGACTTGCACGGGAAATGAAAACGGCTTCGATGAAATGGTCGTCATCAATGCCGATGATCGCGCTGCCGCAACACACCGCAGCGCGCTCGCGTTGGACGAAGCTGACTACGAAGCGCTCATGCAATTCCTACTGCAGATCGACGGCAGCGGCAACGTTCAGCCGGCCAATCCTACGGCCGTGATTATGAGCGTGCAGGGGGACCAGTCGATGCTGCCTTACGCGGAGTTTGACATTGTTTTTTCCGAGCCCGTGACAGGCTTTGAATATGAGGACTTGCTAATCACGGACAATGCACTGTCGACGATGGCGGGCTTTTACGCGATCGAAGAGGGAGTGCATTACCGTTTGCGTTTATCTGGCTTTACACAGGATGGTGCGATCACGGTTGAACTGCCTGCACACAGCGCGAATGCCATCGACGATGGTTTGCCTAACCTCGTGGCGGAACTCGATGAGTTGGTTCACGTGATGGCCGACGACCTCGCGCTGCTGTCCGATGAATTTGACGACCCTACGAGCATCGCGAATTGGCAGCGCAACTATCAGGTCGAAGGGTGGGGCGATGGCGCCAACAAACTTGAAACATGGGATATCGCTGTCTCGCGCGAAGGCCACATGCGCGCCATGCCATACAGTAGCACGTGGTTCCAGAATTGGACGGGCGCCTATGCGTTTAAAGAAATTACCGGCGACTTCGTGGTGACGATGCGACTGGAGGTTAACCGTCGCAATGGGTTAGCGGGGCGACCGAGCTCTCAGTTTAGTCTGGCGGGCATCATGGTGCGCACGCCACGCGACGTCAGTGATGCCGCGCCCACGCCGGACCCGGGTCCTGGAGTTGTGCTGCCGTGGCCAGCGCCTGCGGAGGGGCAACCCAACCATTATACGACTGATTGGGAGCGTGACACTGAGAATTATATTTTCCTTTCTTATGGCTACACGTCGCCGACATTTTCAACCATTGATGATACCTGGTCCTGCGAAGTGAAGACCACGATCGACGGCGCTTCCACGCTCTATGGCGTCCAGACAGGAATCCCGGTGAATGAAAACGAAGCGACGCTGCAAATCATTCGTCGCGGCTCGACCTTCCTGCTACTGCGTCGTCATGGTGATGGCCCGTGGATCATCGAAAATCGCTTCGTTCGCAACGATATGCCGGATACGCTGCAAGTTGGTCTGACGACATATACGGACTGGCCGACTGCAGGCGCTTTGGAGGAGTTCCACCACAACCGCACGGTCATTGATTCGGCGGGCAATCCCGATGTTGTGGCTGACGTGGATTACTTCCGAGTGCATCGACCTAGCCCAGATATCACTGAGGATATGCTGGCTGCTGTGAACATTACCGGGCAGTGGGGCAACGCGAGCCCCTTGGCCGTTACGTCGCTCAGTGGACTCTTGGGAGACGGCTCGGATTATCCCTCCGATGGCGAGAGCTACTCGGTTTGGTTGGCGCGTCATTTCACGCCGGAGCAGTTGGCCGATCCGCTAGTTTTCGATACGCCACTGGAGCACCGCGCGGATGATTTGCCCGGCTTGCTGGGTTACCTGACGACCGGTGAAATGATTGACCAACCACTCGCACCGATGACGTTGAGCCTGATTGGAGGAGTGCCACAGATCGAGTTGCATCGCAATGCTATGGCGCGTGGCTATCGCTGGGTTATTGAAGCGACCGACGACCTCGAAACATGGGAAATATTAGCGGAGTCGGTCAATGGCCAAGAACCGAGTGGGCCGGGCTTTATCAGTGAAGAGTCGGGCCCGATCCGGATGGTCATGCTAGAGGATATTGTCGATTGGTCGTCGCCGCGTTTTTACCGGCTGAATGTGGAGCCGGAATAGTTTGACCTTATGCAACGAGAGAGCCCGGCATTGCTGCTGGGCTCTCTTTTCATCTGATAAACCTGAAGATTACGGCAAGGGCGCGCATACATTGCCAATTGCGGTTTATGACAAATCTAGCCTCAATGATACCACACGAATTGTTAATAATGGGTTAAGGTATGGAGGTTTTGTACAGCCCTGCCTTTCGAGAGCAATATCGCTATTAAATTAATAGGGCATTCTCAAAGGAATTTGAGGAGTCACCTTAATCGAAACTGGAACGATCGCACATTCACGTGCAGATGTTGTGATTTCTATTTGGGCTAGTTCAATGACTCCTCTAATTAGCTCGACCAAAATAGTGTCAGTATCAAGGGCGATCGTTCCGAAACCGCCATCAAAAGCAAAGAAGCTGCAAAATGGCCGTTCGCTAAATTTCGGGGATATTGTGAGCGACTGAGCTACTTTGTTGTAGGTGATTCCAGTGCAAGCTTGTAGCAGAGCGTAGCTTGCCATGGCCCGCGCATAGTAGGAACCACATTCATATTCGTTCCATGGATTGCGTGTGTAGCCGTCATAGCGCTTTCGAGTGGCGGCCACAATTTCCAGCCCTTGCTCCACTAGCCCTTCAAATATCAGGTGGCTGGCGACTTGGTATTCAATACCAGTCCAGACTTCATCTGCATAAACGAAAGGCAGCGAAGGGCGTTGCGCCTTAGGCCAGGAACAGAGAACCAGCCCTCCTTCATTGCCCAGGGCATAACCCGGACGTTCGGGGTTCACATGGTCGGTTAGGGATTGGCGAAAGTTATACCGATGAATAGCCTGTAACGATTGCTGAATTAACTCGTGGTCGAGTGTCGTTTCTAGGCTTGCTGTGTGCGCCATCCAGGCGCCAATGACGCCGTCAGACAAACAGCCCTGACCATATTGATATTTGGGGCCCTCCTTGGCCAACAGCGCTTGGTACTCTGGGTCATCGGGAGAAGAGTCTTGGAAGAAACCAGCAGACTTCGATTCGCTGGACTGCATTTGAGCAAGGTCTGCGCGTTGGATGAAATATTCGCCACTAAACAATTGCTCTCGCATGAACTTGGCCCCGCGAGAGGCAATAGCACGATATCGCTTGGATGTGACTTCGTCGCCCAATTCATTGGCGATCTCGGCCATTGCTGACAGGGCGGCGATATAGATGGAGCCACACATGCCATTGGGGCCATGGAATTCGATGTCGTAGGTATTGTGATGGGGGAGGAATAGATTACCGCGCTCCTCAGGGTCCCATGTGCGAATGCAATACTCCAAACTTCTTTGCGCAAGTGGATAGAGCGATTCAAGCCATTTACGGTCACCACATATTTGCCAATCGCGGTAGAGCTTTATCAGACCACCGAGTTGACCATCCGCGGCAGCATAACTGTGGTGCCCAGAAGTGGGGCCAGATGGTAGTGCAAAACGAAAGACGACATGCCCGTGCTCATCCATGGCATGGCGATACTCCTGCTCACGAAGTGTTCTTTCCAACTGAGGAAATAAGTGTGGCAGCGACTGCGCGTAGTTCCAGACATGCGTGCATGAACCGGGACATGACCCATAACTCACGCCACAGCCTTCCCAAGCCCAGATGTCACCGTTGTCTTGTCGCAATAGAGTTGGGGATTTGAGTATTGCGAGATTAGCAGACACTGCGTCAAGCACCACTTCGGGCAGGGTGGAGTGCGCCAGGGCATTGCGAAAACGAATCGTATCTTCGCGCAATTGGGCAATGTTCTCTTGAAGGTAATTTGCAACTTCGAGCGCGCTAGCCCATTGAGTGGAATACCAGGTTCGCCATGGAGGCGCAGGTAATTTGGTAGCCTCATCGTAGCCAGCGTGAAAGTGACCGTTGGGGAAATGCCAGGTGATGGCAATGGGGTAGGTGATGGATTCACCAGGCTGTAGCTGTCCTCGGAAGAGGAGAGAGCCGCCGTTCCAACCTTTGCATTTCTGTGCATTCGCGCCGTCGTTGGGCTGGAAATTGCCTTCCGTGAGTTCCTTCCATAGTAGAGTGATGCTGTCGAACCAAAAGCCGCGGTACCACATGGCCTTAATTTCTGGCTCATGCTCAAGGGACATCAGGCTGGCCGAACCATATGCTTCACTATTCGTATCGTGGGTATTGTAAAAATGAACGCCACGCTTTGGAATGACCTCGTTTCGACTGGTTGTATCTCTGGGCGCGTGGTGAATTTGCGCTAGGTTAGAGAGGTGGTAGGAGAACTCGTAATCGACAGGTTCACTGCTCTTGTTGGTGAGGCAGTATTCGAGGATTGCTGCCGGTGTGCCTGATGCTTTGTCGTCACTGGGAATGAATGGATTCCAGCCGGTTATTGTCGCCTGTATTGGGTAACGGTCGTCACTCAACTTTACCTGGGCAAAGGGGAAGCTGCCGGTGAACTCCGCACTTTCAAATCGTGGGAGTCCAGCAATACCGCCTCGACGATGCCCCATTACCTGAGTTCCAAATGCATAAACTTTTTCCGGCGGCATCGGTCCTTCAACGACGAGGGTGCGTCGTTCGTTGGATGCATGTTTGCAATGTATCACGCCGAAACCCACATCGTTTACGAATCCGTTGTGGTCATGCAACATCGTGGTTGCCGGTCGGTTGCGGATGGCGAAATCCTGCAGGCCGCCTTGGCCATTCATGCAGATGCAGCCGGCGCCAAGGCCACCAATTGGCAAGGCGGTTTGAATATTGTTGCGACCGCGTAGATGGCGAACGCCTGAACCGTTCAGGACGATTGGAGAATCGAACGACATAGGAGAGGGGGCAAATTTTTAGTGAACGAATTAGAGCGTGATAGCGTAGTCGTTATCTCCAGGGCGAAGCAAGGATTCCGTTATCGGATCATCACTGCACGGGATTCCGTTCAGTTCACGGCTTGGATTGCCTGTCCGCTGCCATGTGATGTTAAGGGTGAAACCGCGGTATTCACGAATGAGTGAAGCCTCTTTCCAGCTTGAAGGTATTTCGCCGCGAATCATCAGTCCATCCAGTGTGGCGCGGACACCCAGTATTCCCTCGGTCGCGGTTCTCAACGCCCAACCAGCTGAACCAGTTCGCCAGGGAAACTGAGCGCGTCCAGCATGATCACCAGATTCGGGTGATGCGTATGAATTTGTCAGGGAGAAGGGTTCTTGGCGTGAATGCGAGGGTGGATTGAGAGGGTTAATGGGCAAGACGCGGTTGAACATCTCCAGCGCGTAATCCAGTTCACCGGATTCGCAAAGCGCGTAGATCATGAAGAAACTGCCATGGCAATAATTGCCACCGTTCTCCAGGCGTCCCGGTGGAACGGCGCTGAGGTGTCCAACAGTTTCGTCGTAGCGTGTGAATGGAGGATACAGCAGGCGGAAGCCATGCACTGTGTCCAAGTGTTGTTTTGTGGCCTGGGTAACAGTTCGCTGTTGTTCATCGGTCGCGATTCCTGCAAGTATGCTCCAAGCCTGTGGCAGAAGGAAGATGAAGGCTTCTTCGTTTTCAGGAGCTCCGAGTGGCGTGCCGTCATCTTTGAAAGCCCGACTGAACCATTCGCCGTTCCAAGCAGCAGTCTGCAGTTTTTCGATGATAATTTCGCGGCGAGCTCTGTAGGTTTTTGCATCTGCATTGCGGTTAGTGAATTCGGCAATTTGAGCTAGCCTGCGCAAACCTTCTGCGAGGGCCATGGTGGTCCACACGCTCTCGCCGCGACCATCCTTGCCCACGCCTGTTAGTCGGTCATTCCAGTCGCCAAATGGCATGAGGCAAAGGCCATTGGAGCCACGCTGCTCCCAGAGGTAGTTGAGCCCTCTCTGTAGATGTTCGTAGGTTGTGCCGTTTTCGCTGGATTCAAAAAACGGAGCCGTTTCATTAAGCAGGCTTACGTCGCCTGTCTCAGCAAGGTAGGCGTGGGTGGCAAGAACCAGCCAGACGCCGCCATCGTTATAGCGGTGTTTGACAACTGGCGCCCAGCGCCTTACGGTGCTACCGTCCGCGTATTGAAAGGGTAAGCAGTCTGTTAACATCCTGCGCGCATGCTCAGGGGCGAGCTGGCAATAGGCCCAGGCATCTTGAGCGTTATCGCGAAAGCCCTTACCCCATCCGCGATTCCAGTGCGCACAGTAATTCAGCTGATGTTTGATCCATGTGTTGGCGTAGAGGTCGAACGTGGCGTCCGGTGTTTCCATGCAAGGCTTTGCGTATGCATCGGCAAAACGTTTTTTCTGAGTGGCTAAGAGCGCATGAAAGTGCTCGGTATTTAATACGCTGGTCTGGATGGATCCTGGCTCATTGCTGAGACAGATTATGAGCGGTTGGCGTGAGCAATTGGCAATTGGCCATTTTGCCGCAAAGATTGGCGTATCGATGGCGGTTGACGGCTTATCCCAGGTCTTTTCCAGAGCAACTGGCTGAGCAAGGGAACCATAGGCGCCAATGAAATCATTGCGCTCAAAACAGATCTGTGAGAAGGCGATAGATGAGCCGAGGGTTACAGTGTATTCGTCGGTGCTGGTTGAGCGGTTGACGAGAGTCGCTTGGCGTTGATCAGCAGCAGTATTAGCAACGAAGTGTGGGTTGTTGCTAAAAATCCCGTCGTTTTGTCTTAAGTCTAATTCGCTGTAGAAAATGACATCCCAGTCGCTGTCATCAGTGTTCTCCGTAATAATATCTAGCTTGAAATACTCTTGACGGAGTTCTGGGTCGACCATGTGGGTCACTTCGACAATCAGGCCCAGGCAGTTTATGCGGGTTGTGAGGTAGCCCAGGCCAAAGCGACAAGAGAAGTCCTGGTAATCTGCATGGCAGATCGGGAAATAGCCGGGGTTAAAGCATTGGCCCGTTTTTCGGTTATACAGGTAGAAATGTCGCACTCCACTCCAGTTTACGAGGATGTTTTCGCCTGAAGTCTTACGGGTATAGCAGATGCCAGCGGAAACTTGCGTTGGTTGAGCGTTAAAGTGCTGATTCCAGAGTATGTTTTTCCATGGCTTTGGTGAGCACGGAGTGGTCAGGATGAATTCTTTGTCTGGAATGTTAAAGTATCCCCATTTTTCGACAGATATTTCTTTAATCGCTTTATTTAAAAGGGTATTTGAGGTTTTATCTTTTTGATTGTTCACGTGTTTATGGAAGCATAAGTTGAACGTTATATCTAGTCAAAAATGTTGAAATGCAAATTTGAGTTATGAGTCTGGTTCTGGTGACGGAGCCGCATTGGGGTTACGATCACGGCTTGACTAGTCTAGACTCTGCTAATTGCATGTAAGTCACTCAGGTGTATTCTGCTGACCAAGCCCCGCCCTGATTCAATCATGCCTGAAAAGCGACCAACACTAAAAGACCTGATCACCAAGACCGGTTTTTCACACGGAGCAATTTCTCGCGCCTTTAATGGGCAAAAAGGAATTAGCACCGCCACGCGCGAACGAATCTTAAAGGCTGCCCGTGAGATTGGATATTATCCAAATCCTTCAGCCCGAAACTTCAAACGAGGCTACAGTGGCCGCATCGGGATTATTTTGCCCAATTTGCGTAACACAAACTACTCTGAGCTCTATGAGCAGCTTGATCGAGTGATTTCGCAAAGCGGTTCATCGTCCATACTGGCGTTGACGCATGATGATATGGAGGTTGAGGCAAACACGATTCTCCATTGGTCTGCGGGAGAGACTGATGCTTTGGTGCTTAATCCCACGCGTGCGAGTAAGAATATCGATATCTACCGGAAGGTGAAGTCATGGGGGTATCCCTTGTTGTTTCTTTATGGAAACTTGGGGGGCGATTTTGATGGAATTGGCTTTGAATACGACCACAGTATGGCGCAGGCATTGAAATATTTGCGTGATGTCGGCCATGAGTCGGTGGCCTATGTTGGGCAGATTCCGCCAGGCACAAAGCCGCTTGGTAAGTATAGTGTGTTGCTGCGGCAACTCGAGGCCGCTGGCATGAAGTTCGATGAGAAGCACTCTGTATTCAATGTGGATGGTGAGGAGGCTGGGGCGGTCGCGCTAGATCGTTGGAAACGGATGAAAAGCCACCCCACTGTTGTGGTGGCTTATAACGATTATACTGCTGGTTCCATTTATTATGAAGCTCGATACCGAGGCCTATCGATTCCGGATGACTTTTCTTTGTTAGGGAGCGATGACGTTGCCGAAGCAAAGCTCATTGGGCTGTCAACGATTCGTATGGACAGACAGGCATTGGCGTCGGAGGTCTTACAGATGTTGCAGACGCGGATGGAGGATGCGGAGGAGCCTCCGCAGTATACATCTTTGCGATGTGAGCTGGTGCTTCGTGATACGCTGGGGCCAGTGCCTCGGCCAAAATAAGATTTCGCGCTGGTCTGTAGGCTGAGTTTCTAGTTCGTGGATGTCGCCACACTGGGATCGGTGTAGTCCGCAATTATTTTTATGCGAACGGATGATCGGCCGAGTTCTTCCCGTGGGACCATTAGCACAAGTTTTCGAGCATTGGCTTGATTGACCCAGCGAGACGCGTAGAGCCTCTTGTTTTCCGGATCGGTCAGTTCGACTAGTTGGATCGTCAGGCTGGGATCTGGTGTGGAGGTTGGGTCTATCGTTTTACCAGCCTTAGGGGCGATGGTGAAAGTTTGCTTTCCTAAGCGACCGGCGATGTTTTTGTCCGTCCAGTTCATGAATCGATATGATCCCGGCGGGCAAGTGTTTACACTGTCATCTAGAACCAAAATTTTATAGGAAGCGCCTCCGTTTTGTGATCGATTCTTTGTGAAAATGAAGAGTGGTTGTTTGATTGAATCAGGGACATTGGCGCTTACGGCTGGCGTATAGGATTCCGTGTTGTTTGCGCCCGTTTGCTTCGAGTAAAAGGTGATTGGATTTCCTCCGGCGTGCCAGAAGGGTTCGGTCCTTGCGGTGGAATATAAATTGATTGGCGCGTAGTGATCTCCCTCTCGACGATACAGCTCATTTTTAATGCTGCCTTCCCAGGAAATCGCACGATAGTGGTAGCCCGCAGTCGCATCGCTTTGCCCGAATGAGGTGAGTGGGGTGAAAATGAGCAAGAATAAGGCGATGTATTTAATCATAGGATAATGCTTAGACATCATTGGATTGCAGCCAGCGGAATGACAGGATTTTGAAGCGTCGCCCAAAGTTTTGGTTTTCGTTGGAGAGTAGCTCGGGTGCGATCCAGGGCTCTTGTTCTGTTCCATCGGGAGCCGTACTTTCGATGTATTCAGGTATACGCTGAACGACGGCCTCGCACCAGGCTTTCGCTTTTATTTCGTGAGTATACGGGTCAACTGTTTCGCCATAGGATCGAATGATGAAGGTGTCTGAGCGGACTGACAGAATGGGAGCCAAGGGCGCGAGGAGATCGCCTTGCATGAGAAAGCCAGGTATGCCGGCGGCAGATTCATCGAAGGCGTGGTCTGGAGCTACGTAATTACGTTCATGTTCTGGCTGTGAGCCGGCGTTGCTCTTAACTTCGGCATTGATATCTGCCAGTTCGATTGCAGCTTGTAGAGCGCCTTGTAGCCCGAGGTTGTCGATGTCATCATCTTCGTCAATGAGTTTACGGTTGACGAAATCGGCGTATGATTTGAAGGGGCCGCGCAGCTTGACTTGTTGAACAATTGCCTCTGCGAGGTTGTTAATTTGGTCGTCGGTCAAATTGTTCCAACCTTTCCAGGGGTTGGCGTCTGAATCGGAGAAGCTGTCCATATTGAGCGGAATCGAAAGGCGTGACCAGACTGAGTTGTCTAAGCGTGGATCGCTACTTAGTGCGGTAACGGATCCGTCGGTATTGACTCGGGCGATTGCTTGGTTGCGAAGACTGTGTAGGAGTACTGCCCATGCTTCGGCGCTGGTAGAGTTAACATTGAACTGACCGATGACGGAAAGTAATGCGGCAGTTTTGAGGTAGGCGTCATCGGCTAAGCGGTGGTTAATGACTAGTTCGTCTTTGAGGTCGTCGCCCGCAATGTCGATATTGGTCACGATACGTTGGTTCAGAGATAGCCTTGAGCCGTTATCGAAATGATCTTCAATGACTTCTTCGACACTGCGAGTTTCTGCATAGGTCAATGCTCCATAGTTTACTTCGGGCACGATTCCGGACATGAAATAGTTATCAAAAAGCGCCTCATTGGCGAGGTAGGAGACGTCGGATAGGGTGTAGCGACCGACGCCTGAACGATCCGTTTTGAGTTCGCGATTGATTAATGGAGAGGCTCGTGAATTTCCGATCGCAAGGCTTGGGGTGAAGTACGACGGGGATATGTCGGCATGTCTCAAGTCGCCCAAAGAGAGAGGGGGGGTAGTTGGAATGTCGAAGAATGGGGTGTGGGTGTGTCCAGTGCTCGCGTCGAGTGATGAGCCCCAGTAGACGTTGGTTCCGTCTGGGATGTTGCTATCGCTGAGATCGATGGACCCAGGGGTGCTCATGCGGGTGTCGAGAAAGACTTCGTCCCCACTGGCTATTTGCTGATTGGCGAACTTGCGGTTGGTGAGGAGACCTCTTATGTTAAGTGTGGCGCCTAGATTCGTTGGTCTGGCAGCGGTTTCGACCGTTCGGGTATACATATCAAATAGCCCGAGAGGTATTTCTACTGATGATGATGGAAATGTGGTTGCGGTAATGGGAACTTCTTCGAACACATCGCTAACATTGGTTATGCCTTCAACATTAACATAAGGTTGCATATTATACAAGTGGTCGTGGATGCTGGAGTCGGAAAGGCCATCGTAGGCGTCCTCGAGGTCTGAGCCTTCGGTCAGGTGATACATCTGTAGGGCGAAATTAGGCGAATCGAGCGTGCCTAAAGTCATTTGGACAACACCATTTTCAATGTCTGACATGGCAATTGTTTCCCAGGTTATGTTTTCAACATCTTGCATAACGCCATCTGCATCGGCTTCTTGTGAGATGCGTTTTCGCATGAATTGGTCAGCGCTGATGCCGCCAAACGGATTCCATCCCTCGACCAAGTTGATGCGAGGGACAAAACGGTTTTGCGACGATTCTTTAAGTTTTTGCGGCTCATTGCCTGCAATCGAAAAAACTTTGGATTCACCTGGTTCGAGGATTGTGGGGTCGTTTATGGTGGTTTCATCGCCATCCATAATATACATACGCATGTAGGTGGTGACTGCATTTGCGCTGCTGCCGCCACTCATTAGGGCAGGCTTAAAGTAATACGTCGATTGTTCGTCCGTATCGCCATCGGTAAAAGTTAGTTCTGTGTTTAACTGGAAATCGAGCTTATTGAAAAGGACGGCGATACAATCAAACTCCAGCGCGACATTGTAAGGATTCCACAGAATTACCATTGGCTTAATCACATAGTTCAGGTTGCCGGAACTGTCTTTGGTTAGGGTAAAGAGCAACATGAAGCGCTGTATGACGGGGCTGATCTGCATTTCGACTGGAAAGGGGACGGCGCCATACTGATGTAGTCTGTTGACGAAATGATCGTTGCGGCGTGTATCTCCATTACCGTCTAGTGGCATTAAGGTGATGTAATTATACTTGTTGCCAATTTCGATTCGATTAGGCCGCATGCCCTGTGTGCGCAGGGTTGGTTGCAGTGTGCGAGACGGTATTTCTTTATAGAGTCTATAATAGTTCCGCAGCACGTCCCAGGTCGGTCCCCGGACCAGCGCGCCATCATCAGGATACTCTTCGACGTAAAGGAAGCTGACGTCAGTGGCGGTTGGGATGGTTAAGTCGTCCGCAAATTCTGATTGACGAAAGTTGGCGTCATCCATCTCAAAAACCAAGGAAAGGTCTTTTTTCAAACCGCCGTTAACCACATTGGTTTGAAGGCCTTGAGATACGGTTGTGAGATTGTGGTAGTGCTTGCGCGAGGAAGTGATGTCCGGCAAGTTGCCAGCAACTGCCAAGCTGAGGTCGGAGTAGATTTGAGAACGTTCGATGCGCCCAATGGTGTCGGCATCGTCCATATCGACACTGGAGAAGTCGCTAAGCGAGTTGAAGCCGTTTACGTTCACCGTGCTCAGATTCATCCGCCCTTCGGACGTTTGTGGCGCAGAAGACCAACCAGACTGAGTAGGGGCAAGGTTTACGCGAGCCTTCAGGCCTTCGTCGCTGACGGCATAGGCGTATTTTCCCACCAAAATGCCATCTCGCTCAATGTCGACCTTGGGCGCCCCAACGAGGTCATCGGGCAGTTCATTGTCATTTTCGTCAATGTCCAGGTCGACAGAGTTTGCTCCTACTAAGATGGCGTCGTTAGTTGAAATACTTTCGCCGTATCGGTCCCAGGATGGTGTCCACTCGTCTGGTTGCATGTCACCAGATACTAGCCAAACTGGAATATCGAGTTCCGGGTCGGTGATGGTTGTATCCCAAACGCCTACCCAATTTCGCACTTCGCGGTCGGCTCCAATGATATCCGCAGATGCTGTAATGCGTTGGTCCGGCCCTGCTTCTTTTTGCAATTGGCCCAGTGCTATTTGTAGTCCCAGTAATGCATTGGATCTTGCTGTGGCGAGGGACTCCTTTTGTTCTGTCGTGCTCAGTTCGACGCTGGTGAAGGTCGCCATGGAAAGTGCGAGGATTAGCATGAGGCTCATCAGCGTCATTGCGATGATCAGACTAAACCCTCTACGCTTTTTGAACGCGCGTGGCTTGGGGGTGGATTTTTGGGCAAGCATGGGATTGGGGGTTGAGGCAATTGATGCCGCAAATGCTATATTTCTCAGTTTAGAATGTTAACGTTATATCTGTTTTCGTCAAGGAGCATCCAAATTTCGCTTTGGGCGCCTTGAGGTGTGTCGCTAATTCTTACCAATTGTCGGATTTGAAGGGGGCTACTGGAATGCCGGATTCGGTTTTTAGATTGTTGAGTGGGAATTCACCGTAGGCGTATCGGACGGCTACGGGGCTGCTAACTTCGTCGCTCCAGACTTTGATTTGATTCCCTTGAATCGCTGCTTCTGCCCAGTGGAACTTTTGATTTTCACCAGCGATTGCAAAGCCCTTAATTGGTTCATCAACGGGTGTGGATAAAGGCTCGTCCATGTCTTTTAATGAGACTATGATTGCCTTTCCATCTATGCTGATGGTGTCCAGCTTCGGGCTTTTGAAGTGGACGTCCTTATGGTAAACGCCCCCGGCTACTGTTTTGTAAATCCTTGGCTCCAGCCGTGTTTTGTTATTCGGATGAATGTCCGCATCGCCGATATCTATGCTGACGACCATATAGGTTTCGGGCAGGGCTAGCGCAGCAGCTTGAGAGTTGCGAAGGTCTCCCCAGAAACTGTTGGCTTGTGGCTGTTTAGATGGTTCACGATAGGCAGGTAGTTGAACAAAAATGAAGGGCAAATCTGGCTTTTTCCATCGTTCTCGCCAACTCGTGATCATGGCGGGAAAGAGTTCTCCGTATGGTTCGGGTTGGTATGCATTGCTTTCCCCCTGATACCAGACTATGCCGCGTATCGCATAGGGAATAATCGGGCTGAGCATGCCATTATAAATGCGAGTTGGAGTTTCTTGGATGTTGCGGACGTAGTTTTTGCTCTCTTTGTCTTTGGGCTGCTTTTTGAAGGCTTCGAAGCTGTCGGGAAGCGCCTCCATGCGGTCCGCCCATTCTTCTAAAATTATTCGAAACTCAGGACGACTCTCCAATACCTCTTTGGGTAACCAAGCCTCGACTCGTGAACCTCCCCAGGCTACTTGAATGATTCCAACTGGGACATCTAGTTCATTGGATAAATCGCGCCCGAGCATGAGTCCAATTCCTGAGATGTTGTTGATTGCGCGCAGGTTATCGGCTACGATTGGAGTCCATCTGCCCGATGCGTCAAAAATTGGCTCAGGGGGAGTTTCCTTACCGACACGGAAATAGCGAAAATTCGGATAATTTAAGTCATCGAGTAGGGTGGGATCCTCCTTGTCCCTCACGTGAAACGCGTAAGTTTCCATGTTGGATTGCCCTGCGCAAAGCCAGACTTCTCCTACTGCGATATTCTTTAGCGTAATGGCGTTTTCTCCCGTGATGCGCATTTCGCTGCCGTCCTGAGCCTGCATCGGTTCGAGCCAAACACTCCAGGAGCCTTCTGAATCAGCTTCCGTCTTCAGGGTCTGCCCGTTGAACTCCACTGTAACGCTCTCCTGTGGGCTTGCCTTGCCCCAGACTGGCGCTGGCATGTGCTGTTGCAGCACAGCCCCGTCGCTAAATAGAGAAGGTAGTTCTATGCGCGCAGATAGGGGAAAGGTGAATGCTAATGCTAGCAGACCAGTCGTGCTGTGGTAGAGGCGACTTCTGTTAGATGGGCTAAGTGGGGGCATTGATAACTTCATTCGAAATAAGTCTGTCACAGAACAATGAAATACTTTAACGTTCACGTCGATGACAATCGAGGCCCAATTTTACCATTAAAATGAATTCATATCTTCTTAACGCTTTAATGCTAAAATGAGCTTTCGTTGGCTGGCGTGACTAAACGGGTCTAACGAATTTAGCGTCCTTTTACCCTGCAAATTGAATAACCCCATATCTTATGGCTTTTAATATCCCCTGTGTGCAACATACGCTTCGCCTTATAATCCTCTCCGTGGGAGTTCTGTTTGGCGGCGCTACTGTCTATGGCGTTAGTAGCAGTGATTTTGAGCTGCGTGAGCGTAATGGCATGAATTATAATTTATTTGTGCCTTATGGCGACGATGCGCCTGAACCGGAGCATCAGTACCCTCTGGTTATATATTTACATGGATTGGGAGGAGGACGCAATCCGACGCAGCCTGTTAGCGGTAACCAGAGCTATTTCCGACTGGCGGAAGACCCTGATAATCCAACGTTTATCATCGCGCCCGTATCCGGAGGTGAAGGCTGGTGGGGGAGTTATGTTGATGATATCGCTGCGCTTGCAGTGGAGCTCCAAGCGGAGTTTCCGATCGACCCGGACCGTGTATATGTGACTGGGGTCTCGGCCGGTGGACAGGGGACTTGGCTTTGCTTGGAGTATGATAGCTCAGTCTATGCTGCTGCCGTGCCCATCTATGGGGGTAAGTTGGGAGATGGGGATAGTGTGGAAAAGTTTTCCCACATTCCGATCTGGTGCTTTCATGCGGCTGACGATGGTGTTGTGAGCGTCGGTAATTCTGACACAATGATCGATTTCCTGCGCCGCGATGGAGGCACTCCGATTTACACGCGTTATGCTTCTGGTGGACACAGCGTTAGTGGTTCTGCTTATTCGACAACTCTAATGCGTGAGTGGTTGTTTGCTCAGCGGCGTGGAGCGCCTACCGATGACCACCTTCCTCGTGTCGAGATTGACGAGGCAACCGGAGAGCCGAAGTATATTTCGGGGAATGCTTTTGATAGCAGCGGTGTGGCTTACGATGTGGAAGATGGCAATTCGGTTGCATCAGTTGAAGTAATTAACTATCGAGGCGGCTCTTTGAGTGCAGCGGGTGATGGCGTGTGGTCTGCGAGTGGGATTCCGCTTCGATATGGAGGTGAGAACTTGATTCAGTACATCGCCACAGGTTCCAGCTATAATAGTTCCCGTGGGGGGCAGACGACTTTTTCGGCGGTGGATGTGGTTTTTGCGTCGGATCCGTCCAATGATGAGCAGGCGCCGGACGTTGTGATTAATGATGCAACTGGGAGTTTGGTATGTGAAGGGGTTTCCTGTAGCATCCAGTTGATGGGGCGAGCGATGGATGCCATCGGTGTAACGGCAGTTGAATGGTCAAATAATCGAGGTGGCAGTGGTGCTGCAACGGGTCTTGAGGATTGGGTTGTATCGGATGTCCCAATCACTACAGGATCGAATGTCATTACGGTATTTGCGACTGACTCAGCTGGAAATATTGGCGTCGCTTATATCGTAATCGACAACGGCGCCCCATCCAATCAACCACCGCAGGTATCATTGGGAGATGGAATGGAAGTATACTTACCTGTAAACTCAGTGGCTATTGAGGGAAGCTTGGCTGACGACGGGCGCACTGCTGTTCAAGTTCAGTGGTCTAAAGTCAGTGGGCCTGGCGAGGTTAGTTTTTCCGCACCTGGCGATTTGGCGACGGATGTAACCTTTTCGGAGACGGGAATATATATTCTGCAACTACTGGTCGATGATGGAGACTGGTCTGATTCGGCGCAGATTGAAGTCGTAGTCCAACCGGCGCCAGGCGCCTTGGTCATCGCAGTTAATTGCGCTGGAGATGAATATACCGCCATAAATGGCGAGGTTTTTCAATCTGACAGCTTTGTGAGTGGCGGTAACGGCGGGAATCTCTATAAGGATATTTTGGGGACAGAGGATGATGTGCTCTATGGACGATATCGCTATAACGACTTTACCTACAGCATGCCGGTGGCTCCAGGAAGCTACGTAGTCGATCTTTATTTTGCCGACGCCAGCTTAACGCGTATGTTTGATCTCTTTGTAGAGGGTTCGTTAGTGCTGCCGGAATTTAGTCCTGCCAGTGAGGCTGGCATCAGGGTTGCCACATCCAAGCGTTACACTGTTTCCGTGGCAGATGGAGCTTTGGATATCACTGTTGGCGAAATCTTTGAAGGTCCAATGCTTAGCGCATTTTCAATTCGTGAAGTAGGGATTGGCGGAGTTGTCGCAAATTTGCCTCCATCTGTTAGCGCTGGCACTGATATTGTCCTTCTGCTGCCGACGATGTCGACTACGCTGAGTGGTGTCTTGAATGATGATGGATTGCCCGATGATGGTGTATTGACTTATCAATGGACTCAGGTTTCTGGTCCAGAAGCAGTGACCTTTGCGGATGATGCATCGCTGCAAAGCAGCGTTACCTTTCCGACTGCGGGAGACTACGTGTTGCGTTTGTCTGCTAGTGATGGCGAGTTGAGTGGCTCGGATACCATCACTGTTTCGCTACGCCAGAGTGGCGCTTCAGGAGAAGTGATTGCTGCTGTTAATTGTGGAGAATTTAATACGCCATATGCTTCGGAATCAGAGCTGGCGGAGTTTTCAGTCGATGACTTTTATGAAGGAGGGAGCGCTGCTGGGGTGACTGCCGATATTGCCGATACGGAAGATGATACTCTCTTTCATCGGTATCGATATGGAAATCACCGTTACGAGATACCTGCCACCGATGGGGGCGAGTATACTGTCACTCTATTCTTTTCGGATAATGGCTCTGCCGGGACGCGGGTCTTTGACGTATTGATCGAAGGCGAAACCGTATTGGATGGATTCGACATTCGCGCTGAGGTCGAACGCAATACCGCTCTGCGCAAAACGTTCACACCAACAGTTAATGACGGTTTCCTTTCCATAGAGTTACGCAATGTAACTGGTAATGGTAAAATAAACGCGATACTGGTGGCACGGGCGGCGCCCGTTCAGGAAGGTGGCATGGCTGATTGGCTGGACGGCTATGGCTTGCAAGGTGGCGACCGAGAGCCGACCGCAGATCCAGATCATGACGGCCTCATGAATATCGAAGAATATCTGGTGGATAGTGATCCAACGTTGCAGAGTGAAAGGACAATATTTGGTGAGGTCTATGATGAGAACGATTTGCGTCACCTTACACTTCAGCTAACATACAATACTGAAGTGGACGATGTGGTTGTTGAGTTTGCTGAATCCTCGAACTTGATAGACTGGGATGTTGTCTCAACGATACAAGGTATGGTCATAACTGGTGGCAATGTCATTGGGGATACCAGCAATGGCGCTATGCGGACGGTGACAGTCATGTCCTCCGTCGGTATGCCAGATTCGTCAAGTCGCTGTTTCATGCGAGTGAACTTACGCATGGCGGATGATTGATTTAAAAAAAGCCCCTCTCGTTGCGACAAGAGGGGCTAGCCTGAACTTTTATATTCAAGTTGTCATGGGTTGGCCGGAAGTTCCACATCTTGCTCGACCAAGCGCATAATATTTTCCGCAGGTTGTAAATGCCATGCGGGTAAGGCTGCCCACGGATGGCAGCGTGTATCCTTCGGGCTGCCTTCAAATGTTTCCCACCAAGTTGTTGTATCTGGGTCTTTGCTCATGCCAGACCAAGCTTCTTGGATCAGCGGCAATATCTGGTCGTCAAGGCCGGTCATGCCGAGAGCTTCGGCGTAGTATGTCCAAAAGTAGGGGGTGCATTGGCAAAGCTTCGGATCATGGCGTTGCTCGACGAGCTTGGTCATGAGTTCTCTGGCATGGTTGCCGTCTGTAATGCCACTAAGGATCGCAAGTATTTGTGACTGCGCGCTCCATCCTTTTAATGAGCCGTCTTCATCATCCAGGCAGTCAGCATAGAACTTGGTTTGATCATTCCAGTAAAGTTCGTGGCAGCGACTACGGATTCGCGCGCTATCGAGGATCGATGTATCGAGTGAATGCAGGTAGTTAACAGACTCTGCAGATTTGATAAATGCTTCGATGGCAATAATGAGGAAGGCATTCAACCCGAGTTGTCGTCTGGAGCGCTCCAGGCCGGGATGGGAAAACGGATGCCAAAGGCCAGGGTGGTCAATGAAAGTAATTTGAAAATTCCCTCCGGGATAATTTTCCAGAACGGTTGGATCTGCCTCTACCAGGCCACAGCTGTTAATCGATTTTTGAAACCATTTTAGGGTGCGCTCTGCGATAGGTAGGGCATTCAAGACAACATCCTTTCGCTCTGGAAGTACGCGGCGATAGATATCGACACCCCAAACGTAAATCAGGCAGAAATCGAGTAGAAAATGAGGTGGGAGAAGGCTTGAGAATACCGCTGATGGCATCAAGCCGTTATCGCACTGCGCTTTACCAGTTGCTTCCAAAAAATGCTCCAGAAAGGATGGCTCATTAAATAATTTGTAGATCCAGAGCGAATTCCACAAACCGTCTGCAATGAAGAGAGCTTGCTCTCGAGTGGGGCAGTCAGTGCAGGTTTCTTGCGTCGAAACTTGAATGGTGCGAATGCTATTGTCCCAGAGTCGCTGCAGTTCTGCATCTTGAGAATGAAATACCACCGAGGGCGTGATATCCGCCTGTCTTCTCCATACGCCGAACTTCTTTAAGTGTATTGGGTCTTCCTGCGGACGCAACACGATGAGCAAGTAGCGAAAGCCATTGTAATTCAGCGTTCTAAATTCGCTGCTATTATCTGATGCGAACCATCTTGTCGCATACTCTGCGTTGCCTCGAAATGCCCAGGGGCGTCCATCGCGAAGCAATTCTGCGCCATAGTGGTCAACGATGCCTGACTTAGCTTCAATGGTGAATTCAGTTTGGCCGACCATCTGTTCGCCGAGGTCAAACACTAGAGCGAGTCCGCCGTCACTGGGTGAAATTGTTATTCCTTTGCCTGAGTCCCATGCGACTTGGTAAGGGGCAATGTCAATCATCTCCCAAGGCTCTTCATCCAGAATTTTACCGAGCTGTCCTTCGCCAGTGTCGTTGATCGGCGCCTTGGATGAAACTTTAGCGACCGCCAATAACTTCTTTGCTGGTTCAGTCCATTCGCGCAAAGCCGGTGTTTTTCTGGGTGTTAGAGTCGCTGCATTGCGATTTACTGTAGCCGCCTGTCGCCATGCTTCGTCGTTAAAGCCGTGGTTTTGCCAATTGGTCGGATGCTTGCTGGCATCAAATTGTTCCATCCATCCAGTTGCCCAGGTGCGGCGTAGTTCAGTATGGAGCCAGCCTCCTTGAGGAAGGTAGCGCCAGTTTTCTGCGGGTATGTCAATTGGTGTCCAGTCGCCATTGCGCTGTCCGATAAGGCGAACCCAGAGTCCAGCGTCTGGGTTTGGATGGCTTTGGGTGGCAACACCATAATAATGAACGATGACCGATAGCGTAAGGCATCCGCCCTTGGCGCTTACCTGGTATCCATCGACGGCGTTATCGGGCCAAGGTGTTGGGCACGGTCCTTGTCCGAGGTAGTTCCCATTGGACCAAGCATAGTATCTTGTTTGCGAGGTTAATTGAAATGATAGTTGTTCATACGAATCTAGATGATCAATTTTTGCCCGAAAGAGAATTGTCTGATTCGGGTGGGTTTTATCGGACCAGATCCAAGTAGGAGAACTGGGGAATGGGATTTTTGTTAATGCGTGGTTCATGGTTAGCTGATCGCTGTTTGCCGCTCTTTATGAGTTGAGTCGCGCGGTGTGCTATTCTCCGCTTACGGTTTGCCAGGCGACTTCCTGTAAGTAGTTTGCATCTTCTTCGCTGACTGTGGATAGAGGCGGCAAGCCTCGTGGGTCTGCATCGTAAATGACCGAATAGATGACGAGTGCATTCAAATAGCTGCCGCGAGTTTGAGCATGGTAACGATCTTTAGCATATAGGTTGAAGTCTGGACGTTTCTCTTGTGAGAGTTCCCAAGCGTCACCAACTGGGATTAATGTCGCATCGATTAGATTGGCGGCTTCTTGGTAGCTTTCGCGGAGTTCAGCATACATTTGCTTGGGCCCCTCGGGAAATTGATTGAAGTAAATGTTGTGAGTTGGACCTCGGGCCCAGGTTTGAAAAAGATATAGCTTGGCCTTGGGATTGTTGCTTTTGACGATCTTTGCGATCTTTTCAACGCATTCAAAGAATGTGTCTTTGTTGCCGTGGTCGCCACTGTCGGCGCTGGTTGGCACCGTGCTAAACTCCTGAAGCACCACGCCGGTCCATTTGTTTTTGTTGATGTGGAAATTCCACTTCCGGGAATCCTTTAAGTGGTCTTGGAGGGAGTAACCTGCTTGCGTGCACTTCTCGACATAGGGCTTTTCATGGCCAGCGGATTCCGCCAGCAGTGCAACCATGCCGGGCACGCCATTTAATTTAGTCGTATCGGGGTCGCCTGAGCCGATTGTAAAGCTGTTGCCGATGAATAGATACTCTGGGCTTCCTGCTTGGGTTAGCTTTGTGCTGCAAAGTATTAGGGTGAGTATTAGTAAAATTCTAGTGGCTCCGTTAAGGCCGTAATTGCTTGGTGGCTTTCTATTATGCATGTAATCTTATATTTTTGATTAATTAAAACCCGATGGATGCGCCGCCATCCACGGTAAGTGTCGTGCCGGTTATGAAGGAGGCGGCTGGCGAGCAAAGATATAGCGCGGCCCATCCTATTTCGCTCGCTGCGCCTAGTCGTTTAAGGGGGGTGCGTTGGAGAATTCGTTCTTTACGGTCTGGATCCGCTTCGAGGGCGCGTTGCAGCATGGGCGTTTCAATCCAGCCAGGGGCAATCGCGTTCACGCGAATCCCGTGAGGCGACCATTCGGAGGCCAGGCTTCGAACATATCCCAGGATTGCGGATTTTGCACTCGCATAAGCGCAAACGTTGGGAAGGCCGATGTATGAAGCCATCGAGGCAATAAAGAGCAGATTTCCCTGATGCTTGCGCAAGGGGGCTGCTGCTGCTATTGATAATGCATGTGCTCCAATCAGGTGGGTTTGCAGGACGGAAGTCAGTTCCTCAGGGCTGGTCTCTAAGGCTGGCGCTTTGAGGTGGATGCCGGCGCAATGGACAATGCAGTCTAGTCGTTGGTGCTTTTGGATGACCTTTTGAATGAGGCCTTCTGCCGTGTTGGATGAGGAAACGTCAAATTGCTCGTAGTCGAATCGCTCTTGGTAAATTCCAGCAACGGTTTTCAGGTTATCTCGGTTACGGGATGCAATGATCACGTGAGCGCCGGCGGCATGAAAGCATTCGGCGATTGCTCGTCCTATACCGGACCCACCGCCAGTGATCAGCGCGACGCGTCCGCTGAGAGAAAAAGCTTGTTCAATCTGTGTTGGAAGCATTGGTGATGTTGGGGGTGGGGTCACATTATGCCAAAGGTGTCCCAAGCCTCGCGGGTTGACATACCTGCTTCAATGGCGTCTCGGACCTTGTTCTCGCCAGTGGCCTTTTCGTAAGCTGCCGCCAATATGTCGTTTTCGATTTTTTTCGGGATGACGACGACGCCGTCTCTGTCTCCGAATAGGATGTCTCCTGGTTCGACTTGTACATTATTGCTAAATCTCAGTGTGCAGCGATAGTCAATGACTCGCCCTCGCATGCCCTGATCTTGAGCGTAAGTTCCGCTGGAGAATGTTGGAAAACCGAGGTTGAGAATTCCGTTTGTATCGCGGGAGAAGCCATCGACAATCGCGCCTACTGCGCCGAGCCTTAGCGCGCGCGTGCTCATCAATTCTCCCCAAAGGGCGTAGTTATGAGATGAGCCGGTGCAAACGTAGATTTCGTTCGGCTTTAAGTCATCCAATGCATCGAACATTAGGCCGAATGGTTTGGCTTTGCCTTCAGCACGTACTTGCTGCTCGAAGCAGTCGGCCTCAAGGACCGTCATGGCGCGGCCGATCGTGACCATTTTAGGGTCGAGGGGGCGAATGTGCGGCGGGAGGAATTGGTGCAAATAGCCTGCTGCATCGAGGACATCGCCCACCACTGCCGTGAACAGTGTTTGCTTGGCTAATGAGAATTTTTCAGTGTCAGAAAGTGTTTTCCAGTGATCGCTTGTATTCATTAAAATATTGTGAGGATTATTGGGGGCGAAGTGTATTCCCAGGGTGCCAGGCTCCATCGACGACCAAAGTTAACGGAGTCTGGGGGATGCCGCGTTGTCCGCTGGTGATGAATGTATTCAAGAGGTTGATCGCCTGCGCGCCTGTTTGGGTGGAATTTAGGAGAATGCCGGAAAGTTGCTTGGCATTGTCCATGGTTAAGTGGGCAAAACCGATGTCCTTGGGAATTTGATATCCTTCTTCGACTAACCATTGGTGGGCGCAGTCCTCCGTGCTTAACACCGCATCGCAATTGTGGCGCTTTACCCATTTGATGAAGGATGCTTTCTCAAAATTGTCGGCGAGGAAAATGGGTGCATTGCCAATTTGTTCGCCGAAATGTTTCTGTTGTCCCAGGAATGCTCCTGACCAGCGAGCCGACTGGATGTCGTCATGCGCCTTAGGAATCGCAAGACCTATTCGCCGATAACCCAGGGCAGTCAACTCCTCAAGGGCTGTTACAACTGCCTTGAAGTGGTTGTGGGAAACCGAATGGAGTGGGGGTGTGTGTAGTGAGCGCCCAATCTGGATTGCGGAAAAATTACTAAAGTTGAACTCCAGTTTATCCTCTTCAGCAGGCAAGGGGAAGACAACCACACCGTTAATCCCGCGATGGTATAGGATTTCTGCAGTGCGGCGCGCTCCACCGTTTTCGGGTAGCCAGAATTCCTCGGTCCGAAATCCAATTGCCTCAGCCTGATCTTTGATTCCGTCATGGTATTTTCGGAATGTCTCACGGCGCCGCCAATCGTCTTTCTCATTCCAGTTGGTCAGTAGGGCTATAATTGTGTGACCAGGGTTTCGTCTCTGGCTCTTGCGGTATGAGGAAAGAGAGCTTAGCCAGGGGTCGCGCTGATAGCCCAGCTGTCTGGCAATAGACCGTACGCGCTCGGTTGTGTCCGTGGGGAGTCTGGGGTCTGAGCGAAGGGCTAGGGATACTGTCGTGGCGCTGACATGCGCTACATCAGCCACATCTTTCAGCGTAATTCGTGATTTTGTTGTGATCATGGTGGGGCTCCTGGGGATTGCTTATTGTTTGGACTAGCGTGAACGTTAACTCTGTCGAAATCAACAAATATTTAACGATATAGTTCCTTTAAATTCTGTTAAAATGCTTGAAAAGTTGAATTTTTGACCTGAGCATTTACCAATCAATGGTTAACGATAAACTATACCTCTCTTGGAGCCATAATGGATTTTCTGGTCACTGGGATCTCGAGTCAGACTTGCTTGAGATTCACCGCTCGGATAAGAGACAGTTGATATGGCAAGGCGCTTTATTGCCCGCTTTGTGGATTTTGGACGCAAGTGGGCAGCGCAGGTTCGTTAAGGCTGAGGTGCGGAGCGTTGATCAGCACACAGATACTGGGCAGTTGGATCTGGTTTTCCCCGGGCTTGCCGATGGGGAGTTGTCGTTTGCTATTGAAGCGGATCGGCTTCACTTGGGCGCCTTTTCAATACGCTGGTTCGATCAAGCGCCGAAGATCATTTCGATCTATGTTGGCGCGGTTGAGATGGGGAAAGACGAACGCAACATGGCTCCGAATCTGGATCGCCCATTTTGGCCAGCTTGGAGGGCGTTTGGCGCTTGTATTCCGACCATTAAAACAGGGCCAATTCAAAGTTTTGTCCGCATGTGGGACTTGGGGCATAGCAGGATAGGCTTAGGGAATTTTGCGCCTGCAATGGGTTCGCCCTACGGGGCAGCTTATCCGAGGCCATTGCTGGCCTGCGGTATGGGAGGTGACTCCGGTTGGGTGGTTTTCGGATTTCAAGAAGCGCCGGATGGCGCGCTTTCGTTTGTTACTGGCGCTAATTGCGGTTGCTTGGAAATACTTTACCGCGAGGACTTGTGGGGACCAATTGATGAGCCTGTGCGCACGTGGAATGACTTTTTGCACATCTGCTGGGCAGAGCAAGCTGTAGACGCCTATGCGCAATTCTATTACCCAGAGCCACAACCCACGGAGCCAAGCCCCCACCAACTATCGATGTGGAGCACATGGGGGGATTTCAAGGAAGGCATTTTCGATTTAAAATTCACTGCTGAACGCGCCCGGCGAGATTTCGGAGTCGATATCTTGATTTATGACGATCCCTGGGAGACGTTTTGTTCAAGCGGAGACACTAATTACGAGCGATTTCCAGACTTTGATGAGTCGGTGCAAGAGTCGCTTAACCTTGGATTAAAGGTCGGTTTTTGGCATTCGGTTGGTTGGCTGGACCGACCGGAAGAGTTTGGCTTGGGGCGGGAGGATCTACTCTGTGGCGTTGATGGTGAGCCGCGAGTCAGTTCTTGGTCCTTTAATCCATTCGATAAAGGGCCGCGGCATTTTGCGCTCGACCCCAGTTCTCCAAAGTCGAGGCAATTCTTAATTGAGCGAACACGGAAGGTGCTTGCAAAGTATCCGGCGTCGTTGCTGAAACTTGATTTCTACTATGGCTTGCCCGGGCCGGATGTTGCTGTGCCTCGGGATCCGCAGTACCGAGGCGAAAAACTAGGCATCGCACTCATCAACATCATTGCAAGAGAAGCTCGCCGAATTCGACCGGACATTACGATTCTTTGCTATGGGCTTCATCCGCTCATCGGCGAGAATACGCACCTCGTCGCATTGGATGATCTTGGTGATGCATCTGGTCGTGAAGCCGCTGCTCATGGTCAATGGAGTTTTTGGGCGACGATTGCGGGACGTGGCGGCAGGGCGATTAATGGATCGAGTGGCTACGACTGGGGAGCAGAGAGGGATGTCGTTTTGAATTCGGCGGTTATCGGCGCACCGGGTGGAATTTTGCCGCTATTCTATAAAAAAGGATTGGAGACGCCCAAGTCTGCGTATCGCCCGCGGAGGGCTTTGGCTAAGTGGTTTCGTCGAACTGTTGGCTGGCGTCCGCTTTGGCTGAACAGCCACCTTGGCGACTGTAACCGCGATCCGGAAATGCGCTGCTGGGGCCGCTTGGAAAGATTTGACGGCACTGATGAGTTGGTCGCTTTAGCTTTGAGGGGTGATTGCCAACCTGAAGCAGGGGAGGCGCCCGTTAGTGGATTTGAATGGTCGGGCGATTGGGCTATTATTGCGCAAGATCAGGCATCGATTGGAGATAGCTCAACGGTAGCCTTCATTCCGGTTGGTATGGGGGAGTTGCGTTTCGAGTGTCGTCGCCCCAAGCGTGTGGTTGCGGTCTTGGAGCAGGAAGGCGTCGATGCTGAGGAAGAGGCATCGATTCAGTGGGCGAATGGAGTGCTGGCGTTAACTGCTGGCAGAGAGATTTTGGAGCAAGGATTATTGGGCTACCTGGTTCACTATTGATTGATGCTATGATTTATGAATTGAGAATTTATACATGTCATCCTGGCGCGGTTGCGAAGGTTTTGGCGATGTGGCAGGAAGAGGGGCAAGAGATGCTGGCGCCGTACTTTAACTTGAAAGGGCAATGGGTTTCTGAGTCTGGTACTTGTAATCAGATTTACAGCTTGTGGGAGTTTGAAGACATGAATCATCGCAACGAAATGCGACGACAGCTTTTGCAGCATCCGGGTTTCATGGATTACCTGGAGCGTTGCCGCGCGCACTACGTTAGCCAGGAAGCGATTTTTCTCAGACCCACAGATCTGAGCCCACTGAAGTGAAGCCTATGCGGTGCAGTAGTCTACTGGCATATTTACTTTAATGCTAAAACTGTTGGGGATTCGCCAATGGGATCTCACCTAATCAGTATACGGCCACAACCATCGGATATCTCATGGAAGCTTGTTTGAATGGTATCTCATATGAAGACTTTAACTGGTTTAACATGGCAAAACCCACGTGGTGAACGTCCGCTGCTCGCGAGTGCTCGCGAGTTTGCCGCTAAACGTTCTGGAGTTTCTATCGAGTGGCAGGCCAAGCCTTGGTATGCGTTTGAGGAAGCGCTGATGTCTGCACTATCCAATCCTGGACAGGATTATGATCTCGTTATGTTTGACCATCCTTGGACCGGCAGCTTGGCGGCAAGCGGCGCATTGCATCCATGGGATGAGTTGATGCCTGCAGAGGAATTGCTCGAGGTGCGTAGCCGCACGGTAGCGCCTTCGTATGATAGCTATAACTGGAATGAGAGACAGTGGGGAATTCCGCTGGATGCTGCTTGCCATGCGGGTCTGTTTCGCTGTGATTTGGTTGAAGCTAAAGACTTGCCTCGAAGTTGGGATACTGTGGCGATTTGGGCGGCTAGGCAGCGAAAAACAGGGCTAAGGCATCCACTGGTTCTATCGGTCGAGGGGGTATTGGGTTCTTGTTTGTTTCTCTCGATGATGGCGTCACTTGGTCATCCAATAGACGTGCGTGAGGGGGGAGTTCGCCTTGATCGAGACGCGGCAGCTAAGGTGTTGAAAACCATTCTGGAATTACTGGATTTCACCCCGCCCGGATCTACGCATTGGGGGCCTTGGGATATCTATGATTACCTATGCGAAAGTGATGATACTGCTTATAGTCCGTCGATCTTTGCATACGTCAACTATTTCTCGTCGGAAGGGCGTGGGAACGCATTGCGCCTTTGGGAAACTCCCGGATTCGCTACTAAGCGAAGCACGCCGATACTGGGCGGAGTTGGTTTAGGCATCCTCAAAAAATGCAAGCACACGGATCTTGCAACGGAGTACGCCCGCTATTTAATTTCGGACCAAGTTCAGGCGCATTTATTCCCGAGTAACTCAGGACAGCCAGCAGGATTGGCGGCTTGGGAAGACCCAGAGCTTGATCAGGAATTTAACGGATTTTATTCTGCCTTGGCAGATGAGATGGCGCACGCATACACCCGCCCTCGCATGCCTGGATTTCATTGGTTAGAGTTGGAGATCGGTCGTATCTTGCAACTTTGCTGGGACGATGAAGTAACGGCGTCTGCGACTATTGAGCGGCTTTCTGAGATTAAGTCTGAGTGTTATGCCTGAGCTAGGAAGCGCATATCTGGTTGAGGATACCCTTGGGCTTCGTTGCTTTACGTTTCCGATGGGGGTGCGAACCGTACGCTTCTTCGCGATGAAAGATGGTCCGGAGCAGTGGACTCTGATTGATTGCGGTTTGCCCGGACATGTGACCAGTGTACTGGATGAGGGACAATTACCAGGTCGCATTACACGGGTTATCCTGACACATGCTGATGCGGATCACATCGGGGGTGTTGCAGAGTTATTGGCGCGCTTTCCAAACTGCGAAGTTTGTTGCCATCCTTTGGATTGTGTTTGGTGTGCAAATCATGATCTGTTGGTGAGAGAGCGTTATGGATGTGCACGGAAGCAATATGGCTTTGGCTATTTGATAGAAATTCAAGATGCATTTCGGGCAGCCTGTGGCGACGATTTTCAGATATCCTGTTTGCTCAATGCTGGCGATACACTGGCTATCGGTGGTGTTGTTTGGCGTGTGTTGCATTTGCCCGGTCACAGTCTAGGTCATATTGGGCTGTACTCGTCTACGGACGGCGTCCTTCTGGGGGGGGACGCCGTCTTAGGCGACGGGCCGCCTGATGCTTCCGGTGCGCCGTCGATGCCGCCGACCCATCAATTTATCCGCGACTATTTAAGCACGCTTTGCTTGTTGGAGGCCTTGCCGATTCAGCATGCGCTTTTCGCGCACTGGCCTGCGATGAATGCCGAAGCGTTGCGTGAATTTATTCAGACATCCCGCCGCGTCGTTGCGCGCCACCTAGCTTGGTTGGTCAACCGGCTAAACGCGCCCGCGAGTTTTGAGGAACTCCTGGAGGAACTCAATGCACGCGAGTCGTGTTGGGCTGAAAGTGAGAACGCGCACTTTCAATATGCCTTGGTTGGCTATTTGGACTACCTGCGCGAGCACGGGATTCAATGTGACCTGAAATCTATTTAAGATGAGCTACGAACAACCGGAATTTTGGTTCAAGGGAAAGGCTGCGATCGTCACGGGCGGTGCGCAGGGCCTTGGCTTTGCTGCCGCGCAAAAGTTGGCCGAGCACGGCGCGCGCGTCTTTATTGCAGACCGTGATGAAGCGCTTGCGCAGCAGTCGGCCGTATCGCTCCCGGGCGAAGGGCATGGCGCGCTTTTTTGCGATGTGACCTCGGATGCGGATCGTCAGCGCGTAGTCAACCACGTGGTTCGGGAGGCGGGCGGTTTGCACATCTTGTTGAACAATGCGGGCATTCAATATCATGCTGATGCAGCGGAAATGGATGACGAAGGCTGGCGTCGTGTGTTCGAGGTGAACGTCCACAGCATGATGTTCATGTCCAAGCTTGCGGCGCGTCAGATGATTGCGCAGCGGGAGGGGTCGATTGTGAACATTGGCAGCATCTCGAGCTTTTTCGGCATGCCGCGCCGCTCCGTTTATGTGACGACAAAGACCGCCGTTCTGGGGATGTCGCGCGGGTTAGCCTCGGAGTGGGCTCCGTATAACGTGCGTGTGAATGTGGTCTGCCCCGGCTATCACGAGACCAAGCTTTTCAAGGACTACGTCGACAAAGGAGTGCTGGACCCGGAGGTGATTCGTGGGCGTATTCCAATGGGCCGCCTGGGCACGCCGGGTGACATTGGCAACGCGGTCGTCATGCTGTGTTCACCGCTGGCGTCCTACATCACCGGGCAGTCGATCATGGTCGATGGTGGCTACACCATTTACGGGGCGCCCAATGCCTATGAACACGCGGGGATCGAATAGCATGGCGCAAATTATTTCCATCGAAGCTTTCCATTTATCGGTTCCGCTCGGGCGACCGCTGCGGTTGGGCGAAATGCAAATTCGCGACCGCGAGTATGTCTTCGTGCGGCTCACGGATGATGCCGGCAATGTTGGCTGTGCGCTCGGGCATGCGCGTGGTGCGCCGGTGGCAGAGGTGGTGCATCGCTGCGTCGCGCCGTTCTGGCAAAATGCCGAACCGCAAGCGCATGAGGCGATCTACGCGAAGTGCGTGAAGGCGAATGTTTGCCTGGGCACACATGGTCTGTTTTGGCGCGCGTTGAGTTTGGTTGATTGCGCGTTTTATGATTTGCAATCACGTGCGGCGGGAATGGGCTTGGGGCAATACCTTGGCGGGCAGTCGCGCAACGTGCCAACGGTCATCGTTGGTGGCTATCCGGTGGCTGACGAGACACCGCAATCGCTACAGCGCCAGATGGAGTTGTTTCAGGAGTTTCAACCGTTGGGTGTAAAAATTGCCAGCAGCGCCGACCTTGGTAAGGACACCGCGCGCTTGCGGGCTTGCCGTGAAGTGCTGCCGGACGCCACGCCGCTGATGATCGATTGCTACTGGTCTTTTGACTCGGCGCAGGAAGTTCTCAAAACCGCATCCACTTGGACTGATTTAAACATGGGTTGGATCGAAGATCCATTGGCGTTTGACGACTATGATGGCGTGCGCTTGCTGGCCGATGGCTTGGATTTTCCGCTGGCCATTGGCGATGAGCAGAGTGGCTTGCGCGCCTTTGAACGCTTGTTGCGGGCCGGTGTTTCCGTGCTACGCCTTGATGCGACGGTTTGTGGTGGCGTCAGTGCATTCGTGAAAATCGCACAGCGTGCAGCTGAGCTCGGTGTGCCGGTGGCGACGCATATATTTCACCCGTTGCACAAGCAGCTAGCGGATGCATGCCCCTCGGTCGCGTGGCTCGAAACGATGCTGCCGGAAAGTGATATTGAAGCTTTTCACCATCTCGCGCCTGACGCGCATCACTGGCGCGATGGTAGACTCGTCGCCGCAGACTCAATCTTGGGCGCGGGTTCTGAGTGGGATTTCGACGCCGTTGAACATTTTAAAAAACCGCAGGCAAGCTATGTCTCTTGATATTGATTTAAAGAATAAAGTCGCCTTGGTGACCGGGGTGACGGACGGGATTGGCCAGGGCGTGGCGCAGATGTTGGCGCGCGCTGGTTGCCGCGTTGCGGGTTGTGGCCGCCGTGATGAAAACAGCGAAGGCGCGAAGCAGTTTAAGGCGCTGGTCAAAGGCGAGGGCGCTGAGTCGCTTTACGTGCCATGCGACGTCACTAAGCGCGAAGACTTGGCGCATTTCGTTGAGGAGACGGTGAAGGCCTTTGGCCAACTGGATATCGTTATTTCCAATGCGGGCGCAGCGGTCTTTCAAGGTGTTGCCGGATGCTCGGAAGAGGACTGGCAAGCCAACTTGGATTTGAATTTCAATTCGCATTGGCGGTTAGCCCAACTTAGTCAGCCGCATCTGCTCAAAGCGAGTGCGGGAGTGATCATCATCATGGGCTCGAATCACGCCTTTTCCACGATTCCGGGCTGCTTCCCTTACAGTGCAACGAAGGCTGGTTTACTCGGCCTCGTGCAAAGCATTGCGATCGAATGGGGGCCGGATATTCGCGCCGTTGGCTTGGCTCCGGGCTTCATTGACACCCGCCAAAACAAGAACTGGTTTGGCTCTTTTCCAGACCCGGACAAAGAGCGCCAGCGGACTGAGGCGCTGCACCCGGTGAAGCGTTTGGGCAGCGTTGAGGAAATGGGCGCCTTCTGCGCATTTCTGGCGAGCACGTATGCCAGCTTTGCCACGGGAACAACGTTCATGGTCGACGGTGGGCGCTCGGCGCTCATGCAGGACGACTAGCCACGGGCACATTCGCCCGCTACGCCTGTCTTACTGCGAAGGGTGCTTTCTCCGGCGCACGATGCCCAACTAAGCGTCATTTTTCGTTACTCAATTATTCAATAGAATGGTTGCAATTTAAAACTATAACGTTCACTTTTGATCTGTCTTATGAGTATACTACCCAAAAACCTCCCCCAACGGTTTAATCAATTTTGCATGGCTACATTGGCCATTGCCGCCTCCTCAGTTGCCTGGGGAAATTCGCTTAAGGAGCCACCCGCGGCTCAAGTTGTAATCGAGCCTGGCATGATTCAGGCCGAGACCCCGCCTACGAATTTGTTCGACGAACAGTCGGTCGGTGAGAACCCGCTAATGAGTTCCGCGAACACCATGTGGAAAGGCCCATCGGAGTTCGTTATCGATCTCGGAAAAGAATGTCATCTCGGCAAGATCATGTTCTGGGATTTGAATGGCCACGCCGATGTGTTTGTCTCTGCTGGCGCTCCTGGCAACTGGCAGGAAATCGTCCAGGAAGACGGCGTGGGCATGAAGGTTTGGAAGGTGCATGACGGTCTGGATGTTAAGACGCGCTACCTGCAGGTGAAGGCGCCAAGCCCGGCTGGTTCTTTTGGAGAAATGCTGGTCTTTGAATACACTCCCGAGGGCTCGGCCCAGGTAATGGAAGAGCGCCGCCAAGCCGAGCTGCTGGCGCAGCGCGTCGCCCAGGCCAAGGAGGAGATCGGTCAGCGTCCGCTGGTCGAGTCGGGCACGTTGTTTGGCAAGCTGCCGTTGGTGGATGAAATCCTGACTGGCGAGACGGCACCAGAGACTTTTAAGGAAATGCCGAAGGGTGTCTCGAAGGTGGAAAACATTCTGGGCCAGAAGGCGCGGGTGTTGCCCAATGAAGGCGAGGACGCCAAATACTTTGCCTATCGAATGGGTGAGGGCCATTACATCGAGCCCGGCAAAGCATACCTGCTGACCGTTGATTTCCCGGACGACAAGCCGCGCACGTTTTACGTGACTAATCGAGGTGCTGAGATGACGCGCGGCATCCAAACCGGCCAAGCACTCGGCGACGTCATTTTCACTTACACGAACACAAATCTTGAGTCATTGGACATTCCGCAGACACAGGAATACATGACGTTCCAGCAGCTCTTTTGGCTAAACGACCGCTTCGACGAATTGAAGCAAAACCGCACGCCGGAAGAGCGCAAGTTTTCGTCCATCGGCGGCTTCTTTGTGATCATTGGCCAGGCTGGTGAGAAGCAGGCTCCGCTATCGCATGGCGCTGCCGTTTCGCGCATCCGTTTGTTTGAGGTCCCGGAGCCGCAAAAATTTAATGCCGAGCTGCCACTGCCTGAGGGGCTGCCGCACCGCCATCTATTCTATCGTGAAGAAATGGCGGACCTCGTCATTAACTCGGTCAACGAAAACGAGCGCATGGTCAGCAACCCGACCGATTGGTATGTTTACCACATGCGGCTGATGCAGTTTCTCGGCATGAACACCTTTGCCAAGGACTTGCTGGAGTTCGGCCACCCGCAGCATTGGGACGTCGAGAATCCGTCTTGGTATAACAGCCACAAGTTCCCCAACGTGTGGGGCGAAATTGTCGAAGAGGCCACCAAGCACGGGCTTAGTCTGCTGCCGTATTATGAGTATGCGGGCAGCACCGGTCGCCAGGGGCGTGGCCAGCTCGGCAAGCTGGAAAAGCGTGTCATGCCGCTGACTGACGAGTATTACACGCATGTGCGCTGGGCGGAGAAAAACCAAGTGGACATTACCGATCCGGACACGCTTACGGAGTTCAAGCGCGTGCTCGACCTGACCATTCTGAAATACAAGGACAAGGGCGAGATTCTGGGCGCATGGATTCGCTCCCGCACTTCTCAGATGCCGATGAGCTTCTCGGAATACACCTTGGCTCGCTTCGCGGAAGAGACCGGTCGCAAGCCGATGGTGCGTGAGGACGTCGAGGCCGATAAAGCCTTGCTCGAAGACTACTACGAGTGGTGGTTCGGCAAGCGCAAAGATTTCCTCAATGCGATTTATGAATATTTGAAGGAAAATGGCGTGGGCGAAGATGGCGACCCGGTGGTTATCTTTATGCCGGTTCACCAGGAGCCCGTGCCCAAGCTGCCCATTCCGGGCGCGAAAAAATCCATCGTTACTGACAACAAGTCGCAGTGGGAAGATATCGTAAAGTCACGCGAGGATTATTCCCACCTGCTCGTGCTTTCAGAGGATGAAGTGCTGGATAAGCAAATGTATCTCACCGGCATTACGTCGCCTTTGCCGACGTGGAGTGTTTGGGAGTGGCAGCACGCGATTCCGCAGGCCGACCCACAGCACTACAAGGACTCGGACGGCATTATGCTCGCCTATCCCTTTAACCGCAAATACACCGTCAGCGATCCCAAGGCGATGGAGGCCTATCGGACCAAAGCTGGCCTGGCGATGGTGCGCCATTTCCCGCTGAATGAAGACACGATGGAGGGCATCACCGGCTACTTTGTCACCGACTTTGAGCGCGTTGGCCCGTATGTAATGCTGCCCGAGGCGCTGGCCGTCGCGAACGGCGATCCGTGGTATATCGGCTACACCAGCGGTCACATCTTTAACCGCGGATTTCCGGAATATGTGCGCCGCTTTAACGCCAATTATCTGGCCCTGCCGGCGCTGCCCAGCGAGGTCTTTGAAAATGCGACCAAGGAAGAAGGCGTCGTGGTGCGAACGATTCGTACGCCGGGACAAGGCACGTATGTGGCGATCGTTAACACCGGCCTGAAGCCGCTGAAGGACATTCGCATCGAGATGCCAAAGTCCGGCGATGTTTATGCCGCGGTCACGGGTAACCTCGTTGCCTCGGGCACCAATTCAATCCGTGTGGATCTGGACCCGGCCGAGCTGAAAACGGTCCTTGTTCGCTAGATTTTTCAATCGATAATTGTAGGGTAGGGGCCTCGCTTTGCTTTGCAGAGCGAGGCCTTTTTTGTGGCAATGAATATACAAGGGGCTTGCCACATTGTGCGAATTGAATAGCCTGAATTTAAGTAAATGAGCGGCTATTCATCAGGTGAAGTTTGTTGCGCTGTGCGGAAAAATAGGACCGCAAGCATTGAGTCGACGCTTCTGAATGCTGCATTAAGCGTCGCCGACCGTGCGACCAAGCGTCGGCGACTGTAGAACGAAGTATCGGCGACTGTTCTGTGAAGCGTCGGCGACGCTTCGAGCAAAGCCTACTCGTGTGTTGGTGATGCATCCGGTGCTGTGTTCGTCCGACATACCCGTGTGTTACGGTCTGTTTGCCGAGGCGGTGCAACGGGCATGCGTCGTGCCTTAAGTCACGCTATAGCGGCTCACTGGAGGGCGGTGCTCTGTCACCGCTGCACGTTATCCTTGCAACGGAGACGACAAGGCAGCGCCCGCCAGCAATGCTAATTCGGATCGTTGCGGTCAACCAAGTAGCTGGTGACTGCTGTGCCTCAGTTCAAAGGCGTCACCTTAGATGTTATCGATTGCGATGCCCTTGGGCAGCTCAGGGAAAGTTGCCGGGGTCGGGAGGGTTTGATACCAGAATGCGACCGAGGCAATGTCGTCGAGGCGCTGCAGGAAGTCGCCGCGGCGGGTCCAGCCGAGGGATTGAATCGTTACCTTGATGTCCTCTTCGAAGCGGATGGGGTCCATCACGTGCCAGCGATAGAGCGCGAAGCGGGTGTTGGCGTTGTAAACACCGTCCGGGCGCACGACATGTGGCATGCCGGCGTAGGGCGTGGTAAACTCCTGGTATTGCTTGGTCTCTTTGTTCTCAAAGTTGTAGGAGCCGCAAAAGTAGTCTTCCGCTCCCGTGCCGCAGATGGTCGGGTAGCCCGTGGAGCCGCCCACGACTTCGCCGTCGGAGACTTCCGGCTTCGCGTCGCCATCGAGGTAAAACTTGATTTCGCCTTCGCCCCACCAGCCATTGTGGTTGACCTGCCAGGCCATCACGGTGCCGACGTAGTGGCCCTCGCCGGAGATGTTGTCGAGGATCGTGTGAACTTCGCCCTCCATCACGGGGCGGCTGCGGCGGAACTGCGCGTGGAAATACGCGGCGTTTTCGGGAACGTCAGTCAGGGTGTAGTTGATCTGGTAATAGACCTTGATCGGCGTATTGACGTCGCGGTTTTCAATCGTGATGCGGCAACGCTTGCGGAATGGCATTTCCCAATAGCAGTTGAACGCATTGCCCGGGTTTACGCAGACTGGCAGCGAGGTAACTTGCGCGAAAACGTTGAAGCTCGTGTAGGGGCTGGCAAAGAAATCACCCACCGGGCACTCGACGGACGGCTGCTCCTGGTCATCCCAGTAAAAGCGGATAATCGAGGTGCGATTGACGCCGGTCGGGGTCATCCAAATTTGCTGAATGGCGCCGGGGCCTTCGATGTTGGCGATCTCCGCGGTTTCGCCGGGTTGGATCTCGATGAACGGGCGGACCTTCCAGCCTTTGCCCAGGTAGCGAGCGGGCCCGGCGGGTTTGCCGTGCTCATCGAGCTCGGGCACGGCGCGGCCACCACCGGCGACTTCGCCATTGGGATTCTCGGGAGATAGCGAGCGCGTTTTGGCTTTGGAAAGCAGGGAGAGGTTGCCCAAATGAAGGCCGAGGCCATTGAATGAATTCATCTTGTTAAACGGATCGGGGGTTCGTTGTTGGAGGATTGAAGCATCGAGGTATAACGTTCACATTAACTTGGACAAGTGATTTCCGTCCTCGCATTAAAAAAGCGCCCGGGCACTGGCCGCGGGCGCTTTTGCAAAGGTAGACTACCAAGCTAGTTGAGGTCGGCTGATGTCGCTGCGCGAATGTCGAGATTGTCGAACGTTGCGGAGGTGGTCAGCCCATCGGTTTTGCCCCGGCACACGAACAGGCCGACGTAGAAGTCCGTGCCGGTCATGCCGATGGTTTGGCTGGCGTAGGTGGTCCAGGTGGCACCGTCCAGCGAATAGCGGGCAGTGAACACGTTGCCAATGCGCACGAGACGCAGCCAGACTGGCGGAATGCTCGGGCTGATGGTGCCCAGTGAATTCGTATTCTGCGTGGTGCCTGCGTTGGAGTCGCGCCAGAGAAAGGCGACCTGGTAGTCGCGTCCGGCATTCACGGCGGACGCATGCAGGTCGGTCGCCGTCAGTGAATGGCGCATCATGATGCCGATTCGGTTCTGCACTTCCCAATTGCTGATGCCAGCGAGGCGGACATCCACCGTGCAGTCGCCGCTCCATTGAGTGAAGGCGAAGTGAATGCCATCGCTGGAAGACCACAGTCGCTGGCCGGAGCCGGTAATCGCGTAGGCTTGATTCAGGCTGTCAAACGTGGTGCTGCCCGCAACGTCCCAGGCGCCGATGTCCAGCGAGTTGGCATAGTCGATCATCGATTCGATGGTGATCAGGAACTCGCTGATGACGCTGCGGGCCGCTGTTGACGCGCCGCCGTTGGACACGAACAGACCGACCTTCACCGACGATGCCAGGCCGCTGAGGGTGACGGTGTCGGCAGTGGTGTAGGTGCTGCCGTCGGTGGATGTCGCCATGGCGATGTCGTCCCCGTTGCGGGTTAGCTTTACCCAAGCATCGGGGTAGGTGTAGCTGCCCGTGGTTGCGGTGCTGGCCGTGGCGCTGGTCACAGTTCGCTCGGCGGTAATGAAGGCGCCACTGGCTCCAGCGCCGAGGAAGGCCATGCGGTCCGTGGCGGCGTTGCCTTCACGAATCATCAGGCCGGCCAGGTTGCCACTGCCGCCGCCGGTTAGCTCGTCGATGCGGGCCACGACTTCGAAGTTGCCGCTCTGGTCAGTCCACTCAAAGAAGCCTGCATCGGCGGTGCTGTTGAGTGCGGCGCCGCCGCCATAGATTTCCCAGTCGTTCCCGTTTAGATCGCGACTGCTGCCGCTACCCGTGCCGAAGGCGGCACCGGTTAGGCCGAAGTCTTCGAGGTTGCCTGCTTCGGTGATCAGGATGGCGTTGATCTTCGCATTGCCGGTTACGTTTTGGAATGCGATGGATGCGTTGCCATCGGTGATGTTGACCGCGAACGTTTTGCGCAGCGCGGTGTTGGCGTTGGCCTCGACGCGGATGTCGAAATTGGACAACACTGTCGTGCCTTCCAGGGTCACGTTGAAAACCCGCGAGCCCACGGAGCCATTGTCCGCGAAGAAGAGCGTGACGTTGTAATCGCCGCTGGTGCTCACCGGGATTTCGTAGCTGTGGTTGCCCCAGCGGTAGCGGTGGTAGAGTGTGTCGTCGTCGGTATCGGCAATTGGGGTGGTGATGCCGGTCGCGCTGCCACCGCTGTAATAATCATCCACAGAGAACTCCGCGCCTTCGCTTGCCGAGGTGTAGGGCGTGGTGAACTCGCCGCAGTTGATCGCGGCAACGAGCGCGCCGCTGCCACCGCCGTTGCTGGCCGACACGGTTACGGTGACTTCGTCATACGCCGTCAAGCTGCCGCTGTCGGTGGCGGTGAGTCGCAGCATGTAGGCGCCCGCGTCGGTGAAGTCCGCGCTCGTATCGACGGCGCCCTCGTCGGCAAAGGTCGCCGTACCCGGGCCGCTGACCTGCGTCCAGAGAACGGTGGTCGCGTCGTCATCGGTGACGGTGGCGTCGAGGGCGACGTTCGTTAATTGGCTGGCGCTGAAGTCCGCGCCGACATTTACGACGGGGGCCACATTGCGTGTTACGGTAATGACGTCGGCGCCGGTGTTGCTATTGGTGGAGGAGTCCGTCGCGGTGATGGTGATGACGTTGTCGCCGGGATCGAGGGCAACGCCGGTTACGCTCCAGGCAGTGGCGCCGCTGGCCGCGCCGCTCGCGCTGGTGGCCGCATTACCCCAGGCAACGGAGGCGACGCCGCTGGCGTCAGACGCCGTGCCCGACAGGTCGATGCTGACATCGTTCGTGAAATACGTGGCACCCGTGCTCGGCGAGGTAATTTCCACGAGGGGATTGATCGTATCGCCGCTGCCGCCGCCCGTGCCCAGGCGCGTCAGTTCCATGGCGTTGATTTGCCCTTCGGTGCTGCCGGGGGCGCCGGTAATCGTGAGCAGAAGCTCGCCGTTGCCGTCCGCCGACACGGAGCTAAAAGTCGCGTATTGGCTGGCGTTGTTTTGCACGTCGAGATCGTGATACTCAGTTCCGATCTGGTAGCGCGTCTCGCGGTCGGCATCGTTGGAGCCGTAGATTTTTAGCTCGTAGTCCGCGCCCGGATGCAGGCCACGCAAGCGCAGCTCAGCAACGTTGCCATAGCGCGTGTACCAGCCATCGCGTCCGATCGGGTTGTCGTAGGGCGTGGTCGCGGTGTAGGAATCGTAGCTGTGGAAAGCTTCGTCCAGATCGAGGATCACCGACGTGCGCCGACCGTCCTCGGTCATCAGGTAGGGCAGCACGGAGGCGATGGTGCGCATCAGAGAGCCATAAGTTGCGTTCCATATGCGGCCCTGGCTATCGGGGAATTCGACATTGGTGGTGCTGAGCCGCTGGTTGCCGAAGTCGAAGAGGATCGTTTCGCCAACCTGAAGAGTGGTGTCAGCAGGAATGATGGCCTGGGCCGTCAGCCAAGTGTAGAGCGCTGTGGTCCCGTAAAAAGGGCTCCAGCTATCGTGATTGGACGAGTCATACTCCGTGTAGTGGAGATTGTTTTCGTAGTTGTAATACAGGCCCTGCCCACTGCTCGGAAAAGTCCATGCGCTCAGGCCTCCGGCCGCGCGGATGTCGTTGATGTGTTGGCGATCATAGGCGGCAGTCACCAGATTATCCGCACGACTGTGGGAGACCCAGATCGGCTTGCCGACGAGGGTGTCGGTGCTGAAGATCCCCTCAGTCGATGCCGTTGGGAAGGCGGCGGCAATAGGATCGCGGTAACGGCAAAGCGCTGTCCAGGTGCCTCCGCCACCGAGCGAGAGACCGGTGATGTAAACCTTGTTCGGGTTGATGTTATACTCGCGGATGAGGCCCGCGGCGACGCGCATGGTGTCGTCGATCACGGTTGGGTTCCACGCATTGCCGCCATCATAGAGCTGGGGCGCCAAGAGGTAAAACGGATTGCTGCTGTCTTTGGCTGCGGCGAGCAGATTGTTGATCTGCGGGTTGCTGACTTGGTCGGTGTTGTTGTTGCCCTGTGGCGCGCCCGAACCATGGAAAAAAATGACAATCGGCGTATTGGCGTCTGCGTTGGGCGGCACATAAAGGCGCGCGGGTAAGTCGCCGCTGCCGGCGCCGTCACTGTTGTAATCGTAGGTGACATCGATGAAGTCCGAGACGGCGGCATTGGTGTTGGGGGAGGCCCAGGCGGTGAGCAGCCCGGCAATGAACAGGGCGCCTCCGGCTTTGCCACGGAATGACAGAGGCGACGTTTTCCGGCAGGCTTGTTTTCTGGGCGCACTTCGTGCGGGTGTCGAGTCGGTATGAGGTATTGGTAACATAGTTTGTTGATGGTTTGCCAAGATTGCCGAAGCAGCGCTTGCCTCGTGAAAATGCGACAAGTCTGCTTCGGCTACTTAGCGATGGGATACTGAGATGGTTAAGGCGCGAGCTTCACGACGATGCCGCTGATCTTCGGGACATCGACGCTGCCGTTGGTGAGGTCGATATTGAGCACGCCGTCGGATACGGTGACGGAGTAAGTCTCATCGACGGCCTTGTGCTTGCCCCCGGCGGTGGCGTGGATGTCGTAGTCGTTTTCGACGGTGGTTCCCTCAATGGCGATGTTGAACTGGCGCGCGCCTGCGGCGGCGTTATCCGCGAACTTGAGCGTGACTTCGTAATCGTCGTTGGGCAGATCGATTGCGTAGCTGTGCGCATTGAAGCGGAAGCTGCGGTAGATCGGATCGTCGTCGGTGGCGGTGATTTCCAGATCGTCGTCGAACTCGAAACGCGAGCCGCCGGTGTAGTATTGCGGCGCGTCCTCCTCGTAGTAAACCGTGCCATCGACGCCAACGGTGAAGCCGTCACGCCCGCCGCAGTTGATCGCCACGACGACGTCGGTATCGGCGACGACTTGGAAGTCATCCACTTCCATGCGGGCATCTGCGCCCGTGCTGCCACTGGTCAGGTATATGCCGAGGATCAGCGTGTCGGCCAAGCTGTTAAACGTGATGGTGTTCAGCTCCGTGTAAGTGGTGTCGTCGGCTGATTGCGCGAGCAGGATGTCATTGCCATCGCGCTCGACGAGGACCCACGCATCCGGGAAGGTGTAGCTCGTTGAGGTGGTCGTGATCGACAGCGGGTTGTCGGCGATTGTGCGCGAAGCGTAGATGTAGTTGCCGCCGCTGGCGCTACCACCGACGAAGGCCATGCGCGAACCGTTGGTCGTATCCTCGCGCATCATCAGACCGCCGCGTGCATCGCTGCCGCCAGTAAGTGTCTTGAGCTGCATCCACATTTGGAAATCCCCCGTGACAAAGACCTGCTCCATGAAGCCGGAATCGGAAACGCCAGCCATGACCGTGCCCACGCCGTTGATCTCCCAATCGCCGTCGGACATGACGCGACTTGAGCCGTAGCCCCACGGTCCAACGAAGTCGTGGATCAAGCCAAAGCCCATGAAGTTATGCGCGCTGGCGGTATCGGTCACGGTGATCGTGAGCGTGCCAACAGCGGTCGAAGCGCCATCGCTCACCACGTAGGTCAAGGTGTCCACGCCGTAAAAACCAACGGCCGGTTCGTAGATGACGTTCGAGCCACTCACGTAGGCATAGCCGTTTGCCGGCTGGGTGACGCTCACCAGACTGAGCCCGCTGGGACCAGAGTCTGGATCGCTATCATTGCTTAATACGGCGACGGTCGCGGTTTCGTCTTCGGTGATGGTGTCGTTGTCATCCACGGCGACGGGGGGGCGGTTGCTGACGCCGCCAATGCGCACGAAGTCGAACGTCGCTGTGGCAAGGTTACTGGCGTCCTGCGCGCAGACCGCGAGTCCGACTTGCACTGTGGTGCTCATGCTGATGGTTAGCGGATCATCAATCAGCTCCCAGTCGTGTTCGTCTCCTGTGGCGCTGTGGTAGGCGGTGAACACATCGCCAACGCGGGATAGCCGCACCCAATAGGGGTTGTCAGGCGTGGTGACGTGCGGGTAATCCCAGTCGTTTGCGCTACCGCTGCCGTCGCGACGCGAGATGTTCACCTTGGTTCCGTTGACCATGGCAAAAGCGTGGTAGTCGTTCGTCGTCGTGCCGTTGCGGATCATGATGCCGGCCTTCGGTGTGGACGAAGGGGCGGAGATGTTGCTCACGCGCGCGGTGATTTCCACATCGCCGGTCATCGGCAAATGCACGAAGTGGAAACGGTCACTGCTAGCCCAAACCTGGCTGCCGGAGCCCTCGACCACGTGCTCGCCGTGGAAGGTGTTGGGCGTCCAAGAGCCGGTCAGGCCGGAGCCGATTTGCGTCTCGGTGAAGTCGAACACCTGGTTCACACGGAACGCGTCAAACTGCGCCACGGTGGTTGTGCCGCTGGAGTCGCTGGTGGCGAAGAGGCCGATCTCAAGCGTGGCCGCCAGGCTGCTCAGCGTGACGTCATCGATCTCGACATACGTCTCGTCGTCATCCGAAGCGTAGAGGGTTACGACATCGCCTACGCGCTTGAGCGACAGCCAGGCATTGGGCACGGTGTAGGTCTCCGTCGCACTGCTGCCAGACGCGCTGCCGCTGGTTGTCGTTCGCCAACCGTAATCATAATTATCCGACTGATCGGGGCCGCCGATCATCACGTAGCGTGAGCCTGCGGTGGTGGACTCGCGGAGCATCAGGCCGGCCAGCAGTGCGCTGCCGTCGCTGTAGATTTCGCGCAGATTTACGACGGCGTGAAAGTCGCCGGAAACCTCTTGTGACTCATAGTAGAGCGAGTCCGCCGTTGAGCCGACGCCGTCGCCGCTGCCGTAGATTTCCAGTTCGCCGTTGGCCAAGGTGCGGCTGCCGCCGGAGCTGTTGCTGCCGATCGCGCCGCCGCTGAAGTTGGCCGCCACGAGGTCGTGCGCTGACGAAGTGTCATTAACCTGCACACGAATCATGCCTGTGTCGCTCGTATCGCCATCGGTGTTGGTGTAGGTCACCGTATCGATGCCGAAGAAGCCGGGGTTGGGCGTGTAAACAATTTTGCCACTGACGATGCTGGCCGTGCCATTCGGCGTCGGGCTCGTCACGGAGCTCAAGCTGAGCGGCGAGGGTGAGCCGTCGGGGTCGTCGTCGTTGAGCAAGGCATCGATGGTAATGGCCGTGGACTCATTGGTGACGACAAAATCGTCTACCGCGGAGGGGGGGAGGTTGCCGCCGCTGCCACCGCCGCCAACGTTAAGCCCGCTGATGTCGGTGAAGTCTGCATGCGCCAGGATGCTGTTATTTTGCGCGCAGACCGCGAAGCCAACCAGCACTTCCGAAGACATGTCGAAGGTGAGGTCGCTGCCGATTTGGCTCCAACTCGAGCCATCCGTCGAATGGTAGGTGCGGAAGGTGTCCGAGCTCGTCGAGGTGTCGCGTGTGACGCGAATGTAGTAGGGCGAACCGCCAAGCGTTGCTGACGAATTTGCAGTGCTGCCACCCGTTGTCGTGCGCCGCGTCATGTAGGCTTTCGGCGAGCCGCTGATGAAGGCGAAAACATTCTTTGCGTCGTTGCTCACGCTGTCGCGAATCATCAGACCGGCCTTGATGCTGAAGCCCGGATCGTTGCCGGAAATGCGGGCGCTGAAATCGATGTCGCCCGACATCGGTGCGTAGGTGTAGTGAAACACATCGGCGCCATACCACACGTTGGTGCCGGAACCATGGACGGTCACTTGTCCCGGAGTCGATGTATCGGAGTAGCCCGCAAAGCCGACCGGTGTGCCCGTGGTGTCGATGTCGATATCGCTAAGCGAGGCGGGCAGGGTGATGGTGTAGTCCTTGAAGACGGCGCGCGTGAAGACACCGATCGAGCCACTCTCGGAGAACAGACCCAGCTCTAGCGAGGGCGACCAGTCCGTGACGTCGATGGTGTCGACCGTCGTGTAGCTGGAGCCGTTGGTGGAGACTTCCAGCGTCAGCGAGTCGCCACTGCGCTCGATGGCCAGCCACGCGTTCGGGAAGGTGAAGGTATTTGCCGCTTCGGTGATGGTAGCACTGGCGCCTGCTGCTTCGCGTGATGCGTAGAGAAAGTGATCGCTGTTGGCGCCGCCGACGTAGGCAAACTTGCCGTAGGGAGAAACCCCTTCGCGCACCATGAGGCCCGCGCGGGGTTGCACGCCGTTGCCGCTGATGTCTTTCATCTGCACTTCCACGCGGAAGTCGCCGGAGATCCAGCCGCGCTCGAAGTAGGTGCTGTCGAGCACGCCACCCATGCCCGTGGCCGAGCCGTTAACTTCCCAGTCGAAGTTTTCGAGCAGGCGCGCGCCGCCGGTGGCATCAGGGCCGATCCATTCCTTGGTCAGCCCTTGCTCCAGCAGCGTCTGCACGATGGAGGTATCGTTGACGGTCACGTAAACGGTGCCGGTGTCGACGTCTTCACCATCGGACACCGTGTAGGTAAAGGAGTCCTCGCCGTAGAAGCCGGGGAGGGGCTCGTAGCGCGCCTCGCCGCTGACCACGGAGACGATGCCATGCGAGGCGTTGTCCACGTCGATCAAGGTGAGTGCGCTGGGGCCGGTGTCGGGGTCGTAGTCGTTGGCGACCACATCCACCGTGAGCACCGTGCCTTCGTCGACAAGGTGGAAATCCGTCACCGCCACCGGCGCACGATTGGCGTCGCTGAAGGTGTAGCTGAAATTATCCACATAGCCCGTAGCGAGGCGTCCGTTGTCCATGCCGCACATGGCGATGCCGAGATAGACTCGCGACGGCATGACGACGGTATCCGCGCCGCTGGACGGAATGTTCACCCACGTGCCCGGTGCCCCTGAAACATCCGGCGCCCGCGACATGGTGATGGAATTACCGCTGCGCTGGAGACGAATCCAGCACGGGTAGCTGCTGTTGGAAACCTGGTTAGGAACCATTTCCTGCGCCTGTTCTTTGCGGCGATGGAAGCCCGCGACATTGTTTGACGTAAAGGCGTAGGCTAAGGGCGAATCGTCATTGAGCGTTTCGCGTAGCATGATGCCGAGCTTTGGCACTGTGCCGCCATTGTAATCGAGCGAATTGACCCGCAGGATAACTTCGCCGTCGCCTTCTATCTCCGTGTAGGCGAAGTGGAAACCGTCGTTGCGGCCCCAGATATTATCACCCGACGCCGTGACGACAAAGGAGCCGTCGGTCGGGTTGTAAGTCGAATTGCCGGGGATGACGACCGAGCCGATATCAAGATCGAGAAACGGCGACGGGGCGGTGACGGCATAGTCATCGAACACGGCGCGGATCGATTGCGTGTCGCTGCCACTGGCGACGAACAGGCCAAGCTCGATGTCTTCCGGCATGCCGACAATGGTCTTCGTCGATAGCACGAAATAGTCGTCGCCATCTTCCGAGAAGGCAAACTTCACCACGTCGCCCTTGCGTTCGATTTGCAGCCAGCAGTCGGGCAAGGTCACCGCGTTATCCGTGGTGTATTCCGCGGCCGAGATGCCCGCACTTTGCCGGAGAGAGTAAAGCAAGTTGCCATTGCCATTGAGCCCAACTAGCGCCATGCGGTCGTTGGCGAATGGGCCTTCGCGCAGCATGATACCGGCGACGGAGTTAGCCGTCAGTGGGCCAGTCAGCGCCTTGAGTTGGACCGTGGCCTGGAAGTCGCCGGTGACGGTGTCACTCTCGTAATAGAGGCTGTCCGTGGCTCCCGCCGCGCCGACGCCAGCGCCAACGATTTCCCAATCGCTGGTGGCCAAAATACGGCTCGCGCCGCCGTTGCTGCCGCCGAGTGTGCCGCCCGCCAGACCGGCGGAGGTGAGGTCCGACGCGGTGGAGGTGTCGTTCACGGTGACACTAACCGAGCCCACCGCGACGGCCGCGCCATCGCTCACGGTGTAGCTGAAATTGTCCGAGCCGTAGTAGCCCGCATTGGGCGTGTAGCGCGCCTGATTACTGATGATTTCCACCGAGCCATTGGCCGGCTGCGTGACGGAACTTAACGTGAGCGAAGACGGGCCGGAGTCCGGGTCGCTGTCGTTGCTGAGCACATTAATGTCCGTGCTTTGGTTTTCATCGACCGAGGGGCTGTCGCTCACCGCAACGGGAGGCAGGTTGAGCGAAACGCCGCTGCCGAGGCTGGTGATCGTGAAATCGCTAAAGACCGCCACGCCGTCTTCGGGGGTCGTGCCGCTCGTTGCGTAGAGGCCAATTCGGACGCTGGAGGACAGGCTGCTCAAGGTGAACTCGCCGACCTTGCTGTAAACGCTGTCGTCACTCGACACGGCGATGCTGATGTCGTCGCCATCGCGCTCGATCATCAGCCAAGTGTCGGGCAACGCAAATGCCTGGCCTGAGCTGTCGGTGCTGGCACCGCTGCTTGCCGAGGTGCGCGCGAACCATTCGTGCTCCGCGTCACCTTCGGCAATGCCGAGGCTAACCATGCGCGCGCCCGCTGAGGAACCATCGCGCAGCATGATGCCCGCCGTGGGCGAGCCGGCGTCACTGTGCAATCCGCGCACGCGCACCTTGGCCTGGAAGTCGCCGCTTTGCGTGTCGTATTCCCAGCGAACATTATCGCTGCTGCCGCCGAGCCCTACGCCATCGCCACTGAGCGCCCAGTAGTCGTCATCGCCAAAGATGCGACTGGCGCCGCTGCTGGTTCCGAGGTTCGTGCCACTTAATCCGGCAGACGCCAAGTTGCTGGCGGAAGTGGTGTCGGACACCGTGAGGTTGACCGTTGCGGTGCTTTGCCCCTGGCCGTCACTGATCGTGTAGGTGAAGCTGTCCGCGCCGCTGTAGCCCGCATGTGGCGTGTAATGAATCTCGCCGCTGATTACTTCAACGAAGCCATGCGTAGGCTGCGTGAGGCTGATGATGCTCAAGGCTTCCGGGCCGCCGTCGGGGTCGGTGTCGTTGGCTAGCACGTCGATGATGACGGTTTCAAATTCATCCACGGTAACGCCGGTATCATTAGTTGCGCTAGGCAGCTCGCTCAGGCGAAGCGCGCGCAGCTCGAAGGCGTAAAGATCGAGCGTGATCTCGTTGTCATTGGCGACGAGTAATTCACCAGTGGCCGCATCGATCACTGAGCCCGTGGCGGGCAGGTCGATGGTGACGGCGGTCACATCGTCGAAGCTGGTGTTAACGACCGACAGATAGGTTCCGTAGCCCGTCGTGTCGATCGAGCGGACGACGACGTTGCTGTTGGATGCCGCGCCGGTCTCGACTTCACTTGGCAGCGCAGGCAAGGCCAGGAACGCGCGGTTGAACGCGCGCACATAACCCGGCGAGCCAGAGGTGTAACTGGTCGCGGTGAGGTAGCCGATGTAGCGCGGGTCGCCGCTCGCCATTGCGAGGGCTTCAGCCATCATGATGTAGGGGCCGGTGCGTTCCATGTCGGCAACGAAGTAGCCGAGCAGCTCTTCCTCGTCGGGCGCGGTCATTAGCTTTTCGTTGAGGTTGTGATGGCGGACCATGGCGAGGCCGTTACCGGTGCGAAACAGCTCCAGCCCGGCGTCGTTCTCCGCCATGTGGCCACGACTGTAAGAATAGGTCAGGGAAATGTAGTCATTGGCGGTGTAGTTTGCCGGATCGTTTTCCGGGTCGGAGTGATGCCACTCCGCCGTGCCGAAGTGCGCGCGCGGCTCGACGAGGCCAGCGGCGTGAAGCTCGTTGGCAACGGCGTAGTCGTAGTCGATCACGTTGGACACGGAGGCAAGCGCTTCCCACGTTGCGACGTCGTCGGTGACAATTTCAGACTGGTAGGTGGGGATGCCGCGACCGAACTCCGATGCGTCGCTAGTATATAGTAGCACGGCGTCGGACACGCCGAGATCGCTGCGCAGGTAGGTGCTGATGTCGTTGAGAAAATCTGCGCGCTTGTCGAACCACCACTCCTTGTAATCGTCGTAGAGGGGCTCGTCTTCGTGGATGATGGTCCAGGTCCCGTCGATCTTTTCCCATTCCTGGATGTCTGTGCGGGCGATGGCCGGGCTGATGGCATTTTCCGTAGAATACAGCGCCATGTCGTAGTCGGAAAAGCTGATCGGCGTTTGGCGACGGCTGCGGAACCAGGCACCCAAAATGCGGTTACTACCGGTGTAGGGTGCGATGGTGGCGTCGAGCAGTAGTTCGACATCGGCGAGGACTTCGGGGTGCAGAATGTCGACGGAGTTGTCTTCGACCCACTGCGTCGGCGTGTAATAATCAAAGCCGGTCAACGGCTTGGGGTGGTAGGTTGGATTGGTGGAAATGCCGGTGTGGCCGTTGCCGCCCGCGTATTCATAGTAGGGCAGGATATCGAGATCGTAGTTTTGCAACATCGACAGGATGTTGGCCCAGCGGTCAGGAAAGGCATGCGCGGCATACCAGTCGTTGCCGCCGCCGACGGTGGTGTCGAAGCCCTGATTTCGGCCGAACTCCAGCAGGTCCTTGGCAAAGACATTCATGCCGTAGTAGCGCATGCGCATGGCCTTGTATTCGAACCAGTCAGTCGGGTCGGCAACGCCGCGCTCATCGGTGTCGGTGCTGCGGACGACGTTGTCGCCGATCTCTTCGCGGTTGAACAAATAACGACGCGGCAGCTCGGTGGGCGGGAAGTTGATATCCTGCGCGTAGGTGTTGAACGTCGGCGCTTCATACAAGCGAATCGACGACACTGCGGCGCCGTTGGAAAGCGGATCACGGCTGTTACCAAACTGCGCGATGATGACCCAGAAGCCGTCTTCGGGCAGTTGGTCGCGCGGATACTCACCGGGGTTGAGCGGCGTCTTGAAATCCGGGAAGCGGTCGTGCAGGTGGAACAGCATTTGGTAGGTTTGGAACTCGCCGGTGTGCGGCACTTCGAGTGACTCGGCACGCGAGCTAGGCGTGTAAAGCTGGGTAACGCCGTCGCCCGTTGACTTGCCCGTATAGATGCCACGCACGAGCTCGCCGCCGTGATTGAGCACGACCATGCTGCGGTCAATGTCGTCGGGGAAATCAATCTCCAGCACGTAGGCGCGCCCGGCCACGAGACCGCGGGCTTCACCGATACGGTAGGCGAAATACTTGGGGAGGTCGGAATCGTTCGGGATCAGGCGGACGTCGCGGTTAAGCACGACATCGACCTCGCTCGTGTCGATCGGATACTCAAAGAAGTCATGCGGGTCTTGTGGATCGCCGCAGTTGATCTCGTCGACCAGTTTCAGGTTACTGAAGATTTCCATCTGCGCCGCAGGGTGTGGATGGGCAGGCAGCTCAAGGGGCAGGTCCTTAACCACGGACCAGGCGATGGCCTGAAAAATGGCTGCTTCGCCATCGGTCACGCCTGCCAATGCGGGAAGGCCGCGCGGGTCGTCATCGTAAATCAGCGCGTAGTAAACGCACGCGGCGAGGTAGCAGCCGTTGGCATTGGCGTGGTATTCGTCGGTCGCGTAGAGGTCGGTGTAGGGGAGCAATTCGAGGACTTTTTCAAAGGAATCGCCAACGGGTGCGACCGTAGCGGAAAGGGTGTCGGCCAGGTCGCCAATGTTTTCGCGAAGCTCGGCCATCATCTCCGCCGGGCCGCCGGGAAACTGCGCATTGACGCCTTTATAAAGCGCGTGCGAACGTTCGCGCGCCCAAGTCTGGAAGAAGACCGTTTCCGTGCTGGCGTTGTTGGTCTTGATGAGGTTGTTCAGCGCCGTGCCGTTGGTCTCGAAGTCTTCCACGGAGCCGACATGGGTGGGGCCGGTGCTCAGCTCTTGGAGGACAACGTAGTCCCAGTCGTCGGAGTTGATCGCAGTCACTGCGCCCGAACTGTCCGCCAAGTGATAGCCGAAGTCTTTGCCCACGGAGATGACGGCGGTTACTTCCGGCGCGTCTTGCCCACCGGCGATGGCGAGGTCCTCAAAGAGCCCCGGAATACCACCGGCTTGGACCACACTATCGATGCCTGAACCGGCGGTGAAACTATTGCCGACAAAGAGAACTTTTTCACCGGCGGCGTTCAGTTGAGAGCTTAGCAGGGCATAGCCCAACAGTACGAAACAGGCTGCCGAGTTGGCCCAGGCTTTCGAAAGGATGCGCATTGAGGCGCATACAAGATACGGCAAAGCCCGTAGGCTTCGCGGGGCGAGATGTCGAGTCATAGGGATAGATGTTGACCGATGCTCGCTTCATGTCAGAGGAGGCATCAGCGTTGGGTAACGAAAACGCAAGTGGGGTATGCGTCAGGGGTGTTTAGATGTCAGATATAACATTCACGTACGAAGAATCAAGTAGTTTTCGGTTCGTTTCTTTCTTTCTACATTAAAGTTTTTCAAGATAAACTGGTTAGCTCTGGCATGAAAAAGGTGGTGGATGTGAGTTGTTAATTTCATTTTGATGCCGGGAGTTAGAGAAAGATCCCTTTATTTATAAGGTTATTGGCCTCAATGACGCATGTTTTCTCTTTGGTGAGTATTTTCTTTATGGAGTTGGCCTACCTACATATTTACTCCAAATTTTGGTTTAGAATTAGGTTGACTTGAGCAGGTCTAAACTAGATTGTAAATGCGTGATCGTTAAACATCGATCGTGATCTTAACCCACTTATTGCAGCGAACTGCCTGCAAATCCCCAAATATCGTTACTCCAAAATATGAAAGGCTCGAATATGAATCTCCGCTCATTATCAAACTTAGCGCCCGCAAAGTTTTATCCGTTTCGCTCTCATAGTCTTGTCGCTGCGGTTGCTGGAGGATGCGCATTTTTCTCCACTCAGGCTAATGCGACTTTGATTGCATACGATGGCTTTGATTCCTCTGAATACACTGTCGGTGTTGACCTCGATGGTCAGGGGTTTGGGACCGGCTGGGGGTCCGTGTGGGATAATTCCGACACAGTGAATGATCCAGATGGAATACGCCCAAGTTCGACGACCTTTACCTACACTGATGGTAAAGGTGAGTCATTGGCTAATTTGCCGGGTAGCGCAGCTCAGGTTAGCGCCGAGCGCGTCGACATGTATTACCGCGAGATCGCATTGCCCGGTGGTGGAGCTGCCGGCAGTGAGTATTGGATTAGTCTCCTTGTAGATGCATCTTCACTAACCCAAGGATGGCAAGTGACGCTTTCGCAAAGCACGACGCAGCAAAATCAGGGGGCTGGCTTTGGAAACGTAAATGCTGGTTCCGATAATGGCGTTAGTGCGATGTTCCGTGGCATCCAAACCGGATACGGTAGTGAGGCGCTCATGGAAACGACGGGCTATAATTTTTTGGTCGCCAGAATTGAGGTGCCGCTGGCTGATTCGGTGAATGTATCGCTTTGGCTCAATCCGGACCTGGACGATGATTTGACTAGTATTACGCCCGATTCTGTATCCAGCGGCGCTTTCTTCATCAGCGAAGCTCAATACTTGGTCGTATACAGCCACCAATCAAATGGTCTCGGCATTGACGAACTGCGTGTAGGGACAACGATGCAAGATGTCATGGTGGCGATTCCCGAGCCATCGACTTACGCCATGTTCGCAGGGATCAGTGTTTTGGGGCTTATGTTTATACGACGTCGCGTGAGCAATCGCTCATAAGGTGCTCGATATCTTTTCATGCTTAAAAGCCGCCTTGTAAGAGGCGGCTTTTTTATTGGGTTCACGACGGATCGTGCTGAGCCAAGTTCTCCACGTAAGCTGATTATTTTTGCGCGATTCAAGATGGTCTTGGACGTCGTGCGGATCGGTTGTAAGCGCCTGATGTGGCTATCCGCTACCAGCATAGCCAATTTGCTGGCGCGCCCCGAGGCATTCAATGTTGATCCTTTTCTTTGAGACAACCGATAAGGCCTACCGCTTACCCGATCAACCAGCGATCGAGCACGAGGGCTCCAAGTAGGAGCGGTAAATAAGCGATCGAGGCGAGGAACATTTTCCTTGAGGCCATTGTGCGCTCAGGGCCGCTGGCGCGCCAGAACCTGAATGCGGTCCAGCAATATGCTAAACCGCAGACCAGAGCTGCTGCGCCGTATAGCAACCAACTTGTATAGCCAAAAAACATGGGTGACAGGCTAATGACGAGTAGGATGACGCTGTGTGCGAGCGAATGCCGCGCGGCGATTTGGCCGCTGGGGTCCTTCACGGTGCTCATCACGAATCCGCCTTGGGCATAGTCGTCCCGATAAAGCCACGCAATGGCCATGAAGTGTGGAATCTGCCAACAAAAGAGGATGCCAAATAATATCCAGCCCAGCGGGTCGATTTGACCGCTGGCGGCTGCCCAGCCAATAAGCGGGGGAAGTGCGCCGGGCACGGCGCCGATCAGGGTGTTCAGTGAAGTCACACGCTTGAGCGGCGTATAAACCAAAAGGTAAGAAATCAACGTCGCTACGGTCAGTGCGCCGGCCAAGGGATTGGTTCCCAGCCAGACAAGGGTGCTGCCGACAATGCCTAGAAGTAACCCGAAGGTCAGGGCGGCTTGTGGAGACACGGCTCCGCTGGGTAAGGGGCGATCCTGTGTGCGCGCCATGCGGCGATCTACCTCGCGCTCCAACCATTGGTTGAGCGCTCCAGCGGCTCCCGCAGCGAGTGACGTGCCGACCAACAGTGAAATGAATACGCCGGCGTCACGTTGAGAGTCTGCCGCCATGTAGCCAACCAGGGCTGTGATGACGGATAGGAGGCTTAGACGTGGCTTAGTCAGTTCCCAGTATTCGCGTAGGGCCAAGCGTTCAGTCCAAGGGGTAGCGCTTACGCGTTCAATGCCGGGCGTACTGGGGGAAGATCTCATTGGGTAAGTTGCGCGGACGAGGAATCCGCAGAGTCATTAGTTTGTTCCAAGCTGAAACCTCTATTCGTTAATTCACTGGCAGACAGGGGCAAGCGGAAAGTTTCTATTGTAGCAATCCAAACATTTGCTAATAGCAAGGCCCCCACTAACATGTGGCTAGACGCCATCACGGGGTTCTTGTGGGTCCACACCGTGGCGGCGCCCAAAAACACCTGGATGGCCAATAAGCCAGTAATCAGGAGAATCCAGGGCATGAGCGCCTTGCGTGTGTTGGCGCTGCCCCAGAGCATGCCCAGGAAGCCAAGGAGGGCAATGCTGGCGACGACTGCGCCCAGGCGATGCAGCCAGTGGAGGGTTATTGGCGTAGTCCAGATTGCAGGCAGCAGGCCTCCATCGGGCGTCAGGGGGAAAGTCGGGATCGCCAAGCCAGCGCCCGCATGACGCATCAAGGCGCCGAGCAGGATTTGCACGATGATCGTTGCCGATGCCGCGAGCCCCCAGTAGCGGACTGATCTCGCCACCGGGCGGGTGAGCCCACATTGTTTTTCGCGCCACCAGCGGGAGAGACGCAGGGTGAGCGTAGCGAGCCAGCAGAGGGTAAATTCTGCTCCGAGCGCATGCATGATCCGAAATAAATAGCCTACGGCGTTCGTTTCAGCCCCGGTATTTTGCTGGTCGAACATAACCCGCATGCCGCCCAGCAAGCCCTGGGCAATGACCAATGCGAGTAATCCGTAAGCCAGGCGACGCGTTGTTCGGTTGCCCTCACGTAGGAAAGCCCAGACTGCCAGCGCAATCGATAGAAACCCCAGCTTGGCGCCCAGCAAACGGTGGCTGTGTTCGGCGCGCATGTTGATGTCTTCCCACCAGCCATCTGGCATGACCGAGGAGTTGGAGAGCGGCCAATCCAGAAAAACCATGCCGGCCTGGATGCTGGTCGTGTAGGCCCCGGCATAGAGCAGGAGCAGGGACCAGCACAGTGCAAAGAGCGCAAACCAGAATAATGCAGGCTGATATCGGTCTTGTCGTTTGGTGGGCGAGGGGAACATTCTCGGTTGCTTCTACACGTAAATGCTTAAACTGGTCATTAAGGATGTTTCGAACGCATAGGACAATCTTCTTTCACGCGGCGCTCTGGATGCTCTGCATCTCCGGGCTTCGTGCTGAGACAGTGGCTACCGTAACCGCCGTTGACGCTGAGGCTCAAACGCTGACTCTGGATGACGGACGTGTCGTGAAAGTTGGACCGGGGGATGTCCGCATTGGCTACGTGAATCAGAAAATCAAGGGTGAACTGGAACCGCTGACTGAGCCGCCAACGCTTTACGCGATCTGGCCGATGGACGATGTGAACCAAACCATCGAAAAATCTGTAAACGAAAAACTCCATAACGACACGATGCTGCAGGGGCGCAAAGCGTTTCGTTCGCTGGGCGATTACTTGCCCGACTTCGCCCTCTACAACCAGAATGGCGAGTTTGTGCGCAAGAATACGTTTCGGGGCAAGAACGTGGTCTACAATTTCATCTTTACGCGCTGTCAAATGCCGGCGATGTGTCCGGCCACCACGGCGCGGACGCTCAAGCTGCAAAAACTATTGGACGCGTCGGACCTGAAGGATGCTCATTTGGTGACGGTCACCTTCGACCCTGAGTATGACACGCCTGGCATTCTCAACGAATACGGTGTGCAGCGTGGGGCACACTTTGACAACTACTCCCTGCTTACCGGGGACCCGCAGGCCATTGAGGACTTGATGAAGCAGTTTGGCATATTGACCATTGAGGAAGATGGCACGATTAACCACACCATGGCGACGATCCTAGTCGATGGCAATGGCATGGTTGTTTACCGCAAAGATGGCTCGATGTGGGAGCCACAGGACTTTTTTGATCGTCTGGCTAAACGCGAGCAAGGGGACAACCAGTGAACCGCATGCTTCAGGTTGCCTTGATTACGGCTGCGGCTGTCGGGCTTTTTGCCGGGCTGAGGTCGTTGCCCGACACCGAATGCGGCTTTCTGCACTATGATCCCCCCGTGGTGGATGGTGACGGCATTCAATATTGTGGGGATGATCAGCCAGTTTTTATCGAAGTGGCTTCATTGCAGTATCCGGTTAAACTCAAACTGTCGCCGGAGCGACCGAATTTGCGGGTTGGTGAGCCAGTTAAGGTGCTGCTGGAGGTGAGTGCGAAAGAGGGAGAGCCTCTGGCGCCGATGGAGCTGGCCGTTACGCACACCGAGTTAATGCACGTTCTGGTGGTCGATCCTGGTCGTGAGGACTACCATCACGTTCACCCTCAGCCGATAGGAGAGTCGGGAAAATGGGAGTTTGAATTCACGCCGCAACGGCCCGGACCTTATCGGGTATTTGCGGAATTCGTTCCATTGCGCACTCAACAAGTGGTGATTGCGAATGGGGTAATTGAGGTTCTCGGAGAATCAACGGACAACGCGCCTGTCGATCTCCCTGAGGACTGGACGGCCGAGCTGGTGGTCGACCCTGCGACGCCGTCGGTGAACCAGGAGGCGCGGTTGCTCTTGAAGTTGGCCAGAGCCGATGGCGCCAAAGCGACGCTGGAGCCGGTGATGGGCGCCTACGCTCATTTGGTTGCCTTTGATGAAGGGGTGTCCGGTTTTGCACACTTGCACCCGAAATACACCGGTCGTGAAAAAGACGATGCGCCACAACTGGAGTTTGTGCTCAACACGCATATCTCAGGCGACTATCGCGTCTGGGCCCAAATCAAAGTGGATGGGGTGGAGCGTTTTATGCCATTCAACGTAAGGGTTAATTAATCATCATAAAGTCGCGATTTGGTTTGTGCCTGCGTGGGGATGTGCATTCAATATGACTGCCATGATCGATTTTATTAAAAAGAGTATGTTGGCCGGGGTTGGAGCCGCGGTAGTCACTAAGGAAAGCGCCGAAAAGGCAATGAGCGGTCTCGTTGAGAAGGGGAAGATCTCCACCAGCGATGCCAAGGAGGTAGCGGATAAAATCGTTGAAGACGGCAAGGCTGAATACGAGAAGGTCCGCTCTGAGATGGAGAATTGGTTCGAAGAAATGCTGCACAAGGGCAAGTTCGCGACCCAGTCCGACATCGCCAAGCTTGAGGCGCGTATTGCTGCGCTGGAAGCTGTGGAAAAAACTGGCGCATAGACCTTGGCCAGCGCATTCAGGACTCTGGATTTCATCAGCAATGCCACCCGTGGTCGAGAAATCGTCACGGTGCTGATGCGGCATGGCTTTGGTGATTTGCTCGATGTGGTGCGCGTGCCGAAGGGCTGGGTGGAGAAAATTGTTCCGCCGACTGATCCGAATCTCAACGTCTGGCAACGCCTGCGCCTGGTCTTGGAGGACTTAGGGCCCACGTTTGTCAAGTTTGGGCAGGTTCTGAGCACGCGGCCGGATGTGCTGCCGGAGGGCTTGATCACCGAGTTCAAAAACCTGCGCAGTCAGGTTAAGCCCATTCCTTTTGATGAGATTGAGCCATTGCTTTGCATGGAGTTGGGGTGCGAAGCCTATGTTGAGCTATTCGACGATTTCGATACGACTCCCGTTGCTGCTGGCTCGATTGGGCAGGTCTACAAGGCGCGCCTCAAAGGCGAGGAAGAGTGGGTTGCGATCAAGGTGCAACGCCCGAACATCAAGAAAGCGATTAAGTCGGACATCGAAATTATCGGTTGGCTGGTGAAGCTTCTACATGACCGTGTGGAAGAACTGAGGCCTTACGACTTGCCGTCTATTGTCGAGTCCACTGGCAACGGCATTTTACAGGAATTGGACTTCACGATTGAGGCCAATAACGCCGCGCTTTTTGCAGCCCTCAATCCATACGAGGACGTCTTCGCACCGAAAGTCTACGACCAGTTTACCTACGAGCGCGTGACGGTGTTTGAATGGGTGGAGGGTCGTCCTCCCTGGGATCCGACCATCCCGGACGATATCCGGGTGAAGCTTGCCCGGGCTGGAGGCAAGAGCGTGTTCCAGCAGATCGTGATCAGTGGGTTTTTCCATGCCGATCCTCACGGTGGCAATCTGTTGGTTACGGATGATGGCCGTTTGTGCTTCATTGACTGGGGGCTGGCAGGCCAGTTAACGCGTGATATGCGTTATTTTCTGGCGGATCTGTTTAGTGCGATCGCCAAGAGTGATCCGGAAAAAGTCTGCCGTGTGGCAATGCTCATGGCCCAGGGTAAGACGCGCATTGATCAGACAAAGCTAGAGCAGGAGGTCAGCTTTGTGCTCCGGCAGTACCGCTCAAAATTCGACCAGAACGAGGCCATTGGTAAGATCGTGATCGACTTGCTTTTTGTCTTCGGTTCCAACGGCATTCACTTGGCGCGCGACTATTCGTTGTTGGCCAAGGCGATCATTTCCATCGAAGAAGTCGGCCAAACGCTGGACCCGAAATTCGACATTCGCGACGTTGGCAAGCCCTTCCTCCATAAGCTGGAGTGGGAGCGCTGGAATCCAACCTCGGTTGCCGCACGTATTTGGTGGAACATGCAGGGGCATGTCCATAAGCTGCGTGAGTTACCCGGTGACATTCAGCGATTCTTCCGTCACCTGGAGGACGGCGAGATCAAGGTTACCATGAAGCACGAGGGCCTCAATGATGTGGGCGACGTGTTTGACATGGGAGTGAATCGTCTGACGATGGCGATCATTACGGCGGCGATCATCTTGTCGTCAGCAATCGTGGTGGGCACCATGGCTCCGCCGAACGCTACTTTGGGCGAAATCTATAGTACAAATGTGGTCACGCTCCTGGCCGCATTTGGTTTTAAGATCGGCATACTCTTCGGCGGTTGGATTATCTGGGATATCGTGCGCCACGGTCGTCACAAATAACAACGCCCAACCTGTCGATAGCTTTTAAACACGGCGCCACAGCACTTGATTTCCGTGCGCAACTTGACAAGAGACACCCTAAAAAACCTGCGGAAACCCTGTTCTACGCTAGGAACGGGCAAAGAGACGAGTGAGACCCTTACGCTTTTTAGGGGGCTCCTCTTCGGCTGACCCGGGGGGAGGAGGCATGCCTTCGGGGCGGCTTTGGGCGGCAGGTGGAGTGGGGGCAACCTCTGCGACCACTGTTTCGCCGCTTGCATCTTCCATTCCCAGCAGACCGACTTTCTTGCTCGTGGCGGTGGGCGCCTGCATCGGCGGTTGCGTTTTCTTCCGGCGTTTATCCGGGTTGAGAAACGGCCTGACCACCTGGTCGAGCAGAATTGGCTTTTTAAGCACTTCTATGCCGCACATTTGCAACTGGTTGTACTCAGAGCGCAGTATGGCTGGAGTCAAGACCACGACATGCAACTCTGGATCGGCCGCTTTGGCGCCCATGATGAAGTTCATGCCATCAGCTTCGTCGATTTTGTGGTCGGCGATAAAGAGGTCGATCGGAGCCTCCTTGTCTTGCAGGGCAATCTTGCAATCTTCAAGGGTTCGGGCGGTAACAACCTTGTGGCAAAGCTTCACGAGTTTTTTGGTAACACTCTCGAGAACTGCTTCAGAATCATCCCAATAAAGAATCTTCACAATTTGTTATAGTAGCACTGTTTAGCCCTAAATCAAGTAGCCTTTTGGCTCGATCATGCTTTTACATGCCAATTACAAGGTGAATGGTTCATTTGTCCTGGGGTTATGGGCTTATTCTTCATTTTTATCTTTTAGTACAACCAATAGCGGCGACTCTTTTGTTGAAAGGCCAGCGCTTGCTGTTTCCAGTTTTGCAGGAAAAGCTCGACGCGGGCATTGGCGCCCCGGGTTTGCAGTTCCTCCAGCCACTCTGGATCCCCTACGTGAATGAGGAACGACCTGCGATCTTTTTGGCTCATTTCAACGAAGGGATTTTGCTCACTCCACATGCAATTTAGGCGCATCATGTAAAAGCTGATCGCGCAAGGATCGAGTTGATCCCAGTTATTGACCAACAAATAGACGCCTGGGAAATTGGTTCCCTTGGCGTTTTGACCGACGGTCAATTCGTAGCCCAGTCCGGGAATGTTATACGTTTCCAGCATGCGCTTTATGGCCTCGGGGGAGCGACCGGGAAAGTAGATCATGCGGAAACTGTATTGAGTGCCCACACCATGCCCCCAGTTGCCGCCAAGAGAGCCCAGGCCGGTCATCGAGTAGCCCATGGCGGCGGAAAGATCGGGAATGTTCGGTGAGGTGGGAACCCAATTGAGCCCGGTTTGCGGCCACAGCATGTCGCGTTTCCAGCCTTTCATCGGGACGACCATCAGGCGGCCTTTGCGACGAACTTCGTCACTGACTTCCAATACGCCGGGTTCCTTTTTACACATTACGGCGAGTTCGCCAATGGTCATGCCAAAGACGTAGGGAACATGGAATTCGCCGACGTAGGATTTCCATTTGGGGTCCAGGGGAGGGCCGTCGACCTTGAGTCCACCGAGAGGATTGGGGCGGTCCAACACCATGACTTCCACGTCATTTTCAAAGCACGCTTCCATCGCGTACTTCATCGCGCTGATGAAGGTGTAGCTGCGTACGCCGAGGTCTTGGAGATCGATGACGAGCACGTCGATCTGGGCCAGCATTTCCTTGGATGGACGCTTATTAAAATCGCCGTAAAGCGAGTAGGCTGGCAGGCCGGAGGGCTGGTGGGTCGAGTGCTCAACCGCCTGGGATGCCGGCGTATGGCCGTCGATGCCATGCTCTGGACCGAACAAGGCGACTAGGTTGACGCCGGGGGCTTGCTGGAGGACCCGCCAGGTGGGGCGGCCGTATTTATCTACGCCTGCCGGGTGGCTAAGCAAACCAACGCGTTTGCCCTTGAGCATGGCGAATCCACTTTCCCGCAGGGTGTCGATGCCAAGGTCGATCATGGGCGCAGCATGGGCAAGAGAGAGCGTGGCGGTTAGGAAGAGCAGCAGCAGCGAGCGCAAGCGCATAAAAATCAGGAATTCTTTGGTTGGATGTTTTTCAATTTCTTGGCGTTTTTCAATGCCTCGGCTTCGCGAAGACGCACCTTGTGGTATTGGGTGCGCAGATCGAACATTTTGGCGTTCGCGCGACGAGCCGTGAATTGGTAGGCCAAGCTCAAGAAGAAGCCAATGAAATAACCAATAATCGCGCCGCCGACAAAGGTCGCCTTGAAGCCCAAGCCGATGATCTCCGGCATCGACATGCCGGTTTCGCTGGAGAGCGCCTCCATCGAGCCGCGCATGGTGCTGGGCCCGACAATGCTCAAAAATGCGTCTTTGAGGTTATGCGTGATCAGGATGGAAAAATCGTAGACCGAGTCGCCTGGAATTTCGGCTCCCAGCACGCTGAAAATCGATAAGCCAACGTAGCAACCGGCCAAATACAGCGGGCCTGCTGTCACCGGATTCGTAATGAATTGCGTGGCGACCATCACCATCAGGTTGCTGCGAAACACAATCGCCAACAGGAACGCCGTGGGCACTTGAATCCCATAGATCGGCAGTAGTGACAAGATGCTTCCAATGTAAATCGCCGGCACAATGTCTTCCCGGCGAAACGACCACAGATATGAACGTTTGCGGGCGGCTCCGGCGAACCAGCCTAAGACTGGATAGCGGTGGATGGTGGCGCGGCGGGGCAGGGGACGCAGCCAGCGTTTCGCACGCCGAATGCGCTTAAAATACTCGTTCCTATGTTTGTCGTCCGCCGTCACAGGGTATAGGGAAAAGGGACACTTTGAATCGGTTCCCTCTAGGTTGACAATACTCTTTGAAAAATATCGTCATGAATGCTTTGCGGTTTAGCTCTTGAGCGACGTCTTGTTGAAGAGACGCTCCTATTCCCAGTTTAAACCGCCATGGTTCCCTCGAAGCGCGTTCGCTGCTGTGGCGTTAATGCAGGCAGCTCGGCTAGACGAATAATGCCGAAATGGCTCAGGACGTATTGGCGAGCCAGCTCCTTGAACTCCATCCAGCGGTCCCAGTAAAAGTCGGGCGCAAAGGCGACATGGTTCAGGATGCTGCGCCATTCCAGGTTCGCCCGTTCGATGTCGCCCGGGCGTAGCTCATCCCCCAGGAAGCGATGCGCGGCGTCGGGCGTTTCCTTGAGCGCGGCGATGACTTCTGATGCGCCGTTGCCATAGCCTGGCGGCAGGCCACCCTCCAGATACCCGGGCGCGGTCATGCCACGGTAAGTCAGGCGGCAAAGGCTGCCCAGGCGACCGCTTGTATTATCGAAATGCTCGAATCGATGTCCGGCGCGCAGGTTGGCGACATCGAACAACAGGTCGTAAAGGTCGTAGGTTGCGTCTTCCAGTGCGGCGGCGATCGCCAAGCCTTCACCGTGATTGAAGAAGCTGAAAATGACGCCGCGACGGGTGGGGCGTTTGTGGTCGTCGATCAGGCCGAGTTGTAGCCAGATTTCCGCAGGTGTGCGCTTGGCGGTGTCTGGACCGCCACCACCAGCAATTTGCGCAAAACTCGGAAAGGCGGGGGGCACGACTTCACGTTGCGGCGGGTTGATGAGTGGGCTGCCGTTGGAGTCAATGCGCGCGAACACCATGGCTCGGCCATAGTCCAAGCGCGCGGTGATCGAATCACCCTGGGTCACCAGATCGACCAATCGGCCCCCTTGCGTGACGTAGGGTAGCAAAGGCGCGTAAACTTCCTCCAGGCGCTCTAACGTGCAGAGGCGGACGGGGGGGCGGTCATCCGGCCGATTCTTCAGGAAGTGGTCTTTCAGCGCTCGGTGGAACCACTTGACCAGTGACACCCGCCCTTTGCGTTCTTCGGTTGGAAAGGTCGCCAGCGGGGCTTGGCGCCCATAACGGCGTCGCCCTTTGCCTTTCAAGCGGCAGAGGTTGCCTACCTGGACGCCTTGCAGTGATTCCGGAGTCTCCAGCGCCTTGCGCCACTCGCCGTTTACGTAGAGCATCGCTTCCTCAAGCGGAACTTTGGTCGGGGCGCGAAGCCGCTCCCATTCGCCGAGTGCGTTGCGCATTTCCTTGATCTTCTTTGTCTCCGGTTCGCGGAAATTAAACTCCCCCAGCGCGTTTTCGAACACCTCGCCTGACTTGGTTTTCGCTAACTCTTCAGGGGGGAGACTCCGGCGTTGCATGGCGGGTTGGGCGACCGCTTTCGCCTTCTTGCCGGGGGGGGGCAAACGTCGTAAGCCCAAGCGCAGGCGGTTTTCAGTAAAGAGTCTTTCGGAAAGCTCATCGGCTGCCTTTACTGGGTCGTTGCCCGCCTTGTCGGCTTCGTGCATGACCGCCAGGAAGCTGGGCCAGTCGACCGTGGACGCTCGTTTCAGGCTGAGAGGGCGGGCTTCAGCCATGCGTGGTTTGCCCGGCGCGACCAGCACGAACCCCTTGTCGTCGAGTCCGCGGCGCCCGGCCCGGCCAAACATTTGCATGAGCTCATCGGAGCGGACTTGGAATGTCCGGCCACTGTGGTTATAGTCGCGCTCGGTGACGAGCACGCTACGCATGGAGAAATTGATCCCGGCGGCGAGGCCGGTCGTGGCGACAATGACGCGGAGCTGGCCGGCTTTGGCCAATGGTTCGATGAGCCCGGCGCGTTGCCGGTAATTGAGCCCGCTGTGGTGAAACGCAATGCGGTTGCGGAGGAGCTTCGCCAAATCATCCCCGGCGATCTCGCGCTGTTCGTGGGTGAGCTCCAGCCACTCGGGGAGGGGGAGGGCGGCGCTGAGTTTGGCTGCGAGGTTTTCCGCCTCGCGGCGTTGGGGAGCAAACACCAGGATCGGCCCAAAGTCTTCGGCTAACGCTCGGGCGATCATCCGTGGCCAGAATCCCCGCACGCTGTTGGGAGCGCTGTCGGGCAGCGCCTGAAGCTGGATTTCGTCTTGCGGGACCGGGCGTTGGCTATGCTCGACCAGCACGGCGTCACGCCCAATCGATTGCAGCCAATTGACTAGTTTCTCCGGGTTGGCGACGCTGCCGGAGAGCAAGAGCAACTGCGTGCCGGGGGGGGCGAGGGCGATGGCGAGCTCGTAGTTGATGCCGCGTCTCGCATCTCCAAGCATTTGATACTCATCAATAACGAGAAGCCCGGGACCTTTGCCCTGTAGGAATTTGGCTTTCTGCGTTTCCAGCGTGGCGACAATCAATGGCGCATCGAGCTTGTCGGCGACGTCGCCGGTACATAGGCCAACGTTCCACCCCTTTGCCCGCCATTCGTACAGCTTGTCATTGGCGAGTGCGCGGGTGGGCACAGTGTAGATTGCCTGACTTCGCAGCCCGCGCTCCACGAGGAGCTCAAAGATGTAGGTTTTGCCGGCGCCGGTAGGGGCGTTAACCACGACATCTCGCCCGGCGAGGAGGTGATTTACTGCATCTTGCTGCCAAATATCTGGAATCCGAAGACTATTAAGGATACCTTCCACTCTGGAATCCAAGTTAAATGGGTTTCCTCGGCAAAAGCAAACCCAAGTTCGCGCTCCTTGAAGAATGAAAGCGATAGAGTCTTAAGTCATAATGCTAAAAGAGTATTATGTATTTGTTAAAATATCGATAAGTTTACCTCGACATCGGGTAGTTCCCCCCCCTATTTGTATACGACATGAATACCTACTACGCTAAAAAATTGACCTGCTACACCATTGGGGGCGCTTTTGCAGCTACCGTAACGTCCGAAGGAGCACTTGTTTGGGTAACGCCTGGTGGCGAGGGCGTTTTGACGGGTGATTCGTCCGAAGAAAGCGTTCCACGCGCTGTTTTCAGTTTTCAGCCTGGGACGGGCACGCTGACCTACGACCGTGTTGTTAGCTCCGACCGCAGCACTACGGGCTCGATGACTATTAGCCCGGATTATGAGTATAAAGATGATCCGGTTTCGGCTGAAGCTCGAAGCGCCTTGGCCTACCAGTCATTTGTTGGCTCTGAGGGCGCCATTGCCGACGGCAGTCAGTCTTACGACACCGTTACTGGCCTTGTCGCGGGTAATGACAATTACCTGGGGCTCCAGTATACGAACATCATTTTTCAAGATTTCTATGGCTGGGTTAAGTACGACTACGTAGGTGGAGACGTGACGATTGATCGCATCGTTTTCAGCACGATTGCGGATGCTCCGGTCATTATCGGCGCTTTGCCGGAATCTTCCACCGTCATGGCAATCGCAGGTGGCGTATTGGCTGGCGGCCTGATTGGCATTCGCCAAATGCGCAAGAAAAAGGCCAAGGCAGCCTAAGCGCCTTCGTCGGTTGGATTAGTGAGTCAGCGTTATCTCATTCGTCCTGTCGATGCACGTTGGGTTACCCGGCTATCGCGGATGCCATGGTCGGGGCACTTTATTGGTGATCAAATTGCGGGTGGATATGTTGCGGTAACACCGGGGCATGATCTACCATTAGGTGCGCTCTCATGGCGGGATGACGCAGAGGGAGGCTTGAATTTCATCTTTAGCGTAAGCCCCCAGGCGCGGCAGAAAGAGGCGATAGCTGTGGAGCTCGCCCAGATGGCGCCTGATCAGTCGCTGCGACAGCGAAATTGGTTGCCTGAGGACTCCGTAGGCAGGCAAGCTCTTGAATCACATGGTTTTAAGGTGTCGCGGCGAGGCAGTGTCTACGAAATTCCGCTCGATAAGGTGGATGCGCGTTTGATGCGCCTGCATGCCTTACTAGAGGCAAAAAGGCCGCTCAAAGCTGGGCAAGAGGTGTCATCCTGGCGCACTGAATATGGGTTGCCCGTTCGGCGCATTGCTCTGGAGGAGCATTTGGCGGACCCCGCAAGCCTAGATGCCTTATTGACCCCCGATAGTTCCCAGTCCTTGTGCCCAGTCGCCAGTTCACTGGCTGTTGACCAGGGGAGGCTGGTTGGTTTTTTTATTTCGGTTATTCGAGATGATGTGTGCGAAGTTCCAGTTCGTTGGGTCGCGCGTAGTCATCGGAATACATGGGTCAACGCGCGGCTGATGCTGCATAGCCTCATGCATGGTCGAGTCATGCATCCCAATGTGACGCGCATGCGCTACCGGGGCGATGAGGCAATGCATGCGGAAACACACCAGCTTTTCCAGCGTTTCGGAGGGCGCCGCAGCGCCAGCAGCGTACGCTTGCAGCGCGACGCCAAGTCTGTTTTTGGTGAATGATGGCCGAGCCGTCTGTAATCGTCATCTTTCTTTCCGGAGCGACTGCCACGCAGGTGGATGCGTTTGCGACTCGGTTGCCAGGGCATATCGCGGGAGACTTGAGCTTTCCGCTTCGTGATAAGGCTGCGGCTCTGCTCACATCAGTGATGACCGGCCTCTGGCCAGATCAGCATGGCGTACTGCTTCCGGAAATGCGGGATCGCGAAACCAATGCTTTTCGACGCCTGAATGGCGGTGATCGGCGGGGCCCGGCATTTTGGGAGCGCCTAGCCTTGGAGGGGACGCCAACGATTGCCGTTGGCTGGCCTTTCTCTCTGCCGGCTGTTCAGCAGGAGTCGATGCAGGTCATGGACGCTGCTTTTGGCTCTGGGCAAGTGTCCATGCCGTCGGCCGTATTTCCCGATACGGCCTCCGGCCAGCGCGCTGAGTCTTTATTCGAGGCCTGGTTGCAGCCTGATGAATTGCCCGCGGACTTTTTGGCGTCGCTGGCGCCGACGCTCATGGCGTCTGATAACCGGGAAACCCAAGTCCGTGTTGCCACGATGGTTGCAGAAAACGTTTCTCGTCATGCGGCGTTTCTGGAACTGATTTCCGATGGCGATTACCGCGTCGCCACGCTGCATCTGGATTTATTGGCGCAGTTCCAGTCATTGGCTGTGGCGGGGGAGGTTCCAGATGGCTTGCTTGCCCTGATGGGGGACTTTCTGGCGGCGATATTTCAAATCCTTCCAGGTAGCGCAAATGTGATTCTGGCTGGCATTCCGATGCATGCTAGTGATGCGCCTGGACGTATCGTATTTCAGGGGGTGGATTTCGTCGCCCAATCCCAAACGCTGGGCGTGAGTGTGTTGGATTTGGCGCCCACAGTTTGGGCGCTGGCTGGCTTTGTGGAAATGCGTTATCCGGGCCGCCCCATCATGGAAGCGCTGAAGCCAGAGGTGATGTCGCGCGTGCGGAAGTTTAAGGCGTCGTGGCGTCCTGGTGATGGGCGTGATCCGTTCGCGGCTGAGCAGGAAGTGATCGCGATGTTGTCGCCGCCTGGTCTGGAATCGGCGCGACTCTTTACGGCGCATCGTTTGCAACGTTGGCAGGCGGATTGGAATCTGACGCTGATTCGCTCTTTCGTGGCGCGTAGCGCGTACTTGGAGGTTTTACCGATAGCGGACGCCCGCACGCGGGATTTTCCCGAGGAAACCGATCTCATCAAAATTCTCGCGGAATGTCTTTTGCGCGCGGAGTTGCCTCAGGAGGCCTTGGCGGCGGCTGAAGAGGCAGGTGAGGTATTCCCTGCAGATGACCCGGATCCGCTCATTCTGGCGGCGTCAGCGCGCGCGGCAATGGGCAATGAGCAGTCCGCTCGTGAGCTGCTGACGCAGGCGGGTAAGCTCTCTGGTCGGCCCACGGACCCCCTGCGTATTGCGCGCTTGTTTGAGTGGCTCGAGGATTGGCCGGCAGTGTTGAAATGCCTGGAGACGTATGGAGAGAGCATGCTGGCTGACCAGCGTCATTATCTATCCGCACGTGCGAACTTTGGCTTGGGACACTGGGAGACCGCGCGCGATGAAGCGTTGGAAGCCATTGAGTTGAATTACGCCAATCCGCATGCCCACGAAATTCTTGGGCAAGCCTTGTGGAAGTTGAATGATCGTCCGGCGGCAATGACGGCGTTTTCGACCTGTGTCTGCCAGGCGCCGAACCGAGCATGGCCATTTCAGCGGTTGACGCAGTATGGCCCGCAGGCTGGCAGCGATCCACATGATGTCGACTACTGGCAGTTGCAGGCGGAGCTTGCTCAGGATAAAGAGCGCCAATTGGTCGCAGATTACCGGGACGCGGTCGCACGCTATCGCAAGGAGGGTTTCGAACCCAGATCAGCGCCTCAACGGACGTCAGTCCGACGCCGACAGCGACCAGCCAACATCATCGGGGTGACGGGGTTGCCAGGAGCCGGGCAAAATAAGATTTTACAGAGGCTGGCTGAAAACGGTCACCCGCTGGCAAAGATCGAAGCAGTAGACTGGCCAGCATTCTGTGGCGCCAGCGACGAATCCCGACAGTTGGAGCCTGGTTTGGTCTACGATTTCCCGCTTGGCCTGCTCGATTGCCTGCCGCGCGAGCACGAATACCGCCTGATAGTCTGTTTGCTCAAGGCTGAGATGATCACTGGCGAATACGCTGTGTCATGCATGGATGGTTTAAGCCCCGCAATAGATGCTGCGGAGTTAACATGCTTACTACTGAGCCGTCAGCAGCAAATGTTAACGTTGCTTGATCGGATGCCCAACGTTAGCGCCACATTGCTGAAGGACGCGCCCGAAGACATTGATTCTGCCTTGAGCGCGTTACTGATTTAGGTGCAACTTAAGCCTTTTTGCGCGCAGAAACGATCAGTGTGCGGCTAGTCATTACGTTCCAGGAATGATGCTGGGCGGCGAGTTCGTCACTGATGGCGGAAATTGACCGTCCCTTTCGGTCTCGGCGTTTTTTCGCGCTGTTGGTGGCTAATTTGGCGATAGGGGCAACGAGCCAGTAAAACGCTGCGGAAAACTTCTGCAATTTTCCGGGGTAATGGCGTACGTCTTCAAAGCCGTTGTCCAGAAAAGCCAAGGCTAAGTGGAAAAAGGTGATTGGCGATATGTGTCGCATCCAAGCGTTTTTACCCATGTCTTCTGCGGTTGACAATGCATCGTAGAAGAGGAACAGGCCCCGCGTAAAAAATATCCACCGGGAGCGTAAACTCAGCATGTTGGGGACGGACACAAAGAAGATGCCCCCGGGTTTTAGGATGCGGTTTACTTCACGAACAACGCGGTGATAGTTCTCAATGTGCTCGAAAGCCTCGGTGCACGTAACGATGTCGAACGTTTGGTCCTCGTAAGGAAGCGCATCGGTGTTGAGATTTGCGGTTTTGCCCGGGATGTCGCCCAACTCAGGCATTAGCTCAAAATCACAGGCTTCGGATTTCCAATTAGGTCGTTCCTCATTCAGGCTTCGTATCAGGTGACCCCAGCCAGCAGACACATCTAAGTGTCTCTTAGGAGAATCATCCGACTCACTCAATATCGCGTGGGCGACATAATCTACTATTCGAGGTGGCTTTGAAGACATCGCCTAGTATTGGAAAACAAATTCAAGCACGGTCAATGTTTACTTTTGCCGGAAAGCTAAGCTTCGGCAAATTGACCCATGGCGCGGAACTTTGCGTAGCGGCCATCCAGAAGCTCTTTGGTCGACTTCTTTTTGAGCTTGGCGAGGTTCTTTTCCAGTGCGGCTTTCAAGTTCGTTGCGGCTGTTTCCGGGGCCACATGGGCGCCGCCCAAAGGCTCTTCGACGATTTCATCGACGACGCCGAGCGAGACGAGCTTGTCTGCGGTAATTTTCAATGCTTCAGCGGCGCGGGGCGCATGCACGCGGTCTTTCCAGAGAATCGCGGCGCAGCCTTCGGGCGAAATGACCGAGTAGTAGGCGTTGTCCAAAATCAAAATGTGGTCCGCTACGGCGATGCCAAGTGCGCCGCCTGAGCCGCCTTCGCCAATCACCGTGGCGATGATCGGCACCGTCAACGCGCTCATTTCGCGGATATTGACCGCAATGGCCTCGGCGACGTGACGCTCCTCCGCGCCAATGCCGGGGTAGGCCCCGGGGGTGTCGATCAAGGCAATGATCGGCATCTTGAACTTTTCAGCCATTTCCATCAGGCGTAGGGCTTTGCGATAACCTTCCGGGTTCGGGCAGCCAAAATTGCGCTTGAGGTTTTCCTTGGTCGAGCGGCCCTTTTGCTGAGCGATGATCATGACGGGCTCGCCGCTGAGGAATGCCGGGCCGCCAATGATGGCTTGGTCATCCATATAACGGCGGTCACCGTGCAGCTCTTGAAAATCTTCGAAAATGGCGTCGATGTAATCGAGCGAGTAGGGCCGCTGCGGGTGGCGCGCGAGCTGGATCTTCTGCCAGGGAGTGAGGTTGGCGTGAATGCGCTTACGGGTATCCTCAATCTTGGCTTTAATCGCCTTGATTTCGTCGGTCACGTCGAGATCGCTTTCCTCGGACATGCGTTGCAGGTTCTCGAGCTGGACTTGCAGCTCGTGAATTGGCTTTTCAAAATCGAGGGTGTGCTTCGGTTTTTCCATAGCGTTAAGCGGGGGACTATTTCGGTGCATGGGCCATAGGTCAAATCCAAAGGTGGTTGTTTGAAACGTCTTTGCGGCGTTGGCTGCGAGTGCTCATTTTCCACTCTTGCGATTCATTACAACCACGAAGGACACGAAGCGCCCGAAGATTGGCGGCAGGCGATGTATCACGCAAAGGCGCAGAGAACGTAGGATTTAAATCATACCAACTTTGCGCCTTTGCGTCTTTGTGTGAGATATTATTCTGCATTGCAGGCCTTCGTGTGCTTCGTGGATAAAATCGCCACATATGGCTCCGGGCGAAACTTAGAATCCGGGCTTGATCTTGCCCGCTGCTTTCGTTTGGTTGGAAGGCTTTTCACCGCGGGAATCCGCACCAAACTCCTTTATGGCCGCTTCGAAGCGATCGGCCCTCAACACCGAAACCACCCAATCCACGTGAAAGTTACCGTCGAAGACGTCAACGATACGCGCAAGAAAGTCCACGTTAGCATTGATGCTGACGAAATTGCCGCCGAGTCCAAGAGCCTCCTGGGCCAGTTTGCCAAGAACGCCAAGCTTCCGGGCTTCCGCCCCGGCAAAGCGCCCGTCAACCTCATCCAGGGCAAGTTCAAGAACGAGATCAAGAGCGAGCTCAACCGTAAGCTCGCCGGCGAAGCCTATCAGCAGGGCGTAAAAGAATCCGGCCTCGACGTTTACGCTGTAGTCGAAATGGACGGTGGCGACATCGAGCCCGGCGCACCCGGCGCAGAGCTGGCCTTCACCTTCGATATCCGCCCGACCTTCGAACTCCCTGAATATAAGGGCGTCGATATTTCCGTGCCCAAGGCAGAGGTGACTGAAGACGAGTTCAAGCAGACCAAGGACTACATCCTCAATCAGCGCGCCGAATACAATGTGTGCGAAAAGGCTGCCGAACAGGGCGACTACGTGAAGGTCTCCTATGAAGGCAAAATCGGCGAAGAGCGCATTGCTGACCTCGTTCCGGAAAAGAAAATTTACGGCACCCAAACCAATACCTGGGAACAGGCGGGCGACGAAATGTCACCCGGCGTGCGTGCGGTAGTAGACGCCCTGGTTGGCATGTCTGCGGGCGACAAGAAGGACGTCGAGCAAACCTTCGCGGACGATTTCGAAGTCGAAGAGCTTCAGGGCAAGACGGCTGCTTATGCCATCGAAGTGCACGAAGTGCGCGAAAAGAAGCTGCCTGAGCTCGACGAAGAATTCCTCAAAGGATTCCAGGTTCAGACCGTTGAGCAGTGGGAAGACCGCATCAAGGACGACATCAAGAGCCAGAAAATGCAGCATGCTCACGGCCAGAAGCGCCAGCAGCTCATTGACCACCTGATCGGCCTCATCGACATTCCTGTGCCCGAAAGCGCTATCGATAACGAGCGCGAAACCATCCTCCGCCAGCATGTCCAGCAGGCCATGCAGCAAGGCGCAACCGAGGAGCAGCTTGAAGAGCACAAGGAGTCTCTCTTTGGTCAGGCAGGCGAAGCCGCAGTCAAGCGTGTGAAGACCCAGATCATCCTCGGCCGCATTGCGGAAACCGAAGAAATTAAGGTCGAAAACGAAGACATGCAACGCGCGATCATGAATCAGGCGATGCAGACCCGCACCCAGCCAGACAAGATCGTGAAGGAGCTTCAGAAGAACCAGGATCAGCTTCGCGAACTGCAACGTGCAGTTCTTTTTGAGAAGACACTTGATTTTCTGATCGAAGCGGCGAACGTTACAGAAGTCGAACCTGAGGCAGAGGCCGCAACGGCCGAAGCTTAAATTCTGTAACGTGATATATATTTGCGATGAGTTATTACCCAGTTCCAACTGTATTTGAGCGAGATGGTCGCGGTGAGCGTCAATGGGACATCTACAGCCGTCTCATGCGCGACCGCATTGTCTTTATCGGCACGCCGATTAATGATTTTGTCGCCAATGCAGTGGTGGCGCAGTTGTTGTTCCTGCAGATGGAGGATCCGAAGAAGGACATCCACCTCTACATCAATTCGCCAGGGGGCAGCGTCACCGATGGCATGGCCATCTATGACACGATTAACTTCATGCACTGCGATGTGGTAACCTATTGCCTGGGCATGGCGGCAAGTATGGGCACAGTCCTGCTCTCCGCCGGCACCAAGGGTAAGCGTTACGCCTTGCCGAACAGCCGGGTGATGATTCACCAGCCCACGGGCGGCGCCACCGGCCAAACGTCCGATATCTCCATTGCCGCCAAGGAAATCATCCGCTGGCGCAATACGATCAACCAAATTCTTGCTGAGCAGACCGGGAAAACCGTCGAGCAAATCGAGAAAGACAGCGATCGTGATTACTACATGACGGCGGATGAGGCCTGCGACTACGGCATTGTTGATAAAGTGATAAAGCAGAAACCGAAGGAATAATTCGCGTTTTTTAGGTATCAGGCTTTGTTACTTGCCTGATCAGTCGATAAATAGTAGCAATAGACCCTATCAATATGGCTAAATCCACCAAAATGACTTTCTGCTCTTTCTGCGGCAAATCGCAGAATGAAGTCCGCAAGATGATTGCTGGGCCTGCGGGAGTCTACATTTGTGACTCTTGTGTTAATGTTTGTAAGACTATCATTGACAGGGAGTTGCGGGATGAGCCATCGAAAGGGACGCCGCCGCCAAACAACGATTTTGCCGTCAAGCTGGTCAAGCCGTATGAGATTAAGGCACGGCTTGATGAGCATATTGTTGGCCAGGAACACGCCAAAAAGGTATTGGCGGTTGCGGTTTATAACCACTATAAGCGTTTGCAAAACGAGGAAGTCTCGGAGGACGTGGCGATTGCCGAGTTCAGCGAAGTTTCCATCGAAAAGAGCAATGTTCTCTTAGTTGGCCCAACTGGTTCGGGTAAGACTTTGCTTGCACGCACGTTGGCGGAGATGCTCGAAGTGCCTTTTGCCATCGCCGACGCCACCACGCTAACTGAGGCTGGCTACGTGGGCGAAGATGTCGAAAACATCGTCTTGCGCCTCTTGCAGTCCGCTAATTTCGACGTCAAAAGCGCCGAACGTGGCATCATTTACGTCGACGAAATTGATAAGATCGGTCGTAAGACTGACAATGTATCCATCACCCGTGACGTGTCTGGGGAAGGCGTCCAACAGGCATTGCTCAAGATCATCGAAGGTACCGTGTGTAACGTGCCGCCACAGGGTGGTCGCAAGCATCCGAACCAGGAATACATCCAGGTCAACACCGCGAACATCCTGTTTGTTTGTGGTGGCGCCTTCGTGGGGCTCGACAAACTGATTTCTGATCGCGCTGGTAAGAAGGTGCTCGGTTTCGACATCACTGGCGAAAAGGCTCACGTGCCGCAGCGTGACGAGATCATGCGTGAAGTGCAGCCGGAAGATTTGGTCAAGTTTGGCATGATCCCCGAGTTCATTGGCCGCTTGCCGATCGTCTCCGTGCTCAACGAACTGACGCAGGAGGACCTCGAATTTATTTTGACCGAGCCCAAGAACGCGATGGTCAAACAATACTCCAAGCTGCTGGCCATGGAGGGCGTTAAGCTACGCTTCTCGCGCGATGCGATCAGCGCCTTGGCGGAAAAAGCCCTGGAGCTGAAAACCGGCGCTCGCGCCCTGCGCTCCATCATGGAAAAGCTCATGCTCGATGTGATGTATGAGATCCCGCAGGACGATTCCATTGAAGAATGCCTCGTCACCGCCGCCACAGTTCGCCACGGACATCGTCCACAGCTTAAGCGGGGTGAAGCGACAGGCGAGGGCGCCTCAGAGTCGAATTCTACGCCGACAACGCAGAACAACGACGCTGCTTAAAGTCATTCAGTAGGCCCTGTGGTCTGTTTTCTGACTGAAGGCTATGGGCGTACTTGGCCAAGTTAATTACTTTGCGTGACCCGCGCCTTGGGGTGGGCTACCTAAGGGCTATGGATTTGCCGGCAACTTGGATTCCGCTGGGTATAGCATGGAGTTGAACCACTCTGCTTTCGCATGGCCACCGTTTTGAGCTGCATGGCGGTTCCGTATCTTTAATTGGACCGCAGAATGCCTTAGGCGTGCGGCCACTCTCCGTTCTGGCCTGACTTTCTTAGTGCGCTGTATGGTCCAATCTGCGCAGCCAGACTCAGAATGTGATGGGCCCGGTTTGCGTAGTTGGAGCAAGGCATTACATGAACCATGGGCGGGATTATCTGGATTATTGAGAAGTTGCTGAGCCGTGACGATTAATGCCGTCGTAGGCTTAGAACTTACGCATTTAGCGATTTGTCAAAAAATGCCGCTGTGGCTTCGCTGCAGATGCCATGACGGATGATTCTCCAAATACGTCGCAAAAAGGCTAAATGACCACCTAGACGCGATCAGCGAGCGATTTACATGAGTGGTCGGAGCGTGAACGTCACGCGTCCAATGAGTGCACAAAGTCAAGAAAGCTGATTAGCGTGGCTGTCAGGCTCAGCACAGGGCCTTTACAGGCAACGAATATGGCTTTTTTCTTGATGCTGAGTGGGATTGGCCTTGTTTGCATCGGCGCGATAGGCGCTGGCTGGACTTCAATAGCTTGTTATACAATTGACAACACAGATTCGTGGAGGGCACACCGCAACGCGCGTAGGACTCATGGAGAACTGTAATTCAAAGCTAACAGCCTACATTTACACCGATACGAGCCAGTTACCGATCTTCGATGCGGTGAATTTGCCCTCAGCGCTAATAGCAGTGGGATGAAACGTTCCGAATTTCCCGCTTATAGCCCCACTTGAGGTAGGCTTTTTCCAGAAGCATCTTGGCATCTTGTAATAGACCTCGAATTGAGCAGAGTCACTGACTTGGAGTGATTTACTCTTGCTCTTGCGCATTCTGACACAAGTCAGAAGTGGCGTCCCCACGGGGATTCGAACCCCGGTCGCTGGAATGAAAATCCAGTGTCCTAGACCTGACTAGACGATGGGGACAGACCTGTAAAAGGTTGTCGCGTGCAACTTGCACTTGTATGAGAAATTTGAGTTCCTGAAGCCTGAGCATGGAAGCAAACCACGTCTCCAAAACATGCGTTTTGGAAGTGGCGTCCCCACGGGGATTCGAACCCCGGTCGCTGGAATGAAAATCCAGTGTCCTAGACCTGACTAGACGATG
>JAVDPC010000012.1 GCA_031296915.1 Cerasicoccus frondis | reverse complement strand
GGGACAGACCTAAGAAAGGTTGTGAAAGCTACTGTGAAGACGGGATTGCGCAAGTGTTTTTTTTGAAAATTTTTTCGTGCTCTTTGGTCGACTCATCTCCAGCATCGCCGCCATGACTTTTGACGAGATTTCCAGTGCGTTGCCAGTTCAGGCGAGGAGAGCGGTTGCTGACTTGCCATACCCGAAAATTGCCAGTGGCAAAGTGCGGGAAATTTTCGATTTGGGAGATCGCTTGCTGATCGTTGCGACTGATCGTCTCTCGGCGTTCGACGTCGTGATGCCGGATGGGGTGCCAGGGAAAGGGCTCCTGTTGACGCAGATTAGCCTTTGGTGGTTTGAGCGTACGGGGGCGATTATACAAAACCACCTGGTTCCCAATCACTCAGTGGAGCTCGCAAAGGTTCTGGCTGATTGTCCCGAGTGGATTCCATACGCCATGTTGGTGCGGAAGTTGCAGCCAGTGAAGTTGGAAGCAGTTGTGCGTGGTTACCTAGCCGGTAGCGGTTACAAGGAATACGTAAAAACTGGTGAGCTGTGGGGGCGCCCTTTGCCGCAGGGGTTGCAGGAAAGCAGTCCTTTGCCAGAGCCGCTTTTTACACCAACGACCAAAGCAGAAGTGGGCGACAAGGATTTACCAGTCACGGATGCAGAGGGCGCAGCGGCAATCGGTTCTGAGCTTTATCAGCAAGTGAAAGCAGTCTCACTCCAACTGTTTGAACTTGGGACGGAGTATGCGGCGAAGGCCGGTTTGATTCTTGCCGATACGAAGTTTGAGTTCGGTTTGGATGAGGGTGGCAGTCTGTTCCTGATCGATGAAGCATTGACGCCCGATTCCTCACGTTACTGGCCGTTAGACGGGTATGCTCCTGGCAAACCGCAACCTGCGTTCGATAAGCAGTATGTTCGCGATTATCTGGAGACTCTCGATTGGGATAAATCGCCTCCAGGGCCGCGCCTGCCGGAAGCGGTTATTATGCAAACCCGCGAAAAATACCTAGCTGCGCTTCAGGCGCTGATGGGCTAGATTCATGGATGCTGTCGCCCGTAGTTATAAGACCAGCGATGGCGTTCGTTTACACTATTGGGATGCAGGGGAGGGGAGCCCGTTGGTTTTTCTGCCGGGTTGGTCGCAAACAGCAGCCATGTTTCGTGGACAATTTGAGTTGGCTGAGAACTACCGGTGCTTGGCGCTTGATTGGCGTGGACACGGAGAATCGGACAAGCCAGCTACTGGTTACCGCCATGCCCGGCTGGCCAAGGACTTGTTGGAGTGGTTGACGGCGCTCGAGCTTGATGAAGTAACCATTGTTGCTCATTCGATGGGCTGCAAGGTAGTATGGAATTACTGGGAGTTGTTTGGTGCTTCACCTGTTAAGCGCCTCATAGTTGTCGATCAATCTCCACGCCTGGTGTCCGCGCCATCTTGGAGCGATACGGAAATCGCGCAGTATGGAGCCACGACGACTCCCGAGGAGCTAGAGGTGTTTTTGGAGCAACTATCAGGTGTCGATGGCGAGGCCGTCACTCGACGTTTTGTCCCCACAATGTTCACGCCAGCCATCGCCTCGGAAACGTTGGAATGGGTCATTGCGGAAAACCTGAAGATGCCGCGGAAGTATGCGGCATTTTTGCTTCGGGAGACTATGTACAGCGACTCGCGTGACATCCTCCCTCGGATAGGCTGGCCTACGCTGGTCGTGTCGGGCGAGGGGAGCCATGTGCCGACGTCTGCTCTGCGCTGGACCCAGCAACAAATTCCGCATTCTCGTTTTGCTTCGATTGCTGCGAACGAGGGTGGCAGCCATTTCTGTTTTTTGGAAAACTCAGCTGCCTTTAACCAAATCCTGCAGGGTTTCCTGGCTGAAACCCGCTAAAATACAAGGATTTCGCAGGATGAAATTTTTTTGAAACTTTCCCTTGCCAAGTGAAGAACCCGCGGCATACTCCGAACACTTTATTGCCCGGTAGCTCAGCGGTAGAGCAGGTGGCTGTTAACCACTTTGTCGCTGGTTCGATCCCAGCCCGGGCAGCCATTTTGGGGCTTGTGCCCCAATGCGTCAGATAGCGCCAATGTGAGCCTATCCAGCTTATCTTCAAGCAGTTGCAGCGCATTTGGTTTGTCGGGACTTTTGTCAGGTTGTGACCGCAAAAGACCCTCTGCGCCAAACTCGGGAGTGCATATGGGAGTGCAGTCATCCTTCGCAAAGAGCTTGGTTACATCCTCATTTTGAGAAAGTTTGGCCACATTCATGTAGTGCTTGGCAGTTGTGGATGGATCAACATGCCGCAAGATTGATTGAATGACCGGCAGGGAGATTCCTTGCACGGCGAGCCAATGACCGAAGGTATAGCGGAGAGCATGGAAGTCCAGATCGCCAAAGTCATTGCGATAATGAACGCCTGCTCGTTTGAGGTCGGCTCTTAATTGTTCAGAGCCTGGCAATGTGAAAGGCAGGACACGCTGATTCTTTTTGAACTTGGCGGGTCGTAATTCCCTGAGCTTCTTAGCGACTTTTTGCATCAGTGGAACGCGCTCCTCTTTGCGGTTTTTGGAAATGTTGGCCCGAATCAGAAGATAAGGGATCGATTCCTCCAAAAATACATCGCCCCAGCGGAGCGAGGTTAGCTCATTTTTGCGCAGACCTGTCCAGCGAAGTAACCAGACACCTAGACGGTAGTCTTTCCGTTGCGGTGGCTTGCCACGCTCCATGAAGGCTTCCATTTCGCCATCAGTCCATTCGCGTCGTTTCTTTTGTTCGTTACCCCGGGTCTCGCCCTTGGGAACAAACTCTAAAGGGTCTTTCTCAATGACCCCCAGGCTTTTGAGCCAGTTCATGAAAGCCCGGAGGCTCGTCAGGTATTCATTAAGCGTTTTAACCGATAAAGGGCGACCAGTTCTGATATTGGTGGGCGCGCCTGAGCGCCATTTTTCAAAGGCGGCGGGATTCACATCGCTGATGGTATTCCATTTGCAGGCGAATGATATTGTTTCGATGCGTGTGATGGAGTCATGCACATGCTTTTCGTTTAGCCCCTGACTTTTGAGAGAGCTTTCGTAGTCTTTGACCAAAGTAGCGATGGTGCGGGTGGGCGCTCCCCACAAGTGAGAGGGAATTGGCAAACCTTCGTGCTCTAACTCGCGCACTCGGATATATTCCTTTAGGCGCTTTTCCGCAATGCCTTTGTCGGTGGTTTGCAGAGCGATGGTTGATTTATGCAACATCCATGGTAAGCGATAGCTTCCTGAATATTTCTTAGCGACTGCTACTGTTTGGCCTTGGCGGCGTCGTTGTTTAAAGACGTTCATTGTTAACTTGAATATTGGTTTGAGAATGATTTATCAGCTTAATATTGGCAATTTTAAAATGAACATATGTTTATGTTCGATTAACTGAGCATGATGCATCAGTTAGTGATTTGGGAATTTCGCTGAGTTTGCCCAAGCCTGAAATATGGACTGGGGTTAAAGTCAGGCCAGTGCTGGTGAGCCGGATTTGAACGTAGTTGGCTCCTGCCAGGTGATTGACTACCTCTTTGGGCAATTTGATGGAGCCACGTTT
>JAVDPC010000011.1 GCA_031296915.1 Cerasicoccus frondis | reverse complement strand
GCGACGCTTAAGCCGCCTTGCTGGACACGAAAAATCACTGCGGCCTGATCGGCCAATCTAGATGAAAAGTGCTCTAGGGCAACTCTGCGGCTTTGCGTCTTAAGCGAAGCGGGCGTGAAATTAAAAAATCTTCGCTCTGTAAGATACGATGGTCTCCGGCGCGCTACTCTTTGGGCGCGGCTTCTTCATCATCGCCGTCCGCTTCACTGGTTTTAAGGGCGTCGACTTCCTTGAAGCTTTGCACTACCCATTGCGAGAGCTCCTTGTCCGGATTTTCGGCGGCGGCGGCATTGATTTCAAACTCAGTCCGACCGGTGTTGCGGGCCACGATGTTCAGGCCGTGAGGGTAGTCCTTGAAGCGTTCGTCGCAGATGGTGCGCAGGGTGCGGTCGGCCTCCGTGGCTGCTTCGATGAGGATGTCCGCGGCTTCGTCGGTGAAGGTGAGCTTGAAGCTGTTTTCGCTCTCGAATGCGGTGGAAAAAGCTTCGAGTTCGCTTTCCCAGACCTCGCGCATCAGGTGCTTGTGGTCGACGATGAGCTTGGTCAGCGCGTCCTCCGGGTTGGCGATCATGTCGGTCGTCACCTCAAAGGATTTGATGGCGGTTGAGGGCAGCTCAAACTTGTAGTTGCGGAAAATGCGCTCCAGGACGGTCATCAGGCCGCGGGCGCCGGTTCGCTCTTCGTAGGCCTGGCTGGCGATTTCGATGATAGATTCTGGCGTGATCTTGAAGTCGATTTCGTAGCCGGCGAAGTCGCGGCGGTATTGCTTGAGAAGCGAGCCTTCGGAGCTGGTCAGAATCGCGGCGAGGTCTTCTGGTTTGAGGCTTTCGCAGGCGACGCGGACGGGGATGCGGCCGATGAACTCTGGCTCGAAGCCGTAGTCGATGAAGTCGCGGGTCGCGGCCTGTTGCAAGTAGGCGTAGGGATCTTCGGCGGCTGCGTCGCTGAGGTTGGCGCCGAAACCGATGGAGGACTGCTCGACGCGCTTTTGGATCGTTTCGCCGAGCTTGTCGAAGGCGCCGCTGACGATGAAGAGGATGTGCCGCGTGTTGATGGTGCGCTTGTTGGGCTTTTTGCCGCGCTGACCGCCCGTCATCATCGCCTGCATCTGGCCCATGATGTCATTGGGGGAAAAGAGGTTGACCTCGGTGTCCTCCATGAGCTTGAGCAGGTTGATCTGCACGCCCCGTCCGGAAACGTCCTTACCGCCAGCCATATTGCCGGAAGAGGCGATCTTGTCGATCTCGTCGATGTAGATGATGCCGTATTGCGCGAGCTCCACGTTGCCATTGGCGGCCTTGACGAGGTCGCGGACCAGGTCTTCCACGTCGGAGCCGACGTAGCCAGTTTCAGAAAATTTTGTGGCGTCGGCTTTGACGAAGGGGACGCCGATGTAGCGCGCGATGTTGCGCATGAGGTAGGTTTTGCCGACGCCGGTGGGGCCGAGTAGCAGGATGTTCTGCTTGGCGTAATCTTGCTCCAGCAGGCGCTCATTCTCCAGGCACTGACGGATGTGGTTGTAGTGGTCGCAAATGGCGACGGAGAGCACCTTTTTGGCATCGAACTGTTTGATGACATAGCGGTTGAGGTGGTCGCGGATGTCCTTGGGCTTAAGATTAAAATCCCTTATACGGCGCAGGGTTTCGGCGTCTTCGGCCTCTTGGTCAATGTCGCCTTGAGGTTCTTCTTCATCAGGTGTCACGCCCATGCCGCCCATGGGATGCACGCCCATGATTTTGCTGCCCGGCGGCATCATGTTTTGAAGCTTTTTTTGAATTTCCTCGATGAGGTTGCCGTCGTCTTTATCACTCATGGTTTGCTTAAATTTGTGTGGGTTGTGTGGGTTTGTGCGGGGCTGCCGCAGCTGTAAAAAATTTCCTAACTAATAGATGATGAGGGACTAAATAATGTTTGACACCCTGAAGGCGATGCAAGACTATCAGCCTTACCAGTCCACAGCGTTGCGTAATTTACATCTCTTTCTTTCCTTGTCATGTCCGGCAACCTCACCAAACGGGATATCGTCCTTCAAATCTACGAAAAAACCAATTTTCCGCAAAAGGAGGTTCGGGAGACTGTCCAGTTGACACTCGACGCCATTGCGGACGCGCTCTCCCAGGGGCGCAATGTCGAACTGCGAAATTTCGGCGTTTTTGAGGTCCAACTGCGCAAAAGCCGCATTGGCCGTAACCCAAATCGCCCGGAAAAAGACGTCGTCATCCCCAAGCGCGCCGTGATTAAGTTTAAGGCGGGCAAGGAACTGAAGGCGCACTTGAAAGATCTTGATTTGTCCAAACTGGACGCTGAAGACACCGCCGAGTAGGCTTGGTTCGCTTTTTTAGGCGCGATACGCGGGTTTTTAGCCACGGATGAACGCGGATTTCACGCGGATGCCAGCAGAGCATGAAATCGAAGTGTTAATTGCCCACCCTCACGGAGAGGTTTGGATTCCCCTAGCGCAGTGGAAGAAGTGTGGGCCAGGTCCACGGAAGCATTTAAAGCCGACCGTTGTCCGAGAATCTGGCACGCAAAGAATGCTTCCGATCTCAGTGATTCCACTGAGCTGTCGAAATCATTTATTGGCGCGAGTGCTTGCACGTATTGGTCTTATCCGTCCACCTTGGCAATGATCCGCGTTAAATCCGCGTTCATCCGCGGCTAAAAGAGAATTTTGCCTCGTCGGCGTTTAACTGGCCTTTTCCAGCTTGAAGCGCTCGATGACTTCCTTGGCGAACTTGCCGTAAGCGAAGGCGCCGGGGTTCAGGCGGGAGTATTCAAAGATGGATTTGCCGAAGCTGGGCGCCTCAGAGAGGCGGACCGTGCGCGGAATAATGGTTTTAAAGAGCAGGTCCGGGCGGTAGTTGCGGACTTCGTCCACGATTTCCTTGGAAAGCTTGGTGCGGGAGTCATACATCGTCATCAGGATGCCGCCGACTTCGAGCTCGGGGTTGACTTCCGCTTCGCGTAGCTGGTCGACCACGCTGAGGATTTGGCCGAGGCCTTCGAGCGCCAGGTATTCGCACTGCAGGGCGACGAGCAGGTAGTCTGCCGCAGTGAGGCTGTTCATGGAGATCATGCCCAGGGCGGGAGGGCAGTCGAGGACGATGGCTGAGAACTTGCCGCTGGCCTTGACGGGCTCCAGCACGTTCTTGAGCTGCATCAGGTAGTCCTCCTTCTGACCGAGCTCGACCTCGATGGCGGATAGGTCGACTTCCGACGGGATGATCCACAGGTTCTTTTCGCGGGTTTCCTGAACCTTGTCCATGGCTTCGCCTTCGCCGTGGAGGGCGTCGTAGAGGCTGCCGCCCGGCTCCTTCTCAAATCCGAGGCCGCTGGTGGCGTTGGCCTGGGCGTCGAGGTCGATGAGCAGGGTTGGGACCTTGCGGCGGGCGAGGCCCACAGCGAGGTTGATGGCAGTCGTGGTTTTGCCCACGCCGCCTTTCTGATTGGCGATGGAAAAGACCTTGGTCGGCATTGAGGTGGGTTTAGAGAATTATGCCCGAAGGCGGAAGGAGAAAAACGCTCGTGACGAAAAAACGCAAAAAGCGCTTGAAAGCTGGCGGAAATTTCTTTGGTTTGTCCGCTTCAAACGATGGTGCGGTAGCCAAGTGGTAAGGCCCGGGTCTGCAAAACCTGTATTCGGCGGTTCGATTCCGCCCCGCACCTCCATTTTCGAACGCCCGCAATGCCCTGCGGGTTTTTTTGCGCCATTTGGTGGGTGCGGGAAGTTGTGGACTTACTTTCGGCGCTTTTTCTGCCATTGGCCTTTGCCGCCGCCGCGACCGCCGCGCTTGGGCTTGTCCTCGATTTGATCGGTGAGGCGGAAGTCCATCTGGCGCTTGAACCGGTCGATGCGCTCGATGACAACCTTGACGTTGTCGCCCACGCTGTAGCGCTTTTGCTTTTTGCGGCCGAGGAGAGCGGCGCCGCCATCGACGACGTGGTAAATGTCGTCCTGTAGCGTGGAAATGTGGACCATGCCGAAGGCCATCGTTTGCGTGAGCTCGATGAAGAGGCCGTGGTTGCGGGCGTCGGTGATGACGGCGTCGAAGTGGTTTTTCTCGGGGCGCTCGGCCTCGCGTTCGAAGTATTCCAGAAGCTTGATCTTGTTGGACTCGCGTTCGGCTTCCTGGCTATTGCGCTCGGTGATCGAGACGTGGTCGCCGAGGCGGTCGAGTTCGCTCTTTGAGTAAATCTTGGGTGGGCGCGAGGGGGCGCTGTCGTTGCCGGACTTGACCAAGTGGAAGTCAAAAATGCGGTGCACGATCAGGTCCGAGTAACGGCGGATTGGCGACGTGAAGTGCGCGTAAAACTGCTTGGCGAGCCCGTAGTGTCCGTCGGCCTCGGCGCGATAGCAGGCTTGCTTGAGGCTGCGGAGGAAGCTGATGCGCAGCGTGTAGCCCTGCGGGTGATCCTTGATCGTTTTGAGCAGCTTGGTGACTTCGCCGCGCTTAGTGAGGTCGCCGCATTTGATGCCCGCGATGGCCATTTGTTGGCGCAGCTCGTCGAGCTTGTCGGGTTCGGGTTCGTCGTGGACGCGGGAGAGATAAGGCAGGCCAGCCTGGGTTAATTCCTTGGCGACGACTTCGTTGGCCAGCAGCATGTATTCCTCGATGAGCTGGTGGCTCTCGTCGTATTCGTGCTGGACGATTCTGTCCGCGTAGCCGTCTTCGTCGACGTAGATTTTCACCTCGGGCATGTCGAGCTCGAGGCTGCCTTTTTTGAAACGATCACGACGGAGCTTGGCGGCGATTTTCCACAGGGCGCGCACGCCCTTTTGCAAGTCATTGAGCTCGTCGTCCTTGAGAGTGTTGAGGGCGCGTCCGGTGGAGCCGGTCTGGTGCGCGGCGGGCAGGGGCGTGGCGCGAATTTTCTCCAAGTCGCTCTGTTTGAGCAGCGCCAGGGCCTGAGCATAAGTGAGGCGCTTGTTTGAGCGGATGACGGAGTTGGAGAACGACTTTTTGCGCAAGCCGCCTTTGGCGTCGAAGTCCAGCCAGACGGTTTTTACGAGACGGTCCTCAGCCTCGACGAGCGAGCAAATGCCGTTCGACAGCGCGTGTGGCAGCATGGGGATCACGCAGCCGACGAGGTAGGTGGAGTTGCCGCGTTTCTGGGCCTCGCGATCAAGCGCGGTGTTGTGCTTCACGTAGGCGGAGACGTCGGCAATGTGCACGCCGATGCGTAGTCCGCCGCTCTTTTTATACTCGATGGAGAGGGCGTCGTCGAAGTCCTTGGCGTCGTCCGGGTCGATGGTAAAGGTAAAGATCTTGCGCGCGTCAAAGCGGTTGCCGATGTCGCTGTTGGTGACCTTGGGCGAGACTTCGAGCACCTGCTCGCTGACGGCCTGTGGGAACTCTGGCGATAGGTCAAACTTGTGGAGCAGCGCCTTAAACTCCGCGCCTGGCTCGTGTGTTTCGCCGAGCACTTCGATGATCTCACCTTCGGGATTCAGGTGGCGCTGACGCCACTCGAGCATGCGCACGATGACCTTGTCGTCCTCCTTGGGGCGGGGGAGGAAGGTGGCTTGCTCAGGTGGTGGGACGAGGATGTCCTGGATGATGCGCGGGTCGTCCGGGATGACATACCAGAACATGCGGGAACGCTTGAGCGTGCCGGGGAAGGTTTCGCGCTTTCGCTGCAGGATGCGGATGACGCGGCCAAAGGTTTGGTTGGCGAAATAGTCGTTTTTGCGATTGCCACGCGCACGGCCGTGGAAGCGCTTGTCGCTGTCGTCCACGCGGACGAGGACTTTGTCGCCGTGCATGGCGAGGCCGGTGTCTTCGGCCTTGATTTCCAAGGGGTCGCGGGTGGCCTGCCCCGGCTTTTGCTCGGGGAACACGCGGGCGGAGCCGCTTTGGCGGAAACTGATCTCGCCAGCGACGAGGTCGGCGTCCTTGGGTAGGACAAAACGGTCTTTCTTAACGCGGGCGATGACGCCTTCGTCGAGTAGTTTGTGCAAGGTGCGGCGCAGTTGCTTGCGTTCGTTTTTACGGAGGAGGAGGGCGTTGGCCAGCTCTTCCTGGCGCAGCGGGGAGTAATCTTTTTTCCCCAGCAATTCGATAATCGATTCTTCTAGAGCCATAGGTGGTTGATTGGGAGCATAGCGCAGGGATGGGGGCAGTGAACAGCTTTAAAGTAAAACGACCTGATACCCACGCGCATTTTTCATTTTGGTAACGCATTTTGAGTATGCCCAGGCTCAGGCCCGGCTTGCTTTGCGCGGCAAAGTAAATACCGTGGCCTGAATGCGACGGTTGTGGCGATTCATCTGGTGGACCGCGCTGGTAATCGGGCTGCTGATTGCCGTGGCTTTGTTTACGTTGCGTTGGTGGGTCACGTCGGCGGTTAATGCCGCGTTGCCGCCACTGTTGGCTCAGGCGCCGCTGGAGAGATCGGAGATCGCGGTTCAAGAACTGGGCTTGGCGGAGACTAGGGTCCACATTGACGAACTAAGCATGCCGGGCCTGCGCATTACCGATACGGATGTCGACGTTGACTACACCGTGGAGCAACTGCGGCGCCAGCAATTGAATTCTATTTGGATTCGCCATCCACATCTGCTGGTGGACCTCGGCCAATGGCTGGATCAGCCCACCGACTCCGAAGCTGAGTCGAGCGGTTTCGCGATACCTGCGGAAAAGCCGCTGCGCCAAGTCGTGGTGGAAAATGCGGAAATCGAATTACTGAAGGGCAATTGGCGGCAGCAATTGACCGCCTTTGCGGATATTAATTTCGACTCGCGGACAAGGCTTCGCCTTCAGATAGATGACGGCGTTGCCCCGCTTAGCCTGACAGCGGTTGGCCATCGTGGCGGTAAGCGCGCGGTGCTGCGCGCCTCGTGGGGGCTCGACAGCGTGACGCATTGGCTGGCGGCGGCGCCCGAGTTTGGCGTTTCACTGCCGGAGCTGGCGCAAGATATCGAGCTGAGCGGCGGCTTGGATTTCGACGCTGCCCTGGCGCGGGACGAAGTGCTGAACGTGAAAGCCAGCCTGCGCGCGGCGGATTATTCCGCGTCAGTCGCGGGGGGCTCGTTGGCGGGGGATTCGCTGGAAGCGTCGTTGTTTGGACATTTGCCGGATCAACTCCAGGCGCGGTTGGCGCTGACTCCAGCTACGTTGACTTGGTCCAACGGCGCTGGCCGAATCGAAGGTCTGCGCGGCGAATTGAATCCCGTTTCATTGACGCCGCTCGGGGTCTTTAAACCGCAGACGTTATCTTTTGATCAGTTTAGCCAAGGAGAATTATCCGCCAGCGATGGCCGCTTGACCTTCACTTACACGCCGGAAGAGAAAGCAGTGCTGGACGTGAATCTCCAAGCCAATGCGTTGGATGGCAGCATCGTTATCAGCTTGGAAGGAAGCCCCTTTGCGCCTCGTTCGCTGACGGTGAGGATTCAGTTTGATCGGGTCGATCTGGAGCAACTGGCGGCCTTGGCGCCAGACTTCGAGGGGCGCATTATAGGCAGCGTGTCCGGGGAACTCGGCGTGCGCATTGGCAAGGACATCCTAGGCTTGTTGCACGGGCGGCTGGATATGACGCCGGGCACGACGGGGCGTTTTCAATTTTACAAGCAAGGTTGGATCACGCAGGACGCCAGCCTGAATCCGGTCGACTTTGTGCAGGGCAAGGACTTGCTCACGATTCTACAGGAACCCAATGGCGCTACGGTGTTGACGGAACTCGCCATGCGGGATTTGCACATGACGAAGTTCAGCCTCGTGGTGAGTGAAACCCAGCCGAAAAAGCCCGCCGATGTCTTTATCCAGATCGAAGGCGAGGGCACGGTGAAGGGGACCCAGGTGCCAGTGGTGCTCGATGTGCCCATTTCCGGCGACGTCATCGAGACGCTGAATTTGATTTTGAAGCTGCAACAAAAGATGCAGTAATGCATTGCTGGAATTGACGGGACTCTGCGACGGGTTATGTTATCTAGCATGCAGAGACCTATCCTCTTGGCCCTTGCGGCGTCGGCGATCTTGAGCGGCTGTATTCAGACGGAGCACAAAGTGGAAACGCACCACAAGATCGACCCGATCCACATCACCGTCGATGTAAACCTGAAGGTGGAGCGTGAGTTGGACGACTTCTTTGGCGATCTAGACCAGCAGTCGAGCTTGATCAACGAGGAACCGCCCGCGCATAGCAGTGATCAATAATCCCAGCAATCTTTAGCCATGAAGCACCGAGCCATATTCACTCTTTTTCTTTCCCTGATCTTTGCCGTCGCATCCGCGAGCGCGGCCGACCTGAACGCCGTAAAGCAAGCGATGAAGCAGCGCTTGCCTCAGGTCGAGTCACTGTGGTCGCAAGGGCTGATCGGTGAGAACAATCAGGGCTACGTTGAAGCGCGCGGCAGCCTGTCGCCCGAGCAAACGAAGCTCATCGCCGCAGAAAACGCCGACCGCAAGACCGTCTATGCCGCGATTGCCCAGTCCGCGAATGTCTCGCCCGCGCAAGTCGGCCAACAGCGAGCTGCGCAGATTTCCAAAGGCGCGAAGCCAGGGCTCTGGCTCCAGGATACCAAAGGTAATTGGTATAAAAAGTAGCCGCGTTTTCGCGGCATAAAGCCGCTCCCACTGCGCACTAGAGCACTTTTCATCTAGATTGGCCGAGTCAGGCCGCAGTGATTTTTCGTGTCCAGCAAGGCGGCTTGAGCGTCGCAGGCTGGAAGCCTGTGAGCGAAAAGCCAACAACGCTGGCGCGGAAAAGCACTCGGTTTAGGGCTTGGGGCCAGATTGGAAGTTCGCGGCGTTGGCATTTCAATCACGGGCTTCCAGCCCGCTCAATCAAAGCCGCCTTGCGCTGCATCCAATCTATACCCCACCTGACTCGGTCAATCTAGATGAAAAGTGCTCTAAATTGTGGGAGGGGCTTTACGCCCCGATGCGCCAACCTTAGCTCGCGACAGACTGCAGCGCGATTGCCAGCTTGCGGTGCGTGGGCACGTAACAACGCCCCGCAAACACGTCGCCTTGCTTCCGTTCAATGGCGCCGAGGATGCCGCCGTAAACGCGGCTCATCAGCTTGACGCAAAAGCGTGAGCCATCGCCGTCGAGGTAGCGCAGGCCGGTTTCGCCAGAGCGATAGTAATCGCGCGCGCGCTCGATTTGCCAGCGCACAAACTTCTGCCAACGCGGGTCCGTGGCATTGGGTGTGGCAAGGAATTCACGGTCGAGGCCGAACTCTGCCAGTTCCTCACGCGGCAGGTAAACCCGGTTGCGCGCAAAGTCTTCCGCCACGTCGCGCAGGATGTTCGTGAGCTGCATCGCGATGCCCATTTCGATGGCGCGCGGCACGCCTTCTATTTCCTGGAGACCGAAGATGCGGCTCATGATCAGCCCCACGACCGAGGCCACGTGGTAGCAATAAAGTTCCAGCTCTGGCCAGTCGACAAACTCGACGGGTTTGCGGTCCCAGCAGCAGCCTTCCATCAGGTCCACGTAAAAGCTGGTCGGCACGGCGTACTGGCGCGTCACTTCGGCGAAGGCAGGCGCAAAGGGCAGGGCGCTTTGCCCGGCGAGCATGGCGTCGAGCTCCGCTTGGAGCGTGGCGAGGTCGGGCTGTTGATCGGGCGGCGTTTCGTCGATCACGTCGTCAACCCAGCGGCAAAATGCATAGATCGCATAAGCCGCGCATTTCTTTTCTGCGGGCAAGGGGAAGGAAGCAAAAAAGAAGCTGGTCGCGTGCTCGCGGGTGGCCTCCTTGCAGGCGGTGAGCGACGCTGCTAACTCCGGCTTGCGGCTCCAGGCAGCTTCCGGCTGCGGGGTTTCCCAGTCGGTCGGCAGTTTGCAGGTGATGGCGTTGCCCAGTGGTTTCGGCATGCGTAGAAGAAAGCAACAAGCTAGCGCCCGTTATCCCTAACGGGCAAGCCTTGCCTCAGCGAAAAGTGCCTGGATGAAACTGCGCGTTAGGGATAACGCGCGCGCCCTTCGAACTGGAAGGCGTGGTCGCCCCCTTCCACGCAGACACAAAAAAACACCGCCCATTGCTGAGCGGTGTCGTTGAAAATCTTGCTTTAGCTTGCCGAACTGGCTGGGCCACGCTTGGCGTGGAAATTGCGCTTGGCGCGTGGGCCGCCTTTAACGAATTTGCCGCCGCCAGACTTACCGCGGAAGCCTCCGCCACCGGACTTGCCGCGGAATCCGCCGCCGCCTTTGCCCTTGCGCTGGAAGCGCTTGCCTTGGCCGGGCTTGCCGGCGGTTTGGCGCCGAGACTCGACCTTGGGCTGGTGGAATTCGTGATCGTCGTGCGTGGTGATCTGCTGCTTGATCAGGCGCTCGACGGCGCGGAGTTCATTGAGGCAGTCACTGGTGCAGAACGACAACGCAACGCCCTCGGCGCCGCCACGGGCGGTGCGACCGATGCGGTGCACGTAGGCTTCGGGCTCGTCCGGCAGGTCATAGTTGACGACCATGGTGATGTTCTTCACGTCGATGCCGCGTGCGGCGACATCGGTTGCGACGAGGATGCCCACTTTGCCGCGACGGAAGTTTTCCAATGCGCGTTGGCGTGCGCCCTGAGACTTGTTGCCGTGAATCGCTTCCGCGCGGTGGCCAGCGCGGCCGAGCGCCTTGGCGAGCTTGTCCGCGCCGTGCTTGGTGCGGCTGAAGACGAGGGTCAGGTGGTCGCCTTCTTTCTGCTTCTGCTCATCGAGCAGGTTTTGCAGGAGGGGCATTTTATCGTCCTTGTCGACGAAGCAAATACGGTGGTCAACAGCGTCAGCAGTTTGCTTTTCAGGAGCAATGCGGACTTCGGCCGGGTTGTCCAGAATTTCGCTGGCCAGGTCGGTGACGGTCTTGGAGAACGTAGCCGAGAAGAAGAGCGACTGGCGTTCGACTGGCAGCTTGTAAATGATCTTCTTGATGTCGTGGATGAAGCCCATGTCGAGCATGCGGTCGGCTTCGTCGAGGACAAAGAATTCCACGCCATCGAAGTCGAAATGGCCTTGCTCATACAGGTCGAGCAGGCGGCCAGGCGTAGCGACCAGGATGTCCACGCCGCGGCGCAGGGCCTTGATCTGTGGAGTCGCGCCGACGCCGCCGTAAACGAGCGCCGTGGAGATGCGCAGGTGCTGGCCGTAGGTGTCGAAGCTCTTGCCCACCTGAACGGCGAGCTCGCGGGTTGGGCACAGGATCAGCGCGCGAAATTGCTTCTTGATCAGGCGCTTGGGGCGCTCGTGGATCTGATGCAGAATCGGCAGCGCGAACGCGGCGGTTTTACCAGTGCCGGTCTGGGCCGAGCCCAGCAGGTCGCGGCCTTCGAGCAGCGGCGGGATAGCCTGTGCTTGAATCGGTGACGGCGTGGTATAGTTCTTTTCGCGCAAAGCGCGTTGCAGGGGCGCCGCCAGGGGCAGCGCCTCGAAGGATTGAGTCTCGCTCATAGATGGTCTGTCTTGCCCGCGCGGCGGTGAGGCCGGAATTAAATTGGCGGGCGCTTTCGATGAAGTGGATTGTGAATCTGAAACAATCACTCATCGATGGAGACCGGTTCAGGAGCGTAACCCCGCTAGATGCGGCGGTTTTCGGGACTATCCCGAGTAGCTTGCGACGGACAATGGCCATTAACATCCGCTTGGCAAGTGAATAATTTTGCTTATTTTACGTGGGTCGCTTTAAGCAAAGAGGCTGAGTTGCGTCAGGCTTGCATTGCCTTCGATGATCAGGTCGGGAGAAAACTGGGTGCGGAACCACTTGCGCTGCTTCGCAATGAGGCGGCGGGTCGAGAGGTTGATGTCTTCGGCGAGGGCGTCGAGGTTCCCCACGCCAGCGTCGAGCCAGGCGAGGGTTTCGCGGTAACCGATGGAGTTTGCCGCGGGCGGATTTTCCTCCAAGCCTTCGGCGCGTAGGCGTTGCACCTCGTCCACGAGGCCGGCTGCAAGCATCGCGCGGGTGCGTTGTTCGACGCGCGGGTGGAGCTCGGCGTTGTCGCGGAGCAGGAGCACGCTGCGCTTGGGGTATTGGTTGAACGGGCCGGGCAAGTTGACGAAGTCGGCTTCGAGCGCGGCCAGGGTTTTGCCGGAGATCAGGCAGCGCTCCAGAGCGCGGGCCACGCGGCGCGGGTTGTCGCGGTCGAGCGCGCCCGTGCCTTCGGGGTTGAGCGAGTCGAGCTTGGCGAGCATGCCTTCGAGGCCGTTTTCGGCTTCGAGCTGCTGGACCTCGGCGCGGATCGCGGGGTCCGGCTCAATGCCATCGACGACGGGCGCGAAGTAGCTCCGCAGGTAAAAGCCACTGCCGCCGACCACGAGCACTTTCTTCCCGCGCGCGAATATGTCGGCCACAACGGCCAGCGCGGCGTCCACGTATTCCTTGATCGAGTAGGCGGCGCGCGCGGGCTGGATGTCGATCAGGTGATGCGGGATGCGGGCCATTTCGGCGGCCGAGGGTTTCGCCGTGCCGATGTCCATGCCACGATAGAAGAGCAGGGCGTCGGCGTTGACGATTTCCGCGCCGTTGGCCTCCGCCCAATCGAGTGCGAGGGCGGTTTTTCCGACAGCGGTCGGGCCGGCGATTATGTTAATTGTGTGTGACACAGGGCGTATGTGCATGACAAACTGTGCAGCATGGCCTAGCAACGCCTTTTCTTTTAATTAAGGATCGTTATGAAGCTCGTTCTCGTTACTGAAACGTATCCGCCCGAGGTCAATGGCGTCGCGATGACGCTGGAGCGTCTGGTCACCAACCTGATCCAGCAAGGGCACGAGGTCGAGCTGGTCCGGCCCAAGCAAAAGGTCGACGCCGAGGCGCCCGACTTCGGCTACCCGGTCCACACGGTGCCCGGCATTGCGATCCCCGGCTACGCGGACTTGCAGTTTGGCTGGTTTGCCGGTGGCAAGCTGAAGAAGCTCTGGACGGCCAATCGCCCCGACGTGGTGCACATCGCGACCGAGGGCATGCTGGGCTTTTCGGCGCTCAACGTCGCCAAGAAGCTGGGCATTCCCGTCGTGACGAGCTTTCACACGAACTTCCACACTTACGGCGACCACTACAACTACAAGTTCGTCGCCAACTGGCTCATGGCCTACTTCCGCTGGTTTCACAACCGCACGCTGGCCACGTTTGTGCCCTCGCAGGCGACGGTGGACGACCTCGAAAAATACGGCTTTAAGAACGTTAAAATCTTCAGTCGTGGCGTCGACACCGAGCTCTTTGGTAAGCATCGCCGCCGCGAGGATTTGCGGCACAGTTGGGGCGTGAAAAACGGCGACCCGGTCGTGGTGTATGTCGGCCGTGTGGCGGCGGAGAAAAACATCCCGCTGACCATTGCCGCCTACCAGCGCTTGAAGACGCACCTGCCCGACGCAAAGCTAGTTGTGGTGGGCGACGGCCCGGAGCGCGCCGGACTCGAAAAGAAGCATCCGGAGATTATCTTTGCCGGCATGCGCCGCGGTCAGGAGCTGGCCGAGCACTACGCTTCGGGCGATTTTTTCCTGTTCGGCAGCACCACGGAGACCTTTGGCAACGTGCTGACCGAGGCCATGGCGAGCGAGCTCGTTGTCCTCGGCTACGACTACGCCGCCGCGCATCACCACGTGGTGGATGGCGAGAACGGTTTCAAGGCGCCGTTTAAGGACGAACCCGCGTTTCTCAACTCGGTTGACCGCCTTGTCGACGCCAAGCCCGAGTGGCCGGCGATCCGCCAATCGGCCCGCGAAAAGGCGCAGTCGCTTTCCTGGACGAGTATTATTAAGGGTTACGCGGATGAGGTGACCAAGCTGGCAGGGCTGAAAGATAACGCGTAGAATCTTCCAAAATCTTCCAAGAAACGCGCGGTTATGATTGATTTTCCGCGCTGGGAGCGCCATACATGCATAATAGACGGTTGTAACCTCCATCAGGCCGTCTCCCTCAATTGCACGTATTAAGTTTGTCAGATTCTGCCCATGGACTCCCGATATCCCTCCATCGAATGGCTCGCTGAGCGCGCCCGCAAGCGCATGCCTGGCTTTGCCTATGACTATTTGGCTGGTGGTTGCTTTAATGAAATCAACCTGGCGCGCAACACGTCGGACATCCGCGAAATCCAGTTCATGCCGCATTATTTGCGCGATTTTAAGGGCACCTCGCAGGAGACCACGCTGTTTGGGAAGACCTATGATGCGCCGTTTGGCATTGCGCCGGTGGGCCTGCAGGGGCTCATGTGGCCGAAGTCGTGCGAGATTCTCGCCAAGGCCGCCAAGGAGCACAATGTGCCGTTTTGCCTGAGTACCGTGGGCACCGCGAGCATTGAGACAATTGCCGAGATTACGGAGGGTGATTTCTGGTTCCAGCTGTATCATCCAGCCGAAGACGAGCTCCGCGACAAGCTGCTGGAGCGCGCCGCTGCCGCCGGTTGCAAGACGCTGGTCATCCTCGCCGATACGCCGACTTTTGCCTACCGCCCGAAGGAAATTCGCAATGGATTATCCATCCCACCGCGCATGACCGCGCGGAATATCTTCCAGATGTGCACGCGGCCGACTTGGTCCTTTAGCCAGTTGGCTGCCGGGGCTCCGGAGTTTAAGACGATGAAGCCGTATATCCCGAAGGGCCTCAACATGAAGCACCTCGGTCTCTTTATGAACAAGACGTTCTCGGGGCGCTTGACGGAGTCGAAGATCAAGGCCATCCGCGACAAGTGGCAGGGCAACCTCGTGGTCAAGGGCATCGTGAACCCCGAAGACGCGGCCAAGGCGATCGCACTCGGCGTCGACGGCATGATCGTTTCCAACCACGGTGGACGTCAATTGGACCCCGGCCAATCGACGATCAAACCGTTGGCCAACCTCGCTAAGGAATTCAAGGGCAAGGTAAAGCTGATGATGGACTCCGGCATTCGCTCGGGCCCCGATATCGCGGCTTCGTTGGCTTGTGGCGCGGACTTCGTCTTTTGCGGTCGCGCGCCGATGTTTGGCGTTTGCGCGATGGGCGAACAGGGTGGCGATCAAGCCTTGAGCATCCTGAAGCGCCAGCTACAGCAAGTGATGGAGCAAATCGGCTGCGAAACGCTCGAAGACCTGCCAAAGCATTTGATTTAGAGCACTTTTCATCTAGATTGGCCGAGTCAGGTGGGGTATAGATTGGATGCAGCGCAAGGCGGCTTTGATTGAGCGGGCTGTAAGCCCGTGATTGAAATGCCAACGCCGCGAACTTCTAATCTGTCCCCAAGCCCTAAACCGAGTGCTTTTCCGCGCCAGCGTTGTTGGCTTTTCGCTCACAGGCTCGCCACCGTGCGCTATCTCCAAGCAGAAGATTCCCCCCCCCGATGTGAGGTGCTTATTGATTTCTTCATCGCACTCCTGCGTCTAGAGAGACTGTGACTAACGGCGACGCCACCAGAACAGGCCGAGCATCGCGGCGCCCAAGGCCATTAAGGCGTAGGTGCGTGGTTCCGGGATTGTCAGAGTGCCGGTTCCGTAAATCAGGTCATCCGAATAGCCGACTTGGCGGCTGCTGGACGCCGCTGTGGTGTCCATCTGGATGCGCTTCACCCAAGTGCTCGGGTCATTGGGGTCCGCAGCAAAACCGACAAAGGGAGTTGATTCGCCGGTGAAGGAGAAAATAAGTTTGTCGGCGGCGTTGTAAAACTCAGTCAAGGTTTGGTCGTTCCAGTAGCGCTGGATGCCCGCGTATTGTTGCGGGGTGTCGAAGACGACCTGATAGCCGACGCGCCCATCATCGCTGCCGCCGTTGAAGGGCGTGCCGATAATCGTGCCTACCCGCCCACTGAAGGTTGAGGCGCGGACTTGATTGACGCTGATTGGGCTGCCTGTCGTGCCGATATTGGAGCTGAAAGTTGCCCCTGGCGCCGTGGGGAGGGTGCTGAAATTGCTGCCGGCGATGCCATCGAAGTCCTCGAAAATGCCGGTTAGTGCGGCTTCGGCTTCGAACTCCGCTTTGATGTCGGGGCCGACTCCGCCGAAACCATAAGGCGTCTCGATCACCAACGCGTTTAATGGCAATACAGCAGCAGTGGCAGCGATTAATTGGCAGCACCTGAGAAACACATCTACTGGAATACACCTAGAAGCAGCTCGTGGCAAGGCCCAAGCGGACAGGGCAGTTATTTTTTCCGGTTATGCGCGCTGTCAGCTTTGGGGGATGCGCAACTGGAGCTTGCCCGGCGCCGGATGTGCTATGAAAGTGGTGTGATGGATGATTCGTTTTACGATCAAGAGCCGGAGAGAACCCGGGTGGAGTCGTTGTTTTTGCGCGGTCGCAATATCTTGCTGACCCGGGCGGATTTTGGTCCGCTGATGGCGCAGTGGCGCGAGCACATGGCCCACTACCAACTGGACGCGCCAGTGGAGCTTTTGAATCTTTTTCAACGCGCGCTGGGCTGTTTCGCACTGCACTGCGTGTCGCGCCCCAGACGACAGACCTTGTCGTGGACCATTAACTTTCAGGAGCCGCTGACGAATCTTTTCCTGGTCGGCGATACGGATGACGACACCGTGGCTGGGCGCATTTTCACCGAGAATGTGGCTCAGGCGGAATACAACAGCTTTTACCAGGAGGTGGGCAAACGCGGGCAGGAGCCCTACCGCAGCTACATCGACTTCGAAGGGCGCGACCCGCTGCATGCGGCGCAGGAATACTACCAGCGCAGTGAACAGCGGCCAGCACGCTTTTTCCAGTTGTCGGAAACGCAGTTTGCGCTGCTGGCGGCCCACCCGGATTGGCACCGTGACTGGTTTTATCGCGTGCAGAAAAGCGACATTATGCAGTTGGATGAACAGGAAGACCTGCATCACATCGAGACGCGATTCATTCGTTGGGATTGCGGTTGCAACGATCAGCGAATCTTTGCCGCGCTGGAAAATGTCTTCCGGGTGCAGGCCGATGAGCTATTTGCCGGCGATGACATTATTACCGTCAATTGCCCTCGCTGCGCCGCGAAGTATGGCGTGACGCGTGAAGCCCTTGAAGGGTGGGTCGCGCAGCAAGACGCCTAAGATCAGCGCTATTCGGCCCCTAGCCCGTAATGGATGATCAAGCGGGCGAATAGCCGCTCCATTCGGTCGAAGGTGATTCTCACTTGGTCGTAAGGGCTACCCTCAATCACCGTCGGCGTGCCTTCGTAAGCGCTGAATGGCGGCTCAAGCGTGGTGGAGTATTCGACGTCATACGAGAGCAAGGGATTGTCCGAGCGCCAGTTAAACGTAATGGAGTAGCTGGTGCTTTGGGCTGCGAAGCCAGGAGTTGGCGTGGAGCTGATCGGGTTGCCGTTGAGCGCGAACTCCTGGAGGTTGGTCAGGGCGTCGCCATCTGGATTGGCGGAGGTGGCGGTAAAGGATGGATCAGCCAGTTGTTCGGTGCTGAGAAAACCGCTCAGCCAGTCGGCATAAGCTGCCTCACCGGTGGTGAAGGCTAGTGTGGTGAAGTAGGCGTCCCCGGTGATCAGCTCTGCATCCATCAGGGATTCCGTGTCGACGACTAGATTTCGCTTGAAAACCAGCCGCAGTGAATAGGCGGTATTGGGCTGAAGGTAATCGGCGGGCAGTTCGCCGCTCAGGCCGTCGCTTGCGATGCTTTGCAGTAGTTGGGTTTGCGGGACGGCGCCTTCGATGTAAACCTCAACGTCCATGCCGTCGGCTGCGGCGTTGAAGCCACTCCAACTGATGGGCAACGGCAGGCTGGGATCGATGCCATCAGCGAGATTGCCAATATTGACATGGATGTCGGGCGTCTCGGCGTCGGGCATTTCCAGAGTGAACGGGATTTGCGTGGCGACGCCGTCTTTCGTCGTTTCAAACCAGTAAACATCGTCCGGGTAGAGATTGCCGAGCGTGTTGGCGTCTTCGTAAATAACCTCCTGCAGGACGGTTGCGACCGACGATTCCCGGGCCAGCGCAAAGAGCTCGGCGCCTTGCGGGCGGTAGACCGCAGCTTGCTCCAGTTCGTTGAGGGAATCCTCGCGGATCACGAATTGAATGGATGCGTCGTTGGGATCGGAATTGCCAGTGTCATTATCGAAGTACGCACCCCGGTAAATGGCTGCTGTCTGGACGCCATCCCAAGAGTTGAGGGTGGTTTCGATATCGAACTCGATCACATGAGCGTTGCGGGCGTCGATGCCGCTGGTGACTGTTTCGTTGCCGATAATGGTCAACCGGACGGAGTAAGGAGTCGTGACGTCCAGCGTGTTTGCTGGAATGGTAATCGGGTAAATATTCTCGTCCGCCGTAGCAGTGGACTGTATTTCGGCGACAACTTCATCTTCGCTGTCACGAATTTCAATCGTTGCGGCGATGTCGTCAGGCATGTTTTCGGGCTGTTGCACCTGGATATTGAAATCCGTGGTGGGAACAATGCCTTGGCACGCGTTCCAATTGGTGATTTGAGGAGGAGTGCTGACGTTGGCATGTTCCCAGTTCATCATTTCCAACTGAGTGTCGCCGTCGTTGTAACTCCAACCAATGGAGATCAGGCCGCTGATAAAGTTTTCGTAATCCTCGTCGCGCAGTTCGATTTCAAAATCGTGGTGTTCGTCTCCGAGTTCCGTTTCGAATGCATAGCCTTTACGCACGCTGAGCTGGGAGAGCGTGACGGCGTAGAGGTTATCGGCCGGGGGCTGGTCAACGTGGCCGAGCAGGTAGTCTTCGTCAGATTCTGCCAAGATGTTGTCAGCGTCGTCTTGTCGCCAATGACTATATTGGGTGAGGGTGGGGACGAGGGTTTGGTAGGAGCCGGTCGTGCGCAGGCGAAACCAGGTTTCCCGAGAGAAGAGGCCGACCACGGGATAATCATTGGTCCCGGTGACGGTTGTTTCGTTGGATTGGCAGACGAACTGTACGCGCGCCAGATAGTCGTGACTGGATTCCAGCTGATTGCGCTCGATCTCGATTCTTGTGGTGGTTTTGGGGTATTGGTCAACCAGCACTGCGCCAATGGAAACTGGATCGATCAACGTGAACTGGACGTAGTTTGAGCCGATTGAGCCGTCCACGCCAGTCGCGGAATTGCTCATGAGTATATTGAAATCAATATTCGGGCTGACGCTTGAGACTTGGGAAAAATTGGATACGATGGGCTGGTAGATGGGGTACCCTCCAGAAGGCGCCAAGCGTCCCTTGGCAGTTTTGGAGGATTGTCCCGCCAATTGAGTGGTGAAGTCGTAGAAGTAGGCGTTGTTGTAAACAAAATCGAGTTCCGTCTGCGTTTCAAACTCCACGAACCCGCGCCAGACCGTGTCGTCCTGAAACTGAAACGGGACGTCGGATAGATTGGCCGAAAAGCTCGCACTCTCCAGTTCAGGTGCGCCGGATATCTCGAAATAGAAATCGAGAAAGGCCGGATTACTGGGCGTCTCCAGAGTGAAACTGGCCGTCTGATAAGTGACAGTTCGTTTCTCGACGATAAAATTTTCCACATCCGCTTGGCAGAGCAAGGCGGTGGCCGTAGTGGATAGGAAAGCATATTTTAGGATTCGGCGCATCATTCTACTAGTGGCAGTGAAATGGTGAGAGTCAATGTCAGGCAAATTCTTCCCGGAATTTAATCACCTGATCGTTGCAGAGTGAGCTTCTTGATTGCCAAGCAGATGAATTGATTATTATTTTGGAGACATGCCTGAATTTGTTACCCAGCGAGGATTGGCGGTGTGGGCGGAGGCCCCTGAGGCCGTTGCCGCCATCGAGGAATTTGAAGTCAATCTCCTGGGGCTGACGCCGCATGTGGGGCGAATCTTTGACCACGCCAAGAACTTCGCGCAAACGCCGCTTATTCAGGCCTATGCGGCGTTGGCGATGCTCTACGCCCAGTCGCAGGCTGGGATGCTGGGCGCTGCTGGTTATTTATTGACGGCCCGTCGCAGTCTCTACGGAGCGAGCACGCGGGAAGTCATTTTCATTGAGGCCTTGGAGCATTTTCAGCGTAATGAATTCAACGCAGCGCTGGAGAAGCTTGAGCGACTGACGGTCGACAATCCGCGTGATTTGGTGTCCGCCAAGGTCTGTGAGTTTCTTTACTACACGAACGGCCAGCATTATAACGGGGAGCGTTTCCTTTGGCACATGATGCGATTGCGTAAGGCTAATGGCGCGCATCCGGGCTTTCTTTCCATGTTGTCGTTCGCCTTCGAATTGTCGGGTCGTTACGACGAAGCCCGCGCGACCGCCGAGCAGTCTCTGGCGCAAGAGCCGGGGCAGCCTTGGGCCCACCACACGCTGGCGCATGTGCTGATCCGCACCGGGCAGGTGGAAGAGGGGGTGCGCGAGATGGAGCGCTTTGCCCCTTTTTGGTCAGGCTGTGACCGCGGGATTCATGCGCATAATGCCTGGCATTGGGCTTTGTTTTACCTGGAGCAAACGGATTGGACCAAGGCGGAGCGTGTGCTGCGCCATGACATTTGGGGGCTCAATCCAGAAAGTGTCGGCGAGCAGATCGATGCAATTGCATTGCTGTGGCGCATGGATATGGCTGGCCAGTTGGTGGACGACGTTTGGGATGAGGTGGTCAAGCTGTCCGCGCCTCACGCCGGCGAATGCCTGATCCCATTTCTCGAAGGGCAGTTCACCTACGCCCTGGCGCGAAGCGGGCAGCAGGAGGCCGCGAATGATGCCGTATCGCGTGCGCGGGTGCGCGCCGAGCAGAATAATGTGGAGGCGCGCGAAATCTGGCGTCCGGTGGGGGCGGATTTCGTGGATGCCTGCGCCTGCTGGGGGAGGGGAGACGCCGCGCGGGCGGTTGAGTTGATTGAGCCCATTGTTGATCGACTGCCGATGGTCGGCGGCAGCGATGCGCAGGACGACTTGTTTCGCTTGGCGCACTTCAACGCCTTGGCGGAATCTGGCCGCAAGGCCGACGCCCGGCGCTACTTCGACTTGATTGTCCCGGCCAAGACCACGCGTTCGGCTCTGGACGAGTTGATGCTGCAGAAATGCAATTGAGTCCGGTTCGCGAATGCCTGGCTGAAAATGTTAGCTGGGGGTTGCTTTAACCTTTAACCTTTAACCTTTAGTCTTAAACCTCACGCCATGGACTATCGTTTTTACTTGGTTATGCATTTTGCGGGCATCCTGCTCGTGTTTCTGGCGTTTGGCAGCATGGTGGCGCGTTCGGCGCTGAAACCTGACAATACATCCTGGCGAAAGTTCGGCGCGATTACCAGCGGCGTCGGGTTGCTATTTTTGTTGGTTGGCGGCTTTGGATTGCTGGCAAAGTTTAATTACGGCTTTCCGGGATGGGCGATGATCAAGTTCGCGATCTGGCTGGCGCTGGGCGCCATGACTGCGCTGATTAACAAAAAACCGCAGGCCGCCAAGTCGCTTTGGTGGACGGTCTTCGTGCTCGGCTTTGCCGCAGTGCTTACCGTGACCTTCAAGCCGCTGAGTGATTTAGGCGTGAAGCCGCACCGCCCGGATCCGGTGGGGCAGGTGGAAGACGCGGTCGACTCAGCGCAAGATTCGCTCGAAGCAGCCGCACATTAAGCTGTAAGTTTCTCTACAGACACGTGCAGGGCAACGCAATCAGTTACCCTACACGTGTTTGTTTTTTGGTTGCGCTTGCTTGGTGGGCGAGTGTAATTCTTGGGCTTTCAAGTAACCCTCAGATAACCCTCACCTCATGAAGCTAAGCCAAGTTGCCGTCCAACTTTACACGCTGCGCGATTTCTGCAAGACACCGGAAGACGTTGCGCAAACTCTCAAAAAAGTCGCCGATATCGGCTACCAAGCCGTTCAAGTCAGCGGTTTTGGCCCGATTGAAAACAGCGAGATCGTCCGCCTCTGCAAAGAAAACAATCTCGTGCTTTGCTCGACGCACGAACCCAGTGATGTGGTGCGCAAGGAGCCGGAAAAGTCCTGCCAGCGTCTCAAGGAGCTGGGTTGCAAATACACCGCTTACCCTTATCCGGCCGGTGTTGATTTCACCAGCGAAGAGTCTGTTAATGAGCTCATTGCTGACTTGAAAAACGCCGTCGAAGTATTCGAGAAGCATGATCTGGTGCTGACTTACCACAACCATGACGTCGAGTTCATGCGCATGGGAGACGTCACGATTCTGGAGAAAATTTATAATGAATGCGCGATCCAGGCTGAACTCGATACCTACTGGGTCGCCGCCGGTGGTTGTGATCCCGTTGCCTGGGTGAAGAAAGTTGCCGGCCGCACTCCTTTGATTCACTTGAAGGACTTCAAGATGGTGGCAGCCCAAGAGCACATTTTTTGCGAAATTGGCCAAGGCAATCTAGACTTCAAGGCAATCATCGCCGCCGCAGAAGCAGGTGGTTGCGAGTGGTTTATGGTCGAGCAGGACGTTTGCCCAGGTGATCCTTTTGATTCGCTGAAGATTAGCTTTGATTACATTAAAGCGAATCTTCTGGAGGACTAAGCGCCTCGGTTTTCGGTATTTTCAATCGCCGCTTCTGGATGGGAGCGGCGATTTTTTTTGGCGAAATGCGTTGGCGCTATTGCAGATGCGCACGCGCTCATGCATTTTTTTGATTCACAGACATGACGACTTACATCCCCATCGGCATTGATTGCGAGATTTCCGAGTTTTTGCGGCGTAAGAACCTGCGCAAGGAGGCCTTGCCTTTTGATTGGAATGTCACGCCGATTGAGTCTGCTTTCTCTTTGCTGGAGAACCGTTTCAGCGATTTTTTGAATCCTGAGAACTTGGTTTACCTGCCGCCAACTGAGCGATTGCTCTTTGAGGAAGAGGGGCAGGATGTCAAAGCCGAGCGGGACATCATTACTCCGGTGGTTTGCCGCAAATATGGCATGCTTTTTCCGCATGATTTCTCTGCTGCTGGCGTCAATGATCTGGAGAAGGTCAGGGATAAATACGCCCGTCGCATCCAGCGGTTGCTTGAGCTGCTGGACAGCCCGGCTCCAAAGCAGTTCGTTTATCGCTGCTCTGATGTTAATGTTTGGCAGCGCGAGCAATATACTCTGGCGGGGGAGGTTTTTCGCTCCTGTTCAGCGGAGCGTGTTAGGGCAGTTTTTGATCGGTTGTCGATCGCGGGAGGTTCACTGATTTCCTTGGACGACCTGCAAGTGGCCAACCTTAGTTTTCTCAAACGAGGCCAGCGCTGGGCTTCTGGACTGTTCAGGCGATGAATCTATGCGGGATTTTTCGTTACGAGCGCACGCCATATTCGAGCAGCGCGATGAATGAGCCGAAGAAGCCCAAGCACAGCAGACCGTAAAGGCCAAGGCTGTCGCAAAAGCGACGTTGCTTGCGTGGATTATGAGATGCGTTGTTTTGACGGGCTTTGACTTTATTTAATTTGTTCATGCCTACCTATTTGCCCGTTGTATGCCAATTTTGCTGAATGTTTTGTAAGTCGTTTTTAATCAGATTGATGTGTATTGTTCGTTCGAGGGTTTGTTGTTTTGAAATAACGGGAGTTGACATTGAATGTGCGCAATCCTACAAAAAATGAACAATGGGCACTCGATTGTTTTCCCCCGAAGAGCGACCGCTGGCGCAGAGTTTGGCGCGCTTGGTCTGGATGAATCCGTTTGAAGACGCGCGCAAGGAGCTGGAGCGTGAAATCCTGGAGGCCCATGGTGGGCGCGGCGCCGAAAAATCCGACCTTGGCGCGATACTGGCCCTTTTGGAGCGAACGATTGAGTCTGGCCGGAAAAATTGGGATCTGCAGAAAGAGCCCAACGATCGTGACGCCTATCTTTACCAGGAGCTGGTCTTTTTTCATGTGTTTCATCAGTTTCGGCGTGATTTCGACAAAGTAATTGAGGCGGGTCATATGCGGGGAAGCGCCGCCCAGCGCATTCCGTTTTATGATCGTTTTGGCCAGGAGGTTCGTCATTGGTTGCCGCAAGGTTTTGTTGGCGCCTACGCCGTCATTGATGAAATTCGGTTGTTTGCGGTTTTTTTCCAGGTGCGCCGCGCCTTTCAGCACATTTATCAATACATCGTTGGGGCTAGCCCGGCGGCGACCAAGCTGCGGGCGCGGATCTGGCAGTCGATATTCACCCATGACATGGACCGCTACCAGAGGGTCTTGGCTGACCGCATGGGGGACATCATCACGCTCATCACTGGCCCATCGGGAACGGGTAAGGAACTTGTTGCGCGGGCGATTGGCTTGAGCCGGTTTATCCCGTTTAATCCGAATACGCGCGAGTTTGAGGAAGACTTCATCCGGGCCTTCTATCCGATTAACTTATCAGCCTTGTCGTCGAACCTGATCGAGTCCGAGCTCTATGGCCACCGTAAGGGCGCCTTCACGGGCGCATTGCATGACCGCAAGGGGTATTTGTCGGTTTGTGGTCAGCATGGAACGGTTTTTTTGGATGAAATCGGCGAGACAGAACCAACGATTCAGGTCAAGTTGCTGCGCTTGCTGCAAACCCGGACTTTTACGCCCATTGGCGATACCGAGCAGCGGACTTTCCAAGGGAAGATTATGGCTGCGACCAATCGTGACTTGCTGGCGGAAATCGAGGCAGGCCGCTTTCGCGAGGACTTCTATTTCCGGCTGAACGCTGATCATGTGCGGACGCCTTCGTTGCGGGAGATTCTGCGCGAGTCTCCTGGCGAGCTTGAGAACCTGGTGTCTCATATTTCGCGGAAACTGGTAGGCGCTGATGAAAGCCCGGCGCTGACCGACGAAGCGATGGCGGTGGTGGCGCGCGATTTGAGCGAAGATTACCCGTGGCCAGGTAATTTCCGGGAATTGGAGCAATGCGTGAGGAACATCCTCGTGCACGGCGAATACACGCCGCAACCTTTGGGAGCGCCAGACGCGAACAGCCCCGCCAGTGAGCTGGCGATGGAGATACAATTGGGCAGCTTGACCGCCAATGAACTGCTCTCGCGCTACGTTTCCCAGCTTTATGAGAAAACGCCCAATTACGAAGAAATCGGGCGTCGACTGGAGCTTGATCGCCGGACCGTTAAGAAATATATTAACGGCTAAGTTGTTGCCGGGCAGCTGTTTCGCCCGTTTCAGGTGCGCCTACGCTACGGACTAATCGGCGGAGGTGGGGGCGCAGGGACCGGTGGCGTGAGTATCTGAGAGGGGGGAGGCGCCAGCTCCAAGACTCCGGAGCCTGCGTTGAACATGCTGAAAGCTTCCACGCGGTCGACTGGCGGGTCATCTTCATTGGCGATGATGTCACCCATCAAGCTGACTTCATAAACACGCATCGTGGAGCCGCCGCCAGGAGCAGGCGTGAAGCGAATGATCAGGTAGCGCCCCGTCAGGTTGGAAAAGTCGATGCGAAAGCGCTCTTCTGATCCAGTAACTGTCTGCTGAACAGTCGGAGCCAGTGCGCTGAAGAAACTGCCGGGAAGCGAAACGGTGGTGAAAATGGCGTCACCGGCAAAGCTAACAATGGAGCCGATGGCGTCAGCCGCGCCGTTTTGTGCCAGGAGCAGGGGCTCCCATTGGCCATGGTTGAAGATCATGGCCATGTCGTCATTCTCGCCTTTATCCGGCTTGCCTTTGAGTGCTTCACGCTTGGCGTTGTTTTCCTCATCCATCTTGTTGAGAGCCTCCTGAACATCGTCAGGAAGTTTGTTGACGACATAGAAATCGAAGTCGCCGGGGCCAGACTCGAAAAGCATGGAAACGCTGTTGACTTCACGTTGATCGTTGAGGTCGACGATTACTATATTCTCCTCGTCGCCTTCTTCAAAATCGTAGAAGGTTTCGACGTCGTCGTCGATCATGGACATGGCGTAGTTGGCTTGACCGGAGCTGACGTAGGCTACGCGTGAGTCGGAGTGCGCCGAAGCGTAATTGTATTTGACTGGTTTGCTGTCAACGGATCGTGAGGTGTTGGCGGCGATGTTTTCGTCACGCTTTTGGTCGTTCATGCGGACTTCGGCGACGGACAGGTTGCCAAATGCGCCCATGTTGCCGATGAGTCCGGCCTCTGTCACCGTCAGGTGGACCATGATGTATCGGGCTTCAAACGGCCGGAATTTGGGGCTGACGACTTGATTCCGGGTAAAGTTGTCTGGCTTCGCGGCGCTTTTCCAAGCGCTGGCGTCTGGCGCCTCCAGGGAACGGGAGAAGAATACTTGGACCGAACCTTCCGCAGTGAAGTTTTTGAAGTTAAAGCGGGTGATGGTGAAGAAATCCGTGAGGTCGACCACGAACCGATATTCGCCAGGATGGACTTCGAAGGACCCGGTCGGGTCGTCCAACATGAGCACACCAATTGTTTCTGTGCTGTCGGCTTCTTGCCAAGTGACTGGGTTGAGAAAATCTTCGGACGCGTCGTAGAGGGTTGCCCCCATGTGCCAGCGGGCCAGATTCTTCTGCTTGTCCAGTAGTTCTTCTTGAGTCACTTCCGGGACTTCCAGCAGGCTGATTGATTTGGCTTCCGCTGGTTTCTCGTCCTGAGCATAGCTCAAGATGGACGGCGCCATGATTGCCATCCATATGATTGCGCGTTTTGAGTAACCGAAAATCATTGCTTTAGTTGTCTAGTCTACAATTTTTCTGCTAAATTAACAGCAAATTAATCCGTAGTGATTTACACATCCTTCACTGATTATCGGCGCTTTTATCATTCAATTTAAAGAATTTATTGCACATTTTCTTTCTCCCCTCCTAGATTGGCTCCCGTGTTGACTCTATTTTCTAAGCGAATGCTGGCAAGCAAATGGAAAATTAACCTTAAGGTTAAGCAGGGCCTTGTGGCTGTATTTCTCTATGGGTTTCTCAATGTAGCTAACGCTCAGAGTGAAAACTTCAAAATTGGAGGATTCGTTTTCGATTTAGCGGCGACCTTTAATGTCACCTACAACGACAACATTAATTACGCGGAGTATAATCCGATTTGGGACATCATTCTGCGACCGGGGATTGTGTTGAGTGGCCGATATCAGGTCACGGAGCTGAACACCCTCAGCGTCAGCATTGGAATGGGGTATGAAAAATACATTCGCAACCCGGAGCTGGATTCGATCAACAACTTTCTCAATATTACGCCAGACACCAAGATCGCGTTCACGGTGTTCATCGATGACGTGACCCTTGAGTTCTATGACCGGCTATCCTATTCCGTCGATGCTGCCGACGCCTTTAGTCTGAATGGAGCGGTGGTCTCGAACAATCCACTGGACTACGGTCGTTTCACGAATATTGCCGGGGTGGATGCGGACTGGGACTTGAACGATCTCGTGCTTTTCGCCGGGTTTAGCCGCCTGGACGTCATCCCGACTTCCTCGTTGTTTGACTACACGCAGCGCCATGAGTATCAGCTTGCTGGCGGCCCACGACTGATGGTGGAAGATAACCTGACGGTTGGCGTCACGGGTTCACTTAACTATAATGTTTATGAGGAGGGCGTTAATAACAACAGTTGGTCTTGGTCGGTCGGTCCAATGGCGATCTGGCAGGCGTCCGAAAACCTGAGTTTAGCAGGTAATTTTGCCTATCAGGAGTTTTATTTCGATACGGGCGGCACCATCAACGACTCGACTCAGCCAAGCGGGATCATTGGCTCGGTCACGGCGAGCCACCGATTGTCCAGCGTCTTCGAGCACTCGTTGACGGCTTCACACAGCTTCAATTACGGCTATTTATCCAATGTCGATTCGGTATTTTCAGTTATCTACGCCTTCAATTGGCGGATGAACAGTAAGATTAGCCCGCGTGGCCAAGCCTTTTATGAGTTAGGAGCCGATTCCGGTGGCTCGGGCTTTAATTCCTTGGGGCAACCGGTTTCAACGGCGGAAGATTATGGTCGCTATGGCGTTGGTGTTGGTGTTGACTATTCCTTATCCAGTAAATTGAAGGCGAGCTTGGATTATGCATTTTCCCGCAAAGATTCAAATCTGTTCAATCGTTCTTATACCCAGAACATTGTTACGCTGGGCCTCCGTTATGATTTCTAGAATCCTGGCAACGCTCATCTTGGGTGGGTTGAGCTGGAGTTCCGCACAAACAACTGGATTAGCGCCTGATCCCGGTTCATCACCAACTGCTGAATCGACGATGTCGTCCGGCGATGCCACAGATGGTGTCGCTGAGCCGCTCCCAGAGCTTTTTCGCGCTCCGCCTCCGCCAGTGGATGGCAACGATTCAAATCGGGCAATGCTCGAGCTCGACAATAGCCGCATTATCGAGGTTGGAGATCGCTTGGAGTATACCGTTCTCGAAGATCGCGAGGCTCCGGAAGTCTTATTGGTTGAGGAAGATGGTAACATCGAATTGCCGCTTTTAGGCGGTTTGAAGGCGCAGGGCTTGACGGCGCAGCAATTGGCGATGGCGGTGAGTGAAGCCCTTAAGAAGGACTACTACTATCAAGCGACCGTGCTGATTTCACAGCATCAGGCTTCGAGTCGGCGTGGCGTGGTGCTGGTCATGGGCGAGGTCAGCCGTGAGGGTATGGTGGAAATTCCCCCCGGCGACATCCTCCGCGTTAGCGAAGCGATCATGCGTGCCGGTGGATTTTCTGTTTATGCGGACCCAACCCGGGTGTCTTTGATTCGCCCCAATGCGGAAAACCCGGAAGATTCGCAACGCTTCGACGTCAATGTAGGCCAAATCCTGGAAACGGGCAATTTGAGCATGGACATTATCTTACGTGCGAATGACCGCATTTTTGTTGGTCGCCGCGGCGATACGAGTGGTTCGTTTACCTTGAGCGGAGCGATCGGGCGCCCAGGGGTCTACCCGATTTCCATTGGACAAAAAATTACGCTTAGCGAAGCGATTCTGTCGGCAGGCGGCTTTACCCAGTTTGGCGATGGCAGCGACGTGAAGCTAATTCGCTATGGCGAGGACGGCTCCCGCAACGAGCGGGAAATCAATGTCGATGAAATCCTGGATTACGGTAAGCTCGATAATGATGTGTTGCTGAAGCCAGGCGACCGTATCATTGTCGACGAAAAATGGATTGTATTTTAATCAATGGGCGCATCTGGATTCAGCGATAGCGACAGTGATTTCGAATGGTCGGAAGCGCTCCGCACCTTTTATTTCCGCGCGCGGATGGTCATGTCCCGCCTGTGGTGGGTGATCGTGCTGTGTGTCTCTCTAGGGGTGGCGGGCAAGTGGTATCAGCAGTCGCAGCGGCAGCCGGAGTATCGCTCAAATGCTCAGATGGTGATTGATGGGCAGGTGAGTATCCCCGAGGGGGCCCGGTATCAGGAGGTTTTCCTGAATTTTTTCGGGACCCAGATTAAGCTGATGAATAGCCAGCAGGTTCGCGAGCGCACGGTGCAGCGGGTGGCCGCTTTGTATCCTGAGTTGCAGCGCACACATGTGTCTGTAGGTATTAATCAGGCGACGGACGCCAGTGCGTTTGATTTGTCGGCGACGGGCTCTGAGCCCAAATACGTGCAGCATTACCTTGATGCGTTGATGCACGAATTTCTGGCCTACAAGGAAGAGCGTCGTAACCAGACCACGGAAAAAGTGTTCCTGACCGTCATGCAGAAAGTGCTTGAGAAGCAGCAGGACATTGAGGAACTGGAAGAGCAGAAGCTGCAATTTCAACGGACCAATAACATCGTTTTCATTACTGAGCAGGGCAATAATGCAGGATCTTATTTGGCGGATTTGAATAATCGTCGTGCGAATTTAAAAACCGAGATTCGGATTTTGAGTAACATGGGAGGCGATAGTGAGAAAGAATTGGACGCCCTGACCGAGTCCAAGCTAAGCTCATTGGATAGCAGCTATGAGCAGGCGAAACGCTCTGTGGAGCAATTGCGCGCGGAGCGCGACGAATTTTCCATCTACATGAAGCCGGCGCATCCTAAGATCCGGCGATTGAATCAGGAAATCGAGCGCCAGGCGAACCTGCTGAACATCTACCGCCGCCAGACGCTGCGGCAGCTGGAGGATCGCCGGAAGCAGTTGGAGGCAGAACTGAAGAATCTCGATGAAATCATCGCGGAATGGGAAGTGAAAGCGTTGAAATTCAGCACCTTGCTGGCAGAGTTTGACCGTTTGAACTCGCGGCTTGAAAGTGCGAAAGCCGTTCATGCGCGCTTACTTTCATCCATTGAGTCCATCGACATCACTCAAAACACTCACCAGGAAACGATTTCAATTCTGCAAAAGGCCAGCCCGGCTTTCCAAGTTGCGATGGACCGAAACAAGCAAATTGCGCTGGGCGGTGTCGTTGGGTTGATGTTGGGCGTCGGCATCCTCACGCTGATCTCGATGCTGGATACACGCATTGTATCGGCTGAAGACGTGAGCGCCCGCTTCAGTCCACCTGTTCTAGGTGTGATACCGTTGCAAGTCGGCAAGAAAGGCACTCGCTTGCCCTTGCTGCAAGCCAGTGATGATCGAGTGATGTTTGCGGAATCCTGCCGTAATATTCGTTCGTCGATGCTCTTCATGAACCTCGACGGCCAGAAGCCGCAAGTGATCCTGCTAACGAGCGCGGTGCCGGCAGAAGGCAAATCGACCTTGGCGAGTAATTTGGGCATTACCATGGCGTTTGCCCATTCCAAGACTTTGCTGGTGGACGCGGATTTGCGGCGTGGGCGCGTTCATACGGAATTTGACATTGATTCCCATCCGGGACTGGCCGAGCTGATCGAGGACCCGACCATGAAACTGGACGATGTCATCATCCAAACCGAGACAGATAACCTGCAAGTGATACCTTGCGGAGATTACCCTGAGCGCCCCGGTGAACTGTTATTGAGCAAGCGTTTTGAAGCTCTGTTGGCCGAAATGCGGGACCGCTATGATTATGTGATTTTTGACTGTCCGCCTGTGCTGGCGACCGATGATACGCCCAGTTTCGCGACCAAAGCGGATGCGGTTATTTTCATGGTCCGTTCCAACTACACGCGTTCGGGCCAGATCAAATCTTCGCTCGACATCCTCGAATTGCGGGGAGTGGCGGTTGATGGCTTTGTGCTCAATTTCGTCGATACGCGCCAGCCGAGCCACTATTATTATTACAATCGCTACAACGACTACTACAACTACCGGGCGAAGCGAAAAGATACGCCGAAGGCGAAGATCGACCTCAACGCTTCATAAGCTTCGCTTGGTTTGCGAACAACTTTGTGTTGCCAATGGCGAAGTCCACTCAAAGCTGATCGCCATTTATGGGCAATAAAGCACCCAGTCGACAATACGCGGACGTACACACCAGTGTGGTGTTGCCTGAAAAGGTAGAGCCGTCGATTGACTCGCAGCCTTTGCCGGTGGAGCCGACAAAGCTGATTCATTACCTTACAGTTGCCGCTTTGATTGGTTTGGTCTTACTCAGTGGTGGGCGCTATCTCTGGGTTCAAGGCGCTTTTGTTGCGCTGATCGGCTTACTGCTCATGGTGATTCCGCCGTCGACCACGCTGGATTGCAAGATGGACTGGATCGTGCTTGGGATTGTGGTAGTCGCGTGTTTTGCCTTTGTTCCATCGGGAGTCTTGTCATTTCTGCCGGGTTTCTTCTTTGGGCGTCCTGACTGGTGGAAGGAAGTGGTGCGGGCAGGAGCGGAATTACCCGTAACCATGTCAGCTCAGCCGCTGAAGTCATTAGAGTCTTTTGTGATGTTGGTCGCTGGCTTGGGCTATCTGTACCTGTTGATCAATGCGCGTTTCCAGATACAGGACCGAACGCGTCTACTGCAGACTTTCGTTTTACTGGGGGGCGTGCTGGCAGCGATTGTCCTCTATGGCACGAGCAATGGCCTGCAGTATTTTAACACTGACCGGGCAGCCAGTTTCAGCTTTTTCGATAACCGTAATCAGACATCAATCTTTTTGGTCATGGTCGGCATCATGGCGTTGAGCCTGGCCTATTATAATTTTGCTCAGCGAAAAGTATTGGGCATTCTATCGGGCCTGGCTTTCGTGTGTGCGACTTTGGCTATATCTGTTAGCCTTTCGCGAGCCGGGTTGCTCCTGTTCCTGCTTGGATGCGGGGTTTGGGTGATCTTGCGTTTTACCATGTTTGGGGGGCAGGGGGCGATGAAGTTTATCGTGCCGCTGATCGCCTTTAGCTTTGGGATGATGCTGATCACTGGGCAGCAAACATTGTCGCGTTTCAACACCTGGCTAGGTTCGGAGAACAGCATGTTTGAGGATTTTCGCTGGGGGATCTACCGAGATTCGCTGGCGATGGTCGCCGCCCAGCCGGCAACTGGTGTGGGCTTGGGCAACTTTCCCGAGGCGTTCACGCATTATCGGGCAGAGTCGCTGTCGCCCGAGCCAATCATTCACCCGGAGAGCGACTGGATGTGGATCGCATCCGAAATGGGGGTGTTGGGTTTTTCGCTGATGTTGATGCTGGTCATCTTCATCTATTGGATGTTGCTCGAGTTTGGTGAAGACCGATTGGCCTCCGTGCGAACGGCCGCCATCGTATCAGCGTCGATATTTTTGCTGCACTCGGTTTTTGACGTTTCCGCCCATCAACTGGGCGTGGTGTTGATCGCAATCTGGCTGATGCGAATGGGCCTGCCTTATTTAAAGGCCTCGCCGTCTTGCTTCATACCCAGGTGGATTTGGCGATTGGTCGGTGTTTTGCTCATCGTAGCAGGCGGCCTCTGGATTACGGCGGACCTTACGGGACTGATGCTGCATAGCAAAGTCGCCAAGCGGGAGATTGCAGCGAACATCGCAGAGTCGCTGGAAGCCAGAGAAAGCGGGGCGGTGGGTAATGATCTGGCGACGGGTCTGATGTTCCAGCCGTTATCATGGGAGCTGTATCTGCAACGGGGGCAGTATCACCTCTACCTGGAGGATGACAGCTCTGCGGCGCGGAAGGACTTCCAAATTGCGCGTGTGGTGGAGCCGAACTTGGTGTCGCCAGCGCTTTATGAAGGGCAGGTTTGGTTGCCGCGCAGCACGCATTATGCGTATGAAGCATGGAAGGATGCGTTGACTCGGCAGGCGGAAAATCCCAATGAGTTGCATCACCGCATTATTCAGGCGGCAAAGAAGAATGAGCGTTTTGACCGGGATTTGGACCGCCTCAGTCAGTTGGATCCGCAGTTCCGCACCAATTATCTGAAGCAATTAAACCGCGACGAGTTTCTGGTGACGCTTGGTTCTGAGTTGAAGCGCGATCCCAGCTTGAGCTTCTACAATGACGAGCAGCGTGGGCGGATCATGAGCTTTTGGTTGGAAAAAGGGGATCCCGGGCAGCTAATCAAATTTTTGGATGCGCACCCGGATGCAGCGCCTAATGCTTGGTATTATCAGGCTAACGCGATGGGGCGTATGGGGAATTACCCGGCAGCAATCGAACTGGCGAAGCAATATGCGCCAGTGCCGCAAATTCCGGTGATGGAAACCTTGGTCATGGGCGATGTGGATGATCTTCGTGCGATGTACGCCTCGCGTCCGGATGACGTGGTGCGGGGCGGCATGCTGTTGCAGGCTCAGCTCAACAGCCAAGATATGAAAGGCGCTAACTGGACTTTGGATCGGCTGCTGAAAATGAAACAGCCGCCGCCATATGCCTATTATTGGAAGGGTGAACTGAGCCGCTTGGATAAGCAATACAAGGAGGCATGGGCTGCTTGGAAAGTTTACCTGGAGGAAGTTATTGAGCGAAAGCTGGAATTGAAATCGAGTGAGGCTTCAGTGTTTGGAGGAATCGATGACACCGATGACAACCCGTTGATCAGGGAACTGATGGAGCCGTTTCAGCGCAAATAGGCGCTATTCCAACTCGATCCAATCACTGGCCCCCATTTTGCCAGTTAGTTGATAGGTGGCGTTGGGGATTGTCTCGTATTGGACGGGTTCCAGACTTTCCACAGAGAGGCCATTGGTGATGTCACCGGTTAATTGAAGCTCTGTTGCCCGCTCGGGCACACGAAAAACCATGGATGAATCGGGTTGGATGGTTGCAGAATTTAATGTGCGGGGCGTATCATCCAGTTGGAAGTCGAGTTTGAAACGAGCGGCAAAAGCGCCTTTATTTTCAATGATGAGCCAGCCGATGCTGAGATTGCCGGCGTTGAGCTTTTCCGAGGCTGCCAGGGATTGATCCATTACGAGCCAATTAAACATTTCACCATGAGGGAGAGGGGATAGATCCTGATTCATTATTGTCCAGCTTGAGCCATCATAGCGCACTGCCGCTTCTGGCGCGTTGGCGACCCCGCTTGGACGTTTGCGGGAGATAAAGATTTTAGCCCGATTATCGATATTTTGAATCCTCGTGGCGTTGTTCCGCGTATTGCCAACGCCGACTATATGCCCGTTCGCATGGGTGGTGAACGGTGTCATGCCTAATGATTCCGTTCTCCCATCACCGACAGCCAGCACGTTAAGGGCAGTGCCCAATGGCATCGTTTCGCCGTCTTCGCGCTGAATAATCCAGTAAATGCCATTGAAGGTAACGCATAATGGGCCGGTGTTGGCTGCATAGCTATCCTGTGCCGTTACGATAATGCCAGCCTGCGGATTGAAATCGATCGCCGGGTGCGAAATCATCGTTCCTGAGCCTTGTCGGTTGCTTGGCGCTACTTTATGGACGAAGGCGTTTCTCGAAGCAGAGTCGATGGCGATCACATTAAAGCCAGCTCCAGGAGGCATTGGTTTGCCGTCCTCATTGAAGATGCGCCAGCGATCTTGAACGCTATCGTAGGCGACTCGCACAGAATGTGGGTTGGGTTGGCCGAGATTACCAGTCACGAAAAGTAGGTGATTGGGGCGGTTGTTTGTCGTTGGGTGGTCAAGCAGGGTGGAGGGGCCATCGATATTAGCCTGAGTCGCCTCATGAGTGAATGCTTTGAGGGCAGCATCGAGGGGCGCCGCCATGAGAGTCAGTGCGAATATAAAAATGGGCCGTAGCGAGTATTGATATCTGCTAGACAGCATTTACGGGAGTAGGCTAATCAAGATTGCGAATTGAAATGCATGTGTTTTTGATGACCGCATGATAAGAAAAGTTCAGACTGCCTCAACCTTATACATGCTCGTTACCTTGCCGCTGGTCGCCCAGGATGGACAGCCCGCAGGGCAGTATGCGAGTTCGGCTCCAGATGAACCCCTCTCGGTGAATACCGAGGCATGGGACAGCTTTATCAGCTTCAATGGGGACCGAATTCTTGGGGATCCTTCTGAACATAAATACGTGCCTGGAGCCACCTACTACACCTCCTACACGAGTGTCGGCAAACGCATTGCAGGTGATGCGATCGTGCCGAGCTTCTCAACCAGCGGCCCATTGTTTGGGGGAGATGGCTATGGCACGTTTTCAGGGGTTCTGCCATTCGATGGTCAATACACTGAGCAGTTTAATGGTATTGGCGGGTGGAAATACCATTTGATGGAGCACCTTGATGTGGATGTCGGTGGTGGGCTGGGTATTTACGCGGATAATAGTTTCGGTGAAGGCCAGCCCAATGCATTCGGTTCGTGGTATCGCAGTAAATTCTATTTTGGCTTCATTGGCGATGTCATGCTGCAGCCTGCGATCTACTTCACTTATGACTCACAACTCGAACAGGCGGCGGGCGTTTTTGGAATATCAGAGAGATGGCAACTGGCCGAGGATTGGGCGTTTTTCTGGGAAGGACGTGTTGGCTATTTGAACGCCAATTCCTATTTTGGCGATAGTGGTCCGCCTGCTGGAGGTAAATGGCAAAACGGTTATGCCTACTGGTTGACTGCAATCGAGTTGACTTGGGATGTTATCGAGAATGGCGCCATCGCGATTGGAGCAGGCTATACTGGCAACAACGATGGAAAAGTTGGCTTTGCGGGCATCGACCTTGGACCTGAGGACACGTTTTATGGAAAGGTGAGTATTTCCTACTCATTCTAAGGAGTGTCCTGACGTTGAGGCTGTGATGGCGCGGGTGTGAAACTGATGCGCTCAAGATCGGTCCTTGCTCTTGCGAGTTGTAAAGACCCATTCGCAAGGACTCAGCATTTGAGGGCATACTACAAGCCTGTCACACCCAGGCCAGCCTTTGCTGGTTGCGCAAGATCACTGCGCAGATGGGACTATTCAAACTGAGCTTTATTTCTAAAGGGGCAATGTTGATTTGGCCCGTGTAGCTGTGGTGGCGACTATCTTCAATTGCAGAAAAGACAAAAGCGCTGAGCAATTGCCCAGCGCTTTTGTGGTAAATTCAATATCAAGTAACTGAGTTATGCGCTAACTGCAGTTTCTTGTTCGGCTGTCGCTTTGGCCTTCTTGCGGCGACGCCAGACGAAGAATCCTAATGCCAAGAAGCCTGCTCCTGCAATGTATGTAGATGGCTCTGGAACTACAGCGATATGGACCGTGTCGCCAGACCCTGCGAGGGTAAAGGTGACCGAGCCAGATTCGTCAATACCAAGATCAGCGAAGTTGGTATTCTCAAAAATCATCGTGAAATTAATCGGCGTGCCCGATACATAGCCTGTCGGAACCAAGAGGCGGGTGGTGGTGAAGCCAAATGGCGTGCCAGCTGAGACTTCTGGGTTATTGGTCTGTCCACCGGCGCCATAATTACCGGTTCGGCCGCCCTGATAGCGTTCGTAGGTTGTTCCAGGGCCATTGGAATGGCGGATTGTTCCTGATGATGGAATGATGATACTGACTGAGTTTGACTCAGTTCCAGCAGCGATTGCTCCGGTGAGATCGATACTGCCGGATCCAGTGATGAAGACATCGCCTCCACTTTTGGAAATCTCAATAAGAACCATGGCGTTTGCCGCCGCTGGTATGACTGCAGCCAGTAAAATAGTAGATAGTAGTCTCATAGTGTGCATACAGTGGATTTCTTAGGACTATTAGTCAATTAAATTTTTATTTTACCACCACTGGAAATAGGGTAGTGATGCTGAGACCTGGGTCGGGTAGCATCAACATTTGAGTAAACCTATTCATTAGATGTGATCAGCTCTACCATGTAGGGGCTGTCTGGCTCTGTTTTTGTTGGGTTCTTGGGCCTGCTTCTGGGGGGTATGGCCTCTAGGTGTTGCTTCCTCGAAGTGATTGCTCCCAAGGCTTACGCCAAGCGATCATGCATGTAATACGTCGCAGCCTTCGCCTCTAATGCTGATGATTAAAGGCTCTGCAGTGAAATGCGCTAAACTAATCGCCCTCGCTCAGGCAATAGTCACCTCGTCGCAGAGGTAAACGTCCTGAATTGTGTTCAGGAGTTTAACTCCCTCAGCCATAGGACGTTGGAATGCTTTGCGACCTGATATCAGACCGGCTCCGCCGGCGCGCTTATTAATGACAGCAGTCTTGACGGCGTCGCCAAAGTCATTGGAGCCAGATGCGCCGCCAGAGTTGATCAGTGGCCGCCGCCCCATGTAACAATTGGCAATCTGATAACGGGTCAGATCGATGGGGTGGTCGGTGGTCAGTTCGGTGTAAATACGCTCATCAAGCTTGCCATAGCTGCTGTTGCCCGTGTTGAGCGCCTTATAGCCGCCGTTCTTTTCCGGAAGCTTTTGCTTAATGATATCTGCCTCGATGGTGACGCCAAGGTGATTCGCCTGACCGGTGAGGTCGGCAGAAACGTGGTAGTCGACACCGTCTTTTTTAAAGGCTGGGTTGCGCAGGTAGCACCATAAAATGGTCGCCATGCCTAGCTCGTGCGCCCGATAGAACGCCTCGGCGACTTCGATGATTTGGCGGTTAGACTCTTCGGAGCCAAAGTAAATCGTGGCTCCGACAGCGGCTGCGCCCATGTCGTAGGCTTGGTCGACCGAGCCAAACATGATCTGATCAGCCTGGTTGGGGTAGGTGAGCAACTGGTTGTGGTTTATTTTGACGATGAACGGGATCTTGTGCGCATACTTTCGGGCGCAACTGCCGAGAACGCCAAAGGTTGAGGCGACGGCGTTGCAGCCACCCTCGATAGCCAACTTGACGATGTTCTCGCTGTCGAAATAGTCAGGGTTCTTGGCAAATGATGCTCCACCGCTGTGTTCAATGCCTTGATCGACTGGCAAGATACTCATGTAGCCGGTGCCAGCAAGACGGCCGGTATGCAGGATCCAGTTTAGGTTGTTTAGAACGCGCTGATTACGGTCAGTAGAGGCGAAAATGCGGTCGATGAAGTCGCCACCGGGCAGATGGAGTCGATCCTTCGAGATCGTTTGGCACTGGTGGTTGAGCAATGAGTCGGCGTCTCCGCCGAGGTATTCTTGGATCTGGTCGATCATGAGATTAGTATTTGGCGGTTCAGTAAAAGGGTTGGAACCGTAATAAAACATTGCACGCACGGGCCGCGCAATCCAGAAATACCGCTGGCGACTTCGTTTGGGGGCAAATCTGGTGACAATTGTGAAACCGGGAGTGTGGTTCTGGCGAGGGGCGCCACAGGTCAGAAAATGTCCGGCGGCGCATAATTAATGTTGATTCCGTCGCGACCTAACATAAGCTGCCCTGCTTAACTTAGCTCAACATACAAACCAAAAGCTATCATGCCAGTTGCAACACCGAAGCAGTACGAAGCGATGATCGACGCCGCCCAGAAGGGCAATTACGCCTATCCGGCCGTCAACATCACCTCGATCACGACCATCAACGCAGCACTCAAAGCCTTCGCCGACGCTAAGTCCGACGGCATCATTCAAGTATCCACCGGCGGCGGCCAGTTTGCATCCGGTCTCGGCGTAAATGACGCAGCCTTCGGCGCGATCGTGCTTGCAGAGGCCACTCATATTTTGGCCGAGAAATATGACGTGCTCGTGGCTTTGCACACCGACCACTGCCACCCGGAAAAGGTGGACGGCTTCCTGAAGCCGCTGCTTGAAGCCTCCCGCAAGCGTAAGGCAGAGGGTAAGGGCCCGCTTTTCCAGTCTCACATGTTCGATGGCTCCGTGGTGCCTCTAGCTGAGAATTTGGAAATTTCGAAGGCTCTACTCAAGGAGTGCGCCGAGTTGGATATCATCCTCGAAGTCGAAGCTGGCTGCGTCGGTGGTGAAGAAGACGGCCACGACACCTCTGGTCTCCCAGCTGAAAAGCTCTACACGACGCCAGAAGACATGGTGGAAGTTTACGAAGCCTTGAGCCCGATCGGTCGCTTCCTCTTCGCTGCGACTTTTGGTAATGTCCATGGCGCTTACAAGCCTGGCGCGGTCAAGCTCAAGCCGACCATTCTCCGTGACGGCCAAAAGGCGGTTACCGACAAGTATGGCGAGGAATCGAAGATGGACCTCGTATTCCACGGTGGTTCCGGTTCCGAGCTCAGCGACATCCGCGAAACGCTGGAATACGGCGTGGTCAAGATGAACATCGACACCGACACGCAGTATGCCTTCACCCGCCCGATCGTCACCCACATCTGCAGCAACATCGAAGGCGTGCTGAAGATTGATGGCGAAGTCGGCAACAAGAAGACCTACGATCCACGTAGCTACCTGAAGAAGGCTGAAAAGAACATGACCGAGCGCATGATGCAGTGCTGCGACGATCTTTGTTCCACTGGTAAGACCATCTTTGGCACAGTCTAAGTCGCCTTGCGCCCTTAAATTTTCGAGCTAGGTCCCAATGCGGGGCCTGGCTTTTGTTTTGAGTTGATCCTTCAGCCCGCTTTGCGCTTTTGTAACTGACTCCCGTGATAAAGACCATCCAGTCCCGCATACTTTCCTTCGACATTGAATGGACGCCCGATCCAATGGCGGCTGAAGCGCTCTATGGCGTGGAGCACAATCCGCCGCTTAGTCTGCCTGACGCTTATCGTCGCATGTGGAAAGAGGCCGGTGCGACGCCGGAAAGTCCGCGCCCCTGGGTGAAAACCATGCTTTGCCGCATTGTGACCATTGCGGGGATTTTCCGTGAGGTGGATAAAGACGGGGTTCCGACGCTGAAGCTAGTCTCTCTGCCCAGCGATCCCTTTGACCCCGAAAAATGCACTGAGCGGGTGTTGTTGGAGGCGTTTATTAAAGGCATTGGTCGGAGCAAGCCGCAACTCGTGGGCTTTAATTCACAGAATGCCGACGTGCCGATTTTGGCGCAGCGAGCGGTAGTCAATGGTCTGCCGGGCTTTGGCTTTGGCGACCGCCCGGATAAGCCCTGGGAGGGGGCCGACTATTTTTCGACGTCGAGCGACTATCATGTAGATCTGCAATACCTGCTCGCACGTGGCCAGAATACGCCGAGGCTGCACGAAGCGGCGACGATTTGTGGTATTCCGGGCAAGGTGGATGTGTCCGGCGACAATGTCTGGGCGTTGATCGAGCTGGGCAAAGTGAAACAGGTGCTCGATTACAACGAGTTCGACGCCTTTACGACTCATTTGCTTTGGGCTCGGATGGCCCATTTTTCCGGCCTCCTCGACACCAAGGAATACGAGCGTGAGCAGCAACTCGTGCGGGAGCTCCTGGAGAAAGAAATCGAGGCCGGCAAAGTTCACTTACAGCGCTACATTGCCGAATGGGACCGCCTTCGTGCGATCACTGCGAAGTATTGATTCGTTCGCTGGTTTTACTTAACCTTCTTTAGTGCTTAGCAGTCTTTCTAATTCTCTAAGGACGCTGCTTGGGCCCGCGTAATCCCCGTTTACGTAGCTGTCTTTGAGGACATTGCCATCACGGTCGACAAGCACAAGGCAGGGGATCCCACTGCCGGAAAACTGTGTCAGTTCGCGGCTGCTCTTCTTCCTGTCATAATCGAGGGCCAGCCAGGGCATCTCGTATTCAGACATATATTCTTCCATGGCGTCTTCGTCGTTGTCGCTGCTCACGAAAATAACTTCAAACTTATCCTGCTGGGCGGCGGCATCATTATAAAACTGCACCAATTTGGGGGTAAACTTGCGGCAGGGCGGGCACCAGTGTGCAGAATAATAGATGGCGTAATAATCTTTAGGCGTGAATTCTTTGGCGCCGACTCGTTCCAGGCGACTGCCGTTCAGCTCAACCAGATTGCGCGAAATTGCTGTTTCGAATGACGTTTTTTCGCGAACAGCTTTTTCTCTTGGCGAGGGATTGTTTTGGGAGCCATTGGCAACGAGTTCCTGCACGTGATCTTGGTCTTCCTGACTGAGTCGGCTCAAGGGTACTTGATAGCGCATGCCATCGCCCTTGCTGAACACGACCATCATGACGCCGTCGCGTTCGTATGTTTCCACGAAATCGGCCGTCATGGTGCGCCCGTCCTGGCTGGTCCAGTCCCGGGCGTCTGCGATCAAGGCGAATAATAGAGTGGCGCTGAGCGTTGCGAATAGCTTCATGGTATACTGAGATGACAACATTTACTATGATAAGTTTCATGGGCGAGGACAACTATTATTCGATCGATGCTTCCGATCAGCTTGTCAATGCGCGGGTAAGCGGCATGCTGGATGTGAATGATGTCCAAGGACCCAGCTTTTGAGGAGCCACTACAGAGCTTTCTTGCCACGCTTCAACTAGAGCGTGGGCTGGCGGACTACACACTCGAAGGCTACGAAAGCGATTTGAGGCAGTTTATTGCGTTTTTGAAATCGAAAAGGGTGGCTGATTGGCAGGCGGTGCAGGGCGAGCATTTGTCTGACTGGATTGGCTCGCTGAGCGATGAAGATTACGCCGTTTCCAGCTTGGCGCGTAAGCTGACCGCTGTTCGGGGCATGGCCAAGCATCTGGTTGCCGAGCGTTGGCGGAAGGACGTCTTTTCCGAGCTGGTTCGCGGGCCGCGCTTGACGCGTAAGCTGCCCGGCGCGTTGTCGGCGGATGAAGTCGATAAATTGCTCTCAGCGCCTGATGAAACCACGCCGCAAGGTCTGCGCGACCGCGCCATGCTGGAGCTGATGTATTCGAGCGGTTTGCGGGTGAGCGAGCTTTGTGGACTGACGCTGCAGGCGGTCGATATGGAGTCTGGCCTGCTCCGCGTTTTTGGCAAAGGCTCGAAGGAACGGGTCGTGCCGCTCGGCTCCCACGCGTCCAAGGCTTTGGAGCGCTACTTGGATGTGGGGCGTCCCAAGCTGGTGAAACCAAGGACCGGTAGTGAGCTTTTTCTGAGTCAGTGGGGGAGGGCGCTCTCGCGCAAGACATTCTGGGTCATGATCAAAAAGACGGCCAAGCTGGCGGGCATTGATGCGCCGGTGAAGCCTCACCTGTTGCGGCATTCCTTTGCGACGCATTTGCTGGAGGGAGGCGCCGATCTGCGGGCGATCCAGGAAATGCTCGGCCATGCGGATATCGCGACGACTCAGATCTATACCTACGTGAAAGGCCAGTCGCTGGCGGCGGCGCATGATAAACATCACCCACGTAATCAGCTGTAAGCGAGGGGCGTTACTCGTTGGCCAGAGCCTGCGCCCGCTGCCCAACTTTTTTCATTAAGTGGTAAAATTGGCTGCGCTCGTCCTGGCTTAATTCACTGAAGATTTTTTCCAGGGCGGCAGCGTGTTCTTCGTAAGCGCAAGAGATATGCTCGTGCCCAGCGGGGGTGAGGTGGACTTCCACCACGCGGCGATCTGTGGGTGAAGCTCGGCGCTCGACGTAGCCTTTTTTCTCTGCGCGGTCGACGGCGGCGGTGATGGAGCCGCTGGTCAGCATGACGCGCCGACCGATCGTGTTAACCGGTTGTGGGCCTTTGTGCAGCAAGACTTCGAGGACGGCAAAATCACTCAATACGTCGAACCCCTGCTGTTTGATGCTTTGCCGGTCGTATTGTTCGATGGCGCGGTACGCTTTCCAATTGATTAGCCACAGGTGCGGCGCTGACGTGTCAAGGGGCTCGCTCATGGTTCATACCTAATGCAAAAAGTATCTAGGCATCAAGATGAATGCAGTCTGAAGCGCGTTTAGAAATTCGCTTGACGCATCCTTGGGAACTCACGATGTTTCTTCGCTTTGCTAGGCCCGTGGTGTAATGGTAGCACTAAGGATTCTGGTTCCTTCTGTCGGGGTTCGAGTCCCTGCGGGCCTGCCAGCATAAAGGCTGGATTGCACATTGTGCAAATGGAGTAGAGGCCAATATGGTCTGTTGGCTTCGGTTCCAAGAGTGTGCGAGGTTATCACCACCTCATTGCAGCTGAATTTTCCTGATGCGAAAATCTACTGGTCCACCGGGACGCCGGGTTAGCTGGTGGCGGGGTTGTTGCCCGTTTGAGTGACCAGAAGGCGGATGATGTTGGAATTATTGGGCGGCTCCCATCCAGTGCTCAGTAGATCGTAATATTCCTTGGCGATGGCCTTCTGCTCAAGGCGAAGGCTGGCCATTTGCGCCTCGATTTTCATCCGCTTGCGCTGGGCGGTTTTAAAAGAAGAGGGGGGGAGGCCATTGCGCGGGCGCTCGTTGTATTCGGCCACTTCCTCAGCAACCACCAACGATTTTTCCCGGTATTCGCTGATGCGAAGTTTGAGCTCGTTCGGTAGGGCGTTGAAAAACTCCTGTAACTGCTCGTTTGGGTCGTAGTCGACGGCAATTTCTTCGACAACAATTTCACCGGACGACTGCATGTCCGCCGTCAGCGGAGAGACTGACGCTATGCTAATTGCTAAAATGCCGAAAACCGTCGATTTCATTTTCCCCTCTATCTAAGCTTAATCTGGCGCCGCAAGCAAGGCGAGAATGCTTTAATTGAGCGGGATTTCTTTTGAAAGCAGCGAGAAATACTAGACAAACGTCCCGTAACGCGCTATCGACTCCCGTCTTTTGCGATGAAAGTTTACATGAATGGCGATTTTGTGGACCAGGCGGACGCCAAGGTCTCAGTTTTTGATCATGGCTTCCTTTATGGGGATGGCATCTTTGAAGGCATCCGCCTGTACAACGGCAACGTCTACAAGCTGGATGAGCACTTGGAGCGTTTGGAGTTTTCCGCCCGCGCCATCATGCTGGACATGCCTTGGAGCCGTGCGGAAATCGCCGAAGCCGTCTGTGAATCCTGCCGCGTCAATGGGCTGCAAAACGGATACATTCGCTTGATCGTCTCCCGGGGCGTTGGTTCATTGGGCTTGTCTCCCAAGAGCTGCTCAAGCCCGCAACTCATCATCATAGCAGACCAGATCCAGCTGTACCCCAAGGAGTTCTACACCGACGGCCTTAAGGTAATCACCGTTGCGACCCGTCGCAACAATCCGGCGGCGTTGCCTCCGATGATCAAGAGCCTGAACTACCTGAACAACATTCTAGCCAAAATCGAGGCCGGGCACTTGGGCTACGTCGAGGCCTTCATGCTCAATGATCAGGGGTATGTGGCTGAGTGCACGGGCGATAACGTGTTCATTGTCCAACACGGAAAGATCTTTACTCCGCCAGTTAATGCCGGTTCGCTGACAGGCATTACCCGCCAGGCTGTGCTTGAAATTGCGAAAGACCTTGGCATTGAAGTGGTTGAGACTAACTTGACCCGTTATGACTTGTGGATTGCCAAGGAGTGCTTCCTTTCGGGGACTGCCGCCGAGGTGGTGCCGGTGGTTGAGATTGATGGCCGCGTGATCGGAGACGGTAAGCCTGGTTCCCTCACCAAGCGTGTCCTGGAGGCGTTCCATGGGCGGGTTTCGTCCGACGGAACGCGTATTTAAGCGGGGGGGGACGTAGGCCTTGCCTGGTGCAGATTCACTGGGCAAGTGATACCTGATAGATGCTTGCGTCTTTATTTGACAGCTGGGCATATTCACCGCAAATTTGTTGTTTCACCTATGCTTTATCATCGCCCTGTTACCCAGTATTCACCCAACCGCCGCCCAGGTTTCACCTTGGTGGAGCTGTTGGTGGTCATTGCCATTATCGCGATCCTATCTTCCATTGTGTTCGGTTTGACTCGCGGCATCGCGGTGAAGCAAGCACGCACCAAGGCTGAGGCAGAGCTTCAGGCGCTCGCCACCGCGCTTGAGAGCTACAAGCTTAAATATGGCGACTATCCTTGGCTCGGTGAAGACTCTGACAGTTCAGACTTATTTGAGCACTTGACGGGCGAAAAGAAGATGGTGCCCGGGAGCACCGCAGGCAATCCTGATATGGTGAACGGTGGGCAGGCCTTTGTGAACGAAGAGGACTTCACCATTTCCAATGACCGCTTCATGGACCCTTGGGGCGGCAATTATGCCTACTATTACAAGGATGCCAGCGATAGTGGCTCAAGCTGGAGATACCCTGGTTTTATCCTCGTTTGCCTTGGCGCAGATGGCGCTCAAGACGATTCAGGCTTAGCCACGGGAGAAATTCCCAAGGATTACTTTGATGACGACAATAATCTCGATAACTTTGTTTACGGACTAGAATTTTAATACGATGAATACGCACACCCCACTTAAACGCCGCGGCTTTACCCTGGTTGAACTTTTAACCGTCGTAGCCATTATTGGCATTTTGGCCGGCATTCTGATACCGGTCGTTGGCGGCGCAAAGAAGAATGCGCTCAAAGCGAAGACTCGCGCCCAATTCAGTGGCTGGGCCACAGCGCTTCAGGCCTACAAGAACGAGTATGGCTACTACCCGCAGGTTGGATCATTACACACGGGTAGCACGTTGACCCTGTCATCGGATAGTGCGGACTTCATGAAGGCCTTGACAGGTCGCAATCCTGCCAACGGCAACCGCGACACATCTTTCAACCGCAAAGCGATCGGCTTTTACTCTTTTGGTGAATCAGAGCTGCTTGAAGGCTCAGACACCCAATTAGTTGATGCCTTTGATAATCCAAACATTTATATTAGGGTCGACGCCGATGGTGATGGTTCTATAAATGTATCCAGCGCACCTGATGACATTGCGGACGGCGACCTGAGAGCCTCAGTTGCTATCTGGACAGATGAAGAAGACGGCGAAGATTTCGAAACGATTTCCAATTGGCAATAACATGACATTTCGCAGCACAAACAGCCGTAAGCACGGGTTTTCGCTCGTGGAACTCCTGGCGGTGATTGCGATCATCGCGGTCATGGCGGCCATTATTGGCGTCAGTTTGCCGGATAATTCCAGCGCGAACCTGAAGTCTGGTCAAAGCGCCGCCATTGGGATGTTTCAGGCTGCGCGCACCGTGGCGTCTATGCGCCGCACTGAAGCGCGCGTCATCATTTATGCTGATAGTGACACAAGTGAACCAGATGCGGAAAAGAAATTCCTCCGTTACATGGGTGTTGTCTATTGGGGGGACCCTGATGAAGATGGCACTTACGATTGGGTCGCCGCCAATTCCGGGGTCTACCTGCCAGCAGGCGTCTACTATATCCCGGATGGTTCGGTGCCGGGCTTGGTGAGCGCCGAAGGTGACGCCTCGAATGGTGAAATTCTCACCAGCAGCGACATTCCAGCTGTTATGCAAGCTAGCTTTCCCGTTTCTACTGGGGATGAAAACGACTGGTATTACTACTCTTTTGACGGCAGCGGTTCCGCTCGTACGGATTCGAATGTGCCCGGTTCGTTTCATAACTTTGCTGGCGAAGCGGTGGTGTTCGCTGCTGGCCGCGTCGAGCCCAGTGGGACTTCCTTGCAAGTGCTCATCAAAAATCCGTTTCTGACCAATGGCTTCGTCATCCGACGCTTCGGCGGCGTACTCAACATGGAAGAATACGATCAAGTGCAATCAGCGACCAATTAGTTAGGCGACTATGACTATCTCCACCCCACGTTCTTGTTTTTCTCAGCGTACCTCTGGTTTCTCCCTGACGGAGGTCATTCTCGCGGTCGGCGTGATCGCGGTTTCCATCTTGGCCCTATTGGGCCTGTTCGGTCCTACGATGTCATCGGTGCGTGACGTGGTGGACAGCAATGAAGCCAACGGTGTCCGCACCCGGCTGAATGCCGCCCTCATGAGTGACGAGATTTATGATCGCGTCTCCGGAGGTGGTGATTTTGAGTCCTTAGCTGGACAACTTGGAGGCGGGGTCGAATTGTATTTTTGGACTGAACGCCAATCCATGACTAGTGACTCGCCGCTCGTCCTAAAGTATTCTGAAAGCTTGAGCGACTTTACGAGCGCTATGGCTGCAGGTAGTGTGGATGGCGGATCGATTTTCGTTGTTACCTTAGAGGAAGGAATGCAAGGTGGAGCCAATCCTTATGCCTTTGGGCAAGTGGCTGTTCAGGGTTACTTTCCCATTTTCGTTTCCATTTATGCTGCAGACATTGGTATGGTGCTGGCAGAAGGTCAGGGTGGGGTTGATACCTTGGTGGACAGCTCTGATCCGCTCTTTTCTTACACAACTGCCAAGCTCCGTTGATCTACCTACCCATGAAACAAGATTTTAAAGCCCGCGGTTTTACCCTGATCGAAATTCTCGCTGCCACTGGCATCATGACGGTGGTTATATTGATCGTCCTCAGCCTGACAACCAATGTCCTGAGCGTCTGGAATCGATCAACCGGTCAACTGACCGCCAATTATGAAGCGCGTGTCGCTCTGGACATCATGGCTACGGATCTCGAAACTATGGTGCTGCGCAATCGTGACTTTTGCTGGCTCGATGTGCGCTATGAGAGACCAACGTCAACGGGGATTACCTACACTGGCGCGTTGCCCACAATGCCGGAGTTTTACTTTATGGCTCGGGTGGAGGACCGTCCACGCTTTAGTGGGGCGAGCGGAACCTCTCCTGTGTATGGCGATATCTGTGCGGTAGGTTACAAAGTGCTTTATCAAGACCCGCTGACTCCGACTGGAGGCGCATATCCTATGTTTGGGCTTTATCGTTTCCTGATTGATTCCGAGCATACTTTCACAGATGTGATGTCGGCTGGCAGTGGTGTGGACCTTAAAACTGCGATGGAATCTGGTGATGGTTCGGGTGCTGAATATTATAATCAGGATGGTGTGGCTACTAATGTTGACTCCATTGATACGACGATTGCTAGTGCAGAAAACTTTCTGTCCGCAAACGTCGTCGACTTGAACGTTATCTTTTGGTATCACGACACTAACCTTGATTTGATTCTGCCCCTGAATGGTGATTGGGCGGCTAACTCCTCCAAAACCAAGGGCGCGGTAATGACTGTGGAGTCAGAGGGCGTCGATTTTACATATACCAATCAATTGAACGCCGAGGGAGCCGCAATAGCAGCAAAAGGCACTTTGGAGTTCGTGGATATCTCTGTTACGGTTATGTCGCCAGAAGGAATGAAGATCATTCAGAATAACGCAGCTAACATCGACGAGAACTGGCATGAACTCGTGGCCCAGTATGGGCAGACATTCTCGCGCCGTGTGCAGATCATGGCTAAGCCGCTTTAAGCGGCTCTGACCGAGTCGATGAAAGTTGGCGCTTGGATTTTAGCAGCGCGGCCCAAGACATTGCCGGCCGCAATTGCGCCGGTATTGGTGGGCACGGCCCTGGCGGCGCACAATGGTGTTTTCGACTTGGCTCCTGCCCTGATCTGCCTCGCTTTTGCCCTGTTGATCCAGATTGGGACGAATTTTGCCAATGACTACTTCGACTTTGTGCAAGGCGCGGACACCAAGGAGCGCATTGGGCCAACCCGTGCGGTGGCGGCAGGTTTGGTGTCGCCCGACGCCATGCGCATCGCGATGATTATTGTGCTAAGTCTGGCGTTTATTGTCGGCTTGAGTTTGGTTTATTGGGGGGGGCTGTGGCTGGTGGTGATCGGCATCGTGAGCATTATCTGTGCGGTCGCTTACACTGGGGGACCCTATCCATTGGGCTATAATGGACTTGGCGACATTTTTGTCTTCATCTTTTTTGGCCTGATTGCGGTGGGCTTCACTTACTACGTGCAGGCTGGCGCGTTTTCCCACGTGGCTTGGTTGCTGGGGGCTGGTGTTGGCGCGCTTTCAACAAATCTACTGGTCGTTAATAACTACCGTGACCTGGAAACGGACCGTGTAGCAGGCAAGCGCACATTGGTTGTCCGTTGGGGGCGCAAGGCGGCGTGGCGGCAATACATTATCAGCGTGATGCTCGCTTTGGGAATTCCTGTTGGCTTGGCCTTGAGCGGCTTTGGCTGGGCGCTGCTGCTGCCGTTGGGGATGGCGCCGCTTGGTATCTTATTGTGTGTGTTGTTGCAGCGTGCGCAGACGCGGGATGATTTTCAGTTGGTGTTGGCTCAAACCGCCAAGCTGTTGCTCTTTTACAGTGGTCTGCTGTCGGTCGGCCTGGTGCTTTAAGCAGCGATGGTGTAATGGGGCAAAAAAAATCCCGCAACGCTGAGGCGAAGCGGGATTGAAATTTATTGCGGTTGCCGGTCAAGCGAGCTTTTCCAAGCGAGCGCTCAGTTCGGCTTTGCTGGTCATGCCGATGACTTGATCAACCACGGCGCCGTCTTTGTAAACGAGCATCGTGGGCAGGCGATTGACGCCATACTTTGCGGCCAAGTCGGTGTTTTCTTCCACGTCGACCTTGCAAATTTTTACTTTGCCATCGAGCTCTTCGGCCAGCTCATCGAGGATGGGCGCCAGCATTTTGCAGGGACCACACCAAGGAGCCCAGAAGTCGACAAGCACAGGTGTGCTGGCTTCCAGGACTTCGCTGTCGAAATCGCTTGAGGAGAGTTCTTTGATTTTTTCTGATGTTGCCATGTGATCTTGGTCGGAGTTGATCCGGATTCCTTACCCGCCCATATTTATAAATACGAGGGCGGCGAATACCAATGAAGCCACGGCTGCGACTGCGTCAAACGCAACCCAGACAATATTCATGCCCGTGCTTTCTTCTTCTTCAACGGGCGCTGTCTGGCGACCTGGAGCTGGCGCTGCCTTTGGACGCGGGGCGGCGGCGGTTGGTCTTGCCGGGCTGGGAAGCTTGGTGGTCGCTGGCTTGGCGACGGGTTCGCTTACCTTTTTGTCGGCGGCAGGAACGGGCAGCTTGGTTGGGCTGCTCTTGGCTACCGGCATTGGCAAAGGCTTCTTTTCTTCCGCAGGTTTGGCGTCCGCAGCAGGTTTGACCTGAGGCGCTGGAGCTGCCTTGGGAGCCTCCTTCGCAATTGGTGTAATCGCGGGCTTGGGCTCTTCTTTGGAGACTGGAGTTACCGGCTTGGCTGGCTCTTCCTTCTTTGCTTCCGGTGCTGTAGCTTCTTTCTTCTCTTCCTGTTTGAAAGGCGCCCGCGAGATATCCAGCTTGCTGGGGGCTGGACGCGGAATAGGCTTAGGCTCAAATTTCTTTACTTCCGGCTCGGCGGTTTTTTCTTCTACCTTCTTGACTTCCGGTTGGGCCTTGGCGACTTCCGGTTCAGCCTTTTTCGCAACCTCTGGCTCGGGCTTAGCTTCGGCCTTGGGCGCTTCTTCTTCTTCGCCCCAGGAGTCGGCAGGCTTGGATGTCTGGTCGATGCGTGGCGCGAATGGCGAACGGGTTACTTTGAACTTGGGCTTCTCGACAGGAGCCTTGGGGCCATCGGCAGTCTTGTCCTTGGCGGCTTCTTCGGTGGCGTCCGTTTCGATTTTCTGGCGGATTGTTTCGGGCAGACGCGCCTTAGGACGCTGGCGCTTCTTAGGGAAAGCGGCATCGCGAGACACGACTTCACCGGGCAGGCTCGCTGCAATTTTGGCTAAACGTTCCTGTTCTGAATCGGAAGGGGGGGTAGGCTTATCCGGGTTGGAGTCACTCATGGCAAAAAGATTTCAAAGTGAATGGCTTATGTCAAGCGCTCGCAAAGCGCATAAATGCTTAACGTGGCGTATTTTTATGCAATAGTTCGGCGACTTCTTTTGGGGCGGCGTCCTCGAGCTCGCGGCCCTTGCGTTTGAGGTCCTCGCAGGTCTTGATGAGGGTCTCGGTCATGCGGTCATGCGTTTCCTCGGATCCACCGACCACGGCGAATTTTTCCGCCTTGGTAATGCGCTTGTGGCCGTCGGTGTTATCGAGGCCGACGCCGAGGAGGGCCGCCTTGCGCTTGGGTTGGGAAGTTGGTCTCATAAATGAATTGCTGCTAGTATTATGCCTAAACGGCAGAATGACGCAAGGGATTAACCTGGAATGACTTGATTCATCACCGCGTCTTCCATCAAGAACGTGCCCACACGGGTCGCCGGGCCAGTCATCGTGACGGCGTAATCCTCACCAATGTTGATCTGAATGTCGCCTCCGGGGCAGTGCACCAGGATCTGGCTGTCGCAGGCGCCCATCTTGTGGGCTACGGCGGCAGCGGCGCTGCTGGAGGAGCCGGAGGCCAGGGTGTAGCCCGCGCCGCGTTCCCAGATTTCGATCTGGATGTTGTTGCGGTCAAGGACTTTAAGTAGCTGAACGTTGGTGCGGTTTGGGAAACGGCTCGTCATGTTTTCGAGGACCGGGCCCAGCTCGCAGGCAAGCTTCTTGGAATGATCTTCCAGTGGCAGGACTACGTGGGGGTTGCCAATAGTCGCCGCATAGGTGCGGTAGGTTTGGCCGTTGATTTCGACTGGTTCATCGAGCACTTCGCGTGACGGGCCGTTGACCGGAATTTTGTCGCTGTGGAATGAAACTTTGCCCATCTCGACCTCGATGGATTCGCCGCCGTCGTGGATTTCGACCGTTACGACGCCGCCCAAGGTGTCGACGGTGAAGGGCTGGTCAGTGACTTTGCCGGTATCGAACAGATACTTGGCGAAGATGCGCAGGCCGTTGCCGCTTTTTTCGGCTTCGGAGCCATCCGGGTTCCAGATTTGCAGGCCAAAGTCCGCCTTTTCAGTGGGGAGGGGGCCGTAAAGGATGCCGTCTGAGCCGAGGCCAAAATTGCGGTGGCAAATGGCGATGGTTTGCTGGGGCGAGGGCATCGGGGCGTCCGCTGGATCGAGGACCAGGTAGTCGTTGCCGAGGGCGTGGTATTTGTGAAATTTCATGGTGCGCAAAAAGTTGTTATTCAGTCCTCTCCTTTGGCGCTGTCAATCCGTCAGATTAATCATGCTTTCGGGGCGGAACATTTTTGCAGGTTATCCGCTGGACATTTGAACATCGCTGGCATTTGTTTTGGGCGTGAGTGAAAGCAAGACAGAACCCCCCATTACCGGCGTTTGGATTGACGCTGAAGGTCAGGCGCGAGTTGCTGGAGTGACCGGAGATGCGCCGCGTGTTGAGCAGGCGACGGCCTCTCAGCCGTTTGTCTGGCTGAGTGCTGACTTACCAGGGGCGGAGGACTTGACGGGTGACGGTGCGTTTGCGTGGCGACAGAGTTTTGACACCCCGGGGGAATTGGCGGTATTCGCCAAAGCGCACAAGGGGGAGGCGGCCATGGAGTGGCTGCGTCCTGTGGAGCATCAGTATTTGCTGACGAGTGGGAAGCGATTGTTCGCCGGGATGACCTTTGATCAAGTCCGGCGGTTGCAGCTGGACATTGAAACCTTCAGTGAAGAACCAGGCGTGTTCCCCGACCCCCGGCGTAAGGGTGACCGTGTGATTGCGATCGGTCTACGTTTTCGCGATGAGACGCGTCTGCTCGAAATCGAGTCGCTGGACGATGACGCCGAGCGTGCGCTATTGGAATCGCTCAACGACGCCATTGCGGAACTGGACCCAGACGTCATTGAAGGGCACAATATTTTCAAGTTCGATTTTGATTTCCTGAAGACGCGCGCCAAGCGCTTTAAAGTCCCCTGTGCCTGGGGCCGTTTTGGGCAAACTGCAAGCTTCCGCAGCAGCCGAATTCGCATTGCGGAACGTTGGGTGGACTACCTGCGTTGCGACATTCCGGGGCGTGCGGTTTTCGATACGTTTTTGGCGATTCAGATGTATGACATCACGACGCGGGATTTGCCCAGCTATACGCTCAAGGCCGCTGCGCGCTACCTTGGTGTGACAACCGAGGCCGACGAACGCACCTACCTGGCGCCGGAGAAAATCCAGGTCATGTTCACCGAGGATCGCGAAACGTTCCGCGCATATCTGTTGGATGATTTGCGCGAGACCAAAGGCATCGCCGAGCTGCTCTTACCAACCTATGTCGCGCAGGTTCAGGTGTTTCCCATGACGCTGCAGGAAGCTTGCCTCCGCGGCACGGGTGCGAAGGTGGATCTGCTTTTTCTCGATAAATATTTCCACGCCAACCACGCGATTCCGGCGCCGCCCGAGGTGAAGCCCTATGCTGGCGCATTCAGCAAAAGCTTTGTCGAAGGCGTCTACCGGCACGTGATGCATTTCGACGTGGCGTCGCTTTACCCAAGCCTGCTGTTGCACATCGGGCGGAATCCGGCGAATGACACGTTGGGCGTCTTCATCCCACTGCTGACCGAGCTGCGCGATTATCGTTTGCGTTACAAGAAACTGGCGCGCGAGGAGTCGGATCCCGTGCTTCGGCAGGAATACAACGCGCGGCAAGCAAGCTACAAAATTCTGATCAATTCGTTCTACGGCTACCTGGGCTTTGCGGGGGCGCGGTTTGCAGATGGCGACCTGGCGGCAGAGGTCACCAAGCAGGGGCGTGAGCTGATGCAGACGCTGATTGCCGAGTTTCAGCGGCAAGAGTGCACGGTGCTCGAAGCGGATACAGACGGTATTTATATATCTTCTGAAAAAGACTTTGCGGACCCGGAAGCTTTGCTTCGCAAAGTATGTTCGGTGCTGCCAGAGGGTATCGATCTGGAGTACGACGGCAGCTACGAGGCGATGTTCTGCTATAAGGCCAAGAACTACGCGCTTTACGATGGGGAAAAGGTGAGCATTGCCGGTAGCGCTCTGCGTTCGCGGGGCATGGAGCCCATTTTGAAAGACCTGACCAAGCGGCTGATTTACTCCCGCCTCGGCGCGACTGATGAAACGCCCGAAGCGCTCGAAACAGAGATTCGCCAAGCGTTGGTCGATGGCCAAATGCCAGTCAAGCGTGTGGCTAAGCGTGAGTTTCTATCGCAAAATCCGGAAGCCTACAAAAAGGCGGTTGGGCAGGGCGGCAAGTCGCGGCGCGCCTCGCTGGAAGTAGCGCTGCGGATGGACCCGATGCCGCGTCTGGGCGAGTCCGTCACCTACTACGTGACAACTGGGCCCAAGTCAAAAAATCCCGATTGGCAAGTGGCTCGCAGCGTCGATGAATACGACCGCGAACAGCACCCTATCGATGTGCAATATTACCTGAGAAAAATCGACGACTGGCGCAAACGTTACCAAGCCTATCTCGAAGGCGGTGAAGACGTCCGGCAGGGGGAGTTGTTTTAAGGCACTACTGGATCGATCAATGTGAAGTTTAGGTTTTCGTAAACACTGTTGTTATTCACGTACAACTGAGCGTCACCGCTTTCGCCGGGCGCCAGAGTTACTTGAATTGCCGGCCAGTCGGTAACGTAGGCAGTGAAATTAACATAGCCGTCTCCATACTCGTGCCAAGTGTAGTAGTACATATCGTAACTACCGGAGCTGCTGTTGATGAACTGTCCAGTATAGTCACTGTTAAAGCTAAACACCAGAGGATCTGCAGTACTGCCTTCGAAGCGGATTTCGAGGGAATGCCCATGCATGTCCGGAGCAGGCGCATAGACTGATTTGATCGAGCGCCAAAACCCACGATCACCACCTGGTAAGGTGTCGCCCAAAGAGAGTTCCTCGTAGCCGGGATCGAGAAATATACGATTAACGTAACCAATGTTCGCCCAGCTTGCCAAATCTGCGCTGGCATAAATTAGGTATCGATCAAGTGGGCCTAATTCTACGCCTAGTGCATAGTCGGCATCTCGATTTAACACGGTTAGCTCTGCCGCCTCGAAGGTTGGAAAAGTGTATGCTTGCGGATCAAAAGCCTGAGCGGCGGCGCCTTCGCGAAGGATGGTTACGGAGTTGATTAGCACGTCTTCCACGGGGACATAGTTTTCATTCTCAGGATCAACAACATCGACGGCGTTGATGGCGTCGACAACGCTCTGTCCTTCGACAATTTCACCAAACACAGTGTGCTTCTGGTTGAGGTGGTTCGCAGCTGCCACGGTAATGAAAAACTGTGATCCTCCGCTGTCCCGCTCGCCGGTGTTTGCCATGGCGAGGACGCCAGCACGGTCCATCGTAAAGGTCGAATTGCCTGGAATCATTTCATCATAGATGCTGTAGCCTGGGCGGTCGCCAACGCCGGTTGTGCGCGCACCCGCCTGGATCATGAATCCAGCTATCACTCGGTGAAAAGACAAGCCGTCATAGTAGGGCGCGCCACTCTGCAGAACGCCATCGGACATACGCACCCAGTCTCGAGTTCCTTCGGCCAAGCTAACGAAATTTGCTACCGTTTGTGTGGTTTCCTCAAAGAAAAGTTTCGTGGTGAACTCGCCCATTGAAGTATCAAACACTGCATACAGCCCGTCTTCACTTGGGGTGAATGCATGCGCGCGGCCAAGCAGTAGCGTGAGTGTTATCAAAAGGAAATGTAGTTTTATCCGCATAAAATAGATGACTAGATGCAAAGGTTTTCGCATCGATTAAACATTATTCGACTTAGTTTGGGCAACCTTGAATCTTTTCTCAGGGTTTCGAGAATTTTACTGTGGTTCTTATTCCCATTTTTAGGATTTTCCGATGTGGCGCTTGACCCACTGGACAATGGCCGAATCGTCGTCGAAATGGTCGGCAACGACCTTTAAAAACTGAGCCGGGTGAATGTCGTGGCGTTGAAGGAATTTGCGATCACCGGGGCAGCTGTACATGGTGTCGGGGTCGAGCTCACCACGGAGTTTGGCGCGGGCCTTGGCGATGATGCGGGGGAGCCAGACGATGCCGTCAGCCTCTGAGTCCTTGGCCGGAAGTTTTGCCGGGTCGATTTGCTTCCCGCTCTTCTGGCCCTTCATTTGATTTTTGAAATACGACCGCCGCACATCGGTAATCATGGCGAATGTCGTGAAGTCCGGATCGCCGACGGCGTTGAAATCCTCGGCGAAGTCGTAAAGTTCCTGCGGTGTGACGCCGTTATCGGCGAGCCACTGGGTTTCCCCGTCGGTGAAATAGGTAGCCGCGTCGCGGTTGCCTGCGGCGTAGGCGTCGACCGCTTTTTGCCAGAGGGTTTTAAGGTGCGCGTGGTAATTATAATGCTTCATTGGGAATGGACCCAATGAAGCAATGTTTGGTGGTGGATGCGAACGAAAATCTCAGTCTCGCTCGGGATGGGGGCTGGAAATTGATCCGCTGCTCGGCTACGGCGTAATGAACGTCAGTGAGTTAAATTGGGTCGTGGCGTAGCCTGGGCTGTTGATGTAGGCGCCTGCCTTGAAGTAATTGCTGAATCCGTTCCAGTGAGAAATGTCCACGTTGTTGAGCACGGTTGTGCCGTCGATGATGATGGAGAGCTGACTGTTTTGGACTTTGACTTCGATGTCGGTCAGCGAGTCCGGGCGTGGCCCCAAGTGGTAAATCGTTGATTCTTTGGGGTCGACTGATGTGCGCAGCGTCGCCCAGATGTGGTCGTCATAACCATCGCGCGAGTCGCGCCAGTTAAGCCGCAAGAGCGGGCCGTCCACCGAGTCACTGGCGTGCACTTGCATGAACGTGAATTGCTCCAAGTCAGTGCTGGTGATTGCGGGTATGCGTAGCTCTGCGATCATACGGGCGGCGGTGGAGGTGTTCGTGGGCCACTCCGTCAGGTTGCGCAGTTCGCAGCGGTTGGCATAGCCTTCCATGGTGAAGGTCATGTAGTCGTTGCCATCTAGGTAGAAAAACCAATCAGCAAAATCGGCGAACTCGCCCTGATTGACCGCAGGCGGCGTAGAGCCCGGCGCTTGCAATTTACAATCGGCTACACTGGACTGAAATTTCGTCAAATCGTATGGCGCGTCGTAAATCGGGCTAAAGGTTACTTCGAGTTCCGGTCTGTCGGCGGTTGACGCCTCACTGGAATAATATTTGGCGAGCAGATTGTAGGCGCCGGTATTGGAGACGATGACGAACGAGGCGTAAACTTCGTCATTCGCAACCATCGTGTTAATGTGGCTGGTAATGTCCCACTCGATCCATTCGCCAACGGCGGGCACATCTTTGGTGCCGAGTGATGAGCCGAATGCCGGTTTATTGTTCCAGGTGATTTCATCTTCGTCCCACGTGTCGTCGTCAACGGGACGCAGGCTGTTTTTGGCGCCGGCGTTGAGTCCCTTTACCTTGAGGCGAAGTTTGGCGTCGCTGACGGTTCCGTTGACCCCGCGTAAATCGAACCTTAAATACGCGCGGCGATTATAGTCCGTCGCGGCGATTTTCACGAGGAGTATGTCCGGATCACTCAGGCCCAGCGTGTCATCGGCGTAAGCTCCATCGCGGACATACGCGTCTTCCAGTGGCGAGAGGGAATAGGTGGTGGCAGTGAGGCTGGAGCCAAACACGAGGCAGAGCGCCCCGGCAAACAGGCGCGCAAGGCGCCGGGGGAGGGGTGTGGTTGTTATCATGTTGTTCTTAGGGGTTGGGTGACGGGGGAAATTATTCGGTGTCCAATTCGTTCAGCCATTGCAGCCGATAAAACGTGGGCTCGGACGTTAGCTCCGCTTCGATACGGATATCTGTCGCCTGGGTGGCAATGTCTTCACGCGCCAAGCTCCAGTCCTGGAGATTATTGGACTGCCAAAGTAGATAGCGGCGATGGGGGCGGGCTTGGTAGTCGAGCGCCAACTGTTCATTGGCATGCGAGAGCTTGAGGTCGGGGAAGTCGCTCGAGTTCAATGGGTCGCTGCCCGCTATGAATTCCTCGTAATCTGTGTAGCGATCGCCATCCTGATTCGAGCTGGCGGACGCCGCCTCACTAACGGGCAGGGCGAAGGCGCGCTCCCAAAAGTCGGGCAGACTATCTCCATCGCTATCGAGGGCAAAGACGCCGCCGTTTAATGCGTCTATGTGGTCGCCCAGTTTGACTTCCCACAGTTCCGCGTGGCGGCGCAAGCCAATGGGGCGAAAGTGAACGCGGCTCGTTTCAAATTGCCGGTATTCAATGCCGATGAGATCGCTGTTGGCGCCTTCATGCGCGACGCCATCACTCCATAAGCGCTGCTGGGCGGCCTGGATGTTTTCATCGCCATCGGGGTTATCAATCGGCCAGACTGAGGTTTGAGCGACGAACCATGGAATGTCCCAATCGGCAGCGGTGCGCGTCTGTTGAATGACGTTGCTCAAGCCATCATAATACTCCTGCTCGCTGGTGCGCTCGATGCCGGGCGTATGGGAGGAGTCACTCTCGCCCTGATGCCAGAGCACTGTGCGAAAACCGTCTTGGCCGAGCTGAAGGATGCGGTGCAGCGTCCAGTCGTAGATGCCGTTGTAGCGGGCATAGGTAAAGGAGGTGTAGCGGTAAGCTACGTCGGGTTGCCACAGTGCGATGTGCGTGCCGCCGTGCCCCGTTGACGCAAACGCGATGGGGACGCCAAGGCGCGCATAAAGCTGGTCGCCCAGGGTTGAGTAGTAGCTGCCTTTGCTGGTGCTGTCGTGGTTGCCGGGGAAGGGGTCATTGCCCAGTTGCCAGTGCCCGCCCGTGTAGGCGGCGACCATGCCGCTCGTTTGGTCGACGGGGTCTGTTCCAGTGTTGGTGGAGTTGGATTGTCCGGCGCAGACGAAGACCTCGCCGACGCCGAATCGCGAAATGGTTTGCTCGGCGATGACGGCGCCATCTTCCAGCACGCGCACTTCTGCAGTGTGCCAGCCACCAGAGGGAATGCGGAAGCTGTCGTCAAACTGGCCCAGCGGTTCGCCGGTAAATGCAACGGCTTGCCATGTCGTGGAGAAGGAGCCGTTGAAGGTCGACTCGCCGCTGAAGCGCACTTCGACTGAGTCGGCGGCTGATGGCGCGCGACCACATACGCGCACTAATCCCGAGCTCAATTGATCTCGCTGAAAAACGCGATACTCAGTCGGCTCGATGAGGACCAGTTCGCCGAAATGAAAATCAAGTTGCCGCAAGCTGCGCGATGGCAGATTGATCTTGGTGACTGGCCTTCCACTTTGCGATGCAGAGTTTAGTGTGAGCGTGTCGATGCCGCGCACCCAGGTTTCACCTCCAGTGCATTCGAGGATGATCTCGTTGGTTACCCTTTCCAGCGTGTCAGAGAAGGGAGCAACGTGGCGAACGCCATCATCGGTTGTAATTGCAATTAGATCCGTGGTGGAAAAGGGGATGACGTAAGTCGCATTTTCCGCTTCGTCGTTGTTTTGAAAAAATAAGCTCAGACGCGCATCCGAGGCGTCGATATGCGTCATAATTAGGTCCGTTTGGGACTTCGCGTATTGCTCGCTGATGTTGCGCCGATCAAGATAGTCATCAATCTGGTAAGTAACTTTGTCCCACAAAGCTTCGCTCACAATCTGTTCTCCAAAAGCGTTGAGCGATGATAAGTTTCCATAGTGGTCCAGCAAGGCGTCATAGTCGTCAGACTCTACAATGAAGCTGCTGCTGGTGCGCGTTATCGTGCTGGTGGGTGGTTGGCCAAAATGACCATCTGCCAAGGCGGCGCGCAGGGAGGTTGCCGCGCGCAAGTCGCCCACCCGAAAACGACCTAGCTGGTTGGCGGCGTTGAAGTTCGCGGTGATAGCATCCACGCGATAGTAGCTGATGTCGTCTGGCTGTTGTGCGGTGATGGTCGGCTCGTCGTTAACCGATGGGTTTATCCAGAGCCAAGCATCATTGCGCGAAAGATCATAGCGGACGACAATGGTGTATGTTTCTCCTTGGACTAAACTTTGCGATGCAAAGTTAATGTCATTGTTCGCTGTCGAAAGTCCAAGGTTAGCTTGTCCGTTTTCATCGGACTTCAGCCAAATAAACCCGCGCATGTTCTCAATGGTGACGGGATTATTGTAGCCTAGGAAATAACCGCTCGATCCAAGTTCGGGCGGCTCTTCGATGGTCAGATGAAAGCGGACATAAAAGTAAGGGCCAAGTTCATCGGAGTCTGGATCGCGTAGCGCTTCCATGCCGTCGCGAAAGAATCGCTGCGCTGAAACCGCCCCCGCGGTTGTATCGTCAAAGACAAGGGCGCCGTTGGCCACAGGGAGAAGCGCTGAGCCGTCGGTTAGTTGCCAGTTGGGCAAGGTCGTGACGTCGCTGGTGTCGGTGTCGAAGTTTTCATCGAGCAGCACGCGATGCTGAAATTCATCTTTGGGAAATGGCCCGGGGTAGTAAGGGTGCAGCGACTCGACACGTAGTTCGCCGACGCCAAAATCAATGCCCGTGGCGCTGGTCAAGGTATGTAAACTCAGACGACCGAGATTGATTGGGCGGGTATCAAATTCCGCGTGCTCAGTTCGATCATCGAAAGTTGAAAGACCAACGCGCTCATCTCCGAGATACAGCAGGATCGAGTTGGGTGGGAGCGATTCCTTTCCGCCATCGGGTGTATTAACAGTCAGTGCATCAATGTCCAAATCGTTGATCAAAAGCGTGACGTCCTGAGTCGCATTGGGATTGAATGAGGCGCTGTGCCGCTGATCGAACGAGGCATGTTCGATGGAAACTTGGCCGTCGTTGCTGAAGTTGACCAGAAAGGGGCGATTCGCAGAGCCGTTCAGCGTAAAGCTCGTGCTGGTTGAGGCCGGGCCAATTGAAAGGCGCAGATCTCCGCCACCTTCGATGAGTCCCTGAGCGCGTAATTTGAAGCTGAGTTTGATCGCGTCGTAGCCTTCGTCGACCTCGGCAAAATTCCATTCGACGCCGGCAGCTTGCGTTTCGTGATAATCGAAAATGCGCAGGTAGGGCTCGCCATTAACTGGAGCTGGGAGCGTAGGGGCGCCGTCCATCGGGAAAACGATGCTGCCGATGGAGTTGCTGTCGGTAATGGGCAGGGCGTCGAGCTCGCCCTGGCTGGTCAACGGTCGGTAGGCGATCGCGGTTGGTGGTTGGCCAGGAATCTCGGATTCCAATCCTGCTTCCCAGATTAATTCGCCAGCCCATAGCTGGGTGGTCGCTGCGTAAGCGCAGGCCAGGAATATAGCCACAAACGGAGGGCGGATTGCCGGGGTAGACATACTTGCTACCGCTAGAGTTTATCGGGAAATTGTCAATTGATAAATATTAAACATGTGAGATCTGTTTTCTATTTATGAGGCTCGAAATGTATGATTTACCTGAATTAATGGGCATCCATGGGTTGGCTTGAGATTAATATATATGAATAATGCTTTAGCATGCTGGTGTAAAAAGCCCGTCCTGATTCTGGACGGGCTTACTGAAATGGTCTGTTTGCGAATCTAGGGTGCTAGCCTACGGCTGCGGCGTTGACTTCGGGGGAACGCTCTTTGACCCAGTTCACGACAGCTTGATCATCATCTATGTGTAGCTCCACGAAGCGCAGGAAATCGGCTGGGTGAATGTCGTGAGTTTTGAAGAAATTGCGATCCCCACCGCAGCCATACATGGTGTCGAGGTCGAGTTCGCCGCGAAGTTTGGTCTTGGCCTTGGCAATCAGGCGAGGCAGCCAGACAATGCCGTCGACCTCTTCTTTTTTCGACGGATAGTCGGATGGATCCACCGAATTGCCGGTGTACTCGCCGTTCATTTCTTTAAGGAAGTAAGAGCGTCGGACATCCGTGACCAGAGCGAAGGTCAGGAAGTCAGGTTCACCATAGTTATTGAAGTCCTCGGCGAAGTCGTAAATTTCCTGTGGGGTGACGCCGTTTTCGCGGAGCCACTGTGTTTCCTCGTCGGTAAAATAGCTGGCGGAGCCGCGTTGGCCAGCCTGGTATTGGTCGACGGCTTTTTGCCAGAGCTTTTCGAGGGTCTGCTGATAATTGTAATGCTTCATGGAGTAACCGGTAATCCACTTGGCGCAAATTGCAACCTTGCGAAGCAGGTGAACGCAGCTTCCGTTGAGTTTTTACATCTGGGGGCGAACGTGCGTCGCATGGTTATTCGTTACTCGGCGTTGATGAATAATATGGAATCCGGGATCAGTTGTTTGGCGACGCCCGGGCCTTCATAGGACACCTGCAGGATGGCGCTGCCGGCGACTTCTAAAAAGTGAACTGAGATAGCGTGCAGACCGACGTCCAGTGTGACGCTGCCTGAGCGTTCGCGCTCGCCATGGGCGCCGTCATTGTCGACGACTTGCACGCCATTGATGTAGAGATTACTGCCGTCGTCTGAGTTGGTGTAAAAGGTGTAACTCCCTGCTTCGACGATTTGAATCAAGGCGTCGAATTCGAATGCATAATAATCGGTGACGCTGCCCGCCTCGGTTAATTGAAAGCCAGACTGGACGCCTTCTTTGCTTGGAGTGAGCGTGCTAAAGTCGGGGATGACGGTGTAGCTACCCTCGTAAAAGGCGTAGCGAACGCCGTTGTTTAATAAGACCTGATCGGTGGTTACATTGATGCGGTAGAAGCGAATTTCTTCAGTGTCGTTGAGGCTCGTGACGGATATTTCTATCGGGTCATGGCCGCTTTCTTCCAAGCTAAAGGATGGCGCGTCGAGGAGTTCACTGGGGGCGCCGTTGACGCTTCTTGCGATGACAGTCCAACTATCTTCGGCCAGCGTTGTGCTGGTTTCGATTTCGTAGGTGAGGTCGATTAGAGAAGGGTCGCGAAAAAAGCTAAAGGTAAACATGCTGGTGTTGGCTGCAACTTGACCAGCGCGTTCGCGGGACATGCCGCCAAAACCATACTCGAGTATATTTGCCCAGCCATTGCCGTCCGGGTCGGCGTCGTGACCGCTGATCGATAAGTCGCCGCGCTCCGCTTCGGTGAAGCGCGTTTCGCGCCAGTTCAAGTAAGGCTTGGCCGGATAGGTCACGGTGAGGTTCAGCGTGTCGGAGCGGGTGAACTCGCCATCATCGGCGCTGAATTGCAGCTCATATTCACCTGGTTGATCAGCGGTGAAGGCAGCTTCGATTTGGTCGCCGTTGGTGAAAACGCCCTGAGCGCCAGCGGGCTGGGACACGATGCTCCAGGCAACGCTCAGGGTTTGGTCCTCGGGAAGACCGTCGTCGATCACATTGCCTTGCAGGGCGACGTCGCCATAGCTGTCGGAGTCGAGTTCAATCGCCACATCCGGGCCCGCAAATACGAAAGGCGGTTGGTTGTCGGAAGTCGCGCCTTCGGTGCTGATTTCGATTACGCCAATGTAGGCGTAGCCTTGCGGTTCATGACGGGTGACGCGGATGGCGACCTTGCCTTCGCTGTCTGGAAAGACATCGTTCATCGCAACAGAATTTGCCGTGTTATAACCAGCATCGAGGATGACGTAGTTGCCCGTCGTTGCGGCATCGAAGGTGTAGCGGCTGATCTTATAGCCACTTGCATTACGCGAGGCGAACAGGGTGAAGTCATAACTTTGGGAGGGATTCAGACCACTGATTTCAATGATGCCTTCCGGGTAAGAGCCGCCGACGTAGAAGGTGTCGATTTGAGCCGTTTCGGGATAGATGTCTGCGGCGGCAACCCCGCCAGTCTGACCGCCTTCGAAGCGCTGTGTTACACTGACTTTGGCGCCTGTGCTTTGCCCGGTTACAGAGATGACGCTGGGAACTACGCCGCTGGTCAGGCTGGTCAGGTTGTTCCAGTTCCCTGGGGTCGTTAGCGAGGCGTCGCCGACATCGATGACCGCTTGAAATGGACCCGTGTAGATGACGCTGATTTCTATGCTGGCGGCGTTCGAGCGACGCTGTGCATCAGTGGCTAGGCAGGTGATTGTGTGAACCCCGATGCTAAGACCTTCGGCTAGTAAGGTTTCCCCGGTTCCGAGTTCGCCGTCTAGGTTGCTGCTCCAAACGATTTGCTCGCCGTCAAGCGTGTTGCCCAACCGGTCTTTGGCGTCAGCAGATAAAAATGCGCCCGCGCCAGATGGGATCAGCGCTGATGAGCCGGGGGAGAGGATCGTGATTTCGGGCTTTTCTTGCGCCAGCAACCAAGCCCAGGTATTCGCATTGTTGTAAGTGCGGTCCCAACTGTTGTGGTTGTTCCCGGTGAACATGGTGAGCTTCAATGTTTCATCCGGGGCGCTGGGGACGCCGTCTTCCCATGTCCAACCAGTGGCGGGGTCGAATGCGGCCGAGCGGACTGCGGTCGTGCCCGGGTAGTTTGCTTTGGCGTCAGTCTCGTCTATCCCCATTAAGTGACCGGCGAGCTTGTCTACGTTGTCGGTGGCGTAGTTGCCATCGTAGATGCCAACGGCGGCGAGCGCCCAGTAGGGGCAATGCGTGTTAATGTAGGCGCCACTGTCTTCGATGAGGCCGCGCACCGCGCAGTTGAGGAAGGCAGTCACCTGGTTTGCATTGGGATCATCTGAGATGAAGGCGTTGATGCCAATGTCTCCTGCGCTGAGCCCGGTGAGGTAAATGCGCCGGGGATCGACGCGGTAGTAGCCCAAGGCGAAATCCAGGAAACTGCGAATCATGCCGGAGTTCCAGAAGCCGGAGGGCGACTGGGGGGAGAGCACAATCAGGTTTTCCTGATCGAGCATCGCGTGCAACGCATGGTTGGAGTCGTTGCAAATCTCTGGAGGGCCGTTAGCGAGCACCTTGCTAAGATTACCGGATAGTTCGCCGTTGCCACCTTCGCCCGCTCCATGAAAAAAGATGACAATGGGAAAGTCCGCATCGGGTTCATTCGCGTATGCAGTAGGGAGGTATTCCCAGTAGCCACGGCTGTTGCCGACGGTGTTGATGTCAATGGCGGTGAAGGTCTCAGCCTGGCAGAGAACTCCGCAGATTAGCAGTAGTATAACAAAGAACAGACGCATGGAAGTTGAAGACTGCGAGGTCACCCATCTTGGCAGATAGGCACGGTTCTGGGTTCGGATAGCTTTAGTAGGATGGGGGAAGAGGAATCTAATTCAGTTAATGTCCGGGGGGCGACTTCTGTCAAAGAGGAACGCTTTTGAATGGGGGGCTGAATTGGAGTTTTATAGTCTTTTAACGAATAAGTAATACTCGGTAAAGATGATTGGTTTTGGCTTAATGAATCGAAACATTTATAGCAAGCAGTGCGGCTTGGAATCCTGAAAAACTGATATGTTTTTCCGCAGACGCCTGGGCTGAATGATGAAAGTGCTGTAGCGGTGAAGCTTTTTTCACATAGCTATTCCTTGATGTTTTTTGCCTTTCAGGGTATGTCCATGGCATGTCAGATCTACCAACTAATTACCCGCGCGATTATAAAGGTTATGGTGGCAAGCCGCCACACCCGAAGTGGCCAGGTGGCGCCCGGGTGGCGGTGTCCATTGTCATCGGCGCTGAAGCTGGTTCCGAGTTGTCCCTGGCAGATGGCGATGAGCAAAATGAGTTCGTCTACGAGATATTGGAACCCATCGAAAAGACGCCGAATTATTGCCTGGCCTCGCACTTCGATTATGAAACGCGCGCCGGGCATTGGCGTTTGATGCGGGTGTTGGAGCGCTTTGGGGTCAAGGCGGCCGTGACCTGTTCGGGGCGGGCGATTGAAAAATCTCCTTGGCTGGCGCAGGACATCATCGCGCGTGGGCATGAAATTTCGGCGCATAGTTATCGCTGGGAAGGTCATTCGCAAATGGAGGAAGCCCACGAGCGCGCCATTATTCAAAAGACTGTCGATGTGATTGAAAATGCCTGTGGCCAACGACCTCTTGGCTGGCATACGAAGGGATCGCCTTCGCCCAATACCCGACGCTTGCTCGCCGAAGCGGGCTTCACTTATGACTCCGATGCTTTTGACGACGACCTACCGCGCATTCAGCAAGTCGCCGGGCGTGATCTGGTGATCGTTCCTTACGCCTTTGACACCAATGACATGCGGTTTCAGGGTGGGCCGCAGGGCAAGTTCCTCACCGCAGATCATTTTGCGCAGGTCTGCATCGATGCATTTGATACGCTCTGGGAAGAGGGGGAAACCGAGCCAAAGATGATGTCCATCGGCGTGCACCCGCGCTTCAGCGGTCGCCCAAGTCGCGTTCGCGGTCTGATCAAATTTCTGGAGCATGCCACGAGCGTGGGCGATGTCTGGTTTGCGCGGCGCATCGATATTGCCAACCATTGGAAGCAATTGACAGCTGGGTGAAGTGGCGGCGCGCCAGTTGGTTGCCAGAGGGCGTCGCAAAACGAATAACCTGCTCCCCGGGGGGGGGGAAGCCTGCCCCAAATTGATATCAAAGAACATTGCCTTACCTGCCCGCTCGCTGGGACGAGGCGCAGGTGAAGCGCAGGCGGTTCAGGGGCCGCCGGCTGGAGCGACGGAATTATCCGCCACTCACACGTCGACGCGGCGCTGACCAGGCTGGCATAAGGTGTCGTGTAATGCGTGGGTCGGGCAAAAGCTGGGCGTCGCGAGGCTGGTTGCTGTCACCAAGCCAGTTCGCGAATGAGCCTGTTTGCCCGTCACGCAAGGCACGCGACCCGAATCGTCCCGCATGGCGTCGACTGGGATACCTCGGCGTTGCTCGCTAAGGAGGATGTGTTTGGGGGAAGTTCATGTGTTTTAAGGTGGGTAATGTGGGTAGGTGTGTAAGGCGAGTAGGGTTTTGGGAGGCCGCATTGGCCGTAGCATAGGCGTCCCGCCTGTGCCCTGATTCCATCAATCCGAAACAACACAGGGGAACCCTGTGCCGCCTAGTGTGGTGATCAATAAAACACTAAACTTCCGGCGCTTGATCACAAACAAAAAGTGAACGCACGAGCATTTTATTAGTGAGTGGCTTTCACTAATAATCCATGCTGGGCATCAACGACTTATACACGTAAAAAGTAGCTCTGAGAGTCTATGTCCGTTGGCTTGAGGCGCTTTCATCTTAAACTGTCTTCACTGGTGAGAGCGGAATTGAAAGCAGTGCAACGCGTGGCTGATTGAGCGGCCTGCCCTGACGTAGCGCAATTGGGAGATTCGTCGTCCTCTACGAAGCGCTTCGCCGCCGCCATGCTAATAGGAGGGCGCAGGCGCCAAAGGCTACGGCATATTGCTCGGGTTCGGGAATGCCTTCAACACTGAAGCGTGGCGCTGCGCCACCGCTATCGGCCTCCCATTCAGTTCCGTTATAAAAATATATACGGTCTGGTATCGACCAACTGCCAACGGCGGTCTGGCTGTTTACGGTGGTCATGTCCCATACATAAAATGCAGTCGGATCTTCTTCAGGCGGCGTTGCCTCGGGCGTCGATGCTTCAGCGACAATGAAGTAACTGGTGTTCGCCGAGAGTAGGATATCGCCATCTGCTGTGTAGACATGATCCGCATCCAGAATGGGATCGGTGTTGCCGGAAAATTCAGCTATCAGATTGCCTGGCAAACCGTCGATGGCGTCGTAAAGCCCTACGGTAAAGCCGTAGGGATCACCAGTCTTGCCGCCGACATGCAGGGTGACTTGGTTGATGGTGATGTAGTCACCATCCCCGGTAATGAATTCACCAGCAACAAATTGAAGGCCGTCCAAATTGCCCACGACTGCGCCCAGCGCTTCGAAGTGATTATCGAGGTTGTCCACCAACACGGTCGCGTGCGATGCGCAAGCCAAACAAACCGCACTCAACGTGGTGAGTTGCTTTTTAAATGTTCGGTTTGTTGAGGGCATGCAGAAGTAATTGAGGAGATTTACCAGCCATTATGCTGGATCCAGGAGCGTTATCAAGCTTCCGAAGATGACAGGACTGTCATCTTCGGGCTCCACCTGTTCGAACAGCCCCTAGGTCGTGTCTGGAAATTCAGCGTATTGATATTACGTAAGCGTTGGGGGGCAGTGAGGGGCGCGATCTGCCCTTGCAGGATCACATCGTCTCGATGGTTTGCTGGCGTCAAAGTCTGCCAACGGCGCTATTTTCCAGAGCTGCCTGACTGCAATTATTTAGAGATCATCTAACGTAGAGTTCAGGCTGCGCTTGCTCCTGCGTGGCGGGTGGAACGATGCGAAATTGTTCTTCCTGATTATGCAGCACCCAAGCTGGCACGGCTGACCATGGATGGCACCAACTGTCGAGGTGGTCGCCGAGAAATGTTTCCCACCAGGTTGTGACCTCGGGATTGTTATTCATTTCACTCCATGCATCCCGGACGAGTTCGATGACTTTATCGCCATGGCCGCTCAGGTAGAGCGCCTCGGTGTAGTAAATCCACATGTAGGGAGTGCCCCGGCATAGCGCGGGATTTGCACGCTGTTCGATGAGTTGCCCAATCAGAGAATAGGCATCGGCGCCGGAGGTTACTCGCGAGAGAACCGCCAGCATTTGAGAGTGCTCACTCCATCCTTGTTGGACGTCATCAGCGTCGATGCAATCTGCATAGATTTGTTGCTGAGGATTCCAGAAAAGCTCACGGCATGTTGATCTAAGCTTTGCGATGCAAAGCTTGTCGCCGTCAAGTTGAGGTTCATAACCAACTGATTCAGCGCATCGGTGAAACGCTTCCAGAGCAATGATGAGAAATGCGTTTAGGCCAAACGATTTGCGTGAACGAGCGATGCCTGGCTCATCGGTCATGTGCCAACCCATGCCGGGGTGATCAATAAAGACAAGCTGCGTATAGTGTTGGGGCCCAGCAGAGGCCTCCTGATGCGGTTCGGTTTCCACAATGCCCGATGGCCCGATACGCTCTTCAAACCATTTCAAGACACGCTCGCCACTGCTCAGTAATTGTCTGAGGCGGGCGTCATCAACGGGAAGCGCACGGCGGTAGACATCGATGCCCCAAACATAGATCAGGCAGTAATCCAGCAGGAATGCATAGGGCATGGTTCCTCGATAAATCGCCGGAGAAACTAGCCCGCTTAGTTCATCCTGACAACTTTCCACGGCTTGAAAGAAATGGTGCAGGTGGCTCGGCTCATTGAATAGTCGACTCAACCAAAGCGAGTGCCATAAGCCATCGCCAACATAGAATGCCTGTTCGCGCGTTGGGCAATCCACGCCGGTCTCCTGCGTGCCGATTTGCAGCGTGTGGATACTCTTTTGCCAAAGACTGAAGAGCTCTGCATCGCGGGTGGAAAAGTTCGAATGCAAGGTCATGTCGGACTGGCGTCGCCAAGCGCCAGCGGCCTTCAGGCGCATGGGGGAACCGTCTGGACGTAAGACGATAAGCAGGTAGCGGAACCCATTGTAGTTAATCGTTCGAAATGGAGCTGCGCCGTTGGCTGCGTGCCAGCGGCATGCGTAGTCGGCGCCTTTCAGATAGGCCAGGGGACGGCCATTTGACAGTCGCTCTGCTCCGTAGGCGTCGACGACGCCACAGCTGGCGTTGACCTGAAATTCTATCTGCGCCGCGACGTTAACGCCCAGATCAAAGACCAGCGCCAAGCCTGAATCTCGCTTGGAAGTTTCAATGCCAGCCCCGGATGACCAATCAGCTTGAAACTGCTCTAAGGGAAGTTTTTTCCACGCTTCATTGTCGAGCATTTCGCCCAATTTAATGGAACCATCTTCAGGGAAATCTGCGTCCAATGATACTTCGGCTGCAGCAATTAATGTCTCCGCCGGCATGAGCCATTCTTTGAGCATAGGCGTCTCTCGCTTAAGGAGAATGGAGCCTTCGTGGCGATGGCTTTGAGCCTGCGGCCAGTGCGTGTCGTCATGGTCTGTATTTTGCCAGCCGTCAGGGTGTTCGCTGGCATGAAATTGTTCGACCCAGGCGGTTGCCCAACTGCGACGACATTTTGTGGAGCGCCATCCGTTGACCTGGCAGTACTTCCAATCTTCGGGCTTGATGGAGTGCATTTCCGTACGGCTGCCGCGATCAACTTTCATTTGCGCCCACAGTCCTGCCGGTGCATTTGAGTGGCTTTGCACGCTGACGCCGTAGTAATGCACGAGCACGGCCAGGCACAACGGATTGCCTGTTGGTTGGAGCGTATACTCATCGGCATTGCTTTCCGTTTTCGGTGCAGGGCATGGGCCTTGACCTTGGTAGACTCCATTAATCCACAGCTGGTATCGTGTGTTTGCTGCAATCAATAAGCGTGCACATTTATCATTATCCAGGCCATGAATGGTCGTGCGAAAAAGAACTGTCTGATTGGGATGCGACTCTGCGGACCATGCCCAATCCGGATTGCTGGCGATTGTAGGTGACATCTGAGGAAATGCGTAAGCCCAGGTCTGAGCCCGGGCTTACGTTGGATAACTATTTGTTGGTAATTAGTGAGGTGAAACGATCATGCCTGTCAGGTAAATGAAGTCGCCAATGTTGCGAACCGGGTCGCTATCGGCGGGGAACTCAACTTTGAGACGGACTGATCCATCGCTGCTCGGCTTTACCTCGGCGAAATGAAGCACTTTGTTGAAATTGCCGTCAGCTCCGCTTTCGCTGCCGCCCGCCAGGAATTGGGATTCGGTTTGTGCACCCGTGATGGTGTACTTTGCCCAGCGACGCCCATTGCCGTGTCGCGACGCCCACACTTGGATGTTGTATGATTTGCTGGGGTCCAGTTTAAGGAGCACTTCACCCGTGCTGTTGTTTTCACCACGATTGAGGAACAACGTAGCGCTCTTGGCGCCTTCAAAGGCCAACGCGTCACCGGTGAGTGGGAGTTTGACGACGCCCTTGTTTTCGTAGCTTTGAAAATCATCGACTACTTCAATGGTGGATGTGGTTGGCTGACCATTTGCGCTAACCAAAGTAATGGGCGCAGGGCTTAAGCCTCCGCCGACCTTATTCCACCCTGCCGGAGTGGCGCCGCCGAAGTTAATGCGTATGTCGGTATCGCTGGCTTGGTAATTGATTGTGCTGCTTGTCGCATCGGGCTGTGCGCTTACTTCCAATGGCGTTTCGGAGAAGTATTGCTTGGTCGAGTAGGCTTGAACGGTAGCCCATGCCGTCTCCTGAAGATTCTTGGCCATCGTCGGATCAAGGAAGGCCAAGTGTTTTCCACCGGTGACCCAGTTGGCGCCATCTATGATGTTGGGGAGTCCCACGGGGGATTTGCCGGTCAACGTGGAGTAGATTACACAGGCGGCCAAGTAGGAGCCCTCCATGGTTGGGTGGCTATTGTCTTGTATGTGAAGTGGGACATCCGGGTGTTCTTGAATCCATTTTTCAAATGCTAAGCCAACAGGCGCTACTTTTATCTTTTCACGTTCGCCGAGTGAGCTGTAGGCTTCGGTAATGACTGCTTGATCTTGTGGTAAGTTTGCCCGAGCCCAAGTCATGTAGAGCACGGGATCAGCTCCAGATTCTTTGACCAAATCAATGAATTTTTCACCATATTCGTCAAATTCTGATCGTTTATCCAGTGAGCTTCGACTGTGGTTTTGAAGCACAACGAAATCCCATTCTGCTTCATCGGTAACGCGTTTTTGCGCCTTCGGGCCTTCCCAATGTTTTTTCCAGGAGAACCCGCCTTTGGTTTCACGTTTGAGCAATGCTTCGTCTCCGGAAGCATTGAGCATGGCCTCTACTTGCTTATTGAGCGCATTGTAATCGCAATAACTGTTGCCAATGAAAAGGCCTTTAATCTCCTTTGCTTGGAGTGGGGTGGCTAGCGCCGCCAAACAGGTAAAGGCGGCAAACATAAGCCAGCGTTTTGGCATCTGGTTTGGTTTGGTTCTTTTCGTCATACGAGGTTACTGATTAGTTTGTTTCTCCTGTGCGGTTTCGAGTGGCATGTAATCAGGGATCACCACCATGCTGATCTTCTCCATTCGGCTGCCTTCCGGTGGAACGAGAATGACCAGCTTCCGGGTGTTGGGATGAAAGGGCCAAACGCTGGAGTAAATCATGGTTGCCTGATTGTCGTCTACTTCGGCGAGCTGAAGAGAGAGTTGATTGTTCTGTGTTTGAGTTGGTTGGATCGTAATGGCTGCGTTGGCGTCGAGGATGAATTTCTCGTCGCTCAGTTTGCCTACGATGTTGTCCGTGCTGTAATTGATGAACCGGTAGCTGTTGCGGGGGAAAATGCTCTCGTTGTCGTCGAGCACTTTTATGTCAAACCGTCTTCCGCCTGGCGCTTCCTCTCGACTGAAAAACAGCAGCAGCGCTTGTTTGACGCCAGGTGGTATTTGGGCTTGGGCAACAGGCGCATAGTCGCCTTTGTTCCGTGCGTAAAAAACAATCGGGTTCGGGCCGTGGTATTCAACAACGCCAGAGCGTGAGGAGGTGGTGAGCCTTAGCGGAAGATACTCGCCATCTAGTTGGTAATACAATGGCTCGCGAACGGACTTCTTCCAGGCGGTTGCGCAGAAGCGTAGATTGACCGGCTTATCGTCGGCAAGGTTAACGTCTCCCCAGCAAGATAGCCAGGGGGCGCAGAGTATGAGCATGCAGAGGTGGAGATTAAATTTCATTTTCATCAAGCCAACGGAAAGATTTTACGACGAACCTGCGGCCAAACTGGATGTTGTCGCCGAGAGGGGCGTCCCAAGCAAGCTGGTCAACTGAGGGGTAAACATACTCAGGCTCGCGCTGAACAATGGCTTCGCACCATGCGCGCGCTTCGACAACGCCAGTGAGTGGATTGAGGCACTCTCCATAAGCACGAATGCGGAACGTGTCTGAGCGAACGGTTAATAGTGAAGCAAGGGGCGCCAGTAGATCTGCTTGCGTTAAGAAGTCGTTTGCTCCGTCTCCCGTTTCCTGGTAGGAGTTATCCGAATTTGCGAACTTGCGGCCTGATCCATTGGAACTGTCTTCGGGCTGAGAGAGAACAGCGGTCAACACGTCGTCGTTGAGTCCTACTCCGCTCACTTCGGTGTTGTCGATCGCGGCTTGCAGTGCGCCGGATAGCCCGGTTTCGTCGTCTTTGAGGGCGCGGTTCACGAAGTCGCTCATTGATAGGAACGGACCGCGGGCTTTGACTTGGATGACGATTTGGTCGGCCAGTTCAGCAATTTCAGCAGAGCTGAGCTGATTCCAACCGCGCCAGCCCAGTGAGGTGTCACTTGGGGTGTTGAGCCGTCCGATCAGGAAATTATCGAATCGATCATCGCTGGTGTTCGCAGCGTATTTCAAGCTGAGCGAGCCGTCAGGATTCGTGGTGGTCATTTGCTCTTGCTTGATCGTTGCTAGCAGGGCTTCCCATGCTTGTGGATCCGTGGAATTCACGTTGAACGAGCCAATGATCTGTGTGTAGGCGGCTGACTTCTGATACGCGTCGGGGGCAAGTGTTGACGGGTCTAAGAGCAGCGCATCCTCCAGTGAAGCGCTTGGGCTATCTTCCGTGTAAGTGATCCGAGGGTTCGCGGAGAATTGTGAGTCGCTGTTGTTCGCGTAGTCACTGAGCACTTTGGCGACTGAGCGCGTTTCCGTATAGTCATTGGCCGTGTAGTCGATTTCGGGAGTGATGCCCGAAAGGAAGTAGCGGTCAAAGAGGGCTTCGTTTGCGAGTAGAGAGAGGTCGGGAGTGGTGAACACTGCGCCATCGAGTTTTTCTGCGCGCAAGTTTCGGGAAACGAGTGGATGGGCGCGCGAATTGCCAATCGCGTGCGCCGGCGTTCGGTAGTAGGGAAGGATGTCCGCGTGGCGGAAGTCGACTAAGGAGAGGGGCGGAGTGGTGGGAATGTCAAACATGCTGACGTGTGTCAGTCCATTAGCCGTCTCATTGGTGGAGCCCCAATAGGCATTGGTCAGGGTATCTGTCTGCGGCATAGCTTCTTCGGTGGCAGGCGCGATTATCCGGGTGTTCATTCCACCAGTGGATGATCGATCAATTACATGTTCATTCCCCCAGCTCAATTTTTCAACATAGTAGCGCGGGTTCGTCCAACCGCCAACCGACAAGGGTCTATAGGGGTCGCCTATGGGCTTCTGATAGGAGTCGAAAACGAAGAGCCCCACAGGAGAGCTAAACGATCCACCCGAAAGCTGTAAGCCTGATGGATTCTCGCCGGGAGAGAATTGCACATTCAGGTCACTATTGGCGCTGATGGCGTAGTCTAGCAAAGATTCTTCCTGCATGGTATAGTGTCGATAGGCGATGAGTGGTTCCTTATCCTCACGGTTGTTGGATATACTGGTTACCGTGTCAGGAAACTCCGTGCGCGGCACGTAGGTGCCGATCAGGCGATAGGCTGGGCCTCCGTCGATGTCTGTGCGGATACCAGCGATGACTATATCAGCGTCGGTAACTGGTAGTTTGTTGATCATGTCAACAGCGTCTTCACCGTTGCCGAAGGATCGAATGTCACTGCTATAGGTGCTGCTGGGGAAATCTTCCATGCGAAAACCACCGGTGAAGTTGAATCCCTCGTTCATCAGTAGAACATGATTGTAAAGCAGCTGCGGGGAAGAATTGGCGGCAGAGAATATTTTTACTTCGCCAGGTTCAAAGGAAAGCGGGGTTTGGAAATCCGAGCTTGGACCATTTTTAACTAGCAGAAAGAATTTATCACGGTTACTGGAAGATTGGTTGTTGACGAAGTAATTCTTCAGGGTGCCGTTGCCTTTGCATTCATGAATAACGCCACCATCGTCATATGTCTTTATCTCATCCGTGCCGCCATCGTAGACAGCGACGTTGATTTGAATGTCCTGACTGTATACGATGACGCGCACTGCGTCGACTTCAAGGGTGACATTGTAGGGGTTCCACAGGACGACGTGTGGGATCAACACAATGTTTAAATTTCCGCCAATGTTCTGCAGGGATATATAGAAATGCACTCGCTGGATTACCGGCATCAGCTGTTCTTGGGTTGGAAAGACGACTTCGCTATCATTCACAATTTTTTTGGTCAGGTGATCGCCATCGCCATCAGTCGCTGCGCCTTTATTCATGAGGAAAGCATAGGAATAAGTTGAAGGCTTATTGCCGGGGCGCCATTCTTGTTCAAATGTGTTTGGGTAGTAGGGAGCGCCGCTGAGAGTTGGCGTCGTGTTGTTGTTGCGGATTTGTTTATAGAGTAGGTAATGGTTGCGCAGCACATCCCAAGTCGGGCCGAAGAAGGGTTCACCGCTACTGCTGTCGACAGGTTCTTCAAATAGGAAGCTGACTTTGACTGCCGAGCCGTTGACGAGGTTGCTGTAAGCGTTGGTGTTTCCACTCGCGAATTCGGATTTGTAAAAATCGGTGTCGTCCATCTCGAAGGCAAGTGACAGATCCAGCTTCAGTCCGCCGTTTTTTACATCAACTGGAATGCCGTTAGAGTAGAAGCTGAGGGAGTGAAAATACTTGCCGAGGGCGCCTTGTGATACACTCGTGGAAAGCGTCAGGTCAGAGAAGTCATAGCTGCGGGCGATGTCAGAGGCGAGCTGAGCATTGTCTGTATCTACTTGAGCAAAATCACTGAGCTGGCTGTAGGGCGAGCCGACTGGACTGCTGAAGAGCATGCGCGCCTTGGCTTTATCATTTGTGCTGGAAAAGCCAGGCTCGGATTTCACCAGGTTGATGCGGGCTTTCTGATTTTCATCGCCGATCCAGTATGCGAAGGCGCCGCTGTTTTCGATGAATTCCTTGGGGGCAGTGACGATGTCATCGGGGATGTTGTTATTGTCAGTGTCTCGAAGAGAAGCTGGCGTCCCATCGCCTACTGAGTTGGGCCCAACCATTACGATGTAGTCGTCTGAGGTGGAGTCGCCGTTGGCGTTCCAGGTCGGGGTGGCGGATGTGGGGTCGAAGTAGCTGCCGGAGTTTGGATTGGACTGGCCGGAAATGAGCCAAGTGGGGGCATTGTCCGGGTTTGTCACATCCCAAACGCCAATGTAGTTTTTCAAATCATCAGGCGCGCCTGCTAAATTTGCCGGCGCTGATACGCGCTGGTCCGGCCCCATTGATTGTTGCAGGTTGCCCAGGCCGACATACAGACCGAAGATCGCGTTTTGCTTGGCGGCTTGTAAATTGTTTAGATGGGCGGAGGAGGCGATGTTTGTTTGAACAAGCGTCGATAGACTCAGCAAAAGAATGACCATGAAAGCCATCAGCGTCAGGGCAACAATGAGGGCAAATCCCTTGGAGGGGCGGGATGGCTTGTGGTGTTGGGGCATTGGCGGGCGAGATGTTGTTTACGGCGCCGGGTATATGCTCTCTCCAACCAGAGTTGAAGTGGCGCTGTGTGGGGGTTATGGATTTGGAACTTATACGTAATAGTTGCATTGTCAAGAGTTAAGCCCGATTTGGCAGTTTTAGGTGAATTATCGCTTTTCTGATTTTTAAATTGTTGATGATTAGGGCGTGAGGGAGCGGGGGCGGAGCTGTTTCCAGTGGAAAATGCAGGCAGTTTGCGCCCGCTTATCGATCAAGGTTATGTGAGTGAGGCCTTGGCTGCATTGATATTGGCGGCTTGGGCGATTGATTGATGCTCGTTTACGAGTTGTTGGAGCGTGTAAGTCTTTTATTGGGAGGTGCTAATTGGCCTTTGGCTAGGGCTGGCCTCGGTGAAAGTCGTGGTGCTTTGTACGGATTTTAGTTGAACGTAGTAGGTGTTTGAGGTGATGAAGCTCGTTTAGTTTATATTTTTGAAAAATATTTTCGTGTGGTGATCGTGTCAGGGTTCAATGATTGTTCATAAGTAATTGTTGATTAGCCATAAGGGGATGTTTGTCGCTGGTGTTGTGAACGGGGGCTTTGCGGTTGACATATACAGCTCGAAGATATTACGTAATAGATATTGGATGTGGTAACCCCTTAAACACTTCAGCCCAAACCCCTGCTTGCATCAGATTGGAAGCGAACGTCTGTTGCTAAACATCATCCCCCTATCTCGTATGATTTACCCTATCCCGCGCCATGGCTCGATTTATATACTGCTTCTGTGCTTTGCCGCACTGAATCTGATTGCTCAGCCAGACATGACAATCAACCGGCTTGCTACGGCGACTGACGCCGCTTACTGGCCGCAAGTGAATGAAGGCGATTTTCTGGCCTTTATCCCCGATGCCGCAAACAACAGTTTCTACCTGACCGAGAAAGACGGGCTGGTTCTGGATGTCGGGGCCAAGATTCTCATTCGCGCTGGTAATTACGGCCGCATTTTTATCAATGGCTCATTCTGCCAAAACACCGAGGCCCAACCCACGGTGATCACTAATTGGGGTGGGCAGGTTAGTTGGGGTGATGTTCAGGTTAACTCGCAATACCGAAGCCTGGAGCTTGTTGATTTTACGCATGTGCACCTGACGGGGAAATACGATCCGGTTGCGCAAACCGGTGATCCGAATTTCCTCGGCCACAATGGTGGACAGGATTTCGATACGGGAGATTACTACGAGAAATACGGACTCTGGGGCAACCAGCGATGGTCCGGTATGCTGTATGGTTTTACGAATCCAAACTGCGTGCGCGCCAAAGGTTTTGAAACCTGTAAGGTCGATTACGTGGCTGCCTGGGGAGGCGGGTTTGCTGGTTTTAATTTGAAGTCGGACAACCCAACGAATCCAGAGCGCGTTAAAGTGAACGTGCAAGATAACTTCGCTGGCTTCGTGAATGGCGAGGGCTTTTACATTGGCTATAGCACGACGGCAATGGGCCAGGATTTAGTGGAGCTGACGATGCGCAACAACGTCATTGTTTTCACCGGAACGGAAGCAATTCAAACGGATAACCTGTCGGCCGGATCGATCATTGAAAACAATGTCATCGTGGGCACTGCCACGACTTACCGTGCGCCTTTCCACGTGTTTCAAAACGGAGCGCATCAGCTGTCCCATGTCGAAGGCGGTGTCACGGTGCGCGACAACGTTATGGTTGGTGGCAAGCATCACATGGAGGCCATTCGCTGGCGGGAAATCGAGGCAGGCCGCGCAATGCCCGATCCATCGAAGAAGCTAATTATTGACAACAATTACATTGGCATGGGTAAGCTGCGCCCTGGATTTATAGATCACAGCAGTGGCCTGACGGATTACGAAATTACCAACAATGTTTTTGGTTTTTTCACTTACCCGCATACGATGGACAGCGAACCGGGCATGGATCAACCGGGGGCTCATTTTCTGATTTCAAACCACGAAGGGCCGATACTGTTTAGCGGCAATCAGTTTCATCATGATGCGTTTATTTACGAAATGGGAAGCGGCGATGATTCGCTGATCACGTCCAGTGGAGATGGCTTTGGCTTGCCTGCGCTGCTGGTGTTTGAGGATTCCGGTTTTCCGACTGAAACCGACTGGGCCTCGATCACGCGCTGGACGCCAGTCTATGAAACCTCGGAGATGTTGGGCGTGTATGTGCCATATGAAGTGGGCAACGTTGTCCAATATTTTGATGCCAGTGGTGAAACGAAATTCTTTCAATGCATTCAAGCGCATGCTGGTGACTTCGACCCGAATACATCGCCGGCTTACTGGCAGCAAATGACTTGGAATGGGCGCAATATGCCGCCCCTCGACCTGCGACTTCAGGCAGACACGTTTTACAACTATCGTGGCATGGGGCTGACCTACAATCAGCCGAATCAAAATACCGCCGACTACGAGCCGCCAGTCCTCAATCTCGTGGGTGGCGATATGAGTATCCTCATGGGTGAAACCTTCGTCGATCCCGGTTGCTCGGCGAGTGATAATGTCGATGGCGACATGACCGACTCCTTGCAAATCTCTTGGGTTGGTGCGCCTGTCGACACTTCTATTGCCGGTGAGTACGTCATCGAATATAAGCTGACGGAGGCAGACAGTGCGGGCAATGTCACGGACCCTGTTTATCGCCGCGTGATGGTTTCTGCTCCCGGCAATGCCGTTACGAAAACGGTGAAATTGAACTTACATCGCAACTCTATGGCGAACTTGCCAGACTGGACAGACTTGGCGAATGACACCCAGGGCTTGCGCAACACGGGGCCAACGAACACCACACTTTATGACAGCAGTGGCGCGAATGCAGGTTGGTCGCTGCTGATTGACAACATCAACGGCGGCTACTCCGAACACTACCGGACGCATAGTAACGCCGTAGGCATTCAGATCGGCGATTTCCCGGCTGAGGTGACTAAGGTCGGGCTGCGTATTCGCAACCCGCATGAAAATCCCTGTGTGCTCGTTTTTGATGGCATGGACTCAACGCGTTATTATGACGTCGAATACACCGGCTATGAAGAAGGCTCAGGCGTTGAGTTAACGTCGACTTTGCACGAGTTCACGTCCGATATCGCTGACAGCATCAACATACTGGGCAATACGGATGAGATCGGCTACTTACCGAATTTAATCACCGATACAACTGGGCGACTGGACCTCGAATTTTACACGACGGTTCCCGATGGGAGGCCGAACATCAGTGGTCTCATCATTCGGGAGAAAAGCGGCTATGGTTCTCTGGGGGCGCATCCCGAGCTGCAGCCCGTGGGAAATATTTCACTTGAACCGAATGCGTCGTCATCACCGATTGCTCTCGCGCTTAGCGACAGTGATAGCAATGCGGGGGAGCTGACCATTTGGGTCGTGTCGAGTGACCCTTCGGTGGTGCATCCGCAGGACGTAGTCATTACGGGAACCGGCTTGGCGCGAAGCATGCTTGTGCAAGCAACAGGAGCCGGGACGACAACGATCAGTTTGGTCGTGAGCGATGGCTACCACATCAGCACGATCGACTTTGACGTGGATGTGCAAAGTAGCGCCTTGTTTGAGCAAAACTTCGATTCATCGAGCATCGTTGCGGATTTCTTTAATGCATCGTCGCCCGCGTCAGGTGAGTTCCACGATATCTCTACGGAGATCAATGGCGGAGTGTTTAGCATAGATGCCGGTGCGTTAAAGATTGTTCGCAATGCGAGCTCAGGCAGTGACAACGATGCTGGCTTCACGCGCACGGATGATTTCCTGGGGAACGCAGACCAGCTACACATCGCTTTTGATATGCAGATCAGTGATGTGGATGTCGTTTGGAACGAACTGTTTCTGATCGAGCTCGGCAGTTGGAGCGGCATCAGCGATTACGATGGTGGCGGTTCTTATCAGGATTTATACCAGCGCTTGGAGGTCAAAGGCCACGCGGGCGAAAACTTTAAAATCAAAATCGATGGGCAGACTTCGGCGCTGCTGCCATTGGATACCTGGTGCGCGTTTGACTGGTATATCAATCACACGGGGCAAAGCCAAAACTATGTCGGCCCGGATGCGCAAACTTATGCGCTCGGCGCGGATCAGTGCGACATCTGGGTCAATGGCGTGCGCCTGATTGTTGGGGCGATGCAGGGGAGCTTCTCAGGCGCATCCATCGACGATTTTCGCGTGCGCTTTTCGTCAGTCAATGCGGTCACGGCGCGCTTTGATAATCTGGTGATCCGCGATCAGTTTTAGGCCGCACTTTTAACAAAGCTGCTTCCATCTCATTTCGCCTATCTACACAATCCTATGAAAACTCGTAGTATTCCCACCTTGCGTTGCGGCATACCCATGCTTGCGCGCTCTGCTGCTTTGACAGCACACAAACGAATCGCCAGCGCTGTGATCGCTCTGGCTTGCCTGACGCCGATGGCTCAGGCCGAAACCTGGAATCCGGTTAACATCAATACCAATGGTGCTCCCAATGGCTACTGGGAGTTTTTGCCCGATGCCTATATTAATAACCCCACGACGGATTATGCGCTCCTTATTTTCTTTCATGGAGCGGGTAATGGTGGCAACGGATCGACCGAATTGGTTCAGATTCAGAACCATGGACTCAACAAGGTGCTCAACACGACCAGCCATGCGCTCTATGATTACTTTGCCGATGGCGAGACCGTGGTGTTGTCGCCGCAAACGTCGGGCGACGGTTGGAGCCCGGCAGCCATTCGCGAGTTTCTCGATTTTGCGCGAGAGCACTACCGTGTGGATCAACGGCGCATTTACCTGACCGGTTTGAGCGCGGGGTCCAATGGCATTCATGGCTTCATCGAGAACGATCCGTTGCCTTATGATGTTTCCGCTTTTTTGACGACAGCTCTTGCTGGCGCGCTGGATCAACCAGGCGCTGATAAGATCGCCAAGGTAACGCCTTACTGGTGCGCCACGGCCTACGGCGACGGCTATGGGGGCATTGGCACGGCAAGCTCCACGGTGAACCGGATTGCTGGCAGCCTGGCTGACACCGCGCCGACCGATGTGCGCAGCGCATATCCCGGAAACGAAGGTGACGCCGAGTATGTGGCCACGTTCGACATTACCAATGGATGGACTTGGGAAAGTGGGCGCGTGCCGACCGTTGATGGGAATCCGCGCATGACGATTTTTACCGGTTCATCGCACAACAGCTGGGACCGCGCCTACGCCACGCAAGGCATGTTCGATTGGCTGTTTGCTCAGGTCAAGCCGGTCACGACGATCAGCAATCCAGCGGCGGTGACGGTCTCGGACTACGGGCAGAGCATTACCTTTAGCGCATCATCAGTCGATGCCGACAGTAATGCGATCGCCGGCGCCAACCTGCACTGGAGCAGCAGCCTGGATGGCGATCTCGGCACGGGCGCCAGCATCAACGTCAGTAACTTGAGTGTCGGCGTGCACACAATTTATTGCATGGGAATCGATAGCGAACATCGCGGCGGCTATGACGCGGTCACGGTCATCGTGCCGAACACCAATGCGTTCACGGCGAACTTCGATTTCGGCCCGGCCGAGACCTCGGCATCTGGCTGGAACTACGTCAACGACGAGGTCGATGCGCGCATCGATGAAGTGCTCGACGCCAACGAAAACCTGAGTGGTCTTCGCTTCGAGATCGTGACGTCATTTGCCGGTCGTGCGTCGAATGGCACGGATTCGACGACGCTTTACCCGAACAATGTTCAACGCGACTACTTTAACACCACTTCGAGCAATCCGCAGGGGCAGATTTTGATCAGTGGGTTGAATCCTGGTCAGGCATATGACTTCACGTTTTTCGCCTCACGTAATCAGGGTGGCAGCGCGGTGTTTCTAACCCGCTACACGGTGGGTAGTAGCTCGGCGACTTTGTCCGTGCGTCAGAACACAGACCAGACCGCCGTGATCAGCGACTACGTGGCCGATTCAACCGGTCAGGCCCTGATCACTGTCGAGCGCGACGCCAGCATGGGTAGCAATGTCTTGGGTTTTCTGGGCGCGATGGTGATTGAAACTGATGGCGACTCTGGCGGCTCAACTAATGTTGCGCCAGTCGCATCGAACGATACGGCGACGACCGATGAAGATGTTGCGGTGCTGGTCGATGTCCTCGCCAACGATAGCGATGCGGACAGCGGTCCGTCCGCGTTGAGCATCGCCTCGGTTAGCCAGCCGACCAATGGTGTCGCTGCGATTCAAAATGGCGAAGTGCTTTATACGCCCAATTCCGGTTACTTTGGATCGGATAGTTTCAGCTACATGATAACCGATGGCGAAGACACCGATAGCGCAACGGTGAGCGTAACGATCAACGAAGTGGTGACGCCGCCGCCCAGTTCGGGCTCGTTGTTTAGTCAGGATTTCTCGGCCTCGACTAATGTGCAGGACTACGTGTCGACGCTGCCGGATGCAACGGAGTTCGATGACATTAGCGCGGAGTCCGGTGCGGGAACTTGGTCCATTAGCAACGGCCGACTGTCGATTACCCGCAGTGGTTCCGGCAGTGACGCGGGCTTCAGTCGCATGGGCGATTCCTTGCTTGGCAATCCCGACCTAGTGAGCCTCAGCATGGATGTCGCCTTGAGTAATATGTCGCAGACGTGGAGTGAACTCTTTCTCGTCGAGTTCGGCGATTGGTCCGGGCTGCTCGATTACGGTAGCCATGGCAACTCGGCTTATCTCTTTGATCGCCTGGAAGTGAAGGGCAACGGAACCGATGTTTACAAACTCGTGCTTAATGGCGAGTCGTCCGGCTCGATTCCAGCAGACGGCGCGGTGCGTCGTGTTCGCTGGCTGATTAATAACTCCGCCAGCTCGGTGAACTACACGGGATATGAGCAAGCGAATCCCTCCACCTATAGCCTAGCTGCGGGCGAGGCAGATATCTGGGTGGATGGCGTGCGTGAAATCGCTGGTGTGGCAGTAGGCCCGGGCTCGGGCACGGTCAACATTGAGGACTTCCGCGTGCGCTTCTCTGCGTCGACCACGTTTACCTTCGAGCTGGATGCAATGGCGATCAGCGACACCTTCAATGAGTCGTCCAACACAGCGCCAACGGCGGTTGCGGATGACGTGTCGGTCGACGAAGGGCAGTCCGTGTTGATCGACGCCTTGGCGAACGACAGCGACACCGATTCCGGGCCGAGCGCCTTGAGCATTGTGGCAGTCGGCGCGGCAAGCCATGGCGTGGCGAGCATCGTTAGCAACGAGGTGCAGTATGTTCCCGATGCCGGTTACTACGGTAGCGATTCCTTCAGCTACACGATCAGCGATGGCGCCGATACGGCAATGGCGACAATCCAAGTCACCGTTAACGACACGTCGACAGCGGCAAACCTCACCACGGCGGGCCTCACCGGTCAGGGCATTGGCGCAGGCTCCGGCTCCAGCCGTATCCTCCTGGGCGGCAGCTGGGAAATCAACGGCCAGGGCGCTGGCGCCAGCGGAACGGCGGATGCGCTCTATGGCGAGCTGGAAACAATTGAAGGCGACTTCTCAGCCTTCGTGTTGCTCCAGGATTTAGCCAACGAAGGCACGGCTCCACTGGCCGGGCTGATGCTGCGCGAGTCCACTGCGGCCGACTCGGTCATGGTGCAGTTTGGCATGGCGGCGAATTCGAGTTTGTCGTTGGCCAGTCGTGCAACCACTGGTGGCGGCGCGGTTCTCGAAACCCCGACTGGCGCCGCGACATTGCCCGATGCCTGGCTCATGATTGAGCGTGTGAGTGACGTGGTTAGCGTGGCCGTTTCTGAAGATGGCGTGAGCTTCACTGTCGTGGACGACGTAACGATCACCGGCCTTGCCCAGAGTTTGCAAGTTGGTTTGTTTGCGCAAAGCGGTGACGGCGTCACGAGCACGCGCGCGGTGTTTTCCGATTATGCGATCGAGGCCGCGTATGCGCTCTTCGTGCAGGACTTCACCAGTTCGTCCACGGTGAGTAACTATGTGTCGTCCACGCCGACGGCAAATCTCTTCGATGATATCAGCGCCGAGACTGGCGCGGGAACCTGGTCCATTGCGAACGATCGATTGACGATTACGCGTCTGGGGACCAGCGATGACGCTGGCTTCAGTCGCATGGGAGATTCGCTCATTGGCAACCCGGACTTGATCAACGTGACGCTGGATTTCGCCATCAGCAGCATGGAGGAAACCTGGAGCGAGTTGTTCTTGGTCGAGTTGGGTGATTGGTCCGGCCTCCTTGATTACGGGAGCAATGGCAACTCCAGCTATCTCTACGAGCGGCTGGAAGTGAAGGGCGACGGCGATGGCTATTACAAGGTCGTGCTCAATGGAAGCCTAGCTGGATCGATAGCCGCCGATGGCAGCGTAAAAAGTCTTAGCTGGCTGATCAACAATTCCACGAGCAGCGTTAACTACACCGGTTTGGAGAGCGCCAGCCCTGGTAGCTATTCGCTGGCTGCTGGCCAGGCGGATGTCTGGCTGGATGGCGTGCGCGTGCTCTCGGGCATCGCGGTGGGACCGGGCTCTGGAACGGTGAACATCGAAGATTTCCGCGTTCGTTTCTCGGCGACTCCGAGCTTTACCTTCGGGCTGGATCGGCTTCTCATTGAGAATGCGTTTTAATCAAGATTCATTAAATGGCGCCATTGGCGCAATCTTGGCTATGGTTGTTATTAACTGCTTGGCCCCGGCACTCGCCGGGGCCAACGACCATGCGGCAGGCGAGTTCACCAAGGAGAGCATTCCGGTCACGATCAAGGGCGAGACGAGCACCTTTGAGTATTTGAAGTTTCTGCCGGAGGATTATGCGGACAATGATCAGGACTACCCGCTAATCCTCTTCCTGCATGGCGCGGGTAATCGCGGGGCGGACGCTAATGAGCTGCGCGATCATTACCTGCCGGTTGTGCTGAAGGACAAGCCTGGCTTTCCGGCGATAGTCCTGGCGCCGCAGTGTCATGCCGGCGGCTGGTGGAGCGGCGAGCAGCTCGATAAGCTGAACGAGCTTCTGCTGGCGGAGACGGAAAAAGAGCGCGTCGATCTTGACCGCGTTTACCTGACCGGTCTCAGCATGGGTGGCTATGGCACATGGGATATGATGCGCGCTTACCCGGACTGGTTTGCGGCCTTCCTCTCTGTGTGCGGCGGTCGCGGAAAGCACGGCATGGAAAACTTTGCCGCCACGCCCGGCTGGGCGATTCATGGCTTGGCCGATACGATCGTGCCAGCAGCGCATACGGAAGAAGTCGTGGAGGCCTTTCGTGCTGCGGGTGGTGATATCGAGATGACGCTGCTGCCCGGGGTGGGGCACGATGCCTGGCTGGAAGCCTACGACTCGCCCAAATACATTCTCTGGTTGCTGAATCAGCATCGGCGTGACCCGGACTTCGTTTACGAGCCCGATGCGAAGACGCAGGAGTTCTTCGAACGTTGGCAAGTGGGCGAGGATATCGTCAACGCCGGGCCCGACCTGAGCCAATTTCCCATTGACCAAGGGACCGCCACGGTGACGTTGACCCGCAATAATCCGACGGCTCGCACTGTCGGCGAGCGCATCCATTGGCGCGTCGATAATCCGCACTACGAAGTCACTCCTCAGGATGCGCAGCTAACGCTTCCCGCAGGTGGCACGGCGCAAGCAGAGTTCACCATCCGCTTCACGGGTGAGCCCAACGACATTGTGCCTTATCCGGTGATGGAGTCGGAGTTCTGGGTGCAGGGCGAGACATTCAAGAAGTTCACAACTGAACTCCAACTGGACGACCGCGCTTACTTTGCGCGCATTGCGCGGCGGGCAAAGGTTCCGCAAACGGCTGATGTGGCCACGGGCGGCGTCGACCTCGGTATGCTGTTATCCAATAATGGCCAGCAAGAGTATCCCGACGCGATGTCGGCGCGGGTCAGCTACAGCGAGGAGGCATTGTATGTAAGCATTCGCGTCTTTGTGGAAGACACGAGTAAGCTACGCACGAACCAAAAGAACCGCGATGCCTCCGTTTATCACGACGACAATGTGCAGCTGTTTCTCCAGCCCGACACTCAGACCAGCGACTACTTCCACATCATCGTCAACCCGGCGGGCGTCGTGATGGATGGGCGTGGGCATGACCGCAGTTGGAACGGCGACTTCAGCGTGGAGACACAGGTTGACAGCGATTCCTGGACTGTGTCGTTGGTCATTCCCTGGTCGACTCTTGGCATGGCGCCGCCGCGCTCCGGAGATGTGCTCGGCTTCCAGTTGGCAGTGGATGACAAGCAGCGAAAGCTGGCGGGCCAGTGGTCGCCATCTTATGGATGGGGACACCAGCCAACCCGCTTTGGCCGCCTCGTCCTGGAGTGAGTTATAGCGGTAGGCTGAGCGGGGCGTCGGGCGTTGCGGTGACGTTTGCGGTGAGGCTACGCCCGTCCAGCTTAACCGTCTTCACCGCCAGCTCGCCTTCGAGCAGCTCAATGCACAACTTGCTTTCTTCAAGGATCACTTCGCCATAGCCGCTGGCCGTACTGAAGAAGCAGCGGAACGGACGATTGCTGGTGTAGGGCTTGAGCGACAGGCTTTGCTCGACGGCGCTGTAGCGGAAGCCACTGAGCACTTGCAGCAGCGCGTAGCTGGACATGGAGCGCGCATAAAAGCTGCCGCATTCATACTCATCCCAAGGGTTGCGGGCCACGCCGTCGAAGCGCGAACGGATCGTGCGGACAATCTCCAGGCCTTCTTCGATCATGCCTTGCTGGATCATGTGCGTGGCCGCTTGGTATTCGGAGCCGGGCCAGACTTCGTCCGAGTAAACAAAGGGCAGGCTGGGCTTGTCACCCAGTGGCCATGTGCAGTTGAGCACGCCACCCTCGGAGCCCATGGCATAACCGGGGCGCTGGGGAATGGGGTGCGCAGAGAGGTCCGTCTTGAAGTTGTGGCGATGAATGCTGCGGAGCGCTCTCTGGATCGATTGCGGGTTCATCGGTGTGTCGATGCCGTAGAGCTGCGCCCAGTTGGCGCCCACGACGCCATCGGTCAGGCAGCCTTTGCCGATCTGGTATTTGGGGCCTTCGGCTTGCAGAATCTTGAGGGTGTCGGGCGACTCGTTTTGGTAGGCGTCCGCGCGCCAGAAGTCTGGGTCGAAGTGCAGCTTTTGCTCATAAAATTCGCCATTGAAGAGCACGGTTTCGAGCTGGTGATTCGCCTTCTGCGCCAGCTCGCGGTAGCGCGTGGCCGACTCCGGATCGCCGAGGTATTCCAGTATCTCGGCCATGGCGCAGAGTGCGCCAATGTAAATGGTGGTGCAGAGTGAATCAGGACCCCAGAACTCGATGTCGAATGTGTTGTGATGCGGGGCGTTGAGTAGGCCGGTTTCGTCGGCGTCCCACGTCGCGATGCCGTATTCGAGCGCTCGACGCGCCTTGGGCAGCAGCGCTTTCAGCCAAGTATCGTCGCCGGATATTTGCCAGTCGCGATGAAGCTTGAGAATGCCGCCAAACTGCCCGTCGGCCGCCGCATGGTAATCGTGTTTGGTGGGGCCATCGGGAATAGCTGCTCGGAAGGTCACGTGGCCGTCATTATTCATGGAGTAGCGCCACTCCTGTTCGCGCAAGCTGCGCTCAAGCGGCGGGAAAAGATGGGGCATGGCCTGGGCGTAATTCCAGACATGCGTGCAAGAGCCGGGGCAGCAGCCGCTATCGGGGAAGCAGCCCTCCCAAGCCCAGACTTGGCCGTTGGCCTGGCGTAGGACCGTGGGCGAGGTGAGGATGCCAAGGTTGGCCGAAACCGCGTCGATCGTCTCGGCGGGTAAGGTGGAGCGAAACAGCGCCTGCTGGAAGCCGAGCGTGCGTTCGCGCAGTGAGGCGTAGCGTGATTCCACGTAGCGGACAACGGCTTCGGCGTCGCTCCAATGCGCGGCGTAGTAGGGGCTCCAGCCGGGCTCGGCACAAGCGTCATCGTCGCAGCAGCAGTGCAGCACTTCTTGCTTCTGGTCGGGCTCTTCGGCGTGGCCGAGCCGCAGGTGCGCGTTGGGGAAATGCCAACCAATGACGACCGGGATGACCAGTGTCTCGCCGGGCTCCAGTGAGACATCGACTAGCGCGGAGCCGCCGTTGCCGCCCTTGGAACGCGGGGCGTCGGCGCCGTCGTTTGCCTGAAAGGCGCCGTTGCTGACTTCTTCCCAAAGCATGGTCATGCCGTCGAACCAGCCGCCGCGATGCCACATCGCCTTCAGCCGGTTAGCGCCATTAGGGAGGATAAATGCGGAGCTGCCAAACGAGCCATCCTGCTTGGCGCGGGTGCTGTCGAAGCGAACACCGCGTCCGTCAAGGCCGTGGTTCAGGCCGTCGTCTTTGCCTTCCCAGGACTGCGCGAGGTGTGACATGTGAAAGGTGAACTCCGCTTCTACGCGCGCATCACTGGTATTGGTTAGCGCGTATTCCAGGCACAGCGTGGGCAAGCTGGTGTTTTTATCATCGAGCGGAACGAAGGGACTCCAGGCGGTTACGGTTGCCTGGACCGGCATGATGGCGTCGCTCAGGCAGACCTGCGAAAACGGGAAGGCGCCACGAAACTCACATTCGCGAAAGCGCGGGTAGCCCTCGTAGCCAGCGCGGCGGTAGCCCTGGCTGTGTAGGCCCTGGTAGAACAACTGTTCGCGCGGGATCGGGCCCTCCAGCAGGCGCGTCGTCTTCGAGTCGTCCTTCAGGTGCAGGATGCCGAAGGCCGACGGTTCGCGGCGCAGATACGTCTCGCGATGCGCCAGCTCGGGGCGGTTCATCACGGAGAAGTTAATGAGGCCGCCGTAGCCGCTCATGCAAATGCTGCCAGCGCCGATGCCGCCATGAGGCATGGCGACTTGTAATTGCTTTCCAGCGGGGTGAACGCGGACGCCCGGGCCACTGAGTTCGATGGGAGAATAAGGCATGATTTCTTGTGTTTTTAAGAGGAAAGCGCGTTGACCAAATGACGGTTTCGTTTAGTATTTGACGTATGAAAAAGAGAAGCACAGACGCGCGAAATTTCTCGGCCGTCACCGCTTCCAGGGTCGGCTAAGTATCGCCGACTGCGCGACCAAGCGTCGCCGACTGTAGAACGAAGTGTCGCCGACGCTTCGTGGTAGTGTCGCCGACACTTCTGCTGATTCCCTAGAGGGAAATGGTCACCATGGCCCTGGGCTTCGTGTCGCGAAACACCGGTGCTTTGAGGCGCGAAACCCTTGGGGAAACCGCGTGGGCCCCTAGTGGCGCTGACGCCGCCGACACGCAAGCAAACCAAGACAAGCCGCGCCGAGCATGAGCGCGTAGGTTGCCGGTTCGGGGACCACGGTCCCTTCGAGGGATACGGAGTCCCAGCCTGCATACTCGTTGCCGCCTCCGGTCCAGGGAGTTGTGGAAAGGCGCAGGGTGACGCTGCTGGCATCGCCGATGTTGATCGTTTCCTGGACCCAGGCGTCGGTGGAGAAATTGTTCTCGCTGGGCGAGACGAAGGCAACAGGGGCGCCGAAGCCCGAGCCAGTATCGATTTCGTAGTACATCTCGTCGCCCGAATCCATCTGGAAGATCCAATAGTAGAACGAAATGCTGATGTCCGTATAGCCCGAGGTGTCGATGGTGGCGAACGTTTGGGTAAGGTTGCCCGAGCGTGTGTTGAGCGTGTTGACGCCCGAGAGGTCCTGCATCGTCCAGAAATCAGATCCGGCTTGGGGCGCGGTGATCGTTTTAAAGCTCGCGGAGGGCTCCCAGACATCGCCCGAAGTGTTGGTTTCGACGGGGTCGGGCGTGTAGCCCCACGTATCCGCAGCGTCGCCGTCATAACCTTGAAACGCGATTGAGGCCGCGCCAAGCGGCGCGCAGACGAGCCCGAGGATGAGGAAGGCGCCGGAGGAGCGCCGCGTGAACACAGAGGGAGTGTGCCGGAAGAGGGCATGCAGGGTATTGGGAGTCATGTCTATTAGGAGTGGGGGCGCACAGCGTTGCTGCTATTGCATTACCGCAATCCTAATAGTGGCAATTAAGCTTCCTCAAGGAAAATTGTCAGGGATTCCGGGATGCGCTCCTAGCCATTGTTGTCAGCCTCGGCGCTCCACTCGATGAAGGCGATCCAGGAAAGGGCCGTCTCGGCGGTGAATTGGACCGTGATCTCGCCGCTCTTGCAGTCGAACTCGGTGTTGAAATTGGCTTCGGCGGAGTCACTGCTGGGTTGGACGGTGATCTTCGATGGCGCTGAATTACCATCGGCTAGCAGCAAATCAACAGCGCCGCGCTTGCCTTCGGCGAAACCTTTTACGCGGTATTTGCCAGGCTTGACGGTGAGCTTGAATTCCGTGCGCGGACTGAAGAATGTCTTATCGCGAAGCAAGGGCAGTTTGCGGAATTTTTCCTGATCCTGGTCGCGGGTGGCGGCTTGGGTGAAGCCGTAGCCGGTTGAGCTTTGAAATTGCGTGTCCTTGGTCACGGCGGTGAACGGGCGGATCAGACCTTCGCCCCGTAAGAGGCCCGGGTAGGCTGCGCTGCCAAAGTCAAACAGGTAGGCTTGGCGCTTTTGCGACGCGGCAATGAGCTGCGCGCGTTCTTGCTTGGCGAGCAGCGCCTTGTCCTTGAGCGCCATGAGCGCGGGCGCTTGCTTGATGTTGGAAATGTAGACGGGGAACTCACCGACGGCCCAGCCGCCGTTTAATTCTTTTTCCGTCGCATAGCCAAAGGCGTCCGTTAGCGTGACGGCGCCGAGGTCGAGATCGACGCGCGCATCACCTTCCACCGCCCACGCGCTGACGACGAGTCCGTGGTTGGTGTTCCACAAATAGAGTCGCACGTTGTCATCGGGATAGGGCAGGCGGATGCCTTCGTTAACCCCCGCGCCGTCGAGCTGGCGAATCATCGTGGCCATGGTCAGCCAACTGGGGCGCAGCTTATGGTCGGTGGTGACGAGCCCCGCCCCCGCGTGCTGCGACGGCGTGGAGCCAGCCTCGCGATAATAGAACACGCGGTCGATGCCTTCGGCCAGGGCCATCATGATGCAGCGGGGAATCTTCGCGGCTTGCATGCGCAGGGTGCTGCCGATCTTGCCGCCGACATCGTAGCCGGTTTCGGTGATCCAGATTTCTGCGCCGGGTTTGAATTGGTTCCGCCAGGCATTGAGGTCGCGCAGGTTATCCTCATAAGTCGACGCGCCGGCCATGGCTTCACCGGTGCGGTCGGCATTGGGGTCGAGCGTGGCGGTTTCCGGGAGGGCCTTGCCGCTGTAGAAGTGGACGTTGATAATGTCCGTGAAATCGAGCGGATGCTTGCCATCTTCGTAGGTGTAGGTGCGCAGTTGGTCGACGAGTTCCAACGCGATGCCCGCGTAGCTGGAGTGCGAAATTTTCACATCGGGATCGGCGCGCTTGCCGGCCTCGGCGGCGGGGCGAAACATCTCGAAGTATTCGCCCATCGTGCCGACCCAGAAGCCCCACTTGGGGTTGTCCAGATTGACTTCGTTCCAGAGTTCCATGAGGCGGAGCTGGTCTTTGCCAGAAACTTTGTCCGACGTCATCAGCTCGGATGCGGGGTGCTCTTTGCCGCCAAAGCGCGCGATGGTTTGGAACACTCCCTCGGCGTAGTCGGCGTAGTCCTTGGGCGGGTAGGAGAGCTGGCGTTTTTTGGTGACGCCCTCCGGCGCAGAGGTTGCCCAGTGCGGGGTGAAGAAAAAGTAGCTCGTAAACTGGAAGCCGGCATCGGTGTAGGCTTGCGCGATCTCATCCTGCTTCACATACCACGGGCCGACGGAGCCGTCGTAGGCAAAGTAGCCTTTGCGCGGGTTGACGAAGGCCCACTTGAGGTTCTCAAACCGCACGTAGCCAAAGCCCAGTCGTTGGTTGAGACCGATGAGTTTTTGGTCGGACACATTGATGCCAAACCGGGACTCGGCGGATAGCTTTTCCGGCGCCTTGGGCAGCACCAATTGGCGTGCGTAAAGCTGCTCGAAATAGCCGCCGCCACTGATCATGAAATTGAGGAAATAGAACCCAACGGGCAGACCTTCGGTGGTTTCGAGCGTGAGTGTTTTGCTTTCGCCCGGGGCCAGGCTGACCGTTTGTTCCACCTCATCGAGAAAACTGCCAACGTCGGGATATTCGGGCATCGAACCAGAAGGTGCGGGTTCGCCCTCGTAGAAGTTGGAGTCGACTTGCACGCTAAAATTGACGAGGCAGTTGAGCGGTGTAGTTCCGAGATTTTTCAGGATTACTTGGCGGGAGATTTTCTGACCGGGATCAGATACGGATCGGCCATTGAGCTCTGTGGAAAACGCGGCGCCTGCGGGTGGCGTCGGCACGGTGGCGGGGATGCTGATTTCGTAGTTGGCGGCGCCAGCGGAGAGGGGAAGAAGGCCCCAAAGGCAAAGGGCTGGAATGAGGAAGTTGAGGCGAGGTAAATGCATAATTTGAAAATTGATTGGGGTGTGTCGCAGGTGAATTTCCCTGCTGCGTTAAAGTGTGATTTCGAGTCGATTGTCGCCTTCGGCTAACATGTTGATGGTGATGGGCGCGCTGGCAACGGGTATGCCATTGAGCGTGCGCGAGCTATCGCCAGTGCGTCGCCATTGGATCATGAGCTTCTTGCCGCGATACGTGCGCGTCATCGAAGCATGTTGCCACGCCGACGGCAGGTCTCCGGAAATTTCCAAGCCAGCAAAGCTCGCTTTGACGCCAAGTATGCCCTCGATTGCGCAACGGAACGCCCAGCCTGCGGCTCCCGTTCGCCAGGAAAACAGCGACCGGCCAGAGCGCTCGCCTGACTCTGGCGCTGCGTAGGTGTTGGAGAGCGAGTAAGGCTCTTGCATGCTGACGCTGGGCGGGTTCTGCGGATTGGTTGGCAAAATGCGTTTGAAGATGTCGAGCCCGTAGTCCACTTGCTTTGTCATGCAAAGTGCGTAGGCCATAAACATGGCGCCATGGCAGTAGTTGCCACCATTTTCCAAGGTGCCGGGAGGCGTGGCGCTGAGGTGGCCGATGCTTGGATCGTATCCTTGGTAAGGCGGTGTTAAGAGGCGGAAGCCATGCGCGCATTCCAGGCGCTCTTTGACAGCGTGCACAATTTGCGGGATTTGTTCATCCGTCGCGATACCGGCAAGCATGCTCCAAGCTTGGGGCAAAACATAGATCGCGCCAAACGCATTGCTGGGGGCGCCAACAGGTTGGCCAGCATCGGTAAAGGCGCGGGAATACCACTGGCCATTCCAGGCTTCCCGTCGGATGGTTTCAGTTAGCTCGGCATGGCGTTCGGCAAAGACAATTGCGTCTTCCTGCGGCCCAACGCGCCCGGCAATTTGCATCATCTTGGCGAACGATTCGACGAGCGCCATACTGGTCCACACGCTTTGGCCCCGACCTTCGCGTCCGATGCCGGTTAGGCGGTCGTTCCAATCGCCAAAAGGCATGAGGCAGAGCCCGCGATCGCCACGGTGCTCCCACAAGTAATCGACTGCGCGTTTAAGGTGTTCGTAGACCGTGCCGCTTTCTTCTGATTCAAAGAACGGGGCTTCGATTTCCAGAATGTCAGCGTCCCCGCTTTCGGCAATGTAAGCATGAGTGGCGAAGATCAGCCACGCGCCTCCGTCGTTGTATTGATCACGCACGATTGGCCCCCAGCGGCGCACGGTGCGACCGTCGGCAAACTGGTAAGGCAGGCAGTCCAAAATCATTTTGCGCGAGCGCTTGGCGTCGAGCAGGGTGTAGGCCCACGCATCTTGATTGCTGTCGCGGAATCCTTTGCCCCAGCCACGAGTCCAGTAAGCGCAGTAGTTCAGCTGGTGCTTGATCCAGGTGTTGACGAAGAGGTCAAACTCAGCGTCTGGCGTTTCGACTTCAACGCGCGCATACAACTCATCGAGTTGTTTGAGCTGCTTGGCTTTGGATAGCGTGATGTGCTGCTGGCTGACGCGTGGCAGGTCGTCTACTTTGCGTTCGCCCAGGCCGAGCGTGAAGTGCAGTTCACGCGCTTTACCGGGCGTTAAATAGCAATCCACGTAACCCGCCAGAATTGGGGCGTCGATGGGAGAATGGGTGGTGGGCCACTGCTTGAGGATGGCCCGGGGGCGGGCGTAAGAACCGTAGACGCCAGTAAAGTCATCGCGGTTAAAGAGATGCCCCTTGAGTGGTAGGCTGGACTCTAGCCACGCAGCGTATTGGCCAGTGTGGTCTTGGCGGTTGAGGATTTGCAGTACTTGGCGGTCCTGCCAGGCGTTGGCGGTAAAAGAGTCGTCCGCGCCGAACTTGCCATCGCCGAGAGAGAGGTTGATATCGCTAAAGAAAATGACGCGCCATGGCTCTGCGATGTTGCGGTGATTGATCAGGGTAATTTCAAAATACTCACGGGGGAGGGTGACATCCACAGACTGAGTCAGGCGCACCTCCAGCCCATAGTGCTCAAGCCGGGTTGTGCTGGTGTTGAGCCCGATGCGATGTTCGAACTCACAATGCGCGTCATCACAGATTGGGCTATAGCCGACGCTAAAGAGTTCACCGGAATTAGTGTTTTGTAGGTATATATATTTGTGGCCACTCCAATTGAGCAGAACGATGTCGCCGCTTTGAGGTTCGCGTCGATAGCTGACGCCGCCAGAGACTTGCGTGGGCTGCGCATTAAAGGTCGGATTCCACAAAATATTCTTCCAGGGACGTGGCGCATGGGGGGTAGTCAGGACGAATTCGCGCGCCTCGGGATCAAAGTAACCAAAGCCCTCTACAGGCGTCATCGTTGGCATGAGCCTAGTCGCAGGGGTGGGGATTGTCTCAGCTGATGGATGGATCATGTATGAGGCGTAGCTAAATGAAACTATTACGTATTCGCAATCATAAAAGCAGATCGGCGCAAAACATTCCGGAGAGATGCTTCATTGTGCTGATCTATTGGAGCGCATGCAGTGAACATTTTTAATCTCTGCTTCGGTTGGGTTTTGTAAGGTGATCATTTTTATCTGCTTAGGGGATTTGTGGTGGCTGATTCGGTCAGGCTTTGTCGCTCTCTTGCGTTTGCCTGTTGTGTATTACGATGATGATTTAATGCTGAAATGAGAGCAGGTTTGAAGGTCTGTTTGCTCAATTAGCTTTTATTTAAAAGAGATTCTGGTTGTTTTTGGAATATTCTTATTGCTTTTACGTAAAAGTCTAAATAGCTTTTGGTTGTCTTAAGCAAACTTTCTATCACCCCAACCCATTAATATTAGCATGAATAAATACCTCCTCTCCTTATCGGTCCTTGGCTTGAGCGCGGCGTCATTGTCAGCGGTTACGATCGCCAACCAGGGCTTTGAAACCTCGGGCGACACCTGGAACTACACGCTTGATCCAAATGTAACTTTTGACGGTGGCGGTGATACCTGGGCTGCCACGACTGGCTTAGCCAGCTTTACTGCAGTCTCCGGTCCACAGCAAGGGGCGCAGTACTGGGGCGGGCGTGACATGGATGGCAACGCCGCTTTTACCAACACTACCCGGGGCTGGATTGTATTCGAAGATATTGACGTGTCTGCCTACGAAAGCAAGACGCTGACGTTCTATTGGTCGGGGCAGAGCTCGGTTGAAGAAATCGGCTATCTCGTTGCGACGACTACCAACGGAAGCAGCGCTACCATTACGCCGAATCTGGATATCCTTACTCCAGTAAGTGGCGGGGTTACCCTTGCCGCTGCTGAATCGGGCGCCTTTTTGCAGGACTGGACGGAGGTTACGATAAACATAGCCGACAACGTGACGAACGTCTCGTTCGCACTTTATGGGCTGTCTGACGGTGGCACGCGGTACTTGGCTTTTGACGATGTGGTGCTGGCGGGCACAGTGATTCCTGAGCCATCGACCATTGCGCTTGGCCTGGCTGGCGTGATCGGTCTTGTGGCGATGGTTCGCCGCCGCAAGTGCTTGTAGCTTGCCCATTCAGTAATGCCGGCGGCTTGCTTTTGCTTCATTAGCTAGTCCCGGCTTACTTGTATTATTGCTGCGGCTGGGCGAGGCGCTTCGCGCAGGTTTTTGCTTAAGTAGCGCAGTAAGATCGTTCAGTTCATTGTCCCAAAACGAAAACATTACTTTCCCCTTTTTTATATTTCGTATACTTTTCCCGCCATGCATGTTTCTCCTCTTAAATCTTGTTCTCTTAGCTGTCTATTTGCCCTGATGGGGCCACTTGCATTCGCTGGAGAATGGGTTAGTGGACTGTTTCAGGGAGATTGCGCCATGCCCTACATGCTTTATTTGCCGGACGATTTTGATGCGGCGGGCTCCGAGCAATACCCGCTCATCATTAACCTCCATGGGCAAGGTGAGAAGGGAAAGCCTGATGGCAGCGACAATGGCGATCAGCTCGATCCGGCGACTTCACGTTGGACGAGTTCGGCCAATCAGAGCTACCAGCGTTCGCTAGTGCTGGCGCCGCAGGTGGTGACTGACGGGCCGGGCACGGGCAATTGGACAAACTATCGCGAGCTTTATACGTTTGAGGAATTGCTGGACTATGTGGTGGCAAACTATCCGGTGGATGAGGACCGCGTCTACATTTCGGGTATATCCATGGGGGGCAATGGGGCCTGGTTTTACGGCGGTCAGTTTCGGGATCGCATCGCGGCAATTGCGCCTGGGGTTGGTTACGGCTCGCCCAAAGAAAGCTACCCGCTGAAAGATATGCCGATTTGGGCGATAACTGCAGATAACGACAGCATTAGTTTTAAGGGGACTCTAAACTATGTGAATTTTACGACGCTCTACGGCGCCAAGCCTATCCTGACTCAATACGCTACCGGTGGGCATGGCGTTTCGGGGTCCGGTTTTGCGACCCCCGGCTTCTATGAGTGGATGATGGCTCAGCGGAGAAATCAATCGGCTATAGAATTTCAGCATCCCTACGTACGCATCGAAACGCCGACCACAGAAGATGCTATGTTTACGAATGATTCCAGCATCAGCTTAAGCGGTTCACTTGGTGATGAAACCACGGCCGTAACGGTCGTTCGATGGACACGCTACGGGCCGGATGGCGAAGAGGCTTCCGGTGATGCAACGGGCTCCACGAATTGGAGTGTGGATGATATTCCGCTGGTTCAGGGCGACAACCTAATCGTAATTGAAGCAGAGGGTACCAGCTACAGTAGCAGTAAAGGTGGGATGACGAAATTTCGTGACAACTTACGCGTGCGCTACATGCCCGTTGGGGCGGAAACGGAATACCCGACGGTCTCCATTGTTTCGCCAACTGCTGGGGTTGGTCGATATGAAGTAACCTCTGATAAGATTTCCGTCGGTGGAACTGCTTCAGATAATGTTGGCGTTACCCAGGTGCGGTGGGCCAATAATCGCGGTCCGCTCTCTGGTGTCGCATCGGGAACTGACAATTGGATCGTATCGGACATACAGTTGGAGTTCGGGCTCAATGTCATTCAGGTCACGGCAATAGACGCTGCCAATAACCGCACGACTGAAGAGTTTGATGTGTGGTATAACAACCTTGGTGACAGTGGCAGCGGCGACGGCAATCAGACTCCGATCATTACGGTGGATAGCGATTTCACGCTTAGTTTGCCGGTGAATCGAACCGCCATTCACGGTGTGGTGACGGACGATGGCCTGCCGGAAGGGGCGGGGGTCTCAACGGAGTGGGCGCTCGTTAGCGGGCCAGCTTCAGTGAATTTTGGCGATGTCGCTTCGCCGGATACCTATGTCGATTTCACAATGGCGGGTGTTTACATTTTACGACTGACCGCTGATGATTCAGAGGAAACCTCAACGGCGGATTTAATCATTACGGTGAGTGATGATCCACCGGGTTCCGCCAAAACTTTGTTCTTCCAGGATTTTGCCTCATCAGCGAATTACGCGGACTACATTGCCGCCGATCCGACTCAATTTTTCGATGATATCAGCGCTGAAGCTGATGGTGGGGTGTGGTCAATCGAGGGCGGCGCCTTACGCAATGTCCGCAGCGGAGTAACGAGCAGCAATGATGATGCGGGCGTCACCATTTTGCGAACCATGCCAGAGGGGACGGAGTTGGTTAAAGTGTCCTTCGCTATGGGGATCATCAATGCGTCTAGCTCGTCTGACCTGTTCTATATCGAAATGGGTGACTATGGCAGCGTCATTGACTATGGCACGGCGGGTTCCCATAGCATTCACTCGGCGCGTATTAATGTGCGGGGTGGGGGAGCCAACGAATTTTCTGTCCGCGTAAATGGTTCCAATGTGGGTGATTATCCGGCAACGGGAGAGCTGCTGTATTGGACGTGGTATGTGAATCGGTCGGCTGATGAAGCTGCTTACGTTGGACCGGATGGCGGGGTTCATGCGCTGTCCGCCGGCGCTACCTCCATCTGGATCGGCGACGAACCAGTGCATGCGAATTTGACGATGGAATCCGGTTTCACGGCTGCGCTGCGGGATTTCCGCATGCGCCTGAACTCTGGTGTGGGCATCACGGTTATTTTAGACGATGTAAAAATTGAAGACGCCTTGAATTCCGCGCCTCCGGATTACTTTGCTGGATGGGTTGGTGGTGAAGGCTTGGTGGGAACCGATGCGGATGTGGATGCTGATCCGGATGGCGACTCGTTGCCGAATATTCTGGAATTTGTGCTCAATTCGAATCCGCAAAGCCCGACCGTTGAAGGGCTTAAATTGCCTCAGCAGGAGATTGTGGAGATGGGCGGTCAGCGTTACCTTCAATTGGTGTTTGACCAATTGGAAGCGCTGGGCTCAGTCACCGTTGAGACTGAGGTGTCGGATGATCTCGTCTTCTGGCATTCCGGGCCGGCGTACACTTTGCAATCGGCGCCTTCGTCCAACGGAGATGGGACTGTTCGCATGCAAGTCATTGACCGGACGCCTTTGGGCGGCGCCGGATGCCGGTTCATGCGGCTAAGAGTCGCTCCTTAGAGAAGGCGCTCCATGCGGACTACTAAGTAATACACAAACTCGGTTTTGGGGAGCATTGCGTATGCTGAAAATAGCGTAGTTGTTGGATTGTAATGCCTTTGAGGATGCTACTATGTTATGCAATACATGAGCGCTAAAAGAGGCAGGAAATCGAAGAAGGAAGGCGTTAGGCCCAAGGTTCAAGATCTGGTTTCAATAACAGGTTATTCGCAGGGGGCTATTTCGCGCGCATTCAATGGCGGCGAGGGCATCAGTGAATCGACCCGGGAGAAAATTCTCAAGGCCGCTCGGGAAATTGGCTACCACCCCAATCCTTCAGCCCGTAATTTTAAGCGCGGTTACTCGGGGCGTGTCGGCATCATTTTGCCGAATTTGAGCAACTCCAATTACTCCGAGCTCTACGAGCACCTCGACTTGATCAATGCCGATGCGGGCATGTCTACTACGCTTGCGCTTACGCACAATTCTGTCGAGGTAGAGGCGAATACAATGCTTCACTGGTCTGCTGGCGAGACGGATGCGCTCGTGGTCAACCCGGTGGCGGAAAAGAAAAACATGCCGCTCTACCTGAAGCTGAAGTCATGGCGTTATCCGCTGCTGTTTCTCTACGACAGCTTTGGGGATGAGTTCGACAGCTTGACAATCGATTACCGGATGAGCATGCGACAGGCGATGACCTACCTGCGTGATGTGGGCCACAAGAAAGTGGTTTACGTGGGCATTGGCATGAAAGACCGTCCGGTGGGGAAGCACGCGATTTTCATCGAATGGGCGCGCGAGCTGGGGTTGACCTACGATGAAGAGCTTTCGGTCTTTGGCGTTGAAGGCGATGTGGCTGGACAGCGGGCTTTCAGTCACTGGCGTTTGAAGGGAAAAAGGCCTACTGCCATTGTCGCTTTCAATGACCACACCGCCATGTCCATCATCAGCGAGGCAGAAGGCGAGGGCGTCCGTATACCTGATGAAATGTCAATCCTGGGCAGTGATGACATTGCCAGCGCAAAGGCCGTCGGCCTTTCCACGATTCGCATTGATCGGATGAACATGGCTAAGACCATCGATGAAATTCTGCGTAATCGCATGAAAGATTTCGATTCTCCGATCCAGATTCAGCGAATGACTTCGGAGCTGGTGGTCCGCCGAACGATGGCTCCACCGAGCCGCGTTTAGCGGGCAGTACGGGATGAGAAGTAGAGGCTGTAACCTTGGTTACAGTTGCTCGCCCGTATTCGTCGGTCTTGCTGATTGAGTCAACTGCGCGTCGATCTTCTGCAGGCTGATGCCTCCGGCATTACCCACTCGATTATACAGCATGAGAATCCATTTCTGCTGGCCAGTTACCGTAATCATTTGCGCCAAACGTTTGCGAATATTGCCTTCTGTATCGGGCGAGGCTACCAGCAGCGCCTGATAGTATACGCCTGATTTGCTTTGCGCGTCGAGGACAGCGTGGCCTCTAACTGGCAGGCTGAACTGGACATCGCCAAGGGCGCATTCAAGTGGAGATGCGGTCAGGTTGATGGCCATGACATTGTCTTTTCCCCGAAGCAGTTTCTCGCTACTGATATGAAAAATCGCGTAGTCTCCGTCGCCTTTGGGGTAGAGAATGAAAATGTAAGAGGCAGAGACGCTGGGTAGGGTAGTCGTGGCTTTGGGGATGCGCAGTTGGGTATCTTCCGATGAATGTGCTTCCTCGAAAAAGACAATTTGGGGCGGGCCATGATAGTGGTACAAAGCTGAGAGTTGGCCTTCATTGAGCTGCAGGGGTACGGCTTTGCCCTCGCCTTGGCCGTTGGCGAAATAAAGTTCTGGTGCGTCGAACTGTTCGTCTTCGGGGATCTCGGCCGATGCATTCTGCTGGCTCTGCGGTTGCGATGAAGGGCGGATGTGCAGGGGTTCTTGGCCAGGAAAGGCAATCGGTGTTTGCTCTGGCCAATAGTAGATGCGGAAGTCCACGGAGACGGCTTCTTCCTGGTTTGCCTGTATATTTTGAACACTGGCGCACAGGAAAAGGCATGCATATTTTAGCAGACGCTTGATCATAGTTCAAAGTCCTCTAGCCATCGAAAGCTCACGACGATAAAACGTCGACCGAACTGGCGATTGGTCTGGTTTAAATTATCGAAATCTGCCTCAGGAGTATTTGCATTTGCATCTACGAACTCAGGGGTACGCTGGACGATCGCTTCGCAGCATGCGTAACTCTTTTCTCCTGTAAGGGATTTTGTCGACTCTCCGTAGGCCCGAATGCGGAACGTGTCTGACCGTGCACTCAGGGTGCTACCTAGTCGGGCAAGAAGGTCGGCTTGGGTGAGCCACCCGGGGAGGCCTTCACTGGTCCAACCGGCTTCGACTTCGGCTTCGGTGTTGACCATCCCGCTAGCTTGTGCGGCGACAGCAGTGTGCTTCAGGTTTTGGTTGAGGTTGGCTTTCTCTATTGCGGCACTCAGTGTGCCCTGAAGGCGGAAGGCATTTACGGGTTCACTAAAGGTGTTGTCCTGCCTGTTTGGCATTCTGTTTATAAACTGAGACAAGCTGCCGAAGGGGCCGCGGAGCTTGACTTCCTCTACGATGTACTGGGCAAGCGTCGAAATTTCAGCAGACGATAGAGCCCGATAGCCGGTATATTGTGAGGCCGAGGTCATGCTATCTACTGTGCCTATCTTAGGGCCGAGCGGATTGTCGTGACGTGTGATGGGAGACTGTGGTGTTTGCGCATCTGCTGCATCGACCATGTTGCCTTGGCGCGTAACTTCTGTTCCGTAGAACGAAGCAAGTAGGGCGCTCCAGGCTTCCACTGAGGTGCTGTTGATGTTGAAGGCGCCGTCCACCATTAAGTCTGCCGCCGCGGTATCGATATTGGATCGGGGGGTTGCGTCGGCTTGGGTGATGTCAACGAGGCGTGGGTTCTGCGGCATGTTGTCTGCAGCCGTATTGGGTAGCGTGGAGAAGAAGTAGTGGTCCCAGAGGGCATTGTTCAGTTTGTAGGAGTAGTCGTGCAGGACACCTCCGAAGTCGAAAAAGGACTCTACGGGGCTATAGGACCCATCCCAGTAACGTTCTGTCTGGCCGAGGTCGATGGCTCGGTTTGCCAGGCTGCTACCGATGGCGTAAGCGGGAATGAGGTTGCCAAATCGGCTGTTCCGCACCCGCTGATAATAAGTGGCGGAGTCGAATTCGTTGTAGAGCGGGGCGTGCATCAGCTGGCCAATCGAGTGCAGATTTTCTCGTACGGGCGCGGGCTGAAAGAGTGAGACGTGATCAATGTGTGCGCCGTTAACAGTGCCTACGCTGACGGTGCTGCCAGACCATGGCGTAACGCCTGTTCCCATGTCGTTATCGCCAAACTGGCCAGTGGAGGGAAAGGTTGGGTTGGGGCTTAGCACGGTGTCGATGTTGCCGCCGTAGACCAGAGGTGTGGGGCCGTTGATCTGTGCGCGTGGATTAAGCTGGCTGATCCACTTGTGGACGTCAGGCGTCAGTGTGACTTTTGAGCTGTCCCAAAATATCTCGTTATCGGCAAAGGTACGCATCGATTTGAAACCCGCCGCGTAGGTCATGTCCAATGGCACTGCCGGGTTAAAGGGGACGAGGTTTCTATAGCCTGAGTAATGGCGCATGAGGGGGTAATCATGCTGGTAGATCGTTGTTTGCAGCAGCTCATTGTCTGAGGGGGTGACTTTGTATAGGCGAAATGCGTTGGCGCGTTTCCCTCCGCCAAACATCTCGTATCTATAGGGTGTCATTGACGGATCGAGTTGTATGCCAGTGTCCACGTAGTAGCCAAAGCCCGGGTGGTATCCACGCTCAAGGATGTGGATTGACGGGTTGAGAGCTGTGGGGTCGTAGACCGTGTGGCTTTCAGGGGGACTGAAGACGACAGCTTCGCCGGGCTCAATGCGCCCGCTATCGAGGAAAAGGGTCAGGCTTTCGCTGAAATCCATTTCGATCTGGGTCTGGCCGTTGATGGACACATCGCTGTTACTGTTGTCTTTGAATCGAATGTTTCGCCAGCGATACCAGAGGTTTGTCTCATTGTTCAAGCTTGCTCCGTCGCCACCGGGGCGAAGGAAAGTGATCATCAACTCTGTGTCCTCTAGCGGGACGTTGTAGGGATTCCACAGGACAAGTGTGGGCATCATGTGCAGGCGTACTTCGCCCGTATTGGCGTCAACCGATGGCACAACATAGAGCTGAAATACCATTATAGAGGGATATGCACCCGCTTGTTTTGTCGTGGATGGCTGGATGGGTAATTCGTTGGTGACAGGGTCTGGCTGAAGATTGAGCCATGAACGAAGTTGGTCCCAATCAGGGCCCCCAGGGTCAACGATACTGGGGGCGGAGTCGTTTGCAGTGCCAAAGATCAGCCCGGACGGGCTGGTATTGCTGTCAAATAATCCGCTTGTCAGGTCCTTTTTTAGGCCGGCATCACGAGTATTGGCCAAAACGCCAAAGCTGTTGAAGGTAACGTTATGGTAGTGCTCAGGAGCAATGGTGTCTGAGTTTGTCATCTGTTGGACGAGACCGTCGAAACTGGAGAAATCATGGAGGCGCGCGCGTATGCTGTCAGAGTAGTTTGAATACCAGGCTAGATCTCGCATTGCTTCTATGCCAAAACGTTGTGCGCTGAGCGTGCTTTCGGAGCCCGTGCTCGCGGTCAGATTTGCTTTTGCTTTGACTCCCTCGTCGCCAATCCAGAAAGCGTAGCCGCCGCTTGATCCGTCCAGCGAATTCAGTTCGATGATACCGACTTCTACTGGGTTAGGGCCGCCGAGAATATCGACACTGCTTGGAAAGTCGGCAGCATCCGCATTGGTATCCGTTAGGAGTGCTTGGTGCGAGTCCGGATAGCCTGAGACCAGCCAGCGGCGAAATGTCGTGTCGACAAAGCCATCTGCGTCGACCGAGGTTTCCCACGTTCCCGACCAGTGTTGCCTGTTTTGTTTTACGCCATCTGCTTGGGTGGAGCCGGTGGACGGATCGAAGTCGTCGGTGTCATAGGGGTCGGTGTCGCGACGTTCCGCCGTCGCACTGATCCGCCTGTCGGGACCGAGCTCTTCCTGGAGGGTTCCGAGGGCTACCTTAAGCCCAAGTAGGGCGTTCTGTCGTGCCAGTTGCTGAGATTCTGATTGGCTCCAAACTGCTAACTCAATCCTGACCATTGATGACAGCGACATGATGAGCAGCAGTATGAACGCCATCAGCACCAGGCTGATCATGAGCGCGAAGCCTCTGTCTGATGCTCTATGAATTTTTTGAACTAGGCTAGAACTTACTGAATTACTATCGTTGCAGGGCGGCATCGCGAGGTCGTTAGGGTAAGGGGTAAGAGGCGATGGTTTATGAGTTGGATGTATGCTAAATCGCGTGAGCGCCGACTTCCAAGTTGGCGCCGTATTGGACCAGTTTAGTCGTAACGTATTTTGCTTCCACCTCTCGTGGTGCGCAATGCTGATCTGCGCTTTGGGCTGCCCATATCCCAACGGCTTGCCCCATCATAGAGCAGGTCGGCATGACACGGGCCGAAGAAAGTGTAAGCTGGTCGGCCGAGAAGCAACGACCGGCCATGAGCAGGTTGACGCCATCGCGGGCGATCAGGCTGCGCAAGGGGATGTGGTAGGGCGGTACGCCTTGCTCTTCCTTTGGAATGATGTAGGTGCGCTTCTCGCAGTCGGGTGTCATGCCATCGAGGTAGAATACACCCCGAGCCACGCCGTCCTCAAATGCCGTTCCTGCCCGAATATCATCCAAGGTAAGCACGTAGTCCCCGATGATGCGTCGACCTTCGCGTAAGCCGATGCGCGGCGAGCAGTGGTCAAACCGCCAGGGCTTCTTTTCGACGCGTTGGTAGTAGTCTAGCACTTCATGCATGCGCTCTCGAGCGCGCATTTCCATACGGGTCATTTCCTCGGTGTCGGTGCTGTCGTAACCAGGGATTTTCACTTTGAGCGCCTTGGCCTGAGAGCCGTGAGGCCATATGCTGGTCATCGGCAGGTCGTCCTTATGCTTAACGGGTTTGAACCAACCATCCGGGAGCTGTGGCACGGGCTTGCCATCCATCATTTCACGCACAAAGAACATCAGTGAGGCGGGCAGGGGCATGCCATCCCCGTCGCGACCTCTGCTTGTGGCGAAACCCGCAGAGCGGGCGACGTGCGCCTCTCCAGTGCAGTCGATAAACACCTTTGCTCGGACGGCTTCCGGGCCAGAATTTCCCCTGATAACGACTTCCTCAATGCGGTTGCCATCCATTCGCGCGCCAACGAAGCAGGTATGCAGTAGCGTGTGTACCTTGTGTCGCTGGAGTAGCTTTTGCAGGATGATCTCGAGTATTGAGTGCTCAAAGATACGGTTGCTGCTCAGCGCGAAGTGTTCGTATTCGCCCAGATAGGGGTCGATTGCGCCCCAGGCCTCTTGCATGGCGATGATTTCGTCAAAGATGGCTCCTTGGCCGCGGGTCTCTCCGCTCCAGTTGGCCACGCCGCCAATCGTGGCGTTGCCTCCGGTGGTGGCAAAGTATTCTACGAGGAGAACCCGGGCTCCTTCGTGCGCGGCGGCACAGGCGGCTGATACACCGGCGATGCCTCCGCCGATCACGGCGACATCTACGTCGTAACGCAGGGGGACGGATTCTTGATAGTTAATAAATTCCATAGATATCAGATCAGCTAAGCGAGTCTAAGGGAACGCGCAGGATTTCGATGGCCTCTTTTTTGCGGGAAAAAATGACGTAGAGGTAATCGTCGTGAATAAGAGTGTGGGGGTAGCCATACTGCCCGACCTTGTGCAAACCCTCGTATTGCTGGAAGTAGGGCTCGTCGGCCAGGATGTGTGGGCTGTCGAATGTCACACCGTCGGTGGAGAGGGACAGCACAAGGGGGCTGCGGTGAAACTCCGGCTGCGGGTCGGGGTTACCTACGTGGTAGAAGCGCCCGTCCGGAAGTCGTCCAAAGTGGAATTTGGTGCTGTTGTCGGTAAAGGTGGTTTTCGAGGGAGCGCTCCAGGATTGCCCGTCATCAAGACTCTCTGTCACCCAGAGCCGTCCTGTGCCTGTGCGTAAGAGCATGTGCAGGTGGCCGTCGTCGGTTTGATAGAAGGAGCCCTCGCAGGGCATGCCATCCCAGCCCATTTGCTCCTGGATGGGTTGGAAGTTGCCCGAATCATCCACGATGTGCTCACCGGGCACGATCCCCGTCGTCGTCCAGCCGCTCAGGCCGCGTGGGTCATCGGTATAGGGAAAGGTGATGCCCCCGCTGAGGATGAGCCGACCTGAGGCGGTTGCTTGGGGGCCGTGGTTTGGGATGAAGGGGAGCTCCAGGTTCTCAATCGCACTCCAGTCGCGGGCATTCTCGCTAGTGCGCACGAGGAGTCGGGTGTCTGTATGACCGGTGTCCGCTGTTGGGCGTTTGCCATCAGACAAACTATTGCCTGAGTATTCAAAGCAACCGGCGTAGGCTATCAGGGAGTCTTCGTGCACGTGAAACCCGCCAGCTGTCATCACGCTTCCATCGAAAACGGGAGTGTTGGTGGGTGCTCCTTGTCCAAAGAGCACTGTGGGGGCGGACCAATTTACAAAGTCGTTCGTATGGGCCAAGAGGACGCGCTGCCCTGGAGCATCTTCATCGTTGTGGCCATTGGACCACATCGCGTATAAGCGACCTTGAAAAAAAACTAGATGTGGGTGATGTGAGTATGCCCAGTTCTCCTGCGGAAGGTGTATCCAGGCGCGCTCGGAGCTTAAGCGCGGGCGGCCGCATCGCAGGGTACGCTCAAAGGCATTGGTGATGGCCGATTCATTCGACGCCAGTGCTGCTGGCTGTGGTTTTCTTGGAGTGTGCGCTGTGTCGCAGTTCAGGCTCATATTACTAGGCTGGGGTGAGGGCGCCTCTCGGAACGCTGTCTGGAATTGGCTAGCCGAAGAGGACTATTCTGAGCCTTACTCTAAAGAATATGGAGCAATATGGGGTTGGGAAATAACGACCAATCTTGTGAAAAATGTAGCGATTTGACCGTGCCCTGGCGCTACGGGACTCCTCGTTTGGGTATCCCCCTGAGGCCGTGAGGATAAAAATAAGTAGCGCTTTCCGCACTCATGCAGGGCGGATGCTTGCTTTTAGCTAGAGCTCTTTTCGATTCCGGTATCGTCCGGGGGTGAGGCCGTAGCGCTCCCTGAAGCAACGTATGAAATATTGTAAGTCCGTGTAGCCGCACATAGCTGCCACGTCGGTAACGTTGTAGCGGAGGTCTTTTAAGAGGATTAGGCTTCGCTGGAGCCGTAGCTCATTCACGTATGAGCGGAAGTTCTTCTTTGCGTGCTTGTGAAAGAAGCGGGAAAAGTGGCTGGGGTGCCGATTGAAGTAGCTGGCAACGGACTCGCGTGTGAGGTCGTTATCGGACCAGTGCTCTGAGAGGTAGTCGCATACGCTCTGCCAGAGGATGGACTGTGGTTGGCTGAAGGACTCGGACGCGTTCTCGATTAATGAGATGAGGTTCGCGTAGAGGACTTTTGCCAAGTGAGTGTCGGCTGAGGACGCTAGTGTATCTGGAGCCGCTTCGCGCAGCAGTGCAAAAATGTGCTTGCCGCGCTGGCCCAAGGTTTCACGTGTTTGCCACTGTGCGACGTAGCTGGGGATCACGCGCTGCTTGCCGCTTCGAATGACTTTTCGAGAGTGTATCGTCATGCGCGTGGAGGTATCCCTAAAGATCATCCCCAGTGAGGTATATGAGGCTTTGGGGACGGGGCAGATCCAAGTCCCTTCCGAGAGGAACAGCATCTGGCCGGGGGAGATGTTCAGTGTCGTTTCCTTTTCTTCCTCAATCGTACAAAACGTGCCGGTGCCTTTTAGGACCACGATAATGCGAGCCGTTTCCATGAAAAAAGACGACTGGTTCCCGATGGGGCGCTTCCCTTGGAGGATGCGTATAATGGGCCGCTCTGCTGGGTCCTGCAGGCGGTTCTGGAGTGTATTCAGTATCTGAGTCTTTGCCTTGCTCTGGCTCATGTTGCGCCCTTGGCCGGAGAAATCGCTTAGCTCCAACCGTCAGAATTTACTATCCACTGTGTTTGCGTCCAGAAGATTCAGGGTTAGAAGGATTTAAATGCGGTGAGCCGCTTTTTACCAGATGGCTGTGATTGATGTGGGTTTGGGGGCTGATTCTTTGTGGAAATCTCGAGTGCTACATTTTTAACACTTATCTCGTTTTTTTTATACGTCACGATTTGGGACATAGATGGGGTATTCTTTGACCGTCTCAGTAATAACCTGCCCTGGTTCTTCAACTTGGGCTTACTACCCAAAATCTACATACCCACTAACACCTATGAAAAATCCCCTGACGATTACCCTCCTTACGATTGGTCTTGTTTCACCTGCATTGGCCGATGATGTACTCATTAATTACCAATTTCATGCTGGCTCAGCCATTGCGACATCGAGTGCCATAGGCATTGATGCTTCTGAATTCGATATCGGACCTGCAGGCGCCGACGGGAGTCCCGCCTGGATCATTAGCGGCGGCACTGAGATGGCGCTCGGATACGCTAACAGCACACCGGCCAGCGAGGCAGATGCAGTGACAAATGGCAGCTACTTTGGTTTTACCCTTACTCCAGATGAGGGCAACGAAGTCAGTCTGACGACGCTTACCTTTGACACCATTGCTAATGCGACGCAGGGCCTGAGCGGTTCCGCTAACGTGACCTTCTTCGTTCGCTCAAGTGTAGACAACTATGCGACGACCATTGACTCCTTTAATCAAGAGTATGTAAACAGCTTCACTTTTGACCAGGTGGATAATCGTACCGTTACTCTCAGCGGAGCGTCATATCAGGATTTGACCGAGGCCACGACATTTCGCATCTACATCTGGGATACGTCAGGCAGCTCCCTGCGTACGCCACGCATTGATAATGTGATCCTGAACGGCACGGCCGCGATCCCCGAGCCTTCGAGCGCTGTGCTGCCGGCTTTGGCCCTGCTGGGCGTGCTGGTATACCGCCGCCGCCGCCTCAAGTAGAGGCAAGCGTTCTTCTGTTAAGCTGTTGAGCACCTCAATGGCTGTGAATTATTAGGCTGCGTGAATGCTGCCTGTTCGAGATGCTGTACCTGAACATGGCCTCCCTCTGGCTTGAGATGGATACGGCAGCAATGTATGTTTTCTTCTAAATTACACAAAATGCCCCATTCGTTTTTTATCGTCCTGTTTTTGCTCGTTGGTCTGAGTAGATTGGCTGCTGTTGAGGCGGTCGAGCCGTGGATATCCTCTGAGGCGTCGGGGGCGCCGGTTGCGCGTATTTATGACACCTTCATGGTGACTCCACGTGGAACGGATCAGTCATCGGGGGCCGTCAACCAGTTCGTGATCGAGCAAGGAGAGGGAGGTGTCCCAGTCTTGAATTGGACGGTTAGTTTAAAGGATCAGGTGAGCGAAGAAAGGGCGCGTAAGGCTTGGGCGCTTTGCCGGGGAGTGTTCCCCGATGCTGCCTGGGGAAAAGTTGTCGGCGTGCGGGTGTGTTTTTACGCGTCGCAGTCGGGTGAGGTGAGGGGGCAGTTCTTTCGTGGTGCAGAGCCGAAGGGGAAAGGCTTTTGGCCCGCCAAGTTGGTGAGTCAAGAGAAGCTTCGCTACGAGAGCGGATTCAACGAACTGACTTTCTACGTTGGGCGAGATGAGTTGGAAAAGTGGGGGAATCGCATAAATAGCTTCGGCCTGAAAACGGATGAGGCGCCGGTTCAGATCTCGTTGGAGTCACTCTCGCTTGTTTTCTCCAGTGAAGCGGCGGCCAAGGATTATGCACGGCAAATGCTCAATGATAAACGTCGCAAGCTGGAGACGATGCTCTCTTGGGTAGAGGTGCGCGGTGTGCCGCTTGTCGTGGCTGCAGAGGATATACAGACCGTAGAGGATGAGCGCACGATCTGGCGTGCGGCCCAGTTGCTGAGCATGGTAGAGCAAGTCAACTACTGGCTGAGTATGGCCAAATACCACCACTTGTCAGACGCTGTATGCGAGGAAGGGGACAAGTTTCAGGATGAGCTGAAGTCCCTTACTGCTGGTTTTACGTCGCTTGAGCGCGCACCGGAACAGTCGAGTATTGATTCCCTACAGCAAGCTATCGATGCCTGGATAACGTCCGTGCAGTCACAGATTTCGCTCGAGGATAGGCGCTGGACTACGGATGAAACTGGTAAACGTTTTCTGCGTGCAAACGGGGAACTTTACCGGATGTTTGGGCCATTCTTCTTCCGTAGCATTTACCGGCCAGGCAATGGGCGTGATAACCTATGGGACCCGTGGGACATGCGCTACATCTCAGCCCTAGGGTTTAATGGGATTCGTCTTACCGTTACTTGGAAGTGGCTTGAGCCTGAACGTGGAAAGCTCGATCCGGCCTACGTGGCTATGTTGAGGGAAATTATGCAGGAGGCCGAGCGCTATGGGTTGGGTGTCTCGATTGATCTCCACTGGCCCTACCCGCAGTGGTTTATGAATGGTCCGGAGGGCAGGGGGCCGCTGCGCGACAATATTGACCACCACAATGCCTACCATTGGCCTGAGGCCCTTGCTGAGTCATGGAGCCTGTTCGCTGAAGCGATGCAGGATATACCCAATATCGTTGCTTTCGAAGTCCCTGCCAATGAGACGCCCATTGGCCGTGGCGAGTTGGGCATCAAGGCCTACCCGGCGCTGCTGGAGTCATGGAATCAATGGCTCAAGGATGATTACGGCGCCCGTGAGGCGCTGGAGGCGGCTTGGCAGAATGACGTCCTGGGACGCACTTATATGCTTCAAGCAACTGAGAGCTGGGACGACAACAGCATTGAGCCGCTGGGCTTTCAAGGTGACCTCTCGCCTGAGGAAGCCTATGAGCACAACCCACGTTTTTGGGATCACGTTCGCTGGGCCGCTTGGGTGCAAGAGTCGACCACGGGGCAAATCTTGGCGGAAATTCGTGAATACATTCCGAGCGCAGAGGGCATGTTTCAATACACGATTGGGGACGTTTGGGATAAAAGTTCCGTGCCGGTGAACTATCAGGCCATTTCGACCCTGTATGGAGAGGGAACGCTACCCGGTACGCACTATGGCATGGGCGGCGTGGCTGCTCGTAAGGCAGCCGCCTTGACGTTGAAGAGCTATGACTCAGAGCAACAGATGGAGGGGCGACGGGATCAGGTCTATCGTCACGTGGCGCTTGGGCTGGGCTTTTGCCCATTTGCCTTCCATGCTCGTGGCGGGGGCGGCATGCTCTTCTCTGATGATGATTGGTATCTGAAGGAGAGTGTGGCATACCTGCCTAAAATGGCCGAGTGGATCCGCACCTATTGGCCGGAAGAAAACGCTGGCCATGCTCGGCGAATCGCGTTTATCGAGAATACTCAGCGCGTGGCTGCAGGGGAAAAGACTTTCGGTGAACTGGACGCCATCGCTGCGCGCTACGATATCGATTTGGCTGTGTTTGAGGGGCTGCGTATAGTAAGAAATCCGGAGCTGCTCGAGGGGTACGATGGCGTGATTCTCGACAGCGGTTGGCTCGACTCTGAGCTGCTGGAAAGACTCAACCAGAACTATGACGGGTATGTGCTGCTCTATGGTGTTCTAGATTACGACGCTTTTGCCCGCGGTGGAACTTTTTCAACCATCAGCCAGTTGGCCGCTGCGGGCCGTTTCTTTAAAGAGGTTGATTTCGCTCACTCTGCGGCTGCGGCGCTGGATTTTATCGACTTGGAGGGGCAATGGCAGGCCGCATTTGTTGACTCGTCTGAAGGCGAACCCAAGCGCTCAGTGCTCTCAGGGGCAAAGTGGCGGCCAATCCACGTCCCGTCCTTTTGGGGCGAAGTGGAAATTTTGGGGTCGTCGCTCTATCACATGGGCGATGTCTGGTATCGCAAAGAGGTGGAGCTGCCGGCTAGCTGGAAAGGCCGCGATCTTACGCTTGAAGCCGGTGCAATCGATGATTTTGACTGGGTCTATTTCAACGGCAAGTTGATCGGAAAGACGACGCAGGATCGTGCGAATTGGTGGTCTGCGCCACGTAGCTATAAGCTTCCCTCAAACCTTACTCGGTGGGGCGATGTCAACACGCTCGAAATCTGTGTGCGCAACACCAATGATGACGGTGGCATTTACAAGGGGCCTGTCCGCATCAGCAGTTCCAACGGAGCCCGAGTCGTTTGGTCAGATACCGCGTTGGACTATCCTCTTGAGCTTTCACCACACAGCACTTTACTGCTGGCCGATGCTGTGTCTGAGGGCGTAGCATTACTCGCTACGGTACAGAGTGAAGAGGGCGCATCGCGCCCAGCTTATCTGCGGGATTGGAACTGGTTTTGGTGGATCGGTGACTCGCCATGGGGATCGGATAGAAACAGCGAGGCCGTGCTAACAACCTTCTTCGAGGCTGTAGATTCAGACAGATAATGCCACAAGCTTGAGCGCTGGATCGCTTCGGCTTTAATGGTCGGGCTAAAGCGATGGGTTTCCGAACCGTTTCGCATTGAGTTCGCTTTTTTATCCACTCAGGCGGACCTAAAAAAGCAAATGCGAAAATAGAAAAATTGCCTCAAAAACGGTTGCGTTGACGATTTTTTAGGCTGCCTTAAGCTCCTCCTTTCCGTTGTCTCGGTAGTAGTAATTTAGCAGACCGCCGAGCCGTTCAAATTTACGAATCTCTGAGGATTGATCGGGCTTAGCGGGCGAGTAGGGGAATGGGATCAAATTGTCCAATCCCTGGTGATTTCGCTCATGGTGAAAATGTTTCATATATTGATCAATGGCCTTTCTCGTACTACCTAGAAATTCATCCGAGCGCATAAATGCTAGGATTGCGGACGTGATGCTTCAGCGTCAAATTGGTTTGAATGGAAGGAAAAGTATTGTTGGCGAAGCTGCTGGCACTGTTCACGGATCGATTGAATCAGGAACTTTTGAATGCGATTGACTATCTGCAGGAAGAAGTTCGCGTGTTGCAGCATCATCTCAAAAAGAAATGTCCCAAATTGGTTGATGCTCAACGCAAGGTGCTTGCAGAGAAAGCGAAGAAATTAGGTAAAGCCATTGAGAAATACACGAATCTTGTCACACCAGATACGCTATATCGCTGGCATCGAAAACTGGTTGCTCAGAAATTTGATGGTTCGAAGAAACGGCAGTATCCTGGGCGACCACGAAAACCAAAAAATGTGAAGGGCTGGTCGTGCGAATGGCTCGCGAGAATCCACGCTCTGGCTCTCTGGATATCGCGAATCGCATGTGTAATCTCGGCCATTCGATCTGCAAAGAAACGGTTCGTCAGATTCTGGAGCGTAATGGGATTAATCCAGTGACTGAGCGTAGAAAACGAACGAATTGGGCTGACTTCATTGCGCGTCACAAGGATGTGATCTGGGGCTGCGATTTCTTTACCGTTGAGGCTTGGTCTGGATTCCATCTGGCAACCTAGTACGTACTGTTTTTTATTCACCTGGAAAGTCGTCGAGTTATCTTCGGTGGTATGACCGACACCCAACCGGTGAATGGTGCGAGCAGCAAGCAAGGGAGTTGACTTGTTTTGATGGACCGATTCAGGGCTTTGGTCGCAGAGGTTACCTGATTCATGACCGTGGCAGTAATTCTACCAGAGCCTTCGGTAAGGTTTTTCGCAGCGTGAATATTAGGCCGCTGAAGCTTCCTGCTCGTTCACCGAACCTGAATGCGTTTGCTGAACGGTTTGTGCGATCTATCAAGCATGAATGCCTGAATCATTTAATCTTGATTGGCGAAGATTCGGTGTGCCGAGCGATCGAGCAGTATCTGGAGCATCGTCACTCAGAACGGAATCACCAAGGTTTGGATAAAATGATTCCATTTCCAGGGCCGGAGCATGAGCAGTCAGCGAGCGGCGAGGGTAGGGTGGTCAAGCGCTCCCGATTGGGCGGGCTGTTGAACTACTACCATCGCGAGGCTGCGTAGTATTTTTGCCGGTTCGATTTTGTTGTTCACTGAAAGCGAATTGAATCAGCTTGTTCTTTATTGCTGTACGGATTCAGTGAAAGCGTCTGATTTTGGCGGAAATTTGCTGACGATGACTGTCAAAGAACGATGTTTCGGATGACAGTTTGGCCATTCCCGATGCCTCAGGCAATGCTCAAGCACCGATGACTGTTAGGATTTGCGGTATTTTCCTTATCGGATGAATTTCTAGGTAGTACGACCACACTAGCTAGGCTAACGAATGTACTGATTAATTTTGTCAAAGCCTAAGTGTTGAAATCGGTTCTATAGCAAAAGAACTCCGTCGAAATCTAATAAAATTACCTCAACATTTTCTTCGGCATGAATTCTTTCGATTAGGTTGGGTAAACCGAGTCTGAAAAAAATTGAAGGTCTTCTGCTGCCTTTTCCCCATGGTTTGAAGATGTTGTCCCAGTGGCAAGGCAAGATGTATTTGGGTTGGAGCTTATCGATGACCATGCGGATGTACTCCTCCTTGCGGTGTCGCCAATTGGCGGCGCAGAGGCATACGACATCAATGGGAGTAGTTTCGATCTTCTCGATTTCTTCTTCGATGAAGTCGGATGAGCCAATGTGGACAATCTGTTTGCCGTCAATTTTGATATGCCAGTCGAAAACTTCACCAGTTTTATAATCCCAAATGAAGAGAGGAGGGGTCGGCTTTTTCGTGACATATCCATCAAAGAATATCTTATTTCCGATGACAGGAGCATGCTTAGATGGAATCGGGCGAACCTGGGCACATCCACACTCAATTGTTTCATGGCCAGTTACTTCGATGATTGAATCTCTAGACACACCAAGTGCCTCAGCAATCAAAGCGGTTGATCGACCTCCAATGATGCGGCTACCTGATCGGATCGAACAGAGGTGTGGCGCATCCATGAGGTGATCGTAGTGCGAGTGGCCAATCAGTATGTCGTTAGCCTGAGGGAACTTGTCAGCTATAAATTTTGCATTACAATTAAGTGGAAATAGCAATCTTGGGAATGAGGGGCGACTTACAAAAGGATCCAGTACGATGCTACGTTTTTTGTTTTGGATTATGAAACTGGCCGTGCCCAAGAATCTTATTTTGAGGGGATCGTAATCACCAGTCCTCTTGTCGACAATTTCATGATAGATCAAACCTGACATGCTATTTTTATACTATAGTAAATCTAAGTTAGGATTAACTTCGCGAAACTGAGTGCGGTTGCACATTGACCAGAAGTTACCCGTAACATCGAAAACCTGTTTTACTGAGCATGCCACTCGCAATAACGCTGTAGCCATCCTCCTCTAAAAATTGGGCTTCGTGGAAGGCATCTTGTGCCACCCAGACTAAGTAGGGGCCCGGGTAAGCGCGACTGCTGAAGCGCTGGGAAAACTCTTCGAGGTAGCGTCTTGCGGCGGTACGTGTTTCGGTTTCTGTTGCGGTTAGAGATAGGCTATCAAGTAGCTGCTGCGCCAGAGAACTGGAGGCTTGAAAGGTCGGAGCCCCCACATGGATGGCTTTTCCCAATCGACCGAGAACTGCTGCTTCTATTTCGCCACGGCTAAGGTCTTGTTGAGATGCACAGGCCCACGCCGATGCGATATAAACATCGCTAACGCTGGGCAATATGCGGGAAAGATTATCCATCCATTCTAGAACCTTACCCGCTTGGGATGTATTGGCGAGCAGGACTGCACCCACGACGGCGGCCCAGGGATCATCATATTTTTGCGCCAGAAATTCGCGCGCCTCTATGCAATACATGCTTTCCGTTGCCCATGAGAGAGCTTTAAGCGCATCGTCAGAATGCATGTTGACAAGAGCCTCAAGCAGGACCTGCAATCTTTCGTCAAGGGGTGTCAACTCGATGATTCCATCCAGTTGGCCGTCTTCGGAAGGGCGTATCGTAATACGAATGCCGTCTCGGTACTTAGGTAGGTTCAGCCTGAGGGTCTCTCGCTCCCAAATGCTAAGGTTCATTCGTAATCGATGCTTGATCTGAAAATCGAATCCAAGATCAATGACCAATTCACCGTCTTCGTTTGTGACAGCTACGCTTTGGGGGGGGGCGGGTCGCCAGATTGCCTCGGCGCCGAAGGATTCAGTCTCCGAGAGAGCGACTGCAAAAGGTAGGCTTTGATCATTGGTTTTGACGACAATGTTCTTGCGGTCTGGGATAGCAGTTGCGTCACTATCAGGTGCTGCCATTGGTGGTTCAAGATATTCCTGCTTCTGCAGGAATGACATAGTTGCTTCCGAGCTAAGCTGGCCGATTTTGCTGCGGCGGACTCTTCGGGGGCCAAGGCTTTTAGATGTAGCCGACTGTATCGTCGATTCCATCCTCTCTTGCGGATGGACTTCCGAAAGCCGGATCTCTGTCTGATTTTCTGTAAGTTGAAGCTCAAAAAATTGTCGTTCACTTTTTTGAGAACCTATCCGATGCATGGCGCCATAATAACTGCCTGGTGCGAGGATAACGGTTTTCGTGTCGTTCCAACCGGCAAGAAACAGACTGGCATGATCAAGCCCTTCGGTATGTTTGAGCTGCAACTGGTAGGCTCCATCTCCGGGGGAGTGGAACGTGTATCGCTCTTGATAAATATTCGAAGACTGCTTCATCGGTTAAGTAAGTTCAATGCAGACAAAAGGCGGGGATAAGGTGAATTCTTGGTCGATTCGTTTGCCATCATCTTTCGTTACAGAAAGCGTATGCACGCCTGGCGAATGCCTGATTTCAAGCTTCCAGGGGGAAGCTGCATCTGGCCGGGTCAAGGGCGGCTGATTCGGGTCGCCATTGTGGATCTCAGCCTGCGTGGCATTCCTAATTAGATGGCTAGGATTGCTCGATACGACGACGGGAATGACCAGCTCCTCCAGCTCCATCAGGGATACTTTCTTGAGGTCATCGCTGAACAAATCGGTTTCCAGTCGCAAACCAAAGAAATTGCGAGCCAGATCTCCAATGCGATTGTAGTGAAAGATGCTGTTGGTAACAAGCCATGGCAAACTGTCGTCTTCGATCAGGCATTTCTCTAGCCCATGGAGCAATGCACGTGATAAATTAGTCAGCCCATCATGGTTTGCTGCCTCTGCATATTGACCGAATCTAGAGGCGGCCAAACCCACGCTTCGCACGCGACAGCTCACCAATTCCTGAACGGTGGCTGCGACAGGCGTATAGGCGCTTGCGCCGTTCACCAGCCCTACGAGTTGGGGCAGCACCTCTTGGCAGGCATCGTAAAAAACCCAGCACGCCCCCGCCTTTTTTCGTGCAGGCAGAAAGCGTGCAATGGCTCCCACATCAAGGAGCTTTTCGGCTGGATTACCTGCGTTTAAGTCGAAGTCTTCCAACACAAGTAGATGGGAATTGTCTAGTCCCGCAACGCCATGGGAACACGCGTAGCAAAGCATGATATCCCCCTCGCGACACCGATCCAACCAATCGCTGCAGGCATCTCGGACATTTTCAAGTTTGCCGTTGGCGACTTCGACGGTTTTATCACCCAGCGGATCATCGGGAATGGAAATTTTATCCTTCGTCTGTGCGGGATCAATGCTGGGATCGGAGATGACGCATTCGATGCTTTGCAGCGGTGCATCAAAGCGATCCGCATTCTTAACAAGAAAACGAATAAACTCCTGGGCGCTATCGACACAGCATTGGCGATCTAAGACGGCATCCAGATGCTCGTAGCGCCCAATGCCCAAAATCAGGCAATGGAGGCGCGGCTGGTCTTCCGCAGTATTTCTTTCCCAAACTAAGCTCATTAGATCAGGCCAGCACTTTGCAGGCGCTTAGCTAGACGTTTTTGGAAGACAGGCGATAGGAAGTAGGCGGAATGCGCCTTGAGGATGTTTGCCGAGGTATCGACGCGGAATTGTTTGATATCGAGGCCATTGAAAACTTCTTTTGCGGCGAACGATAAGATATCCATGCGGTTATATACATGCCACCAGTGGTCGCACCGCATATCACTGAGATGACTGGGGATTGGATTGGCGAAAAGGTTGAGTTCCTGAAACAGCCCCACCTGAGTACCGACGGTTAGCAGTAGATCAACTTTGAAGGGTTGTCCCAGTTGATGGTTCAAGTTTTGAATGACAGTTGGGTCGTTAAGCAGGTCATAGACAATATTGGCGCCCATGCTGTGGCAGACCAAGATGAGCTTTCCCTGATCCTGTTTAGCTGCCCTTGCAGCATCCAGTATCTTAGACAGAACTGCGGCCCGAATATTTTCTCTGGGCTGGTCTTGTTTGATGTAAATGAATGCATCTCCGAGGAATACCGCCAAGTTTGGGGTGAAGCCCCGTATCCATTTCACAAGCCTGTCGTCGATTAAACTGATTCCGGCGCCAAGGACACGGTTTTTAGCGGATTGTAGTTTGCCGCCAATCCAGTTTCCGAAGCCTAACGCGACGACTGGCTGACCTTCAATGAAAGGAGTGACCTCCTGCTCAATTCTTTCGATCAACTCAGTGTCGCTCGTAATTTCATTGATCCAATTAGGTGCGGTCGAGGTTTCTCCATCACTATCAATGTCCGCCGCATATGTGCCGATAGCGTCAGCTAATTTCTTATCGTTCTCTGAGACGCCGTCCTGTATTAGTGTCAGGCTGAGCGAATTAAGTAGGCCGCCGAAGTCTTTTTGGGCTGCAGCTAGCAGATGATTTTCGGATGCGATCGCGTTAGCTTGGACGGCTCCGATACCTCCGCCAATGGCGAGCAAGACATCGTCGGTTCCGGGTAATGAATTCCAGGTGTCTCGTTGCGGTGGTCCATGAAGGCCCCAATAAGGCTCATAATAAGTAACCTTACCATTACCAAAACAATACTTGGTGAATGCCCCCTGGCGGCCGACTACTTCTGCGTCGTTCAGTGGATCATTGTTTGAGTAGCGAGTATTAACGCCGTGAACGAATACTAGGTGAATCACGGGATATTCATTATTTATGAATGATCTGGATTTCAAGTGCCAAATTTTATCCTGTTCGATTTTTTTTTAGGAAAACCAATGAACATTGATTGATTATAGTTAGGGCTGAAGTAGCTAAGGCTAGTGATTGGACTCTGAATACCATTGTTTAAGCTGGCTGAGGAGGATTTTGTGGTTGCCTGCGTTGAAGCGCCATTCGCACTCTTTTAGGAAGTAGTAAAAGTTGTTTGGTTTGATGCCGTTAAATCGCGTAGGTGGCGCTTAGCCTGGTTCCAAAAGTTCTCGATGCCATTGATGTGGTTTTGCTTGTCGGCGAAGAGTTCTGAGTGGTTGATTTGCATGTGGTGAAAATCAGTCACATCGAGCGCATTGTAGGCCGTGCTACCTAGAAATTCGTCCGGCTGCATAAATGCAAGGATTGCGGCTTTCTTGCGGTATCGCCAAATTGATTCGAATGGAAGGAAAAATCTTGTTGGCGAAGCTGCTGGCGCTGTTCACGAATCAATTAAATCAGGAGCTGTTGGATGCAATTGATTATCTTCAGGAAGAGGTTCGCGTATTGCAGTATCATTTCAAAAGGAAGTGTCCTAAACTGGTCGATGCTCAACGTAAGGTGCTCGCGGAGAAAGCCAAGAAATTAGGCAAAGCCATCGAGAAATACGCAAACCTTGTGACACCCGATACGTTATACCGCTGGCATCGAAGACTCATTGCAGAGAAGTTTGATGGTTCCAAGAAACGTCAGTATCCAGGCCGACCGCGAAAACCGAAAGAAGTGGAGGATCTGGTCATGCGAATAGCTCGTGAGAATCCAAGGTCTGGCTCTCTGGATATCGCGAATCGAATGTGTAATCTCGGCCATTCGATCTGCAAAGAAACGGTTCGTCAGATTCTGGAGCGTAATGGGATTAATCCAGCGCCTGAGCGTAGAAAGCAAACGAGTTGGGCCGACTTCATTGCTCGCCACAAGGAGGTGATCTGGGGCTGTGATTTCTTTACGGCCGAGGCTTGGTCTGGATTCCACCTGGCAACCTACGATGTGCTGTTCTTTATTCACTTGGAAAGTCGTCGAGTTATCTTCGGTGATATGACCGAACACCCAACCGGTGAATGGTGCGAGCAACGAGCCCGAGAACTCACCGGCTTTGATGGGCCGATCCAAGGCTTTGGTCGCCGAGGCTACCTCATTCATGACCGTGGCAGTAATTTTACCAGAGCCTTTGGTAAGGTTTTTCGCAGCGTGAATATCAGGCCGCTCAAGCTTCCGGCGCGTTCACCAAATTTGAATGCTTTTGCTGAACGGTTTGTGCGATCAATCAAGCATGAATGCCTGAACCAGCTGATTTTGATCGGTGAAGGCTCTGTGCGCCGAGCCATTGAGCAGTATCTGGAGCATTATCACTCAGAACGGAATCACCATGGTTTTGATAATATGATCCCATTTCCAGCCACAGGGAATGAGCAATCGTCGAACGGCGAGGGTAGGATGGTCAAGAGTGCCCGTTTAGGCGGGCTGTTGAACTACTACCATCGCGAGGCTGCGTAGTCTTTTTGCCGGTTTGATTCCGTTGTTCACTGAAAGCGAGTTGAGTCAGCTTGTTCTTTATTGCTGTGCGGATTCAGTGAAAACGTCTGCGTTGGGCTGACATTTGTGAGAGATGACTGTCAAGGAACGATGTTTCGGATGAAAGTTTGGCTATTTTCGGATTCTCAGGCGGTGCTCAATGCCTGATGGTGGCTATGATTTTTGATGTTTTTCGGTTTGGATGAATTTCTAGGTCGTACGGGCAAATCGCCTCAATCCCTGCAATCATGCCGCATTGGGCATAAATAAAGGCCTCGAATAAATCGAAGCCTTTCTAAATGGTCGGGCTGAGAGGATTCGAACCTCCGACCCCTACACCCCCAGTGTAGTGCGCTAACCAGACTGCGCTACAGCCCGCCTAAAACGGAAAGGCAAGAAAACAGGGCGCCGGGGCTGCCTTGTCAAACCATTCTTCAGGAGAAATTTTCCCGACGTGATCTGGACACCTAAAATAAAGAAGGGGTCGACGGAAACCCCGAAACGTCGACCCCTTAACAATTGGTGACTTCGCATTAGCGGAAGCCGCCTTCGCAAATAATTAAGCAGTGGGCGTGCCAATTCTGTTGAAGGATTTTATTTGTCTATTAATTGTGGCAAAGCGGCCGCAGGATTGGGTTGGACAAACAAATTTTTTACAATAGAGTGTTGTTCCTATTTATGGGCTCAAATTCACCATTCGACACCACGGTTAAGCTGCTGTTGGTGGGCGAGATTTCCGAGCAATTTACCCTGGGCGAACTCACAGGGACGGAGTGTTGTGACTGCCCAATGGAGGCTTCTGGAATTCTGAAAGCCATTCGTAGTCAAGGAGATGTTGCCTTGGTTGTTGTGGTTTCTTTGTCCAGTGAATTGCCGAAGGATGTGTGTGATTTGCTTCAGCTACGCTCAGAGACGATGGCTGTATTGGGGCTCATTGAGGAGGGTGGTCAATATCCCTCAGTTGACTTCATCGATGCGACTCTGGCTCCTCAGGGCGTCAGTGAGGCCGCCTCTACGCTTAAGATATTGATGCAACTGGCAAAGACTCGCCATGAATTAGCCAAGAAAACGAGGGAGTTGAGCCAACAGAAACGAATGCTCGACCAAGTTTCGATGGCAATTATTGGCACGGATTTGAACGGGAGCATCAAGTCCTGGAATCAACGGGCGGAGTCCATGTTTGGCTTTGGAAGCGATGAGGTCATGGGGCAGCCTCTCTCCGCGATCTTCCAGAAAGGCCGCGCAACGGATTTTAGCATGCATTCGTTGCTGGAGCCGCTGCTGATCCATGACCGGCATCAGTTTGAGACGGATATCAGGCGGCGAAATGGCGATGTGCTGCCGATATTTGTTTCACTGAGTCTGGAAAAAAATACTCAGCGGGACATTATTGGCGTCATCTGCTGTTGTCGTGACATCAGTTTGCGGCGGCGGGTGGAAGGAGAGCGTCGCGAAGCGTTTCAGCGGTTGACGTTTTTCATCGAGCGTATGCCCCTCGGCTTCATTGAATGGGAGCTTGATGGGACGATACGGGCCTGGAACCAGTCGGCGGAGAATATCTTCGGCTACAGCCAGCGTGAGGCGATTGGGCAACCATTCACTTTGCTGATCGGAGAGGCGTTTATCGAGCCGTGTCGCCGCATCTTCCGTGAAATGCGCCAAGAGAAAGGCGGTAATCGCAGCCAGAACGACAACATAACCCGAGATGGCCGCGTGATTATTTGTGACTGGACGAACTCTGCGCTGGTCGACGACAAGGGGGAAGTCGTTGGATTTGCCTCGATTGTTAATGACGTCACGGATCAGATTCGCATTGAAACCGAGCTCAAGGAATCGCGGGAATCTGCCCACGCCGCCAACCGGAGTAAGGACGAGTTTCTCGCGGTGATGAGCCATGAAGTGCGCACGCCGATGAACTCGATTATCGGGTTTGCCGATCTGCTGATGGAGTCGTTGAAAAGCGAGGAAGACGCTGAGTTGGTCAATATCATCAAAGCCAATGCGTTCAACTTGCTTGAGCTGATCAATAATGTGCTGAACTACAGCCGTCTGGAGGCGGGAGAGGTCGACTTAAGGGAGCAGGAAACTGATTTAGACGCTCTGTTTCAGGAGATAGAGGAAGTGACGCAAGCGGAAGCTCAGGAGAAGAATTTGAGCTTTCGGGTCGAGTTTCAGCCGGAAACCCCTCACCATATCATGGCGGACTACACGGAGCTGCGTCAGGTGTTGCTCAACCTCACCGCCAACGCGCTCAAATTTACGCAGGAGGGGGGAGTCACGATCAGTGTTGGCGCGCAGTCGCTACCCAAGGGCGAGCCATGGAGTTCGGAGCTGTTGTTTGCCGTCAAAGACACTGGTATTGGCATTGAAGACTGCGATCAGGCCAAGCTCTTTCAGTCGTTTACCCAACTGGACTCCAGTTCGACGCGGCGCTTTGGCGGCACGGGCCTGGGGCTGGCGATCTGTCGCCGCATTGTCGAGCTTTGGTCCGGCAGGATCTGGGCCGAAAGCAACATCAACGAAGGCTCCACCTTTTACTTCACGCTGCCCACGCGGGTGAATGCCAATGAGGCGGCGCCCAGCGCGAGCAGCCTGCTCTATGAGGAAATCGAAGACCGCCGTTTTGCGGAAATTTTCCCATTGCGAATCCTCATGCAGTGTTCCAACCACGCGACGATTGAAATCATGCAAAAAATCATGGCTAGCCTGGGCTATGAGATCGCCATTCAGCAGGACGGGATTGAGTCAATCAGCCACCTGCAGGACAATGCCTACGACATCATCATGATGGATGACGACATTGCGGACTTCTCAATCGGCGAGATGGCGGAAATCATCAAGGGGGGGCAGGCTGGCCACGAAAACGAGTCAGCCAGCTTGGTGGTGCTGATGGAAAGCAGCCCGCAAAACAAGAATTCAACGCCGCCAATGCAGCCCAGCTTGAACTTCATCAATAAGCCGATCATAGCCCGTAACGTGCGCGCGGTCTTGCGCAAGATCGCCATTGGGCGCGACGCGGTTAACACCTGATCGGCCAAGCTAGATGAAGCGTGCTCTAAATCGATACCAAGTGGCCTTCGCTGGCGCCAGGTCCTGTCGTGGTGTGGAAGTAGGTTGAGGCTTGGCCAAAGGCTTTTTCGTAGGCTTCGATAATCTTTTCGGCGTCGTGTTGGTCGAATTGGCCATTGGTCACCGCCATGACCGCGCCGCCAAAACCGCCACCAGTCAGGCGGGCGCCCCAGACATGTTCTGACTGCTTGAGCGTCTCGACCAGTAAATCAAGCTCCGGGATGCTGTTTTCGAAGTTAACGCGTGAGCTTCCGTGCGATTCGAACAGCATCTTGCCGACTGCGGCCATGTCGCCTTTTTGTAACGCAGACTCGACGGCGAGCACGCGCTCGCTCTCGCCCACAATGTGCCGGGCGCGGCGGGTCAGCACGTCGCCGAGAAGGCCCTGGTGTTGCTCCAACTGAGCGGACGAGACTTGCGCCAGGTTTTGGGCGTGGGGCAGCGGATGCTTAAGCAGGCGATGCGCTTCCATGCACTCCTCGTGTCGTTTGCCGTAAAGCGAGTCGACCAGTGAGTGCTTTTTCGCGGTGTTGAAAACCCAGAAATGCACGTCTTCAGGAAGCTTGAGCTGGGTGAAGGTTTCAGAGGCGCAATCGATTTTCACCAGGCGATTGATGTCGCCGAAGGCCGATACTCCCTGGTCGAGAATGCCGCAGGGCATGCCGACGAAGCTGTTTTCGGCGCGGCGTCCCACACGGGCCATGTCGGCGCGGTCCAGTTCGAAGTCGTAGAGGCCGGTGAAGCCGTAACCGCTGGCCAGCTCGAATGCGGCGCTGCTGCTCAGACCGGCTCCGGCGGGCAAGTCGCTGTCGACGACCATCGTGAAGCCGTGAGGCGTCTCCATGCCGATGGCGATCAATTCCTTGAGCACTCCGAGAGCGTAATTCGCCCAGGAGTCCTTGCCGGACAGTGGCTCGATGTGGTCGATGTCCACGGTGACCTCGCTATCCATGCTGGCGCTCCAGAGTGTGGCTTGGCGTCCATCGCAGGGGGAGAGGGCGACGGAAACGCGCCGATCTACGGCAACGCCCAACACTGGGCCGCCATTGTAGTCGGTGTGGTTGCCAATGAACTCCAGACGGCCAGGCGCCTGGGCAATGACTTTGGGGCTCTGGCCAAAGCGTTTAATAAAGAGGTCTTCAATCACGTACCCTAGGCAAGGAGGTTCTAGAAAAATTTAAAGCTAAATTTTCACCAGACTCCGATGAGGGCGTTGTTTACAGTTCAGCGGTCAGGCTCCGTGTAGCTGCTCTTATGCCCCCACGCGTTGGGGTGGGAGATTAAAGTCAGCAGGAAACTTCATTTTTGAATCTCCCGACGTTCACCCCCCGGGGGGGGGGGGGGGCTACCCGCAAATTTCATTTCAAGGAACACGATACAACCTGCCCGATCGCCGGGAGTCCGGCGCAGGAGGCTGGTCGCGCAGCTCAGGGGCCGCGCGGAAACGTCGATGCTGCGCTGATCAGGCTGGCAATAGGGCGTCGCGCGTCGGGCGGTTCCGCGCAGCAAGGGGCGTCGCAACCGGGATGTTTACACCAAGCCCGGCGGCGAATGTGCCCGCTAACGCGGAGCGCCGACACGCGCGGCCCGAATGACCTCGCATGGCGTCGACTGGGATACCTGCTCTAGTTTGCTAAGGCGGATGTTTTGGGGGGATGTTCATGAGTTTGAAAGTGGGTAAGGTGGGTAAGGTGGGTAAGGTGGGGCGTGTGCGTGGCCGCTTATGAGTAGCACGGGCGTCCCGCCTGTGCCCCGGATCAATCTGACTGAAACAACACAGGCGGGACGCCTGTGCTACTTGTTTAGTGATCGATTGAATACTAGTCGAGTCGCATGGATCTACAACTTAAAAGTGAACGTCCGAGCATTTTATTAGTGAGTAGCTCTGACTAATAATCCGCGCTGATAATCAACGACTTAGAGCGCAGGGCTGGCCGCTGAATGGATCATCATTGCCGGCCTGCCTCTCCGTGCTTTCGCACTGCAAAATTCAGCTGGACGCTGGGCACAAGAAAACCCGCGCCGTTGCCAGCGCGGGTTTTTTGGGTATGAATCGCTTTGGGGTTAGGCGACCAGAGCCTTGAGGCCAGCGCCTGGCTTGAACTTAACCGTCTTGGAAGCCTTGATCTTGATCTTTTCCTTGGTCTTCGGGTTGACACCCATGCGAGCTGCGCGCTTCGCAACGGTGAAGGTGCCGAAACCAATGAGCTGAACGCCAGCCTTGTCCTTCTTGAGGCCCTTCTTGACCGCATCGAGGACTGCTTCTACTGCGCGCTCGGCGGAAGCTTTGGTGGCGTCTTTGCCGAGATTCTTTTGCACTTCAACTACGAGTTCTGCTTTATTCATATTATTTAGATTAGGATTTGCGTTAGTTAGTTGGTGTTAACCGATGCCCTTATGAGGCTTTGTGCCTTGTCTCGTCAACGAAATTAGCACGAGAAACTGCTTTTTTTAGAGTTTTTCAGTCGGCTCTAGCCTTTTTCTGGTGGGGGATCTAGAGGATTAATCCCTTGACTCCCGCTTATCAAAAGGCGTAAGAGATGATCCATCGCCTCAACCCGCTTGATACCGCGTTCTCGGGCGATTTGTTCGGATCGTTTCAGGAGTTGACGAGCCATCGTCCGCGCCTGCTCTTCGGGCGCGCCCAAACGCTGACAAAGCAGCGTTAAACTGTCTTCGTTCTGACCTTCGTCGTCCGCCATTTCAAGCCGTGATTTCAGAAAAAATTTCCAGCGCCGGACCACCGGGCTTTGCGATGCAAAGCTGGGCGTCGTTCGCCACGTAACGTCGCTTGAGTAAGGCCAGGCCTGCGCCGTCGCGATGCGAGGTGACGGCGCCGATCTGGCGCTCGCCGGAAAAGACTGGCAGCGGTGAGCCGTCATTACTTTGCGATGCAAAGTTAACGCGGTAAATCGCGCGCTGCGCCCGGCCCATCGCGTGCAGTCGGGCCATGACTTCCTGGCCGAGGTAGCAGCCCTTCGTGTAGCTCACGGCGGCCGTGGACAAATCACCGCCTTCATGCGGTAAATCACTTTCGCCGATGTCCTGCGGAATGGCCGGAATGCCGCTGGCAATGCGCGCGGCCAGTGCAGCGCTGCTGTCCGCAGGCACAGTGTTGATGAAGGATGGCGGCCATTCGGCATCGGACGGAACGAGGCAGTCCAGACTGCCTGCGCCTGCGAGTCGACCGGAGAACACGAGGACGCCGTCGCGCTCAGCAAAGCATTTTTCCGGCGGCGTAATGTCACTCAACCCCTCGCTGCCGAAGAGTGTCACTAAGCGATATTGAGCGGAGACATTTTCTATCTCCACTTCGTCGGCGATGATGTTCTCCTCTACTTTGCGTTGCAAAGCTTCGGCGTCGCTGTGGTAGCTGACGAGGAGGAAATCTTCGGGGGCGCGCTGGAGGATGAACGCGTCGTGGAGCACCTTGCCTTTTCGGTCGAGGAAGAGCCCGTAGGTGACGGGGTTCGCCTCGCTGCGGCGCAGGTCGTTGGAGAATTGGCTTTGCAGATAAGCGGCCGCATCTTCATCGGTGACGGCGAGTACGGCGGGCTGGGAAGTGTAGGCCTGGAGGGCGGGCATGGGGCATTAACAAGGCGAAAGCGGGCTGGTTGTCAATCGAGGACGGGGCTTTCCGTGGAGGTGGTGAGCGGCGAGGCAGGGGGATTTTTAACCACGAAGGACACGAAGTAGATGAAAAAAGTAGGTGGCAAAGGTGGAGCCCGTGTCCCTACCGGGCTTTCAGTTGCCTCTCTGCCAGCATGATGGAACAGCCTGCTGGGGACAGCAGGCTCCACCTTAATCAGAAATCATTTAGCTACACCCTTCGTGCGCTCCGTGCGCTTCGTGGTTGAAAAATGCGCATTCAATAAAGTTTTAGTCCTGATCGGCTGCGCTGCGATATATAAGCTTATCCGGTTTTTGGCTTGAGTCCGGCGCTGGCATGGGCGTTATTGACCGTTTTTTCCAAGCCCAATTTCGGCCCTCGTTAACATGCAAGTTCAGCCAGTGATCAACACGACCGACATCAACATCGAATCCATCCGGGAGCTGCCCAGCCCGGAAGAGCTGCTCACGTCCATCCCCAAGACCGACGCGCAGGCGGAATTCGTCACCGAGGCGCGGCAGACCATCCACCGCATTATTTTTGGCGATGATCCGCGCCTGCTCGTGGTGGTGGGCCCGTGCTCGATTCACGACCTGGAGGCTGGTCGCGACTATGCGCGCAAGCTCGTCAAGCTCGCCAAGGAGCTCGAAGACCGCGTTTACATCGTCATGCGGGTCTATTTTGAGAAGCCGCGCACGACGGTTGGCTGGAAGGGCCTGATCATGGACCCGCAGCTCGACGGCCAGTGCGACATCCCCGAAGGGCTCAAAATCGCCCGCTGCTTCCTGCGCGAAGTGATCGACATCGGCCTGCCGACCGCGACCGAGCTGCTCGACCCCATTACGCCGCAGTACATTGCCGACCTCATTTGCTGGACCGCCATTGGCGCGCGCACGACCGAGAGCCAAACTCACCGCCAGATGGCGTCAGGCCTCTCCATGCCGCTCGGTTTCAAAAACAGCACAGACGGCTCGATTGAAGCCGCGATCAACGCGATCAAAGCGGCAAGCCAGCAACAGACTTTCCTCGGCATCGGGGCCAATGGCCGCGCATCGGCTGTGACCACCAAGGGCAACCCAAACTGCCACCTCGTTCTCCGTGGCGGCAAGGCGGGCCCGAATTACTCCGCCCAGCAGGTCAAGGACTACGCCGAGCAGCTTAAGGCCAAGGGGCTGATCCCAGCCGTCATGGTGGACTGCGCGCACGACAACAGCGGCAAGGACCCGGCGAAGAGCCCGGAGATCCTGGACGAAGCCGTGCAGCAGATCCTCGATGGCAACCACGCCATGATCGGCGCGATGGTCGAGAGCAACCTCAAGCATGGCAGCCAGAAATTTCCGCAGCCGATCGCTGATTTGGAGTACGGCGTGTCGATCACCGACCCTTGCCTGGGCTGGGAAGACACCGAAAAGAGCCTGCGCGCCGCTTACGAAAAGCTCGCGCCGCGCTTCGCCTAAAATCAGTCGCTGGTCGATGCTGAGCATTGAGGAAATCGTCGCGCTGCCAGTCGAGGCGGATTGCCCCGGTGTCCTAACTGCCCGCGCTTTGCCGATTCGCGAAATCGATGGTTGGCAACAGCAGGTGATGATTTTCCAGCCGGCAGCATCCACGCTTGGGATGCCTGCGATCATGCTCGTGCATGGCGGTGGTTTTCAGACTGGGCATCCCGAGGCATGCTCTTACCTGGGGCGTTATTTAGCGCTGCATTTAGGGGTGACGGTTTTTGCGCCGAATTATCGCTTGGGCACGCCCGAGTCGCCGACCTTTCCCAAGCCGGTGGACGATGTCGCCTATGCGTGGAGTTGGCTGAGGGAAAACGCCGCCGCGTGGAACGTAGATGCGGGCAAGTTGTTTGTCGGCGGCAGTTCTGCTGGCGGCGCGTTGACTGCGTTGTCTTTGACGACCGGCAGACTGCCGGGCTGTCAGGGCTTGGTTGAGCTTTGGGGGCCATTGGATTTCATAACGCGCTGGTTTGATAATGGAGAGCAGCCGGGCGCGGAGCGGAATTTGCTCGGCGTCAATTATCCGGAGAATCCGTCGCTTTATCATCAAGCGAGCGCGTTGACGCACGTGGCGCCGGGTTTGCCGCCTGCGGTGTTCATCTATGGCCGCCAGGACCCGGTTGTGCATAAGCGACAGGGCGCGTTGGGGCAAGCGGCTTGGCGGGCGGGCGGCAGCCGCGCCGAGTACGCCGAGTTTGACAACATCGGGCACGCGATCGTCGGCGACAACCGTGATCAACTCTGCAAGGTCGCGGTGCGTGTGGGCGAGTTTTTGCAGTCGTTGATTTAGCACTCGGCGCTTGATTAGCTGGGGTGTGAATTGACTGAAACTGCAAAGTTTTTGGCGAGCGGCGCTATTCCCAAATTGACCCAATCGGTTTAAAATAGTGTAAGTACTTGAATCCCAAAAAGGAAGTTTCGCCATGCCCCATGTCTTAGGTCTCGATGCGTCCACGCAAAGTTTTTCCGGTCTGGTGATCGACACCGACAGCGGGTCCGTTGTGGCCGAAGCCTCGGTGAATTTCGGCCAGAGCCTTCCTCAATACAACGCCCCGTCGGGCTTTATCCCGGATGGGCCTGCAGGTGAAGTGCACGCCAACCCCCTGATGTGGCTCGATGCCTTGGAGCTGCTCTTGGCGGAGTTGGCCGACCTGTGCGACCTCTCGCAGATCGCGGCGGTTTCCGGCGCCGGGCAGCAGCATGGCTCGGTTTATCTCAACGGAAAATGGGTGGACCGCGTGAGCATGCTCGACGCAAACGGCACACTCAGCGATCAGCTTGCCCAGTGCCTGGCGTGCAGCACATCGCCGATTTGGATGGATACCTCGACGGGGGAGGAATGCGCCGAAATCGCGGCGGCGGTGGGCGGCCAACAGGCCGTTTGCGAGAAGTCCGGCTCAGTCGCGATCGAGCGATTTACCGGCCCGCAGATCCGGCGTTTTTATAAAATGGATCCCGGCGGCTATGCGCGGACGGAGCGTATTCACCTGGTGAGTTCGTTCATTTGCTCGGTGTTGTGTGGGGCGGATGCGCCGCTGGACACCGGCGATGGCGCTGGCATGAACTTGCTCAACGTCTCGACGTGGACCTGGGATGCGCAATTGCTGGACGCCACGGCCCCGGGGCTGAAAGAAAAGTTGCCGCCCGTGGTGGACGGGGCGACCGAAGTCGGCTATTTGTCTGAGTTTTTCGCGGAGAAATATGGCCTGCCTGCGGGCATTCCGGTGACGGTGTTTACCGGGGACAACCCGAGCAGCCTCGTTGGCATGGGCGCGAGCCAACCTGGCAAAGTGGTGGTGTCGCTGGGAACTTCGGACACCTTCTTTGCTGCGATGCCGGGCATCGTGACCGATCCGGCTGGCTATGGCCACGTGTTTGGCAATCCGCTGGGCGGGCCGATGTCGTTGCAGTGCTTCGTTAATGGCTCGCTGGCCCGTGAAGAGGTGAAGAACCGGTTTGGCTACGATTGGTCACGGTTTACGACGGCGTTGCAAGCGACGCCTCCTGGCAATGGCGGCAACGTGATGCTGCCGTTCTTTCGACCGGAAATTAGCCCGCGCCTGGATTGGATTGCTCCGGTGTTATCGGGCAGCAGCACGTTTGAGGAATGGGCCGACGCCGATGCCGCCATCCGCGCCTGTGTGGAGGGGCAGTGCATCAACCTGAAGCTACGCAGCGCTTGGATGCAACTGGAGCCGAAAGTGATTTACCTGACTGGTGGCGCCTCGACGAATGACGCCATTGCCCAGGTCGCCGCAGATGTCTTTCAGACCAAGGTTCAGCGCTTGGCGATCAGTGGCTCAGTGGCGCTGGGCGCGGCGATGCGCGCCGCCAACTGTAGCCTCAGCTTGCCGATCACCGAGTTGGAGGCGCAGTTTTGCCAGCCGGAGCCCGGTAGCGAGGTATTGCCGCAAGCAAGTGCTGCCACGTATGAGGCGCAGTCCGAGCGCTTTGCTCAATTGCTGAGAGAGGCTTAAAGGAACAGCAATTTGTCCTGTGCGGCGTTCGTTCCTGCTCGCGCCATCAACTTCTTAAAATCCCAGGCACTGCTTACTCTGATTGAACATTCAAGCGAACGAAGATCATGCCGCTAATGGAGAGTTGATGCGTCACGGTTTCAAATCCGTTGCCTTGCGAAGTGGTTGAGAAGTCGGTGTTGGCTGTCCAAATTTCCAAGTCCTCGGACGTCTGAAGAATGTAGGTTATGCCTTCGGCGCCTCCTTCGGGGCGGCTATACTCAGCGGCGCTGGGGGTCGTGATATTGAGGACCAGTGGAAAGGAATCAGTGACCGTTGGGCTTAAACCGAGAGCGTATTCGATAATGTTTTCGATGCCGTCTCCGTCCGGGTCCTCGTTTTCGCCAGTGGCGTCGGGAACGTTGGCCGCCGCCCAGATTTCATAGGCGGAGGTTGCGTCGGCAACGGTAACGGTGACGGTGTCAGAGTTGGTTACGAAGCCTTCGGTTCCATTGATGGCAACCCAGTAAGTGCTGGTGGTGGTCGGGCTGACAGCAACGGAAGCAGCGGTGGCGTCATCGATCGGGTTGGTCGTATCGCCGCTCTCGCCGGAATACCACTGGTAGCCACTGGCGTCCGTGGCAACGACTGTGAGGGTGGTCGCATCTCCGCTGGTGATGGCGACGTCCTGGGGTTGGGTGGTGATCACGGCGATGGTCGCCGTGGCGGTATTGCTACCGCCGATGTATTTTTTAGTGTCGTCGTCTTCAAATTGATTCTCCGTGTTGACGGCGAATCCAGGGATCTCATTCACGTCGCCTTTCCAGGCACCAACCGAAAAATAGTGCTGATTATAAGTGACATCAAATGGCGGAGTTGTGGGCATGCTGATCGTCTGCGTAACGGAACCCTCAAATGCGTGATAATGGTAACCATAGTCTCCGTGACTATGCCCGCCAAATTCGTCGAGCGCCACGTCATCGCCGTCCATGCTGTATGCCGATTCGTATTTGCCATAGATGGCCACGCCGTCAAAGGAGAAGCCTATCAGCGGCGGGTGTGTGCGCCCCTCATAGTCTTCGATATTATAAAGGTTTATGCCATTGCCATTGTAGCCATGCCCATCTGCGTGCGAGTGCAGGCTCATGCCACGACCAACATGCAGTCCTGTGGAGGTGATTTCGGCAACGCTGGTCGCCAACACGATTTCGTTGTTCATCGCAGGGTATATTTTCGCGCCATCGATGCCAATTCCGGTGGCTGCGTTACCAGCGTAGTTTAAGACATTCCAGTCTGCTTCGGGCAGCCCCGCGTCGCTCGCCAATGTCGCCAAACCCAGCCCCGCCATGTCATTGTCGGTCAGGTTTGTGATCAGGCCATAATCCTTTAGGGGAATCTTCGTGATTCTTGCCTCAAGTATCGCGTTGCGCGTAATGGTCTGGCTTTCATAGCCGCTCGTTGTTCCGTCTCCCGGCGGGCGGGCTACATCAATCAGGAAGTTCGGGCCGCCGGAGGCGTTGTGCGAAAAAATCACCATGAACGGATGGTAAACGCCGTCGTCATCCGTCGCGTTGACGAAATAGATGTCGGCGACGGTGCGCTCGCCCAGCGCGGCGTTGTAGATGTCGAAGGCGCCGAAGCGATGACTCAAGGAGTTTTCGCGATAAGCGAGGTAAACCGATTTGTCATAGCGCAGCGCAGAACCCTCAGCGATCAGCATTGTTTCAATCGCATTGAGCGCTTGCTCGGCTGCTTCGGCGGCGTCATCGCTGTCGCCAAATTGGGCCTGGTAAAAGTCATCAACCTTATTGGGAAAAAAGTTAAACAGCGCGCTGTCGTAGAAATCCCAGACCGCAAGATTTCCTTCGCTATCGGTTGGATAGCTGGCGAATGAGTTCGTTTGCCAAGGGATGCTCCCGGCGTTGAAATCTGAACCATCCTCAAGGCTGAAATCAATGAGATCAAATGAGTTGGCGAGGAGGAACTCGGTGGCGTCGGCTTCGGTTGAGGTCAGCGAAACGGAAGTTGAGTTCATGACCAGCCATTGATCGGAAGACCAGGCGGGGTCTTCCTCATATTCCTCCGTAACTGCATTATAAATCAAGCGCGTCGTCGCCTGAACCTTGGTCGACTCGGCGTCGCCCGTGAACGTGAAAATGAGGTAGGCGATGATGCTTTGCTCTTCCATGTAGAAAGAGGCGCGGTCACGAACGGTCAAAGACGTGGCGGCGCTGACACCTGTCGCGGCGTCGGCGTCGATCGAAAAATAGGACATGAGCTCGGGTTGAATTGAGTAAGTGCCACTCAGGCTCTCCTCGAAAAGCTCATGCGTATGCCGATCAAGAATTTGAAACATACTGCGCAAGACCGTCCCGTACGTCCCAGTGCCGCTCGTGATGTCCGATACGCTGGTAACGGTGAGCGTGTGGGAGGTGGTTGAATCTATGCTTAGGCAGTAGGACTGTGTCGCCGCATCCAGCAGCAGGATATGCTCGCGATTGTCGATGACGTCATTGGCGGCGGGCGTCCAAGATTTGGAAAAGCTAGATTCCAATATTTTATAGAAAGGCGTTGGCCCATAGACATCGGGATCAGCGGATGCAAGGTTGGCTGTAGAGGCCACTATGCCTGTTATTGCAAGAGCCAGCGTTAAGGTCCGGATGGTGTGCGGTTTTATCTCTAGTGGCGCTATCATAAACCGTTGTTGTTGGAGTGTGTGAAGATTTGATTTAACTCTCTTCATCAAATCGATAGATGCGCTGCTCTCCCAGACACTACTGGCTCGGCGGGGCAGGGCGTTTGTTAATCATTATTATTCTAACACGCTGAAATAACGGAAAATGCGCCAAAAAAAATTATCAAGCGTCCACTTATGGCGACCTCGCCACGCAAAGCGGGTCACGAGATTTGTTAGCCTGAGCCATGCAGCTTTTCGTGGCGGATGGACTGTGAGGTCCCGGTGCAATATCCGATTCTTGGGGGCAAAGAGTCGGACTTTTGAGTGGTCATTTATCGGAAGTCTTTGAGTGCTGAACTTCCGATTTCAGTGACTCGACAAACGATTCGGCGTTTGGATTGGGACGCGTGGACGACTGACCGATGGTGGCGATCACTGGATCGAACTTTGGCAAGAATGGTCGGGACACCAGCGAGCGTGGCATGAATTTGATCACGCTATCTGCCAGGATCGCTGCCGCCTGATACGCCTCCAAGCTGGCGAAAAGCGTGGAGATGCCGTCCGTCTCCAAGGCTGTAAAACGTGGCTCAATGCCGAAGGGTTTCAAGATTCTACGGATATGCGGGACATAATCGGGAAAATTAGGCTGGGCCAACCCGACGAGAGAGACATCACGCAGGCGCTTCGGTGCGATGCGCTTCAATTTCGCCAATGGATGATCGGCGCGCATTACCAGCACGAGCGTTAGTCGACGCAGTTCGGTCCATTGAAATCCAGGTGCAGTCGCGATCGATGGCTCCAGTGCGATGACAACATCTAATCGACCTTCAATTGCCATCCGTTTCATTTCTGGCGGTGAAAGGTCCGCGAGCTCGACTCGCACCCCAGGATTTTCTGCCTGAAACCGCTGCAGCGCGCGGGGGAGTATGTCGGCTGTCGCCGAAGTTGAGTAACCGACGCGCAGTACTTCACCAGCAGTCTCGCCGCGCACCCGCTGGACGGCTAGTTCTGCTCGGGCCAACACTTCGCGGGCTTCATCATAGAATCGCTCACCGGCTTCGGTGAGTTTCACTGCGTTCTTTCCTCGCACAAACAACCGCACGCCCAGCTCGTCCTCAAGATCCTTCACTTGGCGACTAAGCGCGGGCTGGGTGAGGTGCAGGACCTGAGCGGCTCGGTTGAACGATCCGTGCGCCGCTACGGCGACGAAGTAACGAAGGTGGCGAAGTTCCACCTTTTTGAGCTGACTCAAACTAAAAGTATTAGCGAGCCCAAAAACACGGCATTGGACGCTTTGCTGGTAATGAGATATGATACTGCAACTTTCAAGTGATGAAAACGAACACCACCTACCAGTTGCCCAATGCGGTGACCAGATATGTCGAAGCAGTCAACCGCTTCGACGCCGCAGGCGCTGCTGCCTGCTTTACGCCTGACGCATCAGTCCACGACGAGCAAGAGGACCATGTCGGCTCCGCTGCTATCGAATCTTGGGTTTCACAAACGAGCCTTAGGTATCAACCACACGCCACAGTGATGAGCGCGCAGATGTTCGGAGATCAACTGAAGATGACCGTCAGGGTAGCCGGGAATTTTCCCGGCAGCCCGGCCGATCTCAACTACGAATTGCGGATGAGTAATGAACAAATTTCTGAGCTGAGCATCCTATGAATATCGAACAACCAGACTTGGCAATTTCAAGCGATGAGTTTGCCGGACGACGTGTCTTCGTGACAGGAGGCACCAAGGGGGCAGGCGAAGCGATGGTTCGCAGATTTGCCGCCGCTGGCGCATCGGTCGCCACCACCGCACGTCGGGCTCCAACGGAGTCGGACCTCCCAGGCATCTTCTTCGCGGGGGACCTGTCTTCAGCGGAAGGCGCTGGAAAAACCGCCGCTGCACTCCTGGATGCGTTCGGTGGTGCGCCAGACATTGTTGTCCACAATCTCGGCGGTTCAAGCGCGCCGGGTGGAGGTTTTGCAGCTCTCAGTGATGAACAGTGGATGGAAGAGCTGAACCTGAATCTGTTGGCTGCCGTGCGCGTCGACAGAGTCGTCGTTCCAGCGATGGTAGAGCGTCAATCCGGCGTCGTGATCCACATCTCGTCGATTCAGAGGCAGTTGCCCTTACCTGAGTCAACTACTGCATATGCTGCGGCGAAGGCAGCGCTGACCACATACAGCAAAGCGCTATCGAAAGAAGTTGGGCCCAAAGGAGTGCGCGTCACATCCGTCTCCCCCGGTTGGATCTATACGACGGCGGCGCAGGCCATGGTGTCCCGGCTTGCTGAACACAGCGGTACGGACGAGGAGACTGCACGACAAGGCATCGAAAAGGCGCTGGGTGGCATCCCGATTGGTCGCCCGGCCTGGCCGTGGGAGATCGCAGAACTGGTGGCCTTTCTTGCCTCTCCGCGCGCCGGTTCCATTCACGGAGCGGACTACATCATTGACGGTGGCTCCATTCCCACCGTTTGAACAGAGCACTTGAAATATCCAAGTGCTAACTGGTGCGACTCAAGGCGGTTGGATGCAGTGGGGCTACTTAACTGAAGCAAGGCTCCTCGCTGGTCATTCGGCGAATCAGGAGTTCGACGATTCAGCCACAGCTTTTGCGACTCCGTCAGCAAAGCCTTCCTCGACATCTTCGATCGAGGTGGTTGCCCCGTAAATACCACCCCAGGCAAAAGTTTTATCGATCTCAAAGTCTCCGATCAATTCTCCTGTAGCGGAATTCTTCACAACCACACGGGCGTCGATATGAATCTGCCCCGTACCTGCTAATATCGCACGCGCCATTGCGTCTCCCTTTTCGTATCGCGTAATCAAAACAACGACCTCAATTTTTCGAGGATCGTTCACTACGCCCAATTCATTTCGCTCCACGTCAATTCGCTCACCAATCCTAATTGCCAGACGATTTAGGTCATCGTGGGCAACAGAGACACCACGTTGCGCCTGGATCTTTAGTTTCACCGAGTCATTCGCATCGACAACTTCTTCCTCTGCTATTGCTTTCGAAAAATTTGCTGAAGGTGCGGTGCTTGCGCATCCGCTTAGTATCAGCGCAATCGCCAATGCGGTTAATGATTGGTTCAGTTTTGATGGTGATTTGATCATAAATTTAATTAAACAATCCTGAGAGGATGCTTACGCCGGTGCGTTCTACTTGTCCTCGAACGTAGCCGCTGCGTGGCAAGTGTGTTTCGCTCTGGGGTGGGAGTTTTCTGCGAGCGAGGCCACCAGCGTTTAAGCGAACGAGCTCTATGCGCAATTAAAATATTTAAATTAATGCTAGTATAATACGTATTCGTATGCGTAAGCAGTTTTATTGCTGCCGAAGACGCTTGCAATACAAGTCGAAGTGGTGTTTGCGGTGATGGGTTTCTGCCTGCGTACTCGCCGGGATCTTGCCCCTTCGAATGACGCTGTTGCGGGGCATTCAATGGTTACCTCAACCTTTGAATTCTTGATGATCTATATCAGCCAATCAATTCGGCTAGATTAGGCGCCAGCTGTTGAAATAGCTTTTATGCATTTTCGAACATGCCCTAGGCAATGGCTGGCTCTGTTTGCGCAGTTGGATCAAGTGCGGTAAAACTGGCGCTTATTGCGTTGTGGCGCCTAGTCTTATAATACTGTAATTCATGATTATGCGATGGTGACTGGGCTTTCGGTAATGTTGTAGCGGGTCCAACTCATGCGACGCCAACGAACATACATTACGGATGCCTTGAGCGCCTCTTCCGCAGTCATCGCGATCCACATGCCGACGACGCCCATCTCATAATGGCTGATGAGCAACCAGCCGAGTGGCAGCGCAAAGAGAAACGTGATCGAGAGGCTGTAAGCGACCGGCCAATAAACATCGCCCACCGCCTTGAGTGAGTTGAACAGAATCAAATTTGCGGTCATGACAAACTGCAGGAGAATGTTTACTTGGAACACCTGTTTGGCCTCGGCCAGGACCTCCGGGTTTTGCGTAAACATTCCAATCAGCACATCCGAGAAGACGTAGAACAAAAGGGAGAGCGCCACCGTGAAGGTTCCGGTCCCCAGCGCAACGCGGGTGGCGCGTCTCCGTGCGGATTCATTGTCATCTCCGCCTTTGTCATAGCCAACGAGGACTTCGTTACCCTGCGAAATAATGTAGGCGACCATGGAGGCGAACGCCGTGAGCGTCAGCACGTAAGAGCGCGTTAAGACCGCCGCCACTCCGAACGCGGAAATGAATTTTAAGATCGTTAACTGGTAGCTGTTGTGGAGCAGGTTATCGGTGACGCTGGGAAGGGAAATGCGCGTCAGTTTCCAAATATGCTTCCACACATCGCGGCTGAAGGCGTTGAAGCTCCAGGAGAATTTTAGGTGTCGCCGCATCACGTAATACAGGAACGCTACCGTGACGATGCGTATGATCAGCGTGGCCAGCGCCGAGCCATAAACACCCAGTTCGGGCACGCCCCAAAGGCCGAAAATCAGGACACACTCCAGCAGCAGGTAGGGGATGCTGCCAAACATACTGGCGACCATGATTTCCCATGTGTGGCCGAAGGCGCGGAGCACGGCGTAACCCGCCGCGATAAAGCCATTCATGATCATCGCAACCGCAATGACGTTCATGTAGCTTCGGGCGTCTTGTGCGACTTCAGGCGGCGTGTTGACCCAATCAATGAAGGTCGGAGCGCCGATCATTAACACCAGCGCAATGAAAAAGCTCAGTATCGTATTGGCGCAAATGGCGATGACGGAAATGCGGCGCGCGCTCTGGATATCGTCCTTGCCCAAGTATTGCGCAATCAGGATGGCCGCGCCAATGGCGAGCAAGCCGGAGAAGTCGTAGGCTAGGCTGAGTATCTGGTTTGCCACGCTGACGGCGGCGGCGAGCTCATCGGAATAGGCGGCGAGGATCAGGGTGTCCACCAGCATCACGCCGACGGTGAACACTCCGATGATAAACAGCGGCAGCGTCAGCTGAAACAGGTTCTTACGTTGAAATTGTGTCATATAATTCTTGGCTAGTTGGCGGCGCTCCCCATGCTGCTCCGGGCATGACTCCCGTCGTGAAAAGTGCGATTCGCAATCATGTCCGCCATCGAATTGGGCGACTGCTTTACCGCCGCAATGCGCCGCAACCACAGTCGCGTGAGGTGGCGTTTAAGAATTACTGGCACTGGCTTTTTCACCACATTCGCGACACGCGGGAATACGCGTTTATCGATCGGCGGAAGCTGGTGGATAAGGGCGACGGGCTGGGCGTTTTTGAAATAAAACTCCGGGTATCCGTCGACGCTGGCTGGCGCACTGGCGACTTGATTTACATCCACTGGCGGAACTTGCCCGGCCACGTGGAGCAGGTCCGCGCGCTGCTGGGCGAAGCGCCGCGCAAGCTGCGTTTGTGGGACTACGGGACCGCGTTTGGTCCGGAAAAATATCGTGCAGTCACGCCGGATGAATTGCTGGAATCGGTGCTGGACCTGACCGAAGCTTCGGCGTCGCTGGTCGCCCGCGCGCAGGCGCTGGATGCGTCGTTTCAACCCGATGGCGCGGTCAATTTGATCGCGCTTCTGGAGCGTTTTCCGACCTTGGCGAATTGGCGTTTGCTGGCCCGCGAGCAATTGCGCATCAAGCCGCGCTTTTACACCGTGTCGCGCCAGGAAATCAATGCTGGCCAGACCACGGTCGAGCTGCTCGTTAGCACGGTGCGCCAGGAATACGCGTGCGGCGCGGCGCCAGCGGTGGGAAGGAGTGGCGCGTTTTTGACGTCGCTGGAGCCGGGAGCTGTTGTGCGCGCGAATCGCATGCCACATCCGCATCGCTTGCCGGTGGAGCATGGTTATGGCGAGTCGGGCATTTGCATCGTCACGGGCACCGGCATCGCGGCAGTGCTGGTTTGCCTGCGGGCAGGCGTGGCCCCAAAACGGTTGTGGCTCATCTGGGGCGTGCGCAACCGGGAAGATGGCATGTTCTACCGCGAGGAATTGGAGGCCTATGCGCACAGTGGCTTGATCGAGCGATTGGACGTGGTCGAGTCGAGGCCGCGTGTAGGGCAGGGCTTGCGAACGCCTGGGTTTGTTCATCACGTCAGAGAGGACATTGCCAAATGGTTGGAGCAGGGCGCTGGTTTGTTTATCAGCGGTCACCGTGAAATGGGTGAGTCCGTTCGGCGTGTCCTGCGGGAAGCGTCGGTCGAAGGTGGCCTGGCTGCGAGCGATGAGAACGCTCGGGCAGAGATGGCTGATTGGAGCGAACACTTGCGCTATATTGAGACGACTTCGGGTTAGTGCCTAACTGAAGATCGTTATTTACCTACGATGTGTAGTTCTGGACTTGGATACCAGATGTCGAGATCGCCGTTGCCGTCCATATCCTTATCGAGGTAGCCAAGCCGAACGCCGTCGCTGCTGGTTTGGAGCTCAGTAGTCGCATTCATCATTCTCACGGAACCATCCATCATGCATACGATGGCTTCATGGCTGTTGACTAGTCGGACGCAGGGTTGAGTGTTATGGTCGGGTGGCCAAATCATACCCTGAGTTGGGGGGACCGCCTCGGTGTTTAGCTTGTTGGCTGCGGTGGTGAATAGGACGGTTTCCGAGGGCTTGAGCACGCGTGAATAGTGATAACCGATCCATTCACCGTCACTTCCGCTGACGCTCTCTTCTGGCTCGAGTCGTTCACCGGTATTCAGCGCATTGAATCCATACCCCATGAAATTGGGATACATCAAATTCGTTTGCTGGTATGCTTCAGAGGGTTCCCATACTGGGCAGCGGAGGACTTCTTCAACATTGTCGAGGTAAGGTGCGAGGTTTCCGTTTGAAAATGAAATGTGGTCGAATCGAAAAGAAAAGCACCATTCCTTCATCACTTCGTTTTGAGGATCATATTCTCCCAGCGGTAGCATGCGGTTGTTATTGTCTATGCGGTAGAGGTTTGCTGCTTGCCCTAATTGACGAAGATTGGATGAGCTTGCTGCAATTTTGGCCCGCGCCCGGACTCCTGAAATTGCCGGAATCGTGATAGCGCCAAGGACGATGAGTATGGCGATGCATACCAGAAGTTCTACCAAGGTGAACGCTCGGGAATGGTGAATGTTGCGTTTGTTCATGGAAATTCGTCGCATTTCTAATACTGGGCCAATCGTTACTCTGAGGTAATGAATATGCGTCTCAAGAACAAAATGCGTTGCGGCAATAACTCCCTAGATGCTTGGTTATGGACGGAATTCTCCTGTTTAACTGCCCTTCGTTACGGGGATCAGAGATTTTTTAGCGTTTTCATCTTGCGCCATGATGGAAACGAGTCTCAGTATCCGAGCCATACGTTATGGAATCAACGATACGCACCATCATCTTGAGCATTTTTGCAGGGGGCCTCTCGCTAAACGCCGCTGAACAAACTTTGACGCTAACGACGCATGACGCCACGGGCACCTTGTACCTGGCAAACTTCAACAACGAAAATGCGGACAGTGAGCCAAATGGTATTGATGGTAAGCCATATGCATATCCATATTATCAGGATCCCTCGGATGGAAATCGCTGGAAGACTATCGTGGCTGAGCCGCTTTCAGCAGCAAATGTGTACCCATATGAAGAGGCGAATTTCACGGTGGTCAATAATACGACGACTGATGCTAATGTCTCGTCTTACTCCTTTGGCGCGCTATCTTGGGACGACAGCTCACTTACCGGAGTGGGGCAAGAGACCATCGGCGTTGGCGATTTATCGCTGAACCTCGATGGCACACGCTTCTCACCACTCTATGGCGATCATAATTACAACAATGAGTTCGCCTGGGCTTACGATCTGATCACTTCCAATCTGACTGGCGCGGGATTAACTTTTAATGACGGTGTCCTCACATCCGTCGATATCGTGGCGGACCTCGCCATTCTCGCCAAAGGCTACGATTTAGACTCTCTTGCCGTTAGTGACACCTTTGACGGGATCGTAAGCTTTAGCGGCAATGGCTTCAGCTTTGATGTTGATGAGACTAAAGACATTGGAACCTTTTATGGACCAGCTGCCGATGTACATGTTTATTTCGATGCTGCTGGGACCTTTGATCTCGTTCCAGAGCCGCAAACTTACGCCATGCTCATGGGGACGGTATTGCTGAGCTTTACGTTTGTTCGCCGCCTGAGAGCCAAGTAATTTCAATCGTCAATAATTTAGTGATGAACAAGAAACTGACAACAACTGCAATTCTCTCTGCTATTTCTGCACTATGTGTAGACGCTGCGATTATTAATCTGGGCTCGACGATGGATTCTTCCAGCTCGATGGCGTTACAGGGACCTGGATCTGAGTCATTTATCATTAGTAACGGTGATGGCACAGCAGCTAATGGCAATGCGGGCGACGATGATTCCAATCCCGATTTCGGTGATAAGATAAACCTTTTTCCACGTGAAGAGGGGTTTGTGGTGGGCGACCTTACCTACAATGATAGCACCATGACAGGCGTCGGCGTCGAAATTTTTTCCATCGATTCCATTGACCTCAGCGGCTTTTGGGCATCCGACCCGTCACGTACGTCTACTGAGCCAACTGACGCTACTGTCGAGTCTGATATTTCAGACTACGCAATTGGTCTGTGGCTCTTCAATTATCCAGGATCCATTACGTTTGGCGCATTGGATGCCGGTGATACCGTGACCTTCACTGATGGTGTTCTGACCTCAATTGATTTGTCTATCTCGACAACTTTCAATGTGGATACCTCCGCTTTTTTGGGTTTTCCACTCAACTTTGATGGGTCCTTCAACATCGCGGGAAATGGTATCAGCTATGAGATCGATGACTCTTTGGCAACTCCCGGACAATTCTGGGGTGACAGCATCGATATGCAGGCAGATATATTTGGTACGGTCAACGCGGTCGCCGTCCCCGAACCGCATACCTACGCGCTGATTGCTGGCGTCGCCGTGCTTGGCTTGGTTGTATTGCGCCGCCGCCGTTGATGAAGCCGAAGACGAGCGGGGCAGACGGAAATACCGTCCACCCGCTCGGACGCCCACTTCATCGTGTAGCGTTTTCAGAAGTCGCCGGTCTCCCTAAAACCGGTCCATTGCTAGTTGGAAGGTTTCCGGTCATAGACACCGCGAAGCCATATGAAAAAAGTGCGCTGCAGCCCCAAGCGGATTACGGTCCTGCGACAAGCTCACCTAGCCCTCATTGAGCTGGTCGAAGTCGTTGTAAAACACCTACGCTTGATGCCGAGGTCGTTATTATTTTGTTTATGACATCTCCGCGTTGGGGATTGTCATGGTGTTTTGTTTGGTCACCTTACCGCTCTGAATCTTCGCCAGCGCAGAGAAGCTTTTTGCGCAAACTCAGGACGTTATCTCGATGGACATCGATATTTAAAATCTACGTTTGGCTTGAGTGACGCTCTGACCCGAATGGCGCTCCGACCCGAATGGCGCTGACCCATCTTGAAACGCTTCGCGATGCTCACCAACATCTGTGAAAAGGCAACGCCGCATACCCGCTCACGTGGTCACAAAAACTGAATAACAAGAAAAAGAGCCGCATCCGCGCCCGCGTCGAACACGCCTTTAGACGCATCGCTCAGTTCGGCGGCGACCGATTCCGCCGTATCGGAAAACGACGATGTTGCTTCGAGACGACTTTAATCAATCTGACCTACAACCTCGAGCGCTTCGCAATGTTCCATGGACGGGCATGAGCCTGCACGCATGCATAAAACCCACCTCCAAAGTTCATCAAAACAAGCATTGCTGAGTAGCTACGCGGCCCTCAAAAGGTTGTGACGACGGCAAAAATCGACAATGGCGGTGAACGGCTCAGAATTAGCACGTTGATCGAACTCACCTTAGGTAGTGTTTTCAAATTAAAGCTTTTGATGAAAAAGTGAGGCGTTCTTTCTTCGGCGTATTCATGGAATTATCGTGACTTTGAGCACTGTCGGATTAGGTGGTTGTAGGAGTCCGGTGTCGGGCTATTACCAAGAACCTCATGAGCGTAGAGATCAAATATCGTCCGGAGATCGATGGTCTGCGCAGCATCGCAGTTCTGGCGGTCATCGTGTTTCACCTGAATCCAGCCTACATCAAGGGTGGGTTTCTGGGCGTCGATGTTTTCTTTGTGATCTCCGGCTATCTGATAACTTCGATCCTGCTGCCGCAGTTTGCGGAGAAGCGGTTTCACTTCCTGGAATTCTGGGGGCGCCGTTTTCGGCGGCTCTATCCTGCGTTGGCGGTCACCGTTTGCGGATCGCTGATTGCGGGCGCGATTATCCTGCCGAATCCCGAACGGGCGGCGATGCCGTTTCAGGCGCTGGCGGCGCTATTCTCTTACTCCAACGTTTACCTGTGGCAGAGCACCGGCGGCTACTGGACCACTGCTTCGGAGACGATCGCTTTGTTGCACACCTGGTCGCTCTCATTGGAGGAGCAGTTTTATATCTGTTTTCCATTCGTACTCGCGCTTGTTTATTGGCGTTTTCCTAAGCGCGTTGGCGTGGTGTTAATCGCGCTTTGTGTATTGAGTCTGGCTGCGTGTATCGGGCTAACGGAGATCAAGCGTAGTGCGTCGTTTTACCTGCTGCCCATGCGCATGTGGGAGCTGCTGATCGGCAGTTTGCTGGCGTGCTATCAACCACGATTGCGCAAGCCGCAGAGTCGCCTTTTCGTCGAGGCTCTGCAGGTAACGGCGGTGGTATTGATACTGGGCAGTTTTCTACTGATTCCTAACGGGAAAAACTTCCCTGGCGTATGGCCGCTGTTTCAGTGCGCCGGGACATTCCTTTTGCTTTGGTTGGGCAGCGCGGGCGGGGTTGTCCCGCGTGTCCTTTCGCTGGCGCCGGTTGTTTATATCGGCAGGATTTCATACTCGCTCTACCTTTGGCATTGGCCGGTCTTTGTTTTCGGTCACTACCTGGATCCATCGCCGAATCCAATTCTGCTGCTGACGTTGGTATTTGCCGCCTCAGTACTGAGCTATCATTTCATTGAGCAGCCTTTCCGTCAAAAAGCACGGATGACGCGTCGTGTGCTGGTGGTCGGCGCCAGCGGTGTTGCCGTGAGCTTCGCAGTATTAAATGCAATACCCCGTTCGCCGTTGCTCTCGGGGCTCGGAGATTTCGAAAGCCCGGTTAGCCTGTCACGTGGCATGGCATACGAATCTGGCGGCGTCCTTCCTGTGACTGAGCTCGAGCACTTGCAGAGCGGCGGTCCCATCATTGCGGTGGTTGGATCATCGCATGCCCGGGTTATCTGCCCGCCGATCGATGCCTATGCAGCCGCGAGTGGTTCGCAGTTTGTATCGCTTTCGACTTCCGGCGTTGGTATTACCGTGGATGGCCCAACTGCTGAAAGAGCAGATGCGAACACGATCAATGAAAATAAGATAAATACGCTGAAATTAATAAAACCAAGCATTGTTATTGTCGCGGGAAATTGGTTCGTGGAATTTGAAAATGAGCATTCTGCGGAGGTGTTGCAGGAGCGCTTGCGGTTACTCGCATCCGCTGCGGATCGCGTGATTGTACTGGGGCAGGCACCGATGGCGCAACTGCCTGACGGCTATGCCAACGCGCTGCGCAAATACCTGGTTTCGCTTGCGCTCAGTGGGCAGGAGCTGATTGTGCCGCTATCGCCCGAGGTAATCGCCGTGAATCAGTGGATCGAGCAGATCGTCCATGGCTTGCACAATGAGCGGATTCGCTACCTGGATCCGCACGAGCTGCTGGCCATCGATGGCCATCAAGTGAAGTATATTCAGGATGGGCGCTTCCTGTATTCGGACTTCAATCACCTGAACGACAGCGGCGCGCAGGTCCTGTTTGACGGGTTGCTCAAGGAAGCGATTGCGGGGCGCGAAGAGTGACGCTGCGCAAAGCCGAACGCTGGGGAGAGGCGAAGGGGCAGGGGAGGCGAAGGGGGCAAACGTGAATAGCGCTAAAATTTGGTCCCCAATCGCTGATCATTTCAACCTTCTTAAAGAGAGGCTACGACCATCTGTGAACTGCTTCGCTGCATTGGAACCGATCCGATTCCGGATCGTCCGAACCGCTCTGAACCCAGAGCAGTCAAACGAATACCAAGGGATAGCAGTTCCTCACCAAGCCAAGAGCACAGATAGTCGTAGCGCCATCCAGAAGACTGAAGTTATGAGCGACTTACACTCAAATCTTAGCGCCATTCATGTTTGACCCTCTCCTCTCCTTTATTTGTTTTATAATATCACTATTGAGTATACAATTTGGAGTAACTCTCATGTCCGAAACGAAACCAAAGCTTAACGCAAGGAATTTAGTTTTTATACTATTGCTGGCTTTAGCGTTTGGTTGCATGGATGTAAAACCACGATATACAGAATCTAGCTATTCCATAGATAAATATGTGTCTGACATCGACGGTAGCGTGGCATATCTTACATGTTTGATACACTCTGATGAAACCGAAGATGTAAAATATTATGCTTTTATGAAAGTGGAACCTCATGGTTATAGTGACAATGTCATATTTTTATCGGAAGGAAATTTAACTCTGCTTGAAGACGCTTGCTTAATAATCGATGAAGTTGGTGAAATTCGTGAAACAATATTTATTGGTAATGGAAGTATTGAAGACGTCGTTTCAGATTTGAACTATACATCACTCTCAGTAAATCAGCTGAAGTGAACTGATACTTAAAAGGAGTTCGGGAAGGTATAGCAGGCTTGAAAGGGGCAGATAACGTGGAAAGTATCTAGCGTGGATTGGCATAATAGCGATTGTGCTTCCAACGATAAGTCTATCATGACAATTGCACCCATCGCTCAACCTTATGTTGGCATAGATTACCACAAGCACTACAGCACTACCAGTGCTGTGGGCACCGATGAGTGGCGCCTCGCCGAGGAACCGGCAATGCCTGCCCGAGGATCTAACGATTCCTCGCCGAGGAACTGATAACTCCTAACCGAGGAACTGGCAGTTCCTCGGCGAGGAATTGACGCGGAGCTGCCAGCTTGATGGGCGCAAAAAAACTGCCACGGACCGAGAAGCCCGTGGCAGTTGAGTGACTGGTGACTTGAATCGCCGGTTAGGTGGCGAGGATGTCCTGCAGAACTCCGGTACGGAGCGATTCCGAGCGCGGCATACGGGCGCGGACTTCGATGCGGTAGTTGTGATCACCGGGGAGGTCTGGCGGGACGCGGAAGATCAGCTCCTTCGGGTGGTTCTGCTTGATGTTCGCCAAGCGCGTTTCCGTTCCCTCGTCTACGTCGATGAAGAACAGGCCTTCATCCGGGGCGTCGGGGTTGAACTTCAGGCGATTGCCGACGATTGAGCCTATGTCGCCCGGCGTGAGCTGTTCGTTGATCGTGCCGCTGCCGTCGTCGATGAAGTCGAAGACGAGTGGGGCGGGCGGAATGCCGTCCACCCGCTCGGGCGCAACCTTGTCGCGCAGCGTTTTCAGCAGGCGACGGCCCGCTGTGGCGTTGAGCGACAGTTGGTGTCGGGACGCGTCATAGGCGTCGTTTTTACCGTTGAACGAGCCGGTGATGCCGGGCCAGAGCTGGACGAGTCCGCCCATGTTGACCCGGTTGCCGTCGATGAGGAGGCTTTCGACGGCGCGGATGGCTTCGACGAGAACCGCGCGGATGTCGGCCTCGGTGATGGTGGAGCCAAGCAGGATCATGCGGTCAACGACCGCTTCGAGGTCCTTGCTGCCGCTGATCTGGGTGATGGCCCGGTATTGGTTCCCCTCGTTAGCGAGGGCGTTTGGGAATAGTGCGTATTTCATGATGGCGTTGGTGGTTGGAAACGGGCGATCAAATAGTCGATCACCCGAGCATTTATGGATTCATATGTTTAGTTTTATCGGTTATTTATTTATTATTGTGGTGGAAAATAGATCTTAGAATGGCGTTTAAGTGGGGTAAATATCACTAAAATTGGCGGAGTAGTCAATGTTTATCTTCTAAAATTTACTATAATAGTGGTTTGTTGGCGGGGTTTGACTGATCTAACCTCCTGAGGCCTGTAAATTCCCAGCAGGCCTTTTTAGCTTTGCTCGATCTGTTGCCTCTTGTGGCGTTAGCGAAGTCAGCGAGGTGGCTGTCTAACCTCGAAGTGCGCAGGGGATCGCGGCATTAAGACCGCCACTCCTACCGAGAGTGAGGCAACTGGTCTTGAGGGGCTTTATGCCCGATTGCATCGGGCGTGCTTGGCGAGGTTCTTGAGGCTGCATCCAGTTTCAGCCACTGGCTAAGGTAGCCCAATTAATGGAAAAATGCTTTTGACTAAAAAATTGGAAGAATAATTGCATGCTGGCTGTCTAATTCCCTTAAACCATGGACAAGCACTACCTAATCACCAGCAATCTGGATAAGAAATGCATTCTTCTGCACATTTGCGAGCGGATCAGCGCGCAGATTGTTCGTGATATCCGCGAGGAGATTGTTCCGCTGTTGGAGCTCTTCGATGAGCCAGTGAGTCTTGTTATTGATTTACGCGAGTCCACTGGCAGCCAGCTTGATGCGATCGACGAACTGCGGGTGTTGTGGGCGCATTATGAGCGAACAAGCATTGGGCAGATTATCCGGATCTTTAAGGATGATTTCGACGACCAGGGGTCCAAAATTTCGGACATGTTCCACCTGAAAGATATCCGCAAAATCAATGTCACCCGGATGGATGAGGCAATCCGCTACTGCGAATCCTTTTCTGCGGCGGGCTGAGACTTCGGCTGAATCACGTCCGCATTTTTATCTTCGACTTTTTCCTGGCCGGTAAAGATCGCGAATGGCTGGACAGAAATGTCGTAATGTGGGGATGTGAGCGTGCCGGTCAGCTCCACTTCGATGGTGTTGGCCAGCGGGCTTAGCACATAGAGCATTTGGCTGAGGATGGGGGTCTGCACATTTCCCAACGGGTGAACGGTGAGCATGAAATTGAGGTTTTCATTCTCGACGTGGAAGTTGCCATTGGCGGCAATTTCTCCGGTGGAGCCGGTTATGCGGCCTTCGGGGAAATAGAGATTGCTGCGCGCCAGCGTGAAGTCGGTCTGCGCAGCGTTAAAGTTGAGTGTGCCCAGATGCAGGCCAATGGAATACAGGAAGCTGGAAAGCCCCCCGAGCAGATGCAATTGACCAAGGTTTGCCTGTGATAGCTCAATGTGTCCCTTGCCAACAAATTGGTTAAAGTCCGGCAGCTGTCCGTGGGTGTCGAACTGCAGGTTCACGAGGCCGGCGTAGCGCTCGTTGAACGGCTTCTGCTTGTCGTCTTTTGTCTTGGATTTTGCGCGGTTGATTTTCTCCATCGCGTCTTGTTTGGCCCGGGCGACGCGGAGGAAAGGGATTGCGTCGTAGAGTTTGTAGAGCGTCGCATTGGTCAGGTGGATGCTGGAGCTCTTGACGTAAAGCTGGTCTTTGGGCTGCCGCTCAATGACGGTTTCCAGCGTGGCGGAACCGCCAGCCAGGCCGAATTTGCCTTGGTCGATCTGGATTTCCTGTGGGGTGACCGCGCAGATGAAGTCGCCATTTTCGAAATAAATGTCCTCAAACTCGAAGCGCGCGGGAAAGATCGCGTGGGTCTTTAAGTAAAGGTCGCCGGGATGCTCGGAATGGTCGCCATAAACGAGCCCGGCCAAGTCGAGACGCGGCGTTTCTTTGGAGGGGAACATCTTGGCGATCGGCACCGCTTCTGCCGCTGCGATCGTGGCGCCCGTGATCAGGGGGATGTGCGTTTGCGCCAGGAACGAGATGTATTTCTCTTCGTCGTTGGGCAAATACTCCCAATGCAGATTGAGCGATGCGCTGCCTGACTGGTTGCTCAGTGAAAAATCAAACAGGTCCAAGGTTTTGGGTGTTTGCCAAATGCGGGTAAACGCCCGATCGACGTGTTGGCCTTCATACTCGGCGTTTTCCAGACTGGCGGAGCCGTAGATGCGATTTTCTACTCCATCGATGCCGTATCGGCCTGACATGTCAATCGACGCATGGGGGGGCGGTCCCTTAAACTGGATCTCCTGCCAAAGCTCGTCCCACCAGTCTTCATCGACGATCTTATTGAGCAGGTTGGGCCAGACTGTGCCCACCGATTGAAAGCGGTAATAGTCGTTGGAAAACTTTTGATAGTAATTGCCGGACACCTGGTAATCATCCGCGTAAAGATCGACTTGGTAGAGGTTCAGGTATTCCTCTGCAATTTCCCCTTCCACGTGGGCGGCCTGCAGGTGAATGTCCTCATACTTCACGTCGCTCAGGGTAACCTCGAACTGAGAATTGCTGGGCTTCAGTCCGGGCTCCAGCTTGACCGACGCCTGCCAGTAGGGGCGTCCAATGACATCGATGTTCTCCGGGATGTCATCCTTGGGCAGGGCTGAGCATTGTAAGATGAATTTCGGGTTCCAACGGGCGCGCATTTTAATGTGGCCCGACTCGTTCTCCGGATAGAAATGGCCTTTGAAAGCCATCCAATTGCGGTCGCTTTTCACCATGACTTCGCCGTTGACGCGCTTGGTCGTTTCGAAGTCGCGCATGTTGAGGCTGGCGAAAGCGCCATCGAAAGGCATGCCCCAGGCAGTGATGTCATAGGAATAAAGGTCGGCAAATTGGGGCAGGCTCGAAAAGCCTTTTACTCCGTTGCTCAGGCGGACGTGGCCTTCGGTGAAACCGGTCTTCACGTGGTCTGACCATTCCAGGCTTTCCAGCCGAAGTCGGCCGGGACCTTCAGGTCGTATAATGCCGTCTACGCCGAGATCGGCCAACAGGTGGATATTGGCTGCGCCGTATTTTACTTTGGTTTCCGGATCGTAGTAGCCATCGATGAATGCCTGAGTATCAATGTTCAGCGGTCCGTTGCGTTCGTTGTCCAGCGCCACGGTGAGGATGCAGTTTTCGAAGCGCGAAAAGATCGTTTTCAGTTCAAACATTTCGCGGCAGGTGTCCACGTAGATCCCGGTGATGTCGGGCGGTTGATCGCTGCTGTCGGCTTCATCCATGCCGGGGAGCGGAGTAAAGAAACTACCCGAAATCTGAGCGCGGGCGCCCAGGACGTCCATGATGAAGGTGTTCAGCTTCCAGTTTTGTCCAGTGCGCGCCATGTTGATGTACAGGCGCTTGATCAACTGCTCACGCTGTCCGCTTGGGGAGATCACTGCGGGCGCATAGAAGCTGCCGTTGGAGAGCGAAACCTGCGTTGGCGTCAGATCGCCGAGCAGCGCATTGATGAGGCTAATGTTTACCTGGGCCCGGTCGGCCTCAATCACGGGATCGGAATTTCCGGTCGTGTAAACTTTCACTCCCCGGGCAAACACAATGCCGCGCAGGTCGATGTCCAGGCTTTCAAATTTTACCTCCAGCCCGTGTTTGGCCGTTTCCTCATCGAGCAATTTCATGAGGTGCGGCGGCGCTGGCGTTTGGCTGTTCCGCAGCACGAAAATGATGAGCGCACAAAACAGGCATAGCAAAATGGCCAAGAACGTGTTTGCCACGTAATGAATTCCTCGGCCAATCAGTCGGAGCCAGCGCATCGAGTTACATCATCAAAGGTTGACTGGATATTTGCAACGTTCCACGTCGGTTTGATGCTAATTCTTTGGGTCCTGAGGGACGGGCGCCGGTTGGTTCTCTTCGGCATTGACCGGCGCATCCAGCACTTCCTGCGGGCTGCGGGGAGCTGCGGGTGGATTTTTCGCCAAGGTCAACGGGAAGAGCGAGTCGATCAGATCCTGAGTCAGGAGGAAGGTGACGTTTTGTTGCGGTGAGCCGCCGACCTGGCGCACGCCGTCGCGAATCGTAAAGGAGTAGGAGCGCTTTTCGCTGCTGCCATCGCCCCCGGGAATGATGATGCCGGCGTCCAATTGATAGCGCCAGGGCAGGTTCGGCAATTCGCGGAACTCGGGCATCAGGTATTCCTTCACTTCGAAGTTCTTGAGCGTGTCGACAATGGTGAGGATTTCCGCGCGGTCGACATCGTCGTCCGGCAAGGCGGTGGGCCAGGTTTCCGAGTCTGTCTTGATGCTCTTGTCGAGGAGCACAGTGTTCGTCTTTAAGTCGGTGATCTTGATCGACTCGACGCGGGCGTCTTTGGGCAGACTGGTTAGCGTCCGGCTGCGGTAGGCGAGGGCGTCGGCGCGTAAGGCGCCCAGAATGCCGAGATCGATTGCGTAAACCGACGCCTTGTCAGCGGTCTTGGCGTAGAGGTTGCGCGGGTTGGCCCAGTGTGGCGGATTCGTTTCGCCCTCGGTTGGGCTGATGTTGTTGCCAATGAGTAGCGTCCAATCGCGGGCGCCCTTGATGGTGACTTTGGCGACGGGGTCCGTGAGGCCCCAGGCTTCCAGGTCGCTGGGCGCGGGGGCGTCGCTGACGAAGGCGACGACCTCCAGCTTGTGCAATTCGCGAATCAAGTTATCCACCAATCCTGGCGCGGCAGCTTCGGTTTTGACCGCGCCGCCGTTGGCGCCCTTGGCTACGCTTTGCCACGCGGGCGGTTCGTCTGGCGTGCGGGATTCCAGGCGTTGCAGGGTGAGTGTTTTACCGGCGCGGTTGATCTCCAGCGTGGTCACTTTGCTCGGATCGAAGCGCAGGATGCGGCGTTCGCGGAGTTCTTCCTGAGCGCGGGTCAGGTGTTCGAAAGGCTTCTTGTTGACGGTGAAAATGGTGGTGTCGTCGCCGCCGTTTTCGAGTCGCGCATAGAACTGCGGCGGGGTGTCTTCGGGCAGGTTGGGGACGTCTCCACCGAGCAGTAGCGTTTGCCGACGGTTGTTGCCGCCCAGGGTCACGCGGAGAGATGGCGTGGTCAAGCCAGCGAGTTCGGGGCTGATCTGGCCGTTGGGCACCAGGCGAATGACGCGCTGGCCGACGATCAGCGCCAGGGTGTTTTGAACCAGTTGATCGTCTGCCTTGGCCGGAACGGGCGTCTCAAAGGCCCAGCCATCGGTGCTTTTCACGAGGCGGATGCGTTGGCCCTGTGATTGCACAGAGAGGCTTTCCAGCTCGAAAACCGGAATGTCGAAAATACGCTGGTTGCGGAGCTCGGAGAGCGGCGCCGCGATCGAGCCCAGCAGTTCGTTGCCGACTACCAGGACATCGTTGCCGCCGGGCGCCATGATGTAGAGCCGGTTGCCCATTTGGGTGGGGGAGCCGATTTGCAGCTTGGTTTCCTTGTCGCCCATCGAGGTTAGGACGAGTTCGAACTTCGCCGGGTCCAGCCCGAAGTCAGCCAGACCTTGCCCATGCTTTTCAATGTCGGACAGCGGAATGCGGGTTTCCTTCTCCAGGAAGCGAAGCTGATCGAGAATCTTTTGCACCGCATTTTCGTTCGCGGGCCACTTAACCGGCTGAACCAGTTGCCAACCGCTGCGGCCTTCTTTCTTGAGCTCGCGAACCTGCTCCTGGCCATCGGCGCCGCGGGACTTGACGGTGATGCCGACGATCTCGCTGGACTCCGGCAACACGAGCGAGCTTTCCTCATCGCCAGCAGCGCGCGGGTCCTCGCGGTTCTCAAGGTAATAAAGGTAATAGAACGCCGCCGCATTGAGCAGCAATAGCACGAATGTGAGTTTCCAACGCATAGTTATCGGCGGCGTAGCATGAGGATCATGAATCCGACCAAGGCCACCCCTCCAGGCAGCATTAGCAGGCGTTTGTAAATTTCAAAGGCTTCGTCCCGGCTGATCAAGAGCTGATGACGCTCAATCACGCGGGGGGGGATGTTGACCATTTCGTCGCGCTCCAACATCCAGTTGAGCACGTTGTTAAAGAAGATCGGGTTGGCGCCGACGTTGAACTTTGCGTTCGCCAGCCAACTGGAGTTGCCGAACACGGCCAACTTGCCGCCCTGCAAATCCAGCCCCAGGTCCGAGCCCGTGACGCGCTCGGAAACCACTGCGAGGCTGACTGGGCCAGCCAGGTCGGTGGCCATGTCGTATTGGGAAGAGTCTTTGCGGTAATTGCGTTCGCCCCAGCTCATGGGCGACGAGCCAATCAGCTCCACGGTCTGCAACCGGTCATCCAATGGCGAACCCGGGTCGATGCGCACGGGACGGCTCAGCCCGAACAAGCCCTTAATGTTGTTCTTCAGCAAGTATTCCGTGGTCGGGTGTTCGGCGAATTTCGAGACGATCATGTCGCCGCCAGACGCCACGAAATTGTCGGAGGCTTCGAGCACAATCATGTCGTCAGCCAACACGCCCCAGTCATAAAACAATTCATCGAGCCCATGCGGAATGGCTGGGTCCAGCAGCACGATTAGGCGTCCGTCACGGTTGTCGAGATACTTGCGGAGCTTCTCCTGCTCCTCTGGCATGAAGGGCAATTGCGGCGCGGCGACGATGACAATGCTGGCGTCTTCGGGGACCTCGGCGACATTGTTCAGGTCGAGTATGCCCGCGCGGAAATTACGCTTTTTCAAGAAGGTCGCCATTTGGGACAGCCCGCGGCGGTCGGACACGTCTTCCAGGCTCATTTCACTGTGGCCCGTGGTGAAATACAGCATCGTTTTATCGGGCTGCATGACGTCCAGTATTGCCGTGGTCACTGCCTGCTCGCCGGTGAAGATTTTTTCGCTCAAGGCGGTGTCTTTATAAAGGTCGGTCAGGTAAACTTCGTGATACTCGTCGCCACAGGTAACGATGACGACGATTTGCGCCTCTTCCTCGGGCTTCACGTGATACTTTTGCACGAGCTCTTCGGTGGCGCGGCTGTCCTTGTAAATATTGATGTAGTCCACCGTCAGTCTGGACTGGCCATTGATGCGCGCCGCGTATTCAAACTCGCGCAACAGATTTTGAATGTCGGCAAAGATCTCCGCCAATTCCGGTGACTGGTTGTTCGTCGGCTCGGTGACGATGATGCGGATCGGCTCCTCGATCTGTTGTAGGTAAGCCAGGGTTTCCGGCGCGAGCGAATAGCGGTGCGTGCGCGTGATGTCCTCACGTACGAAGTGCTTGGCCGCAATCAGGTTCAACGCGATGGCCAGCGTCAGCGAGAGCGTGATCTGGATGGTGCGGTTGAGCCGCTTGACCCAGCGGGCTATGCGAAAATCTTCCAGGGCGCTCATGCTTTACTTTCGACGACAAGGGTGGTGATGCCGAGCAGCAGCATGGTCAAGCTGCCATAGAGGAAGAGCGGGCGAGAGTCCAGAACGCCACGGCTGAAGTCTTCCAAATGCTCGAACGAGTTGATGTAGTTCACGATGTCGAAGGACTGCTGTAACCACTGGGCGTCGATCACCGGCATCTTCACCATGAGTGCGCCAGCGAGGATCATCACGAAAAGAATGCAGAAGCTCAGCATGCCCGCAACGAGTTGGTTGCGCGTCATGCTGCTGGCGAATATGCCTACTGCGATGTAAAGCAAGCCGCTGATCGCGATAAAGCTGTAGCCGCCAATCATCGAGGCTGGGCTGAACAGCAGGTCCAGCGGCACGCTTTCGCCCACGTAATAGTGCACGATGAACGGAAAGGGAATCGTCAGCGCCCACAGGCAAATGTAGAACAGATAGCTGCTCAGGAATTTGCTCAGCACGATCTGCAGCGCGGTGGCGGGCGTGGTCATCAGAGTTTCCAGAGTGCCCAGGCGCCGCTCCTCGGCGATGGACTTCATGGTGAGCAGCGGGATCATGAAACACACCGGAATCCAGAATGCCTGGAAAAACCACACGGCCACGGTCTGATCGGTTGGCTCGGAAGCGGCGGTGTTCAGATAGAAATAATATACGAACGTCATCAGCAGCAGGTAGAGCACCGCCGCCACAAAGCTGGCCGGCGCGATCAGCAGCATCCGCAATTCGTGAAGCAAAAGGGTGAAAAAGTGACGCATGGTTAGTGCTTGGGCATGGGGACGCCGGGGCGGGTGTGGCCCTTGAACGGAGCGGCAGTCTCATCCCAACTGCGGCGCGTGGCGGCCATGAAAATGTCTTCGAGGTTTGGCTGGAGGCGGGCAAGCTCGCGAATGCGCGCGTTGGACCGTTGCAGTGCCTCCAAAATGGGTTCGGTCAAGACCAGGTCTGACGGCGCCTTGCAGCGATGCTCCCAGTAGTCGTCATCCAGCGGCGTGGTGGTGTCGATGGTGAGGTCGTGGTGCACGCCGGAGAGCACGCGCCCCAAGTCGCCCTTGTTCAGGTTGACGTTGAGGCGGTAGGTGGTCTTGGGCAGGAATTCTTTGCGCAAGCTGGCGGAGTTGCCATTGGCGACGATGCGGCCTTGGTTGATGATGATCACGCGGTCGCAGGATTTTTCGATTTCCGGCAAAATGTGGCTCGAAATGATCACGCTCATGCGACCGCGCAGGCTGTCGATCAGGTTGCGGATGGACAGAATTTGGTGCGGGTCGAGGCCGATGGTCGGCTCGTCCATAACGATGACATCCGGCTCGGCCAAAATGGCGTCTGCGATGCCTACGCGCTGACGGTAACCCTTGGACAAGGCGCCAATCACCTTGCGGCGGGCCTTCCGCTGGAGATCGCAAATTTCCATGGCCTCGTCGACGCGGCTCTTCACCTTGCGCATAGGCACCTCTTTCAGGCGGGCGCGGTAGCGGAGGTATTCCAGCACGCGCATGTCCTCGGGCAACGGATTGTGCTCGGGCATGTAGCCGATGTGGCGCTTGGTTTCGTAGGGGTTGGTGGCGACCGGGATGCCACAAATGCGGACAATGCCGGAAGTCGCGGGCTGTAGGCCGCAAATGGTGCGCATCGTGGTGCTTTTGCCCGCGCCGTTGGGCCCCAAAAAGCCGACGACTTGCCCTGGCTCCACGCGGAAGGACACGCCGTCAATCGCCTTGACGCGCCCATAGCGCTTGGTTAGGCCGATGACTTCAATTGCGGGTGGTGGGGATTCTTTTGCTTGCTCCTCTGGCACGATGCGAACTTCTGACAGCTCAAACCGTAATTACGTTCACCGAAATCACAGCCCGAACCAATATTTTAAACCGGCAGAGCAAAGGGAAAGTTCTCGCCGGAATCAAGTATCAAACCACGCGATCCTATCGGGTTGTCATTCTTCGTCGTTGAGCCTCGGCCAGACCAATCAGCGTCAGGTCGGGCTCGGCGCGATATTCGGCTAAGGCCTCACGAATGACGCCGCGGGTGGCGCCGCCGGTGAGGATGACGGTGGGCTCTGGCTCGCCGAGGGCCGCGAATTCATCGCGCACGCCGTCCAGCAGGCCGCGAATCATGCTGGGGTAGCCGCGGGCGCAGCCGACCTGCATGGCTTCGAGCGTGCTGCGGCCAATGCGGGGGGAGAGGGAAAGTTCATTGGGGTTTAATTTGGGCAGCATGCTGACTTTCTCGTTCAGGTAATCCGTCATGGAGGCAAGTCCGGGCAAAATGATGCCGCCAATAAAGCCCTGTTTGGCGCTTACCAGATCGAAGGTCGTCGCGGTGCCCATGTCGACCACGGCGGCTGGCGCGCCGACCAATGCCTGAGCGCCAATTGCATTGGCCAGGCGGTCCTGGCCGACTTGCTCCGGCTTGGGATAGGAAAAGGGGAGGCCTGGGGCGTCGTGGCACGTTAGTCGATGATGAGCGCGTCCGGCTTGAGTTAAGGCGGTCGAGAGGGGTTCGCTTACCATTTGGACGACCGAGCACCAACTGATGGTCGACGCCGATTTGGCTAAAATATCCGGTAGGGAGGCAATGAGCTCAAGGGTCGGCACTGCGCCGCGCTGCACCACTTTTTGCTCCCCGACGATGGCCCATTTTGCGCGCGTGTTGCCTACATCGATGACAAGGATCTCGCTCATGATCACGCTGGTAACTGACCGCTCAGGCTGACGTCGCCGGCGGCAAAGGTTTTAATGTCGCCATTGGCCAACTTCAGGCGCAGGGCGCTAGAGCTGTCGATGCCCACGACTTCGCCTTCGATCAATCCGTCGTAAGTAGATATAGTCACTGATTGGTGATTAATGGCGGAATATTCCGCCCAAAGCTTGTCCAGCTCGGCGTCGATCTCGCCATTTTGGTAGTCTTCGTAAGCGCGGACGAGTTCGGTGAGGATCAGCGCGGTGGCCGCGCTCATGGAGAAGCGCTGCTTGCTGGCGTAGGCGAGGCTTGTGGCGATGTTGCGGACCTCGTCAGGCCAGGTGTCGACGGCGCTATTGATGTTCAGGCCGAGGCCAAGGATCAGCTCGCGCATGCGGTCGGAATCCATGCGTGCTTCGGTCAGAATGCCCGCCAACTTGCGGCCATTGATGAGTAAGTCATTGGGCCACTTTGCCTTAACGCTGACGCCGCTATAGTTGGAGAGTCGCGCAGCCAGGCGAAGGCCGACCCAAACCGTAAAGCGCTGCATGAACGCCGGAGGCTTGTCCGGGCGGACGCCGAAACTGAGCATCAAATTCCCATCGTCGTCGCTGTGCCAACGACGTCCCAGGCGACCGCGCCCCGCTTTTTGTCGTCGCGATATCACCACTAGGGGACTTTGGGCGCCTTCGGTGAGTTTGCGCATCGCTTCGTCGTTGGTGCTGGCGCATTCATCGAGCAAAATCCAATTGAGCTCTGTGCCGAGCTTGCGCAACTGAAGCTCCAGCATCAGCGGATGTAGGGTAGGGGGCTCTGAGATTAGCGCATATCCTTGCTTGCGGGCGGCTTCGATCTCGAATCCTGCTTCCTTGAGGCGGTCCAGCCGACTTTTAATGCTGACGCGTGACACGCCGAGCCGTTCGGCGAGCGCTTCGCCTGAGACAAAGTCCGGTTGCGCTTCACAGAGTGCGGCCAGGAGGCTTAAGTCCGATTCATTGATCGTGTCGTTCATTGCCAGTCGAGTCCAATGTCGACCCAAGCGGCCTGGTGGACCGTTGCGCCGGTTGAAATGTAGTCCAAACCAAGCGTTGCCAAAGACGGCATGCGCTCAATGGTGATGCCGCCACTGGCTTCCGTCAGGCATTTGTCACCAATAAGAGATATTGCTTCGCTCAAGCGTTCATTATTGAAATTATCCAGCATGATGACGTCTGCGCCAGCGTCGATGACGGGTGAGATTTGCTCCATCTCGTCCACTTCGACTTCGATGCCGAGGTCGGGGCGCTTGTCCTTGGCCAGTTTGACGGCGGCTGCCAATCGCGCGCCTTTGTCTGCGCCCGCGGCGGCCAAGTGGTTGTCTTTCAGCATGATGCGGTCGTAAAGGCCGATGCGGTGATTCCACCCCCCCCCGCAGGCAACGGCATACTTCTCCAGAACTCGGTAGGCGGGAGTGGTTTTACGGGTGTCCAGCAAGCGGGTGGGCGTGTCGCCCAAGGCGACAACGTAACGCTGGGTTTCAGTCGCCACGCCAGTCAGGCGTTGGAGGAAATTTAACACCACGCGCTCCGCAGTCAGGATGACGCTTTTCTCGCCGGTGATCAGGCCAAGCGGTTCCCCGGCCGCCAGAGAGTCGCCGTCCTGTAGTTGCGTCTTGAACACTGCACGTATGGTGCCGCGGCTGTAGCGTTCCAGGATCAGGTTGATCAGTGGCAGCCCGGCGAGCGTCATCGGTTTGCGGGCAGTGAGTTGAGCGGCGCCTTGTCCGGGCTGGATGACGGTTTCGGTGGTGGCGTCGCCAATGCCCTGAGGCGCGTTGGCGAGCCCGCCGCCAGCGAGGTCTTCGCGCCAGGCGAGTTCGATCAGACGCGCAATCCAGTCCGAGTCGATATCGTCCCAGTCGAGGCGTTGGCTAAAGTCATCCAGAGGGCGTTTGGCCATGTGCGCATCTTCTTTCAGCGCAAGCGCTTAGCCAAGGCAAAATTCCAGACCGTATTAAAATATACGATTTCTTTGCGCTTGCGACTGTGTGCTGGTTCGGGCTTACCAGCCCACCGCGTTCTTTTCGCCTTGCTTGGTGATGTTCTTTTCGTCTTCCCAGACGGCGAGGCCGTTGTTGGTCTGAGTCAGGCTGAGTTGGAACGTGTAAGTGACTTGGTTTGTTTTGCCCGCAGAGGCGCGGTCTTCCAGCAGCTTGCCCGTGAGGGTGAAGTATGGCAGTGGCTGGGTGCTCGTGTCGTTGTTTTCGAACTTCTGGATTTCCATCGTCTGGCGGGCCAGCTCGTCTTCGGCGTAGTTGCCGAGGCCGTAAGTCGTCGTCGTGACGACTTTGCCGCTCTGGTTGAGCGCGACGCGGATTTTCTTCGTCAGATAATCAGTGTCGACCTGCTGTGTGGTCTTGTTGGTGATGCGGCCTATGCCGAGCACGGCGGGCTGGGTGGGCGCGCGGTCAAGCACACCGCTGAGGAGCATACTTTGCACCATCTGGTCGGCGGCGTTGGACCAGTCCTGAATGTTGATCTTGTCGAGACTGACAATGGTCTGCGTGCCTTCGGAGTCGACGTAGCGCGCATTACGGCCAGGTGTTCCGGAAGAGGAGCAACCCGCGAAAATTACCGGCAGGGCGGCAAGACTGAGCAAGGCAAGGCGTGTTTTCATGATGCTGATGGTTAAATGATTATTCTTATAAATACGAAATGAAACTCACGCAAAGACGCAAAGGCGCAAAGTTTATGCGGCCAATTGATTTACGACGCGATGGATGCCATCTTTGATGAGAGGAGTATTGAAATTAATTAACAGGCCTAAATTTAGGTTCATTAGTCGTAGGTAGGTCAGTAACTGCTTGTGATGGACCTTACTGAGTTGCTCGACTGATTTTAATTCCAGAACAACCTTCTGATCGATTACGATATCTGCTCTAACGCCTTCATCGAACGATAGCCCATTGTAGCTGATTGGTATTTTGACCTGACGCTCAGATTTAAGGCCTCGAATTTCCAATTCTTTCGCCAGAACTGCCTCATACACGGTCTCTAATAAACCCGGCCCAAGATCACGATGAATTTTCAAAGCAGCATCGACGACTTCCCTACTGATCATGTTTTCGTCCATCTTTGCGACTTTGCGTCTTTGCGTGAGAATTAACCCGTTTATTAATAGCCGCGCTTGGGGCGGGAGCTCTGGCCGACGGTGGCGTTGTAGGTTTCGCGGGCGAGGAGCTTCAGGCGGAAGTCCACGACGCGTGGGTTGGGCGCGATGGAAGTCAGGAAAATCTTTTCACGGCCGAGGATGAAACCGCTCTTCCAGAGGGCGGGCGGGCTTTGGACTTCGAACCCATCGGCTTCGATCCACGTGAACTGGTAGTTGAAGTCCTCGGGGCCGTAATTCTGGTTTTCGACCTGCACTTGGACAAACATCAGGTCGCCGCGCTGGCCTTCGTTGACATCGACGACTTCAACTTTGCGCGCGAGGGCGGGGTCGGTCTCGACTTTTTTAATCGCAATCAGGTTGGGCTCGGCCTTGGGGTTGGCGGGCTCAACGGTGTTGACCGAATTACATCCGGCCAAGACGGCCAGGAAAGTGACTGCGAGCAGGCTATAACAAACGCGTTTCATTTGTGGTAGGATCGGATTTGAGGACAAATTGGCTGACCCGCATTGGGGCCGCAGTGCTGTTACTCTTTACGTAGACTACGTTGACCACGCCGGGTTCCAGCGTGACTGTGATCTTCTGACCACCAACGGGTTGGGTCAACGTCAATTTCCGGTTTGCAGGGGTGTCAAAGCGGGCAAATTGCACTTCTTTGGGCAAAGTGATCCAACTGCGGAGGTCGGCCTGATTCATGGCGGCCTGGTAAAGGGCGCCCGCGATCATGACAGCGGTGGCGACATTGCTGTCGTTCTTGGTGGCCTCATAAAGTCCATAGGTGATGGCCGCCTTGGCGCCTGCGCTGATCAGCGTCTTCGTGATGATGATTGGCAGCTCGTTGTCGAACTCCTGAGCGATGACGGAGTCCATGTTGCACAGCGTTTTGGTGCGGAAATTTTTTCCATTGGCGGCTACGTCGAGGTAGGGCACGTATTGGCCGCTCATTTTCAGCTTGGGGAACGCAGCGCCGACGTAGGGCACGCCCTTGGCGCCAAAAATGAAGACTGGAATGTCGATGCGGGTTTCGTCGCGGTAGGGGGCCATGCCCGTTTCGAAGAAAACGTAGGTCGCCGGTGTGAGTGATTGGCCCGAAAGCAAGGCTTGCACGGCGGCGTTATCGCCCGCCAGGTAATCGTTGGCGCCGATCATCGACGCGGTTCGCTGGAAGTCTTTGGCCGCGCGCTCGACATCTGGCAAATCCGTGGCCTGCGCCAAGTGGAACACGCCGTCAAGGTAGACAGTGAACGGGTTCACGTAAGGTGCGTAGGCCTTGAGTTGGTCGAGGTAACCATAGACGGAGTTCAGGCTTTGTTGGAATTTCGGGTCCCGTTGGGCGCGCTCGACATCATAGTCCTTGTTTTGATTTGCAGCGGTTTGGGTGCGGGCTTTTTCGGTGGATTGCTCGGCGGCGGCGGTGGCTTCGGCGATGCGAGTTGCGTTTTCATTAACCGCTTCTCGCTGGCGCTCCAGGGCGCGGTTCAAAAAGACGCGGGCGTCGTCGTATTGGCCCAGTTGCAGGTAGTTCAACGCCTGGTAGGTGTTGAGCATGATCTTGTCGTAGGCCGTGCCAGTGTAGGGCAGGTAGCTCTGATTCGTGAGGGTGGCGCCCGCTTCGGCCGCGAGGCGAATTTCCGCGCCAGCGTCGTATTCCTTCATTTCGGAGTCGGCGTCGGCAAAGGCGGCGATGCTGGCTTCATAATTTCCGGCTGCTCGGAGGGCTGAACCTTCCTCCAGCCGGAAAACAATCTGGTCCACGCCGCCGTCCTTGTCATTCGCGGCGGATGCAGCGATTGAGGCGGCTGAATCATCATTGCCGGAGATCCAGGCGTTGCGCAGCGCCTTGGTTTCATCCTGATAACTCGCGCAGCCGGTGAACAGCAACGCGCAGGCGATGAGGAGGAAAAATAGGCAGTAGTGCTGGGTGGTCTTGAAACTCACTACGGCGTATCATGAGGATTTCTGCGCGCTTGAAAAACAAAAACCCGACCACATTGCGTGATCGGGTTGAGAAATTTTTTGGCTCCGGCTTAGCGGTCCATGTGTTCGATGTCAGTCTTGCGATGGCCTTGAACTGAAATGGTGACGCTGACGTCGTCGCCCACAATCGGTCCGCCAGCGTCGAGACCCCAATCCGAGCGCTTGATTGTGCCCGTGCCCTTGAAGCCGATGATTTCCATGCCTTCGTAGTGGCCGGTGCCTTCGACGGTGCCCAGGTGCTGGACTTCCAGGGTGACGGGGCGGGTGACGGCGAGGAGGGTCAAATTGCCTGTGACTTCGAATTTGTCGGCGCTGACTTTTTTCCATTCGAGGGTTTCGAAGCTCATGTCCGGGTATTTGGCGACGTTGAAGTAATCGTCCTGCTGGAGGTGCCCGTCGCGCTTTCCGTTGTTGGTGTTGACGCTGTCAGTTTTGATCGTCGCCTTGGCCGAGGAATTGGCTGGCTTGTCTGCATCGTAAGTGACCGTGCCTTCAAACTTGCCAAATGTGCCATTGACGTCGTTGACGAAGTGGCGGACGGAGAAACCAACGGTGGAGTGGTTGGGATCGATCTGGTAAGTGTATGACTTGGCGTATACGCTCAGTGCGGCAAATAATCCAGTGAGTACTAGGGTGGCTTTTTTCATAGGTTGCTTGGGTTGTGAATTTATATCTTCACGTCGAGACAAATTCAGATCCACATAAATTGCAAACGTAGAACGCAGATTTTTTTGATTTTGCGAAACCGGACCAATGGGAGGATTGCGGCAGTGCTGGGGTTCAAATCTAGCTGCTTCAGTGAGCAACCAGTTTCTGAGTTGTTTTTTAGGGACTTTCAACTAGCACCTATTGAATGCGGTTGTTGAAATACTTTATCAGTTTTTCTGTTCTTTTCCTTTTACTAACAGAATCGAATGGAGACGCTACGATTTTTGGCATGCGCGATGGTGAAACCTATGCTCTAAAAATCGAAAGCAATTTATTGCTGTTCAGAATCGAGACAACCGAGTCGGAGCCCGAAGTGAATCTCTACGGACAAAAGGTTTTTAAGCGTGCAATCGAGATAGACTATCGTTTTTTCAGCTTAGAGTCAGGTTTGTCGGACATACAGTCAGACTATTGCCACGATATTTTAACCGAAGTGAAGCCGCGAAGGTATGAAACTGAGTATTCGGGCTTTAGCACTGAAACTCTCAAGTTTCTTCAGCTAAGGTGGCATGGCCTGAGCAAGTCTACATCGTCTTTTGACACGGTGCGAAGCGTAGACTATATATCCGAATTGGATTTGGCGCTGGAAGACATTCAAGAAGAGCCACTGAAGAATGCGATCAAGCCGGGCGAGACTGGGTTCCACCCCATGCATCGGCTTTGGATGAATAACGAAGGCCTCTTTCTTGAAGCTAAATACCTTTCGCAGACGGAGGATATGGTGATAATCCGAAACAAGCGAGGCGATCAGTGGAAAATCCCTAAAGAAAGCTTATCGGAGTATGATCGAGGTTTTCTCGAATTGATATTGGCTTACCCGGAATTTGATCCCAGAGGCAAATATACTGGATATGCGAAAAAATTCATGCCCAGCCGCAAGTCGTCTAAATGAATCACTCAGCAAGTGCTTTTAGAGCAGGCTGTTGATCTTATCTAAATCGCCGGTGCGGACCAGGAAGTAAATCAAGTCGCCATCCGACCAGCCCAGAACGACGATCTGGTCGAGTTGCACGGTCTGCGGCTGTGGCTTGGCGGAAAAGTCGGGAAACAATCCGGCGTGCACAATGTAGACATCGATCATTTCATCGGCGTCCATGCGAACGACGGAAACGACATGCCCCCCCCACTGCATGATGCTGCAGCCGACTTCGGGCAACGTATCAATGTTCGGAGGCAAATGCTTAACGGTGGGCGCGCCTTGCTGGTTCAGGTATTGGTTGATCGCACTGAGATCAGCGGACTCCATGCTCAATGGCGCCTCGGACTGGTGGTGCTGGCCAATGTCCTGATAAAATTGGTCAATGTCCTCGGCCTGCAGTTCGGGCCCGCCAAACATGCTGAACGCAACTACCGCCATCAGCACCAGCGCGGCGACCGCGGAGATCATGCTGGGGTTTTGCCACCATGGACGCTTGCCAGATGCAGGATTGAACGGCACGGCTGAGCCGCCTTCTTCGGGCGGGATGATCTCCTGCTTGGTCGGCTCGGCGGCAGCTTCGGGCTTAAATTCAGTTACTTTATCGTCGTCCACATCCGGCGTTTGCGCCACGGGGACTTGGATGGTCTGAGATTCGATTTTTTCCTCACTGCCGGTTGCGGCTGGGATAGGAGGCGTGTCGTTGGACTGGGTTCGCTCCATAGCTTCGATGATGCGTTCGTCGAGGCCGGCGGGCGGTTGGATTTCCTGCAGTTTGCTGGCGAAGTTTTGATCAAAGACCTGCTCCTGGGCAAACCACTCGGCCAGCTCGAGGTCTTCCTCGACCAGCATGAGGAGCTCGCCGATCTCGGGATCCTCAGAGTCGAGGTCTTCCGGTCGGAGAGCAGCCAGGCGTTCCTTAATCTTATTGATGTCCATGTTGTCTGAGATGAGAGAGAATGATTACGCGCTGAGTAAGGCTTTTTTCAACTGGGTCTTTCCGCGGGAAAGACGCGACATAACGGTCCCGATTGGGATGTCGAGCACCTCGGCAATTTCCTTGTAGCTGAGATCTTTGAGGTAAAAGAGGGTGAGTGGCTCGCGGTAGGTCTCTTCGACTTTTTCAAGAGCCTCCACAGCGCTTCGCCCGTCGAGTTTGCTGGCGATGCCAGGATCAACTTTGGGGGCTTCTGCTTCAATGATTTCGGGTTCCTGGAATGACATGTTGGCGCCGCGACGGCGGATGCGGAGGAATTCCCGGTAAAGCGTGGTGAAGAGCCAAGACTTAACCTTGCTGGCGTCCCGCAGGGAGTCGCCTTTCTCGGCATAGACCACAAAGGTCTGCTGGGTGAGATCGCATGCTTCATCTTGATTCTTCGTGAGGCTATAGGCGAACCGATACAGCGGCTGGTAGTAATCGGCCACTAGTTGGCGGAAGTCTATATCCGGGTTTTCAGACATGCGAGTCGGCTCAGTTTAAGTTTATTCCCTTTAAAATCACTCCCTTGACGCAATTAGGGCATTTTAGGTGTGTTGGTTGGGCATCGCATAGGGAAAATGTCTCCAAGCCAAGCCTTTTGACCATATAATAAGTGTTCTACACCAGTAGCATTGCGTCTCCATAGCTATAAAATCGATACCGCAGGGAGATAGCCTCCTGGTAGAGTTCCTTCAACCATTTAATTCCGTCGAGGCTGCCGGGGGTCAGAAATCCGCTTACCAGGCAGAGCAACGTCGAGCGCGGTAGGTGGAAATTTGTGATCAAGCTGTCGATCAACTGAAACTGCGCTGGAGGGTAGATAAAAATGTCCGCCTCGGCGGCAAATGGTCCCGATGCGTCCGGCATTTTGCGGGCGTAGTCCTCCACCGCGCGCAGGGAGGTCGTGCCAACAGCCAAGCGCGGACCTCCGGTTTCCGTCACTAAGGCTTGGCGGGTAGTTTCGGCGATTTCGTAAAATTCCCGGTGGATCTCGTGATCTTCAATGCGGTCCACGCTGATTGGCCGAAAGGTGTCCAGGCCCACGTGCAAGGTGACATCATGGAAACTGCTGCCTGCTGCCTTGAGTTGCTCGATCAGCTCTGGGGTAAAATGTAACCCCGCGGTCGGCGCGGCGGCGGCGACTTTGCGCGCTGGGTCGGCATAGACGGTTTGGTAGCGCTCGCGGTCAAAGCTGGACCAGTCTTTAGATGCGTCGGCCTCGCGGCGGGCTTGCTCAATGTAGGGGGGGAGGGGGAGGTTGCCGGCCATTTCCGCAATGCCGGTTACACTGTCTTGCCCCGCCAGAGGCGTGAAGCGGACGCGATTTTCGCCATCCGGGCGTTTCTCGACGACTTCAGCGGAGAAAACGCCATCCACGCCAAACGTCGCGCCTTCCTGTAAGCGGCGTCCTGGCTTCAGCAAACACCAGAATTCCCAGGGCTTCTCTGCTGGGTGTAAGAGAAGGCACTCGACAGCGCCGCCTGTTGGGCGTTTGGCGGGCAGTCGCGCGCGAAAGACGCAGGCGTTGTTGCGAAATACGCGGCAGGCAGGCAAAAACTCTGGCAGATTGCGGAAGTGCGTATGTGTGATCTCGCCCGTAGCGCGATTGACAACCATCAGGCGTGAGTGGTCGCGTCGGTCGGCGGGCGCCTGGGCGATTAACTCTTCGGGCAGTGGGTAGTCAAATTCGTCGGTTTGCATGAGTTGGGCTGTTTAGGCGAAGGGAAAGTTGCTTTGTAAAAAATTTGTATACTTCAAAAATAGGGGTGGGTTATAATATCTAGCTGATAAATTGGATAGTCTTTATTGTGTTGAGAGTTTTTCTTTGCGCTACACATTACGGGCAGAAATATTGCTTTTACACCTCAATCAAACTGAAAGTTCAAAAAGTGACCCCTAAAGTATTGATCTTGGCGAAACAACGCGCCAATTTCTCCTTTCCCGTCAGTCTTGTTTTCTCAGACATTTTCCATGCAAAACGATAGTAATACGCTGATCATTGCCATCATAGTTGGTGTTGTCATAGCCGTTCTCGCGGTTGCGCTCTTTATCCTCACGCGGAAGCCCAAGAATCAGGGCCACGCTCAGCCGTTGGTGAACCGCAATCCCAACTACGGTCCACGTTCCGATGGTAAGGCGCAGGAGGCCAAGCCTGTTGAAAAAGCTGAGGCGGCAGTCTCCAGCCCGCTGAAGCCCAAGCCGGTCGAGGCTAAGCCCGAGCCTGCCCCTGCTGTGGTCAAGCAAGAGGAAAAGCCAGCGCCTGTAGCCAAGGCTGAGCCCGTCAAGAAAGAGGCGCCTGCCGCCAAAAAGCCAGTCGTCGAAGAAGAGGACGAGTGGGGCGATGATGACTCATGGGACATCGAATCGACCGCAGACACCGATCTCGATGCCCTCGACGCCGTCGGTGTTGACTCGGATGACGATAAATTTTCAGCCGACGTCAAGGCTCAGCAAACTGAAGCCGAGGCCAAGCCTAAGAAAATGGTGGATCGCCGCTCCAGTGAGGACGACGACGACGATTGGGGCAGCGAAGGCGATGAGAACATCGAGTACGCTGACAACTGGACTGGACCGACGCTTGTTCGCGTTTCGCCGGAGATCAAAAAAGCTTTTAAGGATGAGAGCCTGACCCAGGAGTTTCACGTTTCCAAGCGCAAGGAAGCTGACGAGCTCATCGTTAAGTGCGTTCAGGCGTTCCTCAAGAACAACGAAAACCAAGACATCAAGGCAGCCCGGGAGCGTATATTCGCTCTTCACGCCAAGATTCAATTATCCGACCTGCCGGAAATCGTTGAGTCCTTTGTCGACTCAGGCGACGAGGGAAATCAAAAATATTTCGCGGATTTCGAAGACATGTGCAATACGCACCAAGATTCTGTTCTCGTGCTCTTCGAACGCTTCAACACTACGCTGCCGATCAACCTCCGCAGCCGGCGCATTGCCGAAATTTCTGAGCCGCATCCTGCGGTCATCTACTTGGCGCCAGAGTGGGAAGATGACGACTTTGATCGCCCGGACTTCGATGAGCGTGATGAAGACATCGACGAAAATGTCGACTACCTCGAAGACTTCTACGACCAGCTCGAAGACGACGACGAGGACGAAGCCGAGTCCGATAAGAAGCAGGCCTAGCCAGCCTCCGGCTGGAGCGGAGAGTTTTGCCCGTTGGGCAAAAGAGAGACAGCAAACTTTTTTCAGGCCGACGTGCAAGCGTCGGCCTTTTCCGTGCATAGAGGTGGTTGATCGGGATCAGTAACCGCATCACCAAAAGCCCCTGATATGAATCAGCTTTTTCCGTGCGAATGTTCACGAAATGTTGGTTGCTGGCGCTGTATGTCTAATGCTGTGGGTGGTTGTTAGCAACGGGACTAAAAATTATTAAATTTGCTAAAGCCCGCTATTGCCTGAGGCGGTTTTTGTCCTTTAATCACAGGTCTTCCTTGCTCTGCGGAGCATTTGAAAACCCGTTAACCCCTGACTACCGCCATACTTATTTATGAGCACTCCATCCCTCGATGTCCGTAAGTTTGAACCCACACCAGAATTCGTTGCCCAAGCCAACCTGAGCGGTGTCGAAGCCTATCAGGCAGCGCACGCGCGCAGCATTGAAGACCCCGAGGGCTTCTGGGGCGAAGTCGCCTCCGAGCTCACTTGGATGAAACCTTGGGACAAGGTCCTCGACGAGTCCAAGGCCCCCGTTTACGAATGGTTCGTCGGCGGCACGACGAACATCACCGTCAACTGTCTCGACCGCCATGTCGCCAACGGCCTTGCTGATAAGCCCGCCATCCTTTGGGAGGGCGAGCCCGCTGACGAGACTCGCGTGCTGACCTACGGGCAACTCCTCGCCGAAGTTGAAAAGTTTGCCAACGTGCTGAAGGCCCTCGGCATTAAGAAGGGCGACGGCGTTTCGATTTACCTGCCGATGATCCCCGAGCTCGCGATCTCGGTGTTGGCCTGCGCCCGTATTGGCGCCGTGCACAGTGTGATCTTCGCTGGCTTCTCCGCCGAGTCCATTAAGGACCGTGTGCAGGACCAAAAGAGCAAGCTGGTCATTACCGCTGATGGCGGCTGGCGCCGCGGCAAGGCGCTTTTGCTGAAAGACATTGTGGACGAAGGCGTGGCGGAATGCGACTCCATCGAAAAGGTGCTCGTCGTCCAGCGGCACCTTGGCCAGGAGCCTTTCGCGCACACCTGGAACGAGCGTGATGTATGGTATCATGACATTGCGCCGACCGTGCCAGATGCCTGCCCGCCCGAGGAGATGGATTCCGAAGACATGCTCTTCCTGCTCTACACTTCGGGCTCCACCGGCAAACCGAAGGGCATCATGCACACGACGGGCGGCTACATGGTCTACACCTACCTGACCAGCAAGCTCACCTTCGACCTCAAGCCTGACGATGTTTACTGGTGCACCGCTGACGTTGGCTGGATCACCGGTCATAGCTACATCGTCTACGGAATCCTGCAAAACGGCGTGGCTCAAGTCATGTATGAAGGCGCGCCGAACAGCCCGGACGAGTCCCGCTTCTGGCAGATCGTCGAAAAATACAAGGTCTCCATTTTCTACACTGCGCCGACCGCGATCCGCGCGTTCATGAAGTGGGGCGACCAATTCGTCACGCCTTACGACCTCTCCAGCCTGCGTGTGCTGGGCACCGTTGGCGAGCCGATCAACCCGGAAGCCTGGATGTGGTATCACCGCATGATTGGCGCCGAGAAGTGCCCGATTATGGACACCTGGTGGCAGACCGAAACCGGCGGCCACATGCTCACGCCGCTGCCGGGCGTCACCGCGACTAAGCCGGGCTCGGCCACCACGCCGTTTCTGGGCATTGACGCCGCGGTCCTCGACGAAGAGGGCAACGAGTGCGAGCGCGGCATTCTCGCGATCCGCAAGCCCTGGCCGTCGATGTTGCGCGGCGTTTGGGGCGACGAAGAACGCTTTAAGAACACCTACTGGTGCAAATGGGGCGGCAAGTATTACTTCCCGGGCGATGGCGCGATTAAGGACGAAGACGGCTATTTCTGGATCACAGGCCGCGTCGACGACGTGGTGAATGTCTCCGGGCACCGTATTGGCACCGCCGAGCTGGAAAGTGTCTTTGTGGAGCACCCAGCTGTCGCGGAAAGCGCCGTGATCGGCGTGCCGCACGAGATCAAGGGGCAGGGCCTCGTGGCCTTTGTCATCATCCGCACCGGCGCCGAAGGCGCGGAAGATGTCTGGCGCAAGGAGCTGACCTTGATGATCGACAAGAAAATCGGCAAGTTTGCCCGCCCGGAAAAGATCGTCTTCTCCGCTGATTTGCCGAAGACCCGTTCCGGCAAGATCATGCGCCGTTTGCTGCGCGACATTGCCGAGGACCGTCCGCTGGGCAACGTGACCACTCTGGCCGACCCAAGCGTCGTCGACTCGCTCAAGGAGAAGTTCAAGGGCTAGGCAAGCAATTCACCCTCAAATCAAAAAGCAAGGTCGCGCGCCTTGCTTTTTTTATGCCGGAGTCAGTCGTCCTCGTCTTCGTCGTAGGGGCGGCGCCCGAGTTGCGAGCCCTGCATGAAGCGGGTATTCTTGAACTCCTTGTTTACGCGACGGTTGGCCCAGTGGTTATACATCAGCGCCACGCCAGCAATAAAAAGGGCGACTCCGAGTATGCCTACGATTCCGAAGTCGCCCATTGTTTTAAATCAGTTTTGCGTTAGCTCAGTCGCTTGCGCCCACTTTACTGCCTCTTAGCCTTTGCCGTAATGCGGCAAACTCTCCGGTCCGGCCGGAGGCTGGCTAGACGAGCATGAGGGCGGGCTTTTCGAGCGTTTCCTTGAGCGCCATGAGGAACTCTGCGCCGACTGCGCCATCGATGATGCGGTGGTCGCCGGCCATGCCGATGCTCATACGCTGACCCACAACGATCTCGCCTGCGTCGTTGACGACCGGCTTCTTGATCGTGGCGCCTACGGAGAGAATCGCGGCGTTCGGCATGTTAATGATGCCGTAGAAGCCGGTCACGCCATACATGCCGAGGTTGGTCACGGTGAAGGTGGAGCCGGACATCTCGTCAGCGCCGAGCTTCTTGCTGCGCGCCTTCTTGATGAGCGCCTTGGCTTCAGCGGAAATCGTGCGCAGGCTCTTGGACTCTGCGTTGCGAATGACGGGCGTTACCAAACCGTCTTCCAGCGCCACGCCGAAGGCGAGGTTCACGGAGCCGGACTGCTGGATCACGTCACCTTGCCAGGAGGCATTGACCTGCGGCACGCGGCGAAGAGCCTCGGCGCTGGCCTTGAGAATGAAGTCATTGACTGTAAACTTAATGCCGCCTTGTTCGGCAGGCAGATCGGCTAACGAGCCATTGAGCTCGGCGCGCATCTTGATGAGCGCTGCGGCGTCGACTTCGGTTTCCAAATAGAAGTGGGGAACCTCGGTCTTCGACTGGAGGAGGCGCTTGGCGATGACCTTGCGCATCTGCGACACCTTGATCGTCTTTTCTTCCAGACCGGGGGCCGGAGTGAGCAGGGCGGGGGCGGCTGCGGCAGGCGCTTCAGCAGCCGGAGCGGTGACGCCCTTGGCGGCAGCTTCTTCCACGTCTTTCTTGACGATTCGGCCACCGGGGCCAGTACCTTTGACGGCGCTCAGTGGAATGCCCTTGGACTCCGCTAACTTGCGGGCGAGGGGGGAGGCCTTGATGCGCTTGCCATCGTCACTGGATTCAGCGGAAGAGCTCACCTGCAGGCTTTCCTGCTTGCGGCCCTCGGCGGAGCCAGTGTCTTTGCTAACTTCCTTGTCTTCCTTGGGCTCTTTGACTTCGGTGTCGAATGGTTTTTCTGGCTCGCTGCTGCTCGGAGCGGACGGCGCTTCGGGAGCGGCCTCACCCTTTTCACCAATGGCGCAGATGGGCGCGCCGACGGGAGCTTCCGAGCCGGGGCCGGCGTAGATTTTCAGGATTACCCCATCAGCCACGAGGTTTTCCAGGTCCATGGTGGCCTTGTCAGTTTCGACTTCGCAGAGGATGTCGCCGACGGAGACCTCGTCGCCTTCTTGTTTGCGCCAATTGGCGATGGTGCCGACTTCCATGGTGTCGGACAGCTTGGGCATATTGATGATATCAGCCATACTTCAGGTAATCTAAATGGTGTTAGCGCAATGGTGCAAAAGCAAAGATAACTTGGCGTCTCGGGCGGGCCTGTCAATGGCGCATCAATCACTTTTCCGGTCGAGGCGCATTCGGTGTTGAATTTTCGTCCAAAAATTGCCGAGCAAACGCGATTCCGGCTGATACGTCTTCAAATTCTCCATCGAGCTGGGCTTCAAAGCAGGCAGATAGGATCGGCTTAAACTGCTTGCCGGGCTTGAGCCCAAGTTGAATCAAATGTCGGCCCTGGATGATCGGCGTCGGCGACTGGTCGCGGACCGCGAGCTCCTCTGCTTTTTGGCGAAGCCAAGCGCCCGCAGGGAAATCTGCGGGCAGGGGGGGGCGCCCGCCCATGTCGGCGGCGGCTACGCGAAGCAGGCGGTCGATTCGGCCAACTTTGCCCGCCAGGCGGCGAACGGCGGCGTTGGAAGCCTTGTTCTTAAAGAAATCCACCGGGCGCATGTGAGTTTCAATCAGTGGCAGTATCTGCTCAATCAATTCCCGGTGATTGGTTAGTCGGCGGAGGAAATTTTCGGCAATGGGCACGCCCTCGACATCGTGAGCGGGCGACCGGATGCGACCGTTGTCGTCGGTGTAAGTCGTTGCCGGCTTGCCGATGTCGTGCAGGAGCACGGCCAGTCCGACGACGAGGTCTTCCCAGTCGTTGCCGGTCTTTTCCCGGGCAAAGGCGTCCAGGCAGTGCAATGTGTGGACCCATGCGTTGCCCTCCGGATGCCACTTCGGGTCCTGTGGGCAGGTGGTTAGCGCCACGAGCTCTGGGTAATACCGCAGCCAGCCACAGTCCTCCAGGAAATACAGCCCCAACGACGGTTTCTTGCCCTTACGGATGAGCTTCGACCATTCTTCGAACAGACGTTCCTTCGGCAGGTCCTCGGCTTCGATCTTTCGGCAGAGCTCGAGGGTTTCCGGGGCGATGCGCAGCTCGAACCGCGCTAGAAACTGCATGGCGCGCAGGACACGCAGCGGATCCTCGGCAAACTGATGGGATACGTGGCGTAAAATGCCATCGGCAAGGTCCGCCTGTCCATTGGCCGGGTCGATCAGCTCACCGGTTAGCGGATCCCAGGAAATGGCGTTGAGCGTGAAATCGCGGCGCGCGGCGGCTTCAGCAAAGGTCATGGCAGGGTCGCCCTCGATTGCAAAAGCCTTGTGTCCCTGGCCATCTTTGCGCTCGCGGCGGGGGAGGGCTACGTCGATATCGAGCCCTTTAATGATGAACACGCCAAATGAGCGCCCGACTTGGTCGATCCGAAACTTTGCGGCGAGCAATCTTTCAAGTTGATTGGCGGGCAGGCCGAAAACTTCAATATCCAGGTCTTTGGGCTCGGCGCCCAGCAAGGCGTCACGGACCGCGCCGCCAACGATGACTGCGCGTCCTCCAGCGTTGGCGACATCTTGGCCAATGGTCAAGATTGCCCGACCGACTTGGCTGTCGAGGTTGATCATGTCTGGGCAATGTTTGTTTTCAGTCATAATAACTCACTAGTGGATTGACTTTTAGAAATGTCTTATCTTAAGTATTCAACCTAACTTAGTAAGGAAATCAGCTCGTGAACGACAAAATCAGCATGTTTGAGGAACTGGAAGACTTGCAAGCGATTAACCGTCGTTTGGAGGAAGATACTGCCGCCGCCCGAGTGGAGTGGGCGCTGGAGACTTTTGGCGAGCAACTGGTGATGAGCACGAGCTTCGGCGTGCAGTCCGCCGCCTTGCTGCATCTGGCCAATAGTGTGGCGCCGGGCCTTCCGGTTATCTTTGTCGACACTGGATATCTTTTTCCCGAAACCTACCGTTTTGCGGATGAGCTTGGTGACCGCCTGAACTTAAACCTGAGAGTTTACAGTCCACTTCGTACGGCCGCCTGGCAGGAGGCCCTCTACGGCAAACGCTGGGAGCAGGACATCGAAGCGCTTGAGGCTTACAATCTTGAGAACAAAGTGGAGCCGATGAATCGCGCATTGCTCGAACTGAACGCCAAAGGCTGGATGAGCGGGCTTCGCCGCCAGCAATCCTCCACTCGCGAGCATTTGCGCCCCTTGGAGCGACAAAATAAGATGCACAAGATCTATCCCATCATCGACTGGTCTGACCGTGACATCTATCAATACCTGAAGAAAAACGATCTGCCTTACCACCCGCTCTGGGACGAGGGGTACGTTTCGGTAGGGGATGTGCACAGCACCAGCAAGCTGATGGACGGAATGACCGCTGAGGAAACCCGTTTCAATGGAATGAAGCGTGAATGCGGCCTCCACGAAGTCAGCAATCGCGTCGACTTTCAAATCTAGAGGATTTTCAGCTAGGCGCTGGGCGAAATCCGGCCCATCTGGGTGCGGACGAATTTACTCAGGGAAAGGAGACGCTGCGCGGACGGGCGGTCGGCGAAGGGCGCGAGAGCGGCGTCACCCGCAGCTAATTCAGCTTCAAAGCGTTCGGTGACTTCGTCCGCAATGCCCAGCTCACGCAAGGTGGTTTGGACGAGTTCGATGAGCTGCGTCTGATCTTCGTCTGCGCCGACGGTTTGTTTGGCGGCTTCGAGCGCAGCCTTGGCGGAGCCTTCGGCGCGCTGCTGCAGCAGAATGAGGGGCAGTGTGTATTTGCCGCTGGCCAAGTCAGTGCCCAGGGTTTTGCCGATCTTGGTCTCATCGCCGAGAATGTCGGCCATGTCGTCAAAAATTTGATAGGCTACACCCAAGCGTCGGCCAAACTCGGCGTAGGCTTCAACGACTGCGGGCTCAAATCCAGCAAGGTGCGAGCCGAGGAAACAGCTGACTTTGAATAACTCGGCCGTCTTGAGGTCGATAACGCGGAAATAATCGTCGAGCGGCAGCGCGGCATTGCCACGCTCGAATGTTTGGCAGATCTCGCCAGCGCAGACGCGGCGGGTGGAGGCCGAAACAGCACGACACACTTCGACAGTGGGGAAATCACTGGCAAGGTTGAGCGCCTGGGCGAACAGAGCGTCACCCAGCAGGACAGCTACGTGGGGGCCCCATTTGGCGCTGGCGGTGTCGGAATTGTGACGGATATCGGCGTCGTCGAGAATGTCGTCGTGCACGAGGGTGGCCAAGTGGACGAGCTCGACCACGGCGGCGGCGCGCACAGCGTCGGGGTTGACGGCGCCATCGGCGTCCCAGTTGCTAAAGAAGAGCAGCATGGGGCGGATGCGTTTGCCTTGATTGACGAGGCAATAGCGCACCATTTCGCGCACTTCTGGCTCAAAGGACTCTACCTGTCCGTCCAGAAAGGCGGTCAGGGCCTTCATGTGCTCAGACACAGGCTCCATGATCGCGGTGACGGAGGTCAGCGCGGCGGAGCGTTTCTGGTCGGTTGCGAGCATGGTCGTTATTAGAATTCCAAATTTACTTCAAAAAGAGACTTTAAAGCCCAAGGGAGTCAACTACAACCACGTGTAGAATTATGTCAAAAACTGGAGCAATTCAGCTTTCAGGTTAACACGATCTGTCATCATGGCAATTAATTACCCTTATTCTCTCTTTCAAACCTTAGCAGAAGTCACGCCGGATGCGGACAATGTATCCGACATGCAGAGTGATCCGACGATGATCATCATCATGGCGGCCATCTCGATTTACGTGTTTAAAATGTGGCTCGATGACTTCAAGGCCGGACAACAGGGCAAGGAGATTAAGGGCGGTTTTCCAGGCGCGACGCCTGCGCCGATGAAGGCTGTGTGGATTGCGATTGCGGGCGCATTGGTGATCTTGGGGCTGGAGACCGGCGGCGAGATCGCGCTCGGCATTACGGGCGAGCAGTCCGACATCACCTGGCTGTTTCTGATCTCGATCATCACGGCGGCGTTCGTGGAGGAGCTGATTTTCCGCGGCTTTCTGGTTGTGGATAAAAAAGGAAAGGCGGCTTTGATCGGCAGTGCGGTTGGTTTCTCGCTGTTGTTTACGATTTTTCACCCATTTTTCTGGGACTTGGACATGCCCGAGGGCGTTGCTGGGTGGCAGATCTGGCAGGGGACGCTGGTGTGGGACTTCTCGCTGAAGCCGTGGTTTACGAGCGCAATATTGTTCATCAACTCACTGTGGTTCTACTATATGCGCTTCACGGCGATGAATCCTCAAAAATCGTTGATCCCCTGTATGGCGGCGCATTGCGCGAGTAATGTTGGCGTGTTTGTCATCAAATTGGCGCAGGGGCACGTCGTGGGGCTGTATTAGCTTGCTAAAATATTCTTTCGGTGAAGATTTCACCGTTTAGGGGTTTTTGTGATTGCCATCTGGGTGAGGGAGGAATATCGGTTTTTGATATCCGATGTGGCGTCCTGCTGTATCGGATGCCCGCTACCTATTGAAGCCATGGAGGCTTCGTCACTCTCTACCAGGGAAATCTGCTATGTACGTTATCACAAACCGCAACTTGAACGAAGACGCCAAGGGGCTGGATAAGTTTGAGAAAAGAATCAATGTCAAGGGACCCAACGAATTGCGACTCGTTGAAGTCAAATCAACCAATAGTGGCGTCACCACGGAGATTCTGGAGGACAAGCTGGAACAGGAGGAGGTGAACGCGCTGATCAAGAAACACTCGCTGGTCATTGATGGAACGAAGACTTGGTATTCGAGTTTGCGAGTGGCATGCCTTCTCTATGAAGAGGCGCGTCGCAAAAAGAAGAGCATTCTGTTCTATGTGCACGGTTACAATAATGACATGGGCGATGTCTTGCGGGCGAGCGCTGCAATGGAAAAAGCTTACGACGTCATTGTGCTGGTCTTTTCCTGGCCGGCTAATGGTGGCGGGATCGAGGGCTATCCGGCTTACTTAAGTGACAAACGCGACGCTCGAGCTTCCTGTGACGCACTTGCCCGGGCGATTCAGAAGATTAGTTTTTTCCACGAAAAACTAACGGAGGGTCTTCGACTGAAGTTACAGATGAAGGCCGAAACGGAAGCCGGCGACAATCCAACTGAAGCTCAGATTCGCTTTTCGAAATTGCTCGATAGTGAGTGTCATTCCCGGCTGAACATGATTTGCCACAGCATGGGCAATTACGTGCTGAAATATGCGCTGATTCCTGGGCACAGTGGGGCGCGATCTCTGGTGTTTGACAACGTTGCGCTCGTTGCGGCTGACGCGAACAACAAGGAGCATGAAGTCTGGGTTGAGCGGATTCAGACCCGCAACCGCCTCTACATCGTGATCAACGAAAACGACTTTGCGCTAAAGTGGTCGCGCCGCAAGCCGGGGGAAGAGCAATTAGCGCGTCTGGGACATTACCTGAAAGAGTTGGTCGCGCGCAACGCCACGTATCTAAATGTAACTGAGGCTTCCTGGGTGAAGGGCGAGCATGGTTACTTCTGGGGCGAAGCCATTGCCAAGAACGAAGACCTGAAACGGATGTTTGAGGCGATTTTCGAAGGCGACGTCGCCGAAACGGACATGCGCTACCGGCTGGATGGTAATTACTATGAGCTGAAATAGCGCTCAGGTTGGCTTACGCCAACTTGAGCAGCTCCGTGATTTCCGGCACGTCCTTAATAATCTGCGACGGATCTGGGCCCACGCCAACGTAGCGGACGTTGAGTGGTGGGTGCGAACCGCCGCGGCCAGCAATGTCGAGCGTAGCCTTGGCGCAGAACGCGATGTAACGTTGCGCGGCGGCGGGCAGGTCGCCAAAACTGCGGACAGTGGAAATATCTTCGGTCCAGCCTTCGAGCTCTTCGTAGATCGGCGTCAGCGTCTTGCGGTAGGAGTCCTCACGTGGGACGTAGTTGACTACCTTGCCTTCGCTGTCCTGGTAGGCGACGCAGACCTTGAGGCTGCCGCCGTCGGGCTGAGTGAGGGCGTCGAGTTTGTTGATGACGAGGTCCTGATAGCCGCCGAAGCGCAGGCAGTCGCCTTTCTCCACCGCGTCGAACCAACCCACCATGCGTTGACGACCCGTGCTCACGCCGAACTCGAGCTTTTTGAGTGCGATGGTCAGCGGTGCTTCGTCATCCATTTTCGTGAGGAAAATGTGCGTGCCGACCTTGGTGTCGTAAGCCTTGCAGCAGCCGATGGTGTGGACGGGCTGGGCGGGGATGCCAGCGCTCTGGAAGAGTTCAGGCGTAAAGGTGTGTGAGGCGGTGACGTTGGGCGAGAAGCCCGCGCGCTTGTCGAGCCAGTAGCTTTGGCCGAACTCGCCGACCAGGTATTTACCCGCCTGTTGGTTACCGATCACGAGTTCGCGCACGTCGGCAATGTTGTTTTCGAGTTCCTTGAGCGCGCCCATGTAAACCTCAATGACGCGATCGACGTTGAGGCCATAATCGCCTTCGCCGCGGAACTGCGTGAAGTCGAATTCGCTGGCGGGAAAAATACCGGCTTCGATGCTATCCTTGTTCGCGCGTTGCTCGGCGTTGGTCAACGTGTCGAAGAAGCCGCTCCAGGCCTCGGGCGAGACTTGGCAGACGTGGCGAATAACGCTGACTGCGCGCTCCAGCCGCTCGCGGAAAAGCTTGATGATGTTTTCCGGCGTGTCGCTGAGGTCGCCGTAGAAAATCTGCATTTGGCCGACTTCGTCGAGGTAGGCGGGGGTGATGCCGCGCCCGGTTGAGCCGCGTGCTTCGCCCTTGAGGACGTTCACGCGGTAGTCTTCCCAAGCCAAGTCGAGCAAGCGGTGGGAGAGGTCGCTGACCATGGTGCGTTGGTCGAAAACGAGGCGTTCCCAGAGATTGTAACCCTTGGCTTCCAGTGGCTTAAGCTCCCACAAGGCCTTGCGGGGGTCGGCCACCACGCCGCTGCCAATCGCGAGCCAACGCACTGAGCGGTCGACCACGCCAGCAGGCAGGAGGTTGAGCTTGAGGCCGCCCGCAGTGTGTCCGCTGTTGGCGCCGCCATTGACCTTCATGACGATGCCCACGCAATGTTCGTCTCCGGTTTGTTCCGTTAGTTCGGCGATCACCTCGGGGATGAGCCGTCCCTTGCCTTCGTCCCCCATGCTGACGCCAACGTCGGCAATGAGGCGGCTGGAAAATGGAGTAAGAGCCATGTGTTTTTGTGCGGTTTTCGGGTTGGTTTCTAAAGCCCAATTTCGGGCAAAACGAAGCAGCGTAGAGCTTCACGGCAACAATGCAACCCAACGTTCCACAGGTTCGTGATTTTCCACCTTTACGTATTTTGTATGGTGATTGATGATGCCCGCGTGCGTCACTACCGTTGTAAGACCTGCCAACAGAGCTGGGAGTTTGAAGACTCGACCATCCAGGCACATGCGGCGTCACTGGCGTGCCCAGCTTGCCAAAGTCCATTGACGGAGGTCGCTGTGGCTGCAGTGGAATCAGCAGAACCAGGCGGCTCTTTTTTTTGATTGGTTTGCCGAACGCTTCTTGGGGGCTCCGAAAGCGGATGACACCTGGGCGACGGGGGCGCGCTTTGTTTTTTGGTGTCTGGTGGTTTGGGTGAGCATTCCGTTTTTCCGACTGCCTCTGAGGCTGCTGGACGAGCATTATTTTTGGCTCAATCGCGTGAACCTGATTTTCCATGAGGCGGGGCACTGGATCTTTGGCGTATTCGGCTACCAGCTGTTGACTTTTCTGGGTGGTGGTTTGGGGCAATTGCTCATGCCGCTGATCATCGGCGGGGCGTTCTTCTTTAAAAACCGCGACTGTTACGCAACTGGCCTAGGCCTGTGGTGGGCGGGGCAAAGCTTGGTGGACACGTCGATCTACATCAATGATGCGCGGGCATTGCAGTTAACGCTGATTGGCGGGCACACCGGGCGAGAAGTTGACGGGCACGACTGGAATAACATCCTGACAATGCTCGATTGCCTGGATCAGGATATTTACATTGCGCGCGCAGTGTTGCTGGTCGGCCGCCTGATCATGGTTGGCGGCTTACTGTGGATGCTTGCCGTGATCGTGCGTTCGACGATGCTGACGATGCAGAAGAGGTAAGGACGGATATCTCAGTCGTCGGCTTTCGGTCAACTGGTCACTGCCATTTCTGCACGGCAAAAATCTTTGGATGCAACGTCACGTTGCTTTCTTGGAGTCGCTTTTCTTGCTCTCGGACTTCGTTTCGGCTTTGGGCTCGCTCTTGGATTCTGACTTAGATTCGCCGCCCTTGGAATCGCCTTCCGATTTGCTGCCGGACTTGGTCTTGTAGTCCGTTTCGTAAAAGCCGCTGCCTTTGAAGATGATGCCCGCGCCAGAACTGATCATGCGCTTCACCTTGCCCTTCTTTTTACAGTGCGGGCAATCCTTCAGCGGGTCGTCCTTCATAGACTGGAAAAACTCGAAGTCCGTGTCGCAGGCGGAACAGTGATAATCGTATGTCGGCATGGTCGTTGGTTGGTTACAGCTTGGGCGCTTCTCCGGTAGATTTGGAAAGCAGCGGTATCGCGTAAGCAACGTAAAGCACCATGCCAAGAAAAAAGGTGAAGGGCAGGAGCGGCAGGCCAATAGACATCAGTCCGACCCAAGCCACGCTGGGGATGATCAGCTTCTTCCAGTTGGCCTCGACCGGGGCAAAGATTTTCTCCACATCCGCCAGTGAACCCCACGCCTGTGTGCGCTGGTAAAGGATCAGCGCGGACGCAAACATGGGCAGCCCGACGACGAACGCAGCGGATCGAGCCAGCCAGGAAAAAATGTCTAGAAAGGAGCCGGGGACCATGCCAAAAAGCCAAGTGATGAGTATGGCCAAGAGTATCGGAATGCCCACCCAGGCGACGAAGACAGCGAGCCCGTGCAGGCCAACCATGAACATGCGTTGCCAGTTGTCCCAAGCGGGCAGGGGAGCGCCCGCATCCTTGCGTAAATGGTAGGCGTAGGCGAATAAATAGCCGAAAGCCAACGGTAGCCCGATGATCGTTAGACACAAGGCGCCACCGATGAGCAGCTTCTTCCAGCTGTCTTCTTCAGTAAAAATGCGCTCGCCAATAGTTTCAATGCTTGCCATACCTGCCGGTTTTTACGTGCAGATTCTTACTCCCATGGACTTCAAAGCAACAGTAAACGAATACCGCGAACGCGTCGAAAAAGCCCTCGACGAACTCACCCCTGCCGCCAGCACCCGCCCGGCCGTCTTGCACGACGCGATGCGTTACAGTCTCCAGGCAGGTGGAAAGCGTCTGCGCCCCTGCCTGATCCTTGCAGCGTACGAACTCTTTGAGTCCGAAAACGATCCGATGCCTGCTTGCGTCGCCATGGAGTGTCTGCACACCTACAGTCTTATTCACGACGACTTACCGTGCATGGACGACTCTGACCTGCGTCGCGGTCGCCCCACCTGCCACAAGCAATTCGACGAAGAAACGGCGCTCTTAGCCGGTGACGCACTCCTGACTTACGCCCTGTGGATCCTGGCGGATAAATACCGCTACGATCCTCAGCTCGCCGTAGACCTCGTTCATGACCTGGGCGATGCTGCGGGCAGTGAGAAGCTCATTGGCGGGCAGATGGAAGACCTTTTGGGCGAGCGCGATGAGCCGACCGCTGAGCGTCTGGAGTTCATTCATTTAAATAAGACGGGGGCCCTGATCACCACTTCGCTGACGATGGGCTATCGCCTGACTGGCGCTTCCGCTGATCAGGTGGCCATCATGCGTGAAGCCGGCAAGCACATCGGCCTGGCGTTTCAGATCATTGACGATATTCTGGACGCAACCTCTGACGCCGAGACGATGGGTAAGCCCGTGGGCGCGGACGTAGACAACAACAAGATGACGTATCCTGCGCTTTATGGCCTGGACGCATCCCGCGCCAAGGCTCACGAGCACACGGAAGAAGCCATCAAGCGCTTTGAGCAACTAGGCGGCAACAACCGTGTTCTGATTGAGCTCGCTCGCTACATGGAGCAGCGGATTAATTAGCGAGGCAGTCCTTCAAAAATGAATCGGCGCCGAAACAAAGTTCCGGCGCCGATTGTTTGGCTTTTCGCTTTATGGTTTGCTTATGGCTGGAAAGAATGAGCGCTAGGCAGACTGGACTTGTGTGGTTGGGCGGCGTCGACGCACGAGGACAATTGCCAGCATGCTGCTGCCCGCAATCAGAGCCCAAGTTCCTGGCTCGGGGACTGCTTGAGGAATCATCGATGTAGTGCCGTAATCGACGGAGCTCTGATCAAGCTGTAGTGCGTAAAGCTGCGCATGCTCTACAGCGTCAAACTCGATCGAGAAAGAGCTGATGTTGCTGTAGTCGCTGACGTCCCACTGGTAACCATAGAGGTTGATGAATACATCTTCATCGCCAGTGGGCATCTCGACGGTGCCGTTGTAGGCAGCCAGCATTAGTTCGGAAATATCCGCTGCAATCGTAGCGCTGAGGCCATCTCCATACTCCAGTGTTAAGACTGGCTCTTGTATGCCGTCGACTGGATCAACAAAGTAATCATAGGTCCAAGCTTCACCGATTTGTACTTGAAACAGAATGGTGTTCAAATCAGCTAGTGGTGAATCTTCAAAAATTCCGACGGAACCACCAAATGTGTTCGGCTCTGAGCCAAAGCTGCCATAATAGAGTGAGTCGCCGGAAGGAAATGGTCCACCAGCAACGCCATTGGCGGTCTTTTGCAGACCAACGGTCGAGGTCTCTCCATAAGACTTCAATTGGGAATAAATCGGGCTTGGCCAGGCGTTGGTGCTGCCCATAAAGCCCGGGTACCCGCTATTTCCTGGAATGGTCTGCTCCACGCCATGAATCGTTTTGGTTTTCTGGCTCGCCGTGAGATTATACCAACCGTCGTACTTGGTGTTTCCGCCCAGGTCCACTGCTACGGGGAGGGCGTCTAGAATTGCGTTTTGCGCCGAAAGGGCAGTGCTGAGCAGCATCCCTCCGACGATAGTTAGAGTTAGTTTTCTATTCATCGTTTTTAATGATATTGACACCCAGTTTCGATATAATGAGAATGGGTGTCAATATTGAATGAAATACTTAAGTAATATTTTTATAGTACCATCAAGGCCTGAACATATTAACCATATTTCTATGTCCTGTCAGAGGGCGCGGAATGGGTTTACGCTGTTGGAGCTATTGGCTTCCGTTGCGATCATCGGGATCCTGAGCGCCATCGTTTTTGCGGTTAACACGAACGTCAGTAAGCGTGCAAAAATGATTAATGAGATTGGGGCCGCGAAAAACGTGAGTGCTGCGTATCAATTATATTCGGTGGACCATGATGGTCAGTACATGCCTGGTTTGGACCGCACGCAGAAATCGATCACTTTCCGGGACCGAAAAATCTCATTTATGGAAGCGCCGCACCGCTATCCGTATCGTTTGGCTCCTTACTTGAATTACGAATTTGAAGGAGCAATCTTCGTCAATGGCAATCAAGAGCAGATCATCGACAAAGCCAATGCCTCTACTGGCGGGTTGTATGATTACATGGTCAGCTTGTGGCCCGCCTTAGGCATGAATATGTTCTTTGTTGGCGGTGAGGTCTATGGAGATGGTTCTATGTTGGCAGATCAAATCGATGAAGTAGTGACTTCGCATTTTCAAGCGACAGAGCCCATCATCGCCTTTGCATCTGCAGGGATTGGGGCTAATCCAGAAATGGACCTGGATGATGACATCCTTGGGTATCACTTGATTCGCGCCCCGTATACATGGGATCGCTATGACTGGTCGGAAAAGCTTAGCCCGGCGCTATTTGGAAATGTCGCCGCCCGGCATGATGGCAAGGCCGTCTGTGCCTTTACTGATGGCAGTGTGCAGACACTGACCATTGAGGAATTAAGCGATATGAGGCTATGGAGTAATCGGGCGGCGCTCACGGAAAACCCCAGCTATCATCCAGATCAGCCGTGAAATTCCTGCGGGGGATATTCTTGGGGGGTGACCTTGCGAACCAAGCAGCATGCGAGCGAGCGCTTAGGCTCCAGGCGCGTAAGGGTCATGTAACTTGGGTTTGAGGTAATGGGTGGTGAGCTCCTCAATGATCCAGTCCCGGGCTTCGTCAACGTCGTCCATAATGCGGAAGAGATTGAGGTCTTGCTCGCTGATCATGCCCCAGTCCAGAAAGGCGGGAAAGTTGAGGATGTCGTTCCAGAAGTCCGAGCCCAGTAGTACGATTGGCATGTGCTTGTGGATTTTATGGGTCTGGATCAGAGTCATGATCTCGAACAACTCGTCCATAGTGCCGAATCCGCCGGGGGTGGCCACCATCGCCTTAGCCAGGTAGGCGAACCAGTATTTGCGGATCATGAAGTAGTGAAACTCAAACTGGAGGTCGTGCGGGATGTAGGGGTTCAGCTCTTGCTCAAAGGGCAGGCTGATGCCCAAGCCCAGCGACGGCATATCTGCCTGATAAGCTCCGTGGTTGGCGGCCTCCATCATGCCAGCGCCGCCGCCAGTGCAGATGTAAAAGCGGCGCTTGCGATCTGCAATATTCTTGGACCACTCCGCGAGCTGGCGCGCGAGTTCCATGGCCTTGTCGTGGTATTTGGAGGCGCGCATTTGGCGTTGGGCGACGCGCAGGCGTTGGGCGAGGGCTTCGTCGTCGGGCTTGCCTTCAGCAGCTTCTTTTTGGGCTACTTCCAGCCGTTCGCGCGCGGTGGTGCTGTCTGGGGTGCGGGCGGAGCCGAAAAAGGCAATGGTGTTGTAGATGCCCATTTCGTGCAGGCGTTTCTTGGGTTCCGCCAGTTCGCAGAGAATGCGTATATGACGCGCCTGTGAGCTATTGAGGAAGTCGAGATTTTTGTATGCCCTAGGGGGCCAAGAAGTTGGGGGATCGGTGTCTTTCATCTTTTTTGATTGGAAGTGTAACCGAACTGCTCTTTTGCGCAATGGCGGAAAGTAATTGTGACTAAAAAAGCCCCCTCCGGCAGAGGGGGCCCGACCGCAGATATGTGGCGGTCTGTTTTCAGGTCAGGGGTGACCGGAGATAAAGCAGTCTGTCGATTACTGCTGCTATGAAAGAAGTGCGGTTTATTTGCCTTTGAACAGCGAACCCATGTAAGCCGGTAAGCCCATAAGTTTGCCTAAAGCTGACAAGCGCGCGCCCTTGCCTTTGAGGTAAGTCACCACGTTCTGCCGACCAAACATCGCGGCTAGGCGGATGGGTGTCATGCCGCCGCCGTTGTCCGCATGAATGTCGGCGCCACGCTCCACCAGGAGCTGCACGAGGTCCAGGTAGCCCTTGAAGCAGACGCCGCCCAGCGGGGTCTGGCCCCGGTCGTTGCGGCGATCTACATCAGCGCCCTTGTCGAGGAGCATGCAGGTGGTCTCAAGGTTACCGTTGTAACTGGCGAGCATGAGGAGGCTTTGCCCCTTGGCGTCGGCAAGGTTTGGCGGCAGCCCAGCGTCGATCATCGACGCCAGCTGCTCCGTTTCGCCTTTGCGCGCCATGTCGAGCGCGAGCTTTTGCAACTCGACGTAGCGGTCCTCTTCGGTGGGGGTTAGGACGGCGTTCATTTGGATGTAGATGGTTCGAGACTCGGCTCTGTGCTGATGCTGGTCGCCTTGTTTTCCACTCCTAATGCCTTGGCGACGCCTGCTGCGTAGGCGGGATCTGCGCGGTGGAAGTGAACCAATTGGCGTTGCACAATCTCTTCGGGGACGCCCGCCATCGCGCCAGCTATGTTTTCAAATAGGCGCTGACGTTGGCCTTCGTCGAACATTCGGAAGAGGTTGCCCGGCTGCGTGTAGTCGTCGTTGCCTTCACGGTGGTTGTAGCGATCGGCATCGCCGCTGATGCGCAATGGGGGTTCGGCGACCGATGGGTCTTGTTGCGGACCATTCATGGTGTTGGGCTCATAGTAGGCGTCCGGATTTTCGTTGAAGTTGTCAAAGAAGCGCATCGAGCCGTCCTTGTGGTAATGGTTCACTGCGGATTTGGGTTGGTTGACTGGCAACATCTCGTAGTGCGTGCCTAAGCGGTAACGGTGTGCGTCGGCGTAAGAGAAAACGCGGGCTTGCAGCATTTTATCTGGTGAAAAGCTGATGCCAGGGACGATATTTGACGGCGAATACGCGGCCATTTCAATTTCCGTGAAGTAGTTTTGCGCATTGCGGTTGAGCTCCAGTACGCCGACTTCGATCAATGGGTAGTCGCCGTGAGGCCAGACCTTGGTCAAATCAAACGGATTGTATGGCGTCGTTTCAGCCTCGGCTTCCGGCATGACTTGCACGTAGACGTCCCACTGCGGAAAGTTTCCGTCTTCAATGGCGCCAAAGAGTGCTTCCTGGTAGCTTTCACGGGTAGAGCCGATGATCTTTTCTGCTTGCTCGTTGGTGTAGTGCTTGTGGCCCTGGCGGGTCTTGAAGTGGAATTTTACCCAAAAGCGTTCGCCGTCCTTGTTCCAGAAGGAATAGGTGTGAGAGCCGTAGCCGTTCATGTGCATCGGGTCGGTCGGGATGCCGCGGTCACTCATGAGGATGGTTACCTGATGCAGACTTTCTGGAGACAACGACCAGAAGTCCCACATAGCGGTGGCTGAGCGCAAGTTAGTCTTTGGATGGCGCTTTTGCGTGTGAATGAAGTCTGGGAACTTATAGGGATCGCGGACGAAGAAGACTGGCGTATTGTTGCCGACCAAGTCCCAGTTACCCTCGTCGGTGTAGAATTTGAGGGCGAAGCCCCGCACGTCGCGTTCGGCATCGGCAGCGCCCAGTTCGCCCGCGACGGTCGAGAAGCGGGAAATCATTTCCGTGCTCTTACCAACCTTGGAGAAAATGCTCGCGCAGGTGTATTGTGTGATGTCGTTGGTGACGGTGAATGTGCCATGTGCGCCCCAACCCTTGGCGTGCACGACGCGTTCGGGGATGCGTTCGCGGTTCTGATGGGCGAGCTTTTCAATGAGCTGGTAGTCTTGCATCAGCAAGGGACCGCGAGGCCCGGCGGAAAGTGAATTCTGGTTGTCGGAAATGGGGTTTCCGGCGGAGGTGGTCATGCGCTTCATAGGATTGCCTTATATTGTTAGTTAAACCAAGCAGGAGCGCGGCAGCTGCCCCTGAGATATGAGCGATTATCACATAGTTTCTGCGATTGGGCCAATATATCGTAAGTATTCGATTGATAGGCATTGCCTATTAACAGGCGTAATGCGATAGGCGAGGTTGGGGAGGCGGGCTGCCGCTCGTTTAGGGATTGCGAAATGAGAGGGGAGTGTGAAGGTTTGGCGGATGCTTGACCGGTATGTATTCTTCGAGTGGTTAAAGGCGTTCATCATGGCCCTGGCGGCGATGGTGGGCGTATTGCTGCTGGAGGATGTGCAGGACGACATGCAGGACTACATCGGGTGGGGGGCGACCGCGATGGACATGGCGAAATATTACCTGTATCTCACGCCAAGTTTCATGCCGCTGATTCTCCCCATTGCGCTGTTAATCTCGATTCTGTTCACGCTGGGCAATTTGCACCGGAATAACGAGATCACCGCCATGCGAGCCAGTGGGCTGCATTTGTTTACGATCACGCGTTCTCTGTGGATCGCCGGCGCACTGCTAACGGTATTGTTGTTTGCGCTCAACGCGAAGGTGGTGCCGGATTCGATCGAGCAGAGCCGCCTGCTACGCAACAACTGGCAGATGCAGCACGAGGCCTCCATCCGTGATTCTAAACGAGTCGGCATGGTCGCGCTCATGTCGTTCGACAATCGCTCGGAAAATCGCATTTGGTATATGAATGCGTTTAGCGAGTTTACTTACGACGGCTTTGGCGTGAATGTTTACGAAAGAGATGACCAGGGCAGGGAGGTTCGCCGCCTGATTGGCGATGAAGCCTACTTTGATGAAGTAGCGGGGCACTGGGTTTTCGTCAACGGGCGTGAAATGTTGTTCGACCCGGAGACGGGCGAATCCTACCGCTCACTGGGTTTCGAGGAAAAGGCTTATCCGGAGCTGACCGAAGACCCCTGGCTCATGCAGGCGCTCAATGATGAGCCGGATAACTTGTCGTTGCCCGAAATCCAAAAGCTTCTGGCGTTATCCAGCTCGGACAACCCCAAGTTGCCTATGTATGAGCTGAGGCAACAGCGTATCCTGTCTCAACCGCTGGTGTGCTTGGTGATGGTGGGCATTGCGGTGCCATTCGCGGTAGCTGGCGTGCGGGTCAATCCCGTGGTGGGCGTGGCGAAAGCGTTGGGCTTTTTTGCTTTGTTTTTCGCACTGGAGGAAATCTTCCGCTTGTTGGGTTCACGGGGCGTCATTCCCTTGGAAGTGGCGGTTTGGTTGCCGTTTGGGCTAATGCTGATGCTCTCCGGCTATTATTTCCGCAAAGTGGTTTAGCGGGTGTCTGGGAAATTTGCCCATCATACCAAATGCGGCTTGAAGGCCCGCACCGTCTCCAAAAACAAAAGGCCCGCCGAGAAAACGACGGGCCAGGAAGTGGTACGAATAGTTGCGTAGGTCAGGCGACTTCCATCTTGGGAAGTTCTGCAGGGATGTCGACGCTGTGCTTGTTCTTACGCTTTACCTTCATGAGGCGGGCGCGGCGGCGCAGTTTACGGTCGAGTTTATTGATCATCCCGTCGATCGATTTGTAGAGATCGTCGCTGGAATCGCTAACGACCATTGGTGGGCCGTTAATTTCGATATGTCCTTTCGCAATGAATTCATCCTGGTTGCCCTTGTGACCGTTGGTCTCGAGCTCCACGCGAAGTCGAATAATGCGCTCTTCGTGGTTAAAGAGTTTCTCAGCCTTTTCACGCACAACCCGCTTGAGCGAGTCCGTGAGATCGAGGTGAACGCCGCTTATGATGACTTCTTTGGTATTCATTGGCATTTTCCGTTTGTGGTTCTGTGTTTTTCGCTCCAGTAAAGGAGCACTCATTTATTTTCCTTCACGCAATCAGGCTGCGTCTTCACATTAAGACTAGGCCCAGAACGCAAGGTTCCATGCATGAACAACGATAGCTTATCCCGTGCCGTACAAAAATATACCGCCGTCATTGTGACGGGCGGTTCTTCTGGTATTGGCAGCGGTCTCATTGATGCGATCGCAAAATTAAACCCGTCCGCGAAGATATGCAACATTTCTCGCTCGGAACCTAAAAATAATTTACCGGCCGGCATGCTCACGCACATCGCGGGTGATCTGGCTCAGCCGTCGCAAGTGGCGGACGTGGGCGGGAAGGTCATCGACTGGCTGAAGCTCAACGGTGGCGCCGGCCAGGTGCTGCTCGTAAATAACAGCGGGGTAGGCGCTTATGGCCTTTCGCAGGATATCCCGATGGACAAGCAATTGATGGTCATCGACCTCAATGTCCGCGCGGTTGTGCACCTGACGCAGATTCTCCTGCCGCAGCTTTTGGAGCGCGGAGGCACGGTGCTGACCATTGCTTCGACGGCGGCTTTTCAGCCCACGCCGGTGCTCTCCGTTTATGGCGCGACGAAGACATTTGTTTTCAATTGGAGCCAAGCATTGGGTAATGACCTCAAGGACACTAAGGTAAATACGATTGTCGTTTGTCCGGGACCGACGGAGACTAATTTCTTCAAGGCTGCGGGCTTTGGCGACAATCCTCCGGGCATGACGAGTACTCAACTCGTTGTTGATACGTGCCTTGAGGCCATTGCGAAGCAAAAGAAGCACGTCATCGCCGGGTTTATGAACAAATTGATGTGCTTTTTCTCCCAACACCTGCCTCGAACTTTCCTGACGAACGAAGCGGGCAAATTAATGCGCAAAATTCGCAATCCAGATGGGTAATTCCGTGCAGAATGCCTAATTTTACCCAGACGATCACACTGCGGACGAGTGGGCAGCGCACTTACGAATTTACCAGTGAAATTGCTGCCGCTTTACGTGAGTCTGGTCTACAGGCGGGCACGGTGACGGTGTTTTGCCAGCACACGAGTTGCAGTCTGGTCATCATGGAAAATGCCGACCCTTCAGCGCGCGCTGACCTGCACTACTTCATGAACAAACTCGTTCCGGATGACGACCCCAACTACACACACACGTTGGAGGGGCCGGATGACATGACGAGCCACATCAAAATGGCGCTCACGCGCACCTCAGAAGTCATTCCCTTTGTCAATGGGCGCCTCTGTCTGGGAACCTGGCAGGGCGTCTTCCTCTGGGAGCACCGCGACATGCCGCACTCGCGACGGATTGTGCTCTCTATTAATGGAGAGCAGTAAAAAGGAAAAAGATTAAAGGAAAAGGTTTCTGATGGGACTATGAACTGCGCCAGCCTCTGGCGCTATGCTTCAGTTGATTCGCGACGCTTAAAGCGCAAAGGGACAACAGTCCCCGAAGCCACTTTTTCCTTTAATCTTTTTCCTTTTTCCTCTCACCCAAATCACAACAGCCCTCCAGCAGAGGCCGGAAGGCTGTTCCTAGTGTGGTGTCAGCGAAGTTTATCTCAAAATAAGCTGTACTTTTTCGGAGAGCCCATTCATGCTCTTTTGCATGGAAACACGTGGACGCAATGTAGCAAAGATTGAGCTAAACAGCGATGAGCTTGGGTATCTTCAACCCCTTCTTCGTCGCCGTAATCTACCTCAGGGCGAATCGCGTCGTGCTCGTGCGCTGATGCGGATGCATGAGGGGCTTAACAACAAGACCATCGCCGAGGAAGTGGGCGTGTGCGCTCACACGGTGAGCTCCTGGCGCAAACGTTTTGTTGCTGAAGGATTGCAGGGCATCAGTGAGCTTCCTCGCAGTGGCGCGCCCCGGACAATCAGCGATGAAAAGGTTCAGGAGGTTGTTACGGCGACTTTGGAGGAGAAGCCCGAGGATGCCACGCACTGGAGCACCCGTTCGATGGCCAAGCGATGCGGACTCTCGCACGAGAGCATTGCACGCATCTGGAAAGCCTTCGGTCTGGCCCCGCACAAAACCGAGAGCTTCCAACTCTCCACCGACCCCAACTTTGTGGACAAGGTCCGCGACGT
>JAVDPC010000010.1 GCA_031296915.1 Cerasicoccus frondis | reverse complement strand
AACGACGCAAACTACTTGGCCTTCATCTACCTCGCATGCGCTATCCTATGGCTAAGCTGAATGTCCGTTGGTCCTAGGGCCTTAATCTGCAAAAGCTGATCGGCCACGATCTTCTTGAGCTGATCCGATTCCTTTTCCAAATCCTTCAAACGCTAGGCCTCCTTCACGCCCATATTGCCATATTGCTCTTTCCAGCGATAATAGGTCTGTGTGCTCATGCCATGCTCTCGGCAGGCGTCTTCGACTTTCATGCCTTCACTGGCGCGAAGGATACGAACGATCTGTTCTGTGCTGCGACGTCCTTTTTTCATATGATCTTACGGTGTCTATGACCGAAAATCTTCTCACGGGCAATGGGCCAGTTTTAGGGGGCCATGCCTTTAAGACGCGTTTGCCTGCATATTTGGCCGGAATCGACACGCGATAGGATACGCCAAAGTCCTTTCCCTGGTAACGGTTGATGACTTCACGAATGCGAATTCCGCTTCCTGCCGGATATTCCCACCCCTTAAGTGGACTCTGGTCTTTGTTTGCCAACGCTTTCCGACTCTTGCCATGTGCCGCGCGAACGCGAGCCCGTTTTGATAGGAATTTGGTAGGAATTCCGTAAGTCGTTGATGTAGTGGCGTAGAGGGCGGGATTCGAACCCGCCATTTTCGCACTCGGAAACTCGATTAAATCGCCCATTTATTCATTGAAAATGAATAACTTATGGATTTAGTCAAGAAAATAGACTCCTATCAAGTCCGGCAATTTCAGGTAATAATATGCATGCTGTTTGGTAGGAGATGATGAGAGCGGGATTTAATCCCGCCCTACCCTATATTGCAGTAATAGATAGTTTGATGACTGCCTGACAGTTCAGCGACATCACGCCGGATATCCTCAACGGCACGCTGTGCTAATACTGCATCGGCAATCAATTCGCCTGTTGCCTGCATTTCGCCATTAACAATGCCACGGCGCGTAAGCTCTGACAGGCCAATGCGCAAACCATACTCATCTCGGAAAGGCGTATGGATCGCGTTGACATTAATATTGGCGGCTTCCAATCGACGGAAAGCCTCTTCTGCCTGCCCTCTATTGCCGATCGGCACAATAATTTGATGACATTGCGTAAATCCTTGCCCCTCAAAAAGCGGTTTTAATCCGCGATTGCTTAAGCTATGCGCAAGAGTGCGTGCATTCTTAACCACATGATCCGCATATTCACGACCAAATTTCTGCGATTCCTCAAGAGCAATCCCCAAGGCTGCAATATGATGAGGATGCGCATTAGAAACAAACAACGGCATAACCCGCGAAAACACAGCTTTGGCCGGTGCATATTCGTCAGGAGAATGCGCAGACGTTATAATGGCCTTCTGCGGTCCCCAAAATGACTTATGGGTGCTGCCATGGAAAAAGTCTGCGCCTTCTTCTATTGGCGACTGGAATTGACCACCCGCAATAATACCCATCGTGTGCGATCCATCGTAAGAAATAATCACATCATCGCCCACAGCTACGCGCAATTCCCGTAGCGGGTATGGGAAAAGAACCATGCTGGCATCGAGGAAGATAAGCTTGGCCTGATGTTGACGCACAAGATTTGCAGTTTGCTCAACATCCAGCCTTCCATCGCGATAAGGGATATCAAGTCGACTATACCCGCGCTCTACCGCAATTTTCTCCGTCGCAAAATGTCCTCCGCAATCGGCAGGCACGGATAAAAAGCTATCCCCTTCCTGCAGCAAGCTTGTCAGCATAATCATGGCAACCTGATTGCCGGACAATGGGTTTACATCGGCAGCAACTGCATGAAACAGGCCACAAGCCAAATTCTCAGCCTTACGGGTAATCGCCCGAATAGAATCCTGATCTGGATAATCCCAAACCGCGGGATCTTTCTTTTCCGGCATGCCATATCTATGGCCAAAGTCAGATTGCAGAGCATAGCGCACCGCCGCAGAGGTGATATTCTCACTCGCTACCAAATTCAGTTTTCTGTAATAACTCGCGTTAAAATTCTCAACCAACCCAAGGATGCTCATTCATCCTCCACAGGGATAGCCCGATCCCACATGCTGTTGAACTGGTTGCGGAAGAATTGCGTTATGATCGGATGCGTGATGACAAAAATATGCATGTCTTCGCGTTCAAACAGAAGCATCGCTGTTTTGTCGCCATAAATGTAATAAGGGAAATCGGCAAACTCCGCTTCCGGTATCCATCGATATTGCGAGTGACGATGCGCTGAAAAATGCCGGTCGCCCTCTTTGGCTAATGATCTGAAATGGTAATCGATTCTCTTTGAGCGCAATTCCGCCATTGCATTGCGATAGCTTTCATTGATTTCACCAGCGCCCCATTTATCAAACTCACGCTCGTCAATACTGCTGATACAGATGTCACAATCCGGTTTTTGCGCTTCTGCCAGAACATCGGCACGAAAACGGGCAAAACCTTCTTTCCCGTGCCACTCATAGACGTATTCCTTGGGAGCGAATTCAACACCACCGAAGGGTGTAAAACGGATGCCATGCTCACGATAAAAGCTTACCAGCATATCCTTGCTCTTTTCGCTCAAGGATTTTTTGCCGATCTCATAGGGCGACAAAAGTTGAGCTGCAACACCCGTTGCATTCTCAACATCCTGCTGGGTTAATCCCAGCAAAGCCCTCGCGGCTCGCATAGCATCATTGGTAATCTTCATAATTTATGCACACATGTCTATAAAACATGATATAAATACATAAAAGTATTTAGTAAGTAAACTAATTATTGACATTTATTTAGAATAAGTTTAGAAACTTCATAGTTTTATTTAATAAATAAAGCTGTGTGGGAAAAATAAGAGTGAATGAATACATCAATAATCCGCAAAAGACGGGTATTGAGAAAAAGTTAGGGTTCACGATTCGAAATATGCTGGAACGCTGATAAAACAGCGCCGGATAAACGGCGGGTGTGACAAAAGCCAGCAACCCCACAACAAAACAGAATTACCGCACAAGCGGTTACTACAGTTCCTGTAGGTCGTTTCCTGTGTTCTTCGTGAGCGTCGGCCTTCAGGAAGGTGAGTTACCTACACCACACGCGTAGGTAATGATCCCTGCACACACAATAGGGACCGGAGTTATCGAGCAATCGGTAACTTCGGTTCTTATGTGCCTCTCTTCTCAAATATGGCACATCATGTATGATAGCAAAATGAACAACCTGATTACAAATCCAGCGCTATGCCGCATCACTTTGACCGATGAACACAGGGAATTATTGCGCTCTGAAACCGAGCGCACCGGCATTCGTCCGCAACAATTGCTTGAGCAGATGCAAGCAGCGCCAGAAGGCTTAACCGCTGGGATGGTCAGCAGTTGGATCAGCGGCACCGTAACAACGGCACAGCTAGACCATTTGCAAAAAACTTTGGACACGTGGCAATCCCTGCCAGATGCAGGCATGCCGCGCCCTCTTCGGTGTAATCCATCAGCCTTTACCAGACTTACCGAGGATCAGCGCAACGCACTGCAAGAACTCGTTGATATAACTGGCGCGAACATGACGCAGCTCTTCCGTGAGTGTAAAGATATCCCGCCTAACCTAAGCCCTAATATGGTTTATAACTGGCTGAACGGCGAAACCCAGAATGCCATTCCCGAACATTACGATTTCGTATTTGAGGCGCTTTCTAAATTGCCAGAGAAAGAAATTCCATCACCCCGCCAGCGCATCGGTCAGATAACCGTGCTTGAAGATGGTGAGCGGACAAAGAAAGACATTCCCCAGATCGAGCTTACCCGCGAAACACGAGGCACCTTACGCAAACTGCAAAAGCAAAGCGGCCTGAACCCTCGGCAGCTTTTAGAAAGCTTTAATGATGTCCCAGACGGCCTAACCTCAGCGGAAGTCTACAGATGGCTTTCCAAGGGTGAAAGCATTTGGGTCTGCCCTGAACATCTCGACTACGTTATGAACGCATGGTCTGAAGCCGCAAAAACAGCCACCTAACCCGCTGCCACAGCTATTTTCCTAGATAGATAAAATTTGGATAAAATTGAAACAACATTTACATAATCATTAACCATTTTCCCCTATAATCATACTTACGTTGAGCAAAAACGTCCATTAAGAGGCGTATTAAACGACAGTAATAGTGGGGCTATTATGGTTGAGAAACCGGATCAACAAAACATGCAGGGCGACGAACTGAGCGCAAAACGCGCCTCAGTCGTCGATTCTAATGCCGAAGATCATACCGCTGGCGCAAACAAGGGCGCTCAGGTCGCCAGCGACCATGACGCGCTGCAGCAAAATAATTATGCGCTTAACGATCCTTTCGAACATCTTAAAGGATCCACCTTTGAAGAAGCACAGGACACTGTAACAAATGAAAAAGAAGCCGTTGCCGCATCCGGCAAACTGGCAGATGCCGCCATCGATAAAGCAAAGGATTTAGGCACACGCGAACGCATGGGCCACGATACCAGCAGCTCAGGCACCCCTATTCGCGGCGCAAACACCGCCCAAGATGAGAAAAAGCGACAAGAAAAACAGAAAAAGGACGATGATCTTCGCCGTATTGCCCGCCTCGCTAATGAGCAACCGATCGACGTTGTATTGCTAACATCAATTTCCGACTTTAGAAATATGGCGGCCAGTCTGAAACTAGACATCGACGAAGATCAGGGCCGTTGGGAGGAATTGTCAGAATTTTACGAGAATCAGGATTATAAAGACTACCACGAAGTGCTCAAAGAAAAACTGGATGCGGGTAAACCGTTTACCGAAGATGAACGCACCAAAGCACTGGATAAAATTCGCGCAGGCCGCAATAAGCTCGGTAAAGATACTAACATTGACGACAATATGAGCGACGCTGACTTGGTTAAGCTATTGCACCAAACAGGAAACTTGATTCAAGCAGAAGCCGATCATCAGCATGGTCAGATGCAGGCCAAAATCAAAATTAAAGAAGAATTTGAAACCATCGCCGATAAATTACAGGCAATTTATGATGACAATGAAACGTATCCAAGCGACGAAGCCAAAACAGCTGCCTATGAAAAGGTTATGGATGAGGCAAAGAATGATAGAGAACTGAAAAAAGCAATTGATTCTCTGGATGATGAAGGGCTGAGGAAAGAGGTTCGGGGCATTTTAATCGATGGGGGCATGAAAAAGCGGCAATCCGAAGCAACAAATGAGCCAGCCGCTGAAAGCAATGCAGAGGACCCCATACCGGGCCTTAATAATCTTGATTTCTAATTCATTGAAAGCGTAAGCAAAACAGGCGCTTTGGGGTCGCCTAATTGATCTTGGCATTCTTTGGCAAAGCCAGGCAGAGACTGACTAATCTCTGAAGGATGCAACACGCCGCTTTTCTGATCTTTCGAGGATTCGGAGATAAATGGAAGACCACCAGCATATTCATACATACCACCAATATTTTTACCATCGGCGATATCGTATATAACAACAACCTGGCGACCATATTGCTCATACATATCACCTTGCGCCTTAAACGCCGCACCGACATAGCGTCTCAACTGGTCTTTACTGGCAACAACAAGAAGCACTGGCTGATCTTCGGACACATTCCACGTCAGCGATAAGGCATCTGGATGTTCTTCCGTCGGCACAAACTTATGCACGCGGCGCCATTCTGGCAATTGCTGTGCCGCAGCTGGCTTCGCCTCATCTGCGGGCGCAGTATTCGTTGCCGCAGCCGTAAAAGGTAGGGCAGCAAAAAACAGCGCAGCTGCTGTGCGCGGTCCAAATAATCCTTTAGCTTTTGTAAAAGCAGTATTGAGCATATCTTAGCTCTCCTTCATGTCGCACACGCGACAGTTGATGTTTTATAACAATTTTCCGTGATACAGTCAAGTTTTATGCGGGGTTCTAGCCGCCCGATCATTTGCCAATCAGCGCCAGAATAATAATGACGAAGACCACGCCCCCAATCATAGGGCCACAGCCGCTTTCCTTTTCCTTCTCCGGCGCATAGACGCGCCCGACTTCACGATATTTCTTGCCCATTGCTTTAGTCGTTTGGCTTGTTCAGATTAATGTTGATTATGTCCCGTGGTGATATATCCATCATTTTTGAGAAAATAATTTCATGAGTGAGACTTTGCGGGTTCTTGGCGACCGCATCCGGCAGGAGCGGAAGAGCCAGTGGACACAAGAAGAATTCGCGGCAAAATCCGGAATAGATCGAAGTTATTATGGCACCATCGAAAGGGGGCAGCAGAATATATCCTTTCTTACGCTCTGTAAGATTTGCGCCCACCTTGGATGTGATGTTGCCAAATTAACCCATGATCTGCCCGTAGATTAAAATCCGTGACATTCTCTTGATTGAATTATTGAAAATATAATGATTGATATATCCACCATTCTAAAGGCTGTAAAGGCTTTAATTCGGGGTATTTTCATTGATGGCATAGATGGGGTAATCCCGCTCAAGATAAATCAACGTAGAAACCATGCCCCCACCCATGCGCAAAATAGGAATATATTGACATTTTATGATTTTTATTGTTTAATAGGCAATCCTTAACGGGCGCAGTCCCGTTCTACTCAGCGGCCATAGAGCCGCTTTTTTGTTTTCACTTCATCACATTTTGGAACCTCTGCATGCACAATCATCGTTCGGGCGCTACAGCCCTGCATTTAGACCACACCGACTACGAGAAGCACCTAAAGCATTTTGACCTCACCGACCCGCAAAAAAGAGCGCTACTAGACACGCTTTTTGAAATCGTCGTTCACTTTGTCGATATGGATTTAAGCACTTGTGGAAAAGAGCCTCAAAACCGCAGAAAGGCGCCACTTTTGCGCCATGATTCGGTATCATTAGATCATCCCGTTTTAACCAGTGGATTAGCCCAGAATCCAGATTGTGAGGAAAATTGAAACCGCATGCTTTATCTACACCCAATCAACAAATGGCCGTCATTTATGCCCGCGTATCCAGTAAAGCGCAGCTTAAGCGCGGCGACGGGCTAAATTCACAAGAAACGCGCTGTCGTGAATTCGCGCGCATAAAAAATTATCAAGTCTCGAAAGTCTTCACAGATGATGTGACAGGCGGCGTCATCCAGCGCCCTGGCATGCAAGCCATGCTGGAATATCTGCAAGACAACCGGAATATTGAACCCGTTGTTATTATCGATGACATTAACCGCCTTGCCAGAGACGTGCGCGCGCATTGGGATTTGCGCGATACTATTCAATTTGCTGGCGGGCGACTGGAAAGCCCTTCCATCGAATTTGGCGAAGACAGCGATTCCGTATTCCGCGAAACCATTCTAGCCGCATCCGCTCAACACCAGCGCCAGAAGAACGCCGAACAGACAAAAAACCGAATGCGCGCCCGCATAATGAACGGCTATTGGTGTTTTCAAGCGCCAATAGGATATCGCTATGAGCGCAAATCCCACCACGGCAAAATTCTTGTTCGGGACGAACCGATTGCATCAATCCTGCAAGAAGCCCTCGAAGGCTTTGCAGTTGGACGTTTTCAGACACAAGTGGAGGTAAAACGCTTTCTTGAATCCCGCCCCGAATATCCCAAGGACAAATCGAATGGCACCATCCACCCGCAGCGGATACCAGAGCTATTAACACGCAAGCTTTACGCAGGGATGGTAGAAGCACCGATTTGGAACATCACCATACGCAAAGGACAGCACGAAGGATTAATTTCCCTAGAAACATTCAACCGGATTCAAAGCCGCTTACACAGCACACCTAAAACACCGGCGCGCAAAGATGTCAGTGCCGATTTTCCATTGCGCGGTGCAGTTTGCTGCGGTGATTGCGGCAAACCGCTTACTTCGTGCTGGTCATCGGGCAAGAAACGAAAATACCCGTATTATTCGTGTTTCAACAAAGAGTGCGTCAGCAACCGCAAATCCATTCCACGCCGCGAGATAGAGGAAGACTTTGTTAAATTGCTTACAAACATGGTTCCAACAAGAACATTATTCGCGTGTGTGCGGGATATGTTCGTCAATGTCTGGAATCAACGAAACACCCAAGCGGATTCAATACGAACATCCGTTAAGCGTCAGATCAGCGATATAAATACGCAGATCAACGGCTATTTAGATCGGATTGTAGAGACGAGCAGCACAAGTGTCATCGCCGCCTATGAGCAGCGTATCACCACGCTGGAGGTTGAAAAATTTGTTCTTGAGGAAAAGCTTAATACCAGTGCGCCAACCCGCAAAGATTTTGAAGTGAAGTTCGAACACGCCATGCGTTACCTGTCAAACCCGCTTAAACTGTGGCATTCAGAGAATTTAAATGACAAGAGAACCGTTCTGAAACTGACATTTTCCGATCACCTGATTTACTCTCGCGGCGAAGGGTTTCGAACACCGGAATATTCTATGCCGTTCAAGCTGTTAGCGGGAATTTCGGAGGGAAAAACTTCAATGGCGCGCATTGACGGAAATTCTTCGAGTGAATTATTCAATGCCTTGGCTGATTGGGAAATCCAGCTAAAGCATCTCGAAGAAGATATATAGGCCAGCGCCTCGCTGTTAAGCCCCGAACCTGCGGGGCTTTTTTGTATTCGCCTCATCCCACGAAAGGAAACCGCGATGCAAAGCCGCATCATGGTCTGGTCAACTGGACCTCTGCCTAGAAACCCCCTACTGCGCCGAAAAGCGGCGTAGCGAGATGCGTTAATTGTTACGATGTAAACATCTTCACAATTAACCGATCTCGCAAAGGGGGGGGGGCTACGCGCCCCCGTTTGATCCCCCCCCTTTTTTCGCGCTTATGCGCGACACGGCACCGCCGTGTTTTTGTTTCACTTTTTTCAAAACTGAAAGGCCCAATTCTATGAACCAACCCACCGCCAAAACCACACGTAAAAAATCCCGCAGCGTTATCTTTCGCCTGACAGACGAAGAATACAGCCGCCTTGAAATCGAAGCCGGCAAGATCGGCCTGACCGTGAATGAACTCGCCCGATCATTTGCCCGCACACCCAAAGGTCGCATCACGGTCAATGTAACGCAGCAAATGAACCCCGCCTACATCGCCCAGCTAAAACGCATCGGCAATAATCTGAACCAGATGACCAAGAACGCCAATATCTTTGGCCGTCCGTCCGAGAACCTTGAAAATATCTGCCATGAAATCCGTAGCATTATTATTTGCGCTGCCGAGGAGACTTGCCAATGATCCCACGCATCGCCAAAGCCGGACGATCTTTTAAAGGCGCGTTTGCCTATTACCTGCACGATAAGAACACACAGACACAAGACCGTGTTGCATGGACACAAACCCGCAATGTGCTTACAGACGATCCGGCAAAGGCATGGCGAGTGATGGCCTACACCGCCATGCACAGCGAAGCCCTGAAAAAATCCAGTGGTCAAAGTATGCGCGGCAGCAAACTGCAAAAGCCTGTATTCTCTTACAGCCTGAGCTGGCACCCAGACCAGAAACCAAGCCGCGCGCATATGGAAGACACCGCTCTTCAATCTCTGGATCATCTCGGATTATCCGCTTATGAAACTGTCATGGTCTGTCACAATGACGAGGCACACCCGCATGTGCATGTCATCGTCAACAAAGTTCATCCAGAAACCGGCATGGTGGCCGATACGCGTAATTCCAAACGCAAAATTCAGCGCTTTGCCAGTGACTATGAACGCCAGACTAAAATCTATTGCCAGCAGCGCGAAGACAATCGCGCCAAGCAGGAGCGCGGTCTGCAAACCCGCTACCGCGATCCGGTCATTAAAAACGCATGGGCGCAGTCCGATTGCGGCAAGGCGTTTGTGTCCGCCCTATCCTCCAAGGGCTACATACTGGCGCAAGGCCGTAAGCGGCTGGTTATCGTTGATCCGCACGGCAAAGCGATCAATCCGATGCCCCATCTCGAAGACGTAAGAACACGTCAGTTCAAAGATCGATTGCGTGATCTGGATTTATCGCGTTTGCCACAAGCCGAAGATGTGCAGCGTGCGATTAATCAGCGGAATGAGCATAATTACAAACAACGCCAACACTGGAAACGCGTTACGGCCAAGGCTCTAAATGATCTCCAGCGCAAACACCACGCCGAACAATACGCCCTGAAGGACAAGCACCAGCAGCATATCGAGCATGAACGCAACCACCTGAACGTGTATTACCAGCTCGACGCCCAGCAACATGCCATCCGCCAACTTGAGACAAGATTAGCCAAACCAAGCTTTATGCGCCGCTTGCTTGGCATCGAAAAACGGAAACGCAAAGAACTGGATGGCATGAAGCAATCACTGGCCAATGCGCAGTGGCGTTTTGATGAACGTGTTGCAGGGCTTGAAACACAGCGGGACCATGCCATTAAACAACTGACCAAACGCCAAACCCGCGAGCGGCGCCAACTGGAACACCACCTTGAACAGCGCGGACCAAGCAAGATCAGAAGCAACCTGCAGCAAATACGCGAATTGACGCATTCCCATGATCTTACCCTACAACAGAGACGAAGCCGTGGGATGTCGCTATAAATACATTGTAATTATTATTCATAATTGTTATAAGCGCGGATGCTGGACGGTAATGCGCTACTTGGGTATTTGCAAAGGGGTGTTGATTCACTGTTGAACCAAGATGGTTTCGACGGCGGTCAAAGGCTTCGTCGCACCCAAAAACAGGCTTTAGAAGCCTACAAAAAATATCTCAACAACTCCAAATTTCCCACAGATCAAAAGCTCAAAGGCTTTTTTGAAATCGCAACCGGCATCGGTAAAACGGCAATTTTTGTTGGGATTATTGGAGCAGCATATCGCATCGCCGAAAAAGACGGTATTCAATTAAAAACCGCTATTGTCGTCCCTACAAATCAGCTACTGCATGATACGCCAAAGGATATTGAAACTTTTGCACCTCACCTCAAGGGCAAGATCGGTCTGTATGGCGATGGTCGTAAAAATTTAAAAATGCCCATCACGATTATGACGTATGATGCGTGGTATGATTTGTCTGTTAATGGAAAAATTGGGTCACACAATACCGATATTCTGATTTCGGACGAAGCGCACCGCGGAACATCGGAGCGACGTATCGAAAACATCAAGGGCGTTTTCAACGGACAAACAGCACAAATTGCCTTCACAGCGACAGCACATTTTGACGAAGAAAAGTCAGTGCAAGCCTCACACGAACGAGAAATTTTCTACAAAGGCATTCGTGATGGAGTCAAAGAGGGTGAATTAGCCTCTTATATTTCAAGCCAGCGCACTGTTGTTCGCGTTGAACCTACAGACTTTATGCTCTCCGATCAGTTTGAATGCGCTACCAAAGAAGAGCAAATTGCATATAGCAAAAAGCTCAGACAAAAAACGTGGAACAAGCATGTTGTTAAACTGTTTAGAGAAGGCCGAGATAACCGCACGCAGGACTTGCTCTCAGACAATCAGGCAGGCTTCTTTGTGGAGGGTATTCATCAGGCCAATCAGCTTGAAAAAATGCTCAATGCCGATGCTGAATTACAAAAGCGTGCGATAGAACAAGGACGCAAGGGCGTAGCCGTAGCCATCCATTCAAAACTATCCAGCAGCAAGGAAGTCAGAAGACGATTTGCGGCCTATAAAGCCGGTGAATATATGGCCGTGGTTGGAGATGAAAAATTCAAAGAAGGCTTTGACCACCAGCCGATGAAAACAATCTTCGATACGATGCATGCTTCTGTGGTCGACAAAGCCCAGATCCTAGGACGTGGCGCACGGAAATGGTGGAATGAAGCCAAGCAACGTTTTGAGGGTTTAACCGTCATTGACACCGCGATCTACATCGGTGACGAGGATAAAGAGGAGGATGAAAAACTCAGGAGAGCTGCTTTAAGGCGTGCGGTATCGGTCAAACAGATACTTGAAGATTCCTTTGTTGCGGGGCCTGCGGCTCCTCCACAGATTAAGCGATCAAGAGGAGGCCGTTCGAGTGAGAGTATATTCGACGATGATCTAAACATCGAATATTACGCAGAAGTTGAAGATGTATATTTACTGGAAGAAGAGGTATTCAAACTTAGAAGAGAACATTTAGAAGAAATTCTCCCAGAAATAAAAGCTAAGATTAATGCAGAAGAAAAGCGCACTGGATTAGGAGGATGTGCTTTGTTTGCCAAAATGAAATCACCACCAGAAGGTTTAGACAGCCATAAAACTTACGTAATTGTAGCTGGTAAAAACAAAACAGCAGAGGCATCGCATATTACCTCAATTCTAGAAACGTATGCAGATCAGCCTGATGCGAAGATAAAATCAATTACAGAATTAGAACGTAAACAAATACGCGAACAGGTGGAGCGAACCGGATTAAAAGGAATGTCCCTTTTTGAGCTTATAAAAGTAAAGCCAAGCGATCTAACAAAACGTAATGCAATTAAAATTATATCGGGTCAAAAAAAATCAGCAAAGCCTTCGCATATTACGGTAATTTTAGAAACTTATGCAGCCCAGCCTGATGCGAAGATGAGATTAATTACAGAATTAGAACGTAAGCAAATGCGCGAACAGGTGGAGCGAACCGGACTGGGAGGGTATAGTCTATTTGATAAAATGGATAATCCGCCAGAGGGCTTAGATAAAACTAAGGCTAACAGTATAATATCTGGAGCTACCAAAACAGCTGAACCATCTCATATTGAGGCAATACTTAACGCTTTTTCTGTTCAATCTGATGTAAAAAAGAGGCCAATCTTAGAATTGGAGCGCCGGAAAATACGCGCACATGCAGAACGCACGGGCATGGAAGCATATGCTGCATTGTCAGTAACGGAAACTAAATTGCCAGAAGGATTAAGCTTTAATAAGGTCAGCGGCATTGTCTCAGGAAGAGTTAAATCAGCCAAGCCAGAACACATCAAAGTAATATTGGACATATACGCCAACTTACCTGACAAAGCTCTTTAGATCGGTTTGTTAATAAGGTGTTACTTCATCGGTTGAGGCTTGTCAGCGCGGGAAACCTCAAGATCGAACTCAATCGTAGGGCAACTTCCGCGCAATGCGAGCAGTTTACGATACGCCTCACTAACGGTGTTCTTCTCTTTATCTGCCTGATCCATTAATACATTCCTTACCCATCCAATCTGCCACATTGCAGTCAGTTTTTTCAACCTGCATTCGGAGCAAAGCCGCCCCTGTTTTGCCGTAGGCCGGAACTCGCAAAAGCCCTTGCGGAGGAATTTTTCCACAGCGCCGCCAGCCGTATGGGGGCGCGGCGCTGTGGAAAATCCGCAAGACACAATACCCTAAGCCCTGACGGGCTTAGGAAAAGGCTCATCAGGAGAACCGTTTGCCACTGGTAGCAGAACCATATTCCAAGTGTATTCCAACGGTTTTACAACCGTTCTCCTCCTCAAATTCCAACCATTGCAGAACCAGAGGAGAACTCTAATCCAAGCAACCCAGACATATATTACTAAACCAGTTCAATGCGCAGCTTGTGGCCCAGAACCTCGGCAGCCTTGGCAAGAGTATCCAACTGAACCCGATCATTTTCGGGGTCCAGTATCCGGTCCACCTGCGATCTGCTGGTTTGCATTTTTTTCGCCATTTGCCTGCGGCTTAGGCGCTTCTCTTTCATAACCTCTGCCAATTGCCAAGACAGAACACGCTTGAGCGACACGCTTTGTGTTTCAGCATGCACGCCCTCATCCTTCAGGAAATCATCAAACGACGATCCTATATGTTTCCTTGCTTTGCTCATGTTTACACCTGTCATAGTGGTATCTTTTGAGGGGCCACCTGTCAACTTACTCTTCTTCGATTTTTCAGTCGGGTTAACGATACACCTATATTTTTGAAGTGGGTCATTGATATACCTATAGTCAGGTCCGTCATAATCGATTGCAGATTTTTCCGATGTTTGACGCGGGTTTGGCGCATACAATAGATATGGAGACAATCGAACCACATATTCGCCCCAATATCAGCCGCCTTGAAAAATGGCGCGACGACATAGCTGCCATGCGCCGCCAGCTATGGCCTTATACGCGGATTGCGCAATGGTTGCTGGACCAGCACGGATTACAGATCAGCGATGTCGCCATTCGTAAATTCTGCAATCGGCGCGGCATCCCCAAAGGCAACGCCAGCAATCAGCCTACGCCCCGCACACCCGCAAAAAGAAGCCTTGAACCGCTGCGCCCGCGCAAGCCTGTTAAACGCATCTTTGACTTCGATGAAAACAAACCTCTCGAAATTCATAGATAACCTATTTTCTTTCGGATATTTGACCGCCGAGATACGCATTATATAGATGATGAGCAAAGCAACGACCTTTGACGAACAAGCACGCCTTTTGCGTGAAAACCCGCCGGTATTAATGAATGAACGCGAGGTGTCCGTTTTTCTGGGCCTGTCCGAGCGGTCCGTCAGAAACTACACCGCAAACGGCTTAATTCCTGTGATCCGCGTCGGTCGCCGCAAAATATTCCGCCGTGATGCGGTGTTGGCGGCGCTAAGGAAGCTTGAACGGTAAGTTACTGGTTCCCAGAAATAAAATGAAGACTACATTCTGTCATGTCCGATATAGTAGAAAGACTAGCGCTCAAGAGCCGCTTAATATCATCGGGTAATGCATTTGGACTTAATCCAGGTTGGACTATCCAAAACTCAAAATCCGCCACCTTATATTCGCATCCCTCAAGTAAGCGATCGATCACACCCTCATCACCATGAAAAAAACGTTGTTGCGGTAGAAGACCCTTAGCCTTTCGACTTTTTAAGTGCTTTAAAAGTGTTTTGGGTTCCCACTTCCATTTGACTGATTTGATAGCCTGCCCACATACCTCATAAAGATCGCCAACACGATGCCCCGACGTAGAAGCCTTAGAAAATTTACAGTGTAGCAACTGTATCTTCATAGAATCTTCTTCTTCGAAGACAGCCACAATATCGGCCGATTCACCAGCCCCATCATCGTTAAAGACTAATACCGCACCTTCATCTCGTTTTGCCTCCATTACACGCTGTTGTATAGAGCGAGGTCTAAAGGTAGTCGTTCCTTCCTCGACTTTATAAGCGGATTCTTGCTTTATATCGCAACCACTCCAATCCCAACTCAGAATAAAACCTTCAGGGAGTTCGGATGCCACATTCTGAAACTTTGTATGTTGGCAACCAGAAACAAGACTTCCATCTGATAAATATAGCGTGGGCGGATAATCCTTTAAAAATTCTTCAATGGGCTGATCCTCTCGAACCCATCCGGAAACAAAAAAAGATTCATCCCCAAGAACCCGAACAGAATGACCATCCTCGCTATCCAGAGTAATCTCAATGAAGATTTCAAGCTCTTCTCCAAGCTTAATGGCAAACTCAAGTTTTTCGTTAGACCATTGCCAATCGGAAAATTCACAAAGGTAAAATGGAAAATTTTGCCCCTTAGAATCCAGTATGCTTAAACGATGGTATTTCGAAAAAGTCTCTTCATTCCAATCTAATGCCAAAATCGCAGATGAAATTGGAAAGTGTTCAAGCTCTGTGACTTCAGCCGAATCTTGGAAAATTTGATCTGGGTCAATTGTTTCATCGATCAATAGGCTACCCGTCATTTGACACCAATCTATCCACTCTTTAGGCGAACCTATTCGCGCCGGATGCCAAACCTTACCTTTTTTCGAAGCGCCAACTCCCACTGGTTGACCTTCACGGTATCCAACACCCACAAAATCAGACTTTCGCACTCGTCCACCTTGCTGTATGCCTTGAAGCTGCGTTGTCACGTCGGCACCGCTATACTTAGAATATCGATGATTACGATTTGCAGGCTTGAGCAAACCAGCATGGATAATCTTCAATCTTTTGATATTCTGAAATGATCGAAATACAGGTGCATCCTCAATAAGCGCATATTTCCCCGTAGATATAGCTTTAACGAGGTTTTTATGTTTAAACTTTCTATCCGAGCATCCCACATACAAAAGCCCCTGTGCCTCCGAGTAATGCAACATCACTAATGTCCACAACTGATCGCGGATCGCCTCCGACTTTGTCCACTTAACGGGCTCACGTGCTTGAGTAGCAAAATAAAACAATCCACGATCCTTATTCTCATATGGCTGTGAAAACCGATATTTTTTGGAGAATCCTTCAGGAAACCGCCCCCAGTCCACTCCTGAGCAACGATACACCACACAACTAAGGGCTGGATTTACCAGTCTTGGACTAATCTGTTGGTCTGGGTTATCAAATGATTTAAAAGGCAAACATTTACTTAGAAACTCAATGAACTCTATGGCTTCCTCTTGCTTGCTTTGTGCAACCTCAGCAATAACCTTATCCCAACCCGAACCTTCAGCGTAAAGTTTCTCCAGCTCTTGGGGGATGTCTTCTTCGGCAAAATTAACAACCATGTGTGCCCGACCAAGGTCTTCCCTGTCACGAGTGAAACGACCTATAAATTGCATAGCTACAGCTAGAGATTTATGAAGGTCGTGCACAGCCGCGATCTTGAAATTAGGATAATCGAACCCCTCCTTGAGCATATCTACGCATACAACAATTGCATACTTCCCATTCTTAATTTCATTTATTTTTTGTTTTTTCCCCTTTGTTCCTGATGTGATTTTTATAATCCTCTCCGAAGGAAATTCTTTTCGATATAATTCATATAACGCATCTGCGCGCTCCTTAGATCCAGACCGAACCATCATACAGTGGTGCAGGAAATTTTCTTCACGATCCTTAACCAGCCGCTCATATGCCGCATGAGCTATAGAAAGATCTTTCTTAGACGGATTACGCTCATCAACTGTAATAAGTGAAATCTCACTAAAACACTTATCCTTTTGCGCCAGATTCAGCGGATATTGATAAACAACATTTCCTTCTATCGGCTGCCTGTCGAGACGGTAGGGAGTTGCAGTAAACTGAATAAGCTTCGAATTAGAAAAAGTATCCTTGAGGAATTTCCAGCTTTTCGCCTTTAAATGGTGAGCCTCATCAAAATAAACATGACTTACTTTTTGAGAAATACGCTTCAAAAAGCTTGGATTATTTACCAGCAACATCGGAGTGCTCACAACAACATTGCACTTTAATAAATGATCTAATTGTTCTTCGGAATTCAATGAACTGCTGAGTGTGGCCACACGAGGATGCAATGCATCTCCATGCAACACTCCTATATTCTTCAAAACCCCTAAATGAATAAATTTCTCAGATATTTGCTGTCGTAAATCTTGGCTGGGAACAATGACTACGACCAACTGCGGCTGATCCATAATCGAAACTGCAAGCATTGTCTCAGTTTTTCCAGTTCCAGTAGGAAGAACTACAGTAGCAGGCTCATGCGACTTTGACCAATGCGCCAAAACTGAATGCACCGCCCCAACTTGCGCATTCCGCAGCCCCTTGACCTCCTCGGTTTCCTTACGCAAGCTCATAGCCCCAGCCCAAGATTTGATGACTACATCTTTTGGTATCAGGCTTCTTTCAAGCGAATTGATTTTTAAGGAAGTAACATCAATAACATCTGCAAAACGATCCTTAGTAAATGCACATATCAGGCTGGTATCTATCTTCTTTCTTACTCCTTGGTGAAGGTAAATCCTGAGACTATTGGGACAATCCAACGTAATAATGGCATCATCGCTTCGATTGCCAACATCTTCAACCGCCTTGACTCCATACTCTCCAGCCCTGATGAGCAATTGCTCCACCTGTCCACATCCAATTGTTTTTTTGACGACAAGCTCAGGGAGCTTAATTCTTGAAGAATCAGAGAAAAGATTTTGCTGCATTACATTCCAATCTGAAGTTGCGCATTATTTCAAATAACTACCAGAGGTGATTATTAGCCTAATAGTCCTATAAATCCATTTAAAGAGTCAAACGAGTTACGGGCAAATCCTAAAATACGCGTCACCATCCTTTTTACGCGCCAAGGAGCGGTAGCTATCGAACAACACCTGATCGTTGGCGCGGTGGCCGAGGGCGGCAGAAGTCAGGGCTGAATTTTGATGCAGAGCATAATGATACGTCCCGAAGCTGTGGCGCATGGCGTTTGATTTGTCTTTCCGCCAATTCTCAAAGCCAGCCAACTTGACCAACTCCGCCATTTTCAATTCCGCGTGATGGATAGCGATTTTGCCCTCTTTAACGGGGCAGGCATTTAGCCACGCCAACGCATTGGGTGTTAGCTCAATAACCCGCAGCCGCCGTTTCTTGGCGATGGTGGCATCAATGGTGACAAGCCCCTCTTCCAGATCGATGTTGCTCCATGACAATTGATAAAGCTCGTTGGTGCGAATGCCCGCAAACAAGCCAAGGACGACCAAAGGCAGCAATGCACCCTCACGGAAATCCTGCGCTGTCTTGAGAAGGCGCTTTGTTTCCTCAATCGTCAGAATAGGCGGCACAACCCAGTCTATTTTCGGCGGCGTGATGCCTTCAACCGGATTATCTCCTTTGGCCCGATATCCCTTGCTGATGGTGAAATTGAAAAAGGTCTTCAACGTCACGATGTAGTTTTTCAGGGAGCGGGCAGAAAAACCGTCAACACTCTCGGCAGACAGGCCTTTGAGTTCATCCAGCCAGTGCTGTATCTGGTAAGACTTAACCGTATGGACGGGCTTATCTCCGAAACTTTCCACGAAAGGCCGCAAGCGGTTCCGTAAATCCCGAATGGAGCGCGGACGCAAATTTTCCGCTGCTTTCTCTGCCAGCAGTTTTTCAACGGCAGCTTCAACCGTGATCGCCTTATCCGCAGGCTTGTAATGGTCTTTGGTGAAATTCGCGGCCTCTAATAGAGACAGCCCCGTTTCCCGCAAGACGACCAGCGCCTTAATCGCTTCGTCGTATTCGGTGGCGGTGAGTTCAAAATGCGCCTGACCGTTGGCGACAAAGCCGTCATATTGCTCTTTGGCCCATGCTTCGGCGGCTTCCGTGTCCGCAAACTGCTTTAAGACACGCTTGCCCGCATATTTGGCGGGGATAGACACGCGATAGGACACGCCAAAGTCTTTTCCGTCAGAACGGTTGATGACTTCGCGGATGCGAATTGCGCTTCCTGCCGGATATTCCCACCCCTTAAGTGGACTCTGGTCTTTGTTTGCCAACGCTTTCCGACTCTTGCCGTGTGCCGCGCGAACGCGAGCCCGTTTTGATAGGAATTTGGTAAGAATTCCGTAAGTCGTTGATGGTGTGGCGGAGAGGGCGGGATTCGAACCCGCGGAAGGATTTCTCCTTCGCATCTTTAGCAAAGATGTGCTTTCGGCCACTCAGCCACCTCTCCATACCAAAGAATGTTGAAAAACATAGCTCGCTGCATTGCCTGTCAATGCTTTTCAGACGAAGAATCTTTCGGCAAGGGAGGGGGCTGCGAGCGCTTGGCGATTTGACTGATTTTCCAACTCAGCCGCCATTGGCCGAGGAAGATTGCCACCCCGCCCAGAGCCGTGCCCCAGCTCATGACCAGCTGCGAGCGCGCAACAGCGTCATCCCATAGGAAATCCGGCAGTGGGCCTTGGACTTTTTCCAAGATGCCGCGCGCCATGTCCCAGTGTTCTGGTTTTACCAGGAAATGCCCCGCATAATAAAAGGATAGGCCAATAATGACGCCCAGCGCGAACTGGGTGTAGGCGATGCGGCGCCAGGCGCGTGGTGGGTTTTGTGAGGTGAGTTGGAGGCTTTTCAGGTCGAGTGCGCCAATGATGATGAGGGCGATGTTGATCAACAGGCTGAGCCAATCGAGCATCACCAGAGAATAGACTACCCCTGGCGCGGCAAAGGCGATCAGCACCCAGGCGCATATGCGTATCCAACGAGCCATGCCGTCATGCTGTGGATGGGGCCAGCTCCGGCAAGGCAATCTTGGGTGTGCGCTAAGGAAAAATGAGCCAGCCCGGAAATAGTTTTGCGCTCGGCGTCGCGATACTTTTATATGCCGCGCCATGTATGAATTAACCGGAAAAGTGAAGCTCGTGATGGATGAGCAAACCTTTGGCAGCGGCTTTAACAAGCGCGAGTTTGTCGTGACGACTGCGGAGGAAAAATACCCACAAGACATCAAGTTTGAGACCGTGAAGGATAAGACTGCGCTGCTCGACGGCTTGAAGGAAGGCGACGAAGTTACCGTCAGCTTCGACGTCCGCGGGCGTGAATGGAAGGGCAACTACTACGTCAATCTGAACGCCTGGAAGATCGTTGCCGGCGCAGCGCCAGCCGGTGGGGATTCTGAGCCGCCGTTGGATTACTACGACAGCAATGCTGAAGCCGAGGAGGAAGACGTCCCGTTTTAAGGGGTGTTGGCGGCCTGAAAATAAAGGTTGCCAAGCTGGCCGAAACCGCCCATTTTGACCGGCTTTTCAACTTTAGACCCACACAACCATGGCACGAGAAACCGTAATTTTGGAATGCACTGAAGCGCGTAAGGAAGGCAAGCCTGTCTCCCGCTACATGACCACGCGCAACAAGAAGCTGCAAGCTGACCGCGTCGAGAAGAAGAAGTACAACCGCTTCCTCAAGCGCCACACGGTGCACCGCGAGATCAAGAACTAAGCGCGGATCAACGCTTTACCAACAAGCCAGTCTCCCAGGAGGCTGGCTTATTTTTTGCGCCGAATGCTGGGCGGGCGCGTATTGGTGCGCTTCCGGGCCTTGGGCTTGGCGTTGTTGGTGCGCTCGACGGGGAACTGGATCGGCTCTTCCGAGGCATCGCGACGGGCGGAGCGCCACATGTCACGGTGGTTGCGAATCCAGTCCAGCAGGGCGCGCTCGAAGCCGATGTCGTAGCCGAGCTTCTCGGATTCGATCCACTTATGGCGCAAAATTTCCTCCCGCTCAGCCAGGAATTCCTGATACAGGCTGGAGCGTTGCACCAAATCCTCCCCATTGGGGGCGAATTTACGTTCGGGAGCTTTCATGTTGTGAGACGTTGTGGAATAGGAGGTCCACGCCGTGCCGCAAACAGGCGTTGGTTTCAGTTAGGTTAATCGGATTAAAAAGCCATCACTGAACCTTGTAAAGCCCGTTAGTGGAGATTTCCGCCTATTTTATTCACACATTAGTCACAGAAAAATCGCGATTTAGGCGCTCCGCGATAGATATAAATACTTGGCTTGCAGGCAGTTGAGGGTCGCTAACGACCACGGGGATACCTTGGTCGGCACCCTCCCGGAGTAAAGGCTCTAGGGGCACTTCGCCTAGGAAATCCGTCTCTAGCGCCTCTGCGGTGCGCTTACCGCCCCCTTGGCCAAAGATATATTGCCTGGAGCCATTTGGTCCTTCCAGGTAGCTCATATTCTCGGCCACGCCGATGATCGGCACATTGACTTTGCCAAACATCATGGCGCCGCGACGAGCGACATTGACGGCGGCGGCCTGGGGGGTGGTCACCACGATGGCGCCGCGCAGGGGGAGGGTTTGCACCAGAGAGAGCTGGGCGTCGCCAGTGCCAGGGGGGAGGTCCACCACGAGGAAATCCAGTTCGCCCCATTCGACGTTGGCGGCAAACTGTTGGATGGTTTTCATGATCATCGGGCCGCGCCAGACGACGGGCGTTTCCTCGTCGATCAGAAGCCCCATCGACATCACGCGGACGTTAAAATTCTCCACAGGCATGAGCATTTCGCCCTGAATTTCCGGTTGGCCGCTGATGCCCATCATGAGGGGAGCGGAGGGGCCGTAAATGTCGCAATCCATCAGGCCGACGCGGCGCTTGCGGCCTTCGGCGGTCAGCACGCGATCCAGTGCGCAGGCCAGGTTGACCGCGAATGTGCTCTTGCCGACGCCGCCTTTGCCGCTGGCCACGGCGATGATGTGCTTCACGCCGGGGAGGACTTGCTGGGCGGGGCCGGTTACCTGGCGTCCGGATGCGCCGGGGGCGGGGGGGGGAGTATTGGGCTTGGAGACGGCCACTGTCACATCAATGGTCTGGACGCCGTCCAGCGCAGCGAGCGTGTTTTCCACATCGGCTTTCACTTGGGTGGGCACACGTGGGTCAGCGGTGGTCAGAGCGAGGTGCACCTTGGCGGCGCCATCGGCGAATTCGATGTGCTTGATCAACCCGAACGACACGATGTCCCGGCTAAACCCGGGGTATTTTACGGCCTTCAGGGCTTGTTCGATTTGGGTGGAGTCCATGTGGTTTTTCTTAAAATTCCGGTGCGTAAATGAGGAAATATGGTGGAAGGAGATTAAAGTGAGCAAATTAAAAATTAAAGTGGGGGCTGTAGATGGAGCGAAGGGAGCCGCTCTGAGTCGTTTACTGCTCTGGTTTAACAACCTGGTCGCTTGCTCGCATATCCATTTCGGCTTACCTCCACTTTAATTTTTAATTTGCTCACTTTAATCTCTCATGGGCCCCGCTATGCGGCGCCCATGAGGCATATTTTTTTAAAATCCGGTTGAACCGAAACGGCGTGATGATTGTCTCTTGTGACATGCGCTTGTTTCGACTCATTGGCCCGCTGCTTGGGCTGCTTTTCGCCGTTCAATTTAACGCTTGTGGACAAACCAACGAGTTTGTCATTGAAAAAACCACCAGCAAAACCATCACCCCCGTCGCGGTGGACAGCAGTGACGCCGCCACCGAGGCGCTGGGCAAACTGGCCTTCAGCAGCCACGGCGCTTTCGACCTCGTGCGCGCCGCCGATGCGCGCTCCGTCGTCAAGCTGACGCCGATGGGCGGCAACCAGTGCAACGTCAAGGTCATATCTGGTGATCCCGCGCGCGTCATCTACCAGGGGACATCCACGGGCACGAGCAGCAACGACGCCACGCTCCGCGCCTGCGACGCCGCCGTGAAAGCGCTCACCGGCGCGCCGGGCTTTTTCGCTGGCACCATCGCCTTTATTTCGGACCGCACCGGCGCCCGCGAAGTATGGCTGGGAGACGTGTTTTTCCGCACTGCGCGCCCCATCACGAGCGACCGCTCCAACGCGCAGCGCCCCTACCTCACGCCGGATGGCCGCACGATTTTCTACCGCAGCTACTACCGCTCAGGGTTTTCTGACGTCTACAAGCAGGACGTGGCGTCGGGCCGCCGTGTCCCCTTCGCCAGCTACAAGGGCACGAACGCGGGCGGCGCAGTCAGCCCCAATGGACAAGAGGTCGCGCTGATCCTTTCCTCGCCGGGTAATTCCGAGCTGTTCATCCAGGATGTCAACCAGTCCCGCAAGCCCTGGCGGCTCACCCGCAACCGCACCGTCGAGTCCGACCCGACGTGGTCGCCCAGCGGTCGCCGTTTGATCGTGGCCTCCGGCTCCGGTTCGCCGCAGCTTTACGAAATCCCCAGCCAAGGGGGCGTCATGCAGCGCATCCCGACGAACCTCAGTGGCTACTGCGCCGAGCCGACCTGGAATCCGCTCGACGAATCCAAGGTAGCCTTCACCGCGAGCCTGGGGGGGGGCTTTGAGCTGGCCCTCTATGAGTTTGGCAAAGGCGCCGCCAAGCCGCTGACCAGCGTTCCCGGCAATGCGATGGAACCTGTCTGGCTCAACGACGGGCGCCACCTCATCTTTACAGAAGAATCCCGTGGCGGCAGCACGAAGCTCGTCATCCTCGACAGTGAAACGGGCAAGACCACCACGGTCACCCCATCGAACTTCGGCAACGCCTCGCAAGCCGCCTTCGCCTACTAAAGCAACCTCCGGTTGTATCGGCAGTTTCGCACAGTGTGCGAAGGGTGGGGGCGCCTGCTGGGAGGTAGGGCGGCGTGTCCAGATCCGCTGCCAGTTGCCACAACAGCGCATTGCTTCGTGGGGTTTGTCCTCGCGGCGTCGGCTTTGCCTACGCGTGTGTGGTTCGCAAATTTGATTCCGTCATTTTGAGGTGGAGCCCGGTGTCCCGACCGGGCTTGTCCTTGCCTCTTAGCAGACAGGTTTGATAGGTTGAACTGCTCGAAATCTCTGACAACCGCTAGCCAATGACGCGAGGCCTCGTGGATTCAGCGAGTCGCGCATTCTGGTCAAGGCCGGTCGTGGTGAGCCGCAATCAATCGAGTGTGACGATGCGCTGGGCATTCTTTGGTTTTGCGGGCGGCACGGGGGGCTGGCGCTTTTGGATCTGCCGACCGACTTCGGTGAGGATGCTGCGCATGGCGTCGGGCTCGACTGGCTTGGGCAGGTAGTAGTCCATGCCCGCATTGAGGAATTTTTGGCGATCGCCCGCATTGGCGAAAGCGGTGGTCGCCACGATGGGGATGTTGACGTAGCCGGCGCCGCACTCGCCATTGCGAATCGCTTGCGTGGCTTCGATGCCGTCCACATTGGGCATCATGATGTCCATGAAAATGAGGTCGTATGGTTTGCACTTGAGCTGCTCTTGCGCCTTGAGCCCATCGGTGGCAAAGTCTGCTTGGTGTCCCATCTTTTGCAGAATGGCCTTCATCGTGATGCAGTTCAGCGAGTTGTCGTCCACCACGAGCACGTTGAGCACGAATAGGTTTTTCGACAGTGAGGTCTTCAGGAGCGAGGGCGCCGACAGGTTCTGCCCCACGGTCTCTTTCTTCGTGACGAAGCCTTCGGCGATGAAGCGTATATTGAAGCGCGCGCCACCGAGATCGCTGGGCTCAAAGTTAATGGTGCCGCCGAGCCCCTTCTCGACCATGAACTTCGAGATGGAAAGGCCGAGGCCTGTGCCTTCGTATTTGCGGGTCTTGGATTCCACCAATTGGTGGAACGGCTTGAAGAGCTGGTCCTGCTTTTCCGGCGGCACGCCGATGCCGGTGTCCGCAACCTGCAGGGCGACTTCGTACTGGTTTTTGGCGCCCTTGGTTGCGTAGTGCCGGTAAAACACCTCGACCTGAATGTGCCCCTGGTCGGTGTACTTGATCGCGTTGGACACCAGGTTGAGCAGGGCCTGGCGGAGGCAGTTGCGGTCGCAGATCACCTGCAGCTCTTTCTCCTCCTGGTGGTTGCACTCGAAGATGATGTCCTTGCGGGAGGCCTCTTCCTTAAACAGCTTGTGCACTTCGTCGATGACTTCCGACAGGCTGAACCGCGTGGGGCTCAGCTCAAATTTGCCCGCATTGATCTTCGTGTAGTCGAGCACGTTCGTCAGGATGGCGAGCAAGGCTTCCGTGCTTTGCGTGATGGTTTTCAGGTACTCGCGTTGGTCGGGCCGCGGGTCGGAAGTAATGAGGATTTCCGAGAGGCCGTTGATGCAATTGAGCGGCGTTCGAATCTCATGGCTCATCGTGGCCAAAAAGAATTCTTTGGTGTCGGCAACGGCCTGCGACTTATCCACCAACTTCTGCGCTTCTTTTAATTGTTGGTTTAGGCGTTCGTTTTCCGCGCGCAGTTTTTCCTTACCGCGATAAAGGAGATCCAGCAGAAAAACGAGTACAGCAAGCAGGACAAAAACAATTAATCCATTCAACGAAAACAGGTAGGACATGGCCAATTATTGTGTAAATCGTAACGTTTATACGAGTTTATTCCTTCAATTAGCCTTAATAAGGCCCGCTTCAAAGGTCATATCCCCCATGATGCGAAATACCTTATATCTAGAGTCTTGCGGCAACCACACCTAATGCAATGGGGGCGAATGGGAACCACTCTTTCAACAACCGAGAAGGACATTTCATGTCGGTCATCTGCGTTGAGCCTACACCGAATGCCAGCAGTGCTGAGCCGAAAAATAGGGCAGTTGAAATTGTAATCTATTCATTATAAAAGACTTAACGGAGCTTGGATGCGGATTGGCACAGGCAATGGAACTCCATGACCGTTATGAAAACAATCCGCAGAATACTCATCACTCTATGCTCGTGGGCAGGCGTTGCTCTGGCCCACGGCGCGGGCGTCCTCACGCCTGTTAACAGCCAACATCAGCCGATGGAAATCCGCTCGCACGAGGTGCAGGTGGTCATCAACAACGGCTTTGCTCAAACGCTGGTCACGCAGACTTTTTACAACCCGAATCCCGTGGATCTGGAGGCCGTTTACGCATTTCCCGTCCCCGAAGACGCCTCGCTCGCCGAAATGCGCATGCACTCGGGCGAAACCATTCTGGAAGGTGAAGTCGTAGCCAAGGCCGACGCCGACCGCATTTACGAAGAAGAAAAAAATGCCGGCAACAACGCTGGCAAAGCTGAGAAGCAAAGCTACCAGCGCTTCGAATTTCGCGTCTCCCCCGTGCGCGCCAACGCCGAGGCCCGCATGGAGTTCGTCTACTACCAGCCCGTCACGATGGATCACAACGTCGGTCGCTACATCTATCCGCTCGAGGAAGGCGGCACGGACGAACAGGCCGAGTCCTTCTGGACGCGCAATGAAAAGGTAACGGGCAGCTTCGCGGCCACCGTTGAAATTCGCTCGGCCTACCCGTTGCAAGACCTGCGGGCGCCGGGCTTTAACAATCAGTTCACCGAGCACGGCGACGGTCACTACCAGTGGCAATACGCCACCGACCAGGGAACGACGCTTAACCAGGACCTCGTGATTTACTACCGCCTGCCGGAAGACTTGCCGGGTCGCGTGGACCTGCTCACGCACCGGGCGCCCGGCGCATCGACAGGCACGTTTATGATGATCGTCACGCCCGGCGTGGACCTGCAGCCACTGAGCAACGGTGCGGACTATTGCTTCGTGCTCGATACCTCCGGCTCCATGCAGGGTAAGATCGCCATGCTCGCCGATGGCGTGGAGCGCGCGCTGGGCAAGCTCAGTGACCAGGACCGTTTTCGCATCGTGACGTTCAATGACCGCAGCCGCAACCTCACGCGCGACTGGGTTCCCGCCACTCAGGCAAACGTGCAACAATACATTGCCGAGGTCAAAGCGCTGCAACCCGGCGGCAGCACCAACCTCTACGCCGGCGTCGCCGAAGGCATGAGCGATCTCGACGACGACCGCGCAACGAACTTCATCCTCGTGACTGACGCCGTCGCCAATCAGGGCATCGTAGATCCGGCCAAGTTCGATGCATTACTGCGCCAAAAAGATGTGCGCTTCTTCGGCTTTCTCATGGGCAACAGCGCAAATTGGCCGCTGATGCGCATCCTCTGCGAAGCCACGGACGGGCAGTATGACGCCGTCTCAAACGCCGACGACATCTTCGGGAAAATCCTCCTCGCTAAAGACCGCATCACTACCGAAGCGCTGCTCGACGTGGACTTTAAAATCAGCGGCGTGAAGACAAGCGAAGTTTCCCGCAACGCCCACCGCAAACTTTACCGCGGCCAGCAGCTCGTGCTCATGGGGCGCTACGATGGCGACGGCCCAGCCGAGCTCAAACTGACGGCGCGCAAAACCGAGGGCGAGCAAACCTACCGCACCAAGGTCAACTTCCCGCAAGTCGATGAGACCTATCCCGAGCTGGAACGCATCTGGGCAATGACCCGCGTGCAAAACCTCGAGCGCCAGAAGGACCTCGGCACGTTGCCCAAGGGCGAAGCCAGCACCGCGATTCAGGACATCGGCGTGACGTATCAGATTGTCACCGATGAAACATCCATGCTCGTGCTCGATGACTCGACGTTCGCCAAGCATGGCATTGATCGCAAAAACCAACAACGCATGCAGGCCGAACATGCCGCGCAGGCGCAACGCCAGGCTTCGCCCGCGAAGGTCGTCCGCGCCGATGCCGAGCAGCCCATGTTTAAATTTCCTACTCCGCGCATTGGCGGTGGAGGCGGCGCCTTCGAAGGCCCCGTCGCCGCGCTGATGGTCGCCTTTGCCGGATGGTTTTTTGCGGCGCGCCGTAGAAACAGACAATAGCCATAATCGTCCGCCGGAGCGCTCACAACTGCGCTTCGGCGGACTCCTTTTTTAAATAAACACAACGCGGACGCCTTGGACGCACGCGTCCATTGAACCAAATATTAACCGACCATGCCCGCTTTAATCATCGCCTTCCTTGCCGTCGCGATCCACCTGTCGCCTACCATGACCAATGCCCTGCAATGGACTCGGGGCGGCGAGCACTTCAGCACCCTGTGGACCGCGCACCTCACGCATTGGTCGGCGGGGCATCTGTTCTGGGATGCGCTGATGCTCGCCGTGTTCGGCTTGATTGCCGCGCGCAGTTATGGGCTGCGGCTGCTGACAACCTTCCTGCTAACCGCGCCCTTGATCACCATTGGCGTCGCCTACTTTTCACCGGAGATCACCAGCTACCGCGGCCTCAGTGGCTTGGATACGCTGCTCTTTACCTACGTGTGTCTCAAGATACTTTGCGATGCAAAGCAAACGCAATCCATGCGCATCGCCTCGGTGTTGATGATGCTCGGGCTAACCGGCAAAACTGCTTATGAAACCATGACGCACAGCGCGCTCTTCGCGGGCGACCTGGGGCCGGGCGTTGTCACGGTTCCCGTTGCTCATTTGATTGGCGGCCTGTTGGGCGCGGCGTTGGCGGTCGGCAGCCTGACCCGTAAACCGTTGAAAGGTGCAGCCGCTAGCGCGCTTCCCAATTAGGATTGCGCTTGGGGATGAGCGCTTCGATTTCGGTTTTCCAGGTATCGAGAGCAGCCTTCATTTGCTGGACCGTTTCGGGTTGCGCATCGGCCAGGTTGTGCTCTTCGGCAATGTCCGAACGCAGGTTGTAGAGCTCGAGGTTGCCGTCCTCAAAAAACTCAATGAGCTTGTAATCGCCATGCCGCATCGAACAACCGGGCGTGCCCCCCTGGTTGCTGTAGTGCGGGTAATGCCAGAAGATCGGCCCCCGTTCAAACGCCTCGCCTTGCAGCAGCGGCATGAAGCTCGCGCCATCAATCGGCGCCCGATGCTCCGGCTCAACCCCCGCCGCGTCCAACAGCGTGCAAAAGACATCCGGGCTCGTCACCGGCTCCTGCGTGCATTGGCCAGCAGCGATTTTTCCAGGCCAGCGAACCATGAGCGGTTCGCGCGTGCCGCCTTCATACATCCAGCCCTTCCCTTCGGCCAGCGGCGCATTGCTGGTGGGCGAGCCTTCCGCCGTTGCCAGCCCGCCGTTGTCCGACGTGTAAACGATGATGGTGTTTTCCGCCTGCCCGGTGCGTTCCAAGGCGTCCAGCAAGCGCCCAAAATTCGTGTCCATGTTTTCGATCATCGCCGCGTAATCGGGGTCAGACTGAATACGACGCCGCATTACGCGTTGATTCTTTTTATGTGAGCAGGGAAACGCTTCTCCGGGCTCCAGGGCATCCACTTGATCCAGGCCCATGGCCTTCGCCTTGGCCTGATATTTCTCCACCAGCTCCGGCGGTGATTCGATGGGCGTGTGCACCGCGTAATGCCAGAAGTTTAGAAAGAACGGCGCCGCGTCGTCCGCCTGGGCCGACTCGATCAGGCGGATCGCTTCGTCCGTCAGGCGATCGGTCAGGTATTCGCCAGCGGGCCCATCTTCGAGGTTGGGCAACTCATACGGACTGAAGTAGCCCTTGTACGGATGACCCTTCTCGCCGCCGCCGAGGTTAACATCGAAGCCATGCGTCTCGGGCGCTGTTCGGTTGCCCCCCAGATGCCACTTGCCCACGTGCCAGGTTTGGTAACCAACGTCCTTCAGGATCGACGCAATCGTCCGCTCACTGTGCGGGAGACATTGAAAATACGGCACGTCGCACAACTTGCCTTCGCTAAATCCGCCGATGTATTGCGTGACCCCGACGCGCGCCGGATAGCGCCCCGTGAGGATGCTCGCGCGGCTCGGCGAGCAGACCGGCGACGACGCATAGGCGTCGGTGAAGCGCACGCCTTCTTGCGCAAACGCATCGAGCCGCGGCGTTTCATAAAATGTGCTGCCGTAGCAACCCAGGTCGCGCCAACCAAGGTCGTCCATGAAGACTAGGATTATGTTGGGCCGGGCATCATTCATCGTGTCTCAAAATTTGGGGTTATCAGTGGGAAAAAACTAGAACATTCTTCATCAAACTTGGCCGATCAGGCCGCAGTGATTTTTCGTGTCCAGCAAGGCGGATTGAGCGTGGCAGGCTGGAAGCCTGTGATTGAAATGCCAACGTCGCGAACATCCAATCTGCCCCGCCTAATTCGAACAAGTTCGATGAAAAATACTCTCGATCCTGTTGACAAGCACGCGCGAGTAAAATTTTGCGATGTTCCAGTTCAGGGCCACTGTCCGAACCAATCCAAGCGCGAGCACCTTGTCGCCAGATGAAATGTCCGTTGGCCATAGCAGTTGGAATGATGAAGCAAACTTCCCGACAGTGCTTAACCAAGGTTGGGGGCGGAGGCGCCTTCGATCCATTCGCCTTCGATTTGGATTAGCTTGGGGTGGCGGGGGAGTCCATGCTGGTTGTTTTGCAGGAGTAGGGCAAGTTGTTCGATGGCGGTGGCGCCGATGATGGCGGGGTTCTCGTTAATGCCGCAGATGTCGGCGTCGCTGGCGGCATTGCTCATCAAGACGAGGCCGAGGCGTTCGCGGTATTTTTTCGGCAGACCAGGCACCTGGCGGATGCCTTTCAACGTGCCCATGGTGATGACGGCGTCGGGGCGATGTTTGTTCAGCCAGGCGATGGTGGCGGGCTCGATTTTTGTTGGGTGGCAGGTGTGCGCAGGGATGCGATTGGCCTGGGGGAGCGCTTGCTGCATGTGCGCGTAGGCCGCCATGCAGCGGTGGTCGCTGCGGGCGTCGTAGCCTTCGGGCATCAGCAAGCCGGGCCGCTGATAGCCCCGCGTCTGCAGGTTGCGCAGGATGATTTGCATGTTGCTGAAGTGGTCTGGCAGGATGCGGTCCAGATGCGGGTTGCTCATCGTGTAAGACATGGTGATCGCGCAAAAGCTGGACCACTCGATCTCGGGCAGGTCGGCGGACTCCGGCAGCGGTGGGATGAGGATGCCGCGAATGCCGCGCGCGTGCAGGATGTCGGTGGCGCGGCGCTGCGTCATCTGCTCCTCGCGCATCCAAATGCTGTCGAGGGTGTAGCCAAGCTCTTCCGCGCGCCTGAGCGCGCCTTGCCACATGAGGAGTTGAAATTCGACGCCCGTCTTTTGGTAAATGTCGGGCCGCTCCCAGAAGTTCAGCCAGCCGATGGTTTCCTGATAGGCGACCCGGCGCGTTGAGCGGACTTGCGACATCAGCGAGGCAATGGCGGGGTTGATCCGGTAACCATGCTCCTGCGCGGCGGCGGCGACGCGCTCGCGCGTTTGGGCTGCAACGCGGGGATCATTGCGGAGCGCGAGGGAGACCGTCGCCGGGCTAACGCCCAGGATTTGGGATAACTCACGGAGGGTTGGGGGAGGGGGCATGTCCGCCATCAGGAGATTAAGCATGTGGCGCTGCGGCCTTTTGGCCAGCTCAATTCAACGCGTTTAAAAGCGAGGCGATTGCCCACGGCGACGCGTTGATTAGAGTGGATGCCATTAAATGAATTAACCCCAGACTTACCCTTATGAATATTCGACAATACTCCTCTGCGGCCTTGGCCGCTTGCCTGTCTTTGAGCTCCCTGAGCGCCACGGTCATCTATTTTGACGACTTTGAATCCTATCCCTTGGGCAATGACCAGAACTTCAGCGGCGGCGGTAAAATCTACAACCAGATCGGCATTGCCGACCAGACGACCGCGACGCCATTTGGCTCGCCCAACCAGTACGGTTATCTGGATGGCGGTTCGTCGTTTGTGCGCGTGGACTCATCATCCAGCCTAATGACTTGGAGCTTCGACATGCTGGAGCCCACGACCAGCCAAACCGACGTCGTGCGCTTCGGGCTCGGCTCGGGCGATGTGAATGGCACGAAGACCTTCGTCGGCTGGATCTTGGACGACGGCGCGTTGTCGCTGATAACGAACACCTCGCAAGTGTCGGGCTCGCTGCCTACGCTGCAGGTGGACCGCGCTTACACGACCTACCTCGTTTACAACGGCTCCGGCAGCGCGCAGACGATCAGCGGCACTGGCGCTACATTGCAGGATGGCGAAACGGCGCTTTATTTCTATGACACGGTTTCCTCATCGATCATCTCTGCGGGCGTCTTTGCCACGACGGGTTCGGCTTCGCCGACTTCGTTCCTCATTCGCTCAAACACAGCGGACGACAACACGCTTTATTTCGATAACCTGACGCGCACCGACACGCTCACCGTGATTCCTGAGCCCGGCGCCTACGCCGCGATGCTGGGCTGTGCGGTGCTGCTTGGCTTGCTGCGTCGCAGGTCCGCGAAGTGAGCTGAGGTGGTTAAATTTCTTAAGCGCGCCGCAACACGTGCACCGTGATTTCCGGTGGGCAGTTGAGGCGGGCAGGGATGCCGCAGGCGCCGGTGCCGCGGGAGGTGTAGCCCTGCAACTTGTCGCTTTGCCAACGACCACGGATGTACTCGCGGCTGAGGTCCTTAACCGGGCAAATGACATGGCGTCCGCCCGGCAGACAGATCTGGCCCGCATGGGTGTGGCCGCTGAGCATTAAATCGTAGTCATGCTGCGCGGCCTCGGTGTGAAACTCAGGGGAATGGCAAAGCAGAATGCAGCACGCGCCCTCGGGCACGCCTCGGCGCGCCGCCGCGAAGTCCGCCGTGCCGTAGAAGTGCTGATCGTCGACGCCGGCAATCCACAGCTGCTCGTCGCCCCGCGTGATGGCGCTCGCCTCGTTGAGCAGGATGGGCAGGCCCGCCGCTTCGAGCGCCCAGACTTGCTCAATGAAATCATGGTTGCCGAGGATGCCCCAACGCTGCGCATGGATCGCCTCCAGAATGGGCGCCATGAGCCGCATCGACGGGCCGTAGTCATCGTCAGTGGAGTTGCGGTAGTCGCCGGTGATCACGCAGGCGTCGTGGGGTGTTGCGCGGACCTTGGCCGCGATGGTTGCGGCCAACCTCGCATCGATGTCGATATGCAGGTCCGTCAGCTGCAGGAGGCGAAAGCCATCAAAGGCGCGGGGCAGGCGTGGGAGCTCCCAGGTTTGCTCCACGATCTCGTGCGCATGGATGTTGCGCCGGGCGCGCCCCCGCAGGCCGGTCAGCGTCAACCCCAGCAGCGCGAGGTCATCGATGGGGATATACTTCTGCAGTTTAAAGGCGCCTTCGCCCTGATGCGAAACCCGGGCCCAATGTGACGCTTGGCGCATTAGCCGTTGCCCGAGCAACTCCCGCCCCAGGCGCCGCTCCAGCATCGCAAACTTCTCCGGCAGAGACTCCCGCTTCATGCCCCCTAGTCAGCGCTAAAAGTCAGTGCTTGTTAAGTTTAAATGCAGTTTATCCGGTTGCCTCTTTGGGAGTGTTCTTCATCGAACTTGGCCGAATCAGGTGGGAATAAGGTCGGATGCAGCGCAAGGCGGCATTGATTGAGCGGGCTGGGCATTCTGGTCGCACTCGCCCCAAATGCGATGCGTGCCATCGCGCGAACGAAGAGGGGCAGTCACGTGGATGTTTTGCTCGCCCGTTGGGGATGACTACTTATTACTTGAGGGGTTCCAGTTGCACGCCTTCACTCTGGAGTCGTGCGTGGCGGCGTGCCCCTGCCTAACCGTGACTACGCCCAAGCGCTGAGCCTTCTCTTCAACTCGTAATCCTGAACCTGATCTCGACATGAGCACAGTGAAACAATCTTTTTCCTGGTGGTGCTTCGCGAACAAGGGCGTCGCGGCCTCCGAGCTGTTGCAAGCTGCTGCCCGCATCGGCTATGCCGGCGTTGAACTCATCGAGCCGAAGCTGTGGCCAATGGCGCGTGACGCCGGCTTGACCATCGTCAGCATTGTCGGGCACACTTCGATCGCATCGGGCATGAACCGACCGGAAAACGCCGCCCGCATTGAAAATGAACTCCGCGCGAATATCGATCAGGCTGCCGCATTCGGTATTCCCAATCTGATTTGCTTCTCCGGCAACCGCGGCGGGCTCAGTGACGCTGCCGGCTTGGACAACTGTGCGAAACTCCTTGAGCGGGTCGTGCTCATCGCCGAGCAGGCGGGCGTCACGCTGATCATGGAACTGCTGAACAGCAAGGTCGAGCACCCCGACTACCAATGCGACCACACCGATTGGGGCGCCACGCTTTGCCAGCGCGTCGACTCACCCAGCGTCAAGCTCCTCTACGACATTTACCACATGCAGATCATGGAGGGCGACATCATCCGAACCATCAGCGAGCACCACGCGCACATCGCCCACTACCACACCGCCGGCAACCCCGGTCGCGGCCCCATCGGCGCAGACCAGGAACTCAACTACCCGGCCATCATCCGCGCCATCGCGCAAACCGGCTACACCGGCTACATCGGCCACGAGTTCATCCCCACCGGCGATCCTGTTCAGGAACTGCAAGCTGCGTATGAGCTATGCCGGGGTGCTTGAGTATCGTCCCGTTTCATTTCGATATCGCCGTCGATGTTCGCGAACATGCAAATTGCGGGGTCGAGAGAGCGTTGCCCTGCAATTAAAATCGATCGAGTCGGCTACGACGGCTCGCCCGTTTCTAATTGGTAAATCATGCGCCAGATGCGATCAGCCTCACCACGCTCGATGACTTGAAGGGGAGTAGAGTTACCAAAGGCTTCATTGGACGCCTTGAGCCAGGGGCCGACATCTTTAGAGACCATCAGGTCAGATAAAGCGTCAAAGAGGCGGACCAGCTCGGCCAGTTGTTTGTTCGCCGGTTTGGCTGGCGCCTTGCCGGTAGCCCACTGATCCACCGCACGCAGAGAATACCCCGTCAGTCGGGTTAGGTCGGGACGCACTAGTTGGTAGCGTTGGCAAAACTCCTTTACCTCAAACGTTCCGACTGGCTCTAGAGCGAGTCTTGCTGCCTGCCGATTGGCTGCGGGCTTGGAGCTGGCCCGTGTGGATGTCTTTTTCTTGGCGACCTTTTTCGCCTTGGTCTGCCGCTTGGTCTTCATGGCTTTACTAAAGCTGAAATGATACAGTAATGCAAGAAATACATGCACTTTTGCATGTTATTTTGCAATCCAGCGTTCCAGCTCATTCTCGCCGACGATCTCAATGCGACTGTCCTTGCGCAGATTCTTCGGGAACAAAATTAAGTTGTTGCCGCGACGGTCACGAACGGAAGGAATGAGGCATCCTTCAACGCCTAGCTCGAACAATGCCCGCCCCAGTGCTTGCGACAGCGTTTCTTTGCCCCGCTCATTGATTGGCTCCCACTCTTCGACCAGGAGCTCATTCAAGTCTGGCCATGGCATGGCTTTGAGCAGATCTCGCAATACAACCATGCGAGAAATTCTGATTTCCAGCTCAACGATCAGGCGAGGTTTTTGCCGGGGCTTGATGCCATATCGAGTGAAGTTGTGACTCGCTTCTTTCAAGGCGATGTTCTCGGTAACGGATGCGTAAGCGACTTGGGTGATGCCCTTGGCCATCCATCGCCCACCATGGGCCATCGTTCCTTCTCCGGACACGAGATATTCCGGCCTTGCCCATCGGGGTTCGACGCAGCGGTATGCAGAACGCTCCCATCGCGAAATGTGTGGCTTGATCGATACCTTGGCCTGTCGCTTCAATTCATCAAACTGCAGATGGGGAGTCATATGTTTCACCATGACCATTTGATCGATTTGATTATAAGTCCAGTCTGACTTTGAGGTCAGCGACCTGCAACTGAATGCGCCTGGCCCAGAGGGATGCCATGCGAATAGCCATCGACTACAACATAGCCGATCACCGTCTCTCTTGATGACTCGAAATTTCTTAGGTTGAGATTCTTGCACTGAGCCAGATGAAAGTCATCGAGAAGTATGCCTAGGAGGGACGATTTAAATGAGAAGAATTGTTGATATGATTCTCTTGATTAGTAACCCTGTGATTTAGCATTTAGAGTGCGTGCAATGAGGACTTTTAGTTTAGCCGATCATTTCATTATCAGGAGTATATTTGTATTCCTTACGATATGTATGCCCCACATTTTGATTTCTTCACCATCAGAAGATATGACAGCAACAAGTTTTTCGGATTATGCTTTATCTCCAGATCTCAGTCTTGATGCGATCTATACCGTCGAGTTGTTGATTGAGCGAGTTCGTTCTAACTTTGATCCAAACTATTGGGATGATTGGAGTGAGCGTGGTGATGCGCGTCATAGTCCAGGTTATGAGCCACATTTCTCTAAGGAATTTGTTCGTCCTGCAGCAGAAGAATTGGAAAAGCTGTCTTGGCTTAGTTTTCAGAGACTGCGTAGTGATGATCGACCTGTTCGAGATTTAACTGCGATACAATTCCTAACAGATTTATCTGAATTAATTTTAACGAACAACGAGGTATCTGATGTCTCTACTTTAGTTGCATGCCCAAAGCTTAAGAGGCTTAATCTGCGAGCGAATCCAATAGAGGAACTCTCGCCCCTTGGGGGATGCTTTAGCCTTGAGATACTGGATGTTTCGGATACTCCAATTAAGGATCTGTCGTTTCTTCAAAAGCTTCCTCAATTACGGGAACTCTCCATTTCAAATGATCAAATTCCTGCATTAAAAGACGTTTCGACATTGCCCTCGCTGCGTAAACTTGAGTTAGGAGGTGAAACCTTTGAGTCATTTGAGGGCTTTCCTGAGATGCCAGAACTTCGAGTTATCAGGAGTGCTGACGTCAATAGTTTGAGTGGTTTGGAACGGTATTCGAAGCTAGAGAATTTGGTTAATCTGGAAGGTGAATTCGATTCACTGGAACCATTACGTGGAGCTAAGAATCTTACTCATGTTAATATTTTGAATTCTCGGGTAGGCTCACTTGTGCCAATTGCAGGGTTGTCTCTTCTTTGCGACCTTTCGATTAGCACCGAAGCGAGAGGCATCGATCTTAGTCCTCTTAAACAATTGCCTTCATTGCGAGAAATAGGAGTCAAATGTAGTGGATCTGAGCCTAGAGACCTTGAAGAATTTCAAGCCTCACTTCCTTCATGGGATATCGATTTTCGTGCTTCAACTCCGAGATATTCACCTTCACTTCAACTGGAGGTTGTTGATCAGGAGACGTTTGATTTCTATGACACTAAGGAGAGCTTCAATGCAATAGCTTCTGATGTGAATGTTGAGATGCTTGGCTCAGAGTTGGATTGGCTCGATGGTAAAATCGAAGAAGAAGTAGAGAAACTTGGTCTTGATCTCGGTGACGACTACGAGATTCCGTTCCGATGGGGTGGCGCTCGTTCACGCACGGTGGTGTTGTATAGTGAACGTGCTTCGAAAGACTTTCCTCAGATTATAACAGGGATTCAACGGGTTCTCTCAAATTCCAAGGAAGACTGGATTATTTATTTTCAGTCAGATGGAGTTGAGGAGGAGTTCATTGTTTGGGTCTATCCATCGAAGATCCAAGTCACTCCAGAATATGAGAAGCCCGTGCGGAAGCTTTTGGAGCAGGGCTGATTTCGAGAGACTCTACTTGGTTCAGACCCAACCCTACCCATGTTTCAGACCCAAACAAGGTAAGGGTTGTGACCAAACCCAGTAGGGGTACGTGAAAAAGCGTCGGCGACACTTCTAGGAAGAGTCGGCGACGCTTCGATTGACAGTCGGCGACACTTGGTCGCGCAGTCGGCGATACTTAGGCGGGAATTCGCTCCGGTGTGGGCGTCGGGATCACGGTGGCGGTGGTATCGGACACTCCGACAACTTCAGGGCAAGTGTCTTCGGAAAGGTAGTCACTGGCCCGTTCGACAAGCTCAGGGCAGGTAAGGCGGTGTTGGCAACGTTCGCGGAGGAGGTGTTCGCCGCCGCGGGAGCGGGTGCGGAGCTCCAGTTCGTATTGGCCGGCGGGGAGGTCGTCCGGGGCGAGGAACCAGACTTCCTTCGGGCGGACGCCGAAGTAGTGGTTCATGCGGATCTCGCGGGGAAGGGCGGCTTGGCGGGTGGAATTGGCGGCCTTTGTCGCGGTTTGGGCGCTAGGGGTTGCCTTTTGACTGCCGTTCGGTTGGCGGACGGGGATCAGGAAGACGCCTTCGTCGGGGCGCGACTCGCTGAACTTGAGCCGCACGCCGCTGAGGCCCACCGGCCCGCCGGGGGAGAGCGTGGCGTTGAGCTCGCCGCTGCGCGTGTCGCGCACCTGGTAGATGATGGCTGTTTCATCGGGCCCGGGGACGCGTCGCCAGCTGATTTGCTGGCGGCTGAGCTCCTTGTTGAGGGACTTGCAGGGGCGTGCGCCGATGTTGATCTTGTGGCGCTTGGGATCGCGGCGCTCGTCCAGATCGTCAAAGGTGCCGCGTAGCTTCGGGTAGAACTCGACGAGGCCTTGCAGGTTGACGCGCCCTCCCTCAGCGACGGTCCGCAGGATGTGTAGGCGCAGCTCGATCAGCGTGGCGTGGATGTCGGCCTCGGTTAGCGTGCAGCGCTCGGCAATGAGCCGGGCGAGCTGTTGATCGTTCATGACGCCGCTGCGCGCAGGCCGCGCGATGTATTTCGGTCGCGAGTCCTTGTCTTTAGCGCTTGGGGCAAAGGGAGTTAGGTAATAGTTGAGTGATGGCATTGTTGTAGTGGTGTTGAGGTTGGGAGGTGTGGAAGTGTAGAGATTCTGGGTGGTTGAATTATCAGTGAAATATTATGCAGTAAGCCTTGGCGAATGCCAAGGAGGAAAAAGGAAAAAGATTAAAGGAAAAAGGGCGGTGGATTGGTGGAGGGCGGCGCTTTGTCGCCGCCGTTTGGTGGGGGAAGGGCGACGCTTGCCATTCGACTTAGCCCACGGCAGGCGACGCAAGTCGCTGCGGTGGCGTAGTGGGGCAGGGATGTTTTTTTAAACAGGAAGATCGGAGAGAGCGGGAAGGAGGTGGAGTGGAGGTAGAGCGCAGTCTCCAGGCAAGCCGCTAGTGGTTGTGTGGTTTGGTTTTATTGAACCAGTTGGGTAGCGTCCCGTTATCTGTCCCGCTCAGCGGCGATCCCTAGCGGGAAGTTTCATCCTGATGACGTTGAGGCAATCGCTGTGCCCGTTAGGGATAACAGGCGCGACCTTGCTTGAGCGAATGATGCGAATAGCTGGAATCGGTCCGCGCTATTGTGTGTCCGCGAAGTGGGGGTTGCGGATTGCCATTTGGTTTCAGCTGAAACCACTTTTCAGCTAACTTGGCCGATCAGGCCGCAGTGATTTTTCGTGTCCAGCAAGGCGGCTTGAGCGTGGCAGACTGGAAGCCTGTGAGAATACAGTTCTTATTTTACGCTGCGCCTTTGCACTTCCTGGGTTACCTTCGCTACGGCTTGGGTGATTGTCGGCTGCTGATCGGGCATGCGTTCGGACAACGCTTCCATCTCCTTGAGGTAGAGTTCAAATGCTTCGGGCGTTAACTCGTAGAACCATCGGTCATCAGCCAATTCCAGAAGCGTCTCGGTGGCTTCGGGATCGTTTACCACCTTGAAATAAAGTGCGACATGCTCCGGGTTGCGCTCGATGTCTGAGTGCATGAGAGCTTTAGTGAGTTTCTTCAGTGCTTCGGGAGGCAGCCGCGGATCCAGAACGACGTCGAAGGCTTCAACGGTATCATCTGCTTTGCGGAATCGATACGGGTACTTAGTCAGATGGTTGACGAATTGAGTTTGCTGCTCTGGCGTCATGTCATCCCAGCGGTTGAAGGTCGCTTGATAAATTTCAATGCAGGCGTCGTCCCGACCGAGCAGCTTTCCATTGCTCATCCAGTCCAGTAAATAGATGAAGCGCCGCTGATCAGAATCCGCAATGAGCGTGGGAAGCACCTCGTTCATGTCGCCGTCGTCGAGGTAAGTCTTGCTGAAATTCATGGCTTTAACCATCTCCTTGTCATCTTCATCAAAGATCGCGAACTTACGCGCAAACATCTCAGGGTCGGTGGAACTCAGGGCGTTTTTAATCGCCTGCTTGCGGATATCCGGATTCTCATGTTCCATGAGACGGAACATTCCATCAAATCCGAGATTGCCCATCTTCTGCAGGGTTTGGTACGCGGCCGACCGTTTGCTCTTCGGCGTCGATTCATCACCAATGTAAGCAACAATCGCTTCGACGGTTGGTTCACTGGTTAGGGAGACCATGTCCTGGATGAAAAGCTGGCTGTTGGGCGTTTTCTTCCAGGCGGGCCAGCGTTGGTCGAAACTCACTACGGAGGCCTCCAATTCAGCCTGATAAGCTGCGGGGTCCGGGTAAACTAATATCAGGGTTTGTAGCAGTTTACGATGCATTCCGACATCGTCGGGGTCGTGAGGGGCGACGCCTAGACGTTTGCGTAGAGCCGTCCCGAAGGCCTCCTTTACATCAGGACTTGCCGCCTGAATGCCTGCCGCAAAGTAATCTCGATTCCCGGGCTCATTCAGCGCATTCAGCACAGTAAATACAGTTTCGTTGGGGCTGTCGTTAACGACCCGCATTAGAGCGTTAATCATGCTGTCCGGCTGAACCCATTCAGCTTGAAGAGAGTTGTCGACTCGGCCCAGTGCTTCACTCGTGATGTCCTCGGCTTTCCAGTGACCAAGAATGTGAGCATAGATCTGCTGTCCAGGCGCCGGCTCCCAAATTAAACTCTGGGTAATCAGCGCAGCTGTGGGAAAGGCGCCACCCTGATCGACAAAGAAGTCGGCGCGCAATTGTTGAGAGCCGTCAAATAAGCGATTGGCAATTTCTTTGTGTTCGGGCTCGAGCATCAACTCAAGCAAGTAGCGATGATCAGCATCGCCATCGCGGGCATCAAAGTACGTATCAAAATCTGAATAGCCTTCCTTGCCGTAATCGCGAATCCACTGGCACACAAATTCAGTCGCTTGCGGGCTTCCGGTATTAGCCAGTGCGTCGATCACTGCTCGTTGCATCCGGTCATCATTCATGGTCCGCTCTTCGAGGTAGAGCTCTGCCAATGCGGGCACGTGAGATTCGTTGGATAGCGAGCCTGCGAGCATGATGGCGCCGCGTCGGTCGTAGGGAATGGGCGAGGCAAGCGCCTCAGTAAGGAATGAGGCATACTCGGCCTGCTGCTCGGGAAGTCGCTCAGCGATGTCCTTACCAGGATAGGGAGTGTAACTAACCTGGAAGTCTATTTCACCGTGACCATAATCAAAACGGCGGCTTGCATTCAGCGCTAAATCAAAATCCAGCTGGGTAATGGGTTGCGCCTCCAATTGAATGCTTTCTTTTGGAGTGTTGGTCGCGTCCGCGAAGAACGTAAGCGCTTTATCGCGAACATCGGGACTGGGGTCGTATTTGGCAACATACTTGAGGAAGTCCAAGCTAGCCTCTCCGCCATTCTCGTAGATTGTCTTGATGTGTTGTTCGCGATCACGATTATCGCTGATGCCTGAGTAGTTAATCGGAATGTCCGCGGCGATGTCCTCATAGGTCAGCAATTCCTTAAAAATATAGATGCGAGCCATATCCATGGACTCGTCTGATCGGGCTGAGCGCATGGCGACATTGACCAAAGGCGCGGACTCCGCCGTAGGATTCTTTTTCAATCCCGCTGCCGCCATATTGGCGACATGGCGTTCTACTTTTTCCTGCTGCAAGGCTTCGCTCCAGATGGGGCTATAATCCTGATTCCTCTGCATCAAAAGAGCATGACCGGCTAGACCGCTGGTTACGGGATCTTGTTGAAGATAAATCTCCTTCATGAATTCTACCGAGTTGCCTCGTTCGGCTGCTTCCAGAATCGCAACGCGGATCTCGATGTTATCGGTCCCATTATACAGTGTTTTGAGCTTAGCCATGTCTTGCGCATTCGAGGGCTTGATTGTGCTCAATACGTGGATGGCCTTGGGCGTAGGCAGGTCCTGTTGTAATAGCAAATTGACCACTGCGGATGTTGACTTGTCACTCATTTCAAGAAGGACAGCCTGCGCCAGGTCAGCATGCTTCACCTTTTCGTTGGTCCCGTATTCGCACTCATACTCGGATCCTAGTATGTCTACGAGGGCTGGCAACGCGCGCTCTACATCGCTTTCATTGAGGCTATCCGCGTTATTCCACAATGCCATGAGGCCCAGCGTCTGCGTATTGAATCCCTTGGGCTGACGATCGTTGATGGTGCGCTCAATCGGTATTTCGTGGGAAATGGCGGCTGCGGCGATATCAGCAGGAAAACGAGCAATGCTTTGGTCTTTCTTCGCGAACTCTCGCCAGCCGCGTTCTTGTATGATGATATCCTGGTGTATGTTGGGGTCGCTCGCCCATTGACGGTAGGATTTTTTTAAGCGGCTTCGATCATCGCCATCCAAGTCTTTCAGCACAGTGTCGATGGCGTCATCTATACTGGATAATGCAGAAGAAGCAGACTTCGCACTTGGCTTTCCTCCTTTGCTGGCGTCTGATTCGGCGGATGGTTCTTGGCCACAGCCCGACAGGATCATCGTCCAGAGTGACGCCTGGATGAGTACGCCAATTATATTCCGTAAGGATGCGCAGTAGATCATATCCGTTCACTGCATTGAATAATTATTCGGTGTCAAATTTAATTCCCTCTGAGTAAGGGTGAAGATTGGGTGACAGCTCAAATAATGATTTATGGGACGACTTATTTAGATGCTGTCGAGACTGCAACGTCTGATCTAAACATTAAGCGCAGACGGAGTGAAACTGAGCTTTGCGATGCAAAGTAAATCGTTGTCTGCATCGTAATTGCCTGTGCGGGCTACGGAGTCACCAGGGTATTGGGCGGAGTTATCAACGTTAACTCAGTTATGGTAGTGGCCCGTTACGGCGAAATTGGCGGTGGAGAGAGAGGGGCAGGGATGTTTTTTAAACAGGAAGATCGGGAAGAGCGGGAAGGAGGTGGAACCCGTTGTCCCGACTGGGCTTGCTGTTGCCTCTCCGTCAACCCGCTGGATGAAACAAGCCCGATCGGGATCACCGCTTAGCGGGACAGGCGCCGGGTTCCATTTTTGAACCAGCTTTTGCCTACCTGGCGCGGTATGCCTCTATGGCGTTTGCGAGGAAGGTTTCGATCTGTTCGCTGATGGGCTTGAGGTCGTATTGCGCGTCGACTTCGGCGCCAGCGTTTTCGGCTATTTGCTGGCGAAGTGTAGCGCTGGCGTGAAGGCGTTGAATGCCACTGGCAATGGATTCTGGATTGGCGGCTTCAGCTAGGACGCAGTTTTCGCCGTCGCGGCCGAGCTCGACATCGCCGCCGTCGGGAACGAGGATCACCGGCAGGCGCGCGGCCATGGCTTCCAGTGGCGTCAGCGCAAAGGGTTCGCCCCAGTTGCTGGTGAAGAGCAGCGCGTCGTATTGCGAATAAACGCGGCGCATTTCCTCGGGCGTGCAGGACTTGAATTGGACGGCGTCGCCGAGCTTTAAGTCCGCGCAGGCATCGTGGAGTTGCTGAACGTATTCCGGGTCACCCTTGCCGTAGAGATCGAGTGTGACATCGAGGCCATGCGCGCGGGCTTTAGCCACGCCGCGAATCGCAGTCAGCGGATCTTTGTCTTCGCTGAGACGACCGACAAAGAGCAGACGCTTGAATTGGCTGTAGTCTGTTTTGTGTTCAAACTTCGCCGTCTCCACGCCGCAGTAAATCACGCTGCCATGGCCAACTTTATAGCCAGCATCGAGCGTGAGTTGGCGCAGGAAGGCGCTGCAAAAATAGATGTGCTTCCAGGCGATGCGTTCAACTGGGTAAGTCGGCGCGTCGCGGTCGAACTTGCGGCGCTGGGCAAGCAGTTCGGCGAGCATGCGGAGGAGTCCCGACCCACCGCGTGCGCGGCGGTTCCACCAGTCGAGCCAGACGTCGCCCTTGAGGCTGCGCGCGATCCAGTGGTCGGAGATGTCGTAAACGACGGGGATGCTTCCATCCTCGAGGCGGTGGAGGAGCGACTTGGAAATGCCGCCCATGTTCCACACGTGAATGACGTCGGGCTGCACGCGCTTTATCGCTGCGATGAGCGTGGCGTGGTTCTCGCGCTCCAGCTCAAGCAACTGGTGCATGGGCAGCCATGGGTGTCCGAAGAATCCGTGAATGCGCAACGCGCGCTCAATGCCGGGCGGGTCAGGCTCGGTGACGCCTGGTTTGGCGTGGTTGGACGTGAGAACGTGGACCTCGTGCCCGCGCCCGCGCAGCCGATCCATGACTTGCTGGCAACGCACTTCGTAGCCACCCACGTGGTGCGGGGGGTAGAGATTGCTGATGGTCAGTATCTTCATGACGGCTGCTGGTTGGCGGTTCGTTCGGCGGCGCCGGCATCGTAGCCATCGGCGCGTCCGCGGCGCTGCTGCCAGCGGACACCGATGGCGTGCGGCCATTCGCCGAGTCGGCCTTCGCGTTGGCAGAATTTAAAGTCGGCCAACGCGTCCTTGACCGTGCCCATGACGAGGAACTTCGGCTTGTTGCCAACGGGGTTGGCGTGCCCGGCTTTGGAGACGGCAACGGCGTCGCCTCGCGCGCGTTTGTAGGACTGCGCCAGCGTGTAATTGTGCGAGTGGATGGCGATGGATTTCTCGGCGAGAACAATTTCGCGTCCACCGTCTTTCATGCGGCGCGACCACTCGTCGTCCTCGGCGTATTGAAGATCTTCGCGGAAGGGGAACTCCCGCCAGATTGTCTTTGACGTGATGCAACTGACCATGCTGAAGAAGTTCGGCCAGTTGACGCTTTCGCGGTTGGGGCCGAAGCAGCGATCGTAGTCGTGCGCGAAGACGGCCTGGCAATCGCCGCGTGGAATTTGACGGCTGAACGCGGAGCCGAGATTGGGCGTCGCGAGGGCGACTTTGAGCAGTTCGCTGAGCCATTGGCGATTGGCGGGCGTGGCGTCGCTGTTCAGGTAGACGACCCACTCGTTGGTGGCCAGTTGCATGCCGCGGTTGAGCACCACGCCGGGCACGTAGGTTCCGGGCTCGAGAATTTCAAAGGCGTAGGGATCGAACTGGCGGATGATCTCATGCGAGCCGTCGGTCGACGCGCTGTCGATGACGATGAGCTCGATCTTGCCCGGGTAATCTTGATCGAACACGGCCTTGAGCGTGTCGCCGATGGCCCATGCTTCGTTGTAGGATCGCATGACGAGGCTGATGGAATCTGGCAGTTGGTTCATGATCGGTGGCGCTCCTCTGCTTGTTGGTAAATGGTTTCCTGTTGGGCGGCGATGGTATGCCAAGTGTAGTGCGCGTGGACTTCGGCGTTGCCCGCAGCGGCAAGGGATGATGCGAGGCCGGGCTCGTCGATGAGGCGCTTCATCTGCGCGGCCAGCGCCTCGGCGTCGCCACTGGGGAAATGCAGTCCGGTCTTCTCGTGGATAACGAGTCGCTGTAATCCGCCGACCGTCGAAGCGATAACGGGCGTTTGCGTGGCCCAGGCTTCGAGCACCACGATGCCAAAGGGCTCATGCCGCGAGGGGAGGACAAAGCAGTCGAGCGCGGCGAGCAGGTCACGGTGTTCGGCGCTCTCGACTTCGACCGGTGGGAGCAGGCGCACGTCGAAAGCATAGCCCGAGCTGTCGATTTGCATTTGTAATTCATCGGCGTAGGCGGCGTTGGTCGCGGGACCGCAAAGCAAGAGGCGGGCGTTCGGGTTTTGCTGGCGCACCCGGGCCCATGCTTCGATGAGCAGTTGCTGATTTTTCTGTGGGTCGAGGCGGCTGATGCAGCCGAAGATGAAATCGTGGGGGCCGAAACCGAGGCGTTGCCGCGCAGCGATGCGGTCGCCGCCGGAGAGGTTGTCGGGCTCGACGCCGTTAGGCAGGTAGCAGACGCGGTCGGCGGGGAGTCGTTGGCGGGCGGCCTCGTATTCCGAGTGGCCCACGCAGATCACGGCGTCGGCGCGTTCGAGCAAATGCCGACTGCCGAACAAGAGACCAAACGGACGGCCCCACTCGAAGTGGCCCTCCTGTGCAGAGACGAGGGACTGCGCCTCGTCTTGGGGCACATCGAAGATGTTGCCATGCAACGTGACGACAAACGGCTTTTTGCGCAGGCGCGCGGCGGTGCGGACCGTGGCGCCCATGCGTTTGGTAACGTGGGCGTGGTAGATGCGCACATCACTGCGGCGCGCGAGACTCGAGAGGAGGGGGAGGGAGAGCAGGTTGCCGCCTTTTTTATCGAGCGCATGTTTCTCCTCCGCGCTGAGTCCGAAGAATGGGTAAACGTAGGGGTAGCGGCGGATGGGGATGTCACGCCAGGTCTCGGCAGGTGTGGATGCGAGGGCGCGTGAGGTGTGGATTTCCGGATTCCAACCCGTTGCGCGTTGTTGGCGGCAGAGGTTGTAGATCACCGATTCCGTGCCGCCCCATTCATCCAGGGCGAAGCGTCGGGGGACATGGATGATCGTGCGCGCGTTCATGAGTTGAGCTGGCTGAGGACGTAGGGGATGAGTTGCTTTTTGCGCGAGACGAAGCCTTCAGCCAGCCAGACGTGACCGTTGATCGTTTCCGCATTTTGCGGGATGAGCTTGCGCCGCCAGATGGGGTCATGGCAAAGCACGCTGATGCGGCTGACTTGCTTGAGCACATCGGTGATCATCAGCATGGCGAAGTCTTCCAGGGCGAGTTGCGCCTCCAGTGAAGCTTCCAACTCCCGGGCGCGCTCATCGGAGAGTGCCGCGAGGTCAACGGTTTCAATCTGTGCGGCGAGGAAGTGACGCTTGCCGTGGGTGAAGGCTTTGCAGTCGGCCCTGACGAGGGAGCTTGCCTTGGCGGTCAGGAGGTGGTCGTTGTGACGCAGCACGTCGAGGCCGAAGGTTTGCAGGTCGACGCCCGCAATGGCGGCCAGTTCGTTGGCGATGCGGCGGTCTTGCTCGCGAGTGGTGGGAGACTGCAAGAGCAGCGTGTCGGAGATGAGGGCGCCGAGCAAGAGCTTGGCTTTGGATGGGGGAACGGCGAGTCCGCTTTCCCGACAACGGGCAAAGAGAATGCTGGCCGTGGAGCCCCAGATCCGGCAGTCGATATCGACAGGTTCGCTCGTCTCGATGTCGCCGATACGGTGGTGGTCGATGATGGCGAGGATCTCGGCTTCTTCAAGGCCCCTGATGCTTTGGGCGCGCTCGAAGTGGTCGACCAGCGCGACCTTGGGGCGTGGCGCCGCGACCAGTTGTTGGGGCGTTACGAGGCCACAGAGTTGCCCGGCGTCGTCGATGACAAGCAGGCCAAACTCGGTGTCGGCGATGAAGCCGCGGCATTCGGATAGGATTTCATCGGCATGGATAGTAACGAATTTAGTCTCCAGAGCATTGCAGCAGGGAATGCAGCCGCCGAGGCTGGCGCAGAAGGCGAAGGCGCTGCCGTGGTAGGCAAATACGGGCACGTCCGTTTGCTCCTCCAGCGCCGGGCAATGGATTGGGCCCACAATGATGATGGCGGCGGGTTTTTGATCGAGCAATGCCTGCGGGTTTTCCGGCATGGGGCCGGTCACGAGGATGTCGTTGGCGGTGGCCGGAGCGCCGCTGATGAACTTCATCCCGGTGGGCTCGCTGCGCAGAGGCGTGTGGTTGACGGGCTTAAGCGGCAGGCTTTGCACGAGGTGCTCCCACTGAAGCAGCGTGCCGAGCATGTCCTCGACGTTGGCGCTGAGCAAGTAGGTGACGCGCGGCATGCGTTCGCTGATGATGCCCTGGATGCCGTGCTCATCGGTGACGACAACCAGCGGCGAATGACTCTCGCGCAGCAGCCGCAGCGCGGCGCTCAACGGGGCATTGGGGGAGATGGTCGGGGCCGATACGCAGGCTTCCAAAATGGTCGGGCGGCAATCTTCGCGGAGTTCGGGCAAAGGCTCGCCCGCTTCGGCAAATAGCCATGCGCTTTGGGGGTTGGGTTCGCCAAGGCGGAGGGGCAGGCCGGGGGGTGCGCCACTTTCCTGGCCGAGCATCCAGGCAAAGACATGCGCCGACACGAGGGAATCGGTGTCGGGGTTTTTGTGTCCGGTTACGTATAGATTATTCACGGTTTATGTTTTGGGGTTGGCGGCGTGAAGCATGACGGGGAAGATGTCTGTCAGTTGCTGCACCGGCTTGGTTTCGTGGGAGGCGAGCCAACAGGCGGTGCTGTCGGGATGGCTGGGGTCGTAGCCATGCATGCCTTTCACGAAGCCCATGTTCATGAACGACGGCACGAAAAGCGTGCCGGGTTTGAGTAGGTAGAAAAGTTCGCCGTAGCGCCGGTCGGGGAACAAGCAGCCCCCGATCGCCAGTTGCGCATCGGTCACGATATCGCCTTCGGACTGCTGGCTGAGCCAGGCTTCCGTGACTTCGCGCGCGCGGTCGTGCTCGAACCAGAAGCGCACCATGGTGGAATCCCACACCGCAATGTAGTCCTCGCCGTAGCGCAGGTCGACCTCGCGCCAGCGTTGGTACATGTCGCTGGTGGCGGTGACATCGGCCATGCCGTGGTCACTGAATAAATGCAGGCGCACTTCGCGATAGTTCTGCGATGCGATGGTGTGGAGCTCGCGCAGGTGGTTGGCAAATTGATCAAAGGCGGCGTCGACTTCCGCGCCAGCGGGGCCGTATTTGTGCATCGTGGCGTCGAGCCCGGCGGTGAAGAGATAGGCGAGTTCGACGTCGCCCTGGGCCATGGCTTGTTTGGCCTGCGCGATGTTGGCGGCGTCGCCGGCGCGCCAGTCGGAGCGCATCCACGGTTTGCCGGAGTCTTGCCAGCGCTGGAAGATGTTGGTCTGTCCGCCGATGATGCCGCCCGGTTCATAGATGTCTTTCTTCTCGGTGTAGTCGAGGTAGGGCAGGCGGTTGAAAGGCACGCTGTAGAGCTGGAAGTAGCCGGTGTAGCCCATGCGCTGAGCAACGAAGCGGCTGACCTTGTTGCGCACGCGGTGGTGGCCCGCGATCTTCTGTGGCAGAAAGCCTAGCGCGCCCAGCGGCTTGAACGGCGATTCGCCGTTGGCTTTGACAAAGAAAGAAAAGTGCCCGTGCTTACAAGGCAGTTCCCCGGTGAGGATCGTGGGATCGCAAGTCGATGAATAACCAAAGAGCGTCTGACAGGGATTGCGGACGGGAAACAGATCAACGAGGAAGCTTCGCTCATCGGCCAGCTTCCAACCGAGGGCGTCTGCAAAGATGAAGATGTCAACGCGCGGTTTCACTCTTTGGGCAGGAGGCTTTCGATTTTGCGAATGAGGTTGGTTGGGCTGAAGGGTTTGGAGAGGACATCGCTGGCGCCGGACTCTTTGATCGTAGGCAGGAGCTCGCTGCTGGTGCGCGCGGTGAAGATGAGCACGGGCAGGTTTTCATTGCCGGGTAATTCGCGCAGCGCCGCCATGATTTCCGTGCCTTTCATGTCCGGGAGGTCGTAGTCGAGCAGCGCAAGGTCGGGCTTGATTTGCTCGGCGACTTTGAGGCACTGCCCACCAGTTTGAAAAAAGTGACCTTTGATCTTCGTGCGCCGCAAGTGGAGCTGCACGAGACGGATCATCGTAATGTCGTCATCAACTACAATTATTTCGCTCATGTCTATTTGATGTATACAAGGGTGATGTCGTCGCTGGGCTCATCGCGGCAGCATTCGCGGTCCATGAGTTTGGCAAGGTCACTCCATAAGCCGGCGCCATGCTCATGGTTTCCGCATTTGATTAGGTTTATTAGGTTATCCCAGCCAAAGAGTTTTGATTCACAACGCCATTCATAACAACCGTCGGAAACCAGGGCGATGCGATCCCCCGGCTGCATGGGGATTTGATCGGAGGTGTATGTGAAGTTGGCGAGTAGGCCGATGGGCGGTCCGGAAGGTTCGAACTCGGTGATCTCACCGGTTTGCGATATCCTGATTGTGGGGCAGTGGCCGGCGTTGACATGCTCGATCATGTCGACCTCGTCACTCCAGCGGAGGATGGTCACCGTGATGAACATGGTGAGGTCGCCGAGCATGTGGTTGAGGATGCGGCCGATGCGTTGGAGCATCACCGGGAGTGGCATGGGGTTGTCGAGCATCAGGTTAAACGCTGCGCGATAGATGATGCCCAACAAGGCGGCCGAGACCCCTTTGCCCATGACGTCGATGATTGTCACGTAGTGATTGCCCAGGCGGTCCAGACAGTACTCCGCAAAGTCGCCAGCGACATTTTGTGCGACGCGTTGAAAAATGCGGACTTCACGCTTAAGCGGATGCTTGGGCTGACGCACCGGTAAGAGGTGCTGCTGGATTTCGGCGGCGATCTCAAACTCGCGCAAATCCTTCTCCGCTTCGCGTCGAATGGTGGTCGAAATGTAATTGCCTATGGAAATGCCAAAGATGTCGGCAAAGGTGCGCAGGTTGTTCACTTGTGAAGAGGCAATGCGCTTATGGCGATCTCGACGGCCTGCTGCCAGCATGCCGAAAAACTTTGCATCGGAGGTTACTGGCAAAAGGCAACCGGAGCTAAGCTCACTCAATGGCGGAATGTCTGCACCCAAAGCCTGTCGCTGAGTTTCGTCTTCCCAGACGAGCTCCGTTTTCGGCTCAAGCAACTGACGGAGGGCCGGTGAGATATCCTCACCCATGACGGCTTCATGCACGTCATTGAGTTGATCTTTGATGAAGGCCGGGACGCTTGAGTCGACGTATAGGCGCAGGTAGTCCAAGTCGATGCTGTCGCGGACATTGGGCAAGCTTTGCGATAGAAAGTTATTTAATGAATGCGACAAGACCAGCGATTCACTCAGCTGATAAAATGCGGCCAGGCCCTCGTAGCTGGCGGACAGTTCCGCGAGAACTGCTTCCATTTCCGCAGAAGGTGGTGCGAGCCCTTCACCGGCAAGGCTAAGCTTGCTGACCTCGATGCGATAACCCTGCGGGGCGCCTCGCCACTCCTGAAATGAGTCGACAAAGGAATGCACGAGGTAGCGGCCTCGACCGTGCTCCTGATTGAGATCGGCGGGCAGGGCGGCTGCTCCGGAATGCGTCGTGCCGGGGCCTGGTCCTGGGTCTTGAACGCCCAGCACGATCGAGCCAGCGTTCAGTGACCACTCGACAGCTACTTCTTTATGTGCGTCGGATTGAGCGCCGTGGAGTATTGCATTGGTGAGTAGTTCGGTGAAGGTGAGTTTCCATCCGCTCAGTTCTGCGGGCGGCAAGTCCAAAGATTCCAGAAACGCCATGAACTGCGCGCGCACCGCAGGCAGGAAAACGATATTTGCCGGAAGCCTGTGTCGTTGCAGGCTGATGCTTTCGCTTTGTTGGACTGGCGGCATTTTATGATGCATGATCAGCTTGCGGCAGATAGAAGGTTAAGACAGCGCCGCCCTCGGGCTGGTCCTCGGCGATGATGGAGCCATCCAGTCGGCGAAGGATGCGCTCGACAATCGACAAACCCAAGCCTGTGCCTTCGGTGTAAGTGCTGGAGCCCCGGGAAAACGGCTTGAAGAGTTCGTCTCGGTTTTCGGGGAGGCCGTGGCCATTGTCTATTACTTTATAGCAAACCTTCTTGCCAATGGCTTCCCCGGAAATGCTTATGACCGGTGGTCGACCGCCATACTTGATCGCGTTGCTGATCAGGTTGGACCATACTTCGGTGAGCCAAGGCGCAAATCCAAAGGCCGGTGGCAAATGACCTTCGATCGTTATGCTTGCATTGTACACGTCGATCATGGGGCTCAGTGATTCGATGCTCTGCCGGACCAAGGCTTCCATCTCGACTTCTGTGCGCTTTGCGTGGCCTTTGCGCAGTCGGGCAAATGACAGCAGCCCATTGATGATCTGCTGGCAATGCGCCGAGCCAAGCTTGATCATTTCAATAATTTCGCGCGCTTCCGTGCCGGTCAGATCGTCGATGAGGTCAAACGTTTCGACTGCGCTCGCAATGCCGCCGATGGGATTTTTTAAATCGTGCGCGACAGTCATGTCATACGCCTCCAGTTCCTGGATCAACTCGTCTTTGCGCTGGTTTTCCCGGCTGAGCTCTTCACGCAGACGATGAACTTCCAGGTGGGTTTTCACGCGGACAATTAATTCCTCATGCTGGATGGGCTTGGTGATGTAATCCACGCCGCCCGAGGCAAAGCCCTTGAGCTTGCTTTCCATGTCATCGAGCGCCGTCATGAAGATGATGGGTTGGCCGCAGTAGTCCTCACGCTTACGAATTTCCATTGCCAGGTGGAAGCCGTCCATGTCGGGCATCATCACGTCAAGCAGCATGACGTCGGGCTGCACGCGGTCGAGTCTCCGTAGGGCGCTGACTGCGTTCTCGGCTGTGAGCATGCGGTAGCCGGACTTGGTTAAGTGCGCGCACACCACTGCCAGGTTGGTTGGGTTGTCGTCGACGACGAGAAGTGTTGCTGGCGAGTCGGAACTCATGGCTAGTGGGTTTGAGATTTGGCGAGAGACTCTACGAGGATGTCTTCCAGCGCCTGGCTTTGGAAGTTGGCGGCGAGGCCTTCCAGGCGTTTATAGAAATCCTGACAGGCGGCATCTGACTGTCGCAGTTGCTCCACCTCGGATTGAATGGAGAGAATGTCGCCTTGTTCTGCTAGATTGAGGAGTGCTTCCAAAATGGTTGTGCTTGGTAATTGTAGCTCGACCTCGCCTTGTGGATCAGTTGGGTTCGCTGCGCCTGTCGCATCTTCATCCTCCCATTGTAGTTTAAGGACTGATCCGACTTTTTCATATAAATCGTCGGCTTTGACTGGCTTGGGGACAAAGGCGGAAAAAGGCCGCAAGCGCACTTCGTTTTCCTCGTTTTGCATGACGCTGGCGGAGACTGCGATGATGGGGATCTTCTGTAGCGATGGAGTTGATTGAATGCGCGAGCAAAGCTCAAAGCCGTCCATTTCCGGCATGAGCAAATCGCTGGCAATGAGGTCAGGGATATTTCGATTGAGGAGTTCCAGCGCTTCTTGTCCAGATGCAGCGGAGAATGTCTGGAACCCTGCTGCGGCCATCAGTTCCTTCGTGACGCGCCGACTGTTTTCATCGTCATCCACGACGAGGACCTGCATCGCATCTCCCAGGTAGCGTCGACGTTTCAGCTTCTTGGCAGGTATGTACTCCGAGTGCGCTTCCTGTGGTTGGATGTAGGGTATCTCAAACCAAAAGCAGGAACCCACGCCGGGGGTGGATTCCAGGTAAATGCTGCCTTCCATCAGGCCAACGAGTTTTTGGCAAATGGCTAAGCCGAGCCCGGTGCCTTCGACTTTTTTGACGGCGCGGTCCGATTGTTCGAAGGACTCAAATATGCGATGATGATCCTCTTCGGGAATTCCGGGTCCGGAGTCTTCGACCGAAAATTTTATCGCTCCGCCGTCAAGCCCGGCGCGGATGCTGACCTTGCCTTCGCGGGTGAACTTGATCGCGTTGCCGGCGAGGTTGAGCAGCACTTGTCGCACTGCACGGTCGTCTGCGCGAAAGTAGAACGGCGTTGTGACCACAGTTTCGGCTTCAAAGTCCCAGGCTTCCACGGAATACTCGATGCCTTTCAGTGCGGCGTTTGGTTGAAACATGTCATCGAGGTCTTGCAGCAGCTCCTGGAGCAGGACGTCAGCGTCTTTGATTTGATACTTGCCCGCTTCGATTTTTGAGAGGTCGAGAATGTCGTTGATCAAGTGCAGTAGGTGTTCGCCGCTACGCCCAATCGAGGCGATCATGTCCGCAGCGTCTTGGGGTAAATCATTACGCATGCCCAGAACCTGCGTGTAGCCTAAGACGCCATTGAGCGGCGTGCGGATTTCGTGGCTCATGCTGGCGAGGAAGCGACTTTTGGCTTGGTTCGCTTTGTTTGCTTCCTCGGCGGCTTCGCGAGCATGTTCAGACGCGAGTTTGAGCGCGGTTTCCGTTTCCTTGTGCTTCGTAATGTCGGTCTCGATGCCAATGAAATTCGTGAGCTCGCCCTTGTCATCGAACAAGGGGTTTATATCCAAGCGTAACCAGTAGGTCGTGCCGTTCTTGTGGTAGTTTAGCAGTTCAGCGGTCAGGGGTTCTTTTTGGCGAAGTTTTTCCCCGATCATCTTAACGGTGTCGCTATTGGTGTGCGGACCCTGTAGTAATTCTCCCGGCTTGCGGCCAAGCATTTCTTGTTTGGAATAACCGGTGATTTTTTCGAAGGCGTCATTGATCCACATCACGCGCCCGGTTTCATCGGTAATGACGACGCCATTGATCGTTTTGCTGGCGACCATGGAAAGGCGGCGGATTTGCGCCTCGGCTTTTTTCTGGTGTGTTATGTCGAGCACCACGCCGTTAAACACAACTTCGTCTTTCGAAACGCGTTGTGGTTTGCTATCGCCTTGCCACCACTTGATTTCTCCCGATGGCGCAATGAGTCGACCAATGAAACGCCAATCGCTCATCGTCAGTAGCGAAAACTTGAGCGAATCGCGCCATCCCGCGATGTCCTCCGGGTGTATTTGCATGGTGCGCCAATCGCGAATCGCGTCTTTCACGGAGAACCCAAAGATTTCTTCGCACCGATGGCTTAGGTAATAAAAGCCGCACTCACCATTACTTCGTTCGAACCATTGAAATATAATGCCGGGGAATGTTTGGGCGAGTGACGCGAGTCGCTCTTCTTCCTCACGCAGTTTTGTATTTGAATAGCGCAGCTCCTCGTCGCGGCGCTCGACGGTTTTGGCAAGCTTGGCGCTGATCTTTTCGAGTTCGACATTCTTTTCGTAGAGCGAAAGCGCTTTGTCTTCGAGCAGGCGCTCGGCGACCTTGCGGGCTTGCCGTTCGCGCTCAAAGCGCTTCTTCCATTTGTCGGCTTCATCGCTCATCGGTCGTTTTCTAGCGCAGCGTGACGTTGAAAATGGAAGTATTGTCGTCGACAGACTCACAGGTAATATCGGCCTCCTCGCCAAAGTGGCTCAGGCATCCTCGGATCAACCCTTCGGCGAATGACTCCATGTGTCGCGTGGAGGTGTAGACCATTTTCAGTTGGTTGCCGTTGCGCTCACAGTCAAAGGCGGGCAATTCGGCGTCCGGGTAGAGCTTGCGCACTTCGACGTGGATGTATTGGTCGATGTTCTGCAGGAAATCAAACGAGCTGGTGGAACCACTGAAGAACTGCGGATAGGCACCATGAAAACGCGCAAACAAATGCTCGCCAAAAACCTTTAGCAAGGCGTCCGGCGGTAGGCCGGAATGCTTGCTGAGCTGCATGACGATGGAGACAATTTCTTCGTGGGGGTAGGTGCCTACTGCGGTGTAAGCGCCGTGCGAGACCGGCAAGTCGGCGTCCTCAAGAATCGAGTCCACCATATCGATGCCAAATTTGTCTTCGACCATGTCGAGTAGTTCGGTGAATACCATGCCTTTCATACGGGTCCTTGTTGATGGGTTAGCTGTTGTAGAAAATAGCGACACTGCGGGTTGGTTTGCTCCGGATGCGTGATTTGATAAACCGCGTGCAGCGCCTCGGAGGGATCGGTGGGATCATGGCAGCCCAGGCAATCGCTGTAAGCTATGGCGCCTGGCGTGGCGTCGCGGAGGATGGCTTGCCACTCGGGGGGCAGGGATTCCAATTGCTCGTCTGAGCGGGGCAGAGGGCCGAACAGCCGCATACGTCCGCAGGCGGCTGCCCAAAGCCGTGGCAGACGCGCGGCCCAGAGGGGCGCTTGGGCGAGCCCGGGATAGCGTTGGTCATTGCGCGAAATCTGCGGTGAGTTTTCTGGCAAGCCCAGGCAAAGCCGCAGGCGAAAGCGGAGCCACCAACCAAAGGCGGTTATGCGCTCCTTCCACGGAGTCCGCGTTGCCGTTGGTGTGATGGAGTCGGCAATGAACGACTCAATGCGTTCAACACGCGCTTTGTGCTTACTATTATAGAGCACACGTCCGAACAAGACGGCATTCTCCAGCGTCAAGTGTGCGCCCAGGAATGTATGGGGCATGACGCGGGCATTGCGGACAATGGTGTTTTCGGCCACGAGTGAGTCATTGCCCAGGATTGCGTTGGGGCCGATGACTGCGCCAGGCCCCACCGCGACGTGATCGCCAATCAGGTAGGGGGGATTCAATATTGCCGTTGGGTGAATGCGGCAAAGTCGACCAACAGACAAACTGACGTCGAGCGCTTCATCGTTGGCTGAGGCAAGCCAAGTGTTGTCCATGTGCTGCCAATAATTGAGCAACTCCCACTCATCTTGCGGCGCGACCAAGGCGTTTTGATTCGGGAGCCCGCGCATCAGCTCGCCATCCTGTGCGCTTGTTTTGGAAACGGTGGTGACCTCAATGGTGATCGGCCAAAGCGTTGCTTGCTTAACGGCGTCCCTGACTCGATTGGGGCGATCCGCAGCGAGTATGCGGACGTGCTTGAAGCCTTGGTCCAAGGCGTGGTCAAACCAATGGTAAAGCAGTGGTTGATCGCCTACGGGCCAGAGGACAAATGGGTCCGGCAAGCGAAGCGGGAACTCTTGTTGGCGCCAGTCGGGGCAGACGAGAGTCAACGTATCAGGCTTGGCGTCGCTCATTTAATACGCCCCCTTTCCAAGGATCACGGCGGGCACGGTCTTTAATAGAATAAGGATGTCCTGCTTCAGGCTTTGCGAAGTGATGTACTGCAAGTCGAGGCGGACTTGTCCCTCGAAATCAATTTCTGCGCGACCGCCAATTTGCCACAAGCAGGTGATGCCTGGTTTGACCATCAGGCGTCGCAGATGGAAGGCCTTGTACTCGGCGACTTCTTTGGGCACGGGAGGGCGTGGGCCCACGAGCGACATGTCGCCGCGTAATACATTGTAGAACTGAGGAAATTCGTCGATAGATAGCTTGCGAATGTATTTGCCGACTTTCGTGATGCGCGGGTCGTCTTTCATTTTAAAGGTCACTCCCGCCTCGTGCTGGTTCTGCTCGGTGAGCTGCTCTTTAATTTGATCTGCGTTGACGACCATCGAGCGAAACTTGAGGCATTGGAACGCGCGTCCTTTTTCCCCAATGCGCGTTTGTGAGAAGATGATCGGGCCGCGATCTTCTATTTTAATGAGTAATGCTGTGGCGGCAAATATCGGCGAAAAGCAAAGCAGTGCGACGCCCGACCCGAGTATGTCGAGTGTGCGCTTTCCGGTTTCGCTGAGCATAACGGTTGCCCGCCATAGCGAAATTTTGCGACGCATTTTCTTTCGCCATTTATCGATTTCCAGTCGTCCTTCGTTACTTGACCAGAACTCGTTGAGGGTGGGATTCAATTCGTCGTCAGGCATAGCGTGTTGATCCTTAATGTATTAAATATATGTAGTCTTGCATTGCCAAGGAAAGAATAGTGATTTACTACTAGTTTTACCCCTTAACTATTGTAATGCCTATTTTTGAAACATCTCAACACGGCGAGGAACTGGTGCTCAGTTTGCAGACATCTCACCTCGAAGCAGCCAACGCGGCAGAGTTTAAGCAGGAGCTGAAATCGGTGCGTTTTCCACAAAATGGGAAGGTGCTGGTGGACTGTGATCAGCTTGAGTTTATTGACAGCTCGGGCTTAGGCGCATTGCTGCATTTAAACAACGCGCTTCACCCTGACATCCGCCCGTTGGCGCTTAGAAACGTGCATCCAGAGGTCATGAGCGTTCTGGAGCTGCTCCGACTCAACTCCGTATTTGCCTTGGAAAGCTAGCGCCATGGGTCGTTTTTTCAACGGGACATACCCTTCCCTGTTGAAGAAACTGGACGCTCATGTTGCGCGTACTCAGAAAAACTTTGCATCGCAAAGTAGCTTGGCGGTTGAAGCATTGATTTTAGGTGGGGGGTATGGCCGTGGCGAAGGTGGTGTAGACCTGACGAGTGTAGAGCCTGGACTGTATAATGACTTGGACTATTTCCTCTTTTCACCCACGCCGGATGATCCGGAATTACTGAGCACGGTGAGGGAGTATGAGCGTGTCGAAAGCGAAGCGCTCGGCATCGATGTCGAAGTGACATGCCTGGCGCCGAGTAAGCTGGAAGGCGCTGAGCGCTCCATGATGTTTTTTGACTTGGTGATGGGCCATTGCGTCGTGGTTGGACCCGAGGATTACTTGGCTGCCTGGCAGCCTATGATGAAGCCTGAGCTCATCGCGCCGATTGAAGCGACGCGTTTGCTTTGGAACCGTGGATCGGGTTTGTTCTTCGCGCGTTGCCGATTGGATGACGTGGCCGCGCGCGACTTCATTTATCGGCAACACATGAAGCTCGCGCTTTCCTTGGGCGATGCGTTGCTGTGCATGGCTGGCCAGCATGACGCCTTCTGTGAAGTGAGGGGTGAGCGGTTTGCCCAACTCGACTCGCCCTTGGCGACAGATGAGATTCGCGAGCTTCACCGAACGGGAGTCGCCTTTAAGCAAAGGCCGCATGAGCCAACTGCGGACTTGGATCTTGCCGTGCAAAACGAACGCCTTCGCGCACTCTGGTTAACCGTGTTTTTGGCGGTGGAAAGTGAACGCATCGGGTCTACATTTGCGGATGCTACAGCCTACGCCCGATGCCCAAAGCGCCTCTTCCCCCAGGAATCAAAAATTCATTGCTTACTGCTGGCATTGCGTGATCGTATTAAACGAGGCGCCTGGTTGAACCCAGTGTCAGACTACCCGCGAGGCGCTCTGATGCGTGCGCTGACGCAACTGAATTCGCCCGTTCCGAACTTGGACCAGATTGGCAAATGCCTGCCGATCAAAAAAACTGATTTAAAATCAATTTCCGATATTTACGAGACTTGGTGGAGCTATTACAGTTAACGTCATGAAGCGGATGCTGGTTATCTTGCCCTATGTGCCGTTTCCCATACGACGGGGCACCTTCCAGCGTGTCTACCACCTGACGGAGCATTTGGCTGGCGTGTATGACGTCGACCTTTTTTGTCTGTCGTCGGAGGCGGAAGACGCGCAGCACAAAGACCGTTTTGCCGGTTTTTGTGGGCGGGTTGAGTTTTGCCAATTCCAGCATCCGCCCTGGCCGTCGTTTTGGACTGACCGCGTGTGGAACCTGACGCCCACGACTATTCGGCACTGGTGGTCGGATGCAGTCAATGAAGCCCTGGGCGATTTCATTGCCGGGCAGGAATATGACATCGTCTACTGGGTTGATATTGTTTTGTGGCCCTACATTGACGCGCATTTTTGTGGGCATGGCCAACTGATCATGGACCGTAGTCGCGTCGACTGGCTATTTCAGCAGGAAGAGTTGGCGACTTTGCCGGATACCATGTGGGGCAAGTTTATGCGGCGTGAGAATCTGTGGAAAATGTCTCAGGTCGAGCGTCATGTGATGGAAGCCATTGACTTGGAAGTCGTGTGTGGGGTGGAGGATAAAGAATTTCTGGACGAACGCCTGAGTTTGCCGGACAAAGTCTTCGTCCTCCCTAATGGCGCGAATACGGATTTCTTTAGCGCCGACGATTGGCCGCCGCAGCCAACCGCATTTCCCAGCGCCCTGTTTTGCGGCGCCCTGGACTACACGCCGAATACCGACGCCATGCGCTGGTATTTTGACGAGATCCATGAGCGTATCTTAAAGGGGCTGCCCGACTACCGACTTATTCTGGTCGGCAAAAATCCCACGGATGAGGTGATGGCTTACGCTGCGCGACCGGGAGTCCAATTTGCTGGCGAGGTGCCGGACGTGCGCCCCTATTATCAGAAGGCATGGATGCAGGTAGTGCCATTACGTATTGGCGGAGGCACGCGGTTGAAGATTGTCGAGGGGCTCTCAATGGGCAATCCGGTGGTGTCGACCACACTGGGCGCACAGGGGCTGGATTTTGCGCCGGATCAGGACATTACATTGGCTGATTCGGCGGAGGCTTTTGCCAATGCCTGCTTGCAACTGGCTGGTAACGCCGAACTGCGGCATTCGCAGGCGAAGGCCGGTCGCCGTAAGGTGCTCAACGCGTATACTTGGCGTGCGCTGGGCGCTCGTCTTGTCGAGAAACTAAACGCTCTACAGCCCGTATCATGAGTCCTCCGAAATCCGCAGATCCCGCCGAGCCGCCCATTGCCGTGTTGTTGGGGTTGCCCTTTCATGATTTGACGATGTCGGAGGCGCTCGACGAATGTCGTTTGGCTTTGACGGCGAATCGTCCAGTCTACTTTGTCACGGCCAATGTGGACTTTGCCGCGCAGGCATATGAAAATGCGTCGCTGCGCAAAATATTGTTCTACGCGAAGCGGGTGGTTTGCGATGGCATGCCCCTGATTTGGATCTCCAAAGTTCTGGGGCACCCATTGCGGGAGCGGGTAGCGGGCTCAGATCTTACGCCGAAATTGCTGGAGATTTGCGTTGAGATGAACAAGCGGGTTTACTTCTTCGGGAGTGATGACCAGACGCTCGCGGAAGTGGCTGAAATCTTGAGCGAGCGCATGCCGAATTTAAAAATTGCCGGGTATGAATCACCGCCAATGGGCAAAGTGCAGGACTGGGACAATGAAGCCGTTGTGCAGCGCATTAAGGCGTCAGGTGCGGATTTACTTTTGGTCGCGCTGGGTTGCCCGAAGCAGGAAGACTGGATCTATTTATTTCACCAGCGCGCAGGCGCAGCGCTGAGCATTGGCATTGGCGCTTCGCTGGACTTTGTTTCGGGCAAGCAGGTGAGGGCGCCTGGCTGGATGCAGTCGACCGGCCTAGAGTGGCTTTGGCGAATGGGGACGAATCCCAAGCGTTTGTTTAGTCGTTATTTTCGCGACTTTCTTTTTCTGGGTTGGGTGACGATGAAGCAGTTGCTGACGAAGCGTCGCCAAGATTTGCCTGCACCTGAATCCCCAACGCACGAGCCACCAGCCGAAGTCTCCTATCGGCTCATTCGTTGGCGCGGTTCCGTGGAACGCGCGACGATGGACGAACTTGAGCAACCTGAGGATTGGAGCCAACCGCTGCTGCTGGATTTGAGCGGGGTTGAGTTTATGGACAGCGGCGGCATGGGCGCCTTGGCTGGGCTAGCGAGGAAAGCGAAGGAGGCGGATCAGGTCTTTGCGGTGTTGAAGCCATCGGATACGGTGATGAATGTGCTGAAAGCGGTCAGGCTGGATTCGCTCTTTCAGTTCTATGCTTCCGAGGTGGAATTCAGCGCCGGTTTAATGGCTGGCGAACCGGTCAGCAAAGGCGAGGAGGTTCTCCATTTTCAACTGGCTGAATGGTATGATAAATCCAACGTAGACGAATTGAACGCCCGTTTGTGTTCGCTGATTGACGGTCAGCCAGCCGCGTATCTTCTGTTGGTTGATTGCTCGAAGATCACATTTATTGATAGCAGTGGGGTGACGGCGTTGTTGGTCGCCCGCCGTCGTTTGCTGGAGCGTGGCGGCGGTGTAAAAATAATAGCGCCAACTCCGCCCATGCGTCGCATCTTGAATGTGCTTTGCCTGGAAGAGTTTTTGCCGGAACATTCCGATGGAAAGGCAGGCAATTAAGGTTCTCTTGTCAGCGGGCATGATACAAGGCGGGCGGTCTGGCGTAGGTCGTTACGTGATTGCATTAACTGAGGCGCTGGCTGCGCGTGGCTTGGAAATACACATTGCTGGGCTTGATGCAGACCGTGATCATTTTCCGGTAATCCCGGATGCTCAGTGGGTAAGCATTCCAGCGGCTGCGAGCCGTGGTGTCCTGAATCTACTATGGCATCAGGCATCGCTGCCAGGTATCATTCGTCGTGGGGGCTACGATGTGGTGCACATTCCGAGCTACCGTCGCATGCTGATCAACTGCACGGCGCCGCAGGTGGCGACTATCCACGACTGCGCGCCGTTCATCATGGCGGATAAATATGATGCGCTGCGCGGCTTCTTTGGTCGTAAAGTGACGCCCTGGATTGCGCGACGGATGGATCGCGTGATCGCGGTAAGCGCGACGGCGGGAGAGGACATTCAGCACTATCTGGAAGTTGCGCCTTCGCGCCTGCGGGTCATTCCCAACGGAATCGACCACGCGCGATTTCAACCACCGAAAGCGGCGACGGTTGAGGCGTTTCGTAAAAAGCATGGCTTGGATAAGCCCTACTTGATTTACATCGCGCGTTTCGAGCATCCGGCGAAGAATCACGTGCGCTTGATTCAGGCTTTCAGCCAGTTTCGGGAAGCCACTGGGCTCGATTGGGATTTGGTTTTAGGCGGGGCGCCTTGGCATGGTAAAGAGGTCATTGATGAAACAATCGAGGCGTCGGCGCATAGTGCTGCGATTCGCATGGCGGGCTTCGTGGAGGACGATGAGCTGCCTTTGTGGTATGGCGCGGCTGAAGCATTGGTATTTCCTTCTCTGATGGAGGGCTTTGGCTTTCCCGTGATTGAGGCGCAGGCCTGCGGTTCGTTGGTGGCGGCCTCGGATGCGACAAGCTTGTGTGAAGTCAATGGCCCGGCAGCATTGCGCTTTGATCCGATGTCTGTTGAGGGGATGACGAGCGCATTGGTGCAACTGGGCGCCATGCAAGCTAACGAGCGTAGCCAACGCGTTGCGCAGGGAATTGAATGGGCGGCGCAGTATCGCTGGGACGAGGTGGCGGCGCAATGTGAGGCGGTGTATCGGGAGGTCGCCCATGGCTGATCCCGTAATCAAGCCCGAATGGAAGCGTCGCTTTTGGGCGAATACCGGGAGCAGCTACGTGCAGGTAGTGCTCCGGTTGATTCTCGGTCTAATACTTTTTCGTCAATTGTTCAGTGGCTTAAGCGAAGAGGCGTTTGGCTTCTGGTCATTGCTTTGGTCGTTATTTGGTTACGGCGTGTTGCTGGACTTTGGCTTCGGCTTCACGGCGCAGAAAGCGGTAGCGGAGAAAATGGCGCAAGGAGACATGGCGGGGCTGAACCGCTTGTTGGCGACGATCTTTTGGACTTTTGTAGGGCTCGCCGTTGCCCTTGTGGTAGCGTTCCTTTTGCTGCGTCCTTACTTCATGCAAGCGGTCTCGGTGTCGGCGGATGACTGGGCCGCGTTCAGTCGCGCCTACATCATCTTTTTCATCGGCATGGCGCTGACTTTTCCGTTGGGGCTTTTCCCCGAAGTCTTGCGTGGCTTACAACGCATTGACCTCGCGAATTGGGTCGGCGTTGGCAATACGATCCTTCACTTCAGTGCGATTGTAACCGCCCTGGCCTTAAACTGGCCTTTCCCGGCGTTGATGACGATTAGCGTCATCTCCAGCCTGATACCGAACATCTTTGCCGCCATCTTTGCGTTCCGCCTGATTAAAGAGCTGTCGTTGACGCCAAGGCTTTTCGAATGGCGGTCAGTGAAGGCGCAGATGAGTTTTTCCATCGCCGCATACTTGATCACGTTCAGTAACCTAATTATGGCGAAGAGCGATCAGCTCGTACTGAGTTTAACCATTGGCGTGGCGTCGGTGGCGCTCTATCAGGCCGGCTTCAAAATGGGTGAAATGCTCAACTTGTTCAGCGTGCAACTTCAGGCGGCGCTGTCTCCGGCTGCGGCTCATTTGAAAGCCAGTGGTGACGAGGCCGGCTTGCGCGAATTACTTATGCGAAGTTCGCGGCTGACCTTTGTTGTCGTGACGCCAGCCTACGTTCTGTCTGCGGTTTATTTGGATGGCTTGATCATGCTCCTGACGGGTTTGGACGAAGTTCCGCACGAAGTTTATTGGGTGGGGCAGGCCCTACTGTTAGCAATCTACAGTTCACAACTGACGAACAGTTGTACGAAGCGCATCCTGATGATGACCGGCCATGAAAAAGCGCTTTTGAGGCTCTCTATTATAGATGCGGTTTTGAATGTCGCCGTGAGCTTTGCTCTGGTTTTTCCCTTGGGAATTTTAGGCGTTGCTCTGGGCACATTGATTCCTACTGCGCTCATCGGTTGGTTTTTTATTCTGCCAATCACGCTGCGGGCGGTCGAGTTGAAGCCGGGGCGCTTCCTGGCGTTTCACGCAGACGGAAGCGCTTGGCCGTTAGGCAGTTTTGCCATCGTGCTCATCTTGTTGTTGTTCGTGGCTCCGTTTCCAGAGAGTGGCGGTTTGTGGTCGCTGGCTTGGCGTGGCGCGTTGGCCGGAGTCCCCTGGCTCTGGTTTTCCCGGAAATTAATTAAGGGAATGACTTTATAGCCGTTAAATATGGATAGAATTTATTCGTTATGAAAAACCAGTCCTCAATACTCCTTATCTTGGCAATTGCCACTCAAGCAAACGCACAAACGGAGTTGGATGTGCAGTCCAGTGCACGTCCAGCCGGTTTGGATATTACTGCCCCGGTGATGCAGGCGGGATCGGATGCGCAGTCTGCGCAATTCCAATCCGAGGTATTGCCTGACATGCTGACCTTCATCGACGCCAACCTTGGGGAATCGCAGGCGGTGTCGAATTTATCCACAGTGAGTTTGGACCCCTCCAAGCTATACTTGCATGCGGATGCTTCGGTGCGTGTATACTTCTTGGGTGAAGGTGCAGGCTATCACAATACACTTGGCTACAACACCGATGGCGGTTCGATAGATTCCGGTGATCCGCTCCTGATTTTCCCCGATGCGTCCAGCGTCAACAGCTATTATACCTATGGCGATGTAAACACTTGGCGTGCGGAGTCCGCGCCCTTGATGCCCGGAGACTTTGTCGACCTTGGCGTGCTGGAAGCTGGAACACAATTGGACTTTTTCCTGATTGCTAACGGCGCCTATGGCGGCTCCGATATTTGGTCGACGGATACGTCGGTCAACGCGGACGGCTTGGTGCACACAGTTAGCCTGGCCCAGGATGGCAGCCCGTATCTACTGATCGGTTTTGAAGACCTCTACGGCGGCGGTGATAAAGACTACAATGACCTGTTGTTCGCTGTGGACATTGGCGCAATGAACGTGGCCTACCTCGCGAATCCGGAACCTTCGACCTTGCTCATCGTGGCGCTGTTTACGATCGGCGTATTGTATGCCGCCCGTCGCCAGAAAAGTGAGTTGGCGTTTGTTCAGTCGGTTGAGTGATGTAAAGCTTAGACCTGATGTGTGTGGCTACATTAAAATAAAAAAAGTCACAGTTGATCTTAGGCGGTTGATTATGTAGCGTTTAGCCATGCCCAAACTGGTCATCCGCGCAATCGTGTTGGCGACTGTTCTTGCTGCTGGAGGAGTGGTGCTGTGGCTATGGCGTGAACACGCCTTGGCCCGCATGCAGCTTCAGACTGAGCAAGACTTAGCCAGCGCTTGGGAGAATCGGGACTTCGAGCGAGTGCGCCTCCTCGCAGAGCATCTGCCCGATGAGGCGTCACGGGGAGAGTGGCTTGCTCAATTGAGCGAAGCGCAGCTCGCGCAAGCTGTGGGGCGTGGTGACGCCTACGCCGTTCGACAATTACGCAATAGCCAGCTCGAGGCTCCTGAATCGGAGAGCGAAGCGCTTCTACTGGCGCGAGTCGCGATCCATGAACGCAACGCCAAAACATACACGGAGATTCGTGAGCGTTGGGAGTCTGATCGGGATGCATCGGCGGCATGGATTTTCCTGGAGGTCGATGCTTTAATTGTATCCGGTAAAATCGAAGAAGCGCGGTCTCTGTTAGAGCAAAATCAATTCACGGGGCAACACGAGTCCAACCGTTTGTTACGCTTGGCCTTGCTCTCCACGACTGATCCGCGTGAGGTCTTGCGGCAGATTGATGAGGCCGTGCGCGCAGCGCCCGATCATGCGGAGGCCTTGGCGTTTCGCGGGCAGATATTGGAAAGCCTTGGACAATGGCAGGCGGCGCGGGCGGACTATGTGCGCGCCTTGGCGCTGGAGGCGGACTCGCCGCTTTTCTGGGACCAACTGGGGGAGTTCTATCGCCGCCGTGAGCAATACGCGCTGGCTGTGGACACCTGGTCCGATGGTTTTGTCCGGACACAGGTTCCGGAGTTCTGGATCAAGGCATGGTTCTGGCGCCGCGTTGCAGGACTGGGCCAAAGCATACTCGAACCACCGATGGAAGGCCCCTTTGTGGCCTATGCGCATTACCTCGCGAATTTACCGGATGACGTCTGGTGGAATAGCGAGAGCTTCGACAGCCTGCCTTACGCGAGTCGTATCCTGCAACAGCGCCAAGAGACATTTTGGCTACGGCTTTTGCAGGTGCTCAAAGAGGGGGATGAAACGCAGGCTTTGATGCTGTTACGCAGTGATCCCTTTGCGAAGCGTTCCTGGGCGCCACAGCTTAAAAGTGCGTTGACGGTGGTGTTGCTGTGGCGAAGCAGTGAGCCAGTTATGGCTGAACGCGCGTTGGCGGATACGTCCAATCATCAGTTTTATCAGCAATTAACCAAAATGCCTGATGATGAAGTGACGCCAGGTTTGGAAAGACTCCTCAATGAACGTACGGCATGGGCCGCATGCTTTTTGGCTGAAGGATGGCTTCGGGCAGCGGTGAACTTTGATCAGATTGAGTCTGGGCAGCCCGAATGGTACGGCTATGGTCAGGCGCAAGCGCAGCGGCAGCTACAGTCCGTTTCCGCAGCGCTCGCACGTCTTGAGTCTGTGGGCGAAGAGCCGACGACACAGTTGTTACGCGCGGATTTACTGTGGCTGTCCGATCAGCCTACCGAAGCTGTGGCGCTTTGGGAATCTTTGCTGACATCCAGTGACGCGGCTGCGGCGGAGCGAGCCGCCACCTTGCTCTCGGTTTACTATGCAACAGAGAACGACTGGGCTAAAGTTCAAGCGTTGGTTGAGCAACAACCGCAGTGGGCGAAGTCTACAGTTGGCTCTGAAATGCGTGCGCGACTGGCGTTGTCGAGAGGAAATCTTGCCCAGGCAAGTGCGATTTATGAGTCGATCCAGGAAGACTCGATGGACGCCAAACTTTTTCTGTCACGCATGGCCTACCAGGAGGAGAACTGGCAGCGTGCGCGCGAGCTGACTCAGGCGCTCATTCTGGAGAATCCAGATGAGCCGTCGTTTTATCGAAACCTGAATGCGATTGCGCAAGCGGAGGCGAAGCCATGAAAAATCGCATGCTCGTGTTGGGCGCCGCGTTGGCCGTGTTCTTGTTGATCGCCTGGAGTCGGCCGATGGTGTTGCGTTTGCCGACTGACAGTAGCTGGCCATTGCTAATTGGGCTACTGTTGGCCTATTGGCTGGGCCGTCCCTGGACATTGCGGGAGCGTGCTGAGCCAATCGGGGCTGGCTGGTTGGCGTTGGCAGTGATGCTTTATGCAATAGGTCTGCTGGCCGAGTATCTGTTGGCGGTTGCGTTGGGCTGGACGCTTTTGCTGCTGGCCTGGATACGGGCATTTTGGCGTGGGCCGAAACAACCCGGAGCCTGGTCCACGCTTGCGCTGTTTTCATTTCCATGGATTGCGTCCGACTTTGGGGCGTTGGGCTGGTATTTTCGCTTGAGCGGCGCTTGGGTGTCCGAGCAGTTTTTTGCCGGTCTGGGCTTTTCCATTCGCCGCGAGGGGACGTTGCTTGACATTCAGGGCTTGCCGGTCGCCATCGAACCCGCCTGTGCTGGCATGAATTTGCTGCCTGCGCTTATGCTTACGGGTGCGGCCGTAGGGCTTGTTTTTCTTGGCGGCCGGTCGAGGTTTTGGATTTTTCTGGCGCTGCTCTTTCCGTTGGCCTGGTTGGCGAATACGATTCGCATTTGTGTGATCTCTGGCGTTGCGCTGACTTGGGGGAGTCAGTTTGCGAGCGGATTTTTTCATACTTGGGGCGCCCTGCTGGTGCTGGGCGTCATGTTTGTTGGCTGCGTAGCCTTGGCGCGCGCTTTACAACCTGCGGCGAGTGAAAGGCGCTTTGTATGAGCAGCGCGCAAAGGGCAAAGATGGCTCAATGGGCGCCTGCCTTGATCGCGCTGATTATCTGTGGATTGGCGGCGTCGAACTTACCCGAAATCTGGCGGGCAGATGTCTATGCGCGCGGTGGCGTTTTCATTTTTATCGCTTGGTTAGGGCCACTGCTATGGGTCGCTCTACGAAGCTGGCGACGGCAAAACTGGCAGCCGGATTTTCTCCTGTTAGCGTTGTCGCTGCTGGCGTGCTTGGTGGGCATTCTAGGCTCTCTCAATGTTGCGCGGCATGTGGCGCTTGCCCTGGCCCTGGGGGGGCAGGTGTCCGGCAATGTCTGGAAATGGATGTGGCTTGCAGGCATGCTATCCTGGTTGCCGGCCACTGGCTGGCTGGCTAAAGATTTACCAGTCAACGGCTGGGCATTGCGCTGTATGCTGTTGGTTTTTAGCTTGGGTCTTTCTTTCCGTTGGTGGAAAGGAGCCCGGGCATGAAGCAATGGCAAACGCGACTGCTGTGGCTCATCTGCGGAGTAACGCTCATCGTGGCGTTAATCGTCGAATTGACGCCGTCAACGAACGCGATGGATCAACTGCTTGGCATACCGGAGGGTGGGGCGAATTTTACATCGCAGGCGACTCCATTGACGGCGCAGGAACGTGAGTTGTTGGGGGAGGCTTTCGCGGTTAAGAAAATTGTTCTGCCACAGGGCGGGGCGCCTTTTTTGTATTCGGCGATCGATGGTTCGCTCAATCGCCATGCAGTGCATGATCCACGCTATTGCTTTATCGGCGCGGGCTGGCGCATCGTCAGTGAGCAGTCTTTAACTACAGGGCAAGGCGAAGTGCAATCGCTAACACTGGAGCGCGACGGCGAGCAACGGCGCGCCATGTATTGGTTCAGCACGCCAGAGGGTTGGTTTGTGTCGCCTATGAATTATTGGGCTAAAGCGACTTGGCGTCGGCTAACCTTTGGCGCTGGTGGCGAAGAGCCGATCTTGATCGTGGTGCAATCACTGGGCGACCAGTCGCTCGACGATCCGGCAACCTTAACCATCCTGGAGGCGCTCGATCCATGGAAATCGTAAAGTTGCTGATCAAGACCATGATCATCCTGATCGGCATGAGCGTCATCCCGTTAATCGTGGCCTATCTGGTGAATCAAAACAAGCTTTGGCGTCGCTTGGTTCTGGTGGTCATGGCGTTGTTGATGGTGCGGCCGCCGGGGAACTTTACGTTGATGCTTTACTCGATTGATTGGTATCGCGGGCACACGAAAGGCTTCGAGTTTAACATGCTCTGGATGATCGGTGTGGGGTTGATTTTGGCTGCCGCGTCGAAGGGGCGAAAACCCCTGCTACGGCTGCCAGGTGTGTTTGCATACTCACTCTATATTTTTGCGGGATGCCTGTCGCTTTTCACCGCCTTCGAACCACTGTATGGGCTGATGGCGGCGTTCAAATTTGCCATGGTGTTTTTGATCGCGATGGGCGTGTGCCTGGCGATTGAAGACGAGGAAGACATTTTGTGGATGCTGCGTGGTTTTGCCGCGGCGTTGGTGGTGAATGTGCTGGTCTGCATCAAGATGCGCTACCTTGAGGGGCGTTATCAAATTCCGGCTTGGTTTGAGCACCAGAACCCGATGGCGATGTGGTGCTACTTCGTGGCGTTGCCGTTGTTGGCGGTGTCCCTGGCGAAAGACCTGCGCTTCCGCGATTCGTTATGGTATTTCGTTGGGTTTGGCGCGGCGGGTTTGAGCATTGTTTTTTCGGTTTCACGCGCATCGCTGGCGGCGATTGGCATGGGATCGATTCTGCTCTTGGGCGCCAGCTTCCTGCGCGGCATTACCCCCAAGCGAATGGGCGTGCTGCTGCTGATGGGCTCTGCGGGCAGCATCGTGCTTTTACTGGCCATGGATACACTGGTGAATCGCTTTGAATCCTCCGAGGACACCGGGCCGGAAAATGATCTGCGCTGGATTCTCAACCAGCAGTCCAAAGCGATGCTGGAGGACTCGTTCGTTGGCATCGGATGGAACAGCTTTGGCATTGCGAACAGCCGCCCCGAGGGTCCCCAATACAGCAAGCTGCTGGAGGCTTGGAATGCGAACCGCGGGCACACGATTGTAGCGGAGCATTACTACGCCAATCCGCTGACCGAAAGTCATTACTGGCTGATTCTGGCCGAGACTGGTTACCTGGCCTTCGCGGCGTTTATTTTGTTTGAACTGACGACGCTTTACTGGTGCCTGCGTGGCGTGTGGCATTATCGGAAATCGATGCTGGGTTTCCTGTGCCTTGGCATTGGCGTGGCGTTTGCGATTACCTATCTTCACAGTCAATTGGAGCGGGTGCTGACGCAGACGAAAAATCTCTCCACCTGGATGTTGATGGTGGGTATTTTGATGCGCATCGAGATCTGGCGTCGACAGGGGTATTTGCCAGCAACATGGGATGGCAAACGCCGCTCGACGCAGCACGTGTCCCTTGCCAGTCAACAATCACATGCGCCTCAGCGTCGTCGTCCGCGTTTCCTCGAAGCGGCAACGCGCACCAAGGAATTTCCGCGTCGTCGTTAACCTGAAATCAACTTTACCGCCAAACCATGTCTGATTCCAAATTGCCTCGCGTCCTCGTTATCGCGGAAGCAGCCAACCCGCAACTGACCAGTGTGGCGTTGATTGGCTACTCGTTGACGCGCGCCTTGCTGGATGTTGCCGATGTGCAACTGGCGACCGAACTGCGCAACAAGGATTCAATTTTAGAAGCAGGTTTTCCAGCCGAGCGACTCATCCCGGTAGACAACCGTCGTATGCAAGGCATGGCGTTTAAAGTCGCCAAGTTCTTGCGCGGCGGAGAGTCGCTTGGCTGGACCATTTACTCTGCCTTTTACAATGTGGCTTATCCAGTGTTTGAGCGGAAGCTCTGGCGCCAACTCGAAGGCCCACTTAAGGCGCGCGAGTTTGATTTGGTGCACCGAGTGACGCCGCTCAGTCCAACGACAGCGAGCCCGATTGCAAAACGATTACAAAAAATTGGCGTGCCGCTGATCATCGGACCATTGAATGGCGGCGTCCCGTGGCCAGTTGGGTTTGATGCAATTCGTCGCCAGGAAAGGGAATGGCTTAGCTACGTGCGTGGGCTCTACAGATTCACGCCCGACTTGCAAGGAACGCGTGATCGCGCTGCGGCGCTCTTGCTGGCCTCCGGCCACACCTACGGTGAAGTCGTTACGACAGGCGAACGGCGGCGCAAGGCGATTTATGTGCCGGAAAACGCGATCGATCCCGAACGCTTTCCGATGCCGGATAAAGATCGTCCGGCGAGTGATGTGCTGCGCTTGGCCTTTGTGGGACGGCTGGTCCCCTACAAAGGCGCGGTGACGCTATTGGAAGCGGCATTGCCTCTGCTGAAAAAGCGATGTGCGACACTGGACATTATCGGGGATGGCGCTGAGATGGGGCGCTTAAAAGAACTCGTTGCAGAAAATGAGTTAGAGCAGGTCGTTACGTTGCCCGGGTGGATTGCTCATGAAAAATTACACGCCCGATTGCGCGAAGCTGATGTCTTCGCTTTTCCCAGTGTGCGCGAGTTTGGTGGAGGCGTGGTGCTGGAAGCCATGGCGCTGGGGCTGGCGCCCGTAGTCGCAGATTATGCCGGACCGACAGAGCTCGTGCCCGATGATTGCGGTTGGCGAGTGCCCTTCGATTCTGTCGAAACTTTACGGGAGGGCTTTACGCAGAAGTTGACCGAGCTGGCCGCTCAGCCGGCCTTGGTTCGCGAGACTGGCGCCCGTGCCTGCGACTTCGTGCGTGCGCACTTCACTTGGCAGGCAAAGGCGCAACAGATTCGCGGAGTTTATGATTGGGCGCTCGGTCGCAGAGAACGACCTGAATTCGCTTTCGCCTTTAACCCGGAGGAAATGCAGGCATGAAGCACATCGTATTTTACGACGATAATCCGGATTTTGGCGGGCATCAGTTTATGGCGATGCGTGGCGTGGCGGCGGCGAACCGTCGCCCGGAATTTAAGACTACGCTGGTGCTCAACCCGAAGAACGAGCGGCTCTTTGCGCACACGGAGGCGATCCAGAAGGCAGGCGGAAAACTGGAGGTTCGTTACTCGCCGGCGGTCACCAAGAAATTTCAGGCGCTGCGCAATCATGTGAACGGAAAATCGTTCGATGACTTGGTGCGCTTGTTCGCTGAGTTGGCGCCGGATTTAATTGTCTGCCTGCAAGGAGAAATTGAAGACAGCTCCATGGCGTTGTTGGCGGCGAAAAAGTCCGAGCATCGCGTGATGAGTTATATCCCCGTCGCGCATACGATGGAGCAGATGGGCGCCAAGCTGGGCGCGCTGCGTGACCTAACCACTGGCTATTTGTTTCGCGCCCCGGACTCCTGGATGACGATCAGCCAGTGCATTGCCGACATGCTTCGCGATCGTGGCGCCACCGCGCCGATTCATATCGTTGAAAACGGGATCGACACCGAGCGATTCACGCCGCGTGATGCGGCGCAATTACGGCAAGAACAAGGCTTGCCCGATGGCTTGCTTTTTGGCGTTTGCGGGCGTGTGGAGTTTAACCAGAAGCAGCAGGAATTCCTCGTGCGTGCGATGAGTCGATGGTCGGGAGAACTCGCTGCCGCCAAGCTGCTTATTGTGGGTGACGGACCGGACTACGCGCGTTTGCAGAACATTATTACTGAAGTCGGATTGACGGAGCGGATCATTCTGCGCGCTTGGGAAAAGCATCCAGAAACGCTTTATCCGGCGTTGGATTGCTTGATCATCCCGTCGCGCTTTGAAGGCTTTCCGCTGGTGATGCTGGAGGCGGCGGCGTGTGGCGTGCCCGTGGTTGGTTCGGACAACGATGGCATGCATGACTTTCTGCCCACGGAGTGGCGGTTTCCGCAGGGGAGCGAAGAAGGGCTGGTTCGGGCGCTGAAATCCATAACGGTCGGCTCGGGAGAACTGGTTCGAAAGCAGCGTCAGCGGGTTCTGGAAAACCATACGCTGCAACAATTTGAAGATCGCTTTGTCGAGACCTTGCTGCGAGAATTACCTTGAACGCGAGGCGCGATAAAAATACACCTGTATTGATCTGATATGAGTGAAACACCCATGGGTTCCAAGCCGGCAGCTAGCGCCAGCGCGGAGAAGTCCGGTTTGGCGGATTCCGGCTTTCAGTTCCCGCTTGGGTTTGATCCACTGCGTTGGGTTTATGCGTTTTTACTGCGCATCTACTGGCCGGTTGGATTGGCGATTGTTTTATGCATTGGAGGATTTCTGGTGGGAGGGATGTGGAATAGCCAAACCTATTCGGTTTCGTTGCAGTTAATTAAAAAGCCGGTGCCGTCGGTTATCAAGGCGGGCGAGCAGGGGGACGCCTTTCGTCCACGGCAATTAAACGACCGCAGCCTGCGCTCCACTTTGCTGGCGAATGAAGCCATTTTTAAAACCGCCACGTCGCTCGGTCTGGATCCGGAAGAGCTGAAGAAGTCTGTGGAAATCGATCAATTGGAGGGTACAGACTTTTTCTACATTACTGTTCACAGCGCCGAGAGTGGTGAAGCAGCCATCGAGATTGTCGAGCTTTGGGCCGACGAAATTATCCACTATACGATTGGTTTGCAGCGGCGTGAATCGCTCGCCATGCGGGAGTTGCTTGAAGAAGAAAGCAACGACTTGGCGCGCGACTTGGAGACGGTCAATCAGCGGTTGCTAACCTTTTCTTCGGACAACGATTATCTGGACGGGGACAAGCAACTGGAGGCTTCGCTGCGCGCCTTGGCTGGCTTGGAATTGCAGCTTGAGGATGCGCGCATATTGCTGACAACGAAGACGGAGCAACTGAAGGCATTGACGGAGGAACTTCAGGCGCTAAGCCCGATTTCAGATCAATTGAAATCATCCAAAGAAGGATTGGCCCAGCTGCGTGGTCGTTATACGGACTCCAATCCACTCGTGAAAGAAAAGCTCTACGAGATCCAATATCTGGAAGAGAAACTAAAGGAAGAGGCGGCCGATCCGGGTGATGATTTACGCCGGTTTACAGGGACGCCGTTAGGCAACCAGCTTTACCTGGAAATTATCCAAGTGCGCAACGAGCGTCTGCAACTGCAACAGCGGACTCAGGAGTATGAGCGTTTGCTTAAAGATCAACGCGCGAAGCTTCAGCATCTGCCGCGTCAAATCCTCCGCTACAGTGAGCTTTTGCAGGAGCGGGATCAACTGCGTCGCGCTTTCGAACTGCTCAACAGTCGTTTGCAGGAAGCCCGTATTTTTGCGGAAAATGCGCCAGGCTATTGGGAGGTGTTTCAAAAACCTTCACCGGGGGATGTCAGCGTGGTGGTGAATCGGAAACAAGCGTTGCTACTGGCGGTGGCGGGCTTTGGCGGCGGCGCTTTCCTTGGACTGGTCATTGCGTTGTTTTTGGAAATACGGAACCCCGCGCCGAAGTTTCCTCTAGGCTATGCGATTGCGGCGAAGGCATTGCCCAAACTAGATTTGCCGCTTAATGACACGGAATCCTGGCGCACGCAGTTAAATGCGTTTTGGCTGACTGATTTAATCCGCCTGCAACGTGACGGCTATCTGGTGATTGTCACGACGCACGCTGACGCTCCGGCAGAGACGCCATTTTGGCGCACGCTGTTTCAACTGGCGGATGCCGATGACACGCCGTTAAAAGTGCTGGATCTGAGTCAGCAGCCAGGCGACCTGGGCGCCGCGCCGGGGCAACTGATGCACTGGCGCGAAGTGGAAGATTGGTGCGTGTGGGCGCGGGAAAATTTGCGACTGGGGCCAGTTGTGTTGCGTTTGCATGGCGACCCGTACCCGGCGATTATTCCTATTCTGGAGCAGGTGGGCCATTGGCTCTGTTTGGTCGATGAGGGCGCCGCACTAGGCAAGCTGAAGAACGATATGCGGCTCTACGCCAACACGCTTCATCAGCCAGATGGGTTGATCCTGGTGCGCCATCCGGCTCCCAATCCGCTAGCGGCTGGCTGTGAAGCATTAGGCCTCGTTCTTGGCTCGCTGTTGCGAAAGAAACCATCGGCAAATCCTGGCTAATGCGAGTTGCGTTGATCATCTTCTTGTGGGTTGCGCTTTCCTTCGTGAATGCTGAGGATTCGGTGGAGGCGGGGGAGGCAATGACGTCTTGGCGTGAGCGTTACGAGTTGGGCCCGGGCGACGTGATTAACTTCTCGTTTTACGGCCGACCGGAGCTGGATCGTCCGGGCATTCGTATTGCGCCCGATGGAACGATCAGCTACCTGCAGGCCACGAATGTCGATGTTAACGGACTGTCAATCGACCAGGCGCGCTTACTGTTTGAAAAACGCTTGAGCGCGAACTTCCGCAATCCGCGGGTAATCATTACGCCGGAGGAGGTTGGCAGCAAGCGCTACTCCATCATGGGAAAAGTGATGAAACGCGGCGTGTTTACGCTCGACCGTCCGTTAACGCTGGTTGAAGCCGTGGCTCGAGCAGGTGGCGTGGAGGTTGGTTTATTTGAGCAGAACACCATTGAATTGGCGGACATGGAGCGTTCGTTTGTCGTGCGTGGAGACCAGCGTATGGATGTGGATTTTCAAAAGCTGTTTCTCGAAGGCGACATGAACCAAAACATCGGCATCGAGCCTAATGACTACATTTACATCGCCTCAAACATTACGAACGAATACTATGTTTTTGGCGCTGTTGGCCAACCCGGCGTGCAGAGCTTTACGCCTAACGCCACCATCGTCACCGCGTTGACCCGGCGATTGGGCTACTCGCCGAAGGCTTGGGTGCATCGCGTTATTGTGGTGCGGGGAAGCCTGACAGAACCAGAGGTTTTCGAGGTCAACGTGGCTGACATTTTATCTGGCCGCGCGAAGGATTTTCGTTTGAAGCCGAAGGATATCATTTATGTCTCGGAACGCCCGACCGCCGAGCTGGAAGAGTTAACAGACCTCGCGATTCGCGCCTTCATCACGAGCGCTGCCGTGAGTCTGGTCAATACTCACACACCGCATATCATTAACCCCTGATGCTCGCCCGTTACCTGACAGTTTTACTGCTGACGCTCTCGCTGGTCTTGAGCGGGTGTCTGCAGGCGCCGGAGCCGACCTTCGACGCCTACGCGCCGCCGGTCAATCTCTCTGAAACGGCGGACTTCGAAACGATCGAGCCGGAAGTCGAGATTACCCCCGCAATGTTGAAACCGTCGACAGCGCCCTATCGCCTTGGACCAGGGGACATTCTGGAGATCGAAGTCGCGGAGATTCCAGGCACCTTGGCGCGAACGTTTATTATGCCGGATGGCATGGTTTATTATAACTTGGCTGGCGGCGTGAAGGCGGAGGGCAAAACGGTGCAGGAGCTGAGTGATGCGTTGGGGCAAGCGCTCGCGAGGGATTATGCCGAGCCCGTGGTTAACATCACGCTGGTCGAGGTCAAGAGTCGGCGCTACTGGATGCTGGGCCGTGTTTACAGCCCCGGCCTGTACCCGCTACGACAGCCTACGACGCTGATTGAATCCATTGCTATGGCGGGCGGGTTGTTCAGCGCGCGCTTTTCGGGGTCAACTGAAGAACTGGCGGATTTGGGGCACAGTATTGTGATCCGCGACGGGGAAGTGTTGCCGGTGGATTTTACCAAGCTCATCCGGGACGGAGACATGAGCCAGAATATTTACTTACAACACAACGACTACATTTATCTGCCATCGGCGCAGGCGAGTTCCGTGTTGCTGTTAGGCAAGGTCAACCAGCCCAAGGCGGTTTCCTATAAGGATGAGCTGACGCTTGCTGAGTGTATCGCCTATGGCCTGGGACCGGCGGAAAAGGCGTATCTTTCGCAGGTGGTCATCGTGCGCGGTTCGTTGCGTGAGCCACAGGTCGCGGTGGTGGATTTTGCAGCGATCATGACGGGTAAGGCGCCAGACGTGCGGCTGGAACCGTTTGACATTGTTTGGATTCCGCAGAATCCATGGGCGACTGCCTACGACTACTTGAAACAGGTGGTGCGCAGTGCGGCGCAAGCCATTGCGATCAATGAAGGTTCCCGTGTGGCGGGGCTTGATACTGGCGCCACGGTTTCGGTGCCGGTTAGCACGGGGGCGCCCGCGGCAGCTCCGGCGGCGCCCGCAGCTAGCCAATAAGGCAAATTCAATCTTCGGCGTGGAAGGCGCCGTAGACCACGCCAATCAGATTTTGGCGGGTTACATAATCGCTGTCTTCATGGGGGTTGTTGATGCCCTTCACCGACCAGTAGTCGCCTTCTTTGGAGACGAGCTGATGGACAATGCGTTGGCCATTGATGCTGTCATACGCCACTAGCATGCCGGGCTGCAGTTCGTCAAACTCGATGGGCTCAATGACGAAGTATACATTGTCGCCATAGAGTGGGGCCATGGACGTTCCCCCGCCCGGAGCGCTGGTTCGTCCCGCCTCCTGGCGCTCAACAATACGCGCTGCTTTGGCGGAATCGCGAAAAGACTCACCGGAGACGGGAGCTTGTGCCGTCGGGGCGGTCTCCCGGTATTCACAACCGGATAGCAGCATGCTTGCTGCTGTGATGATTGTCGGGACTTTAGTGATTTTGAAATCCTAAAGTCGGCATGGCTAAAGATAAACAACATTCAGCATGATCGGAAAATAATACAGTGCGGACCTGAAAAAGATACAGGCTGCGCTCGTTTTGATTCAGTGGAGCGCGTTCTGGCATTCAGTGAACTGAACCGGTGCGATTCAGTGTCTCAATTTGTGCAATTCAATGAAGGGATAGGGGAAATGACATATCCGACCTAATATCCCAAAACGTGAATCGGTGAGATCATGAGTTATCATGAAAACACCAGCCATCTCCTTGTTGATCGCACTTTTAACCTTTGTCGCCAGCGCTGCTGAGGGACGCTATCTTTCAGCAAACATCAAAACAGACGTTCCTATGGTGCGCGCCATTGACGATGCGTTGCAAGCCGCCCAGCACAATCAGAGCTGGATGGTTATGCTGGGCAAGGGCGTGTCAATGGACCCCTACTACGGATCGAGCTCGGTCCTGCTGGTTTCCCCGACGCCCTTTCAAAAACTCAAGCCCGGCATGATGGCGGTATTTCGCGATGCGGACGGCGATTTGGTGGGACACTGGCTGGTGCGTCTTGAAGGCCAGGGCTGGGTGACTCAGGGGGCAAACAATTTTTCTGAAGACCCTGAAATCATGACGGCGAGCGCTTACGAAGGCGTGATCTTCGGAGTGTTGAATTCTGCCGGCGCCGATGCGCAGGGCATGGCTTACGCCAAGCAGTTGGGTCTGCCTACCGTTATTGGTAAAAGCCGCTAATCCGCATCCGATCATTAGGCATACTCCCTAGAATTAGATTCCACGCCGCTAGGCGCTCGGGTCGATGAGCCCATGCACGATGGCAAACCGTGTTAAGCCTGCAGTGTCGTGAATGTTTAGTTTGGCAATGATGCGGTTACGATGTGTCTCTGCGGTCTTGACGCTGATGCCCAGCTTGGCGGCGATTTCTTTATTACTGTGGCTTTCGGCAACGAGTTGCAGCACCTCGCGCTCGCGAGTGGATAAGGACTCAGGACTGTCCCCTTGCTCGGGATAGAGCATGATGTCGCGCAGCATCGCTGAGATGTTTGGGCTGTAGAATGTCTGCCCCTGGACAACGGTGTTGATTGCAGTTTCCAGGATTTGCAAGCTTTCCGATTTTTGCACAAGCCCCGTCGCGCCACACTCCATCATTTGGCGGACCATGTTGCGGTTTTGGAAAGCCGAAAACCCCAAAACATGTATGTCAGGCATTTCACGCTTTATTTTCTGCATAATGCTGATGCCGTTGAGTCCCGGCAACATGATGTCCAGAACCACGACGTCAGGTTGGTGTTTCAGAATCAGTTGATAACCTTCCAGACCATCACCAGTCTCAGCTACTAGCTCCAGCATCGGGCTTTCAACGATGAGCCGGACGATGAATTCTCTAAGGATAAGCTGATCTTCAACAACGACTATGCGTTTCATGGCCAAAAGAGTAGTTATTCTATTTATGCAATGCAATTCTAGTCTGCCCTCTCTGAGGGGGAACAGGCGAAATTTAATAAAAAAACGCCCAAAATGCCCTTGATTTTAAGGGTATTTTCGCGGCGCCTGAGTGAGGCTGCTCTACGGAGAACTAGGTCCTTAGCATGGTCGATTGGCTAGTGGATGCGCGTTGTAGATGATATTGATTACTGATAAAATTGGCTTTTCAATACTAAATTTAATTGAAAAAGGCAAGTGCCCATTTTAAAAGTTATACATGGAAGCTTCGATGAAGCGAAACAGGCCTGCTTGTCACGCTGCTGTATGTCTTTTGGCGGTAGTTTCTATGGTGCTTCCCCTGGTGGTGCTGATTGGATGGATACTAGATGTTGATGGTATAAAAAGCCTAATCCCGGGCCTTGAGACCATGAAGGTGAATACAGCGATTGGCTTCGTTTTGGCGGGTCTTTCGATCTGGTCTCGGCAACTGGTCGAGCGTCATGCATGGGCAAAATCGCTTGCCATTAGTACCGCGTCAGCTGTGCTGCTGATGTCGCTTTTAACTCTCATTGAGTATGTGGCGGATGTTAATTTAGGCATCGATGAATTGTTAATTCGCGATCCAGATACAGCACTTCCGTATCATCCAGGTCGGATGTCCGCAGCAACAGCTCTGGGCTTGTGCTTGGTCGGTTGCGCATTGCTCGTGATAAACCTGAAAACTTGTCGCCGAGTTCTTGTGATGCAGACGCTGGCCTTCATGGTCCTGCTCCTCTCTTTGATCGCTCTGGTCAGCTATGTTGTTGAGCCAGCGTCCCTTTATGATCTGGGTTGGTTTCGTTCATTGGCGTTGAATACTGCGCTCCTATTTCTGTTGGTCGGTGTGGCTATATTGCTTCTCGAACCTGGGGCAGGCTTCATGAAGCAACTAACTTCACCGTTGCTGGGGGGGCAAAGCGCGCGCACCATTATACCACTCATGATTTTGGCGCCGCTTTGTTCGGAGTGGCTTTTGATGATGGCGATCCAGGCAGAATTGATTGGGTTCGTTATGGCGCTTAACCTTTTCGTGGTGTCGAATACGATGACACTCTTCGTCATTGTTTGGTATACTGCTAAAAAGAAAAACCAAATTCACGCGGAATTGTTGGAGCGGAATGAGCTGCTGCAATCATCGGAAGCGCATAATGCATTATTGGCGGCGATTGTTACTGGAGCCAAAGATGCAATCGTCAGTTTGAATCAGCAGAATCGAATTACGGTTTGGAATAAAGGCGCCGAAGTCGTCTTCGGCGTTCCTGCCAGTGAGGCGATGAATCAGCCGCTGCGGGAAATCATTTCCGTTGAGAAGCTGCACCAGGAGTGGTTGCCAAAGGCGCGGGCCGGGGAGACTGTGTCAGGCTTGGAAGTGACGCTGGCGCAAAAAGATGGCAAACTAATTGATGTATCCATCACGATTTCAGCAGTTGATGATTCAAATGGGAAGCAATTGGGGCTCTCCTTGATTGCGCGGGACATGACGCACTTGCATCAGCTTCAAATCGAGAGGGATGTGGCGTCGCGCGATTTGATCGATTTCAAGGCGGCGTTGGATGAGCATGCGATTGTTGCGATGACTGATGCGCGCGGGCGCATCACCTATGTTAATGAGAAGTTTTGCACCATTTCAAAATACAGTCGTGAGGAGCTTATTGGTCAGGACCACCGGATCTTGAATTCCGGCTGCCATTCCAAAGAGTTTTTCAAAGACTTGTGGGGAACTATTTCCCAAGGTGAGGTCTGGCGTGGAGAAATTCGTAACCGCGCTAAAGACGGCGAGCATTATTGGGTGGACACCACGATAGTGCCTTTTCTGGATGATGATGGGCGTCCCCGACAGTATGTCGCTATTCGCGCCGATGTGACCGAGCGTGTCCGGTCATCAGCGGTGCTGGCCCGGCAGGCGGAGGAGTTAGCGCGTTCCAACGCCGACTTGGAGCAGTTTGCCTACATTGCCTCGCATGACTTGCAGGAGCCGTTGCGGGGCATCGATGGCTGTGTCCAGTTGCTTGCGCGCCGTTATCGAGATAAGCTGGATGATGGGGGTAAGGAATTCATCGACCATACGGTGGGTAATGTGTCACGCATGCAGCGATTGATTCGCGATTTGCTTTCTTATTCCCGGGTGGGCACGAGAAGTCGTGAGTTTCAGTCGCTCTCTCTCGGTGATCTCGTGTCTGACGCGAAGCTGAATTTGGCGACTGCCATAGAGGAAAGTCATGCGGAAATTACCCAAGAGGGATTGCCTGAGGTATTTGGGGATTACACTCAACTGAGTCAGGTGTTTCAAAACCTCTTGTCGAATGCGTTGAAATTCTCGCAAAGCACGCCTCGGGTCCACATCAGCGCCCAGCGTCATGAGTCGCATTGGGAAATAACGGTTACGGATAACGGGATTGGAATTCGTCCGGAGTATTTTGATCGCATCTTTGTGATTTTCCAACGCTTGCACAATCGTGAGCTCTATCCCGGAACGGGAATAGGGCTAGCGCTGTGTAAGCGGATTATCCAACGGCATGGTGGACAAATCTGGGTCGAGTCGCAGGAGGGAGAAGGCTGCGCCTTTCACTTTACCTTACGAGACATCGGCCAAACGGTACGCATGCCAGGACAGCCTGAGCTAGAACACAATGAAAACCGCTACCAGTCGTATCGTTCACACTAAGAAATACCTTGCAGCATGATCAAACTGAAACCCATGAATATTTTACTCGTTGAAGATAATCCAACGGATATTCTCTTGGCGCGAGAGGCGTTGAAAAAGATTGAGATCGATCATTCGCTGCACGTGGTGGAAGATGGTGAAGCGGCGCTCAAGTATTTGAGCCAGGAGGATGGTTTCAACGGATGTCCCAGGCCCGATTGTATTTTGCTGGACTTGAATTTGCCCCGAAAGAATGGCCGAGAGGTGCTGGCTGAGATCAAGTCAGTGGAATTATTGAAGACCATACCGGTCATTGTTTTCAGCACTTCGGATGCGCCGGATGACATCGAAAGCGCCTACAAGCTTCACGCCAATTGTTATCTGGTTAAGCCTTCGAACTTCGATCGCTGCGTCGCCGCTTTTAATACCCTGCTTAATTTTTGGTGGAACCTCGTTGAGCTACCCGATCATGAGTAACAAAATCGCAGTGCTGCTGGTAGAGGATAATCCCACGGATCGGCTCATTATTCGAGAGCTGCTCTCGGAAGCGATAGAGGTCAGCTTTGTGTTGGAGGAAGCGCGTAGCATGGCAGAGTGTATTGAGTTGCTGCGAACAAAGACCTTTGGCGCGATACTGTTGGACTTGGGGTTGCCGGATTCTCAGGGGGAGCGTAGCTTTCAAAGCATCATCGAAACAGCCCCTGACATCCCGTTGCTGGTGCTTACCGGTTTGGATGATGAAAATGCGGGTATCCGCGCGATGCGCTATGGGGCGCAGGATTATTTGGTTAAGGGCGAGTTTCAGAGTTCATTGTTGGTTCGTTCGATTCGCTATGCGGTTGAGCGACATCGCATCTCGACTGAGTTGCGTCAATTGGCGTTGGAGCTGGGTGAAACGAGCCGTCGCCTGAGTGAAAGTGAGACGCGAATTCGCGAACTGATTAATGTCAGTGAAGACGCCATGATCGTGGTGGATGAGCAAAATGTGGTGCAGTTTGCCAACCCAGCGGCCTCAGACTTTTTCCTCAAAGAGTTATCTACTTTAATCGGTAGCCCATTTATGGACAACTGGAGCGACTCGTCAGTGATCACGCTTCCTGATCGGCTGGGAGAGCCCCGGTATGCCGAAGTCAAGACGGCGGAAACGGAATGGGATAATCTGCCTGCCCACTTGCTGACGCTGCGTGATATCACTGCGCGTAAACGTTTTGAGCAGGAGCTGGTTTTATTCCGCAAATTGATTGATCACTCAGAGGAGTCGGTGGAGTTCGTGGATGTGGAGACCGGCATGGTTCTGGATTGTAATCAAATGTGCTGTCAGCGTCTGGGCTATACCCGTGAGGAGATGCTGAACCTGCATGTTTGGGATTATGATCGAATCGTGACGCCGGAAAATTGGGGTGAGCTGGCCGCCACGATGATCGAGAATAAACGCGCGAAATTTGAGTCCGATCACCTAACTAAGAGTGGGGAAACTTATCCGGTAGAAGTGAGTATCGGGCATGTTTTATCCAATGGGAAAAGCATCTTCGTGGCCATCGTACAGGATATCTCTGAGCGGAAGAAAATTGAAAACCAACTACGCCGGGATGCGGAAATCATTTCCCGGCTGGAAGATGCGATCATCACGCTGGATCTTGATTGGACAATACAATACTGGAGTCAAGGCGCGACGGGCATGTTTGGTTGGTCCAGTGATGAGCGGGTGGGCACTCACTTCCTCAGGGTTTTTGGGGTGGATCATGATGCAGATCTAACCAATGCGCTGAAGAAGGCGCTGCAGGGCGAGGCGCAGTGCATCGAGCGCAAGCTATTAACCAAAGCTGGGGAAAGCATTTGGCTGGAATGTTCATTGCACTTGAATCGTAGCGAGTCTGGCGATCCGGTGGGTTTGCTCCTGGTCATGCGCAACATTGAGGAGCGGGTCAGCTTAGAGGCGCAACTGCGGCAAGCTCAGAAGATGGAGGCCATTGGCACTCTGGCCGGGGGCATTGCACATGATTTTAATAACATCATGGCGGCGATACGTGGCTATGCGGAACTGGCGCATCGGCGCTCCAGCGACCCCTCCATTACGCAGGACTTGGCTACGGTCTTAAAAGCTTCGGAGAGGGCGAGCGCTCTCATCGAAAAGATCCTGACATTTTCCCGCAAGCAACCGGAAACCCGTTCGACTATTCGGCTGCAAGAGCCGTTGACAGAATCGATTCATCTACTGCGCGCGACCATACCGTCCACCATCGCCATCGAGTCCTGGATTGATGAAACGGCCCCGGGCGTTTTGGCCAATCAGGAGCAGGTTCAACAAATCATTCTAAATCTAGCAACTAACGCTATGCACGCCATGAGCGGTCGCGCTGGCAAGCTAAGCTTTTGTTTAAGCATGCAGAGTATCGGGCGCGAAATATCCAATGTTCATGTGCGGTTGCAGCCGGGAGACTACATTCATGTTTCGATTAGCGACACCGGCTGCGGAATGAATTCGGAAACGATCGAGCGTATTTTTGAGCCATTCTACACGACCAAGAGTCCGGGCGAAGGCACTGGCTTGGGGCTGGCCATGGTGCATGGCATCATGGAGAGCCATGATGGCGCCATCACCGTCGATAGTGAGTTCGGAGCAGGCACGACTTTTCACCTCTATTTTCCCGTTCACACGATGAAGCTGGATGCCGCAGAACCGAAATCAGTTAATGGAGCCAGGGGGCACGGGGAGCATATTTTATTCGTCGACGACGAAGTGCTCCTGGCAGCATTAGGCAAGGAAGCATTGGAGATTCTGGGCTATCGGGTCACCATTTCCAACGACCCGAAACAGGCGCTCCAAATGGTTTGTGAATCCGGAGAGACGTTTGACTTGATCATCTCCGATCAAACGATGCCGGGTATGACTGGCTTGGAGCTATCGCAATGCATTCTCAAGAAATTTCCGGGACAGCGCATCGTGTTGACGACTGGTTACTCGGCAACGCTCACGCCTGAAATTGCCCGTGAGGCGCATATTCTCGATCTGTTGCCTAAGCCGGTTGGCATAGAAAAGCTCAGTGCCGTGGTAGCCCGCGCTTTGGCCAGCGGGCCGGGAAGAGCTTCCCTTAATGTAACTGCTTAATTAAGAAGACGCTCCCTGATCGCAGTTAGATTTAACTGCTTACGCAATATATTGCGCAAGCAATGGATGGGCTTGGCGCAACTAGTTTCGCATACTGGACTTTTGTGATTTAGACCCCATGTTTTTTCAATACTCCAATTTTCGCCGCGTTGGCTTGGCGCTGGTTACTTGTTTCACTCTTAGCGTTGCGATGTCCGTTCATGCTGTTGAGCCGATTCGCGTCGTTGGCACGAACAGCCGCATGTCGCCTTTCACGTATTCGCCGGGCTCCACCAACACTGCTTTTTGGCAGCGCTCGCCTCATCAGCTTGGCGGGCCTGTTTCCGAGATCGACATTGCCTTCATGAATTGGGCGGTTGGCTATAGCGGCGAAGTCATCAGCAGCAGTGACGTGACGATCGAATACGCTTGGCTTGAACGTGCGAGCGATAGCCAGGTCGTGCCACTGACTTTTTCCGGCGAACGCGAGCTCACGATGCTCGGCGGCGTGGCGCAGCCTTACTACATGGCGGACCCCATTGACTCCTCAGTTTGGACGGGTGGCGCGCCACAGCGCGACGAGGTATTTTGGTTGCACGTGAAGGGCAGCGTCCCGACCGTGGATGGCAAGGCATGTCTTGGCGTTTACACGACCTACAGTGGCTCGAAGTTCATTTTTTATGATCCAGCCAACGACCCGGGCAATGTTGATGAAGCGATGACGGTGCCCAACATCACTGATAAGAATCAGCGCACGAATGGCTTGGCCGTGATGTTTGGCGGGCGCTACACGGAGCCTGGCTATCTGTCGGTAATCGGGCTGGGAGACAGCATTCTGCATGGCACGGGTGACGCGACGAATCCGACTCCGGTTCTGGCGGGCAACGGCTATTTCAACCGTGCGGCGACGAATCTTGAGGGTACGGACACCGTTGGCATGCTGAACTTGGCGCGTCACGGAGAGTCGGCGAATACCTTCGTTAACTCTCACGCGATGCGTGGCGAATTCCTGGAGTTCGCCAATGTCGTTGTGGAAGAATACGGCACAAATGATATCGGCTCAGGCGGCACCGGCAACGTGGACCAGCTCTACACCAATGTTCAGGCGATCTGGCAACTGGCGCGTGACGCCGGTGTGGAGAAAGTGCTGCGGACAAACCTCTTGCCGCGCACGGGCTCGGAGAGCTACAACTGGGTCAGTAAGGAAGATCAGACACCTAACTCTGGTTGGGGAGATGGCGAAAAGCGCGATATTTTTAATGGCTATTTGGCGACTGCTTTGAGCGAAGGGAAAATCGATGTTCTTGTAGATACGCTGACGGCCGTTGCGGACCCGACTGATGATCATTACTGGATCTCCACTGGCGCCAACGACTACGCGACGAGTGATGGAACTCACCTGAGCCGGACAGGCAATGAGCTCGCGGCGGTTCCGCTGCGCGCAGCGTTTGAGGCTATTTTGAATGCCAGTGAAACCTTCAGTTACACCGACTGGGTCGATAGCATTGATTGGGGCGGCGCCGACTCAAGCCCAACTGGCGACGCCAATGGAGACGGTGTGGAAAACCTGCTTGCATATGGTCTGGACCTCTCGCCGCTCAGCAATTTGGCCGGCCAGGCAGCCGCATTTAATTTTGACTTGGATACGCCGGATGGTCCATGGGTCACGCTTGCTTACCGCGTGAACCAAACCGCATCGGACTTGCAATACGCCGTGTTGCGCAGCTATGATTTAACCGTGGGCTCGTGGTCAGTTTTATCACCGGATGATTCAACCGTTTTTGAGGAAGTGATTGATGTAGACCCGGATGGCGACGGCAGTGCGGAGCTTCGCCAGTGGCGTATCAAGATGCCGACGGACAGCCCCTGTTTTCTCAAGCTTGAGGTGACGCAGTCATGAGGATTGTCCAATCGCTTGCTGTTTACCTGATCCTCATCACCGCTGTGAATAGCTCTGCTCGCTCCACGGAAAACATCGATCGGAATTACCCGACGAATCCGCCTCCTGAGGCGCCGCAACCGGAGAACTGGCCGGCCGAACTCAAGGTCACGGGAAACCGCCTGACTGATCCTGAAGGCAACGAAGTTTGGCTGCAGGGCGTAGCAATTCCGGGCTTGGAAATCACGCCCGTTGGCCATGGCGTGACTAACTCCGCTATTGTCGCGATTGAAGATTGGAATGCGAACGTCGTGCGCATCCCGATCAAAGATGAGTTTTGGTATGGTCGTGGCAAGGGGCAAACGGATGGTGGCTTGGCGTATCGTGCGCTCGTGGATTCCGTGGTGCAGGCTACGTCTAATCGCGGCGCTTACATCGTGCTCGATCACCATCGCTTTCGTGCGGTTAAGTCGGAGCACCTGCCATTTTGGCAAGAGCTGGCAACGCTTTATCAAGACAACCCGGCCGTGCTGTTCGATATCATCAACGAGCCGCACGACATCTCTTGGGAAGTGTGGCGTAATGGCGGCTTTGTCGCCGACCCAAACGCCAAGGTGAACGAGGCGGGGTTCTTGGACGAGGAAACGGTGCGCGCCAATCGCGGTTTTGAATCACCTGGCATGCAAAAGTTGGTCGACGCCATACGCGCAACAGGCGCGAAGAACATCATCATCGCAGGCGCATTGCAGTGGTCGTATGATCTATCGGGGATTTTGAAGGGCTATGCGCTGGATGATCCCGATGGCAACGGCATCATGTATTCGACGCATATCTACAATTGGAAAACCGGTTGGCAGGAAGCGTTCATTGACGCCGCTGAACACTATCCGCTCTTTGTCGGCGAAGTTGGCGCCGACACGCTTAAGATGGATTTCATTCCGCACGAAGATCAAGAGGATCCTTACACTTGGGTTCCTGACATGCTGGGTGTTATTCAGAAATACCGGCTGAACTGGACTGGCTGGTCATTTCATACTTGGGCTACGCCGGTGATGCTGAACAACTGGCAGTACGAACCAACTCCGTTCTGGGGCGCCTTCGCCAAACGAGCCCTGGCGGGTGAGCAATTTGAAGTGAAGGAGTTGCGCTAATGATTCTAACTCTGCAATGCAAAGTATGAACTGTAGAACTTTACACGCAACATATTGCGCTGCCGATATCTTGTCGTTTGCGAACATCTTCCCTGTGTTATAACTTTCGTATCGGTCACCAACCTATTATGGCCGCATCAGCTTAAATCCCCCATTGGTATGAAGAAGCAGTTATCTCAAACCCTGTCGCTGTTACTTGCGAGTTGCGCTCTGTGGGCGAACAACGCCTCCGCGCAAACGAGCGCAACGCCACTCGTCGCAAACTCCGATCTCGAAGTCGACGCCAATCTGGACGGTTGGCCCGATGGTTGGGCTCGCCTGAAGACTGGCGGTAGTTGGGAAGTCGAGGATGGCAACCACTTTATCCGCATGCAAAGCCAGCAGCCAGGCGAAACTGTCATGCTCTATCAGGAGATTGAGATACCGCCTGGCGTTGAGGCGATCGAGATGACTTGGAAGCAACGCATCTCCGGGCTGCAAGTTGGTGAAAAATCCTGGTACGATGCACGCATCATGATGGAGTTCATGGACGCTTCGCGCACGAAGGTGGCCCCAACTCCCAGGGCTCCCAATACGCGCAAGGACACCGATGGATGGGTGGAAAAGAAGACATGTTTTTTGGTGCCCGCGGATGCTGTCACGTTGAAATTCATGCCGAGTCTTTTCCTGGTGAACGCGGGCACTTATGATCTGGACGACATCGTGCTGATGCCAACAGACGCAGAGGAGCTGCGCGCTGCTGCGGAGCAGGCTAAGCTTGAGCGTGCGCGCAAGGATCAGGAAAAAATGGCTGGTCGCCAAGCTAAGGCTGACAGGCTATTGTCGGAAACCGGATCGTTGATTCCAGGCTGGGATTTTGAAGGACGCTGGTCTGGCAAAAAGAACATTGTCGAAGAGGGGGGGAATCATTACCTGCGCCTCGTAAGCACAGAACCGGGCGAGATGGTTATGGACTACCGGGAGGTGGATATTCCCGCTGGCGTAGATGCGCTTCAACTTAGTTGGTCGCAGCGCGTGACTGGTCTAAAGAAAGGCGAGAAGCCGTGGTTTGACGCACGCATTATGATGGAGTGGAAGGACGCCAGTGGAAAAAAGCTTTCCGGCAAGCCATCTCCCTCTTACACGCAGAAAGACACCAACGGTTGGATGGATAAAACGATCAGCTTTATGGTGCCTGAGGATGCGGCTACGCTCATCATGATGACGACTTTGTTCAATGTGAAGGCTGGCACGTTCGAATTGGATAACATGGTGCTTAAGCCAACCGACTCGGCGCCAATTATCGCCCGGCAGGAAGCGCGCGCTCGCCAGCAGGCTGCCAAGTATGTGGCGCCGGAAGAGCCGAACCCAAGCAAGTGGCCGAAGATGCTTAAGGTCGTGGGCAATCGCCTGCACGATCCCGATGGCAACGAAGTTTGGCTGCAGGGTGTGAATGCCGGTGGTTTGGAAACGCTTCCCATGGATGAGCAGCCAGTAAAGTCGCTGGTCGTCGCCATTGACGAGTGGCACGCGAATTGTGTCCGTGTGCCCATGAAGGAGGAATTCTGGTGGGGTGAGAGCGCTTACCAAAAAGACGGCGGCGCCGGGTACCGCGCCATCATTGATAAGATGATCACCCTCGCAGCCAACCGTGGCGCCTACATCGTGATCGACCTGCACCGTTATCGCGCGCCAAAGCAAGTGCATGCGGATTTCTGGAAGGAATTTGCCGAACTGTATAAAGATCATCCGGCGGTTCTCTTTGATGTAATGAATGAACCGCATGGAATTTCCTGGGAAATCTGGCGTAATGGCGGCTGGGTCGGTACGAAGGAAGGCAAGGATGAGTCCGCTTTTCTGACTGCTGATGAAAAGAAGAAGAATCAGGGCTTTGAGTCCATTGGTATGCAAGGCCTTGTGGATGCGGTTCGTTCAACTGGTGCGAAAAACATCGTCATCGCCGGTGGCGTAGAGTGGTGCAACGACCTCTCGGGGATAGTGAACGGCTATGCGCTCGATGATCGCGATGGCAATGGCATCATGTATTCCTGGCACACCTACAACTGGCACAAGGGTTGGAAAGAGAAGGTGATGGAAGTCGCTGAAAAGCATCCGATTTTCCTGGGCGAAGTTGGCGCGGATCCCAAGAAAATGGATTTCATTCCGCATGACATTCAGGAAGACCCGGAAACTTTTGTGCCCGATATGCTGGGCTTCATTCAGAAGTATAAGATCAATTGGACCGGCTGGTGTTTCCACCCATACGCCACGCCGCGCATGCTGGTGGATTGGGACTACACTCCGACGCCATTTTGGGGAGAGCCAGCTAAGGAGGCGTTAGCAGGGAAACAATTTGATATGAAGCGACTGCGCTAGCTGCATTCGCTGCATAACAGACTGCAGAAAAAAGAGCGCCTCGTATTCATTGCGAGGCGCTTTGCTTTGCAGAGTAATCAGTTAGCTTTGCAACGCAAAGTATCAGTCCGTCGGCCTGCGTTAGTATGCTCTATTCGGTGCGCTAGAGCACTTTTCATCTATATTGGCGAGTCAGGTGGGGTAGAGATTGGATGCAGCGCAAGGCGGCTTTGATTGAGCGGGCAGGAAGCCCGTGATTGAAATGCCAACGCCGCGAACTTCCAATCTGGCCCCAAGCCCAAAACCGAGTGCTTTTCCGCGCCAGCGTTGTTGGCTTTTCGCTCACAGGCTTCCAGCCTGCGACGCTCAAGCCGCCTTGCTGGACACGAAAAATCACTGCGGCCTGATCGGCCAATCTAGATGAAAAGTGCTCTAGATCTCCGACGCCTTTTAGTCGGCAGTCAGCACGATGCAATGAAGCGCAACGGCACTGGAGCATCCTTCTATGAAGTTAGCTGAACTCAACAGAGCGCCAGAGGACGGATGCACTCCAGAAAGCATTCGCTGCTGCTTTTATCGCCTGCATAAAAAGGCCGCCATCTGAGTGATGACGGCCTTCGGAAAGTGCTGTTAGCGTTAACCTTTAGAACGTGTAGTCCTCAATGACATCCATTGGGATGGAGTCGGTCGAGTAATTGTTCGTGGGCGAGATGTCGAGTGGGTAGCTGCCCCAATTTTGGCCACCAGCCCAATAAGTGCCACTCACGCCGTAGGCGCTGATGTGCGCCATAAATTCGCCGAGCAACGTGTTCCAGCGAACGTCGTTGTTGGGAACGCCATACTCGCCGATGAAGCCGCGATAGCCTTTCTCCTGTAACCAGAGCAGGAACGGATGCACGAGGCGGACGCCGCGATCATCGGCCGGGTTTTCACTGTCGAACGAGGCATAGCTGCCATCGCCGGCGGGATAACTTTGGTCGAAGTAGATATGCGCTTCATACATCGTTTTGCCGTAGGCGTCGACGACGTCGAGGTTCGGATTGCTGGTGCGCCAGGTGGAGGCGCTGCTGTAGTTTTCACCGCCCACGATGATCCAGGTGTTCGTGTCGACATTGCGAATGCCATCGGCTGCGGCTTGGGCGGCGGCAGGCCAGAGACCACCGGTGCCGTGGGGCTCGTTCATAATGCCGTAGCCGTAGATTGCGGTTTCGTTTTTATAATGATCAGCAATCTTCTCCCAGACGTCGGCGAAGGCGGCGTTGGGCATCTGGGTTGAGCCAATTATGTAGCCGTCGCGACGCGCGTAGTTGTGCATGTCGAGGACTACCTTCATGCCGCGTGCGTGTGCGAGGGCAACAACGGTATCGAGGTCGGTGAAGTCCACCGTGCCATAAAGCGTAGGCTGAATGCGCTCCCACTTGAAGGGGATACGAATTAGGTCGAGGTTTTTGCTGTGGTAGTAGTCCCACTCGTCCGGATCATCTTGCCAGAAGGCAAACCCGCCGAACTCAGCCCCGGCCAAATTCACGCCCATCAATTGTGTAAAGCCGTCTGGGCCGGTGTGATCATAGCTTGGCGCGCTGGAGTAAACTGGGTGCGCTTTGATGTCCTGGATACGTAGGCGCCCATTGAGTGACGATGTGCTGGGGCTCACGTTGGTCAGGACGACGGCGGTGTTGGCGTCGGCGATGAGATCCGTCAGGTCTGTCGTGCCGGTGGTGATATCGAGGACCATGCTTTGGGTGACTCCTTCAGCGATCCATGAGATGTGGACCTGTTCGTCGCCCTGAACTTCCCGCCAGCGAATGGTGTCTAGTTGTAGTGCATGATCGGCAGTCATGCTGATGCTTTCGCTAATGTCAAAACGACCAACGGTAGTTTCACCGACGCCGAAGCCAGTTGCTTCAAAACCGAAGAAGCTGGCGGTCGCGTTGGTGAAGTCCGGTGCGCTGGGGGTTGAGACATCCACGTTGTCATAGGCGAGAAAGGTGAAGTCGATATCGAAGCCGCCGTTTTCTGGGGCCCAGAGTGCGCCGTCGAGAACTGTATCACCACCCACGCCGTTCCATGGCCAGTCGGTCCAGTGCATGAGCAGCGTGGTGGCCCCGTTGTTGTCCGGCAAGGGCGGGGGAGTCGCGGCGGATAGGAATGCAATGTCGACATAGTTGACGCGTAAGCGACCATTCGCATAGGCGCTGCTATCGCTGACGTTGGTGATTTCCAGTGCGGTGTTGGCGTCGGCGACTATGCCGTCTAGCTCCACTTCGGTGTAGAAAGATCCTGCAGGCATATCCACCACGGCGCTCATCGACACACCGTTACTTTGCCATGCAAAGTGAACGCTTTCGTCGCCGCTGTATTCGGCCCAGCGAATGCTTTGCAATGCAAAGGGTTGGGCGGCCTCGATGACAAAACTCTCGCCACGGTCAAAGCGACCAGTCGTCGAATCGGCCACGCCGAAGCCTGTGCCTTCAACGCCGAACGTTGAGTTGCTGGCGCTGCCAAAGCCGGGCGAACTCGGGTCCGTGATGTCGACTCCATTGATTGGATCGAGAAACGACACCAGCACGCCGCCAAGCGTTGAGTCGGTAATCGTTGCGGAGAAAGCCGTCTGGCCCGAGGTCAGGCTCCAGGGTGCGCTGCTCCAGCTTTCCAGCCGATGCGTGTCGCCGACTTCCAGCTCGGTTGGGCCATCGATTAACTCTGCGTAAATCTGATTGATGCGCAGGCGACCGGTGGCCCCGGCTGAGGTGTCGCTCACATTGGTAAAGGTGACGGTGGTATCTGCATCGACTGTCAAGTTTGTGAAATTAGTCGTCGTGTAAAATGAGCCGGTATCGAAATCAAAGACTTGGCTCATGGCGGCGCCACTGCTGGTCCAACTGATGTGGATGGCTTCGTCGCCCTGGTATTCGGCCCAGCGAATGCCGTTGAGCTGAAAGGCGTGGTCGGCTTGTAGCGTGAAGCTTTCACCGCGATCAAAGCGGCCTACGGTGCTTTCGTAAACACCGAAGCCGGTGCCTTCGACGCCGAACACGGAGGCGGTGGCGGCGGAGTCATCGGGCGCGCTGGGTGTGCTAACGTCGACGCTGCGCTTCGGGTCGCCAAAGGCGAATTCCGCGCTGGTTCCGCCATTGTAGACAGGGTCAGTCAGGGTTGCGGAGAAGCCCGTATCGCCGCCCGTCAGAGACCAGGGGGAGGAGGACCAATTTTCCAAGGTTATATCGGCGTAGCTGCTGATCGGGATGATCAGAAAACCGACAACTGCCAAAGTAGGCAGGGTGGGGTGCTTTCTATGGATCATAGGTAGTTATTGGGTTTGGGAGATGCGGCGTCCTGGAGAAGCCGCTGTGGTATGCTGGCACAGGCGCGCCTGTGGGTGCATAGAGAGTCGGGGTGTCGGGTAAAAAATCCCTGTGGATAAAGTAGCGAATGGGGTTGGGGTCGCCCCACAGCCAACGCATTCTTTCAAGGACGTTCAACTGGTTCGCCGCGCAATTGATTGCCGACTGGTTGTCGTGATTGCGCAGTGGGCTTCACAGGACGTGGAGCGCAACTAATTGCGCATCGCATGCATTGCTGCAATTCGGGCTGCTGTTGCAGAGTGTCTGATGCGCCGCGAGGCAGATCCTTTAATCGTTTGCTTTTATTGATTATGCAAAACCCGACTGATTTTATGATGGGCGTCGCTGCCCGCTACACAGAGTTGACCGACCGTGATTTCAATTTGATGAAGGAGGTCGGCATCAGCTGGCTGCGCTTTGGAGATTTCCAGTTCGACGCCGCTGCCTTTGTGGAGGGACGTGAGCAACCCGAGGCATTTGACCAGGCCAGCAAGCGACTGCGTGAGTTGCGGGCGGCGGGCTTTGAAATCATTGGCATCACGCCAGGGCCGCGCGAGTTGTCCAAGACGGGCATTGAGCCGGGCAGTCCGGAGTACTTAGACGCATATGATAAGGTTAGCCGATTTTTTGCCAAAGAGTTTGGCGACTTGATCACCTGGTGGCAGGTGGCCAATGAACTCGATATTTGGATCTTTCGCGACAAGCTGGATATGAAGCAGTCGATCGAGTTTCTCAAGGCTGGCATCATTGCGATGAAGGAAGAAGCGCCGCACCTCAAGGTGGGCATCAATATTACCCTGTTCCCGGACATGCCAGGCATCGTCGATGGGAACACCGAAGCTTCAGAAGGGTTAGCGTTGGCGCATGGCATTTATGGAGATGAATCTTTGCCCGTCGATTTTGCAGGCTTTGACAGTTACCCGGGCAGTTGGCGCGCAGGCGGCCCCGATAGTTGGGACGAATACCTGGAAGGCTTCTACGCGCTAACCGGTAAGCCAATTTTTATCATGGAGTTTGGCTATGCTTCGGAAGGCGGTGTCATGACTGAGGAAGAGGCCGCAGCCGGGCATTATCCGTGTGACATTAAGAAATGGAAATTTTCCTGGCGCGGGGAGCATAGCCAGCAGGCACAGGCAGATTATTTGCGTGAGGCCATGAAGATATTTCAGTCGAAGGCGTACGTGGTTGGCGCGATTTACTACAACTGGCGCGACGCAACGCACTGCTGGCAATGCAAGGATGAGGGCTGCCCGGCGGAGACTGCTTGGGGGCTGTTGGACCAGAATGGCCAGCCAAAGCTTTCTTACCACGCCATTCGTGAGTGCACATTGACTACGGCCTAGCCGCTTCTGCCTGATTTCGTGATAAGTTGCTAGCTTGCATTGCAGCGGGGTGACTTGGCGCTTTTTTCCTTTTTTGGCAGGTCTGTGTTTTGCGGTTTATGCAATAAGTTTCCACTTGCTGATTGGCCATGACTCAACTTTACTTTTAGAAAACGTGAGTGTTACCGAGCCCAGTCAAAGCCCCACGGCACGCGTCACGATGAAGGACATTGCCGACAAGGCGGGCGTGTCTTCTTCTACGGTGTGTCGCGCGTTGAATTCGAATCCGCAGATTCCGGAGAAAACGCGCAATCGTATTAAGCAGGTTGCTGAGTCTTTGGGTTACCGGCCCGATCCGCTTTTGTCGGCGTTTGCCTCGCGTCGTCGCGGCCGACACCGCGAATCGGACATCACGACGATTGCTTACTTGTCGAATTTTTCCACGCGTGACGAGTGGCGGGACAATCCCTTTTATCAACGTTGCCACGCGGGCGCGCAAGCCCGGCTGGAAGAGATGGGATATAAGCTGGAGCACTTTTGGTTGGGCGAAACCGGCATGACTGGGGCGCGTTTAAGCAAGATACTCTACAGTCGTGGCATACTCGGGTTGTTTGTGGCGCCGATCCAGGAAGTGCGTCAACACATCGATATGGATTGGAGTCTTTTTAGTTCCATCACGGTTGGTTATTCTTTTTTGAAACCGAATATTCATCGCAGCGCGCCACACCATTTTCACGGCATTCAGGAGTCGTTGCGTCAACTGCATGACTTGGGTTATAAGCGTGTTGGTTTGTGTTTGTTTTCAGAAACCAGTCGTCGGGTGGATGAGTTGTGGTTTTCGGGCGCCTTGGTGGCGGAAAACCGGCGCATGGAGTCAGTGCAGGGCAAAAAGCGCGACTTCAGCGTCATGCATTATTTATTTAATGATGAAACGCTTCGCGATGCGCCTGAGTGGTGTCGTCGTAACAAGTTAGATGTCGTCATTAGTGACAACCTCATCGTTAAGCATGAGTTGGAAAGCGCAGGCTTTAGCGTGCCTGGCGATGTGGATTTCGCCACGCTCAATTGGGAAGAAGAGCATCCGGAAGTGGCTGGCATCGATCAGCGCGCGCGCCACGTCGGCGCTTCGGCGATGGATATGATGATTGGCGCGATTCAGCGAGGTGAGCGCGGGGTGCCGGAAGTGCCCCTGACCACCATGGTTGAGGGAGTTTGGAAAGCGGGCGCCAGTCTTACCCGGGCCTAAACGCAAGCCGAGCAGGAGTTGTTTGGGGCGAGTCTTACCTCATTGCGCAACTAGTTGCGAACGGGGCATCTTGTGGAAATTTCTGCGAAAGCTTATTTTTCTAACATAATTTCAATACCTCGAAATTCTAACCCCTCAAGCCAACCGTTACCTAAAGAAGACCTCACCATGAAGTTATCCAAAAATATTGTTTATGCCGGCGTATTCCTGGCATTCGGTGGAACCCTAACTGCGCAAACACTTTATTGGGACACCAATGGCGCCACTGAAGGCGCAGGCAACCCAGCTGACGGAACCTGGGATGACACCATTACGAACTGGTCAACGAGCGCCGATGGCGACATTGCCACTTCAGTCTACTCTGCGGGCGCCGATGTGATCTTCTCTGCCGGGTCAGATGCGGACACTGCCGCCGTAACCATTACTGGGACTCAACTGGCCAACACTCTCACGTTTAAAAACGGTGCTGTAACGCTGACTGACGGCATTCTGGACAACTCTGCTGCGAATGGTTACCTGAATATCACGGTGAACAGTGGAGCGAGTGCGACCATTAATACACAAGGTAATTTTAACTCCAATTTTAACGTGGAAGGAACGTTGTTCGCCAATGCGATAATCGGCGGAAGCAACATGTCCAAGACGGGCTCCGGCACCGCGACCTTTAATCGACTTGACGCGATTTTATCGGTTGATGAAGGAACGGTTGTTTACACCGGCACAGCTGGAGCGAAGCTAAAAAACGCCACCGTTAATAACACCGGCACGCTGCGCCTAACAGGCAATGCATTCGACGGGACCAAGCGTAACCTCACGATCAATACTGGTGGTACGGTTGAGTTTGCGACAGCGATCAACCAGACGGTAAGCCAATTCCAAGGTGGTGGTCATCTGACCGGTGTGGCTGGCTCCAGTCTTAAGATTGGCGGCGACAACAAGACAGCCACATTCGACGGCTCAATTGATGGTCAAATCGATATCATCTCAGGTGGTACTGGCAGTTTTACTCTGAGTGATAGTTCCTCCATCGAGTTTACTATTTTGGGCGATGGCGAGAACAACTCGCTGCTTGGTGATGGCAACAACACCACGACGAACATTAATGGCACATTCAGCTTTAACCTGGATGGCGCTGATCTAAGCGAAGGCAACAGTTGGTTGATCGTCGACGTCGATGCTCTCAATGAAACTTTTGGCGGCACATTCAACATCGCCAGCTTCACGGATTCTGACGGAGTCTGGTCCTATGACATCGACAGCGGTTTGGTCTTCAACGAGTCAACAGGTATGCTGACTTACACGATGATTCCTGAGCCCGGCGCTTATGCCATCATGCTTGGCGTGTTGGCTACGGGGCTTGTCGTGATCCGCCGCCGTCGCAGCTAAAGATAATTCTCTTATATCGACTTTAAAGCCCCTGCGCGTCGAACGCGCAGGGGCTTTTTTTAATGGTTGGGCAGAGTCAAGTCGCGCAGGAAGGATTCGAGCTTTGGGGTTGTGTTGAGAGGGGCTGAGGATTGATTCTCGAGCCCGTTCATGTCTCGCTCAGCGAAGAGCCTCACGGGCATGTGCTTTCATTTGGGTTGGCGATGGAGCAGGGCAATTTGGCTGAAGGTAGTAGTGGGCTTCGTCATCTGCCATTGGATGGAAGCTTTGATTACCGGACTTCTGTTACCGATATGAAGCTGGCTTACATGAACCCGCGACGTGCTTCCAGCGTTTGGCGAATCTCGTCCGAGCGTTGACGCGTCAGTGGGTAGAACCAGATCGCAAGCAGGGCGATGGCCCACATGATTGCGGGCAAGATCAAGTAGAGCACGAACATCTTATTGATCACCGCGTCGGGCTGAACTGGCAGCTCTGAGTTGTAGCCGGAGTAAGCCAGCACGGCGCCGCTGATGCCCATCGAGAGCGTGAGAGAAGTTTTGATGAACCACGAGTAGAAGGCGTTGATTGAGCCTTCGCGTCGCCGGTGTGTGGTCAACTCATCATAGTCGGCGACATCAGCTTTCATTGAGGGTAGGAATAGCCAAACTGCGCTGATTGCGCTGGCTTCAAAAAAGCCGGAAACAATTTGCAGGTACGGCATCGCTGGCGTCATCAGCACATAGTTCAGCAAATGCCCGAAGATGCAGGTGCACAGCATGGCGACGACAGCCATGCGTTTGTCATACTTTTCACCCAGCCAGGTAAAAAACGGAAGCAGGGCAATGCCGGTAAAGGAGATGATGGTGCCCTTGATGCCGGTGATCGTGCCCGCCTGAATCATGTCGCCGCCGCACACGTAGTAGATGTTGACGTAGGAGCCCAGGCCGCTGATCGAGGTGTAGCCCATCACGAGAAAAAATGAGGCAAAAATAAGGGACCACAACGGCTTGCAGGCGAAGGACTCTTTGACGCTTTTAAAGAACGGGTCTGACTTCTGTGTTTTGGCTTCTGCGTTGTAGTATCGCTCCTTGACGAAGAGCGCGGGCAGTGCCCCAAGAAGGATGATCAGTCCGGCAAAGACGAAGCAGAGGATTTTCATGCCTACGACGATTGGTTTATCGTCGGCGAAATGCTCACCAAAGCCGCTTAGCATCGGGTTAAGCCAGCTGGCGAAATCCTGCACCCATTGAGGTTTGTTTTCGATTTCGGTAAAGTCACTCTTGGCCACTGCGCCGACGAACACGATCACCACGAATGACCAGCCAGTAATCAGGGAGGTGACTTTGCCAACGAATGTCATGACCACGGTGAGGCGTGTGCGTTCATCGTAGTTGGGGGTAAGCTCAAGTTGGAGGCCATAGTAAGGCATCGACCAGCAGGTGAAGCTGGTGAAGTAGAGCAGCCCGATGAGCGTTAAGTAAACGGCGGCGGCTTTGTCTTTGGCGGTCAGCTCGAATTGGTCGATGAACGGTAGCCAATCGACCCAGGATACGAGCGGTGAGTCGCCGCTGATGATGTCGCCGGGCACATGCCAGACGAAGGGATAGATGAGCGCTGTTGTAATGGAGGCAATGAGGATGTAGGGGCGACGGCGGCCCCAGCGCGTGCGGGTATTGTCCGACAGGTTGCCGACCAGTGGATCGGAGATGGCGTCCCACGCGCGCATGATCATTAGGATGAAGCCGAGGATCAGCGGGCTAATGCCCAAGCCGATATTGAAGAACGGCATCCACAGCGTGCTGGTCATCAGGGTGCTGGCCACATACTCGGTGTTTTGTCCCAAGCCGAAGGCGAGCTTTTGAGGAAAGGGGATGCGGTCTTTCTCGGGTATCTGGGTGAGAGCGGATTTGGGGAACTTGAATTTCATGGTGAGGCGAAGTTGCGAAAAGTCCTCGAAGGGGTGGGGGGCAGGGCGGAAATACAAGTGGCCCGACGCGTTGCGCCGGACCACTTCCCCCTTAGAGAGTCACAAGCCGTTCGAGCTGGAACTTTTTGCGCTTAATCCCTAAAATATAAAACAGCTGATGCACTGTTTGCGTCAAAGATCGTTACTTGGTCAGCGAATGCTGAAAGACCCTTTTCAATCAAAGCCTCGAAAAAGAACAATCCGGGCTGCGCGCAATTTGTTGCGTCCGCCAAATTGCTGTCTTCGTGGGCTTGGGAGCGTGTTAAATCACGGCCACGCAACTTATTGCGTAGGGGAGGTGTTGATTGCGCGGCTCGCATTTCCCACACTTAGGCATCTTACCTTCCTCCGCTTGGAACCACTTACAACCCAACCTCAATCTTAATTACACCCCGATTTAGACCGTTAATGCATTGACCGCTTTACTTTAAGCGTGGTTGCCCCCCCGCTGTCCCCTGACAGCCAACCCCGACCTTTGCATTGGCGCCGTTCATTTTCTATTTTATCATGAAGACACATCGCAAAGCGATCAGCCCTGAAACCCGCGGATTCGCCGTGGTTGTTGCGTTGGTGCTGATGGCGTTTTTATTCCTGCTGCTGATGTCGCTCGCCACCGTCACGCGAGTGGAAGTGATGAGCACCCAGCACATCGATCAGGGCATGGAAGCCCGGCAAAATGCCTACCTTGGCATGATGGTCGCCCTCAGTGAACTGCAGAAACATTCTGGCCCAGACCAGCGAGTAACTGCTAAGGCCGACCTGGTGACGCCAGCGTCTGATGACGAGATGACCTATGGCGAGATTCTTGATTATTGGGGCGCCTCGCGTAATCCGCAATGGACGGGTGTTTGGCTCAACGCCAACGAAACGGAATTCGACCCCAACGACCCCATCGCTTTCAACGCTGAGCCTGAGCGTCAGGCGTGGTTGGTGAGCGGTGGCGAAATCGGCATTTCGCTGGACCCGGAATCCGCGGTTGTCGGATTGAGCGCTAACACTGCTCCGCAGGACACACTCCGCGATGGCAATGGCAATGATCACAAGCTGCTGATCAGCCCGGCGAACAATGCGACCAACACGCTGCGCGCAGTCACTGCACCCTTGGTGCCGGTGATAGATGATCAAGGACTCGAAAGCGGAAATTATGCCTGGTGGGTCGGCGACGAAGGCGTGAAAGCGCGCGTGGACCTGGTTGACGAATATCACGACTCTACTGATGACGTTGCCCCGATGAAACGCTTGGCTTCGGCTCAGCGTATGGGCATAGAGGCAATGACCGCCAATGATTCACTGGCCGAGGACGACCTTGGCCTGGACACCTTTTACGAGCCCAACAACGAGCGCTATGCCGACGTGACCAACGAGCATCAGCTGGCATTGCTCAATCCGAACGATGACTACATACAGGCGCTCGATGTTCGATTCCACGACATCACGACGCACTCGCGCGGCGTTCTGGCCGACGTCAAACATGGCGGCCTGAAGCGCGATCTTTCATACATCCTAGGCCAACCCGACCTGGCTTCTTTCCGCGAAGCGCTCAACCAGGTTTATGATGTGCCTGTTGCGCCAGCGGCCACCAACAACCGCGTGCTGACTGAAGACGTAACGCCCTTGGTGGAATTGCCAGAAAACGTTGCCGGGGCCAATTATGATTTCGATGAGGCGCCTGGCATCCTCGCCTTTACGCCGACTTGGGAGCAACTGTGGAGCTTCCACAACATGAGTAATCTCGAAACAGATGTGCCTGCCGGTGTTTGGAACAACGCCGGGCAAGCAACGCCGAGGGTGAACACGCCCTTGGAGCATGGCCTCGCGCCAATCGTTACCCAGGCAAAAGTATTCTACAATTTGGATTTCGATGCCGATGGCGTCATCTGGGTCGAAACGCGGCCGTTAGTGGTTCTCGCAAATCCCTACGCTGTGCCATTGGCGCCGGCTGATTATACCTACTCTTTTTCCAAGCCATCTTTACGTCTCTGTCAGGGGGGCGATAAAGATGATCCCGACTATCCGCTCGATCCCTACAATCCTGAAGTGATCGCTCAAGAGGTTGAAGACCTTTACGATGAAAATGGAGATAAAATCGGGGAGAAGATACTGCTGCATAGCTCTTTCACGGATAAGGACGAAGCCTACTCGGTAACGGGAGCAGGCATGGGCAGCGCAGTGTTGACCATTCGCGATGCCAATGGATTGCAGCCGGGCGAAGCTCGAGTCTATACACTCAGCTCGACATCTAATTTACCCACCAGCACCTCTGGTCAGAAAAGCCATTCGCTCGTGATGACGAATGAATACGATCTGCTGAATTGCGTTCGTATGAATACGGGAAAGAAGATTGTGGACCGCTACGAATATGCAGCTTTGTTTTGTTCAAGCGCGCGTGTCGAAGCCCGGTTATACCTGGATTACAATGCTTCAGATGGCGATAAAAAGCTCGTCCAGTATTTGGTGAGCAAGCCGACGAGCTCCAGCGATAAGAGCCAGCTCTTCCTGGTTTACCCAGAGAATGCGGGCCACCGCGATGGCGGTGGCATTGGCTTTAGCATTTATGACATCAACGACAGCACGTTGCAGCAGTCGATGTTTTATCAATTGAATTACCGCGCACCGATCATTAGTCCGAGTGGCTATACCAGTCAGACTCATCCACTGGAATGGGCGCGGACTTTGACGAAGAAAGGCGAGGTGGGTAACTCCGATCTGTTTGGCGCCAATCTTTTGTGGAAAGAGGATTCGGATTGGCAACAAGTGCGTTGGGGCGCGCTGCACACCGGAGCAATTGAAACTCCCACGGTGACTCCCAGTTCTGTCGCGGGGACGGATATCGGCTTTTATAATTACCTTTACGACATTCCGCGCCAAGACGTGCCCATGACTTCGCTGGGACAGTTTCAGCATTTCAACACTTCTGCGCTCACGGACCGTAGTTACTGGGGCAGTTCCAGTTACGGCGCCAACACCAAGGCTGCGACCATCGTGCAGTCCTGGCAGATGAATTATCCACTCTCCAATTCATACGCTCACCTGCGAGTGAAGCGTGATCGTTTGTTCGATGCGCTTTTCTATTCCGGCTATCATTATGATGGAAGTTACCTCTGGAATGACGTGCTTTGGGATCGCTTTTACTTTTCCACTTTTCCCGCTAGCGGAACAGTGGATTTAGGTAATGAGCTGCTGGTGAATCAGCGCTATCGTCCGTTTCGCGACACGGATCAAGTCAGCTTGGCGGACGTGCAAAATTTCCGTGGGGACGGTGATTCCGCGAATGCGGCCAATAGCCGTATGGCTGCCGTGAATCTGCTTTCCGATGGCGCCTTCAACGTGAACTCTACGTCGAAGGAAGCATGGAAGGCTTTGTTCTCCAGCTTGCGCAATGTCCCGATCGGATCTGAAACGAATGAGACGAATTTAACGGCTCCTTTTTCCCGGACTTTCGAGGCGCTCGGTGGAGCGTCTGGCGCGGAAAGCGCACTTTCCGAAAATTCTTGGAACGGCTTTCGTAACTTGAGTCCCGCCGAGGTGGATGCCCTGGCGGAGGAAATGGTGCGCCAGGTGAGGCTGCGGGGACCCTTTACCTCGATGTCGGATTTCGTAAACCGCCGTTTGGCTGAGGCAAACAATGACCCCAACGATTTGGGCGTCAGTGGCGCACTGCAATCTGCGCTCGATGCCGTAGTCAATCTGGAGTCACACTTGCAGGCGCCCTTTGACGAAAAAAGCAGCGCGAGTCCCGTTGAACTGATTGCGGACTCAGATTTTCGAATGAACAGCGCGGTGGCGGGATTCCCCGGCTACCTTTTACAGGCGGATGTGCTGTCATCTTTAGGGCAATACATGACGGTTCGCTCGGATACCTTCCGCATTCGTTCCTATGGGAATGTGACCAGCCCGATTTCTGGCCAAGTGGAAGCGGAGGCATGGTGTGAGGCCATCGTTCAGCGCATGCCGGATTACGTGCGCCCCACCGACGGAGTTGGTGGCAATGAACCCTACGAAGATGCGACGGACCCAGTGAACCAAAGGCTTGGGCGCCGCTATGAAATTGTATCTTTCCGCTGGCTGAAGCCAGATGAAATTTAATGAGAACTTATAAAACATATTTTTTGCTGGGGGTCTGGAGCTTGTTGGGAAGCTATGCAATGGCTGCCGCTCCAGAAACAACCATGACGCTTCGGTTTCTCTTCATGGATGAATCGTATGGCGCTTATTTTTTGGATGAGGGTGAGAAAACGCTCAGACTAAGCGGTGCGCCTTATGCCATCAGCCGTCCGGTCAAGGTGGAGTACGGGCAGCAGTTGAAAATACTCAGGGCAGACAGCGGTCGAAAGAATGCGTCGAAATCCCCGATCCTGAATTTACGGGCTCCCATGTCTGGCGTGTCCGCGCTTGTGGTGGTAAAGCCTTCAGGCCCGAACTCCAGCAATTACCAAGCGACATTTTTAGAAAACAGCACCAGCGTTCGCGAACCGCAAACCGTCCAACTCTACAACCTTGGGGTCACGGACACCGCAGTTTTGATTGGCGAGAATTTGGAGCAGATCGCTCCTGGCAAGTCGACGCTCGTTCAATTGAATCCTGACAGCCGTAATCGAGTTGTGGCCAAGATTGGCGAAAAAACGGTGGAAGGTTGGCGGTTAATCTACGATGGCGTTATCGCCCTGCGCCCTGGGCAAGCGATGACCGCAGTGATCGTCTACTCGCCCACCGGCATGCGGCACACTTACACCGACCAGGAGATCATGGAATTCGGTGAACCGAAGCCCGGGCATTTTTGGCTTACGTTTGTCGAAGATGCTTCGCGAAGCTGATCTCGACGACGGGCTGTGACGGTTTGTTTAAAATCGGGTTGCGCTGTTGCTTATCAGACGATTACCTGAGGCATCAGTTAACTCCTCATGCCCGTACATCACGCCCTTGTTCTCAACTTTCATCAACCCCCGCATAACCTCGACGACCTGCTCGAAACGAACCCGTGGGAAGTTAAGGAGATCCTCTTCGCCATGGATCGGATGCCCCGCGCACTTTGGGGCTATGAAGATGTAGCCCGTGTGCACCTCTCGCTTTCCGGCACGTTGCTGGAGACGTTGTCTTCGCCAGAGTTTCAGGAAAAAGTCTACGGCGTCGTTAAAGTCGGCGACTTGTTGTGGCAGCTTCAGAACACCAAATTGTTCGAGATTCTGGGCACCGGTTTTTATCATCCGGTTTTGCCGTTGATCCCGAAAGAAGACTGGGACGAGCAGCTTCGCCGCTGGAAAGGTCAGGCCCAGCACTTATTCTGGCGTGAAGACTTTGGCGGTTTTTGGCCGCCGGAAATGGGCTTCACCGAAGAGCTGATTCCTCTGCTCAAGCGAATGGGCTATCGCTACGTGTTGGTGGACGATGTTTACCTGGAGCCTGCCGAGGGTGAGATGTCTTGGCAGGAGTTGCGTTATCGGCCGCACGTTGCCGAATACCAGGGCGAGGAAATAATCGTCATCCCGCGCGAGCGTGAGCTATCCAATGCGCAACTTTCCGGCATGGACCCGGACTGGTTTGACCACGAGGTCAAGGAGCGCACGAAGTTCTGCGATTTCGAGCCGCTCGTCACGACCGCTTCCGATGGCGATAACGGCGGCTGGTTCCGCAACTACACGGCGGAGTCCAATTTCTGGCATGCGTTTTACCAGCCGTTTTTGAACCGCGCGCGTCTCAAGGGTGAAGTGGTTCCCACTTACATCGAAGACTACATTAGCCAGTATGGCGTTGGCGGCAAGGTGAAGGTGAAAACCGGCGCCTGGAACACCGAAATGCACTTTGGCGACGACTTTACCCAGTGGACTGGCACGCAGGATCAAAAGGACGCCCTGGCGCGCATTCATGAAATCAGCAGCGCCTTGCACTTCGTAAAAGCGCAGCGACAGGACAGCACCCCGCGCAACCCCGAGCATGTGGATTACCACCTGGGCGAAGCCCACTGGCGGCTGCTCCGCGCCGAGACCAGTTGCAACTTATACTGGGGCACATCCTGGGTCAGCCGAGTGCATGACGACTTAAACGCCGCTTGCGCCGAGTTGGATAACGCACGCCGCGGTTTTTAACGCAGCGCGTGGACGCTGTATTTTCAAGGAACCAGAACGCGTCGGCTACCCACTTGTGAATCGCAAAAATGGCGTTGCGGGCATTTGGCATTGCAGCTAACTACGCCTTATGTCCGCCCCCATATACCGTGTCGAAACCGACCAACCCTACATCTGTCTGACCTTTGACGACGGTCCGATCATCGAGACCAGTCGGCAATGGATCGAGCTCTTTGACGCGCACGATTGCCGGGCCACCTTTTTTGACTTGGGCAACAACGTTCTGGCGGAGCCGGAGCTGGCCAAAGCGGTCTTCGCTGCGGGGCACGAAATTGGCAACCACTCCATGTCGCACCCCCACCTGCCAGAGCTGAGCTTGGACGAAGTGCGCGCCCAACTGACGGAATGTTCGCGGGTGTTTCAAGAGGTGTTTGGCGTGGCGCCCAAGGTGTTTCGCGCCCCGTTCGGTGAGCACAGTGACGATGTTTGGACCGTGTTGGCCGAGCTCGGTTTGCCAGCAATTATGGGCAAAGGCGCATCGGACTGGACGCCGAGCGTGACCGTGGAGCACATCATTGAAAAGACCACCGAAGGCGTCGAGGCCGGCGACATATTCATCCTGCACACCTGGCAAGCCAAGACGCTCACCGCCATGCCGGAAATGATCCGCCGCTTCAAGGCCAAGGGCTTGCAGTTGGTCACGGTCAGCGAGCTGCTGGCGAGTGCGCGCTAGACTGATTGCGCGCCAGGGCAAGCGCAGGCGGGGTGCTTTAAACGCGTTGGGTAGACTCGCGGATGACTAGTTTGGGGGCGACTTGTTGGGCCTTGACGGGAATGTCCTCGAGCTTGTTGTGCAGGGCGGTTACGGCCAGGTGCGCGCAGCGGTCCATTTCCGCCGTGGCGCTGGTGAGCGGCACGATGCTGCAGTCCCGTGCAATGGGAGAGTCGTCAATGCCGGTGACCAGCGGCCATTCCCGGCGTGGAATCCCTTGGAGCGCATACCAATGGTAGACGCCGGCGGCTTGGCCGTCGGACTGAGTGGCGATCGCGTCAAAAGGCGTTTTGCGCTTCAGCAGCTCCTCGGTGCAGGCGACGCCGTTGTTGCACTTGTAGCCCACGGCTTTCACGACGAGCTTTTCATCCGGTTTTACGCCGAGTTCCTCATGGGCGCGCAGGTAGCCTTGGTAGCGGATCGGCACATTCATGAAATGCGCCACCCGCTGGCAGCCGATCTCTAGGAGGTGCTTGGTCGTCAGGTAGGCCTGCATCTCGGAGTCCACCTGGTAATTGGTGACGCCGTATTGCTCCATGTCGCCATGGCAGGAGAAGACGACCGGCAAGCCGCGCTTCTCGATCTCCTGCACGTTATCAATGATTTCGCCGTGGCTCATGCCCGCAAGGATGAGGCCGTCGACTTTGCTGAGCAGTTGCTCGTTGCAGGCGGCGATGAACTCTTCCTTCTTATTGAAAAACTGCATCCACAGGTTGTAGCCCTTGCTGGAGAGCTCCCAGGCGGCGGCGTGCATGAAGTCTTGCGACAGCTCACTGCCAGGGACGCCTACTGCGTGCAGGAACACGCCGACGGCGCCTTTGCGTCCGCGCTTCAAGGCTACTGCCAGGGGGTTGGGGGTATAGTTAAGCTCCTTGGCGCGATCCAGAATCTTCTGGCGGGTTTTCTCGCTGACGCGGGTCGTGCCCATGCGGTTGCTTAACACTCGGGACACCAATGCGTGGGATACGCCGACGTCCTTCGCAATTTCTTTCAGGGAGGCCATGGTTGATCCCTATTGTTAATTCCTGACATCGGCAAAGGTGTCAAAGCAAATGATTTAACCAGTTAATCAGGCTATTTCGGACCTCATTTACTCAAAACCAACTCCCGGATGACGACGGCGCTGATCCGCGAGTAAACTCCGCAGTGACGCCCTTGGCTGGCGCGTTAAGCGTCAATTTGCGCGGACCATGGAAGGTGACCACGCAGTCGATGTCGCCGTTGGACTCCGTTTGCAGGGTGAGCTTTTGCCGCTTGGCGGCGTATTTTCCCTGGAAAGTGGACGGGCCGCCGATGTTGAGGTTGGCCGTGGCTTTGAACCGCTTGTCCGCGCGAAACTCCACCACAATATTATCCACGGCGAGCCCAATGGCGTCGCCACTGAGCGAGGTGCTGTGCCAATGCCCGACGAGCCGTGACTCCGTTGGCATCGTTGGCGGATGCTTGCGGTGGGCGGGCGGAATCGCGATGGCGGGCAGACTGAGAAAGAGCAGTAAGGTGATCAGCAAGGTTCGCATGATGCGATGCTTACCGAAACGCAGGCTGGGGGCAATCGCCTATTTGTTTGCGGAGGCGACGACGGCGTTGACCAGCGTTTCGACGCACTCAATGTGGGCGCTGGGGAGGATGCCGTGGCCGAGGTTGACGATGTGGCCGCGCGCGTGGTTCATGCCGCTGAGTAATTCGTCCGCCGCCTTTTGGACGATGGCGGGCGTGGTGCTGAGCAAGGTTGGGTCGAGGTTGCCTTGAAGCGCGATGTGGTCCGGGGCGCGCTCGCGCATTTCGGGCAGGTTGACGGTCCAGTCCATCCCGAGCACCTTGGCGCCGCTGGCGGCCAGGGTGTCCACGTGGTGCGCCATGCCTTTGGCAAAGAGGATGATCGGCGCGCCCTCGGGCAGCTCGTTGATGATCTGGCGGATCCAGCGCAGGGACATGTCGTGGTAGTCGGTCCCCGCGCAAGCGCTGGCCCAGCTGTCAAACAGCTGCACGCAATCCGCGCCCGCCGCGAGTTGCATCTTGAGCAGGGCGGCGCAGGCGCTGGCCAGCTTGGTCATGAGCTGGTCGAACGTTTTGCGGTCCTGATAAAAGAGCGACTTAATCTTCGTAAAGTCCTTGGAGCTGCCGCCCTCGACCATGTAGCACGCGAGGGTCCACGGAGAACCGGCAAACCCGAGCACGGCCTTCTCGGAGCCGACCTCGGCGTCGACGAGTTTCAGGGCGTCGGCAATGTAGGTCAGCTTTTCTTCGACGGCGGTGGCGTCGGCGAGCTTGGCGATGTCGGCTGGAGTTTCGAGGGCGAAGTCCATGCCGATCCCGCCCTGATCGCGGAAATGGTAAGGCTGCCCCAGCGCCTCGGGCACGATGAGGATGTCTGAAAAAACGATGGCCGCATCGAGCGCAAACCGGCGCAGCGGCTGGAGCGTCACCTCAGCGGCCAGGTCGGGCGTTTTGACCATTGTCACGAAGTCGTACTGCTCCTTGAGCTTGCGGTACTCGGGCAGGTAACGGCCAGCCTGGCGCATGATCCAGATGGGCGGGCGGTCAACTGGCTGACAATGGGCGGCGGCGAGGAATCGTTCTTTGGAAGTCATTGGAATGCGGAGTGCGGAATGCGGAATGCGGAATTTTAGAAACTACGACGTAACAGAGTGAAGATGGCGAAGCAATGACGCGAATGGACGCGAATATATTTAAACAGGAAGATCGGGAAGAACGGGAAGTTGAGGTTGAACTTTGGACTTAAATACACAGACGGCTTGCTGGCTTAGCGGACTGCGCGATCTTCCTGTCGTACGTTCTCCCTTCCCGTTCTTCCCGATCTTCCTGTTTTAAAACCACGTCTCGCTGGCATCCGTGTTTCATCCGCGTTCATCCGTGGCTAAAACAACACGCCTCGCTGGCCGCGTCACCTTTGCTAATCCAGGTCGATCTCCAGGGGTTCGCCGTCGGCGCCGACCCAGTCGCGCGGCTTGATGAAGTCCGCCAAGGCGGCTTCGCGGCTGCCGGCCTCGGGGTGGTAATCATACTCCCAGCGGACCAGGGGGGGGAGGGACATTAAAATCGACTCCGTGCGCCCGCCGCTTTGCAGGCCAAAGGTCGTGCCGCGATCATAGAGCAGGTTAAACTCCACGTAGCGGCCCCGACGGTAGAGCTGCCATTGACGCTCGCGCATGCCGAAGTTGCTCTCTTTGCGCCGTTCGACAATGGGGACGTAGGCTGCCGGGTAGGCCTCGGCGACCGCTTGCATGAAGCTGAACGAATGCGCGAAGCTATGCTCGTTGAAGTCGTCGAAAAACAGGCCGCCGACGCCGCGCGCCTCGTCGCGGTGCTTCAGGTAGAAATACTCGTCGCACCACTGCTTGAAGCGCGGGTAAATATCGACGCCATAGGGCTGGCAGGCGCGCCGTGCGGTTTGGTGCCAGGATTGGGCGTCCTCGACAAAGCCGTAGTAGGGGGTCAGGTCGAAGCCGCCGCCGAACCACCACACCGCTGGTTCGCCTTCCTTTTCCGCGATGAAAAAACGGACATTGGCGTGGCTCGTCGGCGCATAGGGGTTGCGTGGGTGGATGACGACGCTCACGCCCATCGCGCGGAAGCTGCGGCCCGCCAGTTGAGGGCGGTGCGCCGTGGCCGAGGGGGGGAGGGATTTGCCGCGCACGTCGGAGAAATTCACGCCCGCCTTTTCAAAAATGTCGCCATCGGCCAGCACACGCGATTCGCCGCCGCCGCCCTCGGCCCGCTCCCACGTATCCACTTTAAACGGCTGATGCGGCGCAAAGCCCTCCAGCACGGTGGACAGGGAGTTCTGGTAGTCGCGCAGGAAGGCGCAGACGGCGTCAGGGTCGGGTTGCATGGAAGGAAATGGTTAAAGGAAAAAGATTAAAGGAAAAAGGAAAAAGGTAAGGTGGGTCAGGTGTGGAGGTGCGGAGGTGGGGAGGTGTTTGTGTGGGGGGAATGAAAGCCTCGCCAAGTGGCGGTAGGGCGGCATAGTCGGCTGGCATGTCATTTTGGAAACGACTGCTCCCGGGCAAGCAATGGCGCTTGCTCGCGGGGAAGGTGGGCGCGGGGTTGCCGGAGGATTTCGCGTCGCTGGGCATGCTCCTGCCCCCGAAAGGGCGTTCCTGGGCGGACCCGTTTCCCGTCGTGCGTGACGGTCGCTGCTGGGTGTTTATCGAAGAGGTGATTCACCACCCGAAAAAGGGGCGTCTGGCCGTTTTCGAGTTGGATGAGCAGGGCGCGCCTGGGCCGTTGACTGTCATTTTGGAGCGTGATTACCACCTGTCGTATCCCAACGTCTTTGCGCATGGGGGGGAGTGGTGGCTGGTCCCGGAGTCCCGCGCCAACCGCACGGTCGACCTCTATCGCTGCGTCGAGTGGCCGGGCAAATGGGTCCACGAGAAGACGCTCATGCGCGACATTGAGGTGGTGGATGCAACCTTTTGGGAGCGCGATGGCCGCTGGTGGCTGTTTGGGGGGGGGCCGGCAACGCCCGGCGGCAACGCCTCGGGCCGTCTCAGCTTGTGGAGCGCGGATTCGCCCTTGTCGGACCAATGGACGCCGCACCCGCAGAACCCGGTGATCGTTGAGCAGGCTTGCGCCCGCCCGGCGGGTCGTCTGTTTGAGCACGAGGGGCAATTGATCCGTCCGGCGCAGGACTGCCTGCAGTGTTATGGCTTCGCGGTCCGCCTGATGCAGGTCGAAAAGCTTTCGGAGACCCAATACCGGGAGCGCGAGCTCAAGGCGTATTTGCCGAAGTTTGACGACCGTTCGCTGTTCGCCACCCACACCTTTAATCGGGCGGGCGATTGGCTGCTGGGCGACGCAGCGGCGCCGATCTGGCCAGGGTGAGGAGGCCTAACTGCTTCCCAGTGAGGATCAAACGGCGATGAGCTGAATTTCAAAGAACCTTAAATTGCTGTAAAAAAATCGTTAATAAATCCATGGAAACGGCTGAATGTCATTAATTTATGATCGCCATTTGCTAAGAGCTTGCCATGTTACAGGCATTAGGGTCTTCTCCCGAACTTAAAATTTAGTCATGAAAATCCGCTTCTGGGGAACACAGGGTTCGCTGCCCGCGCCGATGACCGCGCCTATGGTGCGCGAGAAGATTTTTCGGGCTCTCGAATCGGCGCAGGGGCAGGATCTGTCCAGCGAAGAGAAGATCAATGCGTTTATTGATGGCAAATTGCCTTTTGCCGTGCGCTCGACCTACGGCACCAACACGTCTTGCATCCAGTTCGATAACCCAGGCGGCGCTTACATCATCTGTGACGCCGGGTCCGGCATTCGCGACCTCGGCCATAAGCTCATGACCACGGGTGAGGCCAAGCAGCCCAGCACCTACCACATTTTCATGACGCACCTGCACTGGGACCACATCCAGGGCTTTCCGTTTTTCGTGCCCGCCTACATCCCGGGCAACAAGATCATTTTCCACACCTACCACGAAAAGTGTGAGGAAGCGCTGCGCCGCCAGATGGCGGGCCCGGAGTTTCCAGTGCCGTTCGACGCCATGGCTGCGGACATCGAGTTCGACGTCCAGCCGCCGCTCACGCCCTACAGCGTGGAAGGTTTCGAGATCGACACCATCGAGCAAAACCACCCGGGCAAGTCCTATGGCTACCGCTTTAAAAAGGGTGGCAAGGTCGCGGTTTTCTCGACCGATTCCGAGCACACGCACGACGCCTACGAGGAGGATTACCCGTTTGTGGACTTTTTCCGCGACGCCGACCTCGTCATTTTCGACGCCCAATACACCATGGCGGACGCCACCTTCACCAAGGCCAGCTGGGGACACTCCAGCAATGTCATGGGGGTGGAGTTGACCGCCCGCGCTTGCGCCAAACGACTGGCGATATTCCATCACGAGCCGATCAATACCGACTGGCAGCTCGATGATTTCCTTCGCAATACCATCATGTACCGCAGCATCTACCACCAGGAATCCGCTGACCAGCTTGGACACGCGCAGTACCCAGAAGAAATACTGCTCTGCTACGACGGCCTCGAACTCCACCTCTAGGCCGACCATCTGACTTAGACGCACTTCCTGTTTTGACACCACGATCATCCAATAAACATAGTTCCGCTACGGCCTCCGCTCTGGAGCCGTTGCCGATTGCGCTCAACATCACCAAGGAGGAAATCAACCGCCTGCCTTTGGGACGCTTTGAGGGCGCGATTCACTTGATAACCACCCCAGCGGCGGCGCGCCTCGCCGTAGAGAAATTGCTCAAGGTCGAAGTCCTGGGCTTTGACACCGAGTCGCGCCCGGCCTTCCGCAAGGGGGAGAACTACGACCCGTCGATTGTCCAGTTCGCCACCAATTACGAGGCGTACCTCTTTCAGGTGAAGCGCATTGGCGGGCTCAAGCCGCTGTTCCCGTTGCTGGAGAATCCCGATGTGCACAAGGTCGGCGTTGCCCTGCGTGACGACATCAAGCGCTTGCAGGCCATTGACAAATATAAGCCTGCGGGCTTTGTCGAGATCAGTGAGATCAGCCGCCGCCTGGGCATTGAAAAGACCGGCCTGCGCAGCCTGATCGGCATGTTCCTGGGGCTCCGCATTTCCAAGAGCGCGCAGGTGTCCAACTGGGCCCGCCGCACGCTCAACCACAAGCAGATCGTCTACGCCGCCACCGACGCCTGGATGAGCCGCCGCCTCTACATGCTCGTCCGCAAGGCCGAGCAGGAGCAGGAAGGCTGATCAGGAATGATGAATGCTGAAATCGGAATGAGGAAAGCGAATTTGGCGTAATGTTGTGCAGGCATTCTTTGGTGGGCGGTTGCTTAAAACCCGCGCTTCGGCATTGCGTCAGCCTTTCTTCATTCATAATTTCGCATTCTTCATTATCTAAATTTTCAAAGAACTAAATAACCCGCAACCCTCACAAATCCCACACACAATATGTCTACCGCAATCCTCGAAACGAACCAGGGAACCATTGAAATTGAGCTGATGCCCGACATCGCTCCCAAGACCGTTGAAAACTTCGTCGGCCTCATCAACAAGGGCTACTACGACGGCATTATTTTCCACCGCGTGATCAAGGAATTCATGCTGCAGGGCGGCGACCCGACCGGCACTGGCATGGGCGGCGAATCCCTCTGGGGCGGCAAGTTTGAGGACGAGTGCGACCCCGGCGTCAAGTTCGACCAACCCGGCCTCCTCGCCATGGCCAACGCTGGCCCCGGCACCAACGGTTCGCAGTTCTTCATCACCACCATGCCCTGCGCCTGGCTCCACATGAAGCACACCATTTTTGGCAAGGTGACCTCCGGCATGGACGTCGTCACCAAAATCGAAAACTCCCGCTGCGACGCCCGCGACAAGCCCGTCGACAAGCAATACATCGTCAAAGCTTCCGTTAAGTAGCACGGAGCGCACATGGCCGGATCGCTTCAGACTGCAACCGGCCTTCAGCGATGGGATTCGCCGGGGAGGCCGCCGCTTTTGGCGCTTCACGGTTTCACCGGCGACGCCGAGGACTTTGTCTGGCTCGCCGGTCGCTCCCGTCACGCGCTCGATTGGTGGGCGCTCAACTTGCCCGGCCACGGCAACACTTTCGTGCGTGACCCGCAAAGCCTGACGCTGGAGAATTTCCTCGATGCGGTGGAGGCCGCGCGCCGTCGCATCGTCGCGGAGACGAATCAGGCGCCGATCCTCCTCGGCTACTCCATGGGGGGGAGGGTCGCCCTCCACGCTGTCGCGCGCAACTCCGCGAAATGGCGCGCGCTGGTCACCGTGGGCGCCACGCCCGGCATTGCAGATCCGAGTCGCCGACTCGACCGTTTGGTGAACGACGAGGATTTGGCCGAGCGCATGGCGGAGCAGTCTATTGATGAATTCCTCGTGGCTTGGCAGGCCTTGCCGATTATTCAAAGTCAGGACAACATACCGGTCGAAATTTTGGAGCCGCTGCGTGAACGTCGGCGTCGCAATGACCCCAAGCAACTTGCGGCCGCCATGCTCGCCGTTAGCACTGGGCGCTTGCCCTCGCTCTGGGACCACCTGATGGACATGACGCTGCCCTGCCTCATCACGGCAGGCGCGTTCGACGATAAATTCTGCAGTCTCGCCCGCAGAATGGAGCCGAAGCTGCCCGCGCCGCAGGTGGCGATCATCCCCAAGGTCGGCCACTGCGCCCATCTCGAAGCCCCGGATGAATTCCTGAAAGTCTTGCTCAAGTTTGTGTCGCATTTGGCGGATTAAGTGTTTTCTCATGAGGGGGGCTTTCATAGAAGCGGCATCTTGCCGCTTTGCTTTTTGCCGTCATTGATTGTTGGGATGTAAAATGCTTTGCGATGCAAAGTAACTCTCCACTGCAAAGTTAATGCTGTTGGCCCATCTTGATCGTTTGGCTGGAGGGCGATGTTTCGTCATCGTCGCTTTCGTGGAAGCCGCTCTACGTTGGAGTCGCCATTTGCACCATGTGCAAATCCGGATGCAATGCATCCGACGGTCCAGCGGGACGCTGGGGGTGGGCGCGGGCCGGATCGGACGGCCCGCGCGCACGATGGTCAACTCGGCAACACGTTTTGTTTAGTCGTTGTTCTTCATTCGGGTTTCATCATTCGTCATTTGTTTCCGTCGCTACGCGGCGGAAACGCTGAGCTTGCGCACGCCGAGATCGCTGGTGGCGATCACGGAGCTGTAGTGCTCCACGGTGATGTCGGTGTACTTCGCGTGATCTTCACGATACACGCGGAAGTCGCCGCCTTCGGTCGGGGTGACGAAGCGCTTCAGGTTCGATGGCTCGTCCTTGCTCAGCGCTTGCTGTCCGAAGAACGCGTAAACCGCGTTGCCGACGATGGCGCTCTTGGCCGAAGCCGTGCTTTGATAGCGTGAGGAGAACACGCGGGCGTCTTCGAGGAAGAGCTTCTTGGCCAGTTGGTCGAGTGTGTAGCTCGCACCGGCATTGGCGCCGGCGTTGTCCTGGCTTTCGTAAGCGCTCGCGCGGAGGTCCCACGCGCCTTCGCCAAGGATGAGTCGGTTCGGGCGCACGCCGGATTCGTCGGCTGCGGCAATGAGCATGGCGCGCAAGTCGCCGTCGGGGTTGCTTGCGTCGTCCCACACTTTGGCGGCGTTGGTTGACGCGGTGTCGAGTGCGGAGATTGCGCGGCGCAGCTCGTTGCGCCACAGGCGCTGGAGCAGGATTTGCACGGTGCGTTCTTCCCAGTCGTCGGTGGTGATCTCGTCGTGGTCGACGCGAATCGTCAGGCCCTTGTTGAGCGTTTTTGCCTGGACGATTTCGCCCGTGTATTCGACGCGCTTGAAGGCGCTGCCGATTGCGCGGATGTCATCGGTCTCAGAGAAAAACGCCTCGGCGTTGTCCGCCTTCTGGAACTCGAAACGGCGGCCAACCGGCACGCTTGGCGCGACAAAGTCGAGCAGCGCGGCAAGGTTCTCCGGGTCTTTCCAGCCGACGGTAAACGCGGTCAGGGCTTCGCTGAAGTGCGCGGCGTTAAAGCGGCTTTCGTTAGCCGCGTGGATTTCATTGATGGCGGGTGTGGTCATAATGTTTGTGTATTTGGATGTGTTTTAGTTGAGGGGGAGGGAGGGTTAGGAGAGGACGATCACTTTGTCTGGGGCATCGCCAAGTGCGGCGCCGAGTGCTGCGATGTCCGTGGTGGCGGCGCCGGTGAAGGCGCTGATGATCGACACCTTGAGCGGCGCATGCGGTGCGACTTCCAGCAGGTCGCCATCGGCGCTTGCAGTGCCCACGGCATAGCCGACCTGGTAGCATTCGCCAGCGGAGTTCGGCTGGTTCCGCACCTTGCCGTCGTCGTCCGCGTAAACCGGAACGCCGATGGCAAACGCTTCGCTGGCGACCATGAGCAGCGTGCTGGGGCTGGTGGCGAGCAACGCAACATTGACGATGTCGTCTTGCTCACCCGAGTCGGTGATCACGCCTTGCGGCATGGTGTCCGAATGGTTGATGATCACCTCGGATCCAATCAGAGCGCCGAGCAGGTGACGGGTGGCGACGTCTTCGCCGAGCGTTTTCGTGATGCCGCCTTCGTGGACGCCGGCTGCGACATTCGCAAAGGCCGGGCGCGGGCTGAAGAGGGCGCGGAGGATGTGGTTTAGTTTATTCATGGTTTTGTATTTCTATTTTGGTTTTTTGGGTTAAACGCTTTGCAGCACAGAGCTGCTTTGCGTTAGAAAGTATTGAGTTCTGCAAAGAGCTCCGGGCGCTCCTGTTTGACGGCTTTCCATGCCGTGGCGAAGGGCTCGCCGGTTTGCGCGATGCGCTCGTTGACGTGGTCCAGAAAGCTGCGGCTCGCGTTGCTGGCTTGGCGGAGGGGGAGGTCCATCGTGCAGGCTGCGGTCTTCAGCGCAGGGCGGCGCGTCTTCAATTCGCTGAGGCCATGCTCGAAGTCTGCGGTCAAACCTGCCTGCCAGCGTTGGCGTTCATTGGGCGCGATGACGCCGGTGATGACTGCGTTGTCGAGGATGACGGCGATGCGCTCCTGGCGTTCATTGGCGAGGACATTGGTCCAGTCGGCGTCTTCGTTTTGCTGGAGGGAGGGGGAGGCCTCGTCGACGCTTGCTTCGTTGGCAATGGCGTCACCCGGGATGTTGGGCTGGTTGGTTAGGCCGACGGAGATCAGGCGAACGGGCTCGAAAACGCCGTCGCCCAGTGGCTTCATCGCCCAGCGCGGCGAGAGGAATTTATAGAACGCGTTGCGGAGCAGGTTTTGGCCAGCGTCGGACCAGCGGGGGAGGACGTAGAGGCCGTCCGGGCGGGCGTCGAGCGCCTCGATCCACGCATAGGCGCGGGTGTCAGCGTGGCCACTTTGTCCTGCAAAGTGTTCGTCGTCCGGGTGGCCAATGTAGACCGGGAGACCGCCGAACTTGCGGGCGAGGCGTCCGCGCAAGGACTTGAAGTGCTTGGCGAGTTGCTCGGCGGATGAGCGGCTAAAGCGTTGCAGGCCCTGGCTGTGGGGCCAGTCGCCATACTCGGCGAGGCGGAGCCAGGCGCTGCTGCGCTGCGTGACGGAGGGGATCTCGTTAGCGAGACCGGTGGATGTTTGGAGGGAGTTCATGGTGTTGATGTGTTGAGGTGGGGAGGTGTTGATGTTGGAAACTGGAGACAGGTGCGCTGTCATCGCCGCCGTGTTGAGTGATTAAGCTTTGTCTTGCAAAGTTTGCGGTTGGAAAAAGCGCTGGAAGAAACCAGCGAACGCCTTGGGCAATGCTTCAGCGATGACTTCGCGGGTTTCGTCAACTTCATCGATCGATGGTCCGGCGTCCTTGTGGCGGATCTGGATGCGGGCGCGGGGGGCTTCGCCGAAGAGGTATTGTGTGACCCAGCGGTCGACTTGCCCGTGAAGGATTTCTGACAGGTGCGTGACGTCCTCGCGTTCGATGAGCGCCGTCTCTTTTCCCATGAGGCTGATGCCCGCGCCGCTGTCCTGGATGGTGCCCATCGGCGAGCCTCGCCAAAGCGTGGCGATGGCTTTATCCATGCGTTCGATGAGGGCGGGGTAGGGGAGGCTGTTGCCGTGGGTGAGGTCGACGACTTCGATCTCCGTGCCACTCGACATGAGGGCGCGGAAGTCCGTGCCAAACTGCTGGACGGCGTCGAGCGCTTCATCCCACTCGGCGCTGCCGGGTGTGGCGTCGGTCACGCCGCGGACGCCGGGCATGCCGTTGCGCTCGCAGTAGACGAGCCAGTCGCGGAGGGGGAGGTGCTTGAAGAGGTAGGCCACGCTGGTCGCCTCCATGAGGCCATCGCCCGTGGTGATGAGCCACTCGCCGTCGCGCAGGCTTTGGCCTTCCAGGGCGGCGTCGTTGGGCAGGAGACGCAGTGCGCCGGTGCGGTTTTCAAAGAACCACAGCGGGACGAAGCGGAAGCTCGCGCTGAGCGACGCCTCGGCGCCGGTCCGGGGGCGCCAGACGATTTCGTGGACGGCGTAACGCTTGCCGATGGCGTCCATCATTTGGCGGATGAGCAGGCCCATGCCGCCGCGTTCGTTTTGGTCGACTGCGCTCATGGCTTCGACGTTTTGGTAGAAGTGTTCGAGCGAAGCTTTGTGACGCAAAGCTTGCGGCGAGTTGTCCTCGGCAATGATGTCCCAGCCGAAGCGAGCGGGCGCCTTCTTGCGTTTGGTGGCGACGGATTTGACGATGTCGTCGCGCTGCTCGATGACTTCCCACAAGCGGGCGGCCTCGGCGAGCGATCCGGCGTGAAACGAGTCGAGCTGCCGGGTGAGGCTCTCGGGCGTGAGATTGCGGACGGGATTGAACGCCGCGCGCCGGGAGCGACGCAGGCGGTTAGGATGGATGGCGGTGGTTGTTTTCATGGTAGATTTGGTTTTAGGAATTAGGTGTTAAGTTTTAGGTTAGTTGGCGGTTGGTTGGGAAAGGTAGGGCGCTGTCTCTAGACAAGCTGCTGTGTGAGCGTGGTTACTTGCTTTGCGATGCAGAGTTAGTAAGGGCGTGAGATGTTGATGGTTTGAAGGTGGGGGCGGGGCTTGGCTTTGGTGGACGCATGCAGGGCGAGGGCGAGCGCCCAAAAACGGTCGGCGTGGCCGCTGGGGCCGCGGTCGGCGGAGAAGCGGATGTGGCCGGCGCTGGTGGCTTCTTTCTTGATGGCGCGCAGGTCGGCGCGGATGTCTTTGCAGTGGGGGATTTTGACGCGTCGTTCTTCGAGGGCGCTGCGGAGCGGGTAGGCGAGGGCCTCTTTTAATGCGGGCGTGAAGGTGACGCCCTCGATGCGGTAGCGGCCATAGCGCTCGCGGGCGCGCTCGACGAACTGGCGACCGAGGCCAGTCTGGTCGATGCAGGCGCGGCGGAGGCCGGGGAGGCGCATGAGGTCGTCGAGCGTGGCCTCTTGTTCGGCGAAAGGCGTGTCGCGAAGGCAGATTACTTTGCGAGACAAAGTTTGATCGGCGATGGATTCGACGAGCCAGAAGACGGACAAGTCGTGATCGCGCCCGATGTCGACGCCCAGGTAGAGTGTGGAGTCGTTGCGGAGTGCGGAATGCGGAGTGTGGATTTTTGAAGGGGTGGGGGAGAGCAGGCGATGGGTGCGCAGATCGAGCTCCCAAGGTTCGTGTTCTGCGTATTCGGCGTTGGCGATGAGGTCCCAGGGGAGGAACGCACTGGAGTCGTCGGCGGGTTGGCAGCAATACTCCTGGAGAAAGGTTTCCTCGTCGGCGCAACTTTGCCGCACAAAGTTAAAGTAATCGGCAGCGTCCATTTGCTGGCGCGGGTCGTGGGCGGGAAGCTTGGTTTTGAGCTTGGCGAGAAAGCCTTGTGCGAGTGCGTCCTCAAGGGTGACGCGGTGAAGGGAGGCGCCTTTGGGGTTGCCGCCGTGACGGGCTTCGTTGATGAGTTCATTGAAATAGTTTTGCGCACCGCGGTGTGTGGAAATGATCTCCAACTGGCCGCCCCAGGTAAGGCCGGGCGCCGCGATGGAGTAGAGCTGGCGCGGGTTGCGATGGAGGGCAAACTCGTCGAGCACGCGGGCGCCGCGTTTGCCGGCCTGGGCGTCGGGGTTGCTGGTGAGCGAATGGATGCGGGGGCCGGCGGCGAAGCGCAGCGTTTGTGAGTTGGCGGCGTGCTTGTCGGGGAGGAGTGGGGAGTCGAGCGACGTGGCGGCGAGGTTGAGGGTGTCGGCGAAGGCGCGGCAGTCTTCGAGGAACAACTGCGCCTGGATGGCGTCGCGGGAGCTGACCCACGTGTCCAGGCGCTGACCACTCTGCGCGGCGCGGCGAACACAGGCGTAAGCGCTGGCCCAGGAGATGCCGACCTGGCGCGACTTTTCCATGATTTTGAAAGGCGCAGGGTCATCGATCCAGCGTTGTTGATATGGGAGGAAGAAGGACATTTTAATGATGTTTAGGAAGTGGGTAAGGTGAGTAAGGTGGGTAATGTTGGTAAGGTGGGTAGTGTGAGTAGTGTGAGTAGTGTGGGTGAGGTGTTTTTGGGAGTGGGGGTGGTTGACAGCGGGGAGGGGGCGTGGCATTGTGGGTTCATGAACACACACATTTTTCATTGGCGGATGGGGATCGTGATGATCGCCCTTTTGGTTGGTCTGATGGGCACAGCGCAGGCGCAGTCGAAGAAGACGAGCGGCGCGACGAATATTGAGTCGCTGAACACGAAGCTGGATCGGCTGATTCAGCAGCAGGGTGGGCGCTACGTTTTTCTGGTGTCAGCCGAAGGTGACCTGTGGCGGCTGGATACCTATGAAGGAAAGGTGGCGATCCTGAATCTCGTGAGCGGCGCCGAGTGGGACACGCTCGACGTGCCGGAGAAAACGCTGCGCACCGGCAATGCCTTTTATGAGCAGTTTGTGCAGAAGCTGAATCGGATAGATTTTAATAGTAATTGATGGCATGGTGTTGAGGTGTGGAGGTTGGGATGTGTGGAGGTTGTTGAGAGTCGACGAGTGGTACGTGGCGTTAGAGGAGGTTGAGCTTTTGCTCGATTTCACGGAGTGACTCGGGGGTGAGGCCGTTGGGTTGCGTGGCGAGGCGGAAGGCGTTTTCGAGTTGGGCGCGCTTGAGGTCGAACTCGGTCTGCTTCATGTCGGCGTCGCGGACTTTGATCTCCAGCGATTTGAGCTGAGTGAAGGCGCCGACGAGCTTATGGATGACGGCGGACACGGTGTTGAGCTCGGATAGTTCGAGGCAGCTGTCTTCGCACATGAGGCGGAACAGCGACTCCCAGGCGACGGCGAGCGAGGCCTCGGCCATGTTGTGCCCAGGGCAGGCGGTTTCGAGGATGTCTTCAATCTTGCGACGGGCGTCGCGGAGTTGGGTTTGGTGGGTGTTCATGGTTGGGAGGTTTGAAGGTTTGAACGTTTGGAAGTTTGGAGGTTTGGAGGTTGGGAGGTTGAGTTTTGGGCATGCGGGGGCCCCGCCCGGCGCCGCGTGGGTTTGCGGCGCCGGGGTGTGTTGGGACGTTGGGGGTGGCGGGAGTTAGCGGGTAACTTTGTAGCGCAAAGTTAACGTTGGCGTTGGTGGAGGTGGTCGAACTTGGCGTCGAACTCAGTTATGCGCTGATTGTAGATTTTGGACTGCGCGATGAGGGCGGCGATGTGCTCGGCGTTTTGGCGAATGAGTCGATGGGTGTCGACGTGGTCGGTTTTCTGGTCGCGTTGATGGGCGGCCACTTCCTTGCGCAACTGCTGGAGCTGCGCCTGGGTGGCGTAGGTGAGCTTGGGGTCCGGGCGCTCTGCAAAGTGTTCACGCAGGCGCATGATGACCAGCAGGCCGCCGAGTAGCGTGGCGCCGGCGAGGACCATGGAGCCGAGGAATTCAGGATGGGTGTTCATTTTTGGTAAGGTGGGTAAGGTTGATAGGGTGAGTAAGGTGGGTAATGTGAGTGAGGTGGGTAGTGTGAGTAAGGTTTGTAAGGTGGGGTAGTGTTGGTGTGGGGGCAGTTGTTATCTTTCGGAATAACCTTATGCACCTTACTCACACTACCCACCTTACTCACCTTACATCGTGTTAGAACCGGTTGTGGCCGGCGAGGGAGCCGCCGAAGTAAAGGCCGACGATGGCGCTCAGCAAATGCGTGTCGAGCGGGGTGATCGTGAGGCCGCGGACTTCCTTCCAGTGGATTTTTTCCACGTCGTTGGTGAAGAACCAAAAGCCTTCTTCAATCTCCGGGTAACCGACCTGCATGAGGATGTCAGGGCGCCAGATGGCGATGATCTTCGGCAGGGCGATGACGGAGAAAACGCACGTGAGTGCGATGACGCGGCGCGTCCATTGGAAGCCCGGGTTGGAGTAGCGTCGGGCGCTGTCGATGTGACCGGCCTGTTGGTTGAGCGCCTGCATGGCGAGCAGGCGTTCTTCGCGACGGGCGGCGTTGGACATGGCCCACATTTTCATCACGCCGCCCATGAGCGAGGAGCCCACGAGGGTGATGAGTTCGGCTGGGAATGCTGGATTCATTTTTTTTGGGTGTTGAGGTGTTGAGGTGTGGATGTGTTGAAGTGTGGAGGTTACTTTGTGTTGCAGAGTTGGCGTCAGAGGCGAACGGGCAGACCGGGCGTATTCGTGGATGGCGTTTTAGGTGAAGGGTGACTGTGCGAGGAGTTTGCCTGGTTTTGAATGGCTGGTCTGCCCGTTCGCCCCTGACGATGTGTGTATAATATCAAAGTTTTTTCAGGCTGTGAATGGCTCAGTTGGCTCAGTTGGCTCAGTTGCTTCAGTTGGCTCAGTTGGCCACTTTTTCTGAGTTCGGGGGGATTTTTGGCGCCACTGACTAGCTCTCAGTATTAGTGACTAATAGTGAGTGGCTTTCACTCGTGGTAAGCGGCGCCAAAAATCAACAAAACGGGGGCTTGGAATCGGCCCGAAAATAATTTTTTTTAAAAAAATGCGCATCGTGACCCGGGAAACAGTATTTCATCACGGCATTGGCCTGCCGCCGGGCGAAGTGGTCCCATTGGAGAGCGAGATTTGCCCGGACACGGAGCTGCGGCTGATGTCGTATTGCGAGACGGATTTCGTCGAAAAGCTCAATTGCTCGGTAGATGAGCTGACGGAGACGATGGGGCAGCACGCAATCAACTGGATACACATCCGCGGCGTGGGCGACCAGGCGCTCATCACGAACCTGGCGACGAAGCTGGGGGTGCATCCGCTGGCGATCGAGGACTTGCTCAACACCGAGGGGCGGCCGAAAGTCGACGAGTTTGATGACGATCTTTTTGTGCTGACCAAGGCCGGGCTCTTCAAGCAGGAGGAGCGCGCGATTTACATGGAGCAGGTGGCGCTTTACCTGGGCGACAATTTTCTGCTCAGTGTGCAGGAAAGCGGCGAGGAATTGTTCGAGCCGGTGGCGCGCCGCATCCGCAAGGCCAGCGCGCGGATCCGCAGCCGTGGGCACAGTTACCTGATGTTTGCGCTGCTGGATGTGAAGAATGACTTTCTGCTGTCCATCGTCGACGAGGTGGAGGACGACATCGTTGCGATGGAGCAGGACATGATCGAGGAGCCCGACTTGCCGCCGCGCAAGAAACGCAGTCCGCATGATCCGGGTTTTAACATCGAAACCATCTACCGCAAGAAGCGCGCGGTGCTGGCGCTGATGCGCATCCTGCTGCCGATCCGTGATAATGCGAACCGCATCGAGCTGCTGGACCATCCGTTGCTGGCGGAGGCGGATCGATTTTATTTTCGCGACTTGGCGGACTCCGCGCGCCGGGCGGTGGACCGCCTGGACCACAGCCGGATTATCCTGCAAACCATGCAGGAGTTTTATCACCTGGAGCAGGAGCACCGGACCAACGAGGTCATGAAGGTGCTGACGATCATCGCCACGCTGTTTTTGCCGCTGACGTTCATTGCCGGCGTTTATGGCATGAACTTCGACCATGAAGTCAGCAAGTGGAACATGCCGGAGCTTTACTGGAAGTATGGCTACCTGATGTGCCTGGGCTTCATGTTTGCGATCTTCGCGGCGTTCCTGGTTTATTTCCGCAAGAAGCGCTGGATATGATTTGCGCGACAGCGGTGTAAAAACCGCTTGCCGTTGCCGTGGTTGGCGGGGACAATGGCGCTTTATGGCAAACCGCATTTACTGCCTTCTGATCGTCGCCATTTGCTGCGTGCTGCTGCCAGCGCATGCGCAAGAGCTGCCAACTGCGCCCAAGTTTTTGCCGACGGGTGAATTGCGCGTGGGGATTAACCCGGTGCAGCCGCCGTTGATCTTTGTGAAGGAAAAACGGGTGGCGGGGCTGGAGGCTGACTTCGCGCGGGCATTCGCCACCGATCTTGGCGTGCCGTTGAATTTTGTGGTGATGGATTGGGACGAGTTGATCCCGGCGCTCGTTGAGGGGAAGATCGACATCATCATGTCCGGCATGACGGCGACGGAGCTGCGCGCGGTGCGCATTAACTTTGTGACGCCTTACCTGGCGACCGGCCAAATGCCGCTGGTGCGCGTGGGCGATGTCTCCCGCTACCCAACGACGATGGCGCTGAAATACACCCAGGTGCGCGTGGGTGTGGAAGAAGGCACCACGGGCGACTTCCTGGTGCGCGAAAATTTCCTCTATGCCGAGCGGGTGTCCTATGATAACATTCAGGATGCGGCGGTTGATTTATCCAATGGCGATCTGGGCATGGTCGTTTACGATGCGCCAACGGTTTGGTGGCTGGCCTCGGAAGATGGCGGATCGGGGCTGAGCCCGTTGGCGACGGTGTTGACGAACGAATACATTGCTTGGGGCGTGAGCAAAACCAATCCGGAGATGAAGCTCGCTGCGGAGGCTTTCCTGCGGAATTTGCAAAGCAATGGCGAGCTGGCCAAAATGCTGGAGCTTTGGGTGCCATTTGTCGGGCGCCCGGCGTCGCGTCCGGCGCAACAAGCGGCGCCCGCGCCTGAGCGAACCAAGCCCGAAGTCCACAACCCGGATCGTTTTCAAGGCGGTGCGCGTTAAGCCTGCCGCGTGACTTTGCGATGCAAAGTAGGGTATGCGGCAGTTGGGAGGTTCTCGGCGGCGAGTGGCGCCTTGACGCGCAATGCCCATTGGACCTCCTCGGGCTATTCTGGGTATGATTACTTTCTAGATGAAAAGTGCTCTAATACATTTGCTTTACAATGTTTTCGGTTTGAAGCAAGTATGTGACTTTGCAGTGCGAGAGCGGGCGTAGTACAACGGCTAGTATGTGAGCTTCCCAAGCTTGAGATGAGGGTTCGATTCCCTCCGCCCGCACCAAGTGCAAAGTCCTGCATATGAATGGGATATGTGATTTGTGGCGCTTGGATTGTTGAGATTGACTATCTCATTAAAATGCCAAATTAGACTCGATTTGACCTCATCCGTCAAAAAATCTAGTAACATCTAGTAACGTCGCCTTGACGGTGTTTGGGCATTGTTTCACTATCGACCTGTGGCAATTACTCGTAAGGCTTCTGGTAAGTGGCAATGCCGGTTGCAGATCGCGACTAGCGAGTTTGACGCGTCCGGAAATCGAAAATACCGGGGCATACAAAACACCTTTGAAACTAAGGGAGCGGCAGAAGCATGGCAGAAGCAGCAACGTGCTCAATATGCTACGACAGGAACCGATGCAACGCTGACGCTGATCCAGATTGCTGAGTATCGAGAGGCGAAACAGTTGGCTGGCGGTGTCGATTTACGAGACGTCGTTTCGTTCTGGTTGGAGCATAATCCAGTATCAGGACGCTCGCCGCTGAAGGATGTTGTTGTAGCTTATAAGTCGTCGCGACAGTGGGACAGTTTTGCAGCATCAACTCAGAGCAATAAATCGCATCAACTGCGCAAGTTCTCCGATCAATTCGGAGAAGAGCTTTTGTCGAATATCTCAATCAGTAAGGTTGAAAAATACTTGGATCAGTATGAGGAAGCGGTTACGCGTAATAACCATCTGAGGACATTGAAGTCGTTCTTCAAATGGTGCACGCGAAGAGAGAACCGCTACTTGAATGTGAATCCTATTGAGGTGGTAGATGCATTGCCCGAGGTTTATGATGTGCCTGAGCATATGCCCTTGGAGAAAGTTCGAGATGTGATGAAGCAAGCGGCAAGCACTGACACTGCCCTGATACCATTCCTGGCGCTTGGATTTTTCGCAGGGTTAAGACCTTCGGAAATAGCCCGGCTAGAAAAACGCGATTTTCTTTTTGGGGACCGCCGAATCAATGTCCGTGGTGAAGTCGCAAAACGTAAGCGTGCTGGGAAGCCTTTGGCTCGATTGCTTGAGGGGCTACCGGATACTCTATGGAAATGGTTGGAGGCGGTTGAGTTTGATGGAGTCGTAGATGCGGTGAATTACGTGCCGCGTCGTAAGCGTTTGTATGAACTGGCCAAGGTGTTAGGTTTTAATTCGGCTGCTCGTCATACCTTTGCGACCTATGCCTATGCAGTGTATGAAGCTGGGCAGGTGAGGAAGTGGACAGGGCATCGCAATTCCGATAGCTTGCTACTTACGCATTATGCTGGTTTGGAGGAACGAGCGCGAGGTGAAGCGTATTTTAAGATTCTTCCACCGAAAGCAAAATTACCGCCACAGAAGCCGGATAATAAATATGCGGCTGCAACTAACTGGCCTGATGATGTTCAGCTAAAGCAGATGGTAGGCGCTTCATCGAAAGTCGCAGTTGCTGAAATGCTTGGTGTGTCAGAGGCAGCGGTTCGGAAGCGCCTAAAGCGCATGGCTTGAGCTACGACATCAGCTCGTCCAGGTCGGTTTTCTTGAATCTGAAAGTGCTCGTGCCTTCGACCAAGCTCGCTCTCAGTGAACCGGTTTCTCTTTTGCGATCGATTGTGCGTTCGGATACGCCAAGATACTTAGCCGCTTCACTCTTTGTCATCCAGGTCTTGCTGTTGAGGCTGGAAGCGTTTTTTATGGACTCGGTAGCTTCTAGGAGCTTTTCCATCTTGGATTTTGTCGCTTCCTTTTCCGCGTCTTCTTGATGCTGCCTTTTCAGGAGGGCTTCATCTTGTTCATCTTCTTCGGCCCATCTTCTTAGCAGGTCTCTTACATTATCATTTTCGACGGCCTCGTTGTAGGCTAGCAAATCTTCAGGGCTATTTCGGTGCTCGAACGGGTAAGGTGGAGTGAAGTTCTGGGCTGCCATTGCGGATAAGTATGAGCTTTTGTCTGTAGCCGGAAAGCCTATTTCGCTTCCAATTTGGAGCTCTTTAGTCCGATGGAAAGCGCGTGGTGCTCCATATAGGCTATGCCCATGGTCATATTAGTGGTCAAGATCGTCAAATAGCAGCGGCGTTTCTGGAGTAAGGGGCAGACTTACGGTAAAGAAAGAAGTTAACTTCACTGTCGGTTTCGTGTGAAGGGGGGTTGAAATTCGACCTGTAGGCCTGATGATTAAATCGATTATGGTTGTTTTTGATGGGCGTTTTTTATTTTTCGGTCAGCAAGAGAAAGGAGGCTTACGATGGCGATAGTCCTCGAAGCAAATTACTCGAAGAAGCTGGGACTGCCTCAGTATTCCTCTCACCAGTATTCGATTACTGTACGCACGGAACTCAATGACCTCTCGCAGGTGGAGCGTGCATCATCGGCGTTGTATCGTCAGTTGCAGGAAGCGGTGGACCGTGACATCCAGGCGACTGGGTTCTTGCCTGGGGTTACGGAATCACAGCCGCAGTCTGAACGGCGTCAGGAGCCTGCTGAGCGTCCTGCACGCGTTGACTTGGGTTGGGCCTGCTCTCCCAAGCAAAAGGCCCTTATTGAGCGTCTGATGCGTGAGCATGGCATTGAGCAGGCCAAGGTAGATGACTTGGCCCGTTCGCGCTTCCGCACATCGCTGGAGAACTTAAACAAGATGCAGGCGTCCGGGCTGATCGAGGAATTGATCAGCACGTATGGCTCGGCGAAAGGAAAGGCGCGGTCATGATTCAGGCCATTGATACTTCAGGCAATGGGCATGGCCCAACCTGTGATGGGCTGCTGGACCATATTTCAGCAAGCACGATCAAACTCTACCTGACGTGCCCGCTCAAGTTTTGGTTCAAGAAGGTATTGCTGCTGAAGGAACCGGTGTCTCGGAGTTTGCACTTGGGCAAGTCAGTCCATGCCGCGCTGCAATACTTTCACCGTGCTCGTTGGCGTGGTGAGAACCATGATCGTCAGACCGTGCAGGAAGCCTATTCCTTGGCCTTCAACGCGCCTGAAGAAGCTGCGGTATACCCTGATGATGGTTCGCGTCAGGAGAGCCAGGATAAGGGCGCACGCGTGGTCGATGCGTATATCGACTCAGACCATGCGCGGATGCCTGAGATCCCATTGGGAGTTGAGGTGCAGCTTGAGGAAGACTTGCCTGTGTTGCCCAGCCCTGTGTTGGGTTACATCGACTTGGTGCGTGCTGGCCATGTGCCAGTTGACTACAAGACCTGCGCGAGCACGCCGGACGTTGAACTTGAAGCGTTCCAGCATGAGCTACAGATGACGCTCTACCAGATGCTGATCGAGTCGGCGACGAACCAAGAGGTTCAAGGTCGTGAGCTGGTGTTCCTGGTGAAGACCAAGAAGCCCAAGGTGATTGTGCATCGTATGAAGCCTGCCACTGAACGTGAGAAGGAACGTGTGTTGGATATTGCTCTCGCAGCGATGGACGGCATCTACCACGAACGGTTCCATCCTCAAACCGGGATGCACTGTGGGTGGTGTAGCTTTCGTTCAGAATGCTCCAAGTGGAAAGGGAGCGCTCAATGATCCAGGCAGTCATCATCACACTGATTGGTTTGGGGGCAGGGTGGGCCTTGATGGATAATGACCAACCGCCTACACCGCCACCTGCACCGATAGAGTCACCATCATTCCAGCCCTTGGCCAATGCGTTGTATTGGATTGGGGGCTGTTCAGTAACCTGTTCCGCGATCTGGGCTGCAAGCCTGGTTCACACCGCTAACATTAAACGGAGAACTATCCATGAGTCTAATCGTTAAGCTCATTATGGTTGGGCTGTCTTGCTACACGGTCGGCACCTTCATGGGACCGATTGCGGTCGGGGCAGTCCAAGAGAGCAGGGAAACGCTCTCACCCTTTCTGTTCGTCTCGGCGGCTATGCTGATTGCCAGTATCGGCTATGCCGTGGGTGCAATCCGACGCTCTCCGTTTGGAGGAGATCGTGATGCACGGGGCGAGTATTATCGCTGAGCGTCCACTGGGAGACAGATGCGTCCTGAACTGGGATGCCTTCCTGAAGTGCGGCGTGAAACTACATTTCTTCTATATAGTAACATATAGGCGTTTTGTCATTTCATGCGCGCCTTGGGCGGGACGTGTCGTCTGTGGGGCAGTGGGCGTCATTTTCTGAATGGCCTGCTTCACTGCTGATCCTGTTGGTTCCATAAATAGCGATTGGGTATCCCATATACGGTTACGGAACCGATGACGCGGAAGCGTTTTATTCACCAGCCTTAGGGCTGATTGTCGATAATCTCAAACCTACGAAAACACGTCGTTTTTCGTAGGTTTTACACCATCCAAGCGTCCTTATCTCGGGGCGCTTTTTTCGTATCCATTCAACATCAACCAACTCAATAACATGATTACCGAAATTCTTGAACCGGTCGCACCACCGCAGTCTAAACGGTGCAACCTCATACTTCACTGTGGAGCCAGTGCTGTTACTCGCGGACACTTGGCCTTGTCACCAACACCACAGGCAACCTCAACCTGGAGGCCCATCCCGCATATGCTGCTCCTGCAAGTCGTGGAGCGTGCATTATTGGAACGTGGTTTCGTCGTCGTGAATCAAGCCCATGGTCTGACGCATGATGATGCGCGTTACTTCGGTCTGCTGGAGATTGCTTCCAATAACTCAGGCGCGGAATACCGTTACGTAGTCGGTGTCCGTAACTCCCATGACATGCGTTTCTCGGCAGGCATCGTTGCAGGGAGCCAGGTACAAGTTTGCGACAATCTTTGTTTTTCGGGTGAGATCCAACTCGCTCGAAAGCATACACCGCGCATCCTTCAGGACTTACCTCGTCTCGCTGGTGATGCCGTGGGTGGACTGAAGCGATACTGGGATCAGCATGACCTGCGTGCTGAGCGTTATCAGCATGCTGAGATCAGCGATACACAAGCCCATGACTTGATCGTGCGCTCGGTGGACCAGGGTGTAATGGCCAACAGCTATATCCCTAAGGTCTTGAGCGAATGGCGTCACCCCTCGCATCGGGTGTTCGAGGCAAAGAACGTCTGGAGCCTACAGAACGCTTTTACCGAGGTGTTTAAGGGACGACTGGACTTGCTGCCTGACCGGACACGACGACTACATCAGTTGCTCGACCGCGAGGTAGGGCTGAACTGAAAGTGTAACCCATGGGTGTCAACCAATGGTTTACAGTTATTGCGGAGAAGCGCTGCCGTAAGGGGCGCTTTTCTTTAGCTGGGAGGTCTATAGATCGATGGTGACCCTATCCCCATTTGGCCAGCAAATCATAACACTATTCCGTTTCGATTTGCGACCAGCTAACGACGAATAGGCCTTGTATAAATGGATTGCGGGATACGTATTGGAATATGTGTTGAGGTGTAGTAGCCAAGCGATGGAAGAGTATGGACGTAGAAACATTTATCTGCGGATCAGTCTCTGCGTGGCTAATGAAATTGTAAGTCAGTAAACGGTCTTACTGACTCCACCTCGTTTTATTGATCTACCTAAGGCAGATACTTTGGTTGGCTTCGAACAGGAGGATTCGCTTGAAGCAGGCAACGACGTCTTCAGAACTCAAGCGATGTTTGAGATATTGGTCTTTGGTAGACACCTATTGATTGAGGATTTGAACTAAACCCTTTCAGCAAACGGGATCTTGGAATTCACCTTTACCTGATTGTATAGGGCTGCACTTATTCCATGGGCGTTGCAGAATTCTGCTCGAGGCTGATAGCATGCACATTGATGTTCGCGGTTTATTGCGAACTGGGATCGTTGATTGTCTTGCTATGACTACTGTTTTCGGCTGGTAAGTAAAAAAATATCATGCTTCAAGGACTGGTGCTTTTTAGGTCAACATACGGAAAGTCACCACCTAGGCGCCATTTATTTGCCATTCGTTTGACTCGTAGATGAGCAAGGGTAAGGGGAGGCTCGTCAATATTTACTGGAATATAGATTCAATTCCAAACCTCCCGTGTCTCGTCTGTCGGGGTGTAATCTCAGTAAATTTTCTATACTAGTAGAGTGGAAGGAAACCTTAGCGCTTTGCATGCTGTATGGATTTTTGCCAATCTGGTATGAGGATGGGGGATCTAGTTTGCATCAATCTTTTTCTTGTGTGCAGCTTGTTTGAAAATTGCCCCGATGAGTATACCTATTACCTCCAAAGTTTCTTCTATTGTTAGCTTGATTGCCGTGTCTGCGGCTTCGTGCTGTGGCGCTTCAGATTGGACTTATCAATGGAATCTGACGTCAACGCCTGATGCTGAGATCACGCCACTCCTTTATGATAAAAAATGGGCCTACACAGTCGAGATCGATGATACGCCATCGCTGATTGCAAGCCTCGCAGAGGGGCTGCTAGCAGGCTATGAATACACCGATGCGCCGCCTGGTGTGTCCGGTGGAAACCGCCATTCATTTGTTGGGACTGCCGCTGTATATGTGTATGTGCTTGGCGCCAATTCCACTTACTTAAACCCTGAAACACTTCAAGATACCCTTGATGCAGGGTGGGGTGTCGCTAATCACAGCTATTTCCACCGAGGTCGCACTTGGGAGCCGCCAGAGATATTGACAGAAGAAGAAATTCGAGAGGATTTATACTGGAGCCAAACAGTTCTTGCTCATGACTTTGGAGGCGGCCGAGCGCCAGTGCACTTTGTTTATCCCAACGGATACATGGGCTATCAAGATTACTTGAATGAGTTCGGTATGCTTTCGGCGAGTCGTGTTGGTGGTTCTGCGGAGCGACACTTATACGTGCCAGATATGAACTACTTAGATTTGAGTAGAGCCTATCTTGATGATGGTTACTGGGTCGGGTCTGGTGGCGGGGGCATTACCTACAGCTTGGTTAATCCAGACGAAGTGACGCCGGGATATTTACAAATTGATTTTACGCATGGGATTTCACCCGCTGGCAGTGATAATCATTCACGGTGGGTGAGTAGATTGGATTATATTGAAAGTAATTATGGTGCGAGCGGTCAGGACAATCTCTGGAGTGCGCCGGTAGGCGACGTGGTTTCGTATGTGAATGCGGCGCAAGTGGCTACCTTGCTGGTTGATAAAAACTTACTGCAAGTTTCCCTGCCTGATGATGCGCCAGGTAGTCGACTGACGATTCGAATTGATGGCATTAGCCCCACTACGAATTTGCCTGCGCCAGATGGAGGTCTGCTCTATCGAAGTGGCTCTACGGTATGGATAACCACCCCGCTGATAGGCGAGCCAGGGAGCGCGCCGCCCAAGCCAACGCCGACCATTGCTTACGAAGGCGCTGTGGAGAAACAAACATTCGATGAGGCGGTGTGGCTAGCGGGCGTTCAATTGATGCACTCCGGCTCGTCCACAGCAGGGCAACAGTTTGAGGTGCTGCTCACGCTCGAGAATGGAGAGACCCAAGAGATTTACTCCAATGCGTTGAAAGGCGGGTGGAGTAACGGATCATGCCTAGCTTCGCTTTTGCCCAATGGAAGTCCGGTCAAGGTCACTGGGGTAGAGGTTACACCTAACAGCATTTTGAAAGGCATGCGTGTATGGACGGTCCCACCTGAAGAGTTGCAGGTCGTCAACAAGGCGCCTGTCATCGATGCTGGTGATGATGTGTCAATTCTCTTGGATGATGATAGCTACGGTAATTATGTGTTAAAAGGATCTCTGTATGATGATGGTCTTCCGCTTGGTCATAGTTTAAGCATTTATTGGAGTATTCAATCACATCCTGAGAATGCGCTGCCGGAGTTAGAGCAAGCCGATGAAATTGATCCGCATTTTACGACTAATATGCCAGGCGCATACGTATTGCAATTGGCGGTCAGTGACGGCGTGTTGACCAGCACAGATGCGGTCACCCTAAATTTCACCTATCCAGCAAATCCTTATTTAACTTGGCGGCAGGCTAGGTTCACTCAAGAGGAGCTGCTTGATCTTTCGATTAGTGGCAATGACGCCGATCCTGATGGGAATGGCAGGGGGAACTTGCTCGACTTCACATTTGGTGGGTTGGCGTCGAGCCAGCGTAGTGGGCAGTTCATGAAGGGTGGTCCGGAAGTTATCTTTTGCTTCGCCCGGGACCCTTCGATGATTGATATCAATTACGACATTGAGACTAGCACTACGCTCGAGCCAGGTAGCTGGGATGTCGTTGCGCGAAGTATTCAGGGAGAGCCATGCGAGTTGGTTGACGCGCAGTCATTTGTGGTCTCAGAATCGGGGCACGATCCTGTCGAAGTGACCATTCAATTTGCGGGCAATGAGTCTGGTCCTCGCTTTTATCGGATAGCGCTATCGACCGATCATGAATTGCTGCAGAATGGAGTCGCATTTGCTTATTATGAAGGCGTTTATAGCCAGATGCCGAATTTCGATATGCTGACGCCTATCAAGCAAGGCTATCTGCAGAATATTTCGCTGGGAGAGCGAAACTCTGACGACTACTTTCTGTTTGAATTTAATGCGCTGTTGCAGATCGAGGAACCGGGCGACTATACGTTTTACGTAAACTCGGACGATGGGAGCCGCTTGTATATCGATGGTCAGCTAATCGTCGATAACGGTGGCTTGCACTCCGAGCGTGAATATTCGGGCTCTGTCAACTTGGGCAGCGGCTTTCATGATTTCAGCCTGCAGTACTTGGAGGCGGGCGGCTACGAAGTCCTCACTGCATCTTACGAAGGCCCGGGAATCAGCAAGCAGCCGATCCCGGATACTGCCTTTTATTTAAATGGCCAATAAGCTTTATTGGCGAGGTGCGCGCTATTATTCCCTGACTGTATGAAGCTATTATCGGCAGGTGGTCAGGGGTTTCCATCGCCGCCTATCAATTAACATACTTGGACGGCATCGATCTTCAATAGCGATGCGAGCTTGGTCAACTTTTGGGCAAGGTGGCCTCTGCCGATTGCACAGTGATGCGCGGGGCCGGCTTTCGACCATTCATTGATGAAATTTTTTGCTCCAATTGAAAATTGATAGCGGCTATTGGTGTTGCCAATTGGTAGAACGGGACCCGCGGTGGATTCGCCTTCTGCTATGAGTAGGAATATTGAGCCGTCCTGCCGCTGAACAATGGATAGCAGCGTAACGGGACCATGCTTGACCGTCATTTGTATGGAGAGACCGTTACCCGGCTTGCCATGATAAACGGGCAGTGGAACCAGCCCGACTTTAGCGTCTGCGATTGCGAAGTGAGCCGGGCCATCGTGGCCTAGGTAGACAACGTCGTCGACGAAGTCGATTAGGTAGAGTTCGGAGAAGGAACCGCCTGCGCCAAGCAGGTCGAGTATCTTCATGCTGAGAACATTTTTTAATTCATACTCGCCAGCAACAGGCACTCCGGCTCCGGTAAGCAGCGTGTTGCCCGCGATGACGGAAGTAACGATGTTCTCATAGTCGCTTCCAGGCTGACCTTCGTAGTAGTAAGCCATCGCATTGAGGCGATGCGCATGAACCAGCTTATGAAGGGCGCTGGAAGTTTTGGCGGCCCGTTCCAATTCACTGGTTGAGCATTCTTCCGCAACTTCAAATGCCTCGTGGAAGCGAGCAATCTCATTTTTGGTTTCCTCCTCAGTGGTGGCATTGCGAAGGCTGTGCAGCTCGCACATTTCTAATAGTTCAAAATGCACCCCGAAATTACTGGAGAGTTGCGTCATGTCACTATAAACGTCGAGCATGCCGCAATAGTAGTGGCCGAGGGCGCCCACCCGGCATTTCTGCAGGCCTTTTTGGATCTTGGCTGCGTCAATCCAGTCTTCCGCTTCGCGCCATACTGCATCCTCTTCCAGGTAGCCGGTAATGAGTTCATAGTCGATGCGGGCTCTGTTGAAGACGCCGATTATCTCCGGAATGCTGCACGCCTGACAGTGCTCTAGCGCAGACGCCGGTCATCGCGCCGCGATCATTGAGTTCACGGAACGCTTGATAGTCGAGTTGCGGAACTGGCTGGAGGTTGAGTATGATGATCGGCACATCCGTGCGCTGAGCAATTGGCAGCACGGTGGAAGAGAGGGCATAGGTGGTGACGAACAAGAACAGTATGTCGATGTCTGTAGTGCGGAAGCGATCCGCTGCGATGTGCGCTGACTCAACGCTATCTATTATTTTTAAATCAAGGACGTCGCAGCCTAAGCTTGTCAGCTTGGAATTGACGATAACCTGATATCCTTCAAGCCGCTCTTTGAGCCCCGTGAATTACGGCCAGTAGGTATCAAGGCCAATGCCAAAAAGCCCGACTTTCAGTGTGTCGTTGGATTTCATCTTTTGAAGCACGATTGGTTAATCGACTAGTGTAGCAGGGGAAGTCTTCCCCGTCAGTGTGTGATCGAAGTGGATAGTTTCGCCATTGCGCTCCCAAGTCGCCGTTGTGCCAGCAGGAATTTCGATGTGATAGGTTTCTTCATCTTCATTGCGCGACCAATCGAAGCGTATGCATCCATCTGGATGAGGCATGGATAAGTGGATATGGTTCATCGTTCCAGGCATGGGGGCGATGCGTATATGCTTGAATTCCGGAGATGTCGGACGAATGCCAGCCATGCTGGAAAATGCGTGGTAGATGGGATGTGCGCCCCAGCCATGACAGTCTGAGCGCGAGGGTTCGGGCCTTTCTGGTGTTGTCGTAAATCCAAGTTGCGGCAAATTTTCCCAGAAACTCAAACGTCGGTAAAACTCTACATCTGCGCCCATATGATACAAGGCGTCCAGTCCATAATATGAAAAATAGATGGACATGGGCGCGAGTTCGTCCTGTCGCTCAAGCCACGTGTGTAAGCAGTCGTTTTTCTCGGAGTCAGTGAGTATCCCAGCCAGGAGAGCCCATGTTTGTGCATGTTCGCTGAAATGTCCGCCAGAGCTGTCATCGGCGAGGAGTTTCGTTTCGTGGCGCCAGTATCTCTCCTTGATGGCTTGCCCGGTTCTCTGGACTAATAACCGTGCATACTCGGCTAATGCCGGGGCTCCATAAGCTTGCTCGATGTCCGCATAGTCTTTCAAGGAAAAGAGTAAGTGAAGGTTGACCAAGGATGAATCTCCTTCCGCAACACCAGGTCCGCAACCATTCTCCCAACTGCCAACCCAGTCAATGAAGGACCATCCCGGCACTTGGCCAACGAGGCCGTCGTCTTGCACCCATTGTAAGCACTCAGCAATGAGCGCTCGCAGCCCGGGCAGGCGGTCGCGCATAAATGCTGGATCCCTGCGCCAATAAGCATGGTCGCGAAGCAAGCGAGGGTAGAGTAGCGAGTAGGTAAAGGAATCCTGCCGGTGTGCTGAGGGGTAGCGTTCGGCAACCCATCCGCCATCGTGGCGTGACCAATCAAACAGCTCAAGGCAGCGCTTTGAAAGAGAGGCATCGCGGCTTACGCAATAGAATGCAAGTTCGCAAACGTTGTCTCCAACGTAAGACAGCTGCTCATAGTATGGGCAGTCGATCCATTGTTCGTGCGCGCAATTGCGTAAGCCGGCGATTAGCATAGGCCAAGAGTTGATCAGCGCTTGATTGTCGCAGCTAAACTTTCCGTTTTCCGAGAAGGGATAGCCCGTGCGGTGTATGCCAAACGCATGGATGTGCAGTGCTTCGTCACTGGTTTGAATGCGGACGCGGAGATAGCGGCCTGAGCGCCACCACAATGCGGGTAGATTTTGCTTTGCGCCGCAAAGCTTCCAGCGATCTCCTAGGCCGATAAATGACTTTCGGATGACTTTATCGCGGTGACCCTTTGAAGTGCTTTCCGTGATTTTACTTGCATGCTCGGCTTCGTATAGACTTTCTGCCCATTGAATTTCTATTTCGCTCCCCTGCCCGTATTCTACCTGAGCGCTTGGGTATCCACATACATAATTTTCGCAATCGATGATTAGATCAATCGACTGATGCGGAGCTATCTGCAGGGGTGATCTATGCTTTAGGAGGCTGTCCCATTGTAGCCTTTGTGTTCCATGCTCTATGGTATCACTCGCAGTGATGGATTCATCCGAAAAGCAGTCGCGAAAGGCCGCGATACGCCCACATGCATGCCATGCGAAATCTTGCTCAAGCATGGCAGTGGGCTGGATTCGCCAGCCTGGCGCGCGTGTGCCAAATTTTTCGGGAGAGAGTGGAGGGCGAACGATCTTTATCGAATCGCTACCGTAGTCTTTACGCCACTCCGGCATAGCAAACTGAAATTCTGGGCCGACGACGAGGTAGCCTGTCAAAGAGGGGCTACTGCAGTGAATGGCTTTAGATAGGTCGCAGGCCTCCCAGTTTGCGATGCCGGTATTCATTCGCTCAGCCCACTCGCCTTCGCCTGCTAAGAGAAAGCCTGGGCAGTGCGTTACTTGAGCCATTGGGGCGAGATCTTCAGGCAGCCACCAGACCAAAGCTTCGAATTCATGGCATCCCATGGGTAATTCTACCCTATAACTGGCAATCGACCAATGGTGGACGTCTGATCGGTCAGGGCCCAGAGCCGCATGTTTGCCGTTAATTTTCAACTGAAAGCGTTGATCCGCAGATATGTGGAAGACAATTGTTTCGGTCTGGAGTGACACTATCTTGAGTCGAAAAGAAACTAGTGACCATTTAGGATCAGTTTCCTGGTCTATCCAAATCCATGACGCTTGTTCTGCGGGATGATCTGCACTCATGTTTGACCACCCGGGGTGTCGGAGGCTCTGTGGGATGACTCGTTCTACTTTCATGTAATGCTGTAGGATCGGGGAAGTGAGATGTGCCTTTGTGAGTGTGCGCTCTGCAGTTGAAATCGAATTTTATGAGTGATGCTAGGCTTGGTGGTATTGCCACGCGACATTGGTTTTGGCGGGAGGCTCGCATCGTTATGAGATTAATTAACGGTTGTAGGATTATCGAAATTCACCAGCCCATTTTGACTTCTTCGGCTGAAATCTGATATGCACATCATACGAATCATTGATTTGCTATGTGCGGAAATTAATATGCCCAAATGTAATGTTGGCTAAGTAAGTGATGAACTTCTACGCTTCACTAATCGTCATATCGGTTTGTCGGTGCTCTTATGGAGATTGCGATTGAATTGGCTTGGTTAAATTCTATATTTGGGGCTGATGTAATTCATTTTTTACGCCGAGCTTATAAGTACCCCTCCCTATGCAAAATTTCCTTAAATCGTGGACGATAGGCAGTAAGCTGTCGCCGAGCGAAGAATCTGGTGTGAGAAAGGGATTTGCCCTTATCGTTGCACTGCTCTGCATGAGTTTCATGGTTGGCCTGATCTTGAGTTTGTCCTTAACGGTTAGACTGCAGATTTCTACGACAGGCCTCCAACAAGATCGTGAAGTGGCGCGACAAAATGCTCTCTTAGGGCTGTCGGTGGCGTTGGGACAGTTACAAAGGAAAATGGGGCCTGATCAGCGTGTTTCAGCCCCTGCATCTTTTCTGCGTGAACCTAGCGACGCCAGTGCATATGCATTAGATGCTGATGATCCAAGGCGTTATTGGCAGGGAGTGTGGGATGCTTCAGGGAAAGCTTTGAGCCCGACAGAGGCAACACCGAACGAGTCCGCGCTGAAGTGGGTGCAGAATCCGAATGCAGAGCATTTAGGCTGGTTAGTTTCTGGCTTTGATGACGAGCAAGGCGTCTTAACAGGTGGTAAATTGACGCCGGGGGAAAATGGTGAGGCTCCCTCGGGGTATGTGTGTTTATTGAGCGAGGGTTCAGTTGGATTGTCTAATAAGGAAGGTTTTGTTTATGCACCATTAGTTGACGTTGGAGGAGACTTATCTCTCGGAGTCAAAGGAAACTATGCTTATTGGATTTCGGACGAAGGACAGAAGGCGCCAATTAATTTAGTCGACGATCGGTATTTGGAGAAGCCTGCAAGTGGGAAAGAGCAAGCTTTTGCGACCGAGTTCGAGGGGAGTCGGTATAGTCTGATGGCTCCTGAAAGGGTTGGGCTTCAGACCATTGATGGCCTTGAAGATTACAATCTCGAGGACGAGGAAATGGCTAAAGGCATTCAGCGAATCTCTCTGTACTCGGATGCCATACTGGCAGATCCAAGCGGTGACTGGCGTGCTGCAATGCCTGGCTATTTTCACGACTTGGGTGTTAATACGAAGCTTTTGCAGGTAGATGTTAAGCATGGCGGAATGAAGAAAGACTTGAGTCTTTTGTTTGAACTCTCTGACCAAGATTTTAGTGCAAGTCCGTATGCTGGAAAACCGGATTTGGATCGCAGCGATAATCCCCCTAATGATGCTGCTGCTGACTATACTGATGAGTTTACACAGGGTACGGTTAGCTACTTGTATAAATATTATATTTCGAGCATTGGGGATAATGCTTTCGTGCGTGGACCGACTTGGGATTACGTCAGGGATTATTATCGTCTTAGTAAACACTACTCGGTAGGAGATGAATTTCATGCGCGGCCATATCGCCCAAACACTATTGATCACAATAAGGATTCTGATCTGAGGTTGCAGGGTTTTAAGCGGACTCTAGTAAGTATGTATGAGGAAGCCAAGGGTTCGAATATTGGCGATTTAAACAATACTGTTAGTACGGTTTCTAAACTGGGTGATGCCTGGTTGAATGGGAATCAGCCAGAACAAATCCCAAGGTTAACACGTCATGAAGTTGCGCCGGTTGTGGTTAGGATGTTCTATATTTTTAGTCTGGCTCAAGTTACGCCAGCGGAAACGCTGGGCAAAATTGCTCGCGATGAATCTGACAATCCAATAGTGGATGGGGAGTGGAAGTTTGAGATAGAGCCTTTTGGCGACGCTAGTGCAATGACGTTTATGGTTCAGCCAGTTGCGGTTGTATGGAATCCCTACAATGTGCCACTTGCATTCAATGCCTACAAAGTCAGTATGGAGAATCCTACGGTATATTTTGACTTTTCATGGCAGGAAGCAGTTGGAGAGGAAACAGTTGATCGTGGGTTTGTTGCAAGTTTGGGTGACATGCTGAACGACGCCACGCCTGCAACAGATGCAGAGGGTAAGACGTTGGGTGACTTCCGTGACAATATCGACTTTTTAATTGGCAATGCGCCCGACGGCGCGGACCCCGTCGTTCTGAAGCCGGGAGAGCTAAAGCTGTTCACTCCCCAGCAGACTGCACCAGTGCAAGTAGGCGATGTTATTACACACCGCGAGGCATTTTTTCTTGAGCCTGGTTGGAATCCGACAGGAGGATTGGTCTTCTATCGTACTTTGGATACGGTGCACCGCACGCCGCGTAATGGAGGTATCGAAACAGATAACATTCCACTGGATAGCTCGGTAACGATTAATGATATTTTCTGGGGTGATCGATTTGGCAACAAAGTCAATGATGACGTTTTTAGTTTCAAGTGGTACGATTTCCTATTGGATGATGCTTTGCTTGGAAAAAGTAGCATTGCGAGTGGTGGCAACATCAACAGCGAGGACTTTTTAATTCGTGGTCAGGCGGGTACTTACAAGCGGCCCAGTGGCCTCTCACCGCACGCAGAATTTAATTCGATCAGTGGGCAGACGATAAGTCCTATACAAGTTGCAGCTTCACCAAATCAAAGGTATCCGTTCATGGCGATCGAGATTCGCTTGAATCCAGCGTATTCAACCGCTTCCACGAACCCAGATGATGGCATTCCGCTGGAACTCCTCGGGCAAATGAATCCATTTGGAATCCTCGGTTTGACAAATCACAGTGGCTTTACGGTGCCAGGTCGGTATCAGTTGTTCGTTCACTCGTTGAATGGTGAGCCAAGCTTGAACTTTCTAAAGCCAGAGCTTTCTGTGGGCACTATCGCAAATACATTATTTGGCTATAGTTATTCCAATAGCTCATTCGGCGGGGCGAAGCCTGGATCTGATACCGTGGTGCTTGAAGAGGTTCCGACGGCCTCGTTGTGGTCATTGGGTTCCCTGCAACATGTGAATACTTCTCTGAGTTGTTATGAGCCTCGGAACGCAATTGGCAATTCGCGCGCGAACCTCTTTGTCGCCAACGACAATTTGGAGCTCAGTGAGAGCTGGAGCAAAAAACCATGGTATAATACTTCAACTATTGTCGATTCCTCCTATTTGCTAAATGACGCGCTCTTTGATTCTTACTTCTTCTCGAGTCTGGCGCCCGGGCCCGGTGAGGATTCGGTGGCCAAGCGCATCGATAGCCTCACAAGTTCCACATTTGAGAATATTAAGCTTCCGAATGGTCGTTTTACATACATGGGAGGTTCGGATCTAGCTACGCTGGGTGATGATCTGAAAGCCAGTAATGGATATTTGAAGACAGCGGCAAATTGGGCTGTAGAGGGCGGGTTTAATGTCAATTCAACTTCAGTCAAGGCATGGAAGGCATTTCTGTCGTCTAACTTTGGACGTGACTATGAATACATTGAGGGAGATGTGATGCAGAAAGCTACAAATGAAGATGCCTTGTTTTCACGCTTCATGCTCCCTAATGCTGAGATTCGCGATGCCTCAAACCCCATTGACGATTGGAAATCGCCACATGGTTTGACTATGGAGCAAATCGACGATTTGGCAGAGCAAATGGTTGAGCAAGTAAAAGCACGTGGTCCATTTCTTAGTTTGGCCGACTTTGTAAACCGTCGCCCAGGTTCATTGGATGAAGCACAGCGCTTGCAAGGCGCAATCTCTGCTGCAATTGAAGCAGCTGGCATCAATGAAAAAGTGAGTGAGCGAGGAGTCGATGCCTATGGCAGCTTTGTTGACTCAAAATTATATCAAAAGAATGTGCTGGATATAACCACGGCCGGTGTGCCTGGCTGGCTGACTCAAGCCGATGTATTAACGCCTCTAGCTCCGTACATCTCAGTTCGATCGGATACTTTTCTTATTCGAGCATATGGTGAGTCCGGCAATGCTTTCGACGGAACGACGACCAAGGCCTGGTGTGAGGCCATTGTGCAGCGACTGCCAGAGTACATCGTTGCTGACGAAAACGAGGCTTGGTCTGATGCGGGTAACTTGTCTCCGACGAACCAGATGTTCGGACGTCGATTCATTCTAATTGGATTTCGTTGGTTGAATGAAACTGAAATCTAGATTTCGCCACATTGAGTGCTGACGGCGTTTACATTTTAGCTGAAAACTTAATTCACTAGATGGATCGCTAATTGCTTGGCTACAGGCCAAGACTCGTTTATTCAGTTTATTAGTGCTTGGGCCTGTTTTTTGTTTCTGACGCGCTCTAAAAGCAATAATTCGAAAGTTTTTTTGTTACGATATGGCTGGAAAACGAAGTCAGCGTATAATTGAAATTAAGGAAGAGCTCGTTCAGCGGGTTCAAAATGGACGTCGTCGCCCAGGCAATTGGTTTTTCTCGAACCGGGAGTTGGCTAAGCAGTTCAATATTAGCTATCAGACTGCGCACCGACTGATAACAGAGCTTTGCCAGGAGGGATATATTCACCGAACGCCTGCCTCAGGAACTTATGTTGCGTCTGAGCAACGACCACCAATTGGGGTTGCTGTGTATTTACATCCGGCATCTCACGTGGAATTCAGCTACGGTTGGATTTTTAAGCAGCGTCTCATTGAACGTTTGGAGCGGGAAGGGATTGATTACGAAGTCAGAATCAGTGATAGCTTTTGTGAGTATGTGCCGGATCGTTTTGCGATAATTTGGGCAAATCGCTTTGACCTGCGAAAAATCTATTCAGATTTGCACTACAGTTTGTTGATTGACCAAGTCCCTGATTCAGGGTTGTGCTCAGTTTTTACGGATAGCATTCGCTTGAATTTTGAATCTGCCGGGCGAACTGCTGGCGAGCTGATGAAGTTACGTAAAGACATTGAAAAGCCGCTCATCCTCTGTGGTCCTCTGGCGTCTGTAGACATTAGAGATATTCTCAACGGATTTTTAAGTGTGTTTCCTGACGCTTTAGTCCGAGAGGTCGATTCATGGGATCATGCTGCCTACTTTACAACAGCCAAGGATCTATGGAAGTTGGAGGCCGATGCAGTGTTTTCAACTACCGACTGGGCAACTATATCAAATGCCAGAGCGTTGAATGGACAGATGCCGCATATTGGATTTTGCTACACGAATGAGTCGCTCGATTGCAATGTGACGAACTTAGTTTATCCTTGGGACCAGTTGATAGATGAGGCAGTACGCATCTATCGAAAGCGTAGTATGGGTGATTCATCTGTTGCCACTCAGCATGTGCTCAATGTTTCTTTGACCGGGGCGCGACGTTGGATGAACGAGAGCCCTGCTTGAGAGGCCCTGTTGTTTAGTTTGCGTGTTGTCTAAGTTGCCATGCGGCACATGTTCGCTCGGGGTTTGCTATCTTCATACCAGTTTGACCTGCAGGCGCTCGGCTAAGCTTGCACACGTTTGCTGCATGAGGCTATCTTTGTTAATCATTGCTGAGTGTATCTCCTATCGCCTGATGTCTTATAAAGTCTTCCTAATATGAAGAGAAATTGTCAGTTTTATACTCTTATCATAATTGGTGCGTGGCTCGTTCAAGTCTGTTCAGCATCGCAATCTGTACTGCTAAGTAGTCTGAATCGAGTCAGCGATATTAAAACTGCGGCGTGGCAGATTGAAGGCCTTAGCGTAGATGCGGTCGAAGGTGGTCCTGAGGATTTTCATGTTGGCTGCCTCCAACTGAGTGGTTACTCGAACTTTGGTGGCGCCAAAGGGGATTTGACGGTCAATGCAAAGGTTCCGGAAGGCATTTCGGCTCTTAGATTTAACGCTCGCTCACTACAAAATGTTAAGCGAATCGGAGTTCAGATAACCGATGCGGAAGGTGAAGTGCTCTTTTCAATGTTGCCAGTTATTTCGGATGAATGGGAGGTTCTAAGTTTTGATATAAAAGAGGCGAAATTTGTTCCAGCGTATGCACAAGAAAATAAAAATGGACAGCTTGATGTGCCACTTAAGCGAGTAAACGTTGTATGGTTTACAGAGGATGCTGGTGAGGTAGAGCTTGAAATTAATTGCCTTGTTGCAACGCTAATCGATGTAGATGATAGCAGAGCGTTGAAGTTTGATCTAGGACTACAAGCCGCCGTGGAATTTGGTAGCCAGGCATTCGGCCAAGTTGTAGTCAGTAATTATACAGATGAGCCTTATGATCTAGTACTTAATTACGAGATGCAACTGGATAGTCGGCTTTTGGCTCCGCCAGCTCCACTGGGCGACCTAGGTATTGATCAGGCTAGTGGTAAGCGTTCATGGACGATGAATGGCCTAGAAAACGTTAGCGAAGGCACATTGACTGACGGCGACCACTCTACGAACTACAGCTTTAAGTGGGGGGCTAATCTTACTGAAGCCACGCAATTCATCGATTTCGGTGAAGCCATAAAAGTGGAGACGCTACGGATATATGCTAGCGATGCAAATTGGGTGTTCAACGCAGATATTGAGGCTTCTGTCGATGGTGTAAACTACATGCCTATTGATGGCTTCGCGGATATGGATTGGCATGGCCGTTGGGGTGAGTTTTTTATTCATGCCAATGAGCCTGTCGAGGCTAGCATGCTGCGGATACGCTATCATCGCAATGGTGAGAAAATGGAGGCGCTTCGGCTTCCGTATGAGATAGCTGTCTATAATGGCGTCGCGGATGAGCCTCTCGAATTTCCTCAGATTGGTAAGGCTACGGATGCAGGTTCAATTCGTGCTACCATTCCGGCGGGAAGCTTTAAAATTGTGACTCTGTCAACGAAGCAACCTCTCAAATCTGGATGCTATTTGGTGTCCATAATGAATGCCGATGCGGAAGTGCGCTGGATAGACTGGGGGAACTTGTTGGTCTTGCCAGCGCCTTTAGAATCAATATCGCCGAATTCGCCCTTTGGTTTGAATGGTTCGCTCACTGAGCTCGCGGGCATTAATCGCGAGTTGGGGATCGGGTGGATGCGCTTTGAAAACCTCAAGTGGCCAATGGTTTATTTAGGCGATTCAAAATATAATTTCACCGGGAAGGTTACCCCTTGGCGTGTCAATGTGGATAATTACGTCAAGTCATATCGCGATGTTGGGATTTCAGTACTGCCATATCTTTTCGAAACTCCAGAAGTTGAATCGACCGGACGTGGACAGGAGAAAAATGTACTCCACTACCCACCGCAGGATTATCAAAAGTATGCGGAGTTTGTCTTTCAGACAGTAGCGCGCTATGGAAGTCGTAAGCATCCGGAGGATGTGCTCTTGACTGAAGATAAGGTGTCCGGCCTCGGGTGGATGAATACTTATGAGCTTTGGAATGAGCCGAATCTGGATGCGCCAGCTTGGGGACATTGGGTTGGATCAATGGATGAATACATGAAAATGTTCGTTTTGGGCGCCAAGGCGGTCAAGCGTGCCGATCCGACTGCACGGGTGGCCAATGGCGGTTTGGCTGGAACCGAGTTGAGCCTGGTGGACCAATTTCGCACCTATGTCCATGATGATGGTACCACGCCTCTGGATTATATCGATGTCTTGAGTGTGCACCACTATACTGGCCCAATTGCGCCTGAGATTGCCACGGTTAACACCAATATTCAGAGGGATGGGTCGACGAAAGGACTCATGACTTTTGAAGACAATCTCAAGGCATTGATCGGCTGGAAGAAACTCTATAAGCCTGGGCTGGAAATCTGGATGACGGAAACGGGCTATGACACTGGTGGCCCGCATGCGGTTAGTTATCGGAAGCACGCGGCTTTTACGCCGCGTAATATTCTGACGACGCTCGGATATGGCATCGATAAGGTGTTGGTTTACCGCGAAAAGGGATCCACTCCATCGCTGTATTTATCGAGTGGCATGTTGGATAATGATTTCGCGGTGCGTCCAGCTTTTTTAACTTATGCCACTTTGATTCGTGTGATGGATGGGGCGGAGTTTTTTATTCGTCTGCCCCATGACGATGAGAATGCCCGTTGCTATGGCGCGGTGGTGGCCGGGGAGCCAGTGATTGCTGCCTGGGCGATTGAGGGCGAGGTTCGGCTTGGCTCCGAATTAGGTGAAGGGGAGGTCATTGATGCATTTGGGCATGTGTTAAAACAGGAAATAGGAGCAGATTTCCCACTCACGATTTTTCCCACATATTTCAAATGCATAGATCGCGATGCGGTCAAGGAGTGGTTTGCGCAAGGGCGTGCGTTTGCTCAACAAGTTACCCGCGAGGAAGAAAGATTGAGCCAGTTGCGCACATATCTGTTTGATTTTGGTGATAATGGTGCTGGTTCGATTCAGATGGGAGCATACCGGCCATTCAGTCCTGTCGTTGCAGATACACTTTTTCATACGAATGATCGATATGGGTTTTCGCATGCAGACAGCAATCGGAGTAATTCTGACTATAAATGGATTCCTGATCCATTGGATTCGGATTCGGTGAAGTTGCTTCCTGATTCAAAGTTTTTATTCCGCGCTGAGCCAGGTCGCTACGAACTGACCATCAGGTGTGTTCCTATAGGTGAGGCATCAACCATCGAAATTTCGGGATTGGTCGGGACTAATTTAACAAAGCAATATTCAAAGAGTGACGACCTTTTCGTAGTGGATGTCCAAGTCGGAAATGAGCCAGTTGAAATTTCTTTGTCTAAGGGCTATGCGCAAATTTACTGGCTATCGCTCATCGAAACAAATCCTAGTGCGAGTCTTTGAATAAAAAGCAATTTCTTAAATTTAACGTGCGGAAGGTTCGCACATTAAAAATACGTCACCCCTAAATAATGTATTGTTATGACTAAGATATCGTTATCTGTCGGAGCGTTGCTACTTGCGACGTCTCTCCACGCTCAGCAAGTTTTCACCCCGGCTTCATGGGGTGATCTTACTTTTCTTCAATTCAGTGTCGCCTTTGATGCGCAGCCGACCCTCAGTGATCTTGCTACTTCGCCCAGTATCGTACCAGCGACCTCGCCGGACGGTTTTAGCTTGGGATCAAATGGGAGCATTGGGAATTTCTCCAATGGCTTTGCATATATTGATTTTGGGGCTGACTTTGCCAGTGTTGAAATTATTGAACTCTGGACCGCCTACAGAAAGTTCTCCACTCTCCCTGATCCGGCAACATCATTTGGAACGCTGTTTTGGTCCGATAGTCAGAGTCAAACAAAAGGAGCGGTTGGCACCTTTGAGGATATCAACCCTGCTGATTTTAACTTTGGCACGGCTACGAGTGTTGATGCTCCAAATACGGGTTCTGGCGTAACTTGGTTTCAGGATTTTGAGTATTCAACTCCGGTAACACCCTCGCACAGATATTTGATCCTCGGAACCGGCAGTAATGGCTTTGAGGCTGGACGCGTGACAGAGTTGGCGATTATCACCGCAGCGATTCCTGAGCCAGCAACGTATACGCTTTTGTTTGGTGCTGCCATCTTAGGGCTTGGTGCACTGCGTCGTAGTAAGCGTAAGAGCACAGCTAATTGAGCGCGTTACGTTTGCTCTTTTAGGATCTGAAAATGAATGGGGAGTGTTCCAATCGGAGCAGGGGGCTCCCCATTTATTTGCTCAGGTTTTTGCGCTTATCAGCTCGAGTTGATCGAGTGTAGTAGCGTCGGTGGTAATACTTTTATATGGGTATGTTGACGTCGCTTATTCTGGTGTTTAAACGGTTGCTTAAGGAAGTGTTTTTAAAGTTAACTATAGTCAATAGTAACTGAAAATATACACATGTTATCTGAGATATGGAATGCTCTAAGATTATTATAAGAAATGCCTTTTTTCTTGTACTCCTACAGGCTGCATTTGCAAGCATGTTGCTTGCCGAAGACTCTTCTGAGTCTATTCGGGTGAAGTTTACCAGCATTAGCTGGGATAAGCCTATTCAGGAGGAGCTATTTGTTCTTTCAGGTGGAGAGATGATGCCTCTGCAAATTCACACAATGCAGCGCTCGAAGCTTGTAGATTATCGGGGCAATAACCCAATTATCTTTTATCGCAAAAGCTCCAATCCTTCTGCAGATATCCAATTTGTTCCAGTTGCTCAAGTCAGGGTTAACTCTTCGCTTGTCGAGCCATTATTTATATTTTTCAAGCAGGCCGATGACTATAGGATATTTGTGGTAGAAGACAGCTTTGAAGCATTTCCAGTAGGAAGTTATCGGTTTCTAAATCTTACAGATAAGGATATGATTGCTCAATTGGGCTCCAATAAAATAGCGCTTAATCCGCGTACGTTGGATGCTCTCAAAGGCCCTTTCGAGAGAACACTTGAGTATCAGGTTGCTTTTGTTGTGCGAGAGGAGGATGGCTTAGCGCCGATATATTATAATCGTTGGATGCATGTAGAGAATTATCGCTACCTCATCCTCATTTCAGAGTCGAAGTCCAGGGATACTGGGCCGATTAATTTCCGCATTCTGTCGGATATAAATTTAGCACAGTAGTGTTTGAATCTGTACCCGAAAAGAAAAAGCCAAGGCGAGCAAAGTGATCATTAGGTTGGATGGCCTCTGCAAGCTCGACTATCCCTCGGCCGCTCCGTCGGTTAGCGGCCCACAGCCCCATGATGATCAGAGCGGGTTTGGCCCAATGGTAATCAGTGAGCCATTGTGGCGGCTCAAGTCCTCCAGCGGTGGAGGCCACTGCATAAAGGTTTTCCGAAATCTGCGAAAAGCCAATGAATGTAAATGCGACGACCACAATGCCGGCATACAACATGAAGCTACTGCCAAAACCGTTGCAAAGTGTAGGCTTTTCCTGACGTGTTGCTGAAGCTGCGATGAGCGCAATGCATGCGAAAGGCGCCATCAGGCAAAAGCTAATCACTATTGTAGACAATGTGCTAGCCAGCCAGAACAGTGAACAAATAAGAGGAGTAGCTGCCAGGAAAAAAACTGCCCCAAAGGGTTATTGCGCCTACCTTGCCATCGATCCAGACCTTATAAGCCTACGACAACTCCAGCTAAATAAAACAATGACCATAAGCAGGAGCGCCCAGTGCATCACTTCACAGAACGGCTCGGTTAGGCTGAGAATAATTGCATTCAAGCCATCCAATAGTGGCGTTAACGCCTGGTTGATTGGAACTGTGTGTGGGCTATAGAGCTTTTTCCAAAGTATGAAAGTGGCGACGCCCGAAGTGAAGGGGGGCGTGTAAAAAAGTGTGCGGTAGAACGTGCTCCTGGCCGCGACGCCACCCAACAGTATGAGCACAAACAGGCCAGCCAAGGTGAGCATGAAGGCGGACGATCCCATGCCCAGTGCGGTGAGTAGGAGGCAAGGCTCAACTAAGAGACAATCTGCGATTACGAGCTTGCGCACTCGACAGCTGGGACCGTTGAGGCCCTAGGCCCACGCAAGGTTTACTCAAGTTAGTTTTGCTTTTCATCACTTTAAACCTCCAGCTTGCCGATTGATTGGTAGTAGGCTTTATGGAAGGGATTGAAGATCCACTCGGCAGGAACGGTATTGGTGTGGTTGACTGACGTGACACCTGTATGCTGCTAATCGAGCAATGGGCATATCAGTTTGACATTTCATGCGTCTACAGGGCTTGAGCTGACCATAATTTACTCTGTAGTAACTTCTAACTGAGATCTTCTTGGATGTCTTTAAGGCTCGAAGTCATTATTTCCAAAACCCCAACAATCTAAGGATTGCCATACTCTATGACCTCATCTTGCTCCATGCTTAATCGTATTGTTCAGCTTTTTATATTCGGTGCGACATTGCTTCTCTTGCCTATCTTGCATGCAGAAACTGTGTCGGGCGTTGGTGCTATTTTATCTTCGGCGGCAATGAGTGAGTCCGGATATAATACGGCGGAGATTTCTATTCGAGATGGGCAGCCAGAGACGCTACCAAATGGTCATCGAATTACGCCAATGGCAGTCAATGTGTGCTTTGCCTCAACTTTTCAGTATGCCAGTTTGGAGCCGAAAAACCGTGCTGAAATCCCAGGTGCTGTGAGGCGCGTGTCTCTTTGGATTCGCTCGCCTTTGGATGGTAGCTTCCCTGTGAAGATACTGTTTGAAGGGGAAGGCGGTGTGAAAAAGAACAACGAAGGAAAAGATTTTACCTTCTACATTTCAGGTCAGCAAATCACTGATGCCTGGAAGGAATTCTCATTTGAAATTCCATCTGATTGGCCAGCTGGTTTAGCAGTGCGACAATTGGTATTCAGTAATTATGATGAGCAAGGCCATCCTAGCGAGGCGCCATTTTATTTTAGCGATCTGTATGCAACTTCGGATGTTCACTTAGGCGCTAGTGGACTGCTGTCGATGAACTTGAGCCCTGCTCAACCGTCAGGCATATTTACAGCATTCTACACAGAATTTTCGACGCGTATTCTAAATTGGTCTACAGAAGCTGCACCTTGCCAATTGAATTGGCGTATTAGTGACTATACTGGCAAGGCATTGGTGCAGGATCACGCCACGCTGTCTTTGAAAGATTCTGTATCGCATCCGATCCAATTTGTGGCTCCAGGATATGGGTTATACTTGCTTGAAACCTCCACGGTTGTAGGTGAACAGAATCTACGCACACAGTTGCCTTTCGCCGTGATTCCGAAGCCATTGAAACTATCCCCTGAGGAGATTGATGAATCGCCGTATGGCATCAACATTATGGTGGCGCGCAAAACGATGCTCGACGCCTTCTTGGAGGCGGGCATTCACTGGTTCAGGGATTATTCTTTTTCTTACGGCTGGTTCCAGCAGTCGCGCGACGAACAAGGAGGTTACTCCAAATGGCCTAATATGCATGGTTTGCTGGCTGAGTATCAACAGCGCCCGGAGTCTCGATTGTTGGCGGCATTTTGCAAAAGTATCCAGCCGCCTGAAGAGGGCAAACCGTATGGACCAGATGCAGAATGGCGGGCAAATGTTGCGCGCATACTTGGCAGCTTTCCAGAAATCCGACATTGGGAAATGGACAATGAGTATGACTTGATTACGCACGGGAATTTTGAGCTCGAAGAGGCCATCAACTGGGAGAACTACAAGCGCTTTCATGAGGTCACGGGAAAAATGATCGATGTAGTTAGCGACGGAGACATTCAATTTGTGAATAACGGTGATGCGGGGCTCTTCCCTGAGCGGACTGAAGCATTCATTGAAAGTGGCGCTCTCGATAAAGTCGATGTTTTGAGTTTTCATCACTACACGGGCATTGATCCACCTGAAGTCAATTTATTGAACCGGAATACGGCGGGTGATGAGTCTGGGACGACTGCACTATTCCTTGATCAATTGCGTGCACTGGTTCGATTGGCAGAGAAGTCTGGCAAGCAGACATATTTATCTGAATTCGGCTGGGATACGCGTGCTGGCTATGTGGTGAGCCCTGAGCAGCAGGCGTGGTATTTTCAACGGTGTTTCATGCTGCTGAAAGCCGCGGGCGTGACAAAGGGCTTTTGGTTTTACGACATCGATAATGATAAGGCGAATAACTTCTTTGACGGCTGTGGACTCTTTACCTGGCAGCTTGAGCCTAAGCTCGTCTATTGCAGCACGGCAGCTATCACCCATCTATTGCCTAATCCAGAGTATGTGGGCATGATCCATGCAGGCGAAGGAACGTGGGGATATGTTTTTCGGCAGGGGGATGATTTGGTAGCCAGCTTGTTTCTTATCCATGGCGATAGCAGCGCGAAGAAGGTGAGCTTTGATACGGAAAGGGTTTATGGTTTTTTGGCTAACCCCGTGTCGGCCTCTAACATTACGCTCTCGGAGGCGCCGGTGTATGCTGTCGGCATCAGCGAATCCAGCCGCTGGTATCAACAGACTGCGTATGAGCTAGTTTCGAACTATGTGCCGACGGCCAGTTTAGGCGATGAAATTACAGTTAGTTTGAAAATCAAAAATAACCGCAAGGGCACCATCAAGGGCAACTTTAGTGTTGATGTGCCTTCTGCATGGATTGCGCCAAAGACGCCGTTGGAATTCAATGTTGGCGTCGGTGAAGAACGCGTGCTGCAGTATGAGTTTACGATCCCACGTACTGCAGAGTTGGGTCTTTATTCCACGAATGTGGTGATCCGCGAAGGAGATGATGTAATTAAGTCTATTCCTATGAAGGTGCTTTTGCAAAGCGCCATAGAGCTCAGTGCTTCAGGATTGAGTAATCAGACCGGTTCCTGCGCAGTCGACATTACGTTAAAGAACAAATCACGAAGCAGTTTGGAAGGCGCCTTGGAATATACGGCGCCTGTGAATTGGCGTATTGAATTCGATGAGGAAGGAGAGGTGCTTCAATTAGCATCGGGAGAGAAAGCCACCATTCGCGCAACTGTTGACTGGCAAGTTTCCGATATTGGCAATACTCCTGCAGAAATCACTTTCATATCAAATAATGAAGTGATGCAACGGACTAGCCTGATCCCACCAGCTTGGAAGGTTGCGCAGGCGGAGGGCGATTTGGTGAAGTTGCCTTTCGATCATTGGCCAAGCAAGAGCCGCATCCCCGATTGGATGTTGGGTAATTCCAGTGGTGTTGGGAAAGCGGCGATCTATCTTGCCTGGGATCGCGAGGGCCTGCTCATCGGTATGGATGTTGATGAGTCGACCGCTTACGCGGACAATCCCGAAGCATTTTGGAGTTTGCAGGATGTGTTGGAAGTGATGCTAAATTCCAATATGGAGACTGGCTCCCAGGTGTGGGATGAGGAAGACCGGCATTTTTGGATCATGCCGCAAGTGAAGGACAAGGATGTCTACGTGGGGCGCTGGAAGCAGAGCACGCAGAAAACGGTTACGCTCGGGCACGATCTTGAAGTGGCGGGAGTCTCGTCGGCCAAAGAAAATGGCTACCGCCTCGTGATGCGCTTGCCGTGGAGTGAGCTTCCAGGATTTAACCCGACTTCGGGGCAGGAAATTGGGGCGCTCTTTCGCTTGAAAATTGCCGATAATACCGGTGGCCGCGTTGTTTATTGGCCATACAATATGGACCAGTACCGCGCTGATCCCAGTCGCTGGGGTAAGCTGATCCTTGGTGAGTGAGGGGCCACAGCGATCATGTAGCCAGTAGCATATTCAACTGAACTATTCCAAACCATGAAGCCGCTTGATTATGTCAATGTCCTGCAGGGGACCGCATCGACGTTCGATTATTCGCAGGGGAACACGTTACCGATTGCAGCGTTGCCGTGGGGAATGCATCACTGGACGCTGCAGACTGCGGTAGGTCCGTGGTATTTTCATCCAACGCACGTCAAGCTGCAAGGCATTCGGCTGACGCATCAGCCCAGCCCATGGATCGGCGATTATGCCACGATGCTGCTGACGCCATTTCATGGAAGCATGCAAGCAAGCGTCTCAGAGTTAGCGTCGAGTTGGGCGATCGATCAGGCAACGCTCATGCCTCACATGATGCAGGCTACGTTGCTGCGTTATGGCCTGGAGTTTGAGCTTGTTCCGACTAGGCGTGGTGCGAGGCTCTGCATCAAGCGAAATAAGAGTGAGCGCATCAAACTCAAGATTTCGGCTTCGGAAGATCATCATTGCGCGTTGGAAACGGTAGGGGAACATCGCGCGCTTAAGTTTATATGCAAAGAATCTGACGCCACTTTGCCTGCAGGCTATGTATTGCATTTGCTGGGAATTGCTGATCCAGACCCCGTGCATTTTCACCGCTTGAACGATGGCGGCGTGTTGGAGTTTGCCGATGATGTCGAGCGCGTTGAACTGGATCTGTCCGGATCGTTCATCAGCATCGCGCAGGCCGTCATCAATTACGAACGCGAATTAGCGGATAAGGCGAGAGATCAGATTGCCGCAGAGTCTGCTGATGAATGGAACCGCTATCTGGGACGCATCGAAATAGAACCGGTAGATGAGGATCAATGCAAGACGTTCTATTCGTGCTTGTATCGCGCCTTGCTCTTTCCGCGCATGCTGGATGAATACGATGAGCAAGAGCGTCGCATTCACTACAGCCCGTTTAGTGGCTCTATCGATACTGGTCCGCTGTGTACAGATAGTGGATTTTGGGATGTCTTTCGCACCGTTTATCCACTGCTTGCGCTGGTTTATCCCGATAAGTTGACGGACATTCTGAATGGATGGTTGAATCTTTGCCGTGACGTCGATTGGGCGCCGCGCTGGCCGACCTACAAATTGCGTAATTGCATGATCGGAACTCACTTTGACGCGGTTGTCGCCGATGCAGTCGCCAAGGGCGTCACCAACTGGCCAGTGGAGGAAGCGTTCCAGTACATCTGGAAAAATACTAGTACCGGAAACAGCACTGGCATGTATGGGAGAGACGGGCTGGAGGTCTATGATCAATTGGGCTATCTGCCCGCAGACCGTTATCCCTATGCAGTCGCGAGCACGTTGGACTTTTGCTATAATGATTATTGTGTATCGAAAGTGGCGGCGCATTTGAACCACCCTGAAAAAGCTGAGCACCTATTGCAGCGTTCACAGAATTACCGTCGCGTCTTTGACTCCGATTTTGGATTCATGCGTGGGCGAAATGCGGATGGAGCGTGGAGCGCCTCGTTTGATCCGTATGAGTGGGGCGGACCTTACATCGAAGGCGGACCTTGGCAATGGACGTTTCACGTGCCGCATGATCCGCGCGGTCTCGCGGAACTATTTGGCGGCCATGATGCGCTTTGCGCCAAATTGGATGAGATGCTAAGCATCGCGCCGCGTTTCTCGGTTGGCTCTTATGACATGGAGATCCACGAGATGACGGAAATGGCGCTGGCTGGCTTTGGTCAATATGCGCATTCCAATCAACCGGTTCATGCCTACTTATATTTGTATGCCTTGATGGGCCAGCCCGAGAAAACACAGCACTGGGTGCATCGCGTTTTAACGGAGCTCTACGGATCAGATCATTTTCCTGGAGATGAGGATAACGGCGAAATGTCTTCTTGGTATGTGCTGTCGAGTCTAGGGCTCTATCCGTATTGTCCAGGGCGATCGGATTACGTCCGCATCGATCCCCTTATGCCAGCCGCGACGATACATAACCCCGTTGCCGCAAAGCCAATCCAATTGCATCATGGGCAAAGCAGTGCTGCAGGCTCTTGCTTAGTTGAGCATGCTGATTTGCTGAATCAGCGCTAAGGCTCCGGTGAGAATGCTCATACCAGAAGAGCTGCCGGTAAAGGGGCGAAACCTTGACCGTGTATGAGGGCAACACAACGTATTTTCAAGTCATTCGCTTTCTTCTTCCAATTGGACCGATTGTAGATTTATGATTTATCAGAACTATCATTCACAGCATGCGCCATTTGGCGCATTTGCATCTTTTAATGTTGGGTTGATTCGGCAATCTGGCGGGTTCGGACAGTCGCTGTGTCGTCCCGAGCAAGTGAAGCAAAACGTCTATGTCGGGTATCGGGTGCTTAGAGCGGAGGAAGGCGCCGATGCAGAGGGTGTTGTCTCTCAGTGGCAAATGCTGCCATTCTTCGAAGCGCCGCAGTCTGCCGTGAGTAATTATACTGATCAGTTTAATGTAGCGCAGGGAAATACTGAGCATCCTTATCGACTGATCGATGAGCGGGATTTTAAGCGCACGCTGCGCGCGGCCAGTGATGCGTGGCGTGCTGATTGCGAGCGCTTTACTTTCAGTATCCTCACGCCCTACGAGCGCGTGCCTGACCCGCGGCATATGACGCGCGAAGAAGCGCGGCGATACTTGGCGCCATCAATTTCGGCCATGATTGAGTATGACAATCGATGCGGCGACTACGTGGTTGAGTTGATGTTTGGCATCGGCAGCAAGGATCATCCGCAAAGGCCACTGAATGATGCGGGAATCGCTTTAACGGGTTTCGCCATCGGCAATCAGTTTGGCTATGCTACGGATGCGCCGGCGGAAATGCGTCAGGGTTTTGATATTTTTAATCCGAAGATTATGGATAGCCGTGGTCTGCATCTGATCGGTGGCGATGCGGCATTGATCTTTCGCGTGTCTGTTGGGGAAAAGGTGGCGTTCCCGATCACATTGGGCTTCTACCAGGATGGCGAGATTACGGCCGGTATTGAGTCGATCTATGCTTACACGAGGTTCTTTAGCGACCTAGGTGATGTGCTGCTTGAGGGTGCATCCAATTTTACACGGCGCCAAGAAATTGCTGCAGCACGGGATCAGGAGTTGAAGGAATCCGGGCTGGATGCTGATCAGCAGTTTCTCTTGGCGCAGGCAATCCACAGCTACTACGGCAGTACGCAACTAATGTGGACCAATGATGGGCCGCTCTGGATTGTCAATGAAGGTGAATACCGTATGATCAATACCTTCGACCTCACGGTGGATCATCTCTTCTTTGAGATGCACTGGCACCCATGGGCGGTGCGGGATACTTTGGACTTGTTTGCAAAGCGTTATGCCTACAGGGACACGATCCGCGTGGGGCCTGTTGGTTCTGAGCGATATGTGGCTGGCGGCATTTCCTTCACGCACGACATGGGGGTAATGAATAACTTCTCGCCGCCACACACTTCGAGTTATGAATGCGTTGGGCTGGAGGGATGTTTCAGTCACATGACGATGGAGCAATTGCTCAATTGGGTGCTATGCGCAACTTGCTATGCAGAAAAAGCCGATGATTCTTTGTGGCTTGAATCGCAGCATGATACGCTGATGGCCTGTACCGAAAGTATGCGCTTACGGGATCATCCAGACCCTGCACTGAGGGACGGCGTTTTAAAGCATGACAGCAGTCGCTGTGGCGCGCAGGGTGCGGAGATCACGACCTACGATAGTTTGGATGTCAGTTTGGGGCAGGCGCGTAACAACCTATACCTTTCGGTAAAAACGCTGGGAGCGTGGATATTGCTCGAGCGGGCCTTTGCGCGCTTGGGTGATGTACAATCATCTGCCGATGCGCGCACTAGCTCTAAGCTGCTGGCCAACTCGATTATCGAAAAATTCGAGCACGATACGGGCTTCTTTCCGGCAGTTTTTGAGAAGGGAAATCGCTCGCGAATACTACCGGCGATCGAAGGCTTTGCCTATCCCTTGTTCTTGGGTTACGACGATGCCACGGACTTGGATGGGCGCTTTGTAGAATTACTCTCCATGCTCAAGACACATCTCTCGAAATCATTGCAGCCTGGTGTCTGTATCGATCAGGAAACCGGCGCCTGGAAGATCAGCAGCACTAGCCATAACACTTGGTTCAGCAAGATAGCCTTGGCTCAGTATGTGATCAGAACGCTCTTCCCTGATATTATCAATGATGTGGCCAAGCGGGGAGACGGCGTACATGCTGCCTGGCAAAGCCTACCTGCTTGCGGTAAGGATGCCATGTGCGACCAAATTATGAGCAACACAGGCGAGAGCTGCGGCAGCCGTTATTATCCACGAGGGGTGAGCGCCTGGCTGTGGACAACTGAATGCCGTGTTGGCAGCGAAGCATTCTCGTGATTCAAGTCGGCTGAGACATCTATCTGCCCAGTGATGTATTCTATTGGTTACGTGTTTAATGCTGAATATAATCTCAATGGCTCATCCCTGTTTGTATCTTCATATCAGAATCCCGGGAATCGGCCGTGCATCGCGGTATTGGTAGTTGCGCTCACTTATCGGACGCTGATAACTATTTTCGAATCAATCATATTGCGACTGAATAACTTTTCGAAGTTTCCGGATCTTACAACTTATTATGATAGAATCGCTCTCACTTTTCAATCGATGCGGCCGCTCGATGAAATTATGAAGAGCAAGTTAAAAGAAAAGAAACATGATATACGAACTACAGCTGTGATTGCCGGATAAGCCGATTGCAGCCGAGTGCAATTGAAGCTCTGCTTCGATTTTCTCTACTTACGCAAACCTCATCATCCCCCCCCCTCTATTCCCTATGAAAAGGCTCCTCATACGTTGCTTTGGCATGCTCGCGCCTGCCTTGATTACTACTCTCACTTTTATCCCGTTTGGCGTGCAGGCGAACTCGGACATACTAACACCTGCTGCCTATGGCAATGTAACGAGTAGTTATTTTGGTGGGTCGGCTTTCGATGCTCAGCCAACCTGGAGTGGCGTCGTTCCCACCGGAGGCGACGCTGGTTACAATGCCTTCACAGTTACTTGGGAAGGCGCGAATAAAATCAGCTACATCGACCTAGGCGCTGATTGGGCCGATTGGCGCATTGAGCAAACATGGACGAAATATATCCAATTCCGTAGTGGCTCCGGCGCTGCTTATTCACAGCTATGGTGGGATGACGATATTGATGCTGTCAATGATGGTATCAATGAAACGACGTTAAATTTCAACACACAGGCACATGATAGCACTGGTCAATGGATGCAGGATGTCGATGCGACTGCAGCGCCGGTGATTCCACAAAACCGTTATTTAATGCTTAAAGGCCCAGCCAGTCCGGGCAATGAACCGAGTGAAATTGCGATGGTCGGCTACAAGTATACGATTCCGCCGACTGACATCCTGACGCCACTTGGCTATGGCAATGTAACCAGTTCAAACTTCGGCGGTCGCGCGTTGGAGAATCCGCCGACTTGGAACGGCACTGCGCCTGTTGGTGGGGACGTTGGATACAATGCTTTTGTGGTGACTTGGGAGGGAGCCAATAAGGTGAGCTACATCGACCTAGGACCCGACTGGTCGAACTGGCGGATTCAGGAAACCTGGACGAAGTATATCCAGTACCGAACCGGATCGGGGGCCGCGTATGATCAACTCTGGTGGGATGATGACATCGATGCGGTCAATGATGGCGTCACGGAGGATACATTGAATTTCAATACGAATGCGCATGACGGTTCCGGCCAGTGGATGCGCGACGTCGACGCCAATAGCGCCCCGGTCATTCCACAAGGTAGATACCTGCTGCTGAAGGGGCCAACCTCGCCAGGCAACGAGCCCAATGAGATCGCCTTCGTCGGTTATCAAACTACCGGTGGCGGTGGTGGCGGCAACGGTGGTGGTGGGTCAAACACCGGACTGCCCACACTCACAATGGACGAGGTGACGGCGTTTGACCTATCACAGTTGACGCTGGTGGATGAGGTTATTTGCGGCGATCCGAATGATCCGCATCCGGTCATTGAGTCCTCGGCTGGAGTCAGCCAAATCGAAACGATCCTTGATCGCAGTTGCCGTGTATTGCCCAATGTGAGCGGAGGCATCCCAAGTTACTTTGCATACCGTTTGGGTGAGAACAGTCTTGAGGCTGGTAAGGCCTATATCCTCGTCCTTGAATATCCGGAGGACCAGCCACGCAATCTCATTGTGATGAATCGTGGTTGTGAGACGACGCGCACGTTCCACACCGGCACCACCGTGGGGGATGCGCTGTATCCGCAGTATGAGCAAAGCAACTCTAACTCCATGAGATATGGCATATCACTGGAGTATCGGACTGCGGAGCAACTCTTTCATTTGCATGATCGCTACCCGGGCATTCTTCAGCCTCGAGATGCGGAATATCCACGGGATAATTTTCCTGAAGACGGGTTTTTGCTCATGATCGGTCAATACGCTTACGAAGATTGTCCGAAGTCCGCTGGCGCTGCCGTAGCGCGCATTGCACTGTATGAGGCCCCTGCATTGGAGAGCTACACTCAGCAAGTGCAGTTGCCCGTAGGCCTGCCCAAGCGCCACTTGTTCTGGCGCGAAGAAATGTCAGACAGCTGCATCAACAATACGCCTGCTGGTGTTACGGATGACATTGATTTCTACGAATATAAGGCCCGGCTCATGAAGTTCCTCGGGATGAATACCTTCTGCAAGGACTTGATGGAGTTCGGGCACAATCAGGGCTTTGACAGTTCGAAATACGCCAGCTGGTATGTGAAGCCTTCGTTTGATAATCGGTGGGAACAGATCCTGCATCGCCTGACGGACGGCGGCTACGGCCTCGATGTCATGCCGTATTACGAGTATGCGGGCGGCACGGCAGGGCTTGGTGCAGAGAAGCGGGCAGAAACATTGTCTGGCGGCAATACCTACGTGAACATCCCGTGGTGCGAAAATTTCAACGTGGATATTACGGACCCTGATACTTACACGGATTTTGCTCGAGTACTTGAGTGCACGATAGACGACATTAAGGACGGCAATCGTCCGACGCCAGTGGACCCTACGTTTACATGGATCTACAACTCTTCGGCCAATCAATGGGGGTACATCGACTTCGGTGCAAATTGGCAGAACGTCCGGATTACGCAAACCTGGACCCGCTCCACACCTTATCGTGCGGGCCCTGCTTCGCCTTATCAGGCGCTATACTGGCACAGCAGTCCAACTGGATTTTCAGGCTCCACGGTTCCTGCTGGCGCAATTCAGGAAGGCGAATTAAACTTTATCACGAATTCACAAAATGGATCTGGCTCCGTTTGGACGCGAGACATCAATCTTGCGCCGCAAGATGCGATCACGCCGCAGCAGCGTTACCTGGCTGTTCGGGCCGCCAGTCCGCTGACCGAGGCACAGGAAGGCTTGATTGTCGGTTGGATTGAAGATGGTGGAACGCCGGTCATCCAGACGATTCCCGTAACCGCAGGCTCCATCAACGGGCATAATCTGGGCAACTTTTTCGATAACCAGGCGCCGTTTAACACGCACGCCACTGAGTTCGCCGGCGTCTGGCTTCGACCTCGTCCCAGTCATATGCCCATTAGCTTCAGCGATGCTACCCGTGCACGTTTTGCGTCCGAAGCGAATGGCGGTGTAGCTGTTTCACGCATGGACTTGGAGTCCAACTCCACACTGCTGGAAAGCTACTACGCATGGTGGATGGATAAGCGCAAAGCCTTCTTGCAATACTTTGCGAACCACCTTCGCACCAATGTGAACCAGGACGCCGTCGTTCTCTTGACGCGGGATTATCTGGAGGCGGGCGCTCGGCTGAGCACGCACCCGAGAGTCGTTACCGATGATCCCGATGCCTGGGTGGGCCTGGTCAATTCCAGCATGTCATACACTGATGCACTTGCGAACCAGATTCATAAGACTGCTTTATTGAGCCGGCAGGGATACTATGGCTGGGAGGAGTGGATACACTCCGTTCCGTGGGCCGACCCTGAGAACTACCTGAACAACGATGGCGTACTGCAAACGTATACCTTTAATCAGCCCTATACCGTCTCCGATCTGGATGCCTGGTATTCTTTTGAAATGGGAACAGGCTTGGCCGCCATCCGACATTATTGCCTGAACGAACAATCGTTCCTAGTGAATAACGATTCCATCGTTGGCTACTATGTTTCCGATGTGAACTATGCCGGCCCCTACAGCATGATCGGCGAGGCGCGCGCGGTGGCTTTTGGCGATCCTTACTACATCGGCTATCTGGCTTCCAATAATTACAATCGCTGGTTCCCTGGCTACGTACGTGATTTCAACGCAAATTATCTAGCGTTGCCAGCCTTGCCCAGTGATGTCGAAGAGGGCGCCGCATCGGACGCTGAAGTCGTTGTGCGCTCTATCTCGACATCCAATCAAGGCACATGGGTTGCGATCATTAACACCGGCATCCTGGAGAAGGAGCAAGTCACCATCGACTTACCTGTAGCGGGCACGGTGACCGATGCCGTAACAGGTGATCCTGTTCCGGTTGTCAATGGTGCTATCACGCTCGATATGTGGCCAGCACGCCTGAAATCCATTCACATCGAACCCTGATGATGTGCCCAAATAATGTCCCTATCAATCCCACCCATTGAACATGAAAACTGGATTCTTCGTTCAACGTCGATTTGCTAGCCAATGCATCTCATGGCGGTATCAGCTGCTTGTGGTTGTTTTATTGCAGAGTCTGTTGCCCGGTGTACTTTTGGCGCTCAACCCATGGCCGGATTCCGCCTATCTCTACCGACAATATGGCCCCAGCACAAACGCGATTAACGCGCGCGTGTTTGTGCCACTGGCCTATGATGAAGGCAATGACACAAAACATCCGCTCGTTATCTTTTGCCATGGCGATGGAGAGAAGCAGCCGGGGTTTGTTTATGGGAATCCCAATGTAGCCAATAGCGGCCAGATGTCTGACAAGGGGCAGTTCGAGTTTGTAACGACAACGAACCAAGCGATCTTCCCCTGTTTCCTGGTGCTGATTCAGCGTAATGGGCCCAGCAACGATGTTGAAGCCATCGCGAACATGATCACGCTGCTCTCCGAGGAGTTTCAGACTGCCAGTGAACAGACCAAGATTGATTTAGACCGAGTCACAATTACCGGGCTCTCTGGGGGAGGGGGAACCACGCTGCGCACCGCGAATGCCCATCCCGAATTATTCGCGTGCTTCGTCCCGCTCTCGCCGGTGGGTGAGGATATTTCCAATGCCGTGGACCTGCCGATGTGGTTCTTTCATTCTTATGATGATGGCACTGTGACGCCAGCCAACTCCGAGCAGACAGTCCAGCAGGCGCGTTTACTTGGCGGTCATCCGATCCTAACGATGTATGATACGGGTGGGCACTCTTACGTCTCATGGAACGCCGCTTACCGAACGCCACCGCTCATTCCATGGATAGCCTCTCAGGTGCGGGGAACTCCTTCTACGAATAACCCTGCAACGGTTACAATCTCCGATCCGACTGCCGATCTGGATTACGACTCACCAACCACTAACGTGACGGTTTCCGGGACTTGTGCTATCGAAGGTTCGGCGGCCCCGGAGATCGAATCCGTGCTCGCTCGCAAGGGCACCTATCCCGTGGTCGATCCTTATAACCAAAGGCTGCCGACCACTGGCACTATTGCTAACTGGAGTTTCACGCACACACAGGCGGTCAATCAATATAATCCTAACCCCCATGTGCTGCACGTGGTGGCTACAGGCGAGAGCTGGTCGGACAGCCTGGGCGGGCACACATTCTATAGTGACACGATCATTGTAACCAAACCAGAGCCCGCCGACACGACTTCTCCCGTTGTCATCATTACCTCGCCCACAGTGAGCTCGGCGTATGTCACGATGACCGATACGATTAGTCTGGGTGGAACTGCTACGGACAACAAGGGTGTCGTTTCGGTGAGTTGGATCAACTCTGCAGGAGGAAGCGGAACCGCTGCCGGAACGACTGATTGGACGATTGACGACATCCCGTTAGCTCAAGGCAGCAATGTCATCACCGTTACGGCTGTAGATGCAGCAAACAATACTGCAAGCGATACTCTCACCGTCAGTTACAGCAACACGGGCTCGAATTCCTCGTCGCAAACGATTCGTTTTGATTTCGGCGCCAGTGCAGACATGACCACTGAAGAGGGTTGGAATAATATCAGCGCGGTTTTTGTCGGCACAACCATAGCCGACAGTATTGACGCAGACGGTGATAGCACCGACGTAAGTTTGACGATTCTGAAGGCGTTCAACGGGATCAATTCATCAGGCAGCACTTCTACTACCGGCGCGTATCCGGTTAGTGCGATCAAGGACACCTTGTACGTCGATGCCGGGGTGACGGCGGAGCTACAGCTGTCTGGTCTGGATCCAACCGATATCTATGATTTTACCTTCTTTGCCTCACGAGTTGTAGGCTCCAGTGATCGGGTGACCCGATACACGATTGGGACAACTTCGGTCACGCTTGATGCGGCCGAGGGTGGGGGGAATTCTAATTCGGTCGTGACGATTACTGATGTGCAACCGGACTCCAGCGGCCAAGTCACGATCTCGATCTCGCCGGAAAGCGGCTCGGCTTATGGCTATCTAGGAGTGCTGGAAGTATCGACTCTTACAATAATCGAAGACACAGATATTGACGGTTGGCCAGATTCGCTTGAAGTGTTGATGGGCACTAGCCCGACCGATCCCACTGATCACTTCCGGGCTCGTCTCAGTGCTGAAGGCAGTTCATTATATTTTTCCTACTATCCTATCAGCGAGAATATATCTATACGAATCGAGTGGACAATGGATCTTTTAGATCAAGATAGCTGGCAGACTTTAGATGGACTCAGTTTTACTGATGTGGATGAGGAAATGATGGCGGCATTGCCATCACTAGCAAGTGGCGGAGCAGTATTTTATCGAGCAGTTGTATCTGAATGAAGCAGATAAATTTTGTATACTGCCGATTACTTTCGGGTTTCGCACGGAGGACTATCTCCTGAGACCCAGATGAAGATATTTGAGTGCCTCGTTAAGTCTTGGCATGAAATACTGGGTTGGCAGGATGATGAACCCATGGCAATCTGGATGACGTGATTTTCTATGGCGATAGCCGCCTATACCAGAAACGAGGCTACTTGTTGGTTCGCTTGCCACTTGCGGGGGATGTGATGACGTACGAGAGGTGGCAGTTTATTTTTGAAGTTTTGCTGAGTAATCCCTCGAACAGCATTGGTGGATCCAAGCGCTTTTAATTGGACCAAGGCACCCTGGATTATGAGATTAAGGGAGATGGTTACCGGGGCTATTTGGTAGAGATGGATGGTCGTGCTGTGTTTATCAAGCTGTATGAGCGTGAGTTCCTTTCACCGGGATGGGCTGAAATGAACCTGATCAAGTGAGGGCTAGAGCAAACCGATGGAATTGACCGATGGTAGTTCACCGCGCTTTCCGATATACCGGGAGGTCAGTTCAAGAAGCTGAAGTGGCATACAAAGACACTGTTTTTTTGGAGACCAGCAAGCAGAGGGCTGAGATGAATAGACGTCGCTGTGACCTGATTAAGGTTTTTGAGAGTCTGGATGGAATTGAGCTGCCTGTAGTTAATTCACTGTAGTTGAAGGCAATTATCTCTCAGGTCTATCTGCTCACTGCTGGCATTGGAAAGTAGAACCCGTGGGTTCCATAATTCAGAATTCTGGTGAAAGTAGAGTAAGCGTCACGCGAAGCACCGGCAGATAAGACTCCCTAGAGCGTTTCTTTGCGTTATATTCGTCGTATTATGACGAGACTGTCGGATTTAGTCTCGCCCATATCGAAACCGAACTCAACGAACGTCCACGTAAGACCCTTCACTTCCTTTCACCATCCAACCTCAAACAAAGAATCGCAGCTTGACCAACGCTAACCCGAAATTCGAATATTACCTAGCTGTTGGAATTCGCCGGATTATAATAATTATGTAGGAGGGTTTATTGAAACGATAGCAATCAGAGAAGGAAGATCGTTTAGTTCCATATGTCGGAGGCTTTTCTGGGATTTGAATTAAAAGGAGTATGGGGGCGTGACGCTCGTGAAATGACATCGCAGTGATGTCGTTTTTTACGCTGGAGTGGCAAGGACACTAATCCGGGATTTAAGATGGTATATGACTCACCTCCGATGCACCCTACTGCTCGCGACCTTCCGAGCCACCTCAGAACCCTCAGGCATATCCGGTCCCAGCAATTGCCATGCTCGTAACCCATAGGCTGCGGCAAGACGTTCTACGGTGGACACCCAGATCTCCTTTTTGCGACCTCCCTCGATATCCTGGTAGAACTTGTAGCCAATACCAGCAACTTGGGCAAATTCCTCCTGTGTCAGGCCGTGTCGTGCCCTTAATTGTCTGAGTTTGTCGCCTAGTTCGGAGATCGTGTTATCCACAAGAACACCATACGCTCATGGGGCTTGACTGGACACCTTGTGAGCGTAGGGTGTTTTGTGTTTTCACACCGTTGTCCGTTATGAAATTTAAGAGAATACACCTGTTACTATCTGGTCTTGCTGTCGCTTTCTGTTTAATCGGATGCGGTGAGAAAGCCTTGGTTGATAACCTTAGCGAGATTCGCGCTGATGCTACTCGTGGGGATGTCACAGCGCAATTGAGGCTAGCTGATGCGTATTTACGGGGTGTGGATGGGATGCCACAGGATACTGCTGAGGCGGTTGGGTGGTATAAGCTGGCGGCGGCACAAGAGAATGCTGAGGCTCAATTAACGTTAGGGGTGCTATACATGATGGGCGATGGTGTTGAGGTCGACCCTGAGCGAGGAATGGAATTGATCCACCAGGCTGCATCACAAGGGTATGCGCGAGCCCAGTTCATGATGGGGACCCTCTGTGAGAGAATGGGGCAAGGGCCACGGTATGCAGAAGCATTTGATTGGTATCTTAAAGCAGCTAAGCAGGGCAACGCTGATGCTCAATATGCGCTGGGTATGATGTATACTGAGGGCCGAGGAGTCTCTGCTGATTATACGCGGGCAACAGAATGGTTCCGCCTGTCCGCACAACAGGGTAACTTGGATTCAATCCTGTGTATGGTGACGGCTTGTTATCAGGGCATCGGTATGGATCGGAATGTAGCTGAATCAGTAGAGTGGTTGCGGCGTGCTGCGGAGTTGGGACATCTTCCTTCAATCAGAAACCTTGCGTCCGCATACATCAACGGGGTGGGGGTTGATGTCGATTATACCGAGGCGCTCAAGTGGTATCGTGTGGGGGCTGATATGGGAGACACGGAGTCGATTGTCGAATTGGGGGCGTTCTATTATGCCGGTGTCGGGGGTTCTGTTGATTATGCCCGTGCCATAACATATTTTCGTCAGGCTGCTGAACTGGGTGATTCGGGGGCAATGGTAGCGCTTGGCATGGCGTATTACGAAGGAAATGGCGTCGAGAAGAGTTATGATGAATCTGCGAAGCTGTATCGTCTGGCTGCGGAAAAAGGGCATCCTAGGGGGCAGGGCATGTTGAGCCTTGCCTACTTCTCGGGAGATGGAGTCCCCCAAGATGACGTTCAATCATTCGTATGGGCGAGCTTGGCTCTGTCGCAGGGGGAATCGAAGGTCCAGGGCATCATCGACGTTGTGAGTGAGAGAATAGCGGCAGACCAGATCTCTGAGGCTAGGGAGCTCATCGCTCAATATAAACGAGTGGATTAGGGGTGGGCAGGTTGAATGATTAATCCGTACGTCATATGAAGATACTGAAGAAAGCTTTTGGTAAATACCCGGTGCTCTTGGCTGCACTCTGCGTGATTTTCCTACTCATCTGGAATTGGAATGAGAACAGGAAATACGAAATTGAAGAGCGTTGCGCGTTCTTGGTTCAGCAGCATCAGAAGATTCAGGAGACCGTTCAGTTCAATCGGGATAATATCGAACTGACAGTCATCGATGCCTTCGTGTCCACATTCGTTGATAATGATTTTTCTACACGAGACTATGCTGGAGAGATGGAAAATATCGAAAGGGAGCTTGGGGCAATCTCTTCCGAATATAAAAGACGAGAGGGCAAAGGGATTCTCTATCTCATGCTAGCGGGGCTTTTTGCTGTCCTTAGTGTCGTGCAATACGTCATGGCCGCAAGAGGTCAGTAGCTTCTTTGTCGCCACAAATAGCATGAAAGTGATTTTACGACCGTTGATGAAGCCATTTCTCAGTCTTTCCTTCATTCTGCTCACCCAATGCCTCCTCGGAGCGCCTGAGTGGCTCTACAGGGCGTCCTGTAAGTATAGGGCATTTCATGATGGCGGTAGCGTTGATCTGGATGACATGACGGTGTATCTGGATAGCGTTGCCTATGGGGCCGGTTTAGATGACCCAGTCCTATACGCAGATTCCCTGAAGTATGAGGATCTAAGTAAATGGAAAGCCGGGTGTGAATTGAAAATCGCCTATGCGCCGGAGGCTGGCGTCGTCTTACTGGACCCTGTAACGGGTAAATTCTGCGAAATCATCGGTGGCCTAAAGCAACACCCACTGGACGTGTTGCGTGAAGAGTATATCGGCGAGGGCTCAACGGCTTCTGTGGTGTTTGGGACGTCAAAGGTCATTGAACTATGGAAGCAGGAAATCAACAGGGTCTATAATCGGCTGCGACATGAGTATCCAGGGCAGGTTGATGAGCTGAATGAGGCTCAGGCAAGCTGGGAGGCATTTTACGTCGCCCAATTAAAAGCTCTGCGGGTTGTGAACGATAAGGAGGGGAGTATTTACAGCCTGGCATACGCTGAAGAACACCTGAAGCTGGTGAGTGACTACGCGAAGGGGCTGGCTAGGTGGGGGCGGTATTAGGTATATGCCTCTGGTATTTTGACACCCATGGGTTACATTTCACTCGTAGTCTGGGTGTTGGTGGTTGGTTGGTGTCAACTATGGTTCACATTTCGGAGGGGCAGACCGCGTTGCTTAATTGAAAGACAGATTTCCGTCCGTCCATCACATGAGCCTATATGGGCATGACGGATGGAATGGTAAAAGTTGAACCTGCGGGTTCATAAATCTCGCGCTTGCAGAAAGCATCTCAGAGTTGATGATGTCTGCATGAATAACGCGGAAGAAACACCTGGACCGGAACCTGAGGACCTTTCAGCGGAGGAGTTGGATCGACAGGCTTACCTGAATTATCTTCCTCCATCCTACCGGCTCGATGGTGAAAATTGCTATAACCCATTTCCAGCATTCGATCCCGAGGAACCTGACAACACGTTTTGGGATGAGATTCGGCCACTGTGCCGGACACCGCCTATACCCGAGGGCTTGTATCAGCATCGAAACCTTGATCCTCTCGGGCTCTTAAAAGATGGAATGAGCGCTGACGATGGGAAAGTTCATAAGTTGAAATTCTGTGAGGCCGGTTCTGATCTACTCAGAGGTATCATCCATGCATTCGCAGTTCTAGCAAAAGACAGCGATCCGGATATCCGTTCACGTGCAAAAGAACAGCTGGCGTATGCTGCCCGTGCGACTGCGCAGGATTTGTCGGCTGACAAGGCAGACCTGAATACTATGCACGATCTGGCAGCGGCCTTTACTGGTCAGCTTGATGCAAGCTCACGTCATCACAAAGACTCAGCGAAGGAGATCGCTGAGAAGAATCATCAATGGCCTGTCATGCTGAGCCATCGCAAGTATCAACAAAAGCGTGTGGGTGAGTACGTCGATGATCTGAAACTTGCCTCCAAGCACAAGGCAGAGGTGGTGGATTTTGACACTGAAATCAACGCATATACATCCAAGCTGGTGGACTACGTTGATCGACTGCGAAGGGTTGAGGTCCTCGAAAGGCCGAATTCACGAATTCGCATAGAGCCTTTAATGCCTGTGCCTGATGACTTGTTCAAGCGTGTTCAGGAACTCACTCCGCTGGAAGCATCCAATGGGGATGAATGGTTCAAAGTCGTCTGGGACGTGCTTCTTCACTTTACTGATGGACAGCCCGAAACATACGAAATGCCCGAAAGGCTGGGGGAGTATCAGGTTGAAGTCGCGAAGGGGTATGCAGTGCGCCCGCGCTCCTACCAGCAGGATGAGAGAAGCACTCGAAGTGGTTTCAGGCGCAGGATGAGGCAGAGCGTATTATCGATAGCGAAAAACCTCTGAATGAAACGAGGTCGGCCCATTCATAGAAAAAGCAGCCGAATCCTGCTATATATAAGGGATGTTTAATCATTCCGTCATCGTTCCGTCCCCGGAAGACTGTGAATGGAAGGGATCCTCTCCATTCATGGAAAAATCGATGCCTCCTGTGTTAAACTACCCTCATATGAAAATTACCCTTTCCAATCTACCAGTCCGAATGGCTGGTCACCCCCGAATTGAAGACCCAATATAATCAATGTCATCAATTACCCCGATTCAGTGGTGCGATAGCACCGTGAATCCGATTATGGGATGCGCCGGCTGTGAACTATTTCCAAAGCCATCCACCATCCTGTTAAAACTCGATCAAGCCATCAGTGAGGTGGCTCCCGATTGGCCGAAGGGCCAAGCTAAGACGATTTACTCGGAACTCATCGATACAGCCTATAAGGCCATCGATACTCCATCCGAGTCCCATAAAAATGAAATTACCTCCACCAACCTATACCACCTGAGGCAAGAATTCTTTGACCGGGTCGCCCAAGATTACGGCGATGAGGGCCAAAAGAAAGCCAGTGTGACGATCGCCGAGAATTTCACCTGTTATGCGGCCAAGTTAAATATGAACAAGGGCCATAGCCTGTTGAATCCTGATCGAAAGGCCAACTCCGGGTATGCTCCAAACTTCGAAGATATTACCAAATATCCAGACCGTATGAAGAAGGCGGCAGCCTACCCGGATCTGTTGGGCCGAAGTAATGGTCTGTCTCCATGGAAGGAAGGGCTGCCCCGTATGATCTTCGTGAGTGATATGGGGGATGCCTTGAGTCGTAGTGAAGACTTCGACTTCCTTGAGGGAGAATGTGATACCTGAATTCACCTCGAAGGAAGGAAAGCGTCATCTCTGGTTGTGGTTGACGAAGAGACCCCACCTTATGGTCGAATTCAGTGAGCGTATCGGAGGTTTTCCAGATAACGTGTGCGCGATGACGACCCTGACCAGTGCCGACCCATCGAACCTGAAACGATTGGCCGACCTGAAAAAAGTCAAAGCCTCGATCAGGGGGTTGAGTGTGGAGCCCTTATGGGAAGACCTGCCAGCCGATAAACTCGATCTGACCGGGATCGATTGGTTGATTTTGGGTGGAGAGTCCGGAAGTGGAGAATGCACCCGCGGGTTCAATTTGGAGTGGGTGGATAATATCCGGGCCCAATGCGAAAAGAATGGTGTCGCCTTCTTCCTTAAGCAGCTCGGCCGTAAGCCGTACCAGAATGGTGAATTTGTGAAGCTCAAAGATCCTCATGGAGGAACTTGGGATGAGTGGGCCGAGGAATACCGCGTCCGTGAATTCCCCCAGAAGTTCCATGATTATAGGAAGGATGAAAAGGTCGACCAAGTCGGAGCCCGTCCTGTCTACCAGTCTGCTTCAGAGAAACTTGAAAGTATAAAGCTGAGCGATGAAGAGAAAGAGCGATTGGAAGTTCTTCGAGATACCGTGAAGACGGGTATGAAGAGCATGCTGAGCGTGGGGGCGGCCCTGATTGAAATCAAGGACGATAAACTCTACCGGGAAACCCATAAAAACTTCGGTGAATTCTGCGATGAAGTGCTCGGTATGAGCCGCCAGCATGCCGACCGATTGGTTGAAGCGGTGAAGACCAAAAGGCGTGTCGACCCTGTGCTCAAGAAGCACGGATTACCCGAGGCCAGTGCGGAACGTCATCTTAGGGAGTATAAGCGTCTGGATGATGATCAGATCGAAAGTGTGGTTAAGAAGTTGTCCGAAGAGCTCGAAGATGAAGACGAGAAAAAGATCTCTCTGAAGCGTCTTGAGAAACTCGTGAATGAAGTAACCATCGTTCCCGTTGAGGCTGAAGGGGGTGATGAGCCCGGCCCTGAAACCGAAGAGCCGGACGATGAGGAAGTTTCCGATGTCCCGAATCCTGAACCCGAAGAAGTGGACGAAGAAGACGTTCCCGATGACACCATCGCGATCGAAGTCGAGACGAGTGGGAAACTCCGAGGTAAGTTGAACGAAGCTCTAGGTATGCTTCAGAACGGCGATGAAGAAGCCGTGTGGAGTTTACTCAGCGAACTCGTTGATAATCACCGAAAGGCTATTGCCTGATCGGTCACCCCTGAAATCCATGTGCCCTGCGGTGCCCGTGCACCGTGGGGCCTTAACGCCCAGCGCGTTCCCAGTCCATTGGACGAAAACCTTTTATTAATCAAACAATGAAAGACCAAAGTTGTCATTCTAATCCGAATCCGAACCGAAATGAACCAGATGATGTAACTACTCGCGAAAACGAGTCCCAAGATATAAACAGCATCCCGCTCCATGAATTAGTCAGAAGCTATACCCATCTGCCAAAGGAAAATGAGATGAGTCCTGCAGAGCAGCGGTTTAATGCCCATGCCCCATTGATCGAGGATCAGACCATCAAGCTCCTTGTTGAAAAACATGGATGGGTCGTGAAGGAAGCCCTCGGCGATGATACTTGCCTGGAGAAGAGTGGTGAGCAGCCGGTGAGGGTCACTGGTGGTATCCTTCAACACCAAGGCCTCTACTTGATGCCAGCCGATGTTCACGCGTGTCTCAGAGGTTTTGAGACTACCCAACGTTTCCTAGAGAGCGAGGGCTACAGTAACGAAGTTTTGTCGAAAGATAAGAAGCCTTCGGAAAATAAATCCTCCGAAGAACTGGATTGTATACTCGATCGCTGCCGCTTGACGACTGAGACCGAGATCCCGGTTAGTCGAACCATCTTCACTTTGGGAGGAGTTGAAGTGGCCACCAATGCGAACCTAGTCGATGTGGTTGCTCAGAGTAAGGCAGGTAAGACAGCCCTTCTGTCAGGTGCTGTAGCTGCGGCCATCTCCGGTGATAATCATCTGGGTTGGGAAGCTGAGAATCGAAGAGGAGCCATCATCTATATCGATACCGAGCAGAGCCTGGCAGACTGTCGACGTAGCGTAATTGATACTGCGATGCGTCGTTGCGGTATGGATACGATGCCCGAAAATCTTCTCGTGTATAACGTGAAACGTGAGCGGACCGAAGATATGTGGAGTATGGTCGCTCATGCGATGCGTCGAGCCAGTAAAAGTCATGGTTCGGTATATGCCGTAATCATCGACGGCGTCGCCGACTTGGTTCACTCGGTCAATGATGAGGAAGAGAGTAACGAGAAGGTTGCGGCTCTTCTCAATCTGGCCAGTGAGTTTGATACCACGATCTTCACTGTGCTCCATGCGAATCCCGGGGCACGTTTATCGCAGAATGATATTTCCAAAGGGCGTGGCCATCTGGGGAGTCAACTGGAGCGTAAGTGTGAGTCCATGATCGCATTGAGTAAAAATGAGACGTCACAGACCACGAGAATCACGGCCCCAATTACTCGACGTAAACCACTGGTGGGTGACGAGGCATTGCATATGCAGTGGGATGATACGACCACGATGTTCCAACTTGTCGAAAAGGATAGCAGTGAAGAGGATGAAATACGTCTGAAGGAAGTGCGTAAGCTCGAAACCGTATGGGGGCCTGACCTGAATCGGGAATGGACCAAGACCGAAATCATCAAACGTCTTCAGGACCCATTGCTGATGGGGGAGTTGAGGGTGAGTGAAGCGACTGCCCGTCGTCTCTTTCGCACCTGGTATCCGCAGGATACGATGAAACTGCGTGAGGGGACCGAAGAACGTGCTTGGTTATGCGAAGCCCCTGATGACCATGTCAAACTTGCAGAGGACGTCAGAGAGACGTTTGAGAAAATCCAACGTCCGGAGGTGGCAGCATGATCGAACGTAAACATAGGAAAAAGCGTGTGAGCAAGGACGTCTCTGAGAGTTGCGCATTAGGCCGTAAATTGGAGAAGCGTGCGCATTTTCAGATCATCATCGAGGATCGTATCGTGGCCGGTAAGCCTATTGTCCGTGTGCGTGTGAAAGGAGGTGAGGAATGAGTTTATCCATCCCTACAACCCCTCCACCACAGCCTTCTGAACGTTACCAGCAGCAGTTCGATCAGTTCGCCCTGAATACTGTTGAACGTGAAGTGGTGAGCCGTCTGGTGGCCTTACATGGAGAATGCGCGCTTCAAAGAAAACCTGACGGCACCGTGGAAGTGCGCATGGCTGACCCTGAAATGCTGGAACAGGATGGCGACAAGGAACTCTCCAGTCGTCATCTCTATGTGAATGTCTCGAAGTATGTGCGTGAAGGTCATGACCGTGCCGCACGATGTGTCAAAACTGGACGCGTGTGGGATATACGTGAGTTGCTCAGTATGCTGCCGATTGAACAGCGTGCCGGGATGCATCACCCCATGTCACGTCGACTCAGTGTGTTTGACCTTTGGGAAAGTCTGGTCGAAGACGGTGGGGGTAACATGGTGCCATTGAATGCGGGTCAGGTGATTCCACTGGATCAGATTGAATATCCGAATCATCCCGCTCTGGTGTATGTCCGTAATCGTGGTTTTGAACCTGCTGCGTTGGTTGAACAGTTTCGTGCGGGTTACTGCGAACAGGCCAATCCAGAGTTAAAGCGTTCTCGCATGCCATCAGGCTTATGTGCACCGCCACAGGGGCGCTTGGTTTTTCATGCCGACATGTATGGTGTTCAGCAAGGCTGGCAGGCGCGTCGCATCGATAACTGGGTTGGCGATACTCTGTTCTTCTGGGACGCTGTGAGTGCGGGATGGTTACCTGTAGCTTAGCGGGACGAGCATGGTCAGGTGGATGTGTTCGATCAGTATTCGGGTGAAACCATCGGGCGTGATCGTGATATGATTCTCGACCGCAAATATTACAATGCACCGGGTATGCGGACCAGTCGAGTGCTGCTGGGGTTGGATGCGGCCATACATTGGAGGCACGATGCCGACTGTGCGACCATAGGATTGGTTGAGGGTGTGTTTGATGCCGCACGCTTGGGACCACCCTTCGTAAGCATGATGGGACTCACCCTGAAGCCGGGACAGGTCGAGGCTTTGATTGGCTGTGGGTTTAAGCGGGTTTTATATCTCTGTGACCGAGATGGATGTGATGAGAACGTCATGCGGACACGCGAGAGTATGAGACTCCTAAAACCCTACTTTGAGAAAGTCCAAGAACTCGAATTACCTTCAGGATTAAAGGACGCTGGTGAAATGACCCCTGAGCAAGCTGCCGAACTGCGTGAAAGGTTAGGTCTGCCTGGATAGGATATTCCGTCCATCCGTCACAGCCCCTATAGAGATAAAGACGGATGGACGGGCATCCACAGCTCTGTGAGCAGAGAACTGCCAAGAGTGATACTTCCATCATAACATATTTAACTGGGTCTGTGTTCAGCCACGCCGAAGGGCGTGGTCTGAATCACATCCCCTGAAGACCTAACTCCTGACGGCAGATCCTTCACGGGTTTTTGACGGTCAGAATAATACGTTGAATGAAAGGTGAGGTCGATTGTCCTTCGCCGACCGGTATCGCTTAAATCAATCTATGAAACCTTGTGTTTTTTGGTTAATAATATCGACATTTGAGTTATAACTATTTATTGTATATAAACTTATGAATATCGGAATTAACTATGAGCAGAAGCTCCGCGAATGGATAAAATACTTCTCAAGATGCATGGGAAGTCATCACTTGCACCACATTTACACCTTCATCTTTCCCCGTCCCATGGACAAGGCGGCCTTGTTGCATGCACTGGTCGATTACTGTCTAGGGAGTGAAGTGATCCTGCTTCGTGGCCGTCCTACCGCGAAGGGGGAACCCCACATATTTCAGTTCGTTCCGGATGATGTATTGGCCAAGATCGATCCAGACTCCAAGGACACCTTCCTAAAGCTCCAAAGGCTACGTCGAAAGCATTTTATCCAGAGGCTGCGCCGTGTTGAAGTGGACGGGGTGTCTGGTGTGCGCATGTCGCTAAACTGGAAGCTGATCTATGAACGCTTATCCACGGAGTATGATAAGATCTTGGCCCGGAGGAAGGTATATGAGCAACGCAGAGAGGAGAGCGAAGCAGAGAAGGCGGCGTAATTGCGCACTTCTTCTTTGCTTTGAAGATACCATGTTAACAGACCGTGAATTAAGGCGTGGCGTTCGTGAACAGCTTGTTGAAGCCAAGGTCAATTATGGCGATCAAGCTGTCATGCATCTTTTCAAGAGGTTAATCCCTAAATCTTGGTCTCAGGCTCAGATATATAACTGCTTGGTCGAATACGGGTTGGATGAGTCCAGATACGTTATCTCAACGGGACTTCGAAGAGGCCAGGTAGTAGACTTCTTTGCCGTGTATCCTGAAGACTGGATGAAGATCACCTCCTGCAAGGAAAGACCCAGGCATGACTTAAAAATTCTATATCAGAAAGGGTATATTAAAGAGCTAGGTACTGCCCGGCTTATGCTAGGGCACAGGAAATGTACGACGATCAGGATTAGCTGGATGCCGTTACTGTTCGATATACGCCAAAAAGCCAAATCCCTGAAGGACTATCAGTCTTGGAACAGGCCGGGCGCTGATACGCCTGTTGAAGATTATGATTCTGAATTTAGTTTTGAGCCGCAGGATGTTATCAGCAACTAAGCGTTTTAAAGAAAACAGAAAGCTCCAGGTGCGAACCTGGAGTTTTTCTGTGTTGGTTATTCGTACGTGGTTGTAGAAATGATAATTCGAACAAAAGGCCTTGGATATTCAGGAGCGGAAAAGAGGTAGTTTCGCGGGGTATAACTGGCATTGTTGACCAAAATACACAGAGCGTCTGCTATTTCATCCACTGTAATACCCCCGGAGCCCGCTAAAATAAATGGATCTCATGCGAATTGGTAGATTTCAGCCCAAATGCGAATATCTACATATCGCTGGGCATAAGTGTCTTAAATGACCAAAAGCGACATTTATGGATTTTGTTTTGGTCAAGAATGAGAGTTACACGGATGCTATAGGGACGCTAGATGACCAAAATGCTGATTACTGTAGTCTTATTCATTAGAGCCTAAGCCTAGTGTTCTGCTATTTGCCGCCGCTCTCCAGTAATTCCAAGGTGGCGAGGCTGGCCAACACGCCCAACATCCAGCATTGCCATTATTTGGCTAAGAACGATCAGATTTTCTAGTAACTTTCTAGTAAGGTTAAGCTGATAGGGCTATGAATAAAGGGGGCGCGAAAGCTTCCCAAGCTTGAGATGAGGGTTCGATTCCCTCCGCCCGCACCACGTGCAAAGGGGTGAAGGGCAAGTGCTGTGTCATTAACTGCCTTATTTATCAGGGATCGCCGCGATTTGGCTATAATCGATAATGTCTAATCGTGTAGCGCTGAAATATTGGTCGGCAAGCAAAGCAAGGAGCGTCGCTGGCCAGGTGTGGGTGGCGATTCGTTCCATCTGTACCACCCACATGGTTTTGAAGCTGACAAACCCTTGTGAGGCGCGATGTCCAGTGGAGAAATTTCAAAGCTGAAGTTTGTCCGTTAGTGCTTGGCGGTTGCCTATTGCCCTAATGGTTAGGGTGAAGTCATGAAATAAAACAAAAATGTATTTTGTGCTGGTATTGTGATACAGATGCTTACAGTTTCGTTCGTGAATGAAACGTGATATCCTCAATCTATTAGTCTTCATCTATCTTTCGGGAACTCTATTGGTGCAGGCAGAGAATGTTTCCAAAGACCAAGTTGCGATTGATGCCCGGCAACCATTGATTGAATCACTGGGTCTTGGTGACGCGGAATACATATTAGAGCGGCAGGCTTATGCTGAAAGCATTCGTGATATGGATGCTTATCAACGTCGCATGGCTTGGGTTCGGTGGCAGGAGAGCCATCCAAGGCGCGCTGCTGTCCGATCTGAGCTGAAGCGTCAGTCTATGGGGACTGGGGGTAAGATCGCGATGATGCGAAGTCAGCTTGAGCACACTGCCGATCCCGTCGTCAAGGAGGGGCTGGAGAAGCGCATAGCTACAATGGATATGACTCCTCGGGAGCGACGTGCTTACTACGCCCAGCGCAGCGAGATGGATGTCGACCAGGTGGCTTTCAGTTTGACTCCTGCCACGGAGGGCAGCGAGGCCGGATCGAGCCGACCGTCGGATGCGTCGTCTCATACAAGACTAGCAGAAGAAGCTGCAACGCCTGAGCTAAGGAATGCCCTGCGAGTATTGAGCGAGGTCCGTGAGTTGCCACCGCGTGAACGTCGCGAATTCATGTCCTCGGCAAGTTACCGTGCTTCTGTCGAGTTGATCATGGAGGGCGTCTCAGGGGAGAGCGCAGAATAGCTAATTTCAACTATCGTTTTAAAAATCAATCCTATCGAATCTCATGAAACACATCACCACTGTCCTTCCGTTCGCCCTGATAACGTGCTCACATGCGTTTGCCACTCTGATCCCCACAGGAGGTGGTGATGCGGAAGTGAATGGCGTGCTGACTGTCGAGGAGTACGGTAGCTCAACCGGAGAAGGAGTTGAGCAGACATACCTTGAATCCGTGACTGATACTGGCATTTGGCCCAGCGCCTTTTCCCAAACCCGATGGATGAATACCGAAGACGTCGCCGTGTGGGAATGGGGCTATCATGATGGATCTTATTTCGTTCCACAGATGACGCTGAACCCGGATGGCGATGTGGAGTTTGGGGGCTCTATCGTTCTTGGTTCTAGCATTACTGCTGGGGTTAGTAATGATAACCAAGGATCATGGTCCATATTGCTTGGTACTTTTTCTGAGATAAGCTCAACTGCCGGTATGAGTCTCTCGCTCGGACTTTTTAATGAAATTAACGGTGGCGCGAGTTTGGCTATCGGAGATACGATAAGAATGGATTCGATCGCTTACACTTATGGGTTAGGATCATGTATTGAATTTGGTGAAGCCGCTCTTTTCTCCTTCAGCTGTGGGCATTATACTGTAGTAGAAGGGGAGCTAGCGAGTGCTTTTGGTTATTACACCACTGCGAGTACGTATGGTGGCATGGCAATCGGCCAATATAACGAAGCGGTCACCAAGGGCGGAAATACGCCTGATCCTGATGACTGGCAGGGTGAAGGCGCTGATCCGGGCCCGGTGTTTGAAGTTGGCATAGGCACCGGATCGAGTGACTTGCAGAACGCCATGACGATTTTTCAGGACGGAACCATCATCATTGGCAAGGTGCAGGGGGATATTTCGATGGGCGCCTTCGGTAACTAATCTCGTAGTTCGCCGTATCTTTGGTTCCTTTGCTTCTGGGGAATACTGATTTGTATCCAATCCATCTAAATTCGCACTATGCTTCGCTTTGTACTAATCCTTCTGCTTCTCAGTTCTTCGCTGCATGCGAATTTCAGGATCGCCGTGGACGACTTGGAGTCGGCGTCAAATAAATCCTTAGTCAACCTCAAGGCCCGCAATGATTTTGAACAGGGGATAGTCGGCGCGCGGGCATGGGTGTTCCTCCAGGATGCGAATGGCAAGGTGGTTGGCCAGCGTGCTCAGTGGCTGATCGGAAGTGGAGCCCCAGACGTAGGCACTGTGGCGAGCAAGGGCGGGGTTTTATCGGCCAATGATGAGGTCAAACTGTCGATGGCCGTTCCCCATGCACATTCTGCGGCTGGAGTCCCCGTTACAGCAAAAATCGTGATGACGCGTATCGTGCTGGCTGACGGGACCAGCGTTAACCCACATACTTCGGTTAAAGGTTTTGAGGATAATCAGTAAATGAATAATCAATACTTTAAAATTTTTGCTTGTTGTCTGCCAGTCGCATTGGTTGCGGAGTTGCCGGTTAATTGGCCCAGCCAGTATCCTGAGTGGTGGTACAGCGCTAATACAGCGGAGAGCGTCATCGATGAGTCACAACTGGGGAGTGATGCGGGTAATTACTCGCCATTATTGCTCGGGCAACTAAAGCATATTGCCGTTCAGGCCCGTGAGGAGCTCGAGGTGGAACTGGTGTCCATTGGCGGCGCAGGCGTGGACATCGATAGCCTAGTGCTTCCTTGGCTAAGTAACCCAACTGCCGGCGACAATTTTGCGGTGGTCAACCTCGGGCAATTGAAAAATGTTGCGCATCTTTATTATGAAAAATTTGCTGAAATCGGTTTTGATCCCGATGCAGCTGGTTGGATCTACGCCGCAGATGGCATCACGCCGCTTCCTTTGAGCGCACCGAGCGCCTTGGTCGGCGCCGATCCTCTCATAATGGTTTACCCTTGGGAAACAAATTCGAGCGATGACAACCTGGGTATTGTGTTGGTGGGGCAGGCGAAGAGCTTATTCTCATGGAGTTTACGAACGTGGACAACGCTGGATGAAGATGCCGATGGTTTGCCGGACTGGTGGGAGCAATATTACTTTGCCACGCTTGCCAAGAACGGTGGCGCTGACGACGATGGCGATGGCGTCACTAATCTCGTAGAGTATTGGTTCGGATCAAATCCGCTGGATGGCACTGACTTGCCCGACGGCGTGGACCCGAGCGCTTTATCGTCCTCTGGCGATCATGATAATGACACCGTTGCGAACTCGATCGATGCAGATCCGTTTGATGCAACGGTCGGCGCCTTGGCTATCGTGATCGATAGCGTATCTCTCAACTAGCGATCAGGCATAGCATTTATTTCCGTCTCTGCTTGGAGAAGCTGATAACGAACTCTCTAAAGCGAAGTAAAATATTTTATACCTTTTAATACGACAAAACCTATATCCGATGCGTAGAGTAGTATACACTTTATTGGGAATGCTTGGCGGCGCCACTATGGCTTTTGCTCAAATCCCTTATCAGCAAAGCTCAATTGAAGTTATTGAAGACAGCGCCACGTGGCAGTATTGGGATGACGGTTCATTGCCCGATGTGGAATGGAATACGGTTACCTACGATGACTCGGACTGGGAGGCTGGCGCCGCAGATTTTGGCTTTGGAGATGGCGATGAGACGACGGAAACCGCTACAGGCGTGGTGACGACCTATTTGCGTAAGCAGTTCTCAGTTCACTCGCCTGAATTGGTCGAGGCAGCTTCTCTATGGCTGCGCTACGATGAAGGATTATGCGTATATTTAAATGGAGAGGAAATTTACCGCGATAGACTGCCTGCGGGCGCCATTGACGAGACCACGGTTGCCACGAGCGGTTCGGATCCAGCTACTGAGCCAGAATGGATTGAGATCACTCTGGAGTCTTCCGATTTGGTCGATGGATACAATTACCTCGCCGTGGAGTCGCATCTCCAAAGTGTGAGCGCCGCCGATATGTCCTTTAATGCGAAGTTGCTTGCTTCGGTGAAGGCAGAGAATTTCTTTGAAGTGGAGAATGCTCCCTGGCTCGCTTTTTCAGACGGTGATGCAGGAACCACCGAAGACCAGTGGCAATACAGTGATAAATTACCCGTTCCCGATGATGATGACGACGATTGGCAGGTGGCTGGCTTTGATAGCCCATGGAGTAGTGGTGAAGCGCCTCTAGGCTATGGACATGCCGATGTCGTTACGACGGTGACGGAGTCGAACATGGACGGCGTCTATTGCTTTCGTCGTTCGTTTAACCTGACTGAGTCGCAGCTTGAGCAAGTCAGGGACCTATGGCTGGAGCTTCGGGCTGATGATGGAATTATTGTCTATTTGAATGGACAAGAAATTGCTCGCTTTAATCAAGCTGGTGCTGCCAGTGATGCGCCGGCAACTGCCACAGTGACAGATCGCAGCCTATCGCTCTACTACCCCTCGTCTAAAGTAACGAGTTGGATTCACGCAGCAGTGGATCCACATTTAGTTGTTGGCGAGAATGTGCTCTCGGCTGTTGTCACGCAGGCGGCCGATGATGAGGCGGACTTGATTTTCGATTGCCAGTTGAAGCCGGTCTATGGTCGTGCACCGGATAGCTATCTTGGGCCCGATCAGCGGATAACCGGAGCGCAAGGCGAGTTGAATATCAATGCCCTTACCACCGATGCTAACGATCTGCTGGATTTAAGTTGGACTGATGTCGACGGGGATTTGTTCGCTGATCAAGATGGAGAAAGTCCTGAGCTAATGCGCCATACCGAGCTTGATGCATTGGTTGAGGCGTTGGATGGCGACCCGTTGGCGATGGCGGCTTACGTGCAGAATGAAATCGAGCTCACTGATTACTTTCGGTTTGGAGAATCGGAGGAAGCTTATTTGCATTCAGAGGCAATCCATAGGGGCGCCTTGGGAGCCTATTTGGAAAAGCAAGGATCTCCCTATGAACAGTGTGCCTTGCTGGTGTATCTCCTACGTCGCAGTGGCCATATCGCAGCCTATGTCGAAGCGGAAGATGGCGCCATGCGCTTTACAACAGATCAGGCGAGTAGAATGCTGCAGTTGAAGCTTTGGGGGCTGACTGTTGGCGATGAGAAAATGGGGGCCGGTGATGGAGTGTCCGTGATTCAAGATTTGGCTTATCCGTGGGTCGCCTACTATGACGAGGAAGCAAGTGTTTGGCGTCATTTGTTCCCCTGGATTAAGGATACGGTTATCGAGCAGGGCTTTGATCTTTATCAGTTTATGCCCGAGGGTTACCGCTCAGGCCGGGAATGGGTTGAGGCCTATCTGCGGAATGATCCTGAGATAAATCAGTATATCGGTGCAGATGGTGACGATACGGCTGGAAACCTCTTCTATCGGTTTGTTGAAGAGTATCTAAAGCCACATGGACTGAGTATAGACGACATGGGGATGACTGTAGTTAACCGTCGCAATCGCTATGAGGTTTGGGAGGATTTTCCACGTCCATTCGCCATAGGAAACAAGGATAACGTTGATACACCAATAGATGTTAATCTCGCTCGTGACTATCGAAGCGATAGTGATCGATTTATTACGGTTAAGGTTTCGGCCACAAAATCAGGCACTGAAATTAGCAGTAGTTTGGTCGGAGGTGATGATCGCCCTATCTACATGTGCGAGATCTATAATCGCCGTCTATTCGTGTATTATGATTACGGTCCAAACAGAAATGATGCGGTAGAGATTTACTTGGCGTCCTTTGATTCCGTACTGGATGATGAAATCAGCACCGGTGGTTTTGGCGCAAGTGATGATTTTCGAGGTAAGCAATACCTTAGAGCTCCTGTCGCGGTGGAGGGCCCAGATAGTATTAAGGCAAAAGTTCAGTATATATATGATTCCGCGAATATATTCTTAGAAGAGCGGACACTTGTCCGGGATGCAATCGGCGCTATCTGTATCATGCGCGATCGAGTGACCAGAGCAATGCTAGATATTCACGCCCGCGATTTTTGGCGCATGGAACTCGCTGAAGAAGAACCCACAGAGTTGGAGGTTGCTGGTAACATTACATACCTTTTGGGGATGTCCTACTATGAGCGGACCATGAGGGATGCGCAAATTATTTCAGATCTTTACAATGTTCGCATGAACATTGCGGCAGTTGGCGTTGCGAAATTCACTCCAGAATCTGACACTGGAAATGACTGGCGCTATCCTGGAGTAGATATGCCTTTTTCAGCATCTAGACCATTTTTTAACGGTACTGAATTTAATGGTTCTATATTTCCTTTTCCCTCTGAAACAACAGCCGACGCAATCCTGGATTTTCTATTTGTTTGGGGTGCTGCTGCAAGCTCGCATGAACATCAGGTTATCAATGACTTTTTTGATCAACGACATGCGATATCTACCGTAAAATTGTTGCGAACCGCTAATCTATCGGAGCAAGAGCAGTATGGAGATCCTGATAGCTTAGAGGAGCCATTGGCTTTAGTATATCATGACGGTTTCTATAGTTTCTCGGACTCAAATTTTCCCGAGGATAGCGATACAAATTACACAGCTTTAAAGAACAACGCGGGTAGTATGTGGAGTTCTCTTAAAGTAATTCGAGGAAATGCGGAAGGGTATGTATATCTCACACCAGATAATATTAAGAGCTTAGAAAACCCATTGGAGCCTGCTTATGATGGTATGGGAGGGCTACTTGTCTTCGCAGATGCGGATGGCAGTTTATTAAACTTTTCAGCCTTAATCGCCAACCAAGCTAATGGTGGCGCAGGGACGGCATTTCAGTCGAACGCTTTCAGTAGTTCGAACTTTAATAATCTGCAGTTAGGGTGGCAGAGTAGTGGCTACCGCTTGAGTTCCAGTGCTGGATCACTTACCAGTGGCGCCTCTAGCATGGTCAGTAGTAATATGAGCCTGTGGAATTCCCGTTCTATCTTTAGCTCAATCGATGCTGGTACAAACTGGTTCAGTTCACCGTCGGTGAACTATCTGGAAAGCGCAACCTCATTCCTTGGTTTGAGCGCGCCGACAATAGGTACCTATGAAAATACCTGGAACAACATTGTATCGGCGGGTTTGTTCGATACGGCGACGTCTTCGTTCATTAACGCCTATCAAAGTAATAGTTTTCTAGGAGATCCGGTCAGCATTACAACGGGCGAGCTTTATGTGGATGAAGTCGATTTAACGCTGGAGGGACCCTTGTCGCTTCAACTACGTCGCAATTACTCAAGCCGTAACGAAGCGCCGGGCTTGTTTGGTTTTGGCTGGAAGATGGCCTTTACGCCTTTCATCAGCATTCCGGAGCAGGAGGACGACCCGAACACGCTCGATCAGGATGAAAGCAATGAGCTGGTCTACATTGCAGAACTCGATGGATCAACACTGGCTTACCGTAAGGATTACACCGCATCGCCTGTTCTCTGGCGGCCAACTATCGATGATAATCCGAATCTCAGTAATTACAATGGAGGCAGCATTGGTTCGACGCGGAATCCTTACCTGAATGAACTGAGCGTCGAGACCATTACGGAGGACACTGAGTCGCGCGAGCGCTACACGCTGAAGCGCGCCGATGGCTCTATTGCTATCTATGAAACTAGATTCGAGGATTTCAGCATTGGCGATGGAGACGATGAGATCAGTTGGAATTATCCCTTGCTCGAAACTTGGACGGACGCCTTTGGCAACAGCTTGATGTTTACTTACCATGAGTCAGATGCTGCCTCAGTTGGTTATGGACATCTCGATCAAATAATTAGTTCCAACGGCAATTTCTTGACGTTCAGCTACTCGGCCTCCGGCCAAATCACGCGAGTTCGTTCCAATGATGGGCGAGAGGTCAGTTATGAATACAGCGACGAGGGGGACTTAATTTCAGTCACGCGTCCGGATGCTTCGGAGATTAGCTACGAATACGAGTATACGGATATCGAAACGCGTCATTTTACGTTCGCACTCGATAATATTAATAACCTCTACAAAATCAGCGAGCTAACGCATATCAATTTTGCCTGTGTTGGCGATCAAAGCGGGATGCGGGTCAGCAACATGCGGTATTGGCCAGAAGGATTGGGCGTTGGTGAGTCAATTGAGCTCTTATTTGATCCAGGTAGCATTGCCACGCTATACAGAGATAATTCATATCGATATGTGTATTCCATTGGTAGCTACCATGTGGAGGAGCTTTGGCCAAAAGAACTGGATGGATATTGCAATGTGGGAGATGATGCAAAATCAGTAACTCTATCAGCAAATACTCAGGCTTGGGTATCGCTGGAGTTTCTGAACCCGATTGTTCCAACAACACCGGGAGTGGTCGAATTCGATGTTCAGTTGGCGGGTGATGTTACTCAGGCTGGCATCATATTCGATACCGATAACGAGTTGCACTATGGAGACAACATACCTGCCAGTGCGGGAGGAAGTTATAATCATGGACACTATGGGGATGTCTATAGCAGTGCTAAAACTCGTGCCGGGGCGATCTTCACTCTATCACCGGATGATAATTCAACTTGGCTGTATCATGAGCATGTTTATGCACAGCCCTATTTTATCCAAGACATTGTCGTCGACGACCGCTACTTCGATTACGGCCCTGTCGATAGAGGCCTGAGCATTGAACCGACTTCGACTCACCTGCTAACGAAAGTGATTCGCCCCGATGGACGGGTGCTGATGAATGAGTACGACGATCTTTATGATCCGGGTGATGAAGATGACGACGACACTGGGCCGGATGTTGATTACTCGGATCCCAAATACCGCCGTGTCACGAAGCAGTACAGCACGGTCGGGGCTGATCTGCAGTTGCAGCCCGTAAACAGCTTTACCTACGACACCGTTACCGACGCCAATGCGGTCGAATACGAGGTCACCTACGTTGATGATTTGACGCGTGATCCTGCAAACCCGTACCGGACAACCTATGTCCACAAAGATGGGCTCATGCACTACATTGCTGATCCGCTGGCCGTAGGCTTCACGGTTGATAACGCCGACATCGACCACGTTGTTTCATTCACTTGGTGTGAACCGGACGTGAACGGGGATTACGCTGCGGGCGAATATCAACGCAGTGTGAAGTCCATCCGGGATAAGCGCGGGCTGGTGACCAGCTTCACTTATGATGCCAATGGGAATGTTGCGACGGCAACCGATACGGGCGAAATCAATGGCGTGTCGGGCGACCTCACTGCCGTGACCCAGTATTTCTACAATACCCGAAATCTCTTGTTGAAGAGCATTGCTCCGGCGCCGGGGCAAGCCAGCGACAATTATAATCAAGTCACCTACTATGAGTTTCCACTAGAGTCGGGTGGTGAGGATTTAGCCACGCTCTATCGCGACATATCGGATGTCGGTGAGCTGACCGACCTGCGCGAATACGCGTATCTGCCGAATGCGGTTCATGAATACGCGGTGCCAGCGCCCGCGACAGCAGACGATTCACAGCCGAGCAGCAGTTACCGGATTTCCACTACCAGCTTTTTATACGGCTACGAGGACGATTCGGTGAATGAGGCCCATGGCTTGACGAAGCGTGTTGTTTTCGAAGGACAGGCCAATGCTGCGGTGGATCGCTCCGAGACGATGTTCTTCAATAGCGCTCGCGGTTTCCTCGAGTCTCAAAAGCAGTGGGTTGCGGGTAGCGACTACCTGGTTTCGGAATTCAAGCACAACGCCAAGGGCGAGCTTTATGAAGCGACCGACCCTGCAGGGCGTGTAACGAAGTATCGCTATGATATGATGGGGCGTCCTACGATGGAAGAGCGCCTGTCGCCTGATAGCTCTGTCGCATTGGGACAATATCAGTATTACAACGCCAACGGTGAAGTCGTCTGGGTGGACGGTCCACGTGAAGACATTGATGACTTCGTGTTCCGCGATTATGACGGCGATGGTCGCTTGATTGCAGAAATCGTTTGGCGGGCCGAAGCGCTCGACGATGGCTCCGGTCTGCAGCCGGTGTCAGGGCAGGATGACTTCCTGGGGCAGGCCATTACCTACTACGAATATGACCACTTTGGCAATTTGACCAAGGTCATTGATCCGCTGGGTAATGAAACCACTATGGAGTATGACGCCATTGGGCGTTTGCTCAATACTGTCTATGCGGATGGTGCGGAAGTTGAGATGGTCGCCTACGAGCCAGGCGGGCAGCCCACTGAGGTGGACAATGAATTGGGCGGCCGTTCGTCTGTCGTCTACAATTCACTGGGCTTGCCGACTCTGGAAACAGCGCCGGACGGTCAATCAGTTTCCACTGTCTACTATCAGGATGGTCGCCCCAAGCAAACGAACTACCAGAATGGCAGCTATGAGCTCTATTCCTACAATGACTTGGCGCTGAGTGTGACCGTCGAGCATTTCTCCTCCACTACCGAGCGGCTCGGGAAAGTGATCACTTGGAGCGATGCACGCGGGAACGCCATCAAAACAAGAAGCTATGTCGATTCAGGTGAAGTGGCGAACGTGGATTACTTTGAAGCCATTTCCGCCTACGATGGTTTAGGGCGTCCGGTAAGCATTACTGGGCCGCCGGATTACAGCCTGGGCGGCAATCTGGTGTCGTCCCAGCAAACAACGACCTTTGAATATGAATATGATTCGCTCACACAGGAGTATGTGGAGCGTGAGATTACGGGTTCGATTACCGTTGAGCAAAAGCAAGATTACCTCGGCCGGCCAATTTCGAGCATTACGAAGGATGGCAGCGTAACTCAGTCCATCGTGGAGCAAAGCTACTCGGCGGATCATGCTTGGGTCGAGACAACCCGTGGCAGTGGACAAGACCTCTCTGTCAAAGTTTATACTGATACCTTGGGCAATCCCGTGCTCTCGAAAAACAGCGACGGCACGTTTACGATCAACGTATACGACAAGGCGGGTAACCTGACCTCCGCGCGTGACGAGTACGGAACGGTGGCCCAAAAGGAGACGCGGTTTACCTACGACAGTCGCAATCGGTTAGCGTCTGAAACGCGCCCCGATGGTTCCACGACGACGTTTGATTATGATGCCGGGGGCAACTTGATTAAGCGTCAAATGCCGGGAGACCTCATCTGGTCGGCGAACTACGACTCGGCTAATCGCCTTGACTGGGAATTGCTCCAGGACGGCGCCAGCGGCCCGGTAACGAATGCCAAGCAATTCAGCTATTATTCTGTAGGTGACTTCAAGGGGATGCTGGAGGAAATGACCGAAACCGCCGACGGCTCGAATGTGACGCACACTTCGGTATATGACGAAAAATACCGACTGCTAACCATGACCTCGGACGCAGTTTCCTCATCCTACCCGGACGTTAGCCTTACCTATGCTTATGATTTGTTGGACCGGATGACCGAAGTGGTGCGTGAAGCGTCGCCTGGCGGCTCGAAACCTTCCCGGGTGTCCATGGCCTATGATGGCTACGGGCAGCAAGTTGAAGAGAAGGTGGAATTAGGTATCGTGAACGGAGGCGTTTTCTTAGCCAGTAGCACCCCCATCAGCCATTTGCAGCAGGAGTGGGACTTTGCGGGGCGTCGGACTGGCTTGGTCGATCTGTCTTCCGGTGTTTCCAACCCGCTTTCCAGCTTTACCTATCGTGCTGACAATAAACTTGCTGGGGTTAGCTTTGGATCGGCGCAAGTGGACTACACTTACGACGACAAAGGGCTTCCGCTGACGGAAGAGCTGAGCGTCGGCGGCAACACCTTGACGCAACTTTCGCTCGACGACTATGACGCACGGGGACGACTCCTCCAGCGGACAACGCACTACGCGGGGTCGCCAGTGTTGCAGGAGTCGGTGAGCGGTAATGGCTATTCGCCAGACTCGAAGCTGCTGAACTATAACGTCTCGCGCGGCTCAGGCGGCGGCTTGACTTGGGCGAATTTAACCGAGAACCGCGAGTATGCCTACGATGCGGATACGCGTCGCCTCTTGTCGGAGCGATATCGCCCCGATGCAGCGTCGAAGGCGCACGTGACGCTTCAGTATGGCTTTGACGCCGATGGCTTGGGCGTGCGCACCAGCCAGTCGTATGCCAATGGAAGCATCCTGAGCGAGGTGTCGAGTGGCGGCTTAAACGGCTTTGCCCGTGTGACGGGTGAGACGCTCGCCAGCCCACAAGCTTATCAGGTGGAGGGTTCATCAACTGGCCCGGGGGACTTCACGCTGTTGTTGTCTTCGGACGGAACGAACTACAGCGAAGTCGGCGTGGTGTCGCCTTACCCGGCGCGGGGCGACGGCTCGTGGAGCTATCCCTTGCAGTTTGGCCTCACTGCCAGTGGCGGCGACACCTATTACCTGAAAGCGCGGGGTGAGTCGGTTTGGAATGACAACGTCGTTGAAACCGCCGCCTGGCCGTTGACCGTTAACAACTCTGTCGATGAGTCCTCGATCGTTTATGACGAGCAGGGGCGGGTGATGAGCAGGACGACTGGCGCTGATGTCGAGAGCTTCACGTGGGACGCCACCGGGCGCATGAATTCCTGGAGCTCTGGCGGTAAGAGCGGCTACTACACTTACGACGGCTTAGGGCGCTGCATTATGGAAGTCGTCATCGACCCCTCTGCGGAGCCCATTTACAGCATGACAAACGTCACGACGACGTATGATCCGGCAGTAGAATTCCTGGCAATTGGCGTAACTCGAACCAGTGGCGCACAGCCAGATGAAGCAGTTTGGTTGCTCAATGGCAACGACCTCGATAGCGGCTATGGCCTGGCGGCTGGCGTCGGTGGCCGCGTCGCCGTGATCGATGCGAGCAGTGGCGAGGTGACTCCACTGATCGACGACTGGTTTGGCAACGTGGTGGCGCATGTCAATACGTCGGGCACGGCGTTGGCGTCCGACGATTCCTTGAGCTGGCGAACGAGTTCGCTGCTGGGCTATGGTCCGGTGGGTGAGGTGTCTGCTGGCGGCTATGTGCTGGACTCGCCGACATTCGCGGAGTCGCTCCACTGGCAGGGGCGCGCCCCGATGGGCAACGGCTACTTCGCCATGGGCGCGCGTTTCTACGATCCGCAGTCGGGTCGTTTCCTGTCGCCTGACCCGCTGGGCCACGCCGCCACGCCTGACTTATACAGCTACGCCGGCGGAGACCCGATCAACGGCATCGACTACGACGGACGCATCAACCGCCAGACCTTCGACTTGCAGATGTCGGGCCTGTGGCAGGGGCCGGATTTCGGCAGCGCCAGCTTCATGGATAGCTGGACTAAGCAGCTCAACGATTGGCACAAGGAGCCAGAGTGGATGCAGCCGAAGATGAGCGGTTTGGATCAGCTCCAAAATGTTTTGGACTACGTTGGCATGATCCCGGTGATTGGGAACGTGGCTGACGGCCTCAATGTGGTGATTTCCACCCTGAGGGGCAACTACGCCGACGCCGCCATCCGCGCAACCTTCATGGCGCCGGGCGTTGGCATCGGAGCGGCAGCCACCTACAAAGTCGGCAAGATGAGCTACCGTGCGATGAGCGGGAGATGGGGCGCCGCAGCACGAAAGGCCTTTACTCCTAGGCCGATAGTGGACCCCATTATAAATCGGGGCGGCAAGGCGCGTGGAATGATCTATGTGCCCGGACTGAGATTTGGACAGCGAACCGCAAAGAAAGTCGAGATCCGTGGTGGAGGTATTTGGGATGAATCAATAGACTACATTCAGTGGCAGAAGAACAATCCTGAGCTCGCTAAAATTCGATCTGAAGCTGTAGCAGAAGCGTGGAGACAAGAAGCCTTGCTGGCGAAATACGCTCCAGACAAATTAACCAGAAATTGGACTCCAGCACAGATAAAAGAACTTATAAGCACTGGTAAGGTGAAGGGATTTCATGGGCATCATATAAATAGTGTTTCGGCTCATCCAGAACTTGCAGGAGTTGCAGATAATATTAGATTTTTGACTCCTGCCGAGCATTTTGCTGCACATAGTAGAAATTGGAGGAACAAAACAACAGGGCCACTATTAACTCGGGCACCATGGCCCAAAAAGAAGTGATATGAATAATTTTGAAGCAATTGAGAATGTACCGGAGTCTTTAGGATATTTAAAAAGTGTTCTTTCGGAGTTTCAAAATGAAGTTGTTGTCCTTGAGGAGGGGATGGGTTTATTTCCCAATCCAGAATTTGGAACTGACTACTATTCAATTTTTCTGAGGAGGCCACCCTCTAAGCAGGGGTTGGATTTGGTTTCTGGCAATATTCCAGATTCGTATTTGAGGATTTTGAGATTCTACAATGGGCTGAAGTTTTTTTCTCTGAAGTTATACGGGACATATTCGCATCAGGAGCGTTCGGATGGGCATGATCTCGTTACTGCAAATACCTATTGGGTTGGAGAGTATGTTGGCTTTGATGATGGGGTCATGATTGGAGGAGGGATTGCTTCCTTTGATGAGAGCTTCGGTTTATTTATGTATCGGAATGGGAGCCTGAAGCTTTTTCTAAAGGGACAGAAAAAGCCTTCGGGTATTTGGGAGTCGCTTGATTCTTTTTTCCATGAAAAGCACAATGAATTAGCAAAAACTGAATATGACATCCATGAGGAGCTAAAGAAGGTTAGAGGAATATCCGCCAAAGGTGAGTAAGTGTAGATCTCATTTATCGATTGCGGAGCAATGTTGCTGTCTGTTTTTAATCATTATACTTCTAGGCGTATCACAAACGGCAGAACCCTTGCGTGCCTGGCGCCAATATTTGAACGCGAACTCAGCTCCTTAGCCCAATAGGAAACGCATTGCAGCATAAGGTTTATCTCCGAACGCCCCGCTACACGGTCGTTCCCAGCAAGTAGCTTTATCTGCGAAGCTCGGCGTCTATACTCGTTGGAGCCTACGTGGCGTGCTTTAGCGGGCTAGAGTGGGCGACTAAGTTTGCTATGTGACTGACGACCATTTTCCTCAGTCCCGAAGTCAGGCTTCGATAGTTCCTTGTTCGTTTTTTGCACGGATCGGGCTACTTCGCCATGGGCGCGCGTTTCTACGATCCGCAGTCGGGCCGTTTCCTGTCGCCTGACCCGCTGGGCCACGCCGCCACGCCTGACTTATACAGCTACGCCGGCGGCGACCCGATCAACGGCATCGACTACGACGGACGCATCAACCGCCAGACCTTCGACTTGCAGATGTCGGGCCTGTGGCAGGGACCGGATTTCGGCAGCGTCGGCTTCATGGACAGCTGGACTAAGCAGCTCAACGATTGGCGCAAGGAGCCAGAGTGGATGCAGCCGAAAATGAGCGGCTTGGATCAGCTCCAAAATGTTTTGGATTACGTTGGCATGGTCCCGGTGATTGGGAACGTGGCTGATGGCCTCAATGTGGTGATTTCCACCCTGAGGGGCAACTACGCCGACGCCGCCATCCGCGCAGCCTTCATGGCGCCGGGCGTTGGCATTGGAGCTGCGGCCACCTACAAGCTCGGCAAGATGGGCTATCGCGCGCTGAGCGGGCTAGGCACAGCTCGCAAGGCTTTCACGCCCATGGCTGACCAGTTTAGCGCCGCAATGCGCACAGGTAAGGCGCGCGGAATGATCAATGTGCCAGGAGTGAGATTTGGAGGAGGAGCCGGGTTTAAAGCACAGATTCCTCTTGTATTCAACAAAACACATAAGAGCTCGATGCCCAGCCCTAAGGGGAGAGGGCCGAATGGAGGGCTGTACCAGTCGCACCATGGATTGCAACAAGAGTGGGCTAAACAAAACTTAAAAGACTACAACTATGACCCAGGATTAGCTCCGTCTGTTACTTTGGAAACAGGGATTGGTCATCCTCACACCGTGATTACCAATCTTCAAAGAGCCCGAAGAGATGCACGTGTTGCTGCTGGCCAAGGAAAATGGAGTTCGAGCTTACAAGAGGAGCTTGGTTATATTGTAGACGATTTTCGGGCTGCAGGCTATGGTAACGATGTTATTCAGCAGGTTTTGGAACAACAATACAAGATGTTGGATAAAATTGGCGTTCCATATCAAAAAATAAAACTCTAGAAGCATTAGAATGAAATCTAGAATTTTGAGTAAACTTAATCCAAGGTGCTCTCTCGGCCAAAGTGAAGAGCCAGCAAGTGTAGGCTCTATTAATGACTTAAAGGAGTATTCATCGATAATTATACCTGAAGAATACCTAGAGTTGGTAAATGATGTGACCGATGTTGAAATTGGCGTAGATGGGCAGTTTCACATTCGCATTTGGGGACCGCTTCGAATTATTGAAATGATAGAAGCTTATGATGTCTATAAATACATCCCTACGAGCTTAGCGATCGGAGATAATGAGGGAGGGCAAGCGCTCATCTACATGCAAGGTGAAAAGGGATTTGGCATATATAAATCTGGCTTTGGTGATTTAGATGCCGAGGATGCTGTTTGGATTTCAAAAGACCTTACCTCTTTATTGGTTGATGGTGAAGGCTTAGATCGTATTCCTAGCTGAGCGAAGTCCGAGCCATCCTCTAGCAATCAGAAACGGCAGAACCCTCACGCCCAGGCGCCCAATAACTATAAGTGATGACATACATTTGGGAAATATCTGATAAATTTCCAGAGGATTGTATCGGATTGTACAATGATCAAAACTCATTAGAGCCTCATGAATTAAAGGCAGCAGTCGCTTTAGAGAGTATTGCTCCCTTACGGTTTGATTTTGATGTTTCTATTTCAAAATTGCTTACATTGGACGATCTTGCCAATTCAGCGCTTGTTCCCTTGATCTCGAAAAGATTGGCCGAGCTGTTGGTTGATTATACTGATGGACAGATTCAGCTTCTCAAAGCCTTAGTTGTTGGCGTTGACGGTGCGATCGATGATTACAGAGTTTTAAATACTCTCTTTGAAATTGATGGAATTGATTTCTCTAAATCTAATATATCATATATCCATGGAACGGATTACGTTATGGGTTTTGAGAGCTTGGCATTGAAAGATTCTGATTTCATGGGGGCATTGTGTCTGGCTCGAGAAGTGTCGTATCCGCCCATGCTATATGTGTCACAGCTTTTAGGGAACATGGTTTTAGAAGCTAAATTTAGAGGGTTCGATTTGAAATTAAATGGCATGTGATGAGTAATCACGTATCGGAATGTTTGAGTATGATATGGGGAAGTTTTTAATTACTAGAAATTACAAATGGCAGAACCTTTGCATGCGGAGCGCCAATATTTGAACGCGAACTCAGCTTCTTAGCCCAAGAGGACGCGCACTGCAACCTAAGGCCTATCTCCGAACGCTTCGCCACACTGTCGCTCCCCATCCAGTGGAATTACTTACGAACCTCGGCGTCGATACTCGTTGGAGCCTACGTGGCGTGCTTTAGCGGGCTAGAGTGGGCGACTAAGTTTGCTATGTGACTGACGACCATTTTCCTCAGTCCCGAAGTCAGGCTTCGATAGTTCTTTGATTCGTTTTTTTGCACGGATCGGGCTACTTCGCCATGGGCGCGCGTTTCTACGATCCGCAGTCGGGCCGTTTCCTGTCGCCTGACCCGCTGGGCCACGCCGCTACGCCTGACTTATACAGCTACGCCGGCGGCGACCCGATCAATGGCATCGACTACGACGGCCGCATCAACCGCCAGACCTTCGACTTGCAGATGTCGGGCCTGTGGCAGGGACCGGATTTCGGCAGCGCCGGCTTCATGGACAGCTGGACTAAGCAGCTCAACGATTGGCACAAGGAGCCAGAGTGGATGCAGCCGAAAATGAGCGGCTTGGATCAGCTCCAAAATGTTTTGGATTACGTTGGCATGGTCCCGGTGATTGGGAACGTGGCTGACGGCCTCAATGTGGTGATTTCCACCCTGAGGGGCAACTACGCCGACGCCGCCATCCGCGCAACCTTCATGGCGCCGGGCGTTGGCATCGGAGCGGCAGCCACCTACAAAGTCGGCAAGATGAGCTACCGTGCGATGAGCGGGAGATGGGGCGCCGCAGCACGAAAGGCCTTTACTCCTAGGCCGATAGTGGACCCCATTATAAATCGGGGCGGCAAGGCGCGTGGAATGATCTATGTGCCCGGACTGAGATTTGGACAGCGAACCGCAAAGACAACAGGGAAGCATTCTAGAATACTTCGAAAGAGTTTAGAGGAGGCTGGTTACGCTCGACCTGCAGGAGAAGGTTGGCAAGCTGGACACATTGTTCCAACTAACAACTTCTCAAAGCGATCTGCTGAAGTTCAGAAGGCGATTCGGACAGCTCAAAAGAAATTTGACGTATATTTAGGCTCGAACATGCGGGATAATGCGATCAATGGTTTCTGGGCAGGGGCTGGCCATGCTGGAACTCACTCTGATAAGTTCTTTTTGGCTTTGGGGCAAGCATTCAGGGGGGTTAAGACGAAAAAGCAGGCAGAGGCAGCGCTAAATAGTATTTGGAAGAGAATCGAAAAGGGAGAATTTCAATGAGTATTCCCAATGAAATATATGAACTAGAAAAGAGAACGGATCATCCGTTGTTTGAAGGGTTTGCCCTTCCGGAATATGAATCAGTTCTGGGCCGTGATGATCTCGATGAAGATCTTACGCCTGGTTACGAGGCATCTGAAGAACAGAGAGTGTGGAAGGTTCCGCTTTTATCTCATTTGTGGAAAAAACCTAAAGTCATTGGTCGAGTAGTTCCTTTCAATGACTTTCCATGCTTAGATATGGTATTGCCTGTTTTTAGCAAAAGGGCAACTGAAGCGCTAGATTCTTTTTTGGCTCCAAACGGTGAAATGCTTGAGTTGGATAGTGCAGGAGGAGAATACTTCCTTTATAATGTTACGAATGTGCGAGATGCCTTGGATTTGGAACATTCGAGGTGCGAGTTTTGGTGTAACCCACCAACTACTGCTGTAGATATCGCTTATTTTTCTTTTAAAAAAGATGAACTTAAAAATGCATCTATTTTTAGAATTTATGAGATGCCAATGATGCTTTTCGTTACTGGTGAATTTGTTTCTGCGGTAAACTCATTGGGTTTGAATGGATTTAAATTTAAAAAAGTTTGGCCTTTAGCCGAAGGGGTAGATTGGAGAGCTGAATCTTTTCGTGATGAAGTCTTGCGTGGCACGAACTACAAAAAGAATACTTTGGCGATTATCTTTCCGCTGAAAGGAAAAACGCCGAATAAGGCTGAGTTAAATCAGTTTTCTAGACTTGAAGATGAGCTAGACGCGTTGCTTAAGGTCGAATCTTTGAGTGACATGTTTTATGGTAAATATGAGGGGAAAGATTTTGTGGAGTCCGAATTGAGGATGTTTATTAGTGCTCCTTCCGTAGATGCATTAGTTAGCAAGTTGGGGTCTTGGTTCGATGCTCTTTCATGGTTCGGTCAGATTCATGTGATAAAACGTTATGGCTCAATTAACGATGCAGACGCTAAAGAAGTAGTTTTAATTTAGGAAAAGCGAAAATGAAGGATTCCCAATGGAGGTCGATGGAGGTCGATGGGGTCAATGGAGGTCGATGGGATTGAACGTAGATTCTAAATATTGATCGCTGTCGATGTATCCCATCCTAGCGATCGCCCGATTCAATGGTAAGCTACTCACGCCTCTTTTGACCCACTCATTTACCAATGTCTCGCCGAGGAATTGACGCGGAGTTGGGTGGGGCTTTGCTTTCGGAGTGCCGCCAATGGGTCGCCGAAAAGCCTTACGCTGTGCTAGCAAAACAACCGAGGCTATGTTAGAACAACAACCGGTGCTGTGTTGGGGCAACAACCGAGCGGTTGTTAGAGTAACATAGCATAAGGCTTTTCGACAACATAGCATAAGGCTTTTGGGAAACAACCGAGTAGGCTTTTTGAAAAAGAGGCATAAGGCTTTTTCGGCGGTGGCCAGCGAGGCGTGGGATTTAACCACGAAGGACACGAAGAGCACGAAGCAGGTGCGCGGTGCTTGGAAGTTGAGGGAAAGGCTTGAGAATGTTGAACGTTGGTGGGCTCTGTGTGCTTCGTGGTTAATTCAATCAGCGTTGCCTTGGCCAAGGGGAGGCCTGCCGCGACACGCCAAAGGCGCGTAGGCGAAGTGGCGCAAACGTAGAATCTAAATAGGATGAGCGTGGATGCCTGAATTCTACGTTTCGAACTATCTGTTTCAAAGAGCTTGAATTGCCTCAGGGTGAGTGTCTGTAAGGCATTTCTGGGCATGATCTTCGTTACGCTCCCATCGCAGTTGCGATGGGAGTGAGGGGGCGCGGTGGGAAATTTCGCTTGAAATGGTGGCGGGGATGGGCATCTTGTGAAGGTGTGAGGCAACGTTTAACAGCATGGTTTTATTTGCTGCTCGCCGCAGTCGTTTGTTTGTCGGCGGCGAATGGATCGGTGTTGTTGTGCCTGCATGCCGGTGGCGCGCTTCATGCGCCAGTGGAGGCTGAAAATGGCGAACATGCCGAGCCGTTGTCCACTTGTGAGCAAGGTGAGCCTTGTTGCCGGGCGCAGACGGAGACCTCCTGCGTAGACCTGCAAATCGATGGACTCGACCTGGACTTCAGCGTCGACCAGGCCAAGGCGATGGCGTCAGGAGCGATCCTGAGTGACGCCGTGCATTGGAGCGAACTCTTGCCATTGCCCAGCGCAGTGGAAGTGGCGCATTGCCCGACGCGCGGGCCGCCGGGAGCGAGTCCACGTATTCACGTATCCGTCCCCACGACGGTGCTTCATCTATAAATCAGCCTGATTGGTTTCACGCCGACATTGTCGGTTGTTTATGCGTCCTGCGATGGCGGGCGTTTGACGAAAACCTTTCAGGCTTATGTTTAACTACACTTTCTTAATTTTTGCCGTTGCGTGTGCGGCGACCCTTCACGCCCAAGCATCTCCTCCCCTTATCTTTAACCGCGAAAGCGCTGTTCAGCGCGCGGTCTATGGAAACCGCGGTTTGCAGGCTGCGCGTTATAGCGTTGATCAGGCTCAGGCGCGGACGATAGACGCTGGTTCGCTAAGCAACCCATCGCTGAACCTGACCGGGGCGTCCGACTTTGCGTTCAGCAACGAGGGGGAATATGCGTGGTCCATTGGACTGGAGCAGCGATTTCCGGTGACAGACCGGCTGCGTCGCCTGCGCAACATTGCTTCGCTGGAAGTGCAATTGGCTGAGTTGGAAATTCGTGACGCCGAGCGCAAGGTCGCCTATGTCGTTGAGCAAATTTTCGACTCCATCACGCTGATCGACGCTGAGCTGGCGTTGTATCGTGAGCAGATTGCACTCAACCAGAAGTTTGCTGACTTCCTGCAAAAGAAAATCGACCGCGCCGAAGCGTCATCGTTGGATCTCGGGCAGGCAAAAGTCGCTCAAGCTGCGCTGAACCAGAAAGTGCTGCGACTAGAGCGTGAGCGGACCGGGCAACTGGTGCACCTGCGCGAGCAGTTGGGGCTCCAGCTTGGACAGGCGTTGGACGTCGATACGCAATCGACGGATATGCCGCACGTGCTGCCGGCATTTCAGCAAAGCGATCTGGCGGATCACCCGGCTTATCAATTGCGTATGCAGTTGGCGGACATTGCCACGGAGCATACGGCGTTGGCTCAGGCGGAACGTTGGGCGGACATTGCGGTGGAGATATTCTACGAGCAGGGGTTGGGCAATAATGCGCTGGAGGATCCTGCGACAAACAACCTCTACATTGGCGGAGAGAAGGAGCAGTTTTTGGGCATCGGCCTGAGCATTCCGCTGCCGCTCCATAACCAAAACCGCGGGGAAGTGATCAGCCGCCGCGCGCGTGAGCGTCAATTGCAAGCCGAGGCGGGCGCGCTGTCTTTTCGCTTGTTGAACGAAGCTGCGGAGTTGCGTGATGAATACTCTGAAGTCGAAGAACAAATCGAAGACTACGAAAGCGCCATCATGAATCAGGCGACCGGCAATTTGAGTCAATTGGAGGACGCTTACGCGCTGGGGCAAGTGGACTTAACGTCCGTCTTTCGCGCGCAGGAGCGACTGCTCGAACTGCGTGTGGATTTCGCAATGCTTGAGGCCGAGCGGCAAGGCATATTAACGCAGTGGCGTTACGAGACCGGAGAGAATCTTCCGGCTAATGTGACCGATACAAAGGAGGCGTTCGATGAAGCTTTGTAATGCAAAGCTTGTGGGCTTCCAAAGAAGGAAAACGATGAAATTTTATTACCAAGAAATTATTCTCTGCGCACTGGCGCTGGCGCCAAGTCTGCATGCGCAGAGTCGCGCGGATAACACCGTGATCCTGGATGAATCAGGAGTGAAAAACTTGCGGATTGAAACCGTTGTCGCGGACGAGGAGACTTTTGAAACGACGATCTTTGCCATTGGGCGCATCGAGGAAATTCCGGAGAACCGCTCGGTGGTGTCGTCACGCATTGCGGGGCGGGTGCTCGAGCTGAACGCCTTCGAGGGTGACGTGGTCGAGAAAGACCAGCTCGTCGCCATAGTGGAAAGCCGACAGCTTGGGGACCCGCCGCCGACTGTGAAGCTTTTTGCGCCGCAATCGGGGCTGGTGGTCTCTTCACATGTGCGGTTGGGGGAGCCAGTGGAGCCTTCGCAGGAGTTGATGGATATTTCCGATCAATCGCGATTCTGGGCAGTGGCGCAGATCCCTGAGCAGGAGGCTTCAGAGGTGAAGGTGGGCGCTACGGCGCGCATCCACATCCCGGCGTTGGGCGACCAGTGGATCGAGGCGAAGCTGGAGCGTTTTGGCGTCAGCGCAGATCGCAAGGCGGGGACGGTGGAAGGCATCTTTGTGGTGGAGAATGTCGACGGGTTGTTGCGCCCGGGCTTGCGCGCGGAGTTCTCAATCGTCACCGGGAGTCGGGAGTTCGTCCTCACGGCGCCGCGCAGTGCGGTGCAGGGAGACCCGAGCAATCGCTATGTGTTTGTCAAAGACTTCGATCTGCCCAATGCGTTCATCCGCTCGCCTGTGGTGTTGGGCGAGGAAAATGAGCAGCGGGTGGAGGTGCTGAGCGGACTTTTTCCGGGCGATGAAGTCGTGACCAACGGCTCTTATGGGCTGAGTTTCGCGGGCTCTGGTTCGGGCATGTCGCTCAAGGAGGCGCTCGACGCCGCGCATGGGCACGAGCACAATGAGGACGGCTCCGAATTGACGCCTGAGCAGCGAGCGGCAAAGCAGCGTGAAAAAGAAGAGGCTGCGCTGCGGGCTGCGGGCATCGACCCCAATGCGCAGCCGGGGGGCAAGCCATCGCTGCCGCTCATGATTTATGCAGGCGTTATGACGCTGTTGGCATTGATTTTCGCGCAGTTACTTTGGAATGCAAAGCGAGCGAAGTCGGAGGCGAAAGATGCTTGATCGGCTGATACGTTTTTCCCTGGGCCAGCGGGTATTCATCCTCGTGGCCGCCATTGTGGTGTTGGTCTTTGCCTGGCGCACTACATTGGAACTGCCCGTGGAGGTCTTGCCGGATTTAACGAAGCCCACGGTGACGATCCTGACTGAGGCGCCGGGCTACTCACCCGAAGAAGTCGAGACGCTGGTGACGATTCCGCTGGAAAATGCGCTGATGGGCGTGAACCAGGTGACGCGTTTGCGCACGGTGAACGACGTGGGGCTGTCGCTGGCGTTTGTGGAGTTTGAGTGGGGCACGGACATTTATCGTGCGCGTCAGTTTGTGCAGGAGCGCCTGGCCAACGTGCAGGAGCAGTTGCCCGATGGCGTTACGCCTTACATGACGCCGGTCGCTTCGCTGATGGGCAACATCATGCTCGTTGGCGTAGTCGACACGTCCGACGAAATGGCGCCGCGCGACTTGCGCACGTTGGCAGACTGGACCGTGGCGCGTCGCCTACAGGCGATCCCGGGCGTGGCCGAAGTATTAGCCATGGGCGGCGGCGTTGCGCAGATACAGGTGCAGCCCAGCCCTGACCGCATGCTGGCCATGGGCGTGAGTTACGAGCAGATACGCGCCGCCGCTGCGGACGCCGTGAGCAATACGACGGGCGGCTTTTTAACCGAGCGCCCCGAGGAAATCATGGTGCGCAATCTCGCCATGACGACTGACCTTGACGAGATCGCCAATACCGTTGTGAGCCATGAGGGTGACCGGCCGATTCGCTTGCGCGATGTGGCGACCGTGGTGTGGGATGTGCAACCGATGCGGGGTGACGCCGGCGTGGCCAGCCGTGATATTGAAGGCGGGGAACTGAGCCGCCGTGGTGTGATTCTCAGCGTGACCAAAGCGCCTGGCTTCAGCACGCTGAACCTGACCAAGGAGTTGGAGACCGCCATTGCGCAAATGCAGGAAACGCTGCCCGATGGCGTGGAGCTGGTGACTGCTTATCGGCAATCGGATTTTATCAACCTGTCGATTCACAATCTCGAAGAAGCGTTGCGCGACGGGGCCATCATGGTGGCCGTGGTGTTGTTGCTGTTTCTGCTGAATCTGCGCATCACGTTGATCACGTTGACGGCGATTCCGCTCTCGCTTGGCATTACGGTGCTGGTGTTTGACTGGATGGGACTGTCCGTGAATTCGATGACGCTTGGCGGCCTCGCGGTGGCCATCGGCATGGTGGTGGACGACGCGATTGTCGACGTGGAAAACGTCTTCCGTCGTCTGCGTGAAAATGCGGGAAAAGCGACGCCATTGCCGAAGCTGGAAGTCATCGCCCGCGCGTCGGCGGAGGTGCGTTCGTCGATCTTTTACGCGACGATTTTGATCATCCTCGTATTCCTGCCGTTGATGGCGTTGACGGGATTGGAGGGGCGGTTGTTTCAACCGATCGCCATCGCCACCATTGTCAGCATGGCGGCTTCGTTTCTGGTTTCACTCACGGTGATACCGGTGTTGAGTTCGTTTTTGCTGAATCCGAAAGCGGGGCAGGGTGGTCTCGAAGGCACGCTTATTGAGCGTGCGGTGAAAGGGCTATTCCGCGCGACGGCGCTTCGTTTTGCTTTGGCGCAGCCGTTGTTGGTGATTGCCGGGACATGTGTGCTGATTGCCGTTGCGGTGTTCTCGTTGAGTCGGATGACGGGCAACTTTTTGCCGGCGTTTCGCGAGCCAACCGCGTTGATTGCCACAACGATGTCGCCGGGCACGTCGCTGAAACAGACCACGGAAATTGCGGATGTTGCGACTGAGCTCTTGATGCAGATTCCGGAGATTCGCACGGTGGGCTATCGCGTGGGGCGGGCCGAAAATGGCGACCACGTCGTGCCGGTTTCCACGGTGGAGTTCGACATCGAGTTCATGGAAAACTTTGAACGACCGAGGGCGGAGGTTATGGATGAAATGCGCGCCGTCATGCGCAGCATCCCCGGCACGTTTAGCGCGATGAGTACGCCGTTGGCCGACCGCATTGGGCACATGCTGAGTGGAGTTTCCGCGAAGATTGCAATCAAGCTGTATGGGCCCGACTTGAAAGAGCTGAGGGCGCTCGGCTTGGAAGTAGCCGAAATCGCGCGCGGTATCCCTGGCCTGGAAGAGGCGCGCATTGAGCAACAAGCGCCCATCCCGCAATTGCGCATCGAGGTGGACCGTCAACGCGCGCTGGCTTATGGCGTGACACCCGGCGCGCTCAATCAACAACTATCGGCGATTATCGGTGGCGAGGCCGTGGCGGAAGTTTACTCCGGTCAGCAGGTGTTCGATCTGGTCGTGCGCTTGCCGATTGAATGGCGCGAGTCTCCCGAGCGATTGGAGCGCATGTACATTGACACGCAAAGCGGGCAACGCATCCCGCTGAGTTACGTGGCGAACCTGCGTTATGCGACGGGGCCCAACACCATCCTGCGGGAGAATACGCTGCGGCGCTTCGTGGTGTCGATCAACCCAACGAGCAGCGACCTGAATCAATTGGTGGAAACTTTGCAACGCAAAGTAAGTGAGCAGGTGGAACTGCCCAGCGGTTATTCTCTCTCGTTTGAAGGGGAATACCAGGCGCAGGCCGAAGCCAAGCGGACGATTCTGTTTTCGTCGCTCTTGGTGGTGCTCGTGATCGGCGTGTTGCTCTACAGTTACTTTCGGAGTTTTGCGTTTGTATTACTCGTCTTTAGCATCGTGCCGGTATCGCTCGTGGGCGGCATTTTGTTTACCGCCGTGACCTTGAACAACATCAGCATCGCGACTTTGGTGGGCTTCATTGCCGTGAGCGGCATTGCGGCGCGCAATAACATCATGCTGCTCGCGCATTACTTGCACCTGATGCGGCAGGAGGGCATGCCCTTCTCACGGGAATTGGCCATGCGCGGCGCCGAGGAGCGTTTGCTGCCGATCCTGATGACTGCGATTTCAGCCGGACTTGCGTTGCTGCCACTCGTGCTGGCGGCGGATGATCCGGGGAAGGAAATCCTTAACCCAATCGCGATTGTGATCCTCGGCGGGCTCGCGACTTCGACTGCGCTGGGCCTGTTGATCACGCCATCGATTTTCTACGCTTTCTATGAAAAAGCTGCGGCAAAATCCATTCGGTGTGAGTCACGAGCCAGTGAGTGAAATCAATAATTAAACCAGATAAAAACTAACTTATGATGAAACAAAAAATCCTCATCCTTGCGCTCGCTTTGGGCGGCGCACTCGCCGTTAATGCTCAGCATGACCACGACCATGATCACTCGGGGCATGATCACCATGGACACGCTGCCGAGGCGCCCAAGGCTGGTCCGAATGGCGGCAAAGTCATCCATGCGACCGAACCGCATTTTGAGTTGTTCATGCAGGATGACCGCAAGGTGCGCGTGACGTTTCTCGATGAGGCGGACAAGCCGATGGCTCACGAAGGCGCCACGGTGTCCGCAATCGGCGGCGACCGCAGCAAACCAACGCGCATGAGCTTTGAGTATGCAGACGGAGTCTATGTTTCGACCGAACCTTTGCCCGACGGCGCCAACGTTCCGCTGATTCTGCGGGTGAAGCCCGACGCCAAGAGCAAGACGGCCACGGAGCGCATCAACATCAACCTCTCGCAATGCCCGACCTGCGAATATAAAGAATACGCGTGCATCTGCGGGCACTGAGTGGGATTGCTCGTTGGCTCATCCCGTTCGGCGCCGCATTGCCTACCGATTCTAGAATGACTTGTTGTGTGCGGCTGTCGGGCTCGAAATTCATAGCTTGATTGAGCGCGCCGAGGCGTCTTACTTGATGACGATTCCCGAAACTCCAAGGCTTCGTCGAAACCGTGTCCAACGTTTATCAAATACTGCCGGAATACCTTGAGGCGCCGGTGCTGCAATCGGCGATTTATCCGAATCTGGAGCTGGAGTCTTTTTGGACGAATGACTGGTCGCCCGAGTTGTTTGCGCGCCTAGCGCGCGCGGGCTTTTTGACGATCAGCTGCCCACTGCGCCAGGGGCCTACGCTGCTCATTGCGCAACTGCATCAGCAATACTCGATGCTCGAGTGGCCCGAGCTGAAGATCGATCGCAAGGTGGCCCGCATGGTGAGGCGGGGGGAGCTGGCGAAGCAAGGGCTGCACTTGCGCTTTTCGGCAAATCCGAATCGCGTCAGCGCGGGCATTCGCCGGGCTTATGGCGACGGCGCATGGCTTACGCCGCGCTATGCCCGGCTCATGCAAAAGCTCGCGCAGACGCGGATGCTTGGCTGCCAGGCCATGGCGGTGGAGCTGTGGCGAGGGGAGGACCAGCGGCTGATTGGCGGTGAATTGGGCTATGTGTGCGGGGCAGTTTACACGAGCCTAACGGGCTTTCTGGATCGCCGCGCGCCGAACAGTCGCAATCTGGGCAAAGTGCAATTGGCGGCCTTGGGCGCGACGCTGCAGCAGAGCGGCTACCGTTTTTGGAATCTCGGGCAATCGATCCAGCAATACAAGAAGGACTTGGGCGCGAAGGTTACGCCGCGTCTGGAATTTCTGGCGCGCTGGCTGCCAGCTACGAATCAACGCGCCTTGCAGCCATTGGCTACTTTGCGGGATCAGCGACTGGATTGTCAGGCGTTGCTGGAAACGCTTTAGGTTCTGTTCGAAAAGGTGGAGCCCGGTGTCCCTACCGGGCTTGGTATTGCCTCTCCGTCAACCCGCTGGATGAA
>JAVDPC010000009.1 GCA_031296915.1 Cerasicoccus frondis | reverse complement strand
TCGATGAAAAAAGCCAGGTTCAGGCGCTGGAGCGTAACCAGCCGATCCTACCGATGCGCCCCGGACAAAGCGAACGAAGAAGCTGGGACTATTGGCGCCATGGCACCCTCAATCTGTTTGCCGCACTGAATGTGAAAACTGGCGAAGTCTTGGGCAAATGCTACCCAAGACATCGCAGCAGTGAGTTCCTCGCTTTCCTGCGGGAGGTGGAAAAATCCTTGCCTCAACGCACCAAAGAAGACCCTTACGAAGTGCATCTGGTCATGGATAACTACGTCACCCATAAGGCCGAAAAGGTGAATGCATGGTTGGCAAAACGACCGCATTGGCACGTTCACTTCACGCCCACTTACAGCTCATGGCTCAACCAGGTCGAACGCTTCTTCGCAATCATTACCGACAAACAGATACGAAGGGCTTCATTCAACAGCCTCAAATCGCTCAGAGAAGCTATCGAAACATTTATCACCAAATACAACGAGCAACCAAAGCCATTTAAGTGGACAGCGGACGCAGATCTGATCCTCGGTAAGGTTCAGTATTTATGCAGCGAACTTCGCTGACACCACACTAGAGCACTTTTCATCTAGATTGGCCGATCAGGTGGGGTAGAGATTGGATGCAGCGCAAGGCGGCTTTGATTGAGCGGGCTGGAAGCCCGTGATTGAAATGCCAACGCCGCGAACTTCCAATCTGGCCCCAAGCCCTAAACCGAGTGCTTTTCCGCGCCAGCGTTGTTGGCTTTTCGCTCACAGGCTCTAGCGCGGGGCAGCATGGCCGCCTGAAGACGGGACTCCTACCTACGCAACGGAGTTTTTTTGCGTAACGAACTTCGTCGACGTCACACTACCTAATGCTTGCGGCTGCGCCTTTTGCCCGAGCCGTGGCGGCGGGAGTGCCGCTTGCGGGGCTTGAGTCGGTGTGAATCGTCACCCGCCTCGCCGTCCTTGGGTTCGGGGCGGGGGAACACCGTGACGCGGGCAACCGGCGTTTTCGGCTGATTTTGCTCGGCGGCGTCGGACCACTTGTAGGCCAGGGCGAGGCCCAGCCAGATGCACACGAAATTCGCCGGCGTACTCAGCGGCTGGCTGACGCAGGCCAGGATGGCCAGAATCGTCGAGGCGCCCCAGAGGTAGTGACTCAGGCGGCGATGCGACTTGAGCCGGGCAAAGCGAATCATCAGCGCAGCGGGGAAGAGCAGCCACAGGGCCACGCCAACTGCGCCGTACTCCACCAGCGCCTGCAGGGCGTCGGAATGAGGTGTCAGGTAAAAGCTGTTGCCAAGGTCCACTTGCTTCTGGAAGGGGAACACTTCGGCAAAGCTGCCAGCGCCCCAGCCGAAAAACGGCCGTTGCTCAAAGAGCGTCCATGCATCTCGCCACAGCGCCGATTGGATTGCCCAGGGCATGCCAAAGGGCGCGAGTGTGGGGTCGCTTTGCGCCAGTTTGAACTCGCTGGCGATGTAGAAAATACTGGCGCCCGTCAGCCCAAAACCAATCAGGGCCAATGCGGAGCCGAAGAGGATGCCCACGGCTTTTTTCCGCATGACGTAGGCCACGCCGGTGCTCAACATGAGGAGCCCGAGCCCGACGCCCAACAGGAAGCGGTGCACCGGAGCGCCGGTCCAATAAATGGAGCCTGCGAGCGTGATCCAGCCCAGCGTCAGCCAAAAGCCGCGCTGCGAGAAAAAGCCGGATCGTTTGCCTAAGTGGAAGAAGACGCCGAATGAGACAACCATCCAGAACAGCGCAAAGGCCGCCCATTGGTCTCCGGAAGGGAAGACGGAAAAGAAATCGCTTTGCGCCGGGCTGATGAAGGTGAGGATTTTCTTCCAGCGGAAAATGATGCCCACCAAGCCAACGGCGGCCAGCGCCAGCACGCTCCGGGTCAGGTAGCGGAGTATTTCCGCGAGCGCATGCTGGCTCTGAGTGAAGGCGATCAGGCCGACCATGGACAGCATGACCATGACCGGGTAAAGCAAGAAAATGTAGTTCTCATGCGCGATGCCGCTGACCGGGCCAATGGAGGCCGGGTTATCAAAGCGGACCATGACCCGATCTCCGATAAACAACTCAGTGACGCTGGGTGAAAATTGCCCGGTTATCCAAATGGCGATAATGAGGATGGGCGGGATCAGCCAGCGTTTGAAATACCGGCGGTTTTCCCGGGTGGAAATGGTCCCCTCGCGTCGGTAGACAAAGTAGAAAAACAAGGAGATGGCGCCAACGGCGGCGCAGATGGCGGGGCCGCCAGCGAAGTCGCCGGCCACCAGCCAGGTGGAGAGCAGGCTGAGGCCCACGATTTGTGCGACTACATTGCCCTCAGTCGAGGTCTTATAGCCCGGCAGCGGATATTCTTCTTCCCACACAACAGTTCGAGGATTGGACGCCTATTGCTGGGCGCTCAGGCAAATGGAAGCAGCGACATCCAGGGCGGCCTGCTCGCTGGTTAGCTGGGCCAGTACGGTCAGCGCAAAGGCGGTTGCGGTTCCGGCGCCCTGGGAGGTCGTAATGAGCCCGTCGGTGACAACGCTCTGGTTTGCGTCGCGCTCGGGGAGCTCTTCGACTGAGGCAAAGTGGCAGGTGTAGGCCTTGCCCTCGAGCATACCGGCGTCCAGCAACGCGAGCGGGGCGGCGCAGATGGCGGCTACGCGTCGGCCAAACTCCACCTGGCGAAGGATGGCCTTGCGCACACGGGCGTCGTGGCGCAGCGTTTCGTAGACGCCTGGGCCGCCTGGCAGGACGATTACATCGTAGTCGCGCAACAGCGCCTGGTCCAAGTCCACATCCGCCATGACGGAGACTTTATTGCGGCCCAGAACGAGCTTCTCCTTCGTCAGTGAAGCCACGGTAACGGAGACCTCGCCCCGACGCAGGATGTCGATGGGGGCTATGGCTTCCATTTCTTCGAAGCCTTCATGCAGAATGACCAGTGCGGTTTTGCTCATTGGGATTATTTCAGAGATTCAGTAAAGTGTCGGATGGCATCCCAATAGCGTGAGCCCGCGGCTTCAACCAAATTGTTGTGGCCAGCCTCGTCGATAAACAGCGACGACTTTTCGCCCTGATAGGCGCTATAAAGTTCCTCAGCGTGGCTGAAAGGGACCGTGCTGTCCAGCTTGCCGTGCATCAGGAGGATGGGGCACTGGACCTGATCGACTAGGGCTAGGTTGTCAAACTTGTCCCAGGGCAGGATCTTCTTTCGGGTGATCACGCGGAAGGTGCTGGAGAAACCGCCGTCGATGATCATGCCCGCGACTGGCTTTTTCGCCGCCAGCGCCCACGACGGGCCACTGCCCAGCGAACGGCCAAAGAGGATGATTTTGTCCGGGTCGACATCGCGTAGCATCACGAGATAGCTAAAGGCGTTGGCGGCAGCTTCCAGTGCGCCTTGTTCGGTGGGGCGACCTTCGCTGAGGCCGTAGCCGGGATAATCATAGGCAAACACCGCGAAGCCGCGGGCGCGCAATTCTTCCAAAAACGGTCGGATTGCGCCGATGTCCTCACCATTGCCATGGCTGTAAAGAATGGTGTATTCCGCCTCGGGGTTTTCCAGGTAGATGGCGGCGATTTCCTTACCGTTGCGCAGCGGCAGTTTGATGATTTCCTTCGAGTCGGTGTAGCTCGGCTCCGGCGCGGGGAAGATCATGCCGTCGGAGAAAAACACCGCAAACAGGCAGAGCCCGAGGTAGCCGACGACTAACCCGATGGCGAGCCCGTTGATGAGTTGCCAGATCATGCGTCGTTTCTTGCGGGCCATGGCGGGAAGTCGAGCCTATACGGCGTTGTCCAAGCTGCATTCTTCCGGCTCGCCCACGCTGCTGGCGGATGGGCCGGTGGGGCCTTCGCGGCTCGGGCGCGCGATCAGGCCAGGGTAGGGCTCGGGGGAAAAGGGCAGCTTGTCGCGTCCGCCTTCGACGAGGTGTTCGTCGCAAATTTTGAAATAATCCTCCGGCGAGCGTGCGCGGCGAACCGTCCGCAGGAACGCGCCCTCGGGGTCGACGCTTTGCCCCACAAAGTTGAGGAACTTCTTCATGTAGGCCACGTGGCGGCCTTCGTCGTGGCGCGTCTTGCGCGTTTCGACCCAGAGCAGGTCCACGTATTCGCGGACGTCGCCCAAGGTCGGTTGGAAGATACTTTGCGATGCAAAGCTTTCGCGGAGCTGACGGAAAATCCAGGGGTTGCGAATCGCGTGGCGGCCGATCATCAAGCCGTGCGCGCCGGTGTGCTTCAGCACCCAGTGCCCTTTCTCGACGGACGACACATCGCCGTTGGCCAGCACCGGGCAGTTGGCGGAGTCCACTGCGAGCTTGATCGCATCGTAGTCCACCTCGCTGCGATACATGCCCTTGACCGTGCGCCCGTGGACGCTGAGCAGGTCGACATCGTGCTTGTTCACGAGTCCGATAATCGTCTCGTAGTGCTCCATGTCGGCAAAGCCGATGCGCATCTTGACCGTGAAGCGACCGGGGCAAACCTCGCGCAACGCGCCGAGCAGTTGGTCGACTTTTTGCGGATCGCGCATAAGCCCGCCGCCGACGTTTTTCTTGTAAACCTTGGGCGCCGGGCAGCCCATATTCAGGTCGATCCCGGCGATGGGGTGCTCGATCAACAGGCGCACGGTGCGCTGCATGTGCTCGATGTCTTCGCCGATGAGCTGTGCAAACACCGGCCGGTCGCTCGGGTTGTTGATGATGGAGTCGAGGATGTGCGTTTCCGGGCGCGAGTGCTCGTGCACGCGGAAGTATTCGGTGAAGAAATAATCCGGCGGCCCAAACTGATTCACGATCGCCATAAACGGCCGCGTTGTCACGTCCTGCATCGGCGCAAGGGCGGTCGGCGGCTGATTGGGAATGAGCGTATCAGGCAAAGCGCGCATTATCTCATCCGTATGTAACCCATGAGCACATAGGTGAGGACTGCCAAGAACAACACAAAGCTAGCAATTCCAAATGCAACATCGATATGGTCTAAAAGCCATTGGTGCAGGCTGAATTTTGCAGTCTGCGAGCGTTGTCTTTTCAGCTTATTCACTCTGTTGCTTCAGGATGCGGTCCAGGATCTCCGTCATATCCTCTACGGAATCGATGACATTTTTGGCGGCGTAGATCGGTTTTTCGGCTTGGAGGGCGAGGACGATGGAGTCGCTCGGGCGGGCGTCGACTTCGACGATCTTTTTGCCGAGCTCGTTTTCCATGGAGAGGATCAGGCGTGCGAAGAAAGTTCCTTCGTCGACGTCGTTAATCACGACGCGGTCCACGCTCACGTTGAAACCCTGGAATATGCTGTCGATTAAATCGTGCGTCAGTGGGCGCTCTTTTTTGACGTGGTTGATGGTCATGGAGATGGCGTTGCCGATGCCTTGATCGACATAGATCACGAACGTCTTTTCCTCGCTGCCGAGGAAGACCGCGCATCCATTGGAAGTGGGCATGACGCCCTTGATTTCGACTTCGACCACGTCGTTTAGCATTACCTAAGGGAACACCAAATCCGCCGCTTCCGCAAGCGCAACCTGAGGGCGGAAGGGGAGATTTTTGGCAGGAAAGGGTGCTCGAATTACCCCTTGTCGGATGCCAGCCAGCTTCTTATGAAGCCATATGGCTGACAAAGGTAGCGCGGAGCGTCCTCGCTCCGCAAGTAGTGGCATTGATCGCATCAGTTCATGAAAGCTGGTTGCCGCAAAGAGTATTATCCGAACCTCCTGGCATTTATGTTCATCCTTGCGGAGCGGGGACGCTCCGCGCTACCTCATTCAGGTCGCAAGGCCATTTGCGCAATGCGCAAATCCGGATGCAACGCATCCGACGGTCCAGCGGGACGCTGGCTGGTTAGCGGTCGCCGCCGATCCAGCCTTTGCGCCAGAAGTAGATGGCGAGTCCGGTGGTCATGCTTAGACAGATGCCCCAGAAGACAAAGTAGGAGTATTGCCAGCCGAGCTCGGGGATGTATTCAAAATTCATCCCGTAAACGCCGGCCACAAAAGTAGTCGGAATAAAGAACGAGGCCATGATGGTGAGGACCTTCATGATTTCGTTCATCTTGTTGCCGACGGAGCTTTGGTAGAGGTCATTGAGGCCAGACGCGGTTTCGCGGTAGGTTTCGACTACGTCGATTGCCTGCATGGTGTGGTCGTAAACGTCGCGGGTAAAGGCCTTGACCGGCTCGCTGATGGCGCCGTTTTCTTCGCGGTAAATGGCGTCGATCACTTCGCGCATCGGCCAGAGCGTGCGACGCAGTTGGGAGAGCTCACGCTTGTAGGCGAAGAGGCGTTGTTGATCGCTGGGTTTGGGGTTGAACGCGATGCCTTCCTCCATGTCTTCGAGGGCGGAGCCATAGCCTTCAATCAGCGGGAATAGGTGGTCGACCACGGAGTCGAGCAGTGCATAGAGCAGGTAGTCTGACTTAAACTGCATGAAGCGCGCGCCCTTGTCTTCGATGCGCTTACGGACGGGGTCAAAGACGTCGCCGGGCATTTCCTGAACGGTCACCAGCGTGTCGCCATAGCTGAAAAAGCTGATCTGTTCATTGCGCAGTTTGCCTTCGGAAATCTGGATCATGCGCGCTACGACAAACAAATAATTGTCGTGGGATTCGCATTTGGGCCGTTGCAGCGGCTGGATGACGTCTTCCGCCGCCAGCGTGTGGAAGTTAAAATGCTCACGCAATTCATTCACGGTTACGGGGTTGAGGCCGTCGACGTTGAGCCAGCGCACGTGCGCGCCTTCCGGGCGTGGCTTCGCCAGAAAGGCCTTCAAATCGTCGATTTGCGTCATTTGGTAGAGCTCTGGTCCGTAATCCAGGCAGGTGATCGTGACGGGGATTTCGTGCGCGTCTTCTTTATTCAGGTAATGCTCAATGCCGGGCGCGGAGCCTGGCTTTGCGCGCTCGATGAACGGGGCTATCGGCGCCTCGACCACGCCGAGCACCGTGGCGCCCAGGCTTTTCACTGTGCGCCCAATCGCGCCGACGGTGGTGGTGACTGCATGGGCCGAGCTGGTGACCGCCTTACCCATTCCCTTGCCGACTTCGGTTACGCCTTTACTGACCTCATCCACTGCGTCGAGCACTTGTTTTTTCATAGTCCTTAGCCTAATGTTTGTTCATCATAATTCAAGTTTCAGATGCATTTGAATGCAGCTTGTAACGCCGGGGAATTTCTTCAATCTAGCCAAATGGGAGCCGCCGCTAACGCCAATAATGAACGACCTGAGCTGTTGGTCGTCAGCAATTTCTTGCGGCACTTGAAAAGCGAGCGGCGCGTGTCGGATTACACCGTGCGCAACTACGGCGCCGCGCTCCAGCGGTTTGCGGATTTTCTTCGGGGCAGCGGTTGGTCCGGCGATTGGGATGCGGTCAACACCGTGCAAGCGCGGGCTTACCTGATCGAGTCGCAGCGTGATCTGTCGCGCCGGACAGTGCATAATCATTTTTCCGGGTTGCGGACCTTTTTTCAATGGCGGCGTCAACGTGGCGCCACGGCTAATCCACTGGCAGGTTTGAGCCTGCCGAAGTTGCCGAAGTCGCTGCCCAAATTCCTGACCGAAAAGCAGATGAAAACATTGCTGGATGGCCCCATGCGTTTGCTCGACAATGAGACCATCGAGCCCTTCGTTGCTTGGCGCGACCGCCTCATGATGGAGCTGCTTTACGGCGCCGGCCTGCGCGTCAGCGAGCTAGTGTCGCTGAACTACGGCATGATTGATTCGCAGGGCATTGCGCGCGTCGTCGGGAAAGGTCAGAAAGAGCGTCTGTGCCCCATTGGCAAAGTCGCGCTCGCGGTTCTGGAGAAATTCAAGCGCGAGTTTGCCACGCGCACCGACCGCGACGCGGCGATTCTCACCAGCGAAAACGGCAAGCGCATCAGCGTGCGCAAGGTGCAGCTCACGCTGAAAAAATACCTCTCGCTGGCGGACCTTCCCATGGATCTTTCGCCGCATAAATTGCGTCACAGCTACGCCACGCATTTGCTCAACCACGGCGCGGACTTGCGCATCGTGCAAGAGCTCCTCGGCCACGCGAGTCTTTCGACAACGCAAATCTACACCCACGTCGGCGTCGCCCGCCTGCAGGAAGCCCACAAACGCGCCCACCCCAGGGCGTGAGCACCCGGAGATGAATAATTATCGAAGGCTATTTTGACGCTGGTTGGCGGACTGGTATTTGGCTTCGTCGCAGGAGTGTTGGCGAACTATGTGTATGCATTGATTTATCCGACCAACCATGTGGATCATTTGTTTTGGGCCCGAGTGGCAGTCAGCATGATTTTATTCGGCGGCGGCGCGGGTTGGATGGCGTTTAGACACGGTTCAGCCTAACCAGCCTCCGGCTGGACCGTCGGATGCTGTGCACCCGGATTTGCGCATTGCGCAAATGGCTAATCGAACTGAATGAGGGGAGGGCCAGTCTCCAGACAAGCCGCAACGTTGGAGTGGCATTTATTCAAATATTCTGAGGTCGTGCGGATCGTCTCGATCCGCGTCACCTTTTTCACTACTTCGCCAGTAGCTCATACACTGCAAACGGTGGGGTGTGGCGCTCGTCTTTCCAGGCGATGCTGTCGCGGTCGAGGCCGAGAGGTTTGTGAATACTTTTGCACCGCAAAGTTACTTTGCGTGAAAAAGTAACGGTAGCTTTTTTCGTCCCAGTAGTAATCGGTCACTACGTAGTCTTCGGGCAGCAAACGCGCCTTCACGATTTGCCCGTCTTGCAGAGGGGCGCGGTTCTCGGGGAAGTCGATATCGATCGACACCCAGTCGCCCGCGTAGAACTCCGCCGTGTTGACAATGAACACCGCGCGCCCGTCGTCTTTGAGCACGCGGCGACACTCCTTGAGCAGTTGGATGATATCGCGCGGGTTGCTCATTTCGAGGAGCATCCAGCTGGAGAAAATCAAGTCGAAGTAGCCATCGTTGGCGGGTAGTCGTCCGCCGTCGGCAATCACGTCATACTTCGGCTCATGGCGCGCCAACGCGCGGGCCTGCTCGATCATGGCGGGGTTGTGATCGACGCCGTAGTCAATCGCTCCCAAGCGCCCGAGGAATTCCGTGGACCGACCCGCGCCGCAACCGACATCCAGTGCGCGCTTGTCTTTAATCCATGGCGAGAGAATCTCCGCCGCACACCGAAACGCAATCACGTCTGTGGTCTGCATGCCGCGCAGTGCAAACTTCTTCGCATACTCGGCCTGCGGATCATCGCTCATTCATCAACCTCCAATGACAACTGACAATTGAAAATTGATAAATGAAAAATCATCAATTGCCTTTGGCGTGTTCTTTGAGGAACTCGGCGACGGCTGCGCCTTCGGCGGGAAGCAAATAGTTCACGATGGGTTCGTTTTTGATGGCCTCCAGGGATGGCGCGGTGGGGGTGCGACCGAGGGCCTGCTCAATGACTTCCGGGAACTTCGCCGGGTGCGCGGTGGAGAGTACGATGTTGGTCTTGGATTCGTCGAGATCCTTGAATGCGCAGGCGGTGTGTGGGTCGGAAACGTATTTGTATTTCGCAAAAATATGCTCGATGACCTGCGTGATTTCGGCGTCGTCCATACGGGAAGCGGAGAAGACATCACGGTCAAAGTTTTCGAACTGGTATTTGCCTTTGGACTTAAATTCCTGCATGACTTCGCGAACTTTGGCCGGGTCTTGACCGACGCTGTAGTAAAGGAAGCGCTCGAAGTTGGAGGCGACCTGGATGTCCATCGACGGCGCGCAGCTAGGCGCGACATCGTTGACTTCATAAAGGCCGGTGTTGAACAGCTTGCAGAGGATGTCGTTCTGGTTCGTGGCCACGCGGAAACCTTCCACGGGCAGGCCCATCTTGCTGACGAGCCAGCCAGCGAGCACGTTGCCAAAATTGCCCGTGGGCACGACATATTGTACGCCACGTTCGCGGTCAGCCTCGCTCAGTTGCAGCCAGGACCACACGTAGTAAACGCACTGCGCGAGGATGCGCGCGAGGTTGATCGAGTTGATCGCCGACAGGTTGTATTTAGCCTTGAGATCGGCGTCGCCAAAGGCGTCTTTGACCATGGCCTGCGCGTCGTCGAAAGTGCCTTCGATGGCTATCGGGTAAACGTTGCGCGCGGCAGTGGTCGTCATCTGCCGCTCTTGCAGCATGGAGACGCGGCCTTGCGGATACAGGATGAAAATGCGGACGCCCTTTTTGCCGAGTAGGCCATGGATGGCGGCCGAGCCGGTGTCGCCGGAGGTCGCTCCGAGCACGTTGATCGGGTCGCCGGTGCGCTGGATTTGCTCTTCGTAAAGGTTGCCGAGCAACTGGAGGGCGAAGTCCTTGAAGGCGAGGGTGGGGCCGTGGAAAAGCTCCAGCACCTGCAGGTGATCGTCGAGCTTGACGAGTGGGGCGATTTCCTTGCGCGAAAAGGTCTTGTAAGAGGCCTTCACGATGTCGTGCAGCTTGTCCTCGAGCATGTCGGTGGCGAAGAGCTTGAGGAACTCGAAGCAGAGATCCGGGTAGCTGAGGCCAGCCCAGCCTTTGAGCTTGGTCGAGATGTCGGGCAGCGTCTTGGGCAGGTAAAGGCCGCCATCGGGCGCCAGTCCGGTCGCCACGGCTTCAGTAAAAGTCGTCTCGTCGCTTTGTCCGCGCGTGCTGAGGAATTTCATCAAAAAAGGTGTGGAGGTTTGTAAGTGCGGAAGTGTTGAGGCTGAGGGTTCGCAAGTTTGGGCGATTTGTAAAGGTTGTTGTTCTTGGGTTGTCTGCGGAGGTTTGAGCATCTAGCCTTTAGTTATCTCCTTGGACAACTTCTACACGTCCACACTTCAGCACTTCTACACTCTTTGAAAAATGGGCAAAGTCTACGACGCCATCGACGACAAAATCCGCCAATGGGTGGAGCAGCAGAAAATGTTCTTTGTGGCTACGGCGCCGCTCTCGGGGGATGGCTTGGTCAACTGTTCGCCAAAGGGGATGGACAGCTTTCGCATTCTCGGTCCAACGACCGTCGCCTACCTCGACCTGACGGGCAGCGGCGTGGAAACCATTGCTCATCTCAAGGAAAACGGTCGCATTGTGGTGATGTTTTGCGCGTTTGAAGGCTCGCCCAAGATCATGCGCTTCCATGGCAAGGGCGTGGTCCATGAGCTCGGCAGCGAGGGCTACGCAGAGCTGTTGCCGCAGTTTGAAGACATTGCCGGTGCGCGGTCCATCATTGTCGTTGATGTGAAGCGGATCAGTGATTCCTGCGGGTGGGGCGTGCCGCTGTATGATTATCAGGCCGACCGCGATACGCTGCGCAAAGCCAGTGAGAAAGAGGGCCCGGACGGCATGGTTCGCTACCGCAATGAAAAGAATCTCGTTAGCCTGGACGGTTTGCCGGGATTTCCTGAGCAACAGCCCGCGACGCCTGAAAAGGCCTCCGACGAACCGATTGAGCGCTCTGGCGCCCAAAGCGGGTAGTCCGTTTTTGAGCTGTGGTTGACTGTCGTTGTCGTTCCTTGCGGGAGTTTGAATAAACGGCAAATTATTTAATTACTTGACGATTTTCACGACAAGCTATAACGTTCTAGTCAGTCGCGAATTACCCCCCTTTGAACTACAACCCCGAATACTACCCGTTATGATCCACAAATCGCTTGTTGACCGCTTGTCCCTGAATAAGATAGCGAGCCCCTTCCTGATTGCGCCTTTGCTAACCCTCTGCACCGCGCACGTGTCCAATGCAGAACTCCTTGTTTATGACGGCTTTGGCGTGGGTGTCGGTGGTTATACGGATGGCGCTTCGATCACTGGAAATGGCCACGGAACCGGGTGGCTGGGGGACTGGACCGCAGGCTCTCAATACGCGACTGTTAGCGGAGGCATCGCGCCCAGCAGCATCGTGAGCGAAGATGGCATGGTGACATTTGGCGATGGATCATCCTCGCAGGCAATGGGGCGCTCCTACGACGTTACTTTCAGTTCAGACGACATTACCGAAGGTTGGGCCAGTTGGACCGTCCAACGCAATGGTTTACGCGAATTCAGGTTGAACCCCTTTGCGACGGTAACGACTGGCGCCGGACAATTCATGGGAATTCACGCTGAGAATTTTAGCTCCTCGTTGACCGCAAATATTCGCTACGGCTCGGCCAATGACATTGCGACCGGGACTTCTTTTGAGATGAGTACGGCGACCAGTTATTTTATGATCGCACAGGCGATATTGAATCCACTGGGCACGCCGGATACGTTCAATGTTTGGATTTTTGAGTCGAGCAGCTATACGGGTGCGTCATTAGGCGCGCCCACGATTTCCGTATCACATGACTCAGATTTCGACTTCGATTCCTGGTCGGTAACTGATCAGAATCCACAGAATAATACCGCTAATGTAGTCTACGACGAATTCCGCATCGGTAATACATTTGAGGATGTGTCAGGCATCGTTCCAGAGCCTTCGACTTATGCGCTTTTAGCTGGCGCAGTATGTGTCGGCATTGCTTATCTGCGCCGTCGTCATCATTAAACGCTTTGGTCTGACTCGACGGAGCAGTCGTCATAGTACACTCGCTCCAGCCAAAGGCCCTTGGCGGGGGCGGTGGCGACGCGGTTCGTGCGCTGTCGAGACTCCAGTATTGCGCGGACTTCTTCGGGGGTGAGCTTGCCCAGGCCGACTTCGACCAGCGTGCCCGTGAGGCTGCGCACCATTTTGTAAAGGTAGCCGCTGGCTTCAGTGACGATCGTCAGGCTGGCGCCTTTGCGGCGGACCTCCAGCATGCGCAGGTCTTTGACTGGATTGTCCTCTGAGCCATCGCCGCGATTGGCGCTGAACGCCGTGAAGTCATGCTCGCCCAAGAGCTGTGCAGCGGCGGCGTTCATGGCGAATTGATCCAGACGTCGGCGACCGAGTTCCCAGCAATACCGAGCTTCCCAAGGGCGCGCCCAGCCTTCGAACAAGCGATACGAATAGCGCTTGCCCTTAGCTGAGAAGCGGGCGTGAAAATTACTTTCCGCCTCCTGAACTCGATAGACTTGCACGCTTGCGGGCAGGCCACTGCGAAAGGCGCGTTCAAGTTTTTCGGCGCCGTGCTCCCAGTCGGCCTGAAAGTGAAATACCTGGGCTTTGGCGTGGACTCCGGCATCAGTACGGCCACTGCCATGGATGCGGATCGGTTCTTTGAAAATTTGCTCCAGACGCGCTTCAATGAAGTCCTGGACTGTGTTGCCGCCGGGCTGACTTTGCCAGCCATTGAGGCCGTTGCCATCGTAGGCGCAGGTGCACTTCCAGATCATCGACACAGGGGTTAGGGCTGCATGGAAAGCAACTCGTCCGCCGCGCGTTCCTTGAAATATTCCTTGAGGACGGCGCGGGCGACAGGCGCTGCGGTTGCGCCGCCCGCATAGCGGTCGCCGGAGGTAAGGCCTTCCACGATGACCGCAATGGCGATCTGCGGATTGTCCACTGGGGCGAAGCCTGCGAACCATGCGAGAGTCAGCTTGCCGGATGGTCGCTTGACCTGCGCGGTGCCAGTTTTGCCAGCAATGCGCACGCCGTCGATCATGGCGTAGCGACCAGTGCCGCGTGGGCCGACCACACGCTCCATGCCTTCGAGGATTTTAGTGTATTGGTAATCCGTCAGGCCGATTGGCTCGCCGCCGTGATCAATCTCTTCGCCGGATTGGCGCTTGATCAAAGTTAAATCGGTGCGTGTTTCCCCCCGTGCGAGGGAGGCGATGAAGGCGGCGACATGAAGCGGCGTGACGAGCAGGTCGCCCTGGCCGATGGCGACGTTGGCGGTGTCGCCCGCCCGCCAGCCAAAGTCGCGGACTCTCCAGCTCCACTCTTTGTCGGGAATGAGCATTTTTGTCTGTTGGAAGGGGAGCTCGATGTTGGTCGGCTCGTCAAAACCGAAGCGCCGGGCTTCAGCGGCGATGTTGTCAATGCCCGCGCGAATGCCCATGTCGTAGTAATAGACGTTGGAGCTCTTCTCGATGGCCATGGGCAAATCGATGTCGTAGTAAGGGCCACCGTTGTGCTCGGGGAAGAGGCGGTTGCCGACACGAAAATAGGAGCCGCCTTTTACTTGTTCGTCTGGATCGAGCGTGCCGGCGCGCATACCAGCAATGGAGGTGACCAGCTTAAAGGTTGAGCCCGGAGGGTAGAGCCCTTTGGTGGCGCGGCTGACCCAGGCGCCTTTTTCGTTGATTTCATCGACGGTTTCCTGGCTCAGGCGCGGGCTGAAGTCGTTCAGGTCATACCCCGGGCTGCTGGCCAAGACAACGATCTCGCCGGTTTCGACAAGCACTGCCGCCACGGCACCAGTGCGGTCGCCGAGCGCTTTTTCCGCCGCCAGCTGGAGGTCGATATCGAGGCTGCTTTGGATGGAATTTCCCTGTTTGGCGTTTTTCTGGGCAATGGGTTCGCCGAACTGGTATTGGAAATTATCCACGAGGTGGACTTCGCCGCCACTCTCGCCCTGAAGCACGTCGTCGAATTGTTTCTCCAGGCCGTTGATGCCTACTTCGCCTTTGTAGCTATAGGTGCGGAGATTTTCGCCGGGAAGGTCGGCTTGGGGGATTTGCCAACTACCGCGCACGTAGCCGAGTACGTGGGCTGCAGCCGAACCATGGGGGTAGTCCCGCGCAGTGTCGGTGTAGATATCGATTTTGGAGCCGAGGGGGAGCTGTTCAATCAGTCGCGCGTATTGATCGGGGGGCAAATCGCTAACGAGCTCAAAGGGCATGAGCAGGCGTTCGCCAAAGTGGCGGCGGACATCGCGTCGACTGAGCTTGTGTTGGGCGCCCAGGATTTCGTTGATTTCATCGAGGTAACGCTGGAGGACATTTTCGCGCGCTTGCCAGAGGATTTCTTCCCAGTCGAAAGTGAATTTTTCCTGTGAGCCCGACGCTTCGTGGGCGTCTTCCAGTTCACGTTTGATGCGGACGTATTCTTTGTGAAATTCGCTGCGAAGCTCTTCGAGGTAAACGACGGCTGAAAAGCGTGGGCGATTGCCAACGAGCAGCTTACCCGAGTAGTCATAGATGTTGCCGCGCGGGCCGGGCTGAATGATGCGGCGCTGGCTCTGGCGTTGCTCGCGCTCGCGGTATTCCTGGTGCATGAAGAGCTGGCGCCACGCCAAACCCGAGGCCAGCACGCTAAAAAGCAGGGCTGCGACGATATAAAAAACCCCCATTCGGGGGTTACCATGCCGGTAATGATGGACAACCTTCACGAGTTAAAACATTGAGCCTAAGGCAACTACGTGCATTCGACAACAACAAGCTCGAATTGGTTCAATTTTTACCAAACTCTACAGGTCTGTATTGATGCGCCAACTGCGCTCAATCTGGTTGTCCGGCAGTAATTTTTCTTCGATTATCAGGAAGCGTATAGGGTCGCTGCTTGGAAAATCACGAATGCCCTGCAGCTTTTGTGGTAGCTTTTCGGGGTGGAAATAGACGCTCTCGATCGCTTTGGGACTGATCAGTATAGCCGGGCCTGCTGTTTCCGGGGAGGACAGTGTCTTGCGGTTTTGCATTGGCGCGAGGTCCGTTGCGCCGGGTGGAAAATGTGGCGAGAGATGGCTTTGCCCGAAAGCCTGGACGCCGAATAGCAATATCAAGAAAGTAAATGGTCTCATTACACGCCTTTTGGTGATTCTTTATAGGCAGCGTGGAGCAACTTGGCAAGCACTCGACTGGAGCGTTCATTGTAGGCGCGGCCTTCAGCCATTTTTTCCAAAGTGGAAATGCTGGAGTCCAGCACGAAGTCGATGGTGCCATGCTCCGTCTGGACAAGGGCGTGGCCGTTTTGGGCAAATTCACTTTTCGCAGACTGCAATTTCTCAGCCACGCCAATAACCAGCATCGGGTTATCCTGAATATACGCGAGCGTGTCGTGAAAACTGTCTTTGTCGCTGGCAAAGTAATTCAGCACCCTTTTAGAGGTGATCTTGGCCGTGTAGTGCCAGGAGCTGCTGCTGTAATAGCTGAAGTAATAGTAATAGGTTCCGCTCACCTCGCCGCCTCTGCTGTTGTGGACGATTAGCGCCCCGCCAAAGAGGTCATTGATCATCTGGCGATAGCGGGCATGTGCGCGCTGCCAGTCTTCGATGCTGCGATTTCGCTTACTGTAATAGTTGTTGAACCAATGGTCGTAGGAACTGGGGATGGGAACGTAAAACGGTTCGTCCAATAGTTTGCGCAGAGACACGATCAGCTCGTCGTATGTTTTGAAATCTTCATAGACGCCCAGGCGCAGCATGACCTCGTTGTGGCCGAGGCTGCTGCGGGTGTATGCGCTGTAGATTTTAGGCTGCTCTGTCTTCATATCCTCCAAGTCAAATTTCTCCCACGGCACGACGATGGCATCGTCAGACGGGCCGATTTTGACCGTCAATCCGGCCTCGCTGGCTTTGAGCACGCCGGCAAAATCCACCTTGCGCCCATTCGCGCCCTTGAGCATGACGCCATGGGCCGCGCTTAGTAATAAACTCGCTAGGAAAATACCGAAAACGTACTTCATTTTCTTAAAAGTTAGGCGTCCAGTGATAGTTGTCCAGAGTTGAAATTTGGCTTTTTGAAATCTCCAGAATGGGAAGTGATGGAAGTTTTTGAAAGAAATTGCGCGTTTTGTGGAGTATTGCTTGCAAGATGCGGCTGATTCCTTCATCTAGTCGAGGATTGCACCGAGCTATTGGCGTGCTAAATTAATCCCGACTGACTCCCCTGATATGTTCGAACAAGTAAAGGAATCCTACGCTGAACTTGGCGTTGATGTAGAAAAAGCGCTCGAGGTCATGGCTTCGACCCCGATTTCACTCCACTGCTGGCAAGGCGACGATGTCGGCGGCTTCGAAGGAGGCGATGGCGAATTAGGCAGCGGCTTGGCTGTCACGGGTAATTACCCAGGCAAGGCGCGGACCATTGCTGAGCTTCGGCAGGACTTGGAAAAAGTGTTGGATCTTCTGCCGGGCAATCACCGGCTGAATCTGCATGCTATTTATGGCGACTTCGGCGGCCAGAAAGTCGACCGCAACGAGATTGGCGTGGAGCATTTCCAGGGCTGGATAGACTGGTGCAAGGCTCAGGGCATTGGCATGGATTTTAATCCCAGCTGCTTTTCGCATCCCAAGGCGGACGATGGGTTGACGCTCAGCTCGCCCGATGACGGCATCCGCCAGTTTTGGATCGAGCACTGTCAGGCCAGTCGAAAAATCGCTGCTGAAATGGGCAAACAACTTGGCAGCGCCTGCGTGACGAATATTTGGATTCCCGACGGCATGAAGGACCTGCCTGCCGATCGCCTGAGCTACCGCGCCCGCCTTGAGCAGAGCCTGGATACGGTCTTGGCGGAAAAACTTGATCCCGCGCATAACATTGACGCCGTCGAGTGTAAGTTGTTTGGCATTGGCTCGGAAAGCTATGTGGTGGGCTCCCATGAGTTTTACATGGGTTATGCGATGAAGAATCAGACTGCGCTCTGCCTGGACGCCGGTCATTTCCACCCCACCGAGGGCATTGCCGATAAAATATCTTCCGTCCTGCTCTACGTGCCCGAGCTGCTCCTGCACGTCTCGCGCGGCGTGCGCTGGGACAGTGATCACGTAGTCCTGTTTGACGACCAGACCCAGGCAATCATGCAGGAGCTGGTCCGCTGCGACGCATTGGCTCGCACCCACATCGGTCTCGATTTCTTCGATGCGTCCATCAACCGTATTGGCGCTTGGACAATTGGCACGCGTGCGGCGCAAAAGTGCTTGCTGCTGGCCTTGCTCGAACCACGTGAAAAGCTCCGCGCCGCTGAGCAAGCGGGCGACTTTACCACGCGCCTGATGCTTCAGGAACTCAACAAGGCGATGCCTTGGAGCGTTGTCTGGAATGAGTTCTGCGCGCGTAATGAAACGCCAACGGATTGGCAGGCCATGGCCGCCATTAAGGAATACGAGAGCGCAGTGCTCTCGTCGCGCTCATAAACCGTCGCATGCTTCCAGCAAAAGCAATTTTTTGGTCGCAGTTGGGGAATGACAAGGAACTCCGGCTGCGACTGATTTGCTTTTACCTATGCCTGAGTTGGGAGCTGTATCTCGACCAGTCTGAAGTCGCAGAGCAAGTCGAGCAATTGCTTGTTGGAGCAAATATAACTGCGTATCAAAAATGGGTGGTGGAGCTTTACCAAGAGGAGCGCACGAGCCTGGAAGATGGTCGTTCGGCATTTGCGCGGCTCAAAGGAGTGGTGCGCCGTTGCCACAACGGCAGGCAAGTGCGTGAATTTCTCTTCTCACTGTTGCCTGCGGGGAAACAGGGGGCGGCTGCGAAGCATCCCCTGATGGGCGACTTGGTTGGGCACCGTTCGGGGCCCACACATTTGTTCGGCGTGCGTCGGGCAAAAATCGCCAACCGCATTGAGCCCGGCTCGACGTTGCCGGTTGTGGAGCGTGAAGCGGAGTTTGACCGCTTCCTGAAACAAACCGGCTTTTTGGAAAGCTTCGAGCTTTACTGGCGGCAGCCACCCAAGAACCGCGATAACAAGCGCACGCGGGTCCTGGTTTTGGCTGCGGCGATTGTGGCGATGACGACGCCGCTAACTGTAGAGGAAGATATGAAGCGGGAGATTGAGCTTTTGCAGCGGCGTTGTCATTTCAGCGTGGAAACCGGAGAGGCGATTATTCGCATTTGCCATCACCTTTATCCAGAGCAATTGGATGCCGTCTGGATCGCGCAGAGTTTCATTACGGACGCCGAGTCTGCAGATCGCGACAACTACGAGGCGCTGGTTCGCTCGGCTTTGGATAATAAAGCTTTGCCCGCGAACAATCGGAAGTTGGCGGAACAGTTGCTTGACCAATTTGAGCTGGCGAGCTTTTAGAGGCCTGTCGCCAGCCTGATTGGCGCTTACTTGACCACGTAGATGCAGAGGCCGAGGCCGATCTTTTCGTCCGCAAAGATGGGTTGCACGCGGGGGTCAATGAACACGCCCGAGGTGAACACGAGTGCGCCGCTGGGCAGTTCTTTAATCGGCAGCGGGTGCCCGGATTCCAGTTTCCAGCCAGCTTGTCGCTCCGAGAACCGATGCGGATGCAGAGCAAACTTATCCAACTGCGGTTGGAAATATGGAGTCCCGTAAACCGCAAAGGCCTTGGCCGCGAGTGGGTGTTGGATCTCGTGGCTGAAATACGTTTGTTCGGGTTGCAACTGGTTTAAGGCTGCGTTGATCTTGCTCAAGACCTGTTCATGCCGCAGCAATGTGAAATGATGGAGAGCCGAATAGGCAGCCAAGGCATTGACGCCGACACCTGTCAGGGCTGCGATTGTGAGGAGCTTTGCGAGCGCTGGCCAGGTGGATGACCTGCCTGCGGGGCGAGCGCACCAGTAAAGGAAGAAGAGCGGCGCCAAGGGGAGCAGGTATTTTATTTGATAGGGGTGCTTGGCGAATAGTAAATAACTCAGACTCGCCGAGCCCATCATGCCAACGGCCAGAATGCGGGCGCGGAGTTTTCCCTTTATAATATCCATCAAACCCAGCCCAATGCATAGCACGATGATGAGTAGGGGGAAGTAACCTTGGCTGGCGTATCCTTGTCTGGCCCATGCCAAAATATCCGCCAACGGAAGCACGCCAGTCTCGCCGCTGCCGTATCGACCACTGTTGGTGAGCATCGCCATGAACCAAGCCCACTGCGCCTCACGGTCCGCTGCAAAGAGTGAACCAAGCGGGAAGTAGGTGAGGATCGCTGCGCCAAAGAACAGCGCTGGCGCCAGGTAAGCGCGTTTGTCCAGTTTTTCCCTTGTGGCCAGGAGGCAGAAGGCGAGGAAAAGCGTGAGTGGCCAAAAGGTGATCTTCAGGGTTGTCAATGCTCCCATCAACAGGCCCCAGCCAAGGCACTCCGCCCAATGCAGTCTCCCTTTTTTGCAGAACCGCATCATGGCGAGGAGAGCAGCCGGGAGGTAAAGCGTGATCAGTGCGCCTTCCGGGGTAAAGGTGGTCCAGTAAAAGGCTGTATTGGGATCGAAGATCAAAAGCCCGAGCGCTACGAGCAGTTGCCAGGGGCGCGCGGAAAAGCATCGGCTGGCCAGTAGGATGAGGAAAATCGCCGAAGCCAGAGACAGCCATCGCCAGGCATTGCGAAAGGAGTTGATGACGTCGTCGTGGAGCATGTCATCGACCTCGTTTCCTAAGGCCAGGTGCATGCCGGAGCCGACCATCTGCAAGGCAGTCCCCGGGTGATCGGTATGGCTGACCGAGCCATCGGCCAGCAGTTGCCGCGCATTCAAAATATACGTCAGCTCGGGGTCATGGAAATAACTGAAGAACGGCAGTGGCTTGGCGACAAAGAAAAAACCAAACCAAGCGCAGAGCATCCCGATTGAGAAAATGGCAATTGGCCACGGGCCCCAGCGGCTAGTGCTTTGGGTGCGCTTGGGCGCGTCGACTTTTGTCACGATGGCCATCATCGGTCAGCCCGCAGCGAATAGGCGAAAAAGTGAATGCGCCGCAGTCCAACCCAGGTCATGCGCAATAGCACCAAGCCGTGGCGGAAGCGTGAAATATTGGTGTCGCCATAAGTGCGGTCCCGGTAGCGAATGGGGATGTCCCGAATTTTCAGTCCCAGCATGGCCGAACCAAACAAGAGGTTGAAATCACCGAATGGGTCGAAGTCGCCAAGTCTTTCGCGGACCAGGGCAATCAAGTCTTCATAGTCCGACCGAAGCATCATCTTGGTGCCGCAGAGGCTGTCTTTGACCGGTTGTCCGAGCACGCGGGTCAGCGAAATCGCAAAGGCTTTGTTGCCTACCTGATTCAAATAGCGCATGGCCTGGTCTTCCATGGGGTAGACGAGGCGGCTGCCGTTGGCGAATTCCGCTGAGCCGTCGACGACTGCGCGAAAAAACTTTTCCAGGTCTTCGGGGGGGGCGGTCAGGTCGCCATCCTGAATCACGAGTACATCGCCTGTGGCGTGCTCGAAGCCCAGTCGCACGGCGTCCCACTTGCCGACTCCGGGTTGACGATGGTAACTCAGCTCCAGCGGGCCTTGGTAAGCCGCGCATTGTTTTTGAATTTCTTCCCAGGTGTCATCCTTGCTGTTGCCTTCCACAAAGATGAGTTCGGTCTTGGCGCCCAGTTGAGGAATGCGTTGCAGCGCATTGGCAATGTTGCCTGATTCGTTGCGAGCCGGGAGAATGATCGAGCACGTGGTCGATTTGGCGTTGTCGAGTGGCCGCTTAGGGCGTGCGATGAGGATGATCGTCGTCGCCAAGTGCTTGAAAAGCGGCAAGCGGACAAGCCAGCGGTTTAAAAGCGGTTCGATGAGTGGGATGTCAAACGGGCAAAGTAGCTCGCAGCGGGTTTGCACAGTCTCCCAGCCAGCCAGTTCCAAGAGATTATCCAGGTCTTGGCGGGAAAGCCAGTTGAGCGGCGCTGGTTTGCCCGTGCGTTTGGACATGGCTTTGTTGACGCCGCCATAGAGACTGTTTTTGGCCGTTAAGACCAGACGGGTGCGGGGGTGAGCCCAGGCCTGCGCTTTTTCCAGCGCGGTTTGCACATCGAGCAGGCTGCCGACCAGCAGGTCGAAGACGATGTAGTCAAAGGGTTTGTCGGGCGCATCGAGTGGTTCCAGCAGCTCGGCTTGCGAGAATTGTAGAGAAGGGTAGCGGGCCTGCCCTGACTGCACCAACTCAGGATTACAGTCGATGCCCATGCCTTCTGTGGGGGCCAGTGCGGCGAGCAAATCACCCTCTGCGCAACCCCATTCAACGACTCGCTTGCCTGGGCGGATGAAGTGCCGGAGTAGCGCGGCGCGACCCCGGTCAAAGGCGCTGCGCTTGGCTAAATGCTTCAAGGCGCAGGTCAGGAGGCTTTCCGAGGAGGTGGTGTCAGGCATAAACAATTGTGAATTATGGCTTTAGCTTCCTTAAAGCAAGAGTCATGCGCGTGCCAAGTTTGGCTTTACACGAATTTGGCAATTTATCCTCAAGGCTTGAGATCGCGGCTATCAAGGGCGTTGGCGTGGGGAGGCGCTTGGAAAAACCACCTGTCAGAAAATACGCGATAACATCGTGGTAAGCCACGGATTCCACTCTAAGCCCGATCGCTTGGAGCCGTTGGTTTGAGTGATCCTGATGTTGCGCAAAAATCGATTGCGCCATGCCCATGTTGGCAAACTCGCCATTGGCGTCGGCGGCAAACTCGAATGGCGGGCTCAGCAGCTTCGGCTTACAGGGCTCATGGTGGCAGAGTTGATAGAGAAACTTGCCCCACGGCGTTGCCGCAGGTTCGATGATGATCAGGGTTCCGTCGGCTTCAAGCGCGCGGGCGGCGGATTCAAAAAACTGAAATGGCTGCGTCAAATGATGCAGCACATCCATCGCGACGATGGTGGCCCAGGGGCCCGTTTTATCTAGCTCGTAGGCGGATACAGCGCGATCTACATATTGAGTTTTGGCAATGTCGGAGGTGACAATATCCGGCCAAAACTCTTTAATTACGCCAATGCCGGACCCGATTTCCAGCGCAGGTCCGGATTGGGCGAGCTGCCGTGCGCGGGCGTACAGTCGGCCATAAATCAAGCGCAACGCTGGAGATTGTCTCCATGTTGCGGCGCTTTGATCCAGCAGCGTAAGGTCGTAAGTATGTCGAGCCGTGTCGCTCATGCGGCATTGCCTAGACACGGCGGCGCGTGATGACAAACTAAGACTTCATCGCCGCGTGTAAGATCTCCGCCGGATGCAGGGCGGCTTTATGGGCGCCATCGTGGATCTGGTGGCGGCAGGATGTGCCCGCAGCGGCGATGATGTCGCCTTCGTCAGCAGCGCGGACGGCGGGTAGTAGCGCCAGTTCAGCCACCTTCATCGAGACTTGATAATGTTCGTGCTCATAGCCGAAAGAACCTGCCATGCCGCAGCAGCCGCTGGGTATCAGCACGACGGCGTAATTTTGGGGCAAGGTCAGTGCTTTGAGGGAAGGTTGCACGCCAACGAGCGCCTTTTGAAAACAGTGTCCATGCAAACGAACGGTGCGTGGCTCGTCGGAAAACGCGTCGTGTTGAATGCGTCCGGCTTCGAATTCGCGCACCATAAATTCCTCGAAAGTAAAGCAGTGCCTTGCGGTGTCTTGAGCACGCTTTTTTTGTTCGCCGCGAGCGAGGTCTATCGCTTCATCGCGGAAGGTCAGGATGGCCGAAGGCTCAATGCCGAGCATAGGCTTTTGTCGGGATACTTTGCCATGCAAAGTATCGGTGTTGTGGTTGATGAGTTCCTGGGCGTGGCGGACGAATCCTTTCGACAACCAAGTGCGACCACTTTCCTCGACGGGAGCCAGATCGACCTGATAGCCGAGACGCTCCAGCAGTTCGATCGCTTTGACGCCGACATGCGGGTCTCCATAATTGGTGAATTCATCGTTGAATAACCAGACTTCGCCGACCTTGCCTGCGTTGGCGTGCGGCGTGTGCTTTTTGAACCACGATTTCAACGTCTGCTTCGGCATGAGCGGGATCGAGCGATCCGGATGAAAGCCGACCATGAAGTTGATCGCCTTGCGGATGTTTTCGTTGCCGAACATCGTGTTCCACGCCCACGGCGCCCATCGCGCAAGCTTCTGGCTCTGCACGTACTTCGCGATCATTTTGGAGCGCTGCGGCGCGCCGTGGATGTCGTAATAATGCTGCATGAACTCGGCCTTGAGCTTGGCCATGTCCACATTGGAAGGGCATTCAGATTTGCAACCTTTGCAGGAAAGGCAGAGGTCGAGCACTTCCTTGGCGTCCTTGCTCCCAAAGGCGGCGCGTGCGTTTTGCGGCCCCTCGGTGATCGTCTGTCGCAAAATGTTGGCGCGCGCGCGAGTAGTGTCTTTCTCATGCTTGGTGGCCATGTAGCTTGGGCACATCGTGCCGCCAGCTTGAACGCTTTTCCGGCAATCGCCAGAGCCGTTGCATTGCTCGGCGGCATGCAGGAAGCCATGCACATCTTCGAAGTCAAAAATCGTTTCGTATTCCGGGTAGGGCTTGTCTGGGCCGTAGCGGAGCGCGGTGTCCATGGGCGGCGTATCCACGATCTTGCCGGGGTTAAAGATATTCAGTGGATCAAAGGCCGCTTTGATGCGCTTCATCATCGCATAGCATTCCTCGCCGACCATGAGGGGGATGAATTCACCACGCAGGCGACCGTCGCCGTGCTCGCCGCTGAGTGAGCCGTTGTATTTGCGGACAAGATTCGCAATGTCTTCGGCAACGCCGCGGAATTTCCGCATGCCATCCGCCGTCTTCAGGTTGAACATTGGCCGCGTGTGCAATTCCCCCGAGCCAGCGTGCGCGTAATAAACGCAGTCGATGCCGTGCTTTTCGCGCATGATTTCATCGAACTCACCGATGTAGGCGGGGAGGTCACGCACGTCGACGGCGGTGTCTTCCACGACTTCGCGAGGCTTTTCGTCGCCGGGGATGTTGCTCATGAGCCCTTGGCCGGCGCGGCGGAGTTCCCAGACTTTGCCCTGATCGGCGCCGCGAAGCACTGGATAAGCGTAGCCGAGTTTCGCGAACTTCATGTTGTTAATTAAATGAGTGAGCGCGATGTCGATTTCGTCTTCGGTTTCACGACGGATATCGACCACGAGAATCGCACCAGGATCGCCTTCTACAAAGAATCGGTTTTGCAGTTGCTCGCGGTTGCGCTTGGTGGCCTCAAGGATATTGCGGTCGATGAGCTCTACCGCAAACGGCTTCTCCGCGAGCGCGAGACTGACCGAATTCAACGACTCAAGCACGGTCTCAAAATGACCCACCATCAATGCGCTGCATGGCGGGGGGAGGGGATTGCAATCCAGCTCAAATTCAACGCCGATAAATAGGGTGCCTTCACTGCCCGCAATGAGCTGGCAGAGGTTGAACGGCTTGTTGGAATCCGGGCTGAAGACATTGGCGTCCATCAGCATGTCCAGCGCATAGCCGGTGTTGCGACGGGGGATGGAGGACTTGGGGAAGCGCTCGGTGATGGTGGCGCGATTACCGTCATCTCCCAGCAGATCACGGCATTCACGATAGATCGATGCTTCGAGCGAGTCGCCTTCACATTTGGCGGAAAACTCATCCGGCGTCAGGGCTTTGAAAGACACCTCGCTCCCGTCGCTCAGAAACCCCCGGCAGGAGATGAGGTGCTCGCGCGCACTACCGTAAACGACTGAGTTTGAGCCGCAGGAATTGTTCCCCACCATGCCGCCGATCATGGCGCGATTGGCGGTGGAGGTCTCCGGGCCAAAGAGCATGCCATGGCCGTGGATGGCTTGATTAAGCTCATTGCGGACGACGCCAGGTTGCACAATGACACGGCGGTTGGGGCCGTCGATGCGCTTGATTGTGTTCAGTCTGCTCAGGTCGACCACAATGCCATTGCCGACCACTTGCCCGGCGAGTGAGGTGCCCGCCGTTCGCGGGATCAGAGAGAGGCCGTTTTTACGGGCAAAATTGATCAAGGCTGGAATGTCGCTTTCGGCTTCGGGAAAGGCCACTGCAGTGGGCATTTCCTGATATTCCGAGGCATCAGTGGAGTAGAGGCGGCGCATCAGTTCGCCGGTGTGCAGCTCGCCTTGCAGCTTAGCCTTCAGCGAACTGAAATTGATCGAGTGGGGGGGCATGAGTTTGATTAGCGTTTTGATTTACGTTGTGGATTTAAAATTAATGTAACTGATGGATTGAGGCCAATCCTAAAAGTCACCCGATTGCATGATCGATCAGGGGCGCTGGTCATTCAGTTCTGGGGATATCGTTTGGAGATTACGCCCAACATCCGGCGAAATGCAGGTTGCCTGGAGCTATTTTTGAGTTCCGTGAACTGTCCTTTGGGGCTTAATCATTTGTATGATTGACACATTGGCAACACAATCCAAGATGCTGATGCATGTTCCCTGAAGAATTGCTTGGTGAGCGCCTTTACGCCAATCCCCTGTCGAGCGCTCGTGACCTGAACGGCTTTATCGCCGAAGGTGACGCCGGTTTTAGCTTTCCCCTCGGCCGATGGCGGCTTGAGGGAACACGTGATCCGGGGCAGGGGCAGGCGGCCAATGTGGTGGTTTGGTGTCCGGTCGATTTCCCCGACCATGTGCACATCAGCTGGAACTACCGCGCGATTCAGGACCCAGGGCTTAGTATCTTGTTTTTTTCGGCGAAAGGTCGGAATGGCGAGGACGTTCTCGACCCTGCGCTCGCACCGCGCAACGGACCTTACAATCAATACCACTCCGGCGACATCAATGCGCTGCATGTGAGTTATTTTCGTCGGAAGCATCTGGATGAGCGAGCCTTCACAACTTGTAACTTGCGCAAGAGCCATGGCTTCCACCTCGTCGCCCAAGGCGCGGACCCGATCCCCAGCATAGCAGATCAAAAAGAAGCCTATCGTATCTGGCTGATCAAGTCCGGCTCGCATGTGCGCTTTGGCGTGGATGATCTGGAATGCTTTCGCTGGACCGACCCGGGAGGCGCTTTTGGCCCTGTATTGGGGGGCGGGAAGATCGGCTTTCGGCAAATGACGCCCTTAATTGCAGAATACTGGGACCTGCAGGTCCATCAACTGAAAGAACCCCTATGATTACTTCCCCATTACAAAGTCGCGTGGTTGCTGCCGCGCCCGCCATCCACACTTACTTCGATGTCGTGCCTGAGAGTCCCGATGGCAAACGCTTGGTTTATTTTCGCTTCGACGGCAAGCCGCTGACCTGGGGGACGGTGGTCATCCAAGAGCGCGCAACGGGCCGCGAAGTCGAAGTCACACATTGTCCCGGCATTCCGCACAGTGGAGCGAAGCAGGGTTGGTTGGACAATGACCACATTTATTTCTCTTCCGACAGCCAAATTTACATCGCCACGGCGGAAGGGCAGATCACCCAGAAATTTGCCGGCTCGATTAACACCTTTTGCCCGACGACTCGTCGTGGGCTGGCTTCGAGTTCCAATTGGCACGGCGCTGGCCGTCCACCGAAGGAATGCGCGATCTATCGGATCGATATTGAGGATGAGTCGCTTCATGAGCTGCTTGATCGGGATCAAGCCTGGGAGGTCGTCGCTGCGCAAATGGATCTAACCGGGGTTCGTCGCGATTTGCTTCATTTTAAGAACAGTAAATGGGCGCCGGGCGGGAAGCGTTGGTTCACGGTTTTCACCAACGAAAAGGACCTGCCGGAGCACCCGGATCAACCTCGCGTCAAAGTGCTGATTGCCGCCGATGACCAGGGTGGAAATGTTAAGCTCATCGGTGAGTTTGGCCACCACCCGAAATGGATGCCGGATGGCAGCGCTATCTACGCTTTTTCAGGCGGAAATGGCGCTATTGCGATTTGGGATGCCGATACTGGCGAATCACGTTTGCTTTGCCGCATGCCGGACGAGGGGCACCCCAGCGTGCATCCGGATGGAAAGAGCATCTTGTCTGATGGTTACGAAAACGGAGAAGTGGCGGTTTATTGGCAGGATTTGCGAACGGGCGAAACCCAGGAGCTATCGCGTGCGCCGCATCCGGAAGTGGACTGGCAAAAGCAGCACCCGCCTTACCAGGTTTGTCACGCGCATCCAGTTTGGTCGCATGACGGCCAGCGCATCTATTTCAACGCCACAGTTGGGGAGTTTCCTGAGCTGCGAATGATCGAGGTCGGTTAAAATCTGCCGGAAAATGGAAAAAGTAGCGATGCGAGCTTGACTTCTTTCCGGAAAATGAGACTCAGTCTAATTATAGCGAATATGAGTCTCAAGGAAAACACTACTCACATCATTTACGGGACGGTTACTGGCAACGCCCAGGATTTGGCCGAACGTTTTTCTGATGAATGTGACGCCAAAGGCGTCAAGCACACCCTGAACGCCGCGGAAGATTGGGATCTTTCGCGTTTTGCCGACGCCCAGCGCGTGGTTTTGATCTTCTCCACTTGGGGAGACGGCGAGCCGCCCGACGACGCGATCGACTTCTGCGAAGCGCTGTATGATCAAAAGGTGCCGGTAAGCCACTTGGAATACTACGTTGTCGCCTTGGGTGACAGCGCTTACGACGATTTCTGCGGCTGTGGTCGACGTTTGGACGAAGCCTTGCAAAAGGGCGGCGCCAAGCCGTTGGCGGAGCGCGTGGAATTGGACGTCGATTTCGACGAAGGCTTTGACGCCTGGATGGGACGCTTTTTTGAGGCAAACCTGGCGATCCAGCAAGATGCATAAGAACGACCCACACTCGGCTGACTCAAAGGAAGCCATGCCCAAGCACGCTGGCGGTTCACCCTGCCAAAGTGAGTTGGTGCATGTATGCGAGCTCTACTGTGCGCCGGAAGGCATTCTGGAATCGGCGTCGCGTGTGGAGCCGGTGTTGTGTTTTGCTCGCAACCGACATTGCATTTTGGGTTATTCGGGTTCACTGCCGGTCCTTCAGCCCCAGCGGGGAATGTTGCGGGGGGCTTCGAGTGAAGCGTCACTGGTTTTGCACCATGACCGTTGGCAGTATGCGTTTGCCACCCACGAGCAGGCCTGTGATTGCGGTACGCTGATGGGGGTGGAATTTTTTGACGAACACCGCAACGCCATCTTCCGGGTGGCGCTGACGCCAGATTCAGACCGCCTCGCCATGCGTGATTTGACGCAAACTTATCACTTGCGCTGTCTGTCACCCGATGAGTTTGGCGCCTATAGCCGCCTGGCGGAGCTTCAGCCCATAGAGCGCGCTGGTCATGCTGCGCCGGCTGATGCGTTGGTTGCCGCTGATGCTTGGTGCGCCCCGTTTTTCGCAGGCAATGGGTGCCCGGTGGACTACGAGATGGGCTTTGGCGGAGACGATTATCTGGTGTCCGCAGTTTTTGCGGAAGTGATTGAAGAAAAACAAGATGTAATGCTGAGCGTTGTTGGCGGCTTCGGACATATTTGCACACCTCTGCGGCCTCATGCGATGGAGCGCATCCGTGATGGTTGGATCTTTGTGGGAGGCGAGGGCCGGGCGATGCGCTTGAACACCCGTTCGATCGCCCACTACTGGATCGGTTTGTACCGAGACCAGGAGCAGGAATTTAGCTACTTTGAAGCCGTTGATGTTTTCGGTGATCTCATTTTCAGGCTGACTTCACAGAATGCTCAAAGCTACCGCTATTGGCAGGCTTTGGCGCGGTCTTACTGAACCCATATGAGCTTGAATCAGCAGATGCCCATTTTGCCCGAGGAGGTGGTTCGCCCCCTCTGTCAGCCATTTTACAAGGCGGCGGACAGTCTGCTGGACTTGTATGGGATGACGCAGAGCCCGTCGTCGCCTGGCCAGTGCGTGCAGTGCTTTTTTAAATTGCTCCAGGCGTCAGATTCTCGCACTCAACCGGCGTTGGAACCGCTTAAATCTTGGATCGAGGACCATATTGAAATTTCGATCCAAGCTGGCGATGCGCCCTCGGGATGTTTTCCGGTGACGCTCGATCAGCCGGACCTTGAACAATTATGTCACCGCGCTATCGAGCGCGTCCGGATGGACACCATGTCGCATCGCCGCCCAATTGAACTCGTCTTCCGCTTTAAAGCCACCGCCGCTTGACCATGTCCGAAAACGCCCATTCGGAACCATCTGACCGCTTAGACGAATGGGAAATCCTGCTGAAGCAAGCAGGCCACCGGATTACCGCGCCTCGTCGTGTTATTCTTCAGAGTGTGCTGGAGCAGTCAAAGCCCTTCAATGCTGAGCAGCTCCTGGCTAGCGCGCGTCGTGTGGATGAACTCGTTTCGTTGGCCACGGTTTACCGCACCATCAAAGTGCTTGAGGAGTGCGATCTGGTGCGCGAAATCGACGGCGCTGGCGACAAGCAGTTCTACGAAATTGGTTCCGGGGTGGACACCCAAGCCTATCTGGTCTGTGATGAGTGCGGCAAGACCACGCCTCTCCACGACGCGTGTCTCATTTTGCGCGAGCGTTTTTTGATCAAGCAGATGGGCTACACTGTCAAACAGGTGAACCTGAAAGTGCGGGTCGTCTGCGACGAGCACAACGCTTCTTAAACTCATAAGCAACTTCTCTGGATTCCGCCTTGCCTGAAGGCGGAAATTTTTTGTTAATGCAACTGTCGATTTTGCTTAACAAAAGAAAGTCTTATCTTATATTCTTGCAGTATAAGATTCGAAAATATGCCAGTCACGTTCCAGTCGAACTCCATTGAGGCGCAATCCGCAGACGAATTAGATGTCTGCCGGAGCTGGCATCCGTTTACGCAAATGCAGGAGTATTGCAGCCTGCCCCGTGTGCAAATTGAGAGCGGGCAAGGGTGCTGGTTAACCGATACTGAGGGTAAGCGTTACCTCGACGCGAATGCCTCGATCTGGACCAATGTCCACGGACACCAAGACGCCGATCTCAATGCGGCCATCGTTGAGCAGCTCGGTAAAATTGCACACACGACCTATCTGGGTCTGGGGCATGAGCCAGGCGGCATGCTTGCCGAAAAGCTCTGCTCACTATCCGGCTTGGACCGAGTCTTTTATTCCGACAATGGCTCGAATGCGGTGGAGATTGCGCTGAAGCTGTCCTTCCAGTATTTTCAACTCACCGGCCAGCCTGAGCGTAAGCGAGTCATTGCGCTGAATAACGCCTACCATGGCGATACTTTTGGGACCATGTCGGTCGGCGATTGTGGTATTTTTCACGAACGGTTTGATCCCTGGAAATTCCCGGTTGAGCGAATACCCGCGCCGACTTGTGAGGAGATTGGCGGTGAGGTATTCTCGAGCAACATGGCAGACTCCCTCGCTGCGCTTGACGCGCATTTTGAGGAGTTTGGCGCCGAAGTGGCGGCCGTTATTCTAGAGCCGTGGGTGCAGGGAGCCGGCGGCATGTTGTTTCAGCCCAAGGGCTTCTTGGGAGAAGTTCAGAAGCGCTGTCAGGCCTATGGCGCGCACTTGATTTTAGATGAAGTTTTCGTTGGTTTTGGGCGTTTGGGGCCGATGCTGGTTGGCGAAAGTGAAGGCGTCAGGCCGGACTTCTATTGTCTGGCTAAAGGGCTGACAGCGGGCTATTTGCCATTGGCCGCTACGGTGACCAGCGAAGCAATCTACAACGCTTTTCTGGGCGAATACGGAGAATACAAAGCGTTCTTCCACGGGCACACGTTTACCGGTAACCCGCTCGGTTGTGTGGTGGCGCTCAAAAGCATCGAGAAGCTCGAAGCAATGATGGCGAATGGCTCGCTGGATCAGACGATCGCCGCGTTTGATGCTTTTTTTCGCGAACTGCGTGATGTGTTGCCAGCCTCATTCACGCTTCGTCAGCGTGGTCTTGCCGGCGCTTTGGAATTGCCGAAGGGGGACGCCTCAGAGCGACGCGGCATGCATTTCTGCATCGCCTTGCGCGAGAAAGGCGTCCTGTTGCGAGCCTTGGCGGATAGCTTACTCATTGTGCCGCCTTTGATCATTTCTTCTGACGAAATCGAATTTCTGAAAACCGGCTTGCTCGAAACTTTGCATCACAAAGCTTACATCTAGCGCATTAATATTTTAACCAACAACACCATGACACTCGACGAAATACGCGACATCTACAACCTGCCAATTACAACGCTCATATTCCGGGCTCAGCAGGTTCACCAAAAATATCAAGATCCGGCTGGCGTTCAACTTTGCACGCTCAAGTCAATTAAGACCGGCCGTTGTTCCGAGGACTGCGCTTACTGTCCACAGTCCGCGCATAACAAGACCTTTGTCGAGCCCGAGGTGCTGCTCGATACGCCGACCATTCTTAAGGATGCAGAGGCTGCCAAGGCTGGCGGAGCTTCTCGCTTTTGCATGGGCGCCGCCTGGCGTCGTGTTTACAACACCAAGCAATTCGACAACATTGTTGAGACTGTGAAGGGCGTTAAGGAGATCGGCCTCGAGGTCTGCTGCACGTTGGGCATGCTCGACGCCGCGCAGGCCAAGCGTCTTAAGGAAGCAGGCTGCGATGTTTACAATCACAACCTCGACACTTCGCGTGAGTACTATTGCAAAATTATCACCACGCGCAGTTACGATGACCGCTTGCAGACGATTCAAAATGTTCGTGATGCAGGTATGGAAGTGTGCAGCGGTGGGATTCTTGGAATGGGCGAAAGCATCGAAGACCGTCTCAAGTTATTGCTTGAGTTGGCCAGCATGGACCCGCAGCCGGACTCCGTGCCGATTAATGCACTCGTCGCCGTGAAGGGCACACCGCTCCAGGATCAGAAGTTTGTCGATAGCTTCGAGTTTGTGCGGATGATCGCCACCGCGCGCATTATTATGCCCAAAGCGATGGTTCGCCTGTCTGCCGGTCGCACGGAGATGAACGACGAAATGCAGGCGCTGTGTTACTTAGCTGGCGCGAACAGTATCTTCCTTGGGGACAAACTTTTGACGACCGCAAACCCAAGTGCAACCGATGACCGCAAGCTGCTGGACAAGCTAGGTTTACATCCGCTGAACCCAGACGATGCGCGCGCCATTCATGCTGCGGCTGATGGTGAAGCTGCGGTGCCTTCGCACGACCACCACCACGAAGATCCGTTTGCTGAGCATCTTGAAGAAGGCGCGCCATACTGGGCGCATGCATGTGAAGGCGACTGCGACCACGATCACGCAGAAGCGGAGCCGGTCGAAAGCACTAAGGCTTAACGAGCGATGCCGACAATCTTCATCAGTGCAAATGACACCGGCGTCGGTAAGACGTGGGTGGCGGCCTCCATTGCCCGTTTGTTGGTCGGGCAGGGGCAGGCAGTGCATTTGGTGAAGCCGGTGGAAACCGGGGTGGCGCAAGGTGGCTTTGGTGATGCGGAATTTGTGAGCCAAGCTTTGCAAGACAAAGTAACTTTGGAATGCAAAGTATCGACACAGACCTTGCGCAGATATTCGAAGCCGATGGCTCCGGTGGAAGCGGCGCAACAGGATGGCGAAGAGCTTCGATTTGATGTTTTAGTGAATGCGGTTAACGATTTGCCTGATGACGGCTGGCGCATCGTCGAGGGCGCTGGTGGGCTCAGTGTTCCTTTGGAAGCTGGCGCCACGCCACGTGATTGGGCTGACTTCGCCATCGCAATCAAAGCTGACTACGTGGTGTTGGTTGTGGGGGACCGGTTGGGCGCTATTAATCAGGCTCGCTTATTGGCGCACTATGCAGGCGCCAAGGGACTACCGGCTGGTTGGTGGCTGAACGAGGCTCAGGCAGATGCAGCGGCGGAAATACGCCTGATCAATCAGGACGTGCTGACCCAATTGGCTTTTCCTCTGTGGGCGGTGCAGGATTATGGCATGGAATTGCCGCGTAAGCTGGAGGCCCCATGGTTGAAGTGACCAGCCAGTTTTGGGATCGAGTAGATGCGGCGTTGTCCGAGCGTTCTGATAAGGGGTTGCGACGCACGTTGACCCCGCGTAGCGCTCTCGCGCCAACCATCGATTTATCCAATAACGACTATTTGCGATTGGCGCAACATCCGGAGGTGATCGAGGCGGCGCAAGCAGCAACGGCAAAGTGGGGCGCCTCTGCCTCTGCTTCGCCGTTGATTTCAGGTTACACTGATGCGCATGCCGAGCTAGAGCAGAAGCTCGCAGCGTGGACTGGTTTTGAGCATGGTCTCGTCTGGAATTCCGGCTATGCGGTGAATCAGGCTTTGCTGGGACGTCTACCGCAACGAGGAGACCTTGTGTTGGCGGACCGGCTGATACACGCGAGCATGGTTGAGGGCGTCTTGAGGTCGGGAGCGCGTTTGCAACGTTATCGTCATCTCGATGTCAGTCACCTTGCCGAGCTTCTCACGCTGCACGAGGGTGAGGCGCGAACGATCTTCGTTGTTACGGAATCCGTATTTTCCATGGATGGCGATTATCCTGATCTCAAGGCAATTGCCGATTTGAAGGAGCGATTTAACTTTGTATGGATCGTGGATGAAGCGCACGCTGTTGGTTGGTATGGCGAGCGGGGAAGTGGTCTCGTTGAGGAAAACGGCGTCAAGGATTGCGTCGATGTTTTGGTTGGCACCTTGGGGAAGGGGCTTGGTTCGATGGGCGCTTATACTTTGTTTCACAAAGTAAGTTTGCGCGATTACCTGATTAATTTTGCGGGTGAGTTCATTTACTCGACTTATTTGGCGCCGGGTTGTGCGGCGGCGGCCAATAAAGCGATCGACCTTGCCGCGTCTATGAGTGCTGAGCGTAGTGTGTGGCGGCAACGTTCCCGTGAGTTGCGTCAACTGATCAAGCACGCGCCAGATGGGGATTCTCCGATCATTCCCGTTGTGGTGGGGGATACTGATAAGACAATGAAAGCGGCGGAAACGTTAGAACAGCACGGCTTTCGAGTCGGCGCGGTGCGCCCTCCAACCGTGCCCACTGGTAGTAGTCGCTTACGCATTTCGTTAAATGCCCAATTGACAGTGGACGATACCGCCCGCCTCATCCAGGCGGTCAAGGAAGCTTTAACATGAAACGTTGGCTTTGGGTTGGAGGCTGGGGGCTTTGCCCCGAAATTCAACGACAGTCGTTTTCCGAGCGCTGGCCAGAATATCAGCACGTGGTGCTTTATCCTGGTAAGCTTTGTATTACAAAGTTAATTGAGTTGATGGACGCAGCAAACGTTGAGCGTTTGGGTGGTTATTCCCTGGGAGCGTTTCTCATGTTGCGAGAGCAAGCGAAATTGCCGATTGTATCGACGATGTTGCTGGCCCCTATTTTAGATTTGAAGCTTTCGGCTTTGAAGGGAGGGCGAGTTGATGGACGGCGTTTAAGGGTGCTCCTTCGCTGGCTCAGGCATGATCCTGTTGCTGCAGTGAACGACTTTTATGAATTTGCTGGTCTTAGAATGTGCGTGAAATCTGAATTGCCCTATCAAGTGGATGACTTGATCTGGGGGATCCAGCAATTGGCTGAACCGGGTTTGGACATTTGGCGAGGGGGGCACTTACATGCTTGTGTCGGCGAGAGTGATGCTTTGCTCAATGGGGCGCAGTTGCAGCAACTTTGGCCAGAATGTTTGATCATTCCTGACGCCGGGCACGACTTTAGAAACTTAATCAAGGGGCTTGCGGCATGATGCGTTTTAACGAAAAGGCGCACTGTTATGCACTACACGCAGATGTCCAGCGCGAGATGGCTGCTTGGTTGGCCGAATGGTTAGACCCTGGCTTGTGCGCCAATTGTCGCGCGTTGGAGTATGGCGCTGGCGAGGGGATATTTACCCATCATGCAGTTGGCTCTTTTATGGAGTTAGTCGCAATGGATTTGGCTCCGAGAATGGTGGAATTGGGGCGCGCTTCAGCGCCCAATGCGATTTGGCGCGAGGGCAATGCCTGGACCGGTGTAGGGTTGAATCATACGGTGGGTTTCGTGATGTCCTCCAGTTTGATGCAGTGGTGTCCAGACCCGACTCGCGTATTGGGCTTATGGCGCCACCAACTGCCTAAAGGGGCGCGCATGTTGCACGGGTTTTACATCGACCCCACTTTGCAAGAGCTCCGCGCCCTGCAGGGAGAAGTGGCTTCACCACTTACCTGGTTAAACGCGGAGGAGTGGCGAAACGCATTCCATAATGCCGGATGGGCGGTGGAGCGTTTCGAGGTTGAAGATCGTTCATTTCGTTATGCAAGCGCACTCGACTTTATGCGTAGCTTGCATGGAGTTGGTGCGGTGAGCCGTAGTCAAATCACTGGTTCTGGTTTACGGAGGCTGATTAGGGAGTATGATCGACTGCATTTCGCAGAAGGAGGCGGCGTGTATGCAAGTTGGACTTTTTGCCGTGTGCAGGTGGTGTCCTAGAATTGTAATTTCTTACCCTGACGGCTTGCCAGAAGCTGCGCGTGAGCGGTAATATTTGAATTGTGTCACATCACCATCACCACGCATTATCCATATCGGGAGTTCTTGATAAATTGCGCGATCGAGGCATGCGCGTAACCGCGACTCGCAAGCGTTTAGCGACTGTGTTATATGAAGCCGGACTGCCTTTATCCATCGAGGCGATACACGGCAAACTGGGCCGCAAGAGCTTTGACTTGGTGACGCTTTATCGCTGTTTGGACGCCTTTGTGGACCTTGGCGTCGTGCAGGTTGTGCGCAATGAGCAGGGGAAGGCGCTGTATGAATTGATCGACGCTGAGCATGGGCATCATCATCACGTAATTTGTCGGCAATGCGGAAAAATTGATTGCTTAAGCGAATGCGCAGTCGCTCCATTCGAGGCTGCTGCCCACCAAATGGGATACGCGGACGTATCGCATCGCTTGGAACTTTATGGAGTCTGCGCTGACTGCCGCGCATGATGCTGTTGGAAGGAGAGTGTTGCCGGTTAATCGTTCCTCGTTGCAGATTTGCTTGCCGTTAATTAAGGCACCCACATATTACCCGCTATCGAATGATGGCAGCGTGCCCATGCGCTGCAGGTTGAATATTTTCAATACCTTGGGGGAGTAGCTCAATGGATAGAGCAGCGGTTTTCTAAACCGTTGGTTCCGGGTTCGAATCCCGGCTTCCCTGCCATTTTAAGGCGTTGTTAGTTGGCTGTTTAGGTGATTTTTTTGTGTGGCTGCAGATGTGCTAAATAGGGTAGAACCGCTGGTATAAACCGCAAAAACAGCAATTTTCCCCCAATAAATTTGATGTCCGTTGCGGAAATTTTCACCTTAGGTGGCGGGTCCTAGATAATAAGGCATGGATCAACACGCAACTATACCAACCCACACGCAAAATAACCTGCCACGCTGGGCGACCGCCGACGAGCTGTGCGAAGCATTTTCAATCAAGGATCGCAGGGTCCTGGACAAGCTGGGCATCAAGCGCGCCCGTATCTCACGGCGCTGCGTCCGCTACGACGTTGCCCATGACTAGCCCCTCTTGCGCCACGTTCCCGGTTAATCATCAATTCGGTAGAGATGCGACTCAACATGCTATAGGGGGCGCCATTTAGGACAGCGTTGACGTCGTGGCAACGGTTCCTTGAAAATGCTCAATTCGCCTTGCCCAAGCCTTTGGCGCCGCCTATGTCATTCCTTAGCACGGCCTGTGTCATTACTTAGCAGCGGCAGTGCTAAGGCTTAGCATTGTCTGTGTCATTACTTAGCATGATCTCAACGCGCTGACTTCGTCGGACGACTAGCAGTCTTCGTCTCCAACTAAACGAACAAGCCCCGGTTTATGACCGGGGCTTGAGGGGAATAAATATGGATGGCAATTACCGAACACAGACGTTGGCGCGTAGTTCTTTGGCGGCGGTGACCATATTCGTTAATGCTGGGATGACTTCGCTCCATTGTCGGGTTTTGAGTCCGCAGTCGGGGTTGACCCAAAGGCGTTCCGGCGGAATACGCTCGGCTGCTTTTTGCATCAGTGAGACGATGTTTTCCACCGAAGAAATGTTGGGTGAGTGGATGTCGTAAACGCCTGGGCCGATCTCGTTCGGATAGTTGAAGTCATCGAAGGCGTCGAGTAACTCCATGTCGGAGCGGGAGGTTTCGATGGTAATGACATCGGCGTCCATACTAGCGATAGAGGCGATAATGTCGTTAAACTCCGAGTAGCACATGTGCGTGTGGATTTGTGTCCCGTCGGAGACGCCGTTGCCGGTGATGCGGAACGACTCGACAGCCCAGTTCAGATAGGTCTGCCACTGGGATTTACGCAACGGCAGGCCTTCGCGCAGGGCGGCTTCGTCAATCTGGATAATGCGAACGCCGGCGCGTTCCAAGTCCAGTACTTCTTCGCGTATGGCGAGGGCTAGCTGATAACAGGAAGTCGAGCGTGCCTGGTCGTCGCGCACAAAGGACCAGTTGAGGATGGTGACCGGGCCGGTGATCATGCCTTTCAGCGGCTTATCGGTTAGCGATTGCGCGTAGGTGATCCAATCGACCGTCATCGGCTTCGGGCGCGTAATGTCGCCAAAGAGAATGGGCGGTTTGACGCAGCGGGAGCCGTAGGATTGCACCCAGCCGAACTGGCTGAACGTGTAACCTTCTAGCTGCTCGCCGAAGTATTCCACCATGTCATTACGCTCGGGTTCTCCGTGTACGAGGACGTCGAGGCCGAGGGATTCCTGTTCACGGACACAATGTGCAACCTCCTCGCGCATGGCCTGTCGGTAGGCGTCGGCATCGATCGCTCCTTTTTTATACTGGCTACGTGTTTGACGGATTTCCTTGGTCTGCGGAAACGAGCCAATCGTCGTAGTGGGATACTCCGGGAGATTGAGCAAGGTGCGCTGGACAGCCGCGCGCTGTGGATACGGACTCTGGCGCTGGCCGAGTTGCGCATCGATTTTGGACAAAGCGGTTTGCACGGCGGGATTGTGCACGCGGGGCGATTGGCGCCGGGTGTTGATCGCTTTCTGGTTCTCGTCGAGTTCTGCGCGAACGGCGTTGCGGCCTTCGTTGAGAGCTGTTGCAAGGAGATTCAGTTCACTTAGTTTCTGCTTTGCAAAGGCGAGCCATTCCTTGATTTCTGGATCGAATGTTTGCTCGCTATCGAGATCGACGGGCACGTGAAGCAGCGAGCAGGATGGCGCGAGCCAAAGCCGTTTGCCCAGGCGCTGTGCGATAGGCTCCAACCAGTCTAGCGTGGCGTTTAAATCGGTTTTCCATATGTTGCGTCCGTTAATAACACCAAGGGAGATCACTCGGTCGCTGGAAATTTTATCGATTAGCGTATTCACTTCCATGCGTGCATTAATGGCGTCGAGATGCACGCCGTCCACTGGTAGTTGCGCCACGAGTGGTAGGTTATCAAGCAATGCCCCAAAGTAGGTGGCGAGCAGCAGCTTGACCTTACCCTCGCTTAAAATGCGATAGGCGATTTTCAAGGCGTCCTTCCACGAGCCCTCAAGGTCGGTAACGAGGATGGGCTCGTCGATCTGCACCCATTCGACGCCATGATCTGCTAGTTGGCCAAGCAACTCGGCGTAAACTGGAAGGAGGGATGCTAGCAAGTTGAGCTTGTCGGAATCATCCTTGGCTTTGCCGAGCGCCAGGTAGGTGATGGGGCCAATGATAACCGGCTTCGCATTGACGTTTTGCGCCTGCGCTTCCAACAGTTGATCCAGTACGCGACTGGCGTTGAGCTGGAAGGTGGTGTCGGCGTCGAACTCGGGCACGATGTAATGGTAGTTGGTGTCGAACCACTTGGTCATTTCGCCCGCCGCAATGCCATGGCAGCATCCACTCGATTCGGCGCCCTCTGTGGAGCGACCGCGTGCAACGCGAAAGTAATTGTCTAGCTCGTTACCCTCAAAACCGCGTGCGCGTTTGGGTAAGTTGCCCAGCGTGAAACTCATGTCGAGCATCTGATCATAATAGGAAAAGTCGCCGACAGGCGCCCAGTCTAAGTTCGCTTGCTCGCGCCAGTTTTCGCGGCGCAAATCAGCGCCGACTGCTTGGAGGTCATGCTGGGAGGATTGTCCCTTCCAATAAGACTCAAGCGCGAATTTAAGTTCACGTTTGGTTCCGATCCGAGGGAACCCAAGGTTGTGAGTGTGTGCCATAGTATGTTCGTTTGGATTATTGAGTTATCCAAGGATACCAGCTTGAACCAATGAAGTAAAATGGTATGTTTTCACGTATCAATGACACTGTGTCATGAATCGAATATCGTCATTTTGCCATGATCGAACGCATACACCTGGAAATTTTACGCGCCGTGGAAGAGCTCGGCACGCTAACCGCAGCCTCGGACAAGCTCTATCTGACACAGTCTGCGCTGAGCCACAGCATACGTCGCTTGGAAGAACAGCTCGGCGTGGAGGTCTGGTATCGCGAGGGGCGTAGTCTCCGCCCGACACAGGCTGGCGAATACCTGATCGCCGCCGCGAACCGAATCATTCCCCAACTCGAACACGCTGAAGAGCGGCTTAAACAGTTTGCCCAAGGCGAACGTGGCACGTTGCGCATCGGCATCGAATGCCACCCCTGTTACCGCTGGTTACTCAAGGTGGCAGCGCCGTATTTGGCGGCATGGCCCTCGGTGGATTTAGACGTGAAGCAGAAGTTTCAGTTTGGCGGCATCGGCGCCTTATTCGGGCATGAGATCGATATGCTGGTGACGCCCGATCCACTCTACAAAGCGAGTCTTTCTTTTGAGCCCGTTTTTGACTACGAGCAAGTCCTAGTGGTCGGTCCGGAGCACCCATTGCGCAAGGCCAAGCACGTAAAGCCCAAGCAGCTGACCGGCGAAGTGCTTATTACCTATCCCGTGGATATCGACCGCCTCGATGTCTTTACGCGCTTCTTAACGCCGGCTGGCATTAGCCCCAAAATGCATAAGAAAATTGAGACCACCGACATCATGTTACAAATGGTCGAGAGTGGCCGTGGGGTTGCGGCGTTGCCGCGCTGGTTAGTTGAAGAATATGCAGATCGTTTCTCAGTTTTCCCCGTGCGCTTGGGCGCCAAGGGCGTCGATAAAAAGCTCTACCTCGGCATCAGGGAAACCGACGCTGACATCGACTATATCCACGCCTTTCTTGAGCTGGCGCGCTCGCATGGAAAACAAATGAAGCCCTAATCCTCTCTATTGTTCCGGGCGTTCCTTTGCCTCAGTGGCGAGGATGCGCAAACAGCGAGGGCAGAGGCAGTCGTCGTAGAGCTCGTCCACCCAGGAAGGAAGGCCGTTAGGCATCGACACCTGTGTGCATTGGCAATGGATGATGTTATTCATCTTGCACTCGAAGGCGCTGCCGCAACGTGGACATTGCTTGATCTCATGCTTGCAAACTTGACGGGGCGGGGGAGGAGATATCGCATTCGTTTTCATGATGGTTGAGGTTTGGTGTTGAATACACGGCGGTAAACAGGGTTAGCCGATTAGCTTGATGAGGAATTTTGCCAGTAGCGCCATCATGATGACAGCTACTGGATAGACCGTGGCGTAGCTTACAATGGGCGCTTGCTGGTGAGTTTTAGAGACAATGGCTCCGAGGGCAGGGGTGCTGGTCATGCCGCCACAGATGCCGCCGAGGCTTTGAGCAAGTGTCAACTTCATGGCCTTGCGAGCGGTCAGGTAGCCAACGATCATCGGCACGATGCTGATCAATGCGCCCACGAGGAATATTTTTGCGCCCTCGTTTTGGATCGCGGCGCCCATGGATGCGCCCCCCTTGATGCCGGCGTCGGCGAGGAAAAAGACCAGACCCATTTCCTGGAGCATCATGCGGGTTGGTCGGGGAATGTAGCCTACGATGCCGCCTACGCGGCCAAAGTGTCCCAATAGCAACGCGACCATTAGCGGACCACCCGCCAAGCCAAGGGAGAAAGTGTCGCCCCATGGCAGCGGAATGCTCATTCGCCCGAGGGCGACACCAAGCGTGAGTCCAATGGCCATTGAGACAATGCTGGTCTCAGATACGGCCTGGGAGTGATGTCCGAGGGTTTGAGCGAAGTTGGTTAAGCGATCCCTCGCGCCAACAACGGTGAGGATGTCGCCTTTTTCCAAGCGTGTGTTTTGATCGGGAACGAAGGTGAAGTCCATACGGCAAATGCGCGTGATGGTTACCCCATGCTGGCGAAGCGGATCGACCTGCGCCATGGTCTGTCCGACTAGATCTTGCTTAACGACGACCATTTGCTGGCGCTCGTTGTCGGCGTCGAGGACGATGCTTTGGTCGCTAGTTTTGCCGATTAGTTCGGTCGCAATGTTGACCGCCTTGATGTCACCCACGAGCAAGAGCAACTGCCCCTCGGCATAGACGTCTTCATAGCGCACCGGCTCTAAGCGATTGTTTCGCCACACGCGTGATACTTGGCAGCCCTTGAGGTCGCTCAGGCTGCATTCGGCGAGACGTTTGCCGTAGAGGTTTTGGTTAAGCACTTGGACGAGCCGACGTTCAATCTTCGTAGCAAGGCCACCGGTGATTTCCGCAGTGTCTTCTTCGATTTTCAAGCGTAGCAATCTGGGGATCAACTGGACAAACAACACCACGCCAATCACGCCAAAGGGATAGGCAATGCCGTAGCCAACTACGACATCTGTCTCCAGGTTGCCGGCGGCCTCTGATCCAGCGGCCAAGGCCGGAGTGCTCGTCATTGCTCCAGCAAAGGCGCCCACCGCCATGGCGGCGCTGATGTCGAAGTATTTGGCAAGCCCCCAAGTGGTCAACGCGCCTACGCCGACCACGACGAGCGCCAGTTTTGCCAGTTGGCTGCCTTCGCGTTTGAGAGCCCCAAAGAAGCGACTGCCCGCACCGATGCCGACACAGTAGACGAACAGCGTTAAGCCGATTTGTCCGACGCCAGCGGGGATCGTTCCGCCAAAATGCCCCGCCAGTAAGGCGATGAAAATAACCCCGGAAGAGCCGAGCGTGATGCCTTTAATTTGGATGCTGCCGAGGATCAGCCCAATGCCAATTAAGGCAAACAGCGTCATGAGTGGATTTCCAAGGAGCGAATCTATGATAGAACTTAGCATGTCGTATAGTCTCGAAGGATTGACGTCGCCCGATACGTCAGCCCTCCAACCTGCCTAACTTTTCTTGCTAGCTGAGCACGTTGCCAAGGCCGACATCTCAAGCGCGAAGATGTCTAGCACGGGAATTCTGGCTCTCGGTCGTGCGACCGAACACAGTTGCGCGTCAGCTCCTGGATCTCACAGGATTACCCCGTATCTGTTGATTGAATGGTTCGAGTTTCATTCAATCGCAATTGGATGAAAGTTCAATTAAACTTATTTGATGGGTTCTTGAAATAAGTTTTTATTATTGATTGGATGCTCTTCGCTTGAACTATCCAAACTCACATAGACTTTCGAAAGTTTGATTCGTATCAGCTCTCGCTGTTTGCACGCGGCTTGATGGCGGTTCGCCAAAATATGAACAGAATGCTACGCTGAATTGACTGATCCGATTTCTAAAGCAAACGGCGCAGGCGTTGGCTGCTTTCGTGCAAGCCGCCGATGCGGCTGCGGCGAGTCCACAGTTTTTCAAATTGGCCAATGAGCGAGGAGAGTTCGGCGCGCAAACCTGAACCGAGATTGAATTCGTTTGCGGGGCCAGTGTGGCTTTTAACAGCCAGGCAACGCTGAGCAGCGAAGCGGGTGAGGTCGATCGCGAGGTCCATTTCATCGCGCAGCCAATGGGCGTCATCGGCGTGGATAGTCGTGCCGTTGAGCACGGATTCCCACTCCCAGGTTTGGCTGATGACGCCTTCAAAACATGATTCCGGGCAACTGACCAGCTTGGCTTGTAGTTCCTCGATGGGCAGTCTCATGCTGGAAAAAAGAAAACTCTGGTTGGCGAGCTTGAGCGGGATGGCGTGGTCGACGTCGCCGAGCTCCAACAGCACTTCGGCGGCGGTGCGGTCTTCTCCCTTAAAAAAGAGACGGTTGATTTGGCGGGTGAGGTCCAGGTTGCTCTCGGCGTCGCCATACCAGGAAAATAAGGCGCCCGCGACCATGCCCGGCAGGCTGACCGCCCACGTTTGCGGATGGCCGTTGTCGCCCCAATGCGTCACCAGGAAGCCGACTGCATTTTGGCTCAACCCGTGGCGTGCGGCGGAGCGGATGTTTTCGAGCATGTTACGGACGCGGCCGGTAAAGCTGTTCCAGGTGGAGTCGCCGGGCGCCACGTAGAAGGGGCGATCCGTGCTGGCGAGAATCGCGCACTGTTGGTCGAAGGGGTGGTTGGCCTCGTAGCCCCAAAGTATGGGCGTTACGCTGGCGGGCAGCTCATCGATGAATGCCGGGTTTTCGAGCAGGATGTCGGCCCAGCACATGGGCTCGGCGTTGTGGCTTTCGGCGAGTTCGCAAATGCGTTTGAGGAAGCGGGCGTAGATGGCGTGCTTGCCCTCAATGTCGATTTGCGCTTTGCTCCAACCTTGACCCAGCTCCCAGGGCTCATCGCCGCCAACGTTAAATTTATTGCTCGAGAAATGGGGCAGCAGTTCGCTGTAAAGTTCGTTGAGAAAGCTGAGGCTTTCTTCATTGGGTCGCAGGGTGCCGCCATAGGGGCGTGGGCCGGTCAGCGGGTGGGTAAAGCCGTCCGGGCACTCGGCGAGGTTTTGGTATTCCTCATGTTGAAGCCAACGCTCGAAGTGGCCGAAAGAATTCTGGTTGGGCACGAGCTCGATGTGGCGGTCCGCGCAATAGGTGTCGAGTTCTTCGATCTCCTCGGCCGTCATGGGCGAGGCCATGCCCCACACGGTTTCATGCCCGGTGTAGGCGAAGGTGTGTTCGGTGTAGAGCTGCAGTTGGTTATAGCGCAGCGCGGCTAGGGCGTCGACGAGGCGGCGCAGGTGCTCCATAGTGGGCACGCGGTCGCGGGAAATATCGAGCATGTAGCCGCGGACGGAGAAGTCGGGCCAGTCGTCAATGCGCAGGCAGGGCAGGCCTGCGCCCTTGGATTGCTCGGTTATTTGCTCCAGGGTTTGTTCGGCGTAAAATGCGCCTGCGGCATCGGCGGCCTTGATCGATATTTTGCCGGGTTGAATGGTGAGGCGGTAGCCCTGGGGGGGGATGTCGTTGTCGCCAATGCTCAAACTGGAAGCAATGTCCGCTGGGCAGGAACCTTCGTTGATCTTGAGTTTGCGTGGTTCGGGAATGAGCAGCATGGTGGCGGGATTTTCCGGGCTTTCGGTGTGGGCGTCAATTGGGATTTATCCAATTCCGCGAATTTGAAAGGGTTTAAGTCTCGAGAGCGGCTAAGGTTTTCAGCACGATTGGTTCGTCGGGCGCCAGGATTTTGCGTTGTTCGTAAAGTTCGCGGCAAATGGTTTCGTAGCTGGAGGGGGCGCTGTTTACTCTGCGTTGCAAAGTTTGAATGTAGCGGATTGCGCGATCGATCAGCTTGTTGTTGCTCGGTTTGACGTAGGTCATGAGGTTGTCCTCGTAGCGGCCAAGTCGGCCCATGACGAGTGTCGAGTGGGCATTGAGCAGCATCTTGAGCAAAGTCTGTGCATCGAGCAGGGGAAGGCCCGGGGGCACGGCAGTCGCCGCGAGGCGATCCAGCGACCACATGATGACGCCGTCGACTGAATCGATGCTGAACACGTGGTGCCGCGCTTCACCGCAGGAGGCGGCGCGGTTATGCGCGGCGCGCGCACTGATGTCATAACCCATCAGGCGCTCGTGACGGGTGACGGGGAGCTCGTCTGGCCAGGTGAGGCAGCGCGGGTCGCGCAGTAGGAGTTGTCGCCAGGCCAGGGCGACGGCTGGCTGGCTAGGGATCGTCAGGTAGCACAGGCTGCGCGGTTCGGTGGTTTGGTCTCCGGTATAGTTCTCAAACACTGGCAGGGAAAACGTCGGTGAACGTTCCGTTGTGTCGGTGAGTACGGTGACGCCGAAGTCCTCGGTGACATAAAGCGTGCGGTCGCCTTGCTGGTAGATCTCGCTTTCGCGTTGGATGAAATCGGTGAGGAAACGCCAGTTTAGCCGGGTGACGACTTCCTGAAATTTCGTCAATCGCTGGCAAAAGCTTTGCATTGCAAAGTCTTCCTTGGCGGCGAGCTCCAGGGTGAGCCCAATTCCGTATTGCAGGACAGTGCTGGATTGCATGCGCGTGCTGCCTGCAATGCCCATTGGGCCGACGGCGAGGTTCCATTTACGGATGCTGGGGTTGTCGATGACGCGGCGCGAGCGTTCGACCAAATCGCAGAGTAAGTCGTCGGGGTTGCAATAGCAGAACCACGGCGCACGCTTGCTGATGCGCGCGGCTTCCTCCGCAGCGCCGATCACCCACGGTGTCTCGCCGCCCTCGGTGGAGGCGATGAGCAAATCCTTTGCGCCAAAGCCCAGCTCACGCAGTTGACGGGCGCCGTAGCTGGGGAAGTCCTCAAAGCCTTCGATGGAGCGGATCAGCGCGGCGTCGCCGCCTGCCATGAAGCCGATTACTTTGTCTTGCAAAGCTTCCGGTAGCAGACCGCTGCGGCAAAAGGTTTCCAGGGCGATGGAGAGTCGCCCGGTGGCGCCACAACCGGCCAGGAAGATGCGGCCGCCGTTGGCCCAGGCGGCATGGATGTCTGCCGCGAGCTCTGGCGCCGGCGCCAGACGTTGAGCCATGGTTGCGAGCGCTTGTTCGTCGACAGCCTTCAGCGCGTCAACAGCGGCGGGGAGGTCGTTCTGGCATTGGGCGGACAGGTTTTGCGTCAGGGGGTGGGGTTGCTCGGTGTCGAGTTTGCCCAGTTGGAAATCGGCGGCGCAGGCCAGGAATTCGTCAGCGGTGTCAGCGGTTTTCACGGGGAGCAGCGTGGGGGAATTTTGAGTGCTCGGCGACGGTTATTTGCGGATGAAGTTTGCGGCGGCTGAATTTTCTGCTATGCAGTTCGCATGATTCGATGGTTGCTTGTTGGTGGATTGGTTGGCGTAGGGGGTGTGCTGGATGCTGCCAAGGTAGACGAGCTTTATGCGCAGCATTGTCAGATTTGCCATGGCGAAAAGCTGGAAGGCGGCCTTGGCAAATCATTGGTTGACGGCGTGTGGCGTGGCGATGGCAGCCCGGAATCGATCTCCGACATCATTACCAATGGCCAGCCGGAGCTCGGCATGCCTCCGTTTAAAAGCTTGCTGTCGAAGGAGGAGATTCGCGCCCTCGTCATCTACGTGAAGGAAAGGGAGAAATACGCCCTGGAGAATCCGCCCAAGCCAGAGCCAGGAACCACGGATGTATACAACGTGGCGGGCGAGCGCTTTCGTTTGGAAAAGGTCGCCGATGGCCTGAAAACGCCGTGGTCGCTGGCGTTTCTGCCGGGGGGGCGTTTTCTGGTGACGGAGAAACCCGGCGGGCTGCGCATCATCGAAGCTGACGGTACCGTGGGGCCATCGATTAAGGGCATCCCGGAAGTTAGCGACAAGGGGCAGGGCGGTATGCTGGAAGTTGCCCTTCACCCGCACTACACCGATAACGGCTGGGTGTATTTAGCCTTCAGTGATTCACAGGGGAATGGCGCGTTGACGAAAGTGGTCCGTGGGAAAATTGATAATGGAAAATGGGTTGAGCAGCAGACCATTTTTCAGGCGAACGAGGAGTATTACACTGGCAAGGGGCAGCATTTCGGCAGTCGCATGGCCTTCGATAAAAATGGTTATTTATTCTTCAGCATTGGTGACCGCGGTCAGCAAGATCAGGCGCAGGACACGACTCGCCCCAATGGAAAGATTCACCGTGTTTTTGACGATGGGAGCATCCCGCAGGACAACCCGTTTGTGGATGATGGCTATCCCACGCTCTGGAGCTATGGCAACCGCAACCCGCAGGGGCTCGACTTCCATCCGGTGACGGGGCAGCTTTGGGAAACAGAGCACGGTCCGCGCGGAGGCGACGAGCTCAACGTGATCAAGAAAGGCGTGAATTACGGCTGGCCGGTCATCACCTATGGCATGAATTACAACGGCACGCCGATCACGAGCGAAACGTCAGCGCCGGGCATGGCTCAGCCCGTGCATTACTGGACGCCGTCTATTGCCGTGTGCGGGATGGATTTCTACGAGGGCAAGGCCTTCCCCAACTGGGAGAATAAGCTACTGGTTACTTCGCTTCGGCAGGAGGAGCTTCACTTGATCACGCTCGACGGCGAAAAGCTTGTCAGCGACGAAGTCATCCTGGAAGACCGTGGCCGCATCCGCGATGTCGGGAGTGGTCCCGATGGCGCGATTTACTTGCTATTCAACAGCCCGGACGAGTTGGCGCGCATGGTCCCAGCCAAGTAGCCAAAAAAACGCCGACCATATCCTGGTCGGCGTTTCTTAAGTTTTTTGCTCTCTTTAATCTCAATCAAACCGCCGCCATCGCTTCGGTTTGGTTGAACAACTCACGAGCGTCGGTGACTTCGCCGGTGATCGCGGCAGCGGCGACCATGACCGGGCTCATCAAGAGGGTGCGTCCAGTCGGACTGCCCTGACGGCCCTTGAAGTTGCGGTTCGAGGAGCTGGCGCAGAGCTGGTTGCCGATGAGCTTGTCCGGGTTCATGGCCAGGCACATGGAGCAACCGGCGCCGCGCCATTCGAAGCCAGCTTCGGCGAATACCTTGTCGAGGCCCTTTTCAATCGCAATCGCGGCGACAACTTGTGAGCCAGGAACGACGATCGCTTTGACGTGCTCGGCGACCTTCTTGCCTTTTACGTATTGCGCGACTTCTTCGAGGTCGCTCAGGCGGCCATTGGTGCAGGAGCCGATGAACGCGACATCGATCTTCTGGCCGCGAATGGGCGTGCCCTCGGTGAGGCTCATGTATTCGTAGGCTTCTTGTGCGGTGGCGCGGTCATGCGCGTCTAGCTCGTCGAGCAGCGGCATGTTTTCGTCGACGAAAATGGCTTGGGCGGGATTGATGCCCCAGGTAACGGTCGGCTTGATGTCGGCGGCGTCGATATTGTAAACGTCGTCGAAAACGGCGTCTTTGTCGGAGGCGTAGGCCTTCCACTTCGCGACGGTGGCGTCCCATGCAGCGCCCTGTGGCGAGTAGGGGCGGCCTTTCAAGTAAGCAAAGGTTGTTTCGTCCGGGTTGACGTAGCCGCAGCGTGCGCCGCCTTCGATGGACATGTTGCACACGGTCATGCGCTCTTCCATCGTCATGCGATCGAAGACGTCGCCGCCGTATTCATAGGCGTAGCCGAGACCGCCATTGACGCCGAGGAGGCGGATGATGTGCAGGATGACATCCTTGGCGTAAACGCCCGGCCCGAGTCGGCCGTTGACGTTGATGCGGCGCACCTTGAGCTCACTCAGGGCCAGCGTTTGCGTGGCGAGTACGTCGCGCACCTGGCTGGTGCCGATCCCGAAAGCGATCGCGCCAAATGCGCCGTGGGTGGCGGTATGGCTGTCTCCACAGGCAATGGTCGTGCCGGGCTGAGTGATGCCTTGTTCGGGGCCCACGATGTGGACGACGCCCTGCTTGCCAGTGTTGGTGTCGAAGAATGTGACGCCGTTGTCTGCGCAGTTTTTGCGGAGCTCCTCGATCATGGCCTGGGCCAGCGGGTCGCTGTAGGGCTCGATGGCTTCGTTGGTCGGCACGATGTGGTCGACGGTGGCGAAGGTGCGCTGGGGGTATTTGACGGAGAAGCCGAGCTCACGGAGCATGCCAAAGGCTTGCGGCGAGGTCACCTCGTGAATGAGGTGCGTGCCGATAAACAGCTGTGTTTGGCCGTTCGGCAGTTTGCGTACTGCGTGGTCTTCCCAGACCTTATGAAAAAGCGTTTTGCCCATGATCGATCTATTTAGAAACATTCCAAATTACACCGCTGCTACGTCCGGCGTCAAGGGGGAAGGGGGATTTTCATGCTCAAGGGCGCTGAACTTTAGCTTGAGGGTCTCGCTACGAATCAGCGCACAAAATTGTGACTAGCGAGCTGGCGCGGAATTAGCTGTCACCGTCAAGTGAATATGCTGGTAATGCAGTCAATTACCTGCATGTAGCACATTCTTTAGTGACCGAACCCGCTGATTTTATCTGTTTATTGCCGCTTTTATGCCGGAAGGGGCATTGATCTGAAACAACTTTAAAAAATCTACGTTTAAATGAGCCAAGCGAGACTCCGTTCGCTGAACACAAACAATGCATAGCGAACCTACATTTCTCATAATTGGCGCCGCAAAGTCTGGCACCACGTCACTTTGCAATAAGCTTTCTCAGCACAAGCAGGTTTGTTTTTCCGCGCCCAAAGAAGTGAAATATTTCAGCCACGACGAGAATTACGCCAAAGGGCTGGACTGGTATCGTGACCATTTCGACATTAAGCCGGAGCATGTTGCGATCGGCGAGGGTTCCGTTCATTATTCAATGAGATCGCACTCACCCAAAGCAGTGGCGAGAATCAAGCGGACGCTTCCCCGAGTGAAAATTGTTTATTTGGTTCGGCATCCATTGGATCGCATTTTATCGCACTACCGTATGTATGAACGTTCGGGGAACACAAAGTTTCGCGCGTTCGAAGAAGATCTGCTATCGGGCGAGTATGAGACGACTCTCGTGCGCCCCTCAATGTATTGGCATCAACTGAGCGCTTATCGAAATGAATTTTCCGATAAGCAAATCCACATTATCTTTTTGGATTCCTTGCGAAATGACCCACAGACTGAGATTGCCCGTCTTTGTGACTTTTTGAATGTCGAGCGTTTGCCCCCAGAGGAGGCAACTTTGGAGCGTCTGAATGCGAATGCTCAAACCATACGGAGTTCCCCGAAGTCACGATTCAAACGCCTTTGGAAGCGATGCTTCGGTGAAAAGGCCCAGAAGGCATCCGCTGATCCTGTCGGCGAATCCCTCTGGACTAAGCGTGCGCATCAGTTTGCAGTGAATCAATTGGCGGAGGATACCAGCCTGTTTCTCAAGCACTGCGGGAAGCCGAGCGATTATTGGCCCATGGATATGGTTGCCGCCAACGAACGCATGCGAGTCCCTGCTTAAAAACTCCTTGCTGCATAGTTGAATACACGACAAAGTCATTAAGTGTCGCATAACAGTTGGCAGGATGTTTACACCAAGCCAGACGATCTCCCGGTCATGGTTCGTCAGTCGCGCATTGCGCTGAGCGGGACGCCCGAAAGGACTGAGTGGTCGATGCCATATCAATTTCCCAATAGACGATTTGGGGGTCAGCAAATCTTTGCCTTTATGGCTGTGCTTCCAGTGGGCTTTGCTCTGGGGCTGGGGGCGCCAAACTTACCGGTATTGCTTTCCTGGCTGGGGTTGGCGTTCATTTCGATTGTCTGGGGATGTCTGCCGCTGAGCTATGCCGCCGGCGCTTACCTGGGCTACGCGCTCAGTTTTATAACAGGCTTTTTCTGGCTGAAAGAGATGCTCGATATGCTACTCTATGTGGCGTCATTTGGCCTGTTGCGACAAACGACGACGTCTTCGTTTGCGCTTGTTTACCTCGCGGCCGCCACCGCGCCGGGTGGCCTCGTGTTGGTTTGTCGCGTGGTTTTGCGTCGTCTTTCGTTCAGTTTAGATACGCGTAGTTAGCGCCGAATGAGCCTTTGCCATGGTTGACGCTGGACTTCGGGTGATGGGGCGCTATTATCGAATGCAGTTTCGAATCTTAACTCACTGCTGCGATGATTACTGCTACTTGTCGAAATCTGCTTGGGGGCGCCGTGCTTTCCGGTCTGCTGGCGTCCAATGTTCAGGCGATTCTCTTTTTTGATAACTTTGACTCCGGCGCGAGCCCGCTGTGGGAGAACAACAGTGGAGGTTGGGCAGCCAGTGGCGGCGTCTATGCGGCGGCCAGCCCAGATAACGCCCCGAATGCGCTCTCCGCCTTGCCCTATGTCCTGACCGATTTCGAGATCGAGCTGGATATAAACGATGTAACTGATGGTGGAGTCTGGTTGCACAGCACGGAGGCTGGTGGCACATCGATTGGGCGCGCGGGCGTACTCTTAGTGGCAGGCGCTGGAGGTGGCGATCTCTACTGGCACGTAGTCAGTGACGGCACGACTTACGGCTCGAGCCTGAATATTGCCAATGGCGTTTTCACCGTGGGCGTGAGCGATCCGCACCTGCGCATCACTGTCGTCGGCGACACTTACTCCGTTTACGTGGATGGCTCACTGACGCCAGCGACCTCATTGACCGATTCGACATTTTCCAGCGGACAGGTGGCGCTTTACGACAACTCGCTGTCGAACACATTCGACAATGTGTCGCTCGTGCCCGAGCCTAGTGCGACTGCGGCGGGCTTGGGGGCGTTGGTTGGGCTGGTCGTCTTGATGCGGCGTCGACGACGATAACTTCACAGCCAAGCGCGCACTCGCGAGCGGTAGGTGGCGAATTCTGCGCCACATTGCTGGGAGAGTATGCGCTCCTCAGGGCGGATGAAGCCAACGTGCAGGATTGCGATTAACAGTGGGATCGGCAACAGCGTCACCCAGGCCCCATGCAGGGCGGCGAGGCCCAAAAGCATGAACGCCTGACCGAGATAAATCGGGTTACGGCTAAAGCGGAATACGCCGTCGGTGATGAGGTGCGTCGGCTGCTTAAACGGGCAAATTGGCGTATCGTGAATGCGGAAGGACATCCAAGCGCCCAGCACGAGAAACATGCCGAGGGCCAGCAGTAGGTAACCCACAGCATACCAACCCCAGCCGGATGCATTTTGAGGCGTAAACCAATTAAGACCAAACTGGGCTGCGACCGCGAGCAGGAACCAAAAAGGCGGCAGCTTGAGCGGATTCATGCCAGTAGGCCTCCCCCCGGTCAGATATCTTGGCGCGTATTGGCTTCGTGATCGAGATTGAAGAGGGCGTTGACGTGGTCGTCGGCCATTTCGAGCTTCTGCACCCAATCCGAGGCGGTCTTTTCTTCTTCGACCTGCTCTTCCAAGAACCAACTGAGGAAATGGCGCGTTTCGTAGTCTTTAACCTGGTCGGCGACTTCGTAAATGGCGTGGATTTGCTTAGTGGTTTTGATCTCGCTTTCGAGCGCGAGTTGGAATGCTTCGAGTGGCTTGGTGTAGGTAGCCTGCGGCTGCTTGATCGCCTCCAGCTTGACGACTCCGCCGCGATCATTCAGGTAACCGAAGAACTTCATGGCGTGCATGCGCTCTTCGTCGCTTTGCTTGAGCATCCACTTTGCAAAGCCAGGGTAGGGCTGTGTCTCAAACCATGCAGACATGGCGAGGTAGAGGTAGGAAGAGGTGAGCTCGTTGTTGATCTGCGTGTTGATGGCCGCCGCCACTTCGTCGGAAATTTTCATGGTAGAATGATGGTTAACGGTTGATTGCGTTAACTTTAGAGATGGAACGGCGTGGCGCCAAACACATATTAACGCCGACGACGAAATGCAAGGAGCCCAAGGGCGCTGACGCTAGCCATAAGAGCGTATGTTGATGGCTCGGGGATGGCGTTGACCTGAACATTGTCAATATCCAGAAAGCCCGCGATGCTGGCCCAGTTTGTGGTGCGAATCTGGAAGTCGACGTTGTCGAACCCGTCCACCACGCTCATGTCGATGGTGGCGACATTCCAATCGCTGCTATAAGTGATGCCCTCTGCGATGTTCTCCCAGTCGCCGCCGTCAATCCGGTAATTGACGTCGAGGTTGCTGTCCCAGGTGAAAAACTTTTCGCCGCGGTAAGCAAAAGACACCGAGACTTCGCTGAGATCGCTGAAGTCGAAATTGAACATCTCAAAAGCGCCATCATAATAAACGGATCCCGCCCGAAAAAAGCCAACTGCCCGGTTAAAGCCGATGGTGGGGGGAATCAAGTTTTCAGTCGTGCCGCTGACATCTGGCTCAATTTCACCGATGAATCCAGCGGTGATTTCAACGAAGCTTGCCGCGACCGTGGCCGCTTGTTCGCCCTGATTGGCGTCGAGTTTGCCAATGTTCGCGTTTGAATTCATGTTCCAGTAGCCTTGCAAGATCGCCTGTGTGGGCGTGCTGGCGGCTAATGAGGCGAGGATTAAGCAGTAGGAATATTTCATGGAAAGATGGGAGGACTGAACAGCCTGTTAATTCCCCCATTAATTTTCCAGGTGAAAAATCCCTTAAAAGAACGGGTTGCGTTGGAGCTCCTCCGCCACGGTGGTCATAGGGCCGTGGCCGGGGCAAATAATGGTCTCTCCTGGCAGGCTGAGCACGTGCTCGCGGATCTGCTTCAGTGCGAGTCGGTAATTGGCGCGCACGCCACCAATGGAGCCCGCGAAGATGGCGTCGCCAACGATGGCGACCGGGCGAGCCAGCCCCTCGACAATAAACGTCGTGCCGCCAGGGGAGTGGCCACTGGTTTCACGGGCGGTAATCTTTAAGGAACCCAACTCAAAGGCAGCGCCATCACGGATTTCGGTGGCGCCGGGGAAGGCTTCATTGCCGTGGACATAGACCTTGCCGCCGGGGGCAAGGGGGGCCTTGAGCTTGGCCAAGTCCTTGATGTGGTCACGGTGGGTGTGGGTGATGAAAATGGATTCGAGGGACCACACTTTGCGTTGCAAAGTTTCCAGCAGCGGCGTGGCGTCGGCCCCGGTGTCAAATGCGGCGGCCTTGCTGGTGGCCGGATCGCCGATCAGGTAGGCGTTGACGGTCATTTCCTCGTAGCCCGGCACGGGGTGCGGGGTGTTGATTTGCACCAAACCGACGAGGGAAATGGGGGCGGGATACCAGGCTTTTTCACCAAGTGCGACGAGAGCTTCGGCATCCAGGCCAAGGATTGGCGCGATGGCGAGTGCAGTGGCGGCGTCAAACTCGCCTTTGCGCAATTGGCGGATGGCGTTGCGCTCGGCGGGGCATTGCTCGGCCAGTTCGCCGTCGCTGATGCCAAGTCCGGACTGGGCTTTGCTGATGACGTCTTCGGCGAGGTCTTCGATGGGGATATGCATGGCGAAATGGTTTGCGGTAGCGCTTGTGCGTTACAGTCTTGCCCGGGGTATGATGAACACAAGGGGAAAAAGTTTGTTGGCTGGTCTGGCGCTGGCGCTGCTGTTCGGTTGCGCAACCACGGCGCAGCCAGTGCGCCCGGTGTATTTCGATGTGCCCAATCAGGCGCCGGTGGCGTTGAAGGAAATTGGTGAGCTTCCGCGTGCAGTGAATGAGTCGTCCGGTTTGGCGCGTGGTTCGGCGCCAGGCGTCTTCTGGACGCTCAACGACAGCGGTGATCGTGCACGGATATTCGCCATCGACGCCTTCGGCAACTTAGTGGGCAAGGCTGGCGCTGCGGGTGTGGCGGTTGAAGGCGCGCGGAATCAGGATTGGGAGGATTTGGCTTCGGATTTTCGCGGCAACCTGATCATTCCTGATGTGGGCAACAACAATAACCGACGCCGCAACCTGACGCTGTATCGGGTCCCGGAGCCGGATTACGCCACGGCGACCAGCGCCACACCGACAGCGGTCTGGCCGATTCATTATCCGGAACAATGGGAGTTTCCGCCCGCCATGAATAATTTTGACTGCGAGGCGGTGTTCGTGGCCCAAGGGAAAATTTATCTGCTGATGAAGCACCGCGCGGATCGCGACGCCGCACTCTATCGCTTGGATTCTCCGCGCGAAGATAAGTCCAATGCGCTGACCCTGGTCTCGAAGGCCAATCTGCGGGAGATGGTCACCGGCGCCGCGTCTTGGAATGATGGCGAACAAGTCGCGGTGCTGACTTACAGTGGGATCTGGCTTTTCACTCCGCCAGCGGGCGATGCGGACCAGTTGTTTGCGGGCGAGGTCGCCTGGTTGCCGATTCGCGCTGCCCAGTGTGAGGCAATCTGCTTTCTCGACGCTGACACGCTTTTGATCACCAATGAGCAGCGTGAGGTCTTTCATGTGCGCACGGCGGACCTTTTGTCCGTCTCCAAGAGGTAGGCGCATGCAGGATTAAACGGCGGATCGAGAGACGATCCGAGTCACCTCTGTCAGATGGCTTGGATCTGAGGGGCAAGGAGCGGCTTGTTCATAAGTTGCGGCCTACCATGGGGCAAGTTGGATAGGCCATTTTCGCAGTGCGAAAATCTATCGATGCAACAGGATGTTGCAGGCGAGGTTTTCGATGGCTTTGGCGTCCTGGCAGAGCCAGCGGGTGAGGATGCGCTCTTTTTCCTCTTCGCTGAGGCGCCAGGGGAGGTCGCTGTCGCGGAGGCGTTGGGTGAGTTCGTAAAGGCAGAGCGAGCTGAAAACGGAGAGGTTGTAGCTCTGAGTAAAGCCGTGCATGGGGAGGCGAAACCAGACGTCGGCCGCATCGTGGGCGGCTTCGCTGAGGCCGCGCCGTTCATGACCGATGAGGACGGCGAGTGGTTTATCGAGCGGGACTTCGTCGAGGGGCAGGGCGTCGTCGCGGAGGGTGGCGGCGGCGCAGCGGTAGCCCTGGGCGCGGAGCTTGGCGAGGCAATCGGCGGTGTGGTCGTAGCGTTCGACATCGATCCACTTGGCCCCGCCCATGGCTACCTGATTGCTGATCTTGAATTTGCGCGATTTTTCGACGACGTGGACTGTCTGCACGCCAAAGCATTCGGCGGTGCGGAGGACGGCGGAGCTGTTGTGTGGTTGAAAAATGTCCTCGAGGACGATGGAGAGCCACTGGGTGCGCTCTCCAAGGACGCGGCGCATTTCCTTGAGGCGTCGGGGGTGGTTGCGCGCAGCAATGAGCTTTTCCCGCAGTTGGGCAAGCTCGTCGCGCGGCATGGATTCGAGTGCGTTGACGAGCTCATCGGGCAGGGGATCAAAGACAGGATTGGGCATGGCGTGAGTATAGCGAATGCCGAATGGTGGATGGCGAACGTTAAAAACGGCGCGGCGTTAGTCGGCATCGGCTTCATCGCCGCTAAAGTAGTCGAAGTAGCAAGCCAGCGTGACCAGCAGCCACGCGCGCAAGGCCAAGCCGCCAAAGAAATAGCCTAGGAAGAGTAAGACGACGGCAATTATCGCTGCCGCCTCGCCTATGAGACTGAAAAGCCAGACGATCGTGTATAGCGCAAAAATGCCAATAAAGCCAATGCACCAGATGCGCAGGTAGATGAGGATGAGTTTGAATGATTTTCCCTTGCTCACGCGCCAGCCAGCTTTTAGAGCGGCGAAAGCGCTTGTTTCTTCATCGGCCGCCATTTTGAAAAAGCCGAGGCTGAGACGCGACCACAGGTAGAAGCTCAGGAGCGCGGCCAAGGGAAGCGTGATGAGCAGAGCGCCCATAAAGGCGCTCATGAAGGCTTGGCCATCGGCTTCAAAATTGGCTGGAATGCCGCCGTTTTTGGCGAGGGCGACTCCAGCTGAAATGGCTACCGGAACCGAAATGATGAGCAAACAGAGTACGCAAATGATCAGGCTGAGCCCAGTGGAGCGCAGCAGCAGGGATATGTTTTTGAGGCCGACAAAGAGGTCAACCATCTCAGGATCCTGGTCGCGCGCGCGCAGCAGCGCATAGCGAGCCAGCCCCACGGTCATTGGCCCCAGGGCGATGAACACGCCTACTAGCGGTATGCCGCCAATCAGGCTGGAGACCAGCAGGGATACGAAAATGGCGGTTGCGGTTGTGTTCCAGGCACCGGTGAGGGCGGCCTTGGAGCTTTCAAATAGATCCCGGAGCGAGCCGTCGCCCTCTATCGGGCGGGGTTGGGATTGCAGGTTTCGCTTTGTTGGCGGGGCGGCCTTGGAGGAGTCTTGGAAGGCCTCGCCGTAGGAAATCCATCCGGCCAAGCCGTTGCGCCAGACCAATTGATCATGGGTTATGACGCCTTGGCGCGCCAAGCTGTGTAGGTCGTCTTCGGTAAACGGACCATATTGATTTTGCTCAATCAGATAAAACCACTCCATTAGGAGGAATATGTTCTATGGTTGAGTGAGTTGTAAAGCTGGTTTTGAAACCGAATGTAGGATAAAATCTTAGAGGACTTTACGCCGCGATATTCAGCGCCGACTGCTCCGAGTGTGACAAAAAGGCATCGTAATCGTTTTGCGAAAACGATGGTAATGTGATGCCTCAACACATTAGGCTATGTTGGTCCAACACACGGGGATATCTTGCCGAGAGGGTGTCTAAAATTCGTTTCTTCACCTCGACGAAGTTAGCGTTGACGTTGCTTTAGGACAATGCTTGATCGATCAGGATAAGCAGTTGGATTCGCGCCGTGACCATTAAATGCCGCCAAAGTGCGAATTTCGCTTGACGAAAGGGCCTATATGTCCCTTTATCCTCTGCTTTTTCCCGAAATCCAATTTAAGAACACTTATGCCAGTTGATGTTAAAGTCCGCAAAGGCGAGCCCATGGAAAAGGCGCTCCGCCGCTTGAAGAAGAAGCTCGACCGTGAAGGCGTCATCCGTGACGTTCGCGCCAAGCGCTACTTCGAGAAGCCTTGTGAAGTCCGTCGCCGTAAGAAAAAGGTGGCCGCCTTCACCAACATGCTGCGCCAGCGCTACGAAAACCAGTAATTGAGCGGCAGCTATCCATTTAGCCGGCGAGGATTCGTTCCCGCCGGTTTTTTTGTGTCCCCGATTGGCGACTTGGTGGGCGATTCAATGATGGCAGGCTGAGTGATTGGCCCTGTAAAAACCATGTTTATGTTGCCAAATGGTCGTAAAAAGCGCCTAGCGGGCGACACCGTGCTTGCGTTTATCTTATTAAGACCTAAACACTTATCATCGAACTGCTCTGGTTGCGCGGGTGACCACTGACCCGGGTAATTTCAACCTAAAATCAATCTGCTGTCATGAATTCATTCAACGGGATTACTCTGGGCATCTTGGCTGGCTCACTGCTCTTTGCTGGTTGCAAAGGTGTTTCTAACTGGGCCGAGAAAGAACACGAACTGAAGCCACTCAAGGAGCAATACTTTAACGGCGAGCTTTCCTGGTCTGAATATCGCCAGAAGAAGCGGGTGTTAGTGGAGGACATTGAGCGTCGCCAATACCGGGCAACGATGGATGAGCGCCGTGAAGCGCTGCGCGCGGCCCAAGATTCTCACACGGTTAGCCATGTCGAGGAGGCGCAACTCGAAAAAATCATGGACGAGGAAACGCTTGCCGCTGACAACCAGATGCTGAAGGAGGACCTGGAGTCGCCAGCGCCTGCTCCGGCGAAACCGGCTGCATCGAGCTCAATCGACTATGGATTGCTTTCGCGCAGCATCAAGTCCAAGGATTCATCAACTGCGGCTGCTGCCTCAACTCCAACGATTGCGTCTGGCGAGGAATTGATTACCGACAGCAAAGATATTAAGTGGACCAAGGACAAGGATGGCGTGGTGACCTACGAAGATCCGAAGGGCGCGGCCATGGTTGAACAGGTGATCAAGGATGCTCAGTCTGAGAGCCCACCGCCTGAGATTGTGACGGTGCCTGTTGGTGATCCCGTGAAGGAGGGTGATGCAGAGACGGTCGACGTTAAAATAGACGAGCCTCCGACTCCTGACGCCACCGCTGAAAAAGTCCAGCAGAAGGTAGAAGAAGTGAAGGAAGAGGCGGAAGAACCGGCTCACAAAGAGGAAGAGCCAGCGATTATGGACTTTGGCACTATCGAGTAGACTGTATTCAGAGCTACATTTTTGATGCGGCGCTCTATGGGGCGTCGCATTTATTGTACCGTGACTTAAGTGCGCCCTCGGAAAATGGTGATGCCTGGTGTTGGCTGTTTTTGGTTATATGGTATTGATTGTAGCATGAAAATACTGCTGCCTATTCTATGTCTGTTCGGATCCACTCTTTCTTCTCATGGCTTATTGCTTTTTACTTTGCAGGAAAATGGCGCCGACGTCGAATTAACAGTCTCTGGCTCGCTGACTAGTTTGTCTGGGCTGACTTCGGCCGGGGTTTCGGCTCCTATTTTGGGGTTGGTTAATCCAAGCACCGTTATTATTCAGACTGGAACGAATCTAACAGGTGAATTGTTTCTTCCCACAGTGGGTAGTATTACTGGCGATGTCAGTTTCGGCACGGGAACATTGCTCAATACCAGTATCAATGATGGGGGATCGGCGATAGTTGGGCTTGATTTAACGTTGGGCTTGGGTGTAGGTGCTCTGATTCTGCCAAGTGGATATGTTGCTGGCACGCCCATTACTGGTGGTGGCACATTCACTGGACAAACGCTGGCCGGCATGGGGGTGACTCCGGGAATTTATTCGTGGAGTTGGACTGGTGCGGGCGATTCTGTTCAGCTAAATGCAATTTCAGCCATTCCCGAGCCTAGCGCTTATATTTCAGGCTTGGGTGTTGTGGGGCTAGGCGCGTTTGTTTGGATGCGTCGCAAGCGCAGGGTGTTGGCTGTGTAGTTCGGAACGCTTTTATATGGGACAAGCGCCTGTTCGGTTAAACTGAACAGGCGTTTTCTTTTGTCGGATTGGAGTATCTCGCTCAGTCAATTCGTGCAACGCTTCAGGCCGAGAAGGTATTCGCGGTTGCCGTCACCGCCAGCAACGGGACACTCGATATGGCCAAGGACGGTGCAGCCGGGCAGGGCGGTGGCGGTTTCGGTGACGCTGGTCAAGGTCTCGGCGCGGAGTTGATCGTCGCGGAGAATGCCTTTGGTTTTGGCGATGACCTCCTTGGGCGCCTCGAACTGTGGTTTGACGAGGAGGATTGCGGCGCCGCCAGGGGCGAGCCGTGACCAGATCTGCGCGATGACTTTCTTTAAAGAGATAAAGGAGAGGTCGGCGACGATCAGCGGGTAAGTCGGGTGGGGGAGATCGGTCTCGTCGAGCGCCTTCGCATTGACGCCCTCTATATTAGTTACGCGCGCGTCGTCGAGGAGGCGGGGGTGGAGCTGGCCATGGCCGACATCCACGCAGGTCACGCTGGCGACGCCGCGCTGAAGGAGGCAGTCGGTGAAGCCGCCAGTGGAGGCGCCGACGTCGAGCGCGTCGAGCCCGGCAACATCGATAGGGTACTGGGCGAACCACGACTCCAACTTTTCGCCGCCCTGGGAGACGTAGCGGGGGGGAGCGGCGATGGACAACGGCTCGTTGGCCGGAATCTTGGCGCTCGGTTTGGGAATGATGGACCCGTCGGCGCGAAATGCCTGACCGGATTTGATGATTCGCTGAGCGATGGCCCGCGATTCCACCACCCCTTGGGCTACGAGGAGTTCGTCGGCGCGCGTGGAGCGCGGTGGGGGGGCGGAGTGGGACGTCATTTTCGGGTGAATTGGCCTTTTGGCAGAGTTATTCACCAAAATTACCAAGTTATTCACAAATTTCAGCCTCCAAATTCACCAAAATCGTTACGTATGACGTGTTTATGGAAGAAAAAGTTTGACGTGGGGGGCAAAGTGGGGCTTTGTGGGATGCAGTGGGACTACTGAGACGCGCGCATTTATCTCCATGATCGACTTCAACCAGGGCTTTTACGCAGGGGAGTTCAGACATAATCTGGACGCCAAGCGGAGGCTCACGGTCCCGTCCAAGTGGCGTAGCGAAGGCGATGATCAGCAGACTTACTTGGCGTTCCCCGATCCTGCGGGTTGCGTGACGGTCTATCCGCCCGAGATGGTGGCCGAGCTGAAAGAGAAAATCTCGAAGATCAGCATTGGCGACAAGAAGGGCCGCAAGGCCATCACCAAGCTGCTGGCGTCGGCTGACAGTTTTTCCTTCGACAAGAACGGTCGCATCACGGTCAACGACCGTTTGTTTCAGCACGCTGGCATCTCTAAGGAGGTCGTCTTGGCGGGCACCGTTAATTTCTTCCAACTCTGGAATCCAGAGCGCTACGAAGCTTACCTGGCCGACGACGAGGAAGACGGCGACCTCAGCGACATCCTCGCCGACCTGGGCTTCTAAACGACCTCGCATGAAAATTTACCACCGAACATCTCACCATGAAAATCAGCAAACAACTCTATCACGCCGGCATTCTGGGCCGCCAACGTACGGGACCGACAGACTGGGAATTTGACCAGGTGCGTCGCCCGATTGGCCGCCAGGACCTGCCCTTCTTGCAAGGGGCGACCCGCGAAGAACCTTCTATCAAGGTTTCCGCGCGCGGCTGGAGGGTCCTCGCCCATGTGCTCCACCTTCGTTAATGGCCCAACCGAAACTCTGACTCGGACTATGGGACACCTGCCAGTGCTGCTCCGCGAGGTGCTCGAATGCTTCTCGCCCATCCAGCCCGGAAGGTATCTCGACGGCACATTCGGCGGCGGTGGCCACACGACCGCCCTGCTCGAAGCCAACGAAGGAGTCCACGTAACCGGGCTCGATTGCGACCCTGCCGCTGCTGAGCGGGCCGCCGCCCTACGGGAGCGTTATCCCGAAAGATTTTCGTTCTTTGATCTTAATTTCCGCAAACTGGACAAACTGACGCAAACAGGTTTCACCGGGGTCCTCTTGGACCTCGGTGTTTCCTCTTTTCAGTTGGACCAGGCCGAACGGGGCTTCTCATTTCGAGAGGACGCGCCCGCAGACATGCGCTTGAACCCGCGTCAGGGCGTGTCTGCAGCCGAGTTTCTCGAAACCGCTAGTCGGGAGGATGTCGTCCGCGCCATCCGTGACCAAGGGGAGGAAAAACAGTGGAGACGCGTGGTCGACGCCATCCTGGCGGCCCGGGGAACCGGTAAGCTGCAATCGACTGCCCAACTCGCTGACCTCATTGCCGCCAACGTTTCGCAACGTCGCGGCGAGCGCATCCACCCCGCGACGAAGTCGTTCCAAGGCATCCGCATCGCCGTTAATGACGAGCTGGGCGCTATCGACGAGGTTTTGCCCAAGGCTTTCGAGGCCCTCGCCCCCGGAGGCGTATTGGCTGTTATCTCTTTCCACTCCTTGGAAGACCGCCTAGTGAAGCGATTCTTTAATCGCGTCACCGGACGTCCCGAGCACGGCCGCGATTCGCGCGCGCAAGATGAGCGCACGCAGCTCGCGGAACGACTCACCCGCAAACCGATTACCGCCGATGAGGCGGAGATCGCCGCCAACCCACGCAGCCGTTCGGCTAAATTACGGGCCGTTCGCAAGCTGACTTCACCTCTACTCTGAGGACTGAATGAAGACCGCCATACATTCCGACCACATTTGGGATATGCTCAAGCGCCGCTCACAAACACAACGCACGATCAGCCGGTTTCGCCGGTCGGCCTTGCGTCGTTTGCAAAGCGCTTTGTCCGGCCAAGGCCGGAACCGCCGTTAACCTTAAAAACTTTTTGCCATGACTCCATATACGCAAAACATCAAAATCTACCGATTCTCCGCTTTCGCAATGGGCGCGCTGACGCTGCTCGTTGTCGCTGGCGGCGCTTTCGGTGTGGTCTATTTGCGCAAGAGCGTGGCGAGAACTGCTCAGCAAACTCAGGCAATTCATGCTGAAATCACCCAGGCCGAGCGCCAATACGCTGCACTCGAAGCACGTATCGCCAAAGCTCACAGCCCGCAGGAGTTAACTGCTGGCGCGCCGGCGGGGCTGCGTCCGACGCAGGCTTCGCAGATCGTGTGGATGCCGCGCGCCAAGCCGCTGCAACCTGCGGATTATATCGACCCGGCTTTGCCGGTGGAAGCGCCTGCCGCGCCGTTGATCCAGGCGCCCATTCTGGCGGCAGAGGAGCCTGTTGTCCCAGCCGCAGCTCAGCCTGAGCAACCATTATCCATTTCTTTCGCCTTACCATAAACTTTCTCAATGAGGCCCCAGCCCGGCCTCTAACTCAATGAACCGCGCTTACGTATCAGGAATTCGATTTACTTTTTTAACCGTCGTCATATTCACGTGCTTCATTGTCCTAACGGGACGATTGATTCACCTGCATCTCGTCGAGGGCGAGAAGCTTGCGCGCATTGTTGAGCAGAACCGAGAGCGTTTCCAGGAGATCAAGGCCCGCCGTGGCAATATCGTTGACCGCCGTGGCAACCTGATGGCCTCCACGCAGGCTGTGTATGAAATTGGCGTCGACCCGCAGGCGATCACAGCCGAAGAATACGCCCGCGCGCCGGAAGTCGCCGCCTTACTTGGACTCGATCCAGAATTTGTCTGGGACAAGTTTGACCAAAAGCTGCGTACAGTCGATACGGCGCAGGGGCCGGAAATCCGTAATGTGCGTTGGAATGAACTCGTGGATTCCGTTGACGAGCCGACCTATGAAGCGGTGAAAGCACTGGGCATCCGCTCTGTTTATGGCAACCGCAAATACCAGCGTGTTTACCCGGCGCAGGGATTGGCCTCGCATGTTCTGGGATTCGTAAACAAAGAGGAAACGCCGGTTTCGGGCGTGGAGCGTTTTTGTGATTTTTATCTCGCCGGCCAAGACGGCTGGCGCAAGTCCGAGAAGGATGGTCGTCGCCATGAGTTGGTTCAATTCAGCTCACGCGAAGTCGCTCCGCGCGACGGCTTAAACGTCGAGCTGACGATCGACTTGAATATTCAGCACAAGGTCGAGCAGGAGGTTGCCAAGCTGGTCGAAGAGTGCAACCCAAAGGGAGTCGCAGTCATTGTGAGTGAGGTTGCCACTGGGCAGATCCTTGCCATGGCGAACTACCCAACTTTTGATCCCAATGAGTTCTGGCGTTTTCCAATTGAGAACCTCCGCAACCGTGCGGTGACGGATATTTATGAGCCAGGTTCGACCTTTAAAATCGTGCCTGCCGCCGCTGCGCTTAACGAAGATTTGGTCACCTCTGACACCGTATTCGATTGCGGTAAGCCGACTGCGGAATACAAGGGGCGTAAGGTTAGCCTGCCATCCGACCACCACCCACTGGAAGACCTGACGGTGACCGAAATAGTCGTGAAGTCGAGTAACCGCGGCGCGGCTCTGCTTGGTTTGCAACTGGGGGAAGATCGCCTCTATGGCTACGCCAAGCGTTTTGGTTTTGGGGCGAAAACAGGCTTTCCGCTCGATCTGGAAGAGAACGGCATCCTGCACCCAGTTAAGGCATGGGACGGGTTGACGATTACGCGTCTGCCTATGGGCCATGCGATCAGCGCCACGCCGATGCAGGTTCACTTCGCCATGAGCGCAATCGCCAATGGCGGCGTGATGATGAAGCCTCAGATCGTACGCCAAGTTTTTGATTCGAGCAGTGACGTCGTCGTGCAGTTTTCGCCCGACGCGAAGGAACGCGTTGTGTCGTCTTATACGGCAAACCAAATCACGGACATGCTTGCTGCTGTGGTCGGTGAAGAGGGGACTGCCAGAAAGGCGGCCATCGAAGGCTATGGCGTCGCAGGAAAAACGGGCACGACACAAAAGATCGTGAATGGTCGCTATTCTCACCAACATCATGTAGGTTCTTTTGTGGGCTTTTTTCCAAAGTCAAACCCCCGTCTGGTCATCACGGTGGTGGTGGACGAGCCGGAAATGCGCGGCGTCGGTTACGGCGGTGTCGTGGCGGCTCCTGTATTTAAGAATATCGCCGAGCACTGCATTCAGTATCTGGGAATTCCACCGGAACCGGAAAACCAGCTGATGGCGCTAACGGAGGGCGGACGATGATTGGATTTGCTTCACTGGAAAACACACTGAGCTGGGGGATGGCCATGCGCAGCAACCCGCAACTGGGCGGTGCGATGGCGGCTAAGCGCACCATGCGCGCGCTGACTCATGGCGTGGAGCACATCAAATACACGGGCGACAGCGATGTGGCCGTGACGTGCCTAATCACCGACAGCCGCCGCGTGGCGCCGGGCGCGTTGTTCTTCGCCATTGAAGGCGCGAACACCAGTGGCTCTTTTTACGTGGAAGAGGCGATCGACCGCGGCGCCGTTGGCATTGTCGGTGAGCGTGAGCCTGGTCCCCGCATGAGCGTGCCCTACATTCAAGTGAAGGATGCGCGAGTGGCTTTGGCAGAAATCGCGGGTCGGTTCTTTGATCATCCTGACCGCGCGATGGATTTGGTTGGCGTGACCGGCACCAATGGCAAGACCACGGTCACCATGCTGACCCAGCATTTACTCGCGGACAAACCAAACAGCGTTGGCTTGCTGGGGACGGTTCGGTATGACCTCGGTCGTCGGACTTTGCCGAGTTACAAGACTACGCCTGAAAGCGTCGACATTTACTCGATGCTCGACCAAATGCGAATCGAAGGCTGCCACTCGGCAGTGCTCGAAGTGAGCTCGCACGCCATCGATCAGGAGCGTGTGCGTGGGTTACGTTTTCCGGTGGCCGCGTTCCTGAATCTGACCCAGGACCACATCGACTACCATTTGTCGATGGATGAATATTTTGAAGTCAAACGCCGCCTCTTTACCGGCGAAACTGGCAACCAACCAGAAGTCTGCGTCATCAACATCGACGATCCTTATGGTCTCCGGCTCGCGCAAGAGCTGGAGGCCAAGGGACGCGTCATCACGTTTGGCGCGCATGAGGCTGCGGAGTTGCGCGCGAGCGATATAAAACTTTCACCGAATGGCAGTGTGTTCAAGCTGGCCTGGCCCGGTGGCGAAGTGGAAGTCGCCACCGAGCTCGCCGGCAAATACAACGTGAGCAACTTGCTCGCTGCGCTGTCGATTTGTGTGGCGATGGGACGTGAAATTAAAGAAGTGCTGCCGCGTGTGGCGACTTTCCCCGGCGTGCCTGGGCGCATGGAGCGTATCGATGCGGGCCAGACTTTTCCGGTGCTCGTGGACTACGCACACACTGACGACGCCCTGCGCAATGCGCTTAGCATGCTGCGGGAAATTACCCCCGGCCGCGTGCTGGTGGTCTTTGGCTGTGGCGGTAATCGTGATCGTGACAAGCGCCCTAAGATGACGGCTGCTGTGCAGGAGATGGCGGACATTGCCTGGGCCACTGCCGACAACCCGCGTCGCGAGAATTTAACATCGATTTTTGATGACATGCGCAAGGGCGTGACTAAGCCTGAGGTGATTGAATTTGTGGATGACCGCCGCCGTGCGATCAGCCTGGCGCTGGAAACTGCGAAGGCCGGAGATTGCGTGCTGATCGCTGGCAAGGGCCATGAGACTTATCAGGAATTTGCTGACACTGTTGCTCCGTTTGATGACCGACAAGTCGCCAGGGAGCTGCTCAACCTTAAGAAACTGCGACCAAACTGATGCCTGCATTTTCGCCAAAGCTACTCGCCGAATGGACTGCCGGAAAGTGGCTGGGAGCACCGCCAGACAAGCCCATCACCGGCTTTTGCCAAGACACCCGGAAACTGAAGCCGGGTGACTGCTTTGTCGCGCTCAAAACCGATCAGCGAGACGGTCACGCTTTCCTTGCTTCCGCACGTGACGCCGGCGCCACGGCAGCGCTCGTTGATCATCCGCGGGACGATCTTTATTTGCCGCAACTGTTTGTGGAAGACTCCCTTTCGGCCTTCCAAACCATTGCCCACCAGCACCGTCATACCTTTCCCGGTCCGGTGGTTGGAGTCACGGGCAGTTGCGGGAAAACTTCCACCAAAGATCTCATCGCTTTGCTTCTGGGCGACGAGTGCCTGAAGACCGAGAAAAATCTGAACAACACACTCGGCGTTCCGCTGACGCTTACCCGACTCGACCCGGTGAAGCACAAGTATGCGGTGATCGAAGCAGGCATCAATCAGCCCGGTGAGATGTCGGTTTTGGGCGGTATGATTTCGCCTACAGTTGCCGTAGTCACCATGATTGGGCCAGCGCATTTGGAGCAGCTCGGTGACATGGAAAGCGTAGCCCGTGAAAAAGCGGAGCTCGTGCGCCTGGGGGCTCCTGGCGCTTCGTTGGTTTGTATGGAGGACTGCCTGCAGTACCCGGCTTTCCACCAGTTTGGCGGTGAGATATTCAGCGTTTGCCAATCTTGTGAAGCGAAGCCTGCGCTTGATTTTACGGAATATCGCAGTTGTTTCCGCTTCTTCCGTGAAGGGCAGGGAACTCGCGTGCAGGTGCAGAGTGCATTGTTCGCCGGCCAGTTTACCATCGATAGCCATTTGACGAAGGGCATGGTGTCCAATGCGGTTATCGCCGTGCTCACCGCAATACTTTGCGGCGCAAAGTGGGAGCATATTCAAAAACGTTTAAAGGACTGGAAGCCTGGCGCCGACCGTGGCTCCATTTATCTCTGGGAGAATAATCTCTATTACGTGGACTGCTATAACGCGAATCCCGCCTCCATGATGGATGCGCTGGAAACTTTTGCCACGCTGGCCCCAGCGGACATGCCCCGCCTTTATGTGCTTGGAGGCATGAAGGAACTTGGCGCGCATACCGAAGCTTTGCATCGCAAAGTAGGTGGTGACGTTCCGTTGCGTCCGCAGGATCGGGTGCTCCTTGTCGGCGACGAGTCCGATGCTTACGCAAAAGGGTTGCGTGACGCTGGCGCCGAAAAATCCCAAGTCATTCAATATACCGACGCTAACTCCGCAATGGCTTCACTTAAACTTTTTAGCGGTGCGGTCTTCTTGAAGGGAAGCCGTGCTTATCAATTGGAATCCCTGTTGCCCAACGGCCTAATGACGCGAAAGGAGGCAGCGGGATGTTAACGTATTTAGCAGGCTTGGAAGAGTTCTGGGGACCGTTCCGTTTGTTCGGTTCGATAACGTTTCGTATGATGATGGCGGCGGCGACTGCGCTGGCAGTTGGCTTTCTCATTGCGCCGCCGATTTTTGATCGCTTGCGCCGCCTTAAAGCCGAGCAAACACTACGCAATTCCAGTGAAGTTGGCAAACTGGCTGACCTGCACGCGAGCAAGAAGAGCACGCCGACTATGGGCGGGCTAATGATTTTTGCTGCGGTTACGGGAAGCTCTATTCTCTGGGCGCGGCCAAATGTTTATGTGATCACGGCGCTGGTGGTTTACGCTGGGCTGACTGCAATTGGCTTCTTTGATGACTACCTGAAGGTCACGAAGAAAAGTAGCGCTGGTCTTTCCAGTCGCTGGAAATTGGCTGGGCAGGCATTACTCACGTTTCTCGCCTTGGGGTTGCTATTGGGGAACGCTGAAACGCGTGGAGTCATGAGCCAGTTATGGGTGCCATTTTATAAGTATGCGGTGCTCGATCCGATGCCGATCTGGTTTGCCTTTATCTTTTTCTTTTTCGTGCTCTCGGGATCGAGTAATGCGATTAACCTGACGGATGGCATCGATGGTTTGGCGATTGGATGCACCGTGACCGTGGCTATTGTCTATGCGATGATGGCGTATGCGGCAGGCAACACCATTATCGCGGAATACTTCCTCATCAGCTACATACCAGGAACTGGTGAGTTAGCTGTTATTTGCACGGCGCTTGTGGGGGGAAGTTTGGCCTTTCTCTGGCACAATTGCCACCCGGCGACGGTCTTTATGGGCGACACTGGTTCGCTTGCCTTGGGCGGATTGATTGGAGCCATTGCTTTCATGGTGCACCAACCCGTTACCCTGATCATTGTTGGTGGCATCTTTGTGATGGAAGCGGTCTCAGTGATCTTGCAGGTCGGCTCCTTTAAACTGACGGGCAAACGAATTTTCCGTATGGCGCCGATTCACCATCACTTTGAGCTCGCAGGTTGGCATGAGTCGAAGGTCGTCATCCGTTTTTGGATTCTATCACTCATCTTTGCTTTTGTTGGACTCGCATCACTGAAACTTCGCTAAAAAAATGTCACCACTTGCCAATCAGATACCCGATTTACAGTCCAGCCCCGCTGCGGTGCTGGGTGCTGGGGTGAGTGGTCTTGGGGCGATGGCGTTGTTGCGGAGCCAGGGCGCCTGGGTGAACCTGTTTGACGAAAAGGGAACCTCTGGCGCGAAGTCAGATTTTACGGATCGAGATGCGCGACAACATCGACTGGTGGTGCACAGTCCGGGCTTCTCGCCGGATCATCCCTGGCTGGTTAAGGCGCGTGAGGCCGGGGCCGCAGTTTACGGTGAGCTGGATTTTGCGTCGATCTACTGGCCGGGTGGGCTCGTTGCAGTGACGGGCGTCAACGGCAAGACCACATTGACGGAGTTTCTGGTGCATGCGCTGAAACACGTCGGAACCGACGCTATGGCGGCGGGGAACGTTGGCTTCCCGCTATCCAGGTTTTTTGAAACCGGAGGGGCGGATCACACCGTAGCTGTTTGCGAGGTGAGCTCTTTTCAAGCTGAAGGGATGCGCTCGTTCCGCCCTCAGGCAGTCTTGTGGACGAATTTTGCAGAAGATCACTTGGAGCGTCACGGCTCGATGATGAAATATTTTTCCGCCAAATGGCGTTTGGTGGAACGCTTGAGTCGACCGCGCTTAATTGTGGGACCGAGCGTAGCTCATTGGGCGGCAAAGCTGGGTTTCAAACTTCCAACCTATGCGATTGTGGTCGATGAGAAGTCGATAGCGCCACCTGTAGACAGCCCGTTTGTACGTTCCCCGCAGCGTGAGAATTACGCGCTGGCGCGAGCATACTGGGAAATGGAGGGCAGTGATTTAGCAGAATTAGACACTGCGGCGAGGTCGTTCCGAGTGCCAGCCCATCGGCTGGAACTCATCGCCGAGGGAGGTCGTGTTCAGTTTTGGGATGACTCGAAGGCGACAAATTTTCACGCGGCCGAGGCTGGCATTGCGGCTACGCAGGGGCCGATTGTTTGGATCGGTGGAGGGCGTCGGAAAGGAGGCGATATTACCGGCTTTGTGCAGCGCATTGCGACTGATATTGATTTTGCCTGCCTGATCGGCGAATCCGGTCCTGAATTGGCCGAAGCCTTGACAGCCGCGGGTGTGCCAAATCGGCTGCTCCCGAATCTCTCGGAAGCGGTTATGGAAGCCTGGAATCGACGTTTGAGTGGGGGGTCTATCCTACTCAGCCCGGGCTTTTCCAGTCATGATCAATTTTCAAGTTACGCAGAGCGCGGAGAATGCTTCAAACAAGCGGTTTTGAGTTTGAAGGGCGTCACTGCCGCATCTACGGTCTCTGAATGCGTCAAACCGTAAAAAAAATCACCATGAAACTTGCCCATATTTTCACCATCGTTCTCGGCTTACATGCAGTCGTTATTGCTGCATTGTTTGTCGGACCCGGTTGTGCCTCGGATGCAGGTAAAACCACCGCCGCCGCTGCTGAACCAACTGGCGAACCCAGCCATGCGGAAGAGCAGCCTTACCGTCCGGCCAATGCCGCCGTACGTCCAAATTCTACATCCGCTCAAAGCGGCAGCCATACGCGTTACCCTCCGACGCGGCCGGATTGGAATATCAGCGATTCATCTTCGCCGGAAGTCGTTGTCGCTGCGGACACAACCTATGTTGCGAACAACAGCTATGTGGCCGAGACCACAGATGTTGGTATTTATGAAGATAGTAGCGTCCAGGAGTTTAATAAAGTGCGCTCAAGCAATCAGCCTGTGAACACCGTCAAGCCTGCCCTAACGACAACTGTAGCTCCCAGTGATCCAGCCGGGGGGCGTACCTATATTGTGAAAAAAGGTGATGTGTTGTCAAAAATTGCCCGAAATAATGGCGTTACGCTAAGTGAGATTATGGCGGTTAATGGCTTTACTAAGGACTCCGCCAATCAGCTAAAGATTGGGCAGGTGATTTTGATTCCGTCTGAGTCCGACAGTGAGCCAGTAGCGCCAGTGGATTCACCTTCGCCGACTTACGCTTCCGCCCAAATCAGCGAGGAGGGTCAGGCGTATACGGTGCAGTCCGGAGACAGCCTGTCGGGGATCGCTTCTCGGCATGGCTCGAGTGTCAGCGCCATCATCAGTGCGAATGGTTTGAGCAGTGATCGTATTTACGTGGGCCAGGAGCTGCTGATTCCCAAAGTGCAGGCCAAGCCTAAGCCAGTTGTTGGCGTGCCCAACGCCGCGGGTGAAGTGACTTATGTTGTCGCCTCGGGTGATACGCTAGGCGCCATTGCCAAACGCTATGGCGTGACCGTGAAGAGCATTATGCAAAGCAATGGCATTGCAGATCCGCGTCGTTTACGCGTCGGACAGGTATTGACGATTCCGACGGGGCTGGAGCCAGTGGCGCCTGCGCCTAAGCCAGCTCCCGTAGTGGTGCCCAAGCCAGTCGCTCCGATTGTTCCCGTTGCGCCTGTGCAGCCACAACCAGTATATGAAGTCGAAGAAACGAACGAGCTCGACGAGATCGACATCGAGAACGCTCCCGTTGTCAACGTGCAGGACTAAATGAATGCGATTGGTCAGCATACTTTCCGCTACTTGCGCCGCCCTGGCGCAGGGTGGACGTTGCTGGCCTGTGTTTTCGTGTTGACGGCGCTGGGATTGCTTATGCTGACCAGCGCCGGGCAGTCACACAATGAGCTCATTAAACAGGATCCTTTCTACCTCTTCCGCAAGCAGGCGCTTTGGTTGAGTATTGCGCTTTGCGCCGGCATTTTTATGTCGGTGGTCAGCTTGGAGTGGCTCGGGAAAATGAGCCATTACATTGCAGGCGGCGTGATGGTGCTTCTGGGCTTGGTGCTTGTTCCGCAAATCGGCGTCGAGGTGAATGGCGCGCGCCGTTGGCTCGATCTTGGTTTGATGCGTTTGCAAGTTTCGGACCTTGCCAAGATTGCCCTGATTATTTGGTTGGCGCGTTATTACGGGACGCGTCAGCGCATGGTCACGCATTTTTGGAAAGGGTTTATCCTTCCAGGTTTTGTCGTGGGCGTATTTTTCATGATGATTATTTTGGAGCCAGACTTTGGGACGGCTGCGCTCTGTGGTGCGGTTGGTTTCGCGATGATGTTTCTGGCCGGCGCACGCTTGTGGTATTTGCTACCGACTGCCTTCATGGGCGTCGCAGCATTCAGCGTGGCAGTTTACCTGGACCCGGTGCGCATGCGCCGCATTACTTCGTTCCTCGATGTGGAGGCCAATAAGGCTGACAGCGGTTATCAACTCTGGCAGGGGATACTTGCTTTTGGCGCTGGCGGTTTACCTGGCGTAGGGCTGGGGCAGGGGCGTCAGCAGTTGTTCTTCCTACCCGAGGCGCATACCGACTTCATTTTTCCGGTGATTGGTGAAGAGTTGGGCCTCGTGGCCACGATTGCTGTTGTGGTATTGTTCGCGACAATCTTTACGGTTGGCGTGCTGGCGTTGCGCCGTGCACCGAACCTGTATCAATTCTTGTTGGCCACTGGCGCACTGCTTTTTCTGACGCTGCAGGCGCTTATTAATATGGGTGTGGTGACTGGACTCCTCCCGACCAAAGGAATGTCTTTACCTTTCATTAGCTACGGCGGCACCAATCTGGTGACGATGTTCGTCCTGATCGGGCTTCTGTTTAACTGCTTTGCCAACTGGTCCGCAAAACCCCTGCTGAAGCCCCGTGAACTATGAGTAACTTTGTCATATCATGTGGTGGTACGGGAGGTCATCTGGCGCCAGGCATAGCTATTGCAGAAGCTTTGATCGAGAGCGGGCATCACTGCCGGTTGATTATTAGTAATAAGGATGTCGACTCGCGTTTGGTTAAAAACTACCCACAGCTTCAGTACGCACGTTCACCGGGAGTTGGCTTTTCGTGGAGTCCGGTTAAGTTCGTTAAGTTCAATCTAGAGCAAGTGCGCGGGCTGTTGTTTACGATCAACTTGATGCGGGAGTTTAAAGCCGATGCAGTGATTGGTTTCGGCGGCTTCTTAACGGTAGGCGCAGTGTTCGCTGCGTTCTTCACGGGCGTGCCTGTAATGCTCCATGAGGCGAACCGTCGGGCTGGCCGGGCGATTCGTATGTTGGCGGGTTTTGCGCGCCGTATTTATCTACCACCAGGCGTCGCGATTAAAGGACTGCCGCGTAGCATGATTCATCACTGTGGTTATCCCATTCGTCGTGAAATTCATCGCATGCCACAAGATGAAGCTCGGGCCAAAATCGGCTTGGAAGTCAGTGGAAAGCTGTTGCTCGTGTTCGGTGGAAGCCAAGGCGCTACCGCGCTGAACAACTGGGTAGCGGATAATTTTGAGGCGCTTGCCAAGGATGGCATCAATGTCTACTGTGTGACTGGGCTGAACAAAACTTCGGTTGCTTCGATCGAGCGGACCTCATCTGACGGGCAAACTGTGCGTGCAGTATTTACGCCTTTCGTCGACGACATGGCGGCAGCTCTGAGCGCGGCAGATATCGTGGTGGCGCGTGCGGGGGCGGGTAGTATCGCAGAGTTTGCCCGCTGTCGTTTACCGTCGATTTTGGTGCCATATCCTTTTTCCGCCGATGATCATCAATTGGCTAACGCCCAGTTTTTAGAGCAACAAGGAGGCGCCGTTGTTGTCGAAGAGTCGGAGATTGAACGTCTGCTAGGAGAGGTGACCGATCTTATTTTCAACGACTGGCTGATTAAGCGTTTTCGTGAAAATTTGGAGCGACTCGATCGTGCTAACCCAGTCGATAAAATTGTTAAAGACATGGCGGCTATCGCCTTGACCCAACATGATTGAAATGATGCCAGAACCTGCTTCTTCATCCCTGCCTGACGCCGTGTTTATGCTCGGCGTCGGGGGCATGGGTATGGCGCCGCTGGCGATCTATTTGGCTCAAGCCGGAGCGGAGGTTACCGGGTGGGACGATAGTCTTCGCCCAGAGGTAGCTCAATTACTGGAGCGTCATGGCGTGCAACTCACCGAAGCATTGCCAGAGTCCCCAACGCTCGTCGCGCGTTCCAGCGCCATTGGTGAAAATCATGACTTGCTGGCCTTGGCGCGTAGTCGTGGCGCTCGGATTCTGCGACGTGGGGAATTGCTGGCAGAAATTGTGGCGAATAAAAAACTGGTGGCTGTTGTAGGGAGTCATGGCAAGTCGACGACCACTGGCATGCTGATTCACTTGTTGGCCAAAGCGGGATTTGACTGTAGCTATTTTCTGGGCGCCTTGTTCCGCAATGATCTTGCGCCCGCGCACTATTCTGCCGACAGCGAGTGGGTTATTGCTGAAGTCGACGAAAGTGATGGTACGGTGGAAGGCTTCTCCCCGGAGATCACTGTCGCAGTGAATTTCGATTGGGATCATGCGGACCTCTATCCGACGGAGGCTGATTTATGTGATGCATTTCGACGGTTATTTGATCGAACCAAGAGCTTTGTCATCATACCTGAAGACAGTGATGTGCTCAATCAAATCGTGCCAGAGCGCAAAGCGTTGCGTTGTCACTCAGCGCCTGGGTTTAACGCATCGAATACCGCGCTTGCCATGGCTGCCGCTCGGGAAGTTGGGGCAAGCGTAACGCTGGACATGTTGTTGGATTTTGCGGGCATTCGCCGCCGACAGGATGTCATGCACCAAGCCTTTGGCGTGACGCTATTGGCGGATTATGCGCATCACCCAACTGAGATAACTGCACTCTTGCAACATGCCCGTAGTGAGTGGCCGGGGCGGCAGATCGTCGTCTTTCAGCCACATCGATACACGAGGACTCGGCAGTTTGCCGCCGAGTTTGCCCAAGCGTTGAACATCGCAGACGAGGTGATGCTCCTGCCTGTGTATGCTGCCAGCGAACCGGTGTTGGTGGATGGGCAGAGTGAAGCCATCGTCAAGGCGGCGGGACAGGATTGGCCAATTCACAATGCGGTGTCTTTGCCCAACGCCATCGACCAAGCAATCCGGGGGGCGCGTCCGGCTACTGTGTTGTTTGTTGGAGCAGGCGATATCGACGGCATCGCGCGTGGCTTTGCTGATGATTGGCTTATAATTGATGAGTGGCGCGAAGCGCTTTCGCTCTACACTAAATTGACCTTGGCTGAACCGCTTGCTGGCAAAACGACGTTGCGGGTTGGCGGCGCCGCTCGCTTTTATGCCGAACCGGATGGTGTGGACGATTTGGAGCGCTTACTTTACTTTGCGAAGCAAAGTAATCTTCCATGTTTTACGCTTGGTCGTGGTTCGAACTTGATCGTTGCGGATGCGGGTTACCCGGGATTGGTCATCAGTTTGAAAGGAGCCGGTTTTCGTGACTTTCAACTATTGGAAAATGGGCGGGTCAAGGTAGGCGCGGGCTTGGCGTTGAAGCGATTATGCGGCCAAGCCGCGAAGGAAGGATTGGGCGGCTTCGAATTCCTGGAAGGCATTCCGGGGACGGTTGGTGGCGCCTTAAGGATGAACGCTGGCGCCATGGGCGGCTGGATGTTTGATGTCGTTGAAAGCGTCGAGTTCATGACCGCTCAGGGGGACATTTGCGAACTGCCGCGTGAAGAATTTCATGTTGAATACCGATGCTGTCATGAACTTCTGGAAGGCATGGCGCTTAGTGCAGTGCTAAAGTCTGGGGCGCAAGTCGAAGGCAACGCGATCCGTGAGCAGATGGACGCCTACGCCGGGCGTCGTAAAGAATCACAACCGCGAGAACCCAGCGCGGGTTGCATTTTCAAAAACCCTTCCGGAGACCATGCTGGCAAGCTCATTGATGAACTTGGATTAAAGGGCCTGCGGATTGGTGGCGCAGAGGTGTCGACGGTACATGGGAATTTTATCATCAATCGCGAGCAGGCAACATCAGCAGATGTGTTGGCGTTGATCCGTGAAATTCGCAAAGTGGTCAAAGCGGAACGTGGAATCGATTTAGAGCCCGAAGCTTTGCTGGTTGGTCAAGAATGGGAGGATGTGCTATGAGCGAACGTCAGCATGTAACAGTGCTGTGCGGCGGATCTTCGCCGGAGGCAAACGTTTCGCGCGTGACTGGTCCTTCGGTTGCCGATGCCTTGAAGGCTTATTACGAGGTCGAGTTGATTGACTTGCCCGAGGACAAACTTCCCAATTTGGATCCGGAGCAGACTGTGGTTTTTCCAGCAATGCATGGTCCGTTTGGTGAAGATGGAAAACTGCAGGCTCTGCTGGATGATGCGGGAGTTGCCTACGCTGGCTGTAACGCAGCGGCGAGCGCCCTGTGCATGAACAAGATTGATACGAAGGCGACCGTTAAAGGCAGCGGTTTTTCCTTAGCGGGCGACATAACCTTTGCAGCGCAAAGTAAACCATCTGCCGATATCCTTACTGCGTCCCTGGGAGAGCATGTTGTGGTGAAGCCGCTCGACAGTGGCAGCAGCGTGGGCGTCCACATCGCGCATAGCCGCTATGAGCTGGCTGCCATCCTGGATGAAATCAAGAGTGGCAAGTGGATGGCTGAGCAATTTGTGACGGGTCGTGAAATGACGGTTGGGATCTTGGATGGTGTGGCTATGGGCATCGTGGAAATTAGACCGAAACAGGGTGTCTATGACTACGAACACAAATACACCGCAGGCGCCACAGAGTACCTTTTTCCGGCGCCAATTGATGAAACTTTGTCTTGCAAAGTAAGGTCATTTTCTGAGAATGCATTCGCATCGTGCCAATGCCGGGATTTTGCACGACTTGATTTTATATTAACTAACGACGAGGAACCATACTTCTTGGAGATTAATACTCTACCAGGCATGACGCCGACCAGCCTTCTGCCCAAAAGCGCAAGCTGCATTGGGTTGGGTTTTCAGCCGCTGGTGAGAAGGATGATGGAACCCGCAATCGCACGCGCAATTCAAGCCCGCGTTGCTTCCTAACATGGCCAAGAGAAAAAGCACCAAATCAAACGCGCCGAGCACCTGGCGGAGCATTCAGCAATCCTTCACCGGGCGTGCGGTGACTTCTCATGCCCGTAAACGTCGTTGGATGCTCAACCTGAAATTCCTCGGTGGCATATTGGTGTTTGCGCTGCTTGGCTGTGGTGTTTGGGCTGGCGTGAAGTATTTGCAGAGTGATTCGTTTGCCCGTTTGATGGCGGGGGGATCACAACCCGTGCGCAATGTTTATCTGGAAAGCGATGGTGTGCTCGATGAGAAGTGGCTCAATGAGCGCATTGATTTGCCAGAGCACATTGAGCTCATGGCGATCGATATTGAGTCAATTCAGCGCGAACTCAGTACCGATGGACAAGTCCGGACCGTGATGGTGGAGCGTGTTTTTCCGGATGCCCTGCGTATCCGCATCGATGAGCGCCAGCCTGTTATGCGCGTGGTGATTCAGGATACAACTGGCCGCAAGCAACTGCGACTGATCTCCACTGAGGGAGTTGTTTATGCGGGTAAGCGTTATCCCGCAGATGTTGTGCGCAGCTTGCCTTATGCTGCTGGGGTTACTTTGCGTCGCAAAGTAGATGGCGAATATTTTCCTGTAGAGGGGATTGGCGACGTTGCTGCGTTTTTGCAGCATGCGCATTCGCTTATGCCCGAACGCGCCGTTGAGTGGGAGAGTGTTTCTCTCGCCGACTTCGATCCCGATGGGAAGAAACTGAGTTCACGATTATCGGTTACGACGACGAAGGGCTATGAGATTGTCTTTGCACCGTCGGAACTGGATGAGCAGTTTGCCCGGCTTGCCGTCATATTGGAGCGCTTGGAATCGCAACGCCAACGCATTGATCGCATCGATTTGTCTATGCAGGATGCTGTCGTGAAGCTGGCGGACTCCACTAACCGCGGGCCTGTCCGTTTTCGTTGAATGTTTATCCTTTCTGAATGCTAATCCTACGAACGCACCATGAGCCAAAGTAGAATAATCGGAGCCGTTGATATCGGAGCGGCGTCCGTCACCGTGTTGGTTGGCGACATCGTCAACGGGCGCAGCCTGAACATTATCGGTAAGCAGGACGCGACTTCTGAGGGCGTTAAAAAGGGTGAGATCGTCGACTTTAAGGCGGTGAGTAATGCGACGCATGCCGCCATCATGGGGGCAGAAAAAAGTGCGGGTGCACAGATTGAAGCAATCTATCTTTCGCAAACGGGGAGTCACCTCGAAGGCTTTTACAACAGCGCGGCCGTCAATGTGAGTTCCAGTGACAACCGTGTGAGCGAGGCCGACATTGTGCGTGCGATGAGTGAGGCCAAGGCGAAGAAGCTGTCAGATGACCGATTGTATATCCACCACATCCGTAGTCATTTCCTATTGGATAATCGGGTTACGAGCGAGCCGCTCGGCATGGAGGGGGATAAGCTCGAGGTTGGGTATTGGTCGATTCATGGTGACGAACGCAAAGTGCGCGATCACATTCACGTGATCAATGGCTTCGGGCTAAACGTTGAAGACATTATTTTATCGAGTATCGCCTCTGGCACCGTAATCGCAACGGACGAAGAAAAGCGGGCTGGCGTGATGGTGATCGACATTGGCGCTGGTGTGACTGATTGGGCAATTTATCAAAATGGAATTGTGGCGCGCACGGGCGTGCTCCCGGTAGGCAGCGACCACATTACGAACGATCTTGCGCTGGGTTTACGCGTGAATCGTAAGTATGCCGAAAAGCTGAAGTTGAGCTTTGGCAAGGCGGTGCTTGAGGCCGACGATAAGCATGAGAAAGTTTGGATGGTGGGTGACCAGATGATTGGCGACCGTCGTATTCCCAAGCAGTCGCTGATTCAGATTATTCACGAGCGCGTGCTTGAAATCTTTGAGCTGGTTAAAATGCAGGCTGGCGAGCTTTGCCATGAAAAGTATTTGCCCGCAGGTGTTGTTTTAACCGGCGGTGGCTCGCATCTGGAGCAAATTGAAGTCGCGGCGGAGAAGGCTCTAGGCGTGCCGACTCGTCCTGGAGAATTGCCATCTTGGGTGCATGATAATCTGCAGCGCTGCGAATACACCACTGCGCTTGGTCTGTTGCACTTCGCTCTCTCGGGACAATCGCTCGATGACTCTGCATTGCAAAGGAAACAGCGCGGATTACTGCGGCGGGTAACTCAACTTTTCGTCAACTAAAGGAGGAACGAACATGAGCGAACATTCTGGAAAATCCTTTAGCAGTGATCTGAACTCTGAGGGCGTGCGCGTCAAAATTATCGGTATTGGCGGCGCTGGCGTTAACGCCGTGGACCGCATTCAAATGACGCCGCACGAGCGCATTCATCTGGCGGCGGTGAATACCGACGCCCAAGCGCTGGAAGGGTCGCCGATTGGCGAAAAGCTTTTGATCGGAAAATCCGTTACCCGTGGTTTGAGCACCGGTGGTGATGTGGAGATTGGCCAAAGCGCGGCGGAGAAGGACGAAAATAAGTTGCGCCAGCTCGTGGATGGTCAGGATTTGATTTTCCTGGTTGCTGGTTTGGGCGGTGGCACGGGTAGTGGCGCTGGACCGGTGATTGCTCAATTGGCGTCGGAGCAGGGCGCGCTGGTCATTGCATTCGTGACGCAGCCTTTCACCTTTGAGGGTGCGCGCCACCATGAAGTTGCGGAAAACGCACTGGTGGCCATGCGCACGCATTGCGATGCGGTCATTCCGTTGCCGAATGATTTGCTGCTTCAGCAGATGGACGAATCAGCAACCGTTCTTGACGCGTTTGCTCAGGCCGATGCGTGGATTAGTCGCGGCATTCAGTCGATCTGTGCAATGCTGACGCAAACTGGCTTGATCAACCTGGACTTTGCGATGCTGCGGAAAGTTTTCCAAGGGCGTGGTGGCAAGACGTTGTTTGGCCTTGGGCGAGGCGAGGGTGATGACTTTATGCAGGAAGCGCTGAATGATCTGGCGTTATGTCCGCTGCTGCACACACCTGGCTTCGCCAAGCGCGCAGACAGCTTGCTGGTGAACATTATTGGCGGTACTGATCTGGGTATTTCGCATGTGAATCAAATTATGACGGCGATCTCGGAGAAGTTCGGGAGCAAAGAGCAAATCGTGTTGGGCGCCGTGGTCGATGAGAGTTGTCAAAACTCGGTGGAAATATGCGTCATTGGCACGACTCAAGTTGGTGGATACCGACCAGAGCGCAAAGTGCGCCGCGTGACGCCGCGGGTTGATCTGGCCCCTGAGCCGCGGGTGCAAACCAAGCAAACGGCGGATGATGAACTCTTCGACCTGGTGGACACGAAATCCAAACCACCGGTGCACGAGAGCAAGCTCGGGAAAAAACGCCAACCATCACTCGAAATCGATCAGGAGGAATTTACCTTTGTGGCCGAAGACGAACAGCGTGGCTTTTTTGAAAATACCGAGCGCAATATGTTTGATGGCGAGGATTTGGATGTGCCGACATACTTGCGGCGAGGCGTGCGCATTACTTTGTAGCGCAAAGTTTGCAGGCTGCCATTTTATGGCCTCGTAGGATTTTGCTTTCCTGTCGCTGTCAGGTTGGGCAATAGTGGGCTCTTTATGCTGCATGTTCGTAATGTATCCTTGGCCTTTGGTGGACCTGCTTTGGTTGACGGCGCTTCGTTCGAAGTCCGTGAAGGGGAGCGCGTGTGTCTGGTGGGGCGTAATGGCGCTGGTAAGTCATCGTTGCTCAAGGTGCTTGGCGGGCGGATCACGCCCGACGAAGGCGAAGTCTACACGCCTGCAGGCACTCGGGTAGCAATGCTTGATCAGGAGGCGTCGATTGATGTGACCGGCTCAATTCGTTCGGTTGTCGATGGTGCGTTGGATGGAGAGCAACTTGAGCAATGGGAGCGTGATGCGCGCGTAGATCGACTGTTGGCCGACATGGAGTTGGACAGCGATGTTGCCTTTGAATCGTTATCTGCTGGCATGAAACGCCGGGTCTTGCTCGCGTGTTGTCTAGTGCTGGAGCCAGGGGTGTTATTGTTGGACGAACCGACGAATCACATGGATGTCGATGCGATTGGCTGGATGGAAAATTTTCTGCCGAAGTATCGGGGCGCCTTGTTGTTTATCACGCACGACCGTGCGTTTTTGCAAAACCTGGCCACGCGTATCCTCGACTTGGAGCGCGGCGTATTAATCAGTTGGGATTGCGATTACCAAACTTATTTAGAGCGCAAAGAGGCTTGGCTACAGGCTGAGGCGCGGCAATGGGCGGAGTTTGATAAAAAACTCGCCAAGGAAGAAGTGTGGATACGCCGGGGTATTGAGGCGCGTCGAACCAGAAATGAAGGACGGGTGCGATCCTTGCTGAAAATGCGTGAAGAGCATCGCGGTCGCCGTGAACGTCAGGGCCAGGTTAATCTGGCGATGGAGGAGGCGGATCGTTCCGGACTCAAGGTTATCTCGACGGAAGGCGCTACATTTAGCTATGATAATCGCCCGATCATCCGTGACTTCACGACACTGATACGACGCGGCGATAAGGTTGGGATCGTGGGAACCAATGGCGCTGGTAAATCCACCTTGGTGAAGCTTTTGCTGGGAAAACTGCAACCGCAGGCTGGCTGGGTGAAGCATGGTTCGAACTTGGAAATTGCGTACTTCGATCAGTTGCGGGAAGCGTTGGACCCGGAAATGATGGTGGTCGATGCGATTGCAGGTGGGCTCGATACGGTGACGATCAACGGGCAGCGTCGTCACGTCATGGGCTATCTGGGAGACTTTCTTTTCTCGCCTGATCGCGCGCGTGGGCAAGTGAAAGTGCTGTCGGGTGGAGAGCGCAACCGCCTGCTTTTGGCGCGTCTGTTCACGAAGCCATTCAATGTGCTCGTGATGGATGAGCCCACCAATGACTTGGATTTGGAAACGTTGGAATTACTTGAAGAGCGATTGCTGGACTACTCCGGCACGTTGCTTTTGGTGAGCCATGACCGTGCGTTTTTAGATAATGTCGTCACTGAACTGTTTGTGTTAGAGGGCGATGGCGTGGTTCAACAAATGGTCGGTGGTTACAGTGATTATCTGACGATCAAAAAGAAAAAGGCAACAGCTGCCACGACTACGAAAGCAAAGGAGTCTACACCTCCGAAAGGCAAGACGCCCAAACCGCGCAAGTTTTTAAATCGTGAACGCTGGGAGTGGGAGGCGTTGCCAGGAGAAATTGAAAAATTGGAGGCAGAGCAGTCAGCGTTGGCCGAGAAATTGGGGGAGGCCTCGACTTATCAAGATGCAAATAAATTAGCTCAAACTCAGGCTCGCTTGGAGGAGCTTGAAACGCTGCTCTTGGAAAAATATGAGCGTTGGGAAGAGCTGGACACATTGAAAAGCGAGTTGGAAGGCTGATGCACATGGACTTTGCGACTGATGCGCGTCGCTTCGACCGGCTTACCGATTTACGAAGCTCATAGCTCGCCGAAGTGAGCGTCGACATTGGCGCGCCAGGAAAGTTCTTTAGCTCGGGCTTTGCCGGCGTTGGCCATTTCTTCCCGTAGTTGCGGGGATTCGAGTAAGCGCGTGAATGCAGAAACGAGCGCTTCGGTGTCACCGGGCTTGATCACGATGCCGCTTTGGTCATGGCGGACGGCTTCGGCGACGCCACCGGTATCATGCGCGACAACGGGCAAACCGCAGGCTGCGGCTTCAAGGTAGACCAACCCAAAACCTTCGATGCTGATGCCGCTTTGAATGCTGGTCATCGCGAAAATATCGGCATCGGCGTAAATTTGTGGCAATTCATCATCCTCAACTTCTCCGACAAATTCAACCGGCACGCCACAGTCGTCCGCTGTTTGGCGGAGCTGCTCGACATAAGCCAATCCGCCTTTCACGACGGGGCCCACGATTTGGTATTCTACCTGTGAGCGCAAATTTTCCGGAAGTCGGGCGAGTGCTTCCATGACGAAATGCTGGCCCTTACGCGGGTGTATGCGCCCGACGGTGATGATCCGGACCCGCGAATACAGGCGGTCGCGCTTACGATCTGGCGGGTTTTCAAAATCGTGTCTGAGCGCGCCGGGAACGACTTTTATTTTAGCCGGATTGGTTGCGGGAAATTTTTCCAACAACAATTCACGATTATAATTGGAGACAACGCCGATGCGGTCCGCGCGCCTCAGTAACCGATTGAAGAGAAATCTGCGATGAGGTGAGCTGGCGAAACGAAGAATTTCAGTGCCGTGAAGTGTGAGCGCCAGCGCCTTGGGCTTGGGCAGAAACAGCAGTGGCGCATACATCATCGTGAAGATGGGCCCGGGCTCAGGTAAGTAGACGATGCTGCGTTCTACTTCAGTCCGATGGGTGCGCATCATGGTCGCAGTTGCATGACGGCAAGTCCAGCCGAGGCTGCCAATATTGGGAATTGGGTGGAGTGGGTATGGTGGACTGCGGTCGAGGAGTCCGTTGCGGTTCGAGGCCCACACGGAAATTTGATAACCTGCCTGCTTTGCGGCGAGCGCCATTTCCTCTGCGTACGTCGCGATGCCCCCGCGTTTCGGATAATATTCGTGGGTGATCAGTAGGACTGGCGTAGTAGCAGGTGACGACATCGCGATTGACCAACTCCAAAACTTTGGGAACATGGCCTCTTTATGCAACCTTTGTCGCAAAGATATCGCACGGCGTTGGTCACGGGCGCGAGTTCGGGGCTGGGGCGCGCCTTTGCGGAAATGTTATTGGCCGAGGGCGTCGAAGTTTGGGCTACGAGTCGTGACGCCCAGCGCTTGCCGATGCACGATCAGTTGCATCCCCTCGCACTGGATCTCGCCGATGGTCGCAGCATGGAAGCGTTTATGCGTGGGATGAATCCACTGTTTCCTGAGTTGGACATCCTCGTAAACAATGCGGGCAACGGCGTTTTTGGGGCCTTTGAGGAAATGTCTCCCAATGACATTGGCGATCAGTTGCGCGTATTGCTGCATGGGCCAGTGGCGCTTTGCCATCAGGTTTACCCACACTTGATGGCGCGTGGAGGCGGGGCAATCGTCAACGTGGCTTCGCTGGCGCGGGATTTTCCACTGCCGTATTTCAGCCTCTATAATGCAGCTAAGGCGGGGTTGTCGAACTTCACGCGCAGCTTGCAGACGGAGTGCATCGGTAGCGGAGTGACCGTGATCGATTTTCAACCTGGCGACTATAAGACTGCGTTTAACAACGCTTCCAAGCGTGCCGAGGATTTCAGTAACGAGCGTGAGGAGCAGGCTTGGGTTAGCCATGAAAAACACCTGAATGCGGCGCCTGATCCGCGTCGCGCAGCACGCGATCTTCGCGCCGCACTGCAACGAGAAAAAAGTGGGGTGGTGCGTAGTGGTGATTTATTTCAGGCAGTGATCGCGCCGTTCCTTTCACGTTTGGGGAGCTGGAACTTGGTCGAACGCGTCATGCGCGCCTATTACAAGCTGTGAAGATCGCGATCGTTCAGGACTGGCTTCGTACCGGCGGTACGGAGAAACACACGGTGCACTTGGGAAATTGCTTTGCCGATGCAGGGCACGATTCGGTCGTCATCACCTGTCGTCCCAAGGGGCCTTTGAGTCAAAATCTACGGGCGCGGCACATCGCGTTGCAGCCTATCGACACTCACTGTAATATTTGGACGCCTGGGCTAACGACAACGCTTCGTTCCGAGGTGCCGGACATCATTTTGCTGATGGGCAAGGTGGCTAATTGTCGCGGTCTGCGCATCAAAGAGCGTGTGCCCGAAGCCGTGGTCGTGGGGACTTTGCGAACGGGTAATCCGATACCTCATCACTACGAGCGCAGTCTTTGCCTCGACGATGCCGTGGTCTGCAATTCGCAATGGACAGCGGACCGTGCGTTGCGCATCGGTGTGGCGCATGACCGCGTGCTCGTGGCGCCCAATGCCGTTGGGCGGAATTGGGACTGGAAACTTCGGGCGAGCCATCGCGCTGCAATTCGTGAGGAAATGGAGGTAGGTTCGGCCCCGGTTTTTATCAAAGTGGCGGCATTTCGCCCGGGCAAAGGACAGGCTGAACTCCTTCACGCATTGGCCAACTATCGTCCGCAGGAAGATTGGCGTCTCTGGCTGGTGGGGGAGGGCGTGACGCGCCGTGAGTGCGAGAATACGGCGCGCGATCTTGGTTTGGCGGATCGCGTGACTTTTTGGGGCAATGTGCCCGATCCGTATCCTTTGTTGGCTGGCGCGGATGTGGCGGTATTTGCTTCGCAGGCTGAGTCTCAGCCCAATGCACTGGTTGAGGCGCAATGGTGTGGGCTGCCCGTAGTCGCTTATTGTACGGGTGGTGTCCGTGAATGCTTTTTACCGGATGTGAGTGGCTACGCTGTTTCGTTGAATGACTCCGGCGCTTTTCGCGAGAAGCTTGGCGCCCTGGTGGATGATGCGAATCTGCGGGCTGAAATGAGCGAGCGTGGCCGTGAGTTTGCGGTGAAGAAATTTGAGTCCGGCGACAACGCCAGTCGCTACCTGGATCTGTTTGAGCGGTTGCTGCGCAAGCGTCGAATGGAGTTCTAATATTTCTGAAAGCGAGAAATCCCCCTGTCCATGATTGATTTTTTGCGTTGCCGTGTTGGGGCCATTCTTGCTGACTGATCGCCATGCAGCCGCACCCCGAATTGACCGACCACTATGCTTCACTGGAGGAGAAGCAGGGCTTTTTGCGTAAGGTCTTTGATGATGCGGCGCCCCACTATGAGGGCATTGCGAAATGGGGTTGGTTTGGCACCGGGCATAATTATCGTGTCTGGACATTAAAAAAGAACGGACTCAAGCCGGGCATGAAGGTGCTCGACGTGGCCGCTGGCACTGGGCCGACCGCCCGTGCGGTTCGTGATGTGATTGGCGTTGAGCGCGAAAGCGACATCACCTGCCTGGAGCCGAGTGCTGGAATGATCGCTGAATCACGAAAGCTACTCAACTGCGAGCATGTTCAGGCTGGCGCAGACGCCATGCCCGTGCCCAATGAATATTTTGACTTCCTGACGATGGGCTTTGCCCTGCGACACGTTGATGAATTGGAGCAGGCTTTTCGTGAGTTTCACCGTTGCTTGAAGCCTGGCGGCAAGGTGTTGATCATGGACGTGACAATGCCCCCGAGTCTGATTGGTCGGGTATTCTTTAAACTGTATTTTAAGCACATTTTGCCGACCTTAACGAAGCTTTTCACCGGAAGTGAATCTGCACGTTATTTAATGGCCTATTATTGGGATACGATGGACCAAATGGCTCCTACGCCTGAAGTGCTCCAGGCCATGCGTAGTGCAGGTTTTTCCGAGCCTAAACACAGTTTATTGTTGGGCTGTTTTAGTGAATACACTGCCGAGAAATAACTTGGTTACCGACTGCTTTGATGAATCAACATACTGCTATGCCTGCTTTCTGTCAGATGACTTTTCACTTTAGACCTTCGAAGTCAAAACTCTGCCACCTGCGCTTTGTCGCGAATGCAATCGACACGTTAAACCCCTGATGCAGTTATGCCCGTTCGGGTTGTTTTTGGAGCAAAGGAGTCAGGGCTGGACCCTGATAATGGTCAGATTTTTTTGGCGACGCCTTTACTGTTGGGGCCTGGTCATGAGACGATTTGTCAGGGGGAGCTGGATGTATTCGAGCGCTCGTCGGAGCATTTCCTGGCCGAAAGCAACGGCTGGCTGACCTCAGCCTACTGCGTGCCCGTTGGCAATTCATTGGCACAGAATGTCGAGGGCCTGTACCAGCGTATGCTCGCCGATTTTTCAGATGCGCAAATGGTGCGCTTTTGGAATTTCGTGCCCGCGATCAATGAGCATGTCGAGGGCCTGGAAAACTACCGTGCTTTTTGTGTGGGGCGGCATGATGCGTTTGTTGAGCAGTTTGGCGCCCGCGCAAATGAATCGTTCTGTTCGGCATCTGCGGTGGGCATTGACGGAACATTTCTGGTGGTGATCGGCATGGCGACCCATCGCCGGGCGCTCCACCAGGAGAATCCGCTACAGGAGCCAGCGTATAATTACCCGTTGCGCTATGGTCCCCGCGCGCCAAGTTTTAGCCGTTCTTCCTACGTGCCCGGTGAGTCGCCTGCGTTGTATATTTCAGGTACGGCCTCGGTGCGCGGTTCCGACAGCATCGCTGAGGGTGATTTGCACGGCCAATTGGAAATAACCGGCGAAAACCTGGATCGTATCATTGCCGAAAGCGTTGGCTCCCTCGGGCAGGATATTTCGCAAGTCGGCCCTGCATCCGCCCGCGCTTATGTGCGTCATGCTGAAGACGCCGAGGCGGTAATGTCTTGGATTAAGGGGCATGCTTGGAGCTCTGAAGATCGCATCAACATTGTGCGTTCCGATATTTGCCGCAGCGAACTGCTGGTGGAGGTCGAACTATCATGGCCGGCCGCCTTGACCTAATGGGGCAACCACGCAACCCTGCTTTCTATGCCCGATGCCCGTTATGATTGCCTGATCGCTGGAGCTGGACCCGCAGGAGCGGCAGCGGGCATTTTGTTGGCGCAGGCTGGCCATCGTGTATTGATCGTTGAGAAGCAGGCATATCCTCGTTTTCATGTTGGCGAGTCCCTCATCCCCGCCGTAAACCGAATGCTGAAAAAGCTGGGTGTCTGGGAGCGTATGGATGAGCTTGGCTTTCTGCGAAAATACGGTGCGGAGTTCTTGTATGGCGATGGCTCGCAGATGGTGCACAACGTCTTTGCCAACGGCTACGTGCCAGGCTATGAATTTACTTACGAGGTGGAGCGCTCACGCTTCGATCAGTTATTGCGTGATCGCGCCATCGAAGTCGGCTGTGACGTTCGGCAACCAGTGGCGATTAATTCGCTCTCGCAGGAACAAGGCGGATGGATCGCACAACTCTCCACCGGAGACAATGCCCAGGCAAACTGGTTGCTTGACGGCACGGGGAGGGGAGGGATTCTCCCACGACATCTCGGCTTAAAACCATCTGGCTATGATGACTTGCCCAAGCGCTTTGCGGTCTACAGCCACTTTCGAGGCGTTAGGCGTAGAGCTGGACGTGAGGCGGGTAATATCACCGTGGTGCGCGTGCCCGATGGTTGGTTTTGGTCGATCCCAATTGATGACGAACGCACTTCGGTTGGTCTGGTGACGATGGGTAACGCCAGCCGCAAGCGTCCTGAGGAAATTTTTCAAGAGCAAGTAGAGTCCAATTCATTCATGCGCGATTGGATGGCGGGCGCCGAATCAGTCGGGCATTTCCGGGTAGAGGCGGATTACTCGTTTCGGCAGCCGCAGTTTGCTGGTGAGAATTGGTTTTTGCTTGGCGATGCGGCCTGTTTTTTGGACCCAGTCTTTTCTTCGGGAATTTTTTTGGCGTTTGCGTCCGCCGAACACGTGGTGGAATTATTAAGCGGGCAGGCTCGAGCCGCCAGGCGACTTACGCCTGCCGAGCAGCAAGCATACCATCGCCGTTTGAGTAAGAATGTCGCCGTGATGCGTCGGTTGGTCAGCCTGTTTTACGATCCGCATGGGATATCGGTTTTCATGAGCCCATCGAACCGCTGCCAGATGTTTGCCGCAGTCAATGCGGTCATCGCCGGGCATACCAATCTGGATTTCGGCCTTTGGTGGCGCTTTAATTTGTTTTGCCTGATTTGCCGTCTCAATCGCCGTTTGCCGATTGTGCCTTTAGTGGAACTTAGCTGATCGTTTGCGCTTGGCGCAGGCGCAGTGGCAACGTAGAACCGCCCCATGATCCGTGTCCGACGCTCTTCCATAAACCGGTTCAATACCCCCGACGAAACTGCCCTGATCTGTTTTTTAACTTTTACATTGGGCGAGGGGCGTGCTGCGCGTAGTTGCGCCGTCATCCGCCCTCCAGCTGATGAGCCAGAATATCTTCAGGCTGCTCAGCAGGCCGCCCGACTGGCGACTGAGGTGCGTGCAGGCAGCGTTTTCAGCTTTTGGCTACAGTTGCGCGATGCGCTATACTCTTGGCAAAAAACCAATGAGAAGCCTGCGCAGGCGGCGGCCTTTGGTTTGGCGCTGATCGAGCGTGCGCTGATGGACGGCTTTTGCCGGTCGCTGTCCAAACCATTTGCGAACTGCCTGAGGGACAACGACTTCAAGGTCGAACTCGGAAAGCTATGTCGGCCTCTGAAGGGGCGGCAGCCTCAGGAGCTTCTGGAGCCAGTCAAGACCGATTCGCTCAAGGTGCAGTTTGCTGTTTCGGAAGGAATGCCTATGGCCGAGGTGGAGGCTGCGGTCCGGAATGGGGTCCGCCAATTCAGCATTGGTTTGTCCGGGCAACCTTCGGCGGATCTCGTGCGCTTGATTTCGGTTGCGGAGGTTTTAGACGGCATCAATGGACGCTATTCGATCAGTTTGGAAGGTAACGGCGCCTTTACGCAGACTAGTGATTTGCTTGCGCTTGTTTCCGGAATGAAGCCGGTCAATGAGTTGAGAAAATTGAGCCGGAGCATTGCATACATCGAGCAGCCTTTTCCGAAGGAAGCCTCACTGACCAATGCCGCCGTCGCGCTTTTCGCGGAGTGGCCGGATCGCCCGCCCATTGTGATAGACGAGTCCGATGACAGTCCCGGCGCTTGCGCCCGTGCGCTGGAGTGGGGCTATGCGGGCACGGTTTGCCGACCGGCGCGAGGCGTCATTCCTAGTCTTGTTGACGCCTGTCTTTTGGGGGCTCGTCGGGACCGGGAGCCGATTGGCAAATGGACGTTGGCAGGCGGGCCGTTGAGCTTTGATTTGCCGCTGGCGCAGTTGGCTGAGCTTTCCGTGACCATGGCGCTGGGGCTCGATTCGGTCTCTGCGACCGCCGCGACGTTGAATGCGGGCGCCGAGTATTTGCCATGGCGCGAGGCGCTAGCCCAAGAGCATTCAGAGACCTTCGACTCAGAGCTTCGTCTCAAGTTGTCCGCTGGTGAAATCTCTTTGGCAGACATTGCCCAGGCTCCCTTTGGCTGCCGGGCGGACATCGACGCTGGCGCATTGAGCCATGTCTAGATTCGTTCCCTGAAAATAACGGTTCACCAACAACGTTTTTTCATCAAGACTTTCTTTCAATGAATGGCTCTTCGCATCGTTGCTGGGCGGAAATTGACCTAGCTGCTCTGGAGCGCAACCTCGGAAAGATCCGCGCTGCGTTGCCCTCGCACATCCGCTACGTGGCGGTGGTGAAGGCCGATGCGTATGGTCACGGCATGCCTCAGACCGTGGCGCGTCTCATGCAGAGTGGAGCCGACGCTTTTGCGGTGGCCAACGTTTATGAAGCGGCCGAACTGAGGGAAATTGGCGCTGGCTGGCCGATACTGGTCCTGGGCGCAGTGCTTCCAGAGGAGGAGGCGTATTTGCTGGACTATGATCTCGTCGCGACGGTTTCGACGATTGAGGAAATTGAGCGGCTGAACAAGCTCGGTCGCAAGCGCAAGAGCCCAGTCCGGGTGCACCTGAAAGTCGATACTGGCATGGGACGCCTTGGCATTTGGCACACGGAAGTCAGGCCGGTGTTCGAGGCCATCGCCGCAGCCCGGCATATCGCGCTTGAAGGGGTGTTTACACACTTTTCCAGTGCGGATAGTGATCCGGAATACACTGCGCTCCAGCGTAAGCGCTTCTTGCAGGTCTTGGACAAGTTGCCCGAGCTGGCGGATCAGAAATTACTCATCCATGCTGACAACAGTGCTGGCCTTGACACGTTGGCGCCCGACAGCCCGTTCAACGCCGTTCGCGTGGGGCTTTTGCAGTTTGGCCATGCGCCGTATCGTGGATCTTTGCTGGACCGCATCAAGCCGGAGCCGGTGCTGAGTTTTCACGCACGGGTCAGCATTATTAAAGAGCTGCCTTCGGGCGTGCCGATCAGCTACTCACAGACTCACCGGTTGCGTAGACGGAGTCGGCTGGCTGTGCTGACGGCGGGGTATGGCGATGGCATTCCCACCACGGCCAGCAACCGCGCCGAAGTGCTCATTCGCGGGCAGCGTTGCCCCGTGTTGGGACGGGTGACGATGGACCAGACCATCGTGGACGTCACGGACTTGCCGGAGGCGACTCCTGGCGATGTCGCCACGATGATCGGCGCTCAGCCTTTGCCCGAGCATCTATGTGAGCCCGACCGTCGGCAGCCTCAGTTGGCGACGATCACCGTGGAGGAGTTTGCGCACTGGTGTCACAACATTCCTTGGGAAATTTTCTGCTCGATCACCAAGCGCGTGCCGCGACATTACAGGACTTCCCGCGAGCAGTGAGCGGCTACGCAGGTTTTTGCGAGACGACTTGCACGGTTGCGCTGAGGCCCTGATGGTAGGCCCCTTCGTTGATTTCTCGTTCAACCTCGCGGCTAATCACCAAGTCCAGTTGAGCAAGCTCCTCCTTTAATTCCGCCAGCGTCATCAGGAACTCTTTCATTTCCGGCGGGGGTCCGCCGCGCCCAGGCATTGCATGCTGCTTGGGCGTGTAGCATTCCAGAATGTAAACGCCCCCTGCGGTCAGCGCATTGGCGATTTGGGAATGGACTCGCTTGCGGACGGGGGGAGGGGTGTGCCCGAAGATGCAAATAATGCCGTCCCAGTCTTCGCCAAGATCGTGCACCGCCAAATCCGCCACGAGTGTTTCGATGGCGACTTCGTTTTCGCAGGCAAGCTCGGCGGCGCGCGTCAGGCCGACAGGAGATAAGTCCAGCGCCGTCACCTGATAGCCTTGCTTTGCCAGGAAAACTGCGTTGCGTCCCTGACCTTCGGCTAAGCAGAGCACTCGCCCGCCTGTGGGAATCCGGCGAAATTCCTCGCGCAGAAAATCGTTGGCCTGTTTGCCGTAGGCAAACTCTGGTTCACTGAAACGTTGGTCCCACATGGCGAGATTAGCCGAGATCGCGAAGCAGTACTTTGCTGGCGCGTTTGGTGCTTTCGTACTTTTCGCGGCGGGCTTTGGGCAAGTCTTTGGGGCTGCCTTCGCTAAAGCCGGCGACTTCCTGAAAAAAGCGCGCGCTCTGTGTGCTGAGGGCGATGATACGCTTGTAGCCGAGGCGCTCGGCTTCTTGGACGGCGAATTCCGTCAATTTCTTGCCCACGCCCTTGCCTTGATAGAAGGGCTGCACCAAGACGCCAGCGAGCTCGACCGCTTTCGGGCGCGAGCCTTTGAGCGGAACCAGGCAGCAGCAACCAATGATGCTTTCGTCCACGACATACACGAAATAGTCTTCAATGTGTTGCTCCACCTCCTGCCGAGTCCGGGTGACAACGGCTTCGGTGCGGTTGGCGGCGTTGCGCAGAATTTGATACACGCCCTGGGCGTCCTTCTTGCGTGCGGCGCGAATCTGTTGGTAGTCGTTGGCGTGGATCATCGTGCCAAGGCCAACTTTATCGAAGATCTCGGTAAGCAAACCGCTGAAGACGCGGCCATCCAAGATATGCGCGCGCGGCACGCCAGCCACGAGTGCGTCGCAGGCTTCGCGAGCCTTGCTGATCAACCGGGAGTCGACATCATCGGGGTTCTTTTTGAGAATTTTCTGCAACTCGTCCAGCGGCACGTTGACTTTAGTTTCGCCCTTGATTTTGAGCCCGGAATGAGGCGTCAGGTAAATGAGTTTCGAGGCCTGTAGGCCGGTTGACAACTCCGTCGCCATGAGGTCGGAGTTGACGCGCAGCGGGTAACCTTCGCGGTCAAAGCAGATGGGGCTGAACACCGGCACGATGTCGCGGTCCAGCAAGTCACGAATCAGGTTGAAATCGATCTTGTCGACTTTGCCGGTGTGGAGGTGGTTTACGCCGCCGATTACGCCGACTTCAGTGGCGCGAATGGCGTTAGTCAGCGCGCACTTGAGGTTGTGCCGCGTCAATTGCCGCACGACGCTTTGCCCGACTTCGGCTGACGCCTTAGTCGCGAGGCGCAGGGTTGCGTCATCCGTCGGCGCGCTGCCGTAGGCGTCGCTGATGGGGATGTTGCGCTCGGCGGAAAGCGTTTTCAACTGCCGACCAATGCCATGCACGAGCACAATGCGGATGTGCAGGCTTTTCATGACGGCTAGGTCGGTGATGACATTGCCGAAGTTGTCGTCGTCGACCACGGAGCCATCGATCGCCACGACAAAGATCTGCCCTCGAAACATCGGGACATACTCAAGGATGCCACGGAGGTCCGAAGGTTTCAGTGAGGTCGTAGGCGTCGGCAAGTCACTCATTGCCAATCATTACTAAGGTTCCAGCTCGCGTGGTAAACGCTAAAAAATTACCTGGCCTGGTGCGGCGAATCCTGGACGTGCCCGTTTGCGGGCAGGGCTTGCGCATTTTGCGCGCAAGTTACTTACCCATGAAGTGCTGCCACTCGGGTTCCGGGTCCTGCTCTTCAACCAGGCTGACGAACGGACGCCACTTGGGGCGTGCGGGCTTCTTCAGCAGGCGCATGCCAGCTTGGTGCGGCATCCGGTTCGCTTTCTGCGTATTGCAGCGAACACAGGACGTCACGATATTTTCCCAAGTCGTGCGGCCTCCCTGATGACGCGGAATCACGTGGTCCAGGTTCAGGTCGCGCTCGTGGTAATGATGCCCGCAGTATTGGCACTGGTGGTCGTCGCGCTCAAAAATATTGCTGCGGTTAAACTTGATTTCCTTGGTCGGCACGCGGTCGTATTCGCGCAGCAGCATGACTGTCGGGATGCGGATGCGCATCTTGACGGTGTGAATTGCGTCGAATTCCGATTCGGGTGGATTGGCCAGCGAGTATTCGATCCACTGCGTGGCGTCGAGCATTTGAAAATTGCCGCCGGTCGTGTCCAGCGCTTGCGCATGGTCTTGCATCAGCAAAGAAAATGCGCGCCGAACGCCAACAATGTTGACCGGCTGCCAGAGGCGGTTCAAGACCAGCACTCGCTTCGATGGAAGGTTCTCCGACATGAGCTGCTCATGAGTTATTCACAGGCTGTGAATAAGTCAAAGCCAAAGATTTCAAAATTCACGAAAGCGCTTAAAAAGCGCCATGCGTGGCCATTGGTCAACCGAAAACGCCCTGTTTGCGGGCTTGTTACGAAGGTTGAAGGGAAAAGAGGCTCATCCCCAGCACACCGAGGATGACAACCACTAGCGCAAAAAGGACGATTTGCGCAACCAGCGCCAGCGCGTAAATCTGCACTCCCTTGCCAAACGTGACGCCATAAACCCAGCCGATAACGGCGCCGTTGATGATCAGGCTGATCAAGACACCCACGGCATTGCCCAGGCCAGGGATGATCGTTCCGCCGCCTCCCAGCAGACCCAGCACGAACCAACTGATCAGCATGGCGATCAACGCGCGGCCAATCGTGTTTTCCCGTTTGGGAATGCCCGCCCAACTCGCGCCTAGGCGCAGGCAGAGCGTTATCGCCCAAAGGGCGACCAGCACCATTACGATCATGACGAGGATGCCGACTAATTCCATGGCAGCAGGAATAAATGCGTCCGCAGATACATCCAAGTCTGAATTGCAAAATTGATGACATGGGTTATCGCTTCAAACGTTGACTATGCTATATCGCACCTACGGACTCACTTCACTGCTACTGCTCGCCTCGACTGCCATTCGCGCGGACTTGGCGTCAGACATTTATAATATTGCCGCCCAGCATCAGGACGACGCGGGCGTGCCGGGCATCATTGTTGGCGTCTGGCAAAATGATGCGCCGATCACGGTTTTCGCGCGCGGACTTGCGGACCTTGACAGTAGCACGCCGATCAATGTCGACGATCATACTCGCATTGGCAGCGTCACGAAGTCCTTCACCGTCACCCGGTTGTTGCAGCTGGTGGATGAGGGAAAGGTTAGCCTAGACGACCCGATCAGCGCCTACCTGCCTACCATTCAAAACGGCAGCGCCACGTTGCGCCAATTAGCCAACATGACCAGTGGCATTTACAATTACACGGCCGACGGCGCCTTCGTGAACGAGCTTTTCAACGACCTGACCCGTCAATGGGCGCCGCAGGAGCTGGTCGATGTCGCCGATAGTCATGACCCCAATTTCGCGCCTGGCGCCCAATGGCAATACTCCAACACCAATACCGTCGCCCTCGGCATGGTGATCGAAGCCGTAACGGGCAACTCGCTCGCCGACGAAATTAACAACAACGTCCTGGCCCCGTTGGGCCTGAGCAACACGTTATATCCGACGACGATCAACTTGCCCGATCCCTACGCCAACGGCTATGGCGTCTTTGACGCTGAGATTGGTTATGAGGACATTACACTGAGCAGTCCGTCTTCTTCGGCGGGTTCGGGCGCGATGGTCTCCGATATGGCAGACCTTAAAGTTTGGGCTGAGGCATTGGCCTATGGCACGCTGCTATCGCCCGAGATCCAGGCCGAACGCCTGGAGATGATCAACACCGTTGGCGGTGATGGCCCGGAGTACGATTCCTATGGGCTTGGCATTGGCGAGATCGATGGCTTCCTTGGCCATACCGGTGATTACCTGGGCTATCAGGCGCTTGTGATGTTTGATCCCGAAACAGGGCAAAGCGTGGTCATCCTGACCAACCTCCTTTCCGGCGAACACATTCCCACGGACATTTTCCGCGATATCGCGCCGCTGCTCCTGGTTCCTGAGCCCGCCGAATGGGCCTTGATCATGGGAGCGGCAATGTTGGGCGTCATTAGTTGGAGACGTCGTGCATACTCAAAGCGTGATTGAAAACATTATTTTAAGTTGAAACGCAGGTAGTGTAGGTTTGATGCGCAATCAACCCAAGGCTTCCCCCGTGAAAAACATTATGCGGCAAGCAAGGCCTTGAGCGTTGAGGCACACGTCGATGCTTGCCGTACATTGGCGTCTTCGCCGGTGTCGTTCCAGTCAGTTGGTATTCAGCACACAGGGGTTTCGCCTGTGCTACTTCATGCAGTTTGCTAAGCCATTGGCGCAATGTGCCAATCCGGATGCAACGCATCCGCCGGTGCAGCGGGACGCTGCTAGTAGGAGCGGCCTTCGCGCTTTTCGTAAAAGTTGATGAAGGCGCGGTTGAGGACGCCAAAGCCGCCTGGAGTCGGATAGTTGCCGGTGAAATACCAGTCCCCATGATTGTTAGGGCAGCTCTTGTGGAGGTTCTCAATCGTCTGGTAGATGACTTTCACTTCGCCGTCCCAATCCGGGGTTTTCGGCGAAACCAACTCAGCGATCTTCGCTGAAATTTGCTCAGCGGTGAAGTGGTCGTAAAGCCGCTTCACGTGGTTGACCATTTCGCTGACTGGCTTTTCGGATTGTGCACGGCAGTCGCGGTAAACTTCGTTGATCAGCTCGTCGGCGCCGGTTTCTTTGAGCAGCGCAATCGTCGCCTGGAAGGCGATGAATTTGCCCAGCTCAGACATGTCGATGCCATAGCAGTCCGGGTAGCGAATCTGCGGCGCCGTTGAGGCGATGACGATTTGCTTCGGCTCGGTGCGCGAGAGAATGCGCAGGATGGAGCGCTTGAGCGTGGTGCCGCGGACGATGGAGTCGTCGATGCAGACCAGGTTGTCTACACCGCTTTCAATTTGTCCATAAGTGATGTCGTAAACGTGCGACGCCATTTGGATGCGGTTCGACTCCTGGCTGATAAAGGTGCGGATTTTGATGTCCTTGTGGGCGATCTTTTCGCCACGCGGCCAGTTGCTCATGATGAGTTCGTCGAGCAGCGCTTCGTTAAACTCACCCTTGGCGTGGGCTTCGAGCAAGCCCTTGCGGACTTGTTCGCGGCGGCGCACACGGAGCTCGTCCATGAGGCCATAGTAGGCGGTCTCGGCGGTGTTCGGGATGAAGCTGAACACGCTGTGTCCGAAGTCGTCGTCGATCGCGTCGCAGATCTGGTCGGAGAGCGCGCCACCGAGGGCCTTGCGCTCCTTGTAGATTTCCGGGTCGTTGCCGCGAGAGAAATAAATGCGCTCGAAAGAGCATGGCGCTGGGTCGGGCGCGGGCTCACGAACCTGCCCGACGCGCAGCTCGCCATTGGCCTTGACGACCACGGCGCTGCCGGGCTCGATTTCCTTCACGTCGCCCTCGTGCTGATCGAAGATCGTCATGAGCGCCACTCGCTCGGAAGCGAAGGCGACAACGTCTTCGTTGGCGAAATAGAAGGCAGGGCGAATGCCCAAAGGATCACGGGTCACGAAGCAGTCGCCGTTGCCGACGAGGCCGCCCAAGGTGTAACCGCCATCCCAGTCGTGCGAAGCGTCCTTGAGGATATTGATCAGATCCATGCGCTCGCTGATGATCGCCGCAATCTGATCGCTCGGCACGCCGCTGTCGCGCAGCTCGTGGTAGAGGCGCTGGTGTTCTTCGTCGAGGTGGTAGCCGATTTCTTCGAGGACGGTCTGGGTGTCGGTATTGAAAATCGGGTGCGCGCCGCGGGCGATGAGCTTGGCGTTCAGGTCTTCAACGTTGGTCATGTTGAAGTTGCCCGCGAGCATGAGGTTGCGGGTGGGCCAGGGGCTGCGGCGGAAGTATGGCTGGCAGACGCCCTTGCCGTAACCGCCGGAGGTGCCGTAGCGCAGGTGGCCCATCAGGACCTCGCCGCCGAAGGGAAAATGCTTTTTGAAGGTCTCAGGAAACTCAGGGAAGATGGACTTATTGAGCTGCTTGTTGTAGTCCTTCATGATCTTTTTGACCACGTTGGCGATGGGGTTTCGCCCGTTGTCGCGCTCGCGCTCCATGAACTGCTCGCCCGGGGGCATATTGAGCTTCACGCAGCCGATGCCAGCGCCGTCCTGCCCGCGGTTGTGCTGCTTTTCCATCAGCAGAAAAAGCTTCTGGAAACCGTAAAGGAGGTCGTCGTATTGGTCGCGATAATACCGCAGCGGCTTCAACAGCCGAACGATCGCAATGCCGCACTCATGCTTAATTTGGTCGCTCATTAGGCAAAGCCCATCGTAGTAAAGGCCGTAAAAGCCAGAAAGCCAGCACGAATTCACGCTTACGTAACAACGTAACGAAATACGTTTGATTGCATCGCGCTGGAGCCTGCTTGCCGCCTTGCATTCGGGTGTTTCTTCGGGTGGGAAATTTTATCTATCGGCGTTTCTTACGCTGCTTTAAATAGAGGGGCAGGAGGGTTGTCTCGATGTGGGCAAACGCGGCTTGCAAGCCCTCGGCCTGATAGACGTCGCCAATGCCGGCCTCGACTCGGGTCGGCTCTCCTACGCAGCCCAGGAAGTCGTTGGCGGTCATGTGGATAAACTCCTCGGTGCGGTTGGCGGCTTTGATATCCTCCTGGGCCAGAATCCACTCCCGCGCAAAGAGCGCGAGCACCGCGTCCCCCACCCAGGCGCGGGTGCGGAGGTCGGCAAGGTCGTCGGTGGAAGGTAATGGTTTACGCATCGATTTTACCCAAAACACGGCGCATTGATGCCTTCATGCAACACTAATCTCCCTCTTTTGCAAAAAGGGAAGACGAGCATTGGGTTCATTGTCGGCATGGGCTGGTCGTCGTCCAGGGGCCATGATCCTTGCTCAACTGGTCTACTTAGCGGCCTGCGAAGTAGATCCTTTGCGCTGGCGCCGCCATTCAAATAGCGCCAGGCAAAGGATCAGTGCTCCACCCATTGCGTAGGTCCCGGGCTCTGGGACTGGGTAGGGCACGACTTCGCCCGTAGGTAGGATCCGTGCTGCGTAAATACCTGCCGAAAGCCCGGCAGGATTTTTAAAGAATATTTGGCCGACTTGGGCGGTCGTGGCCCCGTATAAATCCGCGCCGATGTAAACCTGGTCGAGACCGCCGCCGTCGAATTCTCCGTTCCACCCTTCAATGATCAGGCTGCCGCTGCTGTTCCAGGCAACCTCCGAGCTGTCGGCAAACTTGACGATGCTGCCGTCGCCCGCATCGCTGCCCAGGTTGAGGTTTACCTGAGATGAAGCGTCAAGGGTGAGCGTGCCAAGGACTTCATCGGAGTCATTGACGTTCCACGTGGGGGTGGTGCTGCCGGTCAGGTTGTCGCCGAAAACCATGGCGGTGTTGTTCTCGATCTGATTGCTGGTCGCGTTGAGCAGGGTGCCGCCGTTGATGAGGATGGTTCCTGCCTGAATGTTATTCAAATTGCTGCCGATGGTCACCAGGCCGTCGCCGGTTTTGGTGATCGTGCCGAGGTTTTCGATGTTGGTGTTGGCAGTTGCGGCGGTGATCAGGGTGCTGTCGCCGTCGGCAATGTTTAGCGTGATATTGGGCGCGTTGCCGATGTCCATTCCGCTGGTGAAAGTCAGGTCGTCGCGGACTTCCAACGTGCCTGCAGTGGCGGCGTTGCCACCGTCGAAGGTTGAGTTGGCGCCGAAGATAGTGGGGCCCTGAGTGACGGTCAGGTAGCCGGAGTTGTGGAGGTCAATTTGCCCGTTGAGATTGATCGAGCCGTTTGTGTCGGTGGCGACCGTGAGCAGGGAGCCTGAGCCATCGACGGTTAGCGTATCGTTCTGGCTGATGGTCAGTGTACTGCCGGTGGCGCCGTTGGTCAGGTCGATGTCCATCGTGGCGCCGTTAGTCACGCTGATGCTGGAGCCGGCGTTGCTGGTCGTGAAATTACTGTCGCCAATGAAGTCCACCGTGCCGCCGCTGACCGCCACCGAGCTGGCGCCATCGGTGAGGATGTTGCCGCCAATGTCGAATGTGGCGCTGCCTGCGGTTTGGGTGAAGTCACCGTCGAAGGTGAGGCTGCCGCCAGCGGTTACGTCGACTACGCCTGCGTTGGTCAGCGTTGCGCTGTCGCCAATCTCGATGCTGCCGCCTGCGGTGGCGTCGAGTGTTCCGCCGGAGTTGACGATGACGTCGCCGTCGCCGAAGACGGAGGTTCCCGTGCCGGCGCCGCCGATGAGCATGTTGCCGCCGATCAAGCTGGAGGCGGCGCCATCGTTGACCACAAGCTCGTCAAAGGTGTTGGCGGCGGTCAAGTTAAGCGTGCCGTCGCCTTCCTTGGTCAGCACTTGGTTTCCACTGACGACGCCCGTCAGGTTGGTGGTGACGCCGCTCTCGACTGTCAGGGCCACGTCGGTGGAGAGGGAACCGGCGCCGGACAGCGTGAGGTCGCTGCCGTCGTCGTTGCCAAAGATCAGGTCTGCGTTGATGCTGTAAGTTTCATTGAGACTGCGGTCGGCCCCGGTGGCGGCGACGCGCCCGCCATTGAAGGCAATCCAGTCATTGCCCAGGGCGCTGTTACTGCCAACGAGGACATTGCCGCTGTTGAGGATAAAGCCGTCGCTGAAGGTGTTGTTTCCGTGGAATTCGACCGTCCCATCGCCGGTGGCGTCGACGAATACCTGGCCCTGATTGAAGCTGTCGACGATGTTGCCGTTGATCACGGTCGTGCCTGAGCCCATGAAGCGAATTTCGGAGTCTATCAGCAAGTCGCCGAGGTTCATGTTGCCGTTGACCGTGACGACGCCAGTGGAGTTGTTCGTGAACAGGGCGTTGTCATAGAAGGCGAGGTTGCTGTTGAAGGTGGGGGAGCTGTCGCCGAGCACCGTCAGGTTCAGAGGGGCGCTTAAGAGTGTGTCGAAAATGAGCGTGTTCTCCGCAATGGTGAAAGCGGCGTCGTTGTCGATGACCAGTGTGTTGAGGACTCGACTGCCGTTGAGCTCGATGGTGCGTCCGTCGAGATTGGCGTCAGCCGTGCCGATGTAGGCGCGGGCGGCAGTGCTGTTGGGGAAGCCAGCAGGACCGTCCCAGTTGCCATTGCGGTTCCAGTCGTTCGGGTTACCGTTGTTGCCAGCCGTCCATTCGTAAAAGCCGGAGAGGTCGGGCACGATTTCATAAACGCCGCCGCCCAGGCTGATCAGGTCGGCGTCGCCGTAGCCGGTGAAGTAGATGTTGATGAGTGACCCCGGGCCTGTGCCAAAGGTGTTGAGCTCATTGTCGAGGACTTGCAGTCTCGTGTTTCCGTTGCCGGAAAAGCTGCCTGCCCAGTTGTCAATCGTCAGAATGCCGAGGTCGTGGTCCATGTCGGCAAAGGTCAGGTAGCCGCCAGTAGCGCCTTGAAAATCGATGGTGGAGCTGGCGTTGAGGACCATGAAATCCATCGTGTCTGCATAGCCGTTGACGGCGAAGGTTCCGCCTTCGAGCACGAGGTTCATTGAGTCGGCAAACGCATGGTTGGCGCCCATCGTGACGGTTCCATCGTCTACGGTGAGTGAGCCGGTAAAGGTGTTGGCGCCAGAGAAGGCCATGTTGCCGTCGCCTTGCTTGACGAAGTCTCCCGAGCCGCTGATGACGCCGGAAAAGGTCGTGTCGGTGTCGTCGGAGCCAGCAGTCAGCGTCGCGCCCTGAGTGAGAACTGATCCGCTGCCAGCCAGCGAGCCGACAAGCTCGTTATTCGTGGCGGCGCCCATGTTGAATGTGCCGTCGACGACTAGCGCGCTGCTGTCATGAAGGAGACCGCCAGAGTTATTAAGCTGCAGGGTCGAGCCGTTGAGGACTTCGGTCGTTCCGCTTTGCGTACCCTCGGAGCCACTGTAGATGACCGTGCCGCCACCGGTAATAACCACATTTTGACCAGCGCCGTCGAGGTTCCCACCGGAACCATTGAGCTCAAGAGATGCCCCGGTTTCTGCGCCAATGTAGGTCGTGCCGCCGCTTAAAGTGACGGTGTTGTTGATCTGGTTCGTTCCGGAGTCAGCCCAAATGGCGGCCTTCCCAGAGACGCCGGTTCCGGCGGCGTAAAATTCTTCGCCGGAATTAATCGATCCCACGTTGGCCATTTCCAATGTCGCCCCGCTGGAAACGTAAGTTTCACCAACGACGTCGCCCAGGGCGCCATTGTTTTCAATGCGCAGTGTGCCAGCGCTCACGGTTGTGTCGCCGCTGTAGGTGTTGCCGACACTGAGCGTGGCCGTGCCTTCACCAGTCTTGGTGAGGTTCGTTCCAGAGCCGGAAATGGCGCCGTTGAAGTCGATGTCGGTTCCGGCGGCGGTGTAGGCGGTTAAGTCGTAGCCCGAGCCCGCGACTGCGCCATCGACGTCGAGAGTGCCCGACTCGGCGCCGATGGTGGAGTGACTTTGTAAGGTGATTGCGCCTTGGAAAGAGTTGGCGCCACCCGCATTGACGAGGGCGCCAGTGTATCCATCTCCAACTCCATTCAATAAAAGTGTCTCGCCGCTGGGGGTGCTGATATTGTTGGCAAGGGCGAGCGAGCCGCCGTTTTCGACAGTAACGCCGTTGGCTGTGGCGCCTAGCGCGTTGCTGTGTTCAATGCGCAGGCGCCCGTCCTCAATGGTGGTTTGGCCAGTATAGGTGTTGTCCCCGTAAAAAATGGTCTCGCCTTCGCCGTCGGTCACCACAGCGCCTGCGCCGCTGATGACGCCGCTGGCCGTGGTGACGCCCGCTGTTTCAAATTTCACCGTATTGCCATTGGTGTTGATATCGCCAGTGAGCGTGAGCGTCTGAGCGACCAGGTTTTGAATGTCCAACTCGTTATTGGCGACGATGTCGGTGTGGATCGTGTGGTCGGCATTGCCCGTGGGGCTGTTGAGCACGTTTAGGTAGCTTTTGCCGACGCCGTTGGTATCGAAGATCAGTGATTGAGAGCCTGATGGAGTGAGCTCGTAGCTGGAGCCCCCGGCAAATGTGGCGCTGCTGATTGTTTTATCGCCGCCATCGAGGGTGATGGATTGGTCCGTTAGCGTGTCAGCAAAGGCGTCGGTGAAGAGCACGTGACTGTAGGTGGTGGGCACGGTGTCCTGATCCCAGTTTATCGATGTGCCCCAGAGACTATCGCCAGCCTCGTTATCCCAATAGTAAGAGTTGTCGCCGCCAAAAGTGCTGATTTCCAGATTTCGGATTTCGTAGACTTCGTTGAAGCCGCCAGTTGCTCCGGAAAAGCCGAGACGTAGCTCATCAGGGCGGACGCCGGGTAGGGTGGTTTGCAGGATTTGGGTGAGGGAATTATCAAATCCGGACTGCATCCAGACGGTCAGTTGATCGTTCTCATCCAACTCCATAACGAAGTGCCGGTAGTCTGCGGCGTCTTGATCTGGCCGATTAGCGGAATTGGCGAAATCGAGGTTCGTGAACAATGTCGAAGTCGCGGCGCCGGTGGTGTTGGAGACGGTGCCAGTCAGGAAATCATAGCCGGTTGTGCCGCTGCCTTCGCCGCGAACAGTCACAGTGTTGGGCACCAGGCCAGTAATGTCGCCCGAGCGGCCTTCTTCGCCGTTGGCGAAATTGCCGTATACATCGAGACCGACGCCTACGTATGCACCCGCCAGGCCGTCCACTCCTGTGCGCTGCGCATAGCCCAGTGAGCCGCCGTAGGCGCCGGGATCGAAGGATTCACTGGCGTCCCACATGAAAACGGTGATGCCATCAGCGGGGTTGGTCCCCGGTTTCCAAAACGCGAAATCAAATTTCACGCGTATGGTATTCGATGAAGACGGAATTGCGGTGTCCAGCGCGACTGCATTGGCTTGGTTGCCGGTGGTGGTGGCAAGCCGTAACCAGCCGTTGCCGTTGACATCGATGGATGGCGCGCCACTTTCCGGGTCGGCGGCATTGGGTGTGGCGGTCGCAGTTAATCGGGCGCCAGGGGAGCTGCCGGAGCCATCCGTTTGAAATTCCCAACCTGGGGCTGACTCATAGCGAAACGATTCGTTGTACACCAATTGGGCACCGAGGCTCAGCGGATTGCTGGCCAAAATGGCGAGTCGGATAAGTTTGGGTAGGTCGCCGTGAGTCATGGCGCGTTGGTTTTTGGATGAACGTGTAGGAAGGTTCTATTTCCCTCTTACTTAAACTTATCGGTGCCATTAAATTTTATTTTATGAGGCTAAAAATATTTGAAATTCGATAGTCTCTAAGGCGACTCCACTCCCCAATCTACATAACTACCACCGAAACTGTATGACCTTAGTCACGGCAAATTTATTGCTCACATTAGCACTATTGAATAGGGCCGAATGACCTCATGCCTTCGTTGTGCGATTTAGAGTGCAGGAAAATGGCCTCTGGCTACCTGCAGAGATGCTATTAGGGAAAAGCGTGCCCTGTATCACCCAATCGTGGGTGTGGCCTGCTTACGCCTTCTGCGCCATTCATACAAGCCAATGGCCAACACCAGCGCCCCTCCGGCTGCGTAGGTGCCGGGCTCCGGAACAGGATACGGAACTATTTCGCCGCTGGAAAGGATTTGCGCCTGATAGAAACCGGATAAGCCTCCAGGGTTCCGGAAATAGATACGCTGGATCTGGCTGCTTGTGACCCCGGAGGAACTCGAGCCGATGTAGAGCTGGTCAAGTCCGCCGCCGGAGATGTCCCCGTTCCAGTTGTCGATGACGAGGATGCCGCTGCCAGACCAAGCGTCGGCCGAGCTGTCGGCAAATTGAACGATGCCGCCATCGCCAGAGTCGCTGCCGAAGTCCAGGTTGACCTCGGAATCGTTGTTCAAGGTGAGCGTCCCCAGCACTTCGTCGGCGTCATTGACGTTCCAGGTTGGCGTGGTGCTGCCCACAGCGTTATCGCTGAAGATCATCCCCGTATTGTTCTCGATTTGATTGCTGCTTGAGTTGAGCAACGTGCCGCCGTTGATCTCGATGCTGGCGGCCTGGAGGTTATTCAAGTTACTGCCAATGGTCAGGTCGCCGTCGTTTGACTTGGTGATGACGCCGAGGTTTTCGATGTTGGTGCTGGCAGCGGCGGCGGTGATGTTTGCGCTGTCGCCACTGGCAATGTCGAAGGTGATGTTCGGCGCATTCGCGATGTCCATTCCCGCGGTGAATGTCAGGTCGTCATGTAAGACCAATGTGCCCGCAGTCGCGGCGCTGCCACCGTCGAAGGTGGAGTTTGCGCCGAAAGTCGTGCCGCCTTGGGCGACCGTGATTTGCGACTGATTGTTCAGGTTGAGCTCGCCGTTGAAGTTAACGGAGCCGTTGGTTTCGGTGGTCAAAGTGAGTGTGGTGCTGGCGCCATCGACAGTGAGTGTGTCGTTTTGATTCAAGTTAAACGCGCTGCCGGTGTTGCCAGAGGACAGGTCGACGCTGACCGTGGCGCCATTGGTGATGTTGATTGCGGCATTGTTGTTGGCGGTGTTGAAATCGTCACCGGCAATGAAGTCGACGGTTCCACCGGAAATGTTGATCGTCGAATCGGCGTCGGTGTTGATGTCGCCACTGGTCCCAGCGGTGAATGTGCTGGCGCCGCTGCTTTGGGTGAAGTCGCCGTCAAAGGTTACGCTGCCCCCCGCAGTGACCCCGATATTGCCGCCAGTGTTGGCGAGCGTTGCGCCGTCGCCAATCTCCACATTCCCGCCCGCAGTGGCGTCAAGCACGCCGCCAGAATTCACGGTGACATCGCCATCGCCGAAGACCGACGTGCCCGTGCCTGATCCGCCGATGAGCATGTTGCCGCCGAGGAGGCTGGAGACTTCGCCATCGTTGACGACAAGTTCGTCGAACGAATTATTGCCGGTTAGCGCGAGCTCGCCGTCGCCTTCCTTGGTGAGTGTTTGGTTGCCGCTGACGGAGCCGCTGAGCGTCGTGGTTACACCGCTTTCCACGGTCAGCGTCAGGTCATCGCCCAGTGAACCCGAGCCCGAGAGTGTGAGGTCGCTTCCGTCGTCGTTGCCGAAAGTGAAGTCGTTGTTGATGACGTAGGTTTCCGAAATGTTTCGGTCTGCATCGGTTGCCGCGAGGGCGCCGCCATTAAACGTCAGCAACCCTTCGCCCAGTGCGTCATTGTGCCCGGCCAGGACGCGCCCGGAGTTCTGAGTGTAGCCTTCATCGTAGGAATTGTTGCCGTGGAACTCTACGGTGCCCGTGGAATTGACGATCACGTAGCCGTCGTTGTCGGTGATGTTGCCGTTGAGCACGGTGTGTCCAGAACCCGCGAGCGTCAGCGAAGGCGTTTCATTGTCGCGCAGTCGGATTTCACCGTTGATGGTCAGCGTGCCGGTCGAATTGTTGGTCATGACCGTGGCTTCCTCGATGTCTACGCGCGAGTTGATGGTGGGCGAACTGCCACCGGAAACCGTCAGATAGGCGGTGCCGTTGCTGCTGGCGTTGAAGTTGAGGGTGTTGTCTTTAATGATAAAGGAATCGTCATTATCAATGACCAGCATGTTGATCGTTCGATTACCGCTGAGATCGATTTCCCGGCCGTCGAGGTTGGCGTCTGCCGTGCCGATGTAGGCTTTTGCGGTGTTACTGTCTGGATACCCGCTGGGGCCATCCCAGTTACCGCCCTGGTCCCAGTCATCCTGATTGCTGCCTGCGGAGCTGGTCCATTCGTAGAAGCCGGAGAGGTCTGGCACGATTTCGTATACGCCGCCACCAAGACTGATCAACTCCGCGCCGCCGTAGCCAGTGAAGGTAATGTTGGACAACGTGCCGACGCCGCTGCCAAAACTTCCCAGGCTGCTGTCGAGCACTTGGAGTCGTGTGCCGCCATTGCCGGAAAGGCTGCCTGCCCAGTTGTCGATGGTGAGCGTGCCGCCGTTACGCGTCATGTCGTCAAAAGTCAGGTAACCGCCAGAGGCGCCCATGAAGTCGATGGTGGAATTACTGCTTAGCGTAAAGAAATCCATCGTGTCGGCAAAGCCCGTTGTTGCAAATGTGCCGCCATTGAGCGTTACGTCCATGCTGTCTGCAAAGGCGTTGTTGGCGCCCAGCGTCACTGTGCCCGCGTTGACGTTTAAGTCGCCGGTCATGGTGTTGCTGCCAGAGAAGGTCATGTTGCCCGTGCCGTTTTTCACGACATCCGCTGTGCCGGACATGACGCCGGAAAACGTGGTGCTGGTGTTGTCCCCGCCTAAGGTAAAGGTGGACGAGCCGAGCACGACGTTGCCTGCACCCGCCAGAGAGCCAATCGTTTCGCCGCCGCTTGCCTTGTCGTAGGTCCCGCCCGCGTTGATCGTGATGCGAGACGTGTCGCTGATCTGATTCCAGTTGGAGGAGTCGAGGGTTCCGGATTCGATGGTGATGTCGCCGACGGTGTTAAAGCTGGTGCTCATGCGCACGGTGCCATCTCCGCGAATAGTCAGGTCGTTGCCATTGCCATAGAATCCGTTGCTGATGGTGAGTATGTCGGAGGCGTCTTCGACGCCGATTGACGAGTCGCTCTGCATGTGCACCTGACCGCTCCAGCTTTGGCTGCCGCCTTGTCCCCACAGGGCGGCCATGCCGGAAACACCGTCGCCATACAAGTAGAGGTTTTCACCGGAAACGGTGTAGTTGCCATTGTCGAGGGCGAGCGTGCTGCCGCTTTGCACGGTGGTGCCGGTCGCGGCGGATGTCCACCCGGCTCCGAGTCCGTTGGAGTTGTTGATCTGCAGGACGCCTTCCTCAATCACGGTGGCGCCGTTGTAGGAATTATTTCCGGAAAGGATCACCAGGCCGTCGCCAGTTTTGGTAATTCCCCCCCCGCTGGATGATGGCGAGGAGATCACGCCGGACACCGTCAACTCTCCGCTGCCGTCAGCGTCGAGGGTCAAGTCGTAGCCCGAGGTGCTCATGCTGATGTTGCCCGCGTGGGTAAGTGAGGAACCGTCGGCGACGCCGATTCGGGCATCGTCGGCCAGCGTGGTGGTGGCGTTCCAGGTGTTGCTGCCGGAGCTGCTGAACAATGCGCCGGTTCCCGCAGCGCCATCACCGGCAATGCTGAGCGATTCATTGGCGAAGCTGGTGTCTCCGGCGAGCGCCAGGGTTGCCCCGTCGAGCACGGTGGTGCTGGCGCTGGTGGCGCCCAAGGCGTTGGCGTGGCTGATCGTCAACGTTGAGTTGGCGCCGGAGCTGTCGCCCACGGTCGTTGTCCCTGAGTAATCATTATTGCCGGAAAACTGGGTTTCGCCTGCTCCGGTTACGACGACATCACTGGCGCCGGTGCTGTCGGTAATGACTCCGGATGCGACAATGACGCCTGCGGACTCAAAGCCCAAAGTGTTGCCCTTGCCATCGATGTCTCCCGTTAAGGTGAGTGTCTGGTCCACGAGGTTTTGGACATCCAGATCGTTCTCCGCCTCGATGTCTACATGGACGGTGTGGTCTGCATTGCCGGATGGATTGTTGAGCACATTAAGGTAGCTCTTGCCATTGCCATCGGTATCGAAAACCAGTGCTTGCGAGCCGGTTGGGGTAAGCTCGTAGCTGGATGTGCCCGAGAAGGTCGCGCTGCTAATGGTTTTATCGCCGCCATCCACACTGACAGTTTGGTCATCAACGGTGTCTGGAAAGGCATCAGAAAAAATGACATGACTGTAGGTGGAGGGCACGGTGTCCTGATCCCAGTTCAGTCCGGTGGTCCAGAGTTCGTCGCCATTTTCGTTGTCCCAATAAAAAGAATTCGTGCCGCCTGAGGTGGAAACTTCCAGATTGCGGATTTCGTAAACTTCGACGGAGCCGCCGGTGGCGCCGGAGAAACCGATGCGCAGTTGGTCGGGCCGTGTGCCGCTGATGTTGGTTTGCAGAATTTGCGTTAACGTACCGTCGTAGCCATCCTGCATCCAAAGGGTCAGGTTGTTGCTGGCGTCGAGCTCCATTTCGAAATGGCGGAAATCGTCCGCGTCCTGGTCGGGGCGGGTGGGGGAGTTGATGAAGTCCATGCTGAAGCCCGAGCCGAAAATACTCGTCAGCGATGGGTTTGTGCCGTCGCCCGTGCCTTCCAGGAAATTGTAGCCAGTCGTTCCGCTTCCGGGGCCGCGGACGGCGACTTCGTTGGGAAGGAATCCTGGGCCGTCGACACGACCTTCCGTGGCGTTTGAGTAGTTGCCATAAACGTCCAGGCCGACGCCCACATAACCGCCCGCCAAGCCGTCGATGCCGGTTTTCTGCGCGTAGCCAAGGGAACCACCGAAGGCGCCAGGCTGAAAGTCCTGCCCGGCATCCCAGAGGAAAACGGTTATGCCGTCAGCGGGATTAGTCCCGGGTTTCCAAAAAGTGTAGTCGAAAGAAACGCGAATGGTGTTGCCCGCCGAGGGGATGGCGGTGTCCAGCGCCACGGCGTTTGCTTGGTTGCCCGTGGTCGTGGCCAGACGGAGCCAGCCATTGCCGTTGACGTCGATTTGCGGCGCGCCGTTTTCCGGGTCTGAGCTGACTGGCGCAGCATTGGCGGTTAGCCGCGCTGATGGGGCTGTGCCTGAAGAACCGGTTTGAAATTCCCAGCCTGGCGCTGTTTCGTAACGGAAAGACTCAGTATACACCAGTTGAGCTCCCGCGCTGATTGGTAGAAAGAGCGCAGCTAACGGGGCGTACCCAATTAGTTTTTGAGGGAGACTCATGATTTTTCTCCAGTAGAAGAATAAGGCTTAGGTTATATATCGGACAATACCCTAGGATGTTGAGGTTAAAATTAGGTAAATTGAGCTTTTCTGTAATCTACCCTTGGATTATGCAGGCCTGATTAGGGGTAAAAAGAGTCAATATGTCGCTTTTTTCGCTTTGCGCCGAGGAACGGAAAGTGACATTCTGGATTTCATGTTGCACAGCCTCCTCATCGTAGACGACGAGAAGCATACCCGAGACGGGCTCCAGGCGCTCTTCGAGGACGACTTCGAAGTATCCGTGGCGCGCGACGCCGAAGAAGCCTTCCGCCTGCTGGATGCTGACGAATTTAATGTCGTGCTGACCGACCTCCGAATGGCGGGCCAAAGTGGCCTCAAGGTGATCGATAAAGCCGTGAAAATGGCCTATCAACCCATCGTCATCATGATGACGGCCTACGGTAACGTGGAAACTGCGGTTGAAGCCATGAAACGCGGCGCCTACGACTTCGTCACCAAGCCGTTGAACCTCGAAAAGCTGGAAATCCTCATCAAGCGCGCGCTCAAAAGCCGTAAAGTGGAGCAGGAAAACGTCCAGCTTCACGAGCGATTGGACCGGAAATTCAGCTTCCAGGGCATCATTGGCAATAGCGCGCCGCTTCAGCAGGTTCTCGAAGAAGTGAAGCAGGTGGCGCCGACGAAGGCCACGGTGATGCTTTACGGGGAGACGGGCACGGGTAAGGAGCTCGTCGCCCAAATGATTCACCAGAACAGTCAGCGCAGCCGTGGCGCATTTGTGCCGGTGCACTGCGCCGCGATCCCGGCTAACCTGCTGGAAAGCGAACTCTTTGGGCATGAGAAGGGGGCCTTCACGGGCGCCAATGAACGCCGCATTGGGCGCTTCGAGGCGGCGGATGGCGGCACCTTGTTTTTGGATGAAATTGGCGAAGTCGATGCCCCCACGCAGGTCAAGCTACTGCGGTTTTTGGAAACGCGCACGGTTGAGCGTCTCGGCAGCATGAAGCCAATCAACGTCGACGTGCGGCTGGTTTGCGCAACGAACCGTGACCTCCGCGCGGAGGTGGATGCGGGTAAGTTTCGCGAGGATTTATATTTCCGCCTGAGCGTCGTGCCACTGACCCTGCCGCCGTTGCGACTGCGTTCGGATGACGTCCCGCTGTTGCTGGACCACTTCATCAAGCAGTTTGCGGAAGAAAACAGCCTGCCAGCCCCACGGTTGACTTCGTCTGCCATGAAGGCGTTGCAGGCTTATAAGTGGCCGGGAAACATCCGCGAACTGCGCAATTTCTGCGAAAACATTGTTGTGATGAAGCGTGGCGGCGAGATCACGGAATACGACCTCGACCCGCGTTTTCTGGGCAGCGGTGAGCTGGCGGCGCGGACCACTGATGGCGGGAAGGATTGGCCGCCCAAGGATGACAAGGCGCCCCCCCCACTTTCCAAGGAAGAGAGCGAAAAACGCCTCTTGCGGCGCGCTTTGCAGGAATCTGGCGGCAACCGCACCAAGGCGGCCCAACTCATGGGCATCTCTCGACGAACGCTCCACCGCAAGCTGGCGCGCTGGCCCGAGTTGGACACGCAAAACTAATGCAGCGATTTGTCCACTGGCTGGAAGAAGGGCGGGGCGATACGCTGTTGCGGATCATCACGGCGACGCTGTTCGTTATCCTCTGCTCCTTTTATTTAAGCGGCAAACGCTACTTGGGCCCCAACAACGAGCGCGTGTTGGAAACGGCCGTGCTCGCCCAGAGCATTGCGGACGGCAAGGGCTTCACGACGCCGGTTTGGCACCCCCAGGCAGTCAGGCTGATGGAGGTGCGCAATGGCTGGACCTTTTCGACCGATGCCACCTTGCCCGACCTCTACACGGCGCCGGGTTACCCATTGGTCGTTGGGCTCGCCTTAAAGGCGCTGCCGGACGACTTTCGCGCCTGGCTCGAAGACGAACCCAACCGCACTTACTACCTGGCGGATTTCTTTTTGCTGGCGGTCAGTCTGTTTTTCTTTTGGGCGAACCTTGCGCTGATCGCGGTGCTGACCAAGCAAATTTTTGGCGCTCGGGCCGCGTGGCTGGCGGTGGCGGGTTACCTGGTGTCGGCAGGTGTTTGGGACGGCGTATTTTCCGTCAACTGCGGCATGATGCTGAGTTTTCTCTGCCTTCTGCTCATGTTGGTTGCGCTCGGCTTTGAGCGGAGTTCAGGCCCCAAAGCCTGGCTTTGGCCGGTTTTGGCCGGTTTACTTTGCGGGGCTCTCTTTTTAACTGATTATCCTGCCGGGCTAATCCTTGGCCCCGTCGGTCTCTACTTTGCCATTCGCTTTTGGCTGCGGAGTTCGAAGCCCCATCGTTGGTTGGCGGCGTTGGGTTCGTTGATTCTGGTGGGCTTATGCTTTGCCGCCGTGACAACGCCTTGGCTGATGCATAATCTTGAGTTGACGGGCAATCCGCTTGCTTTGGCGGGGCAGCAAATTGGTTGGAAGGCGGGTGATCCAACGGCAGAGCCCGAAAACTTCCGTCAACAGTTTCATCCGTCGACGGCTCCCATCCAACTGCGCAAGCTGATCAACAAAGGGCTCGACGGCATGGGCTCGGCTTTGCGGGGAGACCTCTGGCAGGGCGGTGGGTTACTCTTTGTGGGCTTTTTCCTGGCCTCGCTGTTTTATCAATTTCAACGCGGCAGCACGAACGCGTTACGCTGGTTGGCGTTGGCGCTCATCGCAGCGGTGACGATTGGCGGGCCGTTTCTGGATTCAGGTGAGTCGCCGATTGTGCCGGGGTATTGGTTGGCGCCGCTGTTTATTATTTTTGGGGCTGGCTTCTTCTTCGTTATGATGGAGAGCGCGCACGGTATTTCGCCGTGGAAGAAACGCATTTGGATTGGGGCAGTGCTGTTGCTGCAGGCCTTGCCGGTTCTGCATTGGGTGTTGCAACCGGGCGTGCGCGGGCATTTCAGCTTCCCCCCCTACGCGCCCACGGTGTTTCGCGCATTGAAGGTGGGGATGGTGGAGAAATTTTATCCAGGCTACGGCGTGATGTCGGATTCGCCTGCGGGCTTGGCTTGGTACGGACAGATCACCACCTGGGGCCAGCCAAACCAGATGCGCGAATTTGCCGCGATCATCGAGCGGCAACCAATGGGCGCCTTAGTCCTGACGCCTAACCGGCTGGACCAGCCATTCTATGCCGAGCTGCTGCGTTCCGATGGCGCTACTCCAACCAAAGACGCGGCCTGGAGTTACGGTTGGGGCGCCTTGTATCACGGACTGGCGGCTGGGCGCACTCCCGCCTTTTTCCCCTTGCAAAAACCCGTCCGGATTTGGGATAATATCTACGTCTGCTTGGACACGAGGGCTTATCCCCCGGGTTCGATCCGCTAACCAATTGATCCTGCGACTACACTTCTGACTACACATATTATGAAGCCACTGCTGCTCGGCTCGCTTACATTGATCGCTGCAACGCCAGCATTATTTGCGGTCTACGCGCCCATTCCATCTCAGGAAAAGGGAGAAGCGTTTTCGGGTTCGCTCGCGACGGGCGTTTATTATGACTCCAACATCTTCGGCTCGCAGAATGGGCGGGTTTCCAGCGTGGTGGGCGAGGTGAAGCCACACCTGGATTATAACCAGTCGATCACGGACCAAACGTTTTTCTCCGCGAACTATGACCTACAGGTTCTCTGGTTCGAAAACCGCCCGGGCGGAGACGATGTGCTGGCCAACAATTACCTGAGCGGGCAGCTCGACCACACCTTCGCTCCCAACATCTTTGCTTCGGTCAGCGACTTTTTCTCCTACACGCAGAATCCAGAGTCGGCCATCATCGCTGGAGCGCCGCTGCAAACGGACCAGTCTTTTCTGTTTAACCGCGTAGACCTGCAGGCGCTCTGGAACATCACCGAAATCTGGTCGCTCGAAGGGAAATTCCGCAACCAGTTCTGGTTTTACGATGACAACAACCTCGCCGATCAGTTGGACCGTATTCAATACGCCGCCGGCTTGGAGCTGGGCTATGTTTTCCTGCCGGAGCTGACTTTGGTCGGGGAATACGACTTCGAATACAACGACTACACTAACGATTCGCCGCCTAAATCCAACTACAGCCACTTTGTGTTGGGTGGCGTAGATTATCAATTGGCGGAACGCTTGGTGCTGGAAGCCCGTCTGGGCGCCGAATTTCGCATCCGCGAAAGCAACCCGAACCGCACGTCGCCTTATGGCGAGTTGACTGCCGTCTATCAATTGACGGAGCGTTCTTACGTCGCTGGCGCGGTGACCTACGGTATTTTTGAAACGACGGACACGAATTCCTTCCTCGATCAGGAGAATCTGGACCTGCAACTGAATTTCGAATACTTCGTGCTGCCGCGCGTCGCGTTGTCCGGCTCTGTGCTCTACCAATACGCGCAGCTCAATGGCCGCACCGGCATTGCGGACGCCAACGAATACACCTACCGCACGGGGGTGGGCGTCACTTACATGATCACGGATAATTGGTCGACGTGGATCAACTACGACTACGACAACGTCGATTCCCAAGTGGTTGGCCGCAGCCAGGTCCGTAATCGCGTGGGCGGCTACGTGCGCTACACCTTCTAATGGCGTCACGCCGTAATCCTGACCGCACGATAGGCATTGCCTGCCTGCGATTCCCTGCTTAGTTTGGGCGACTTATTACGTTTCAATGGCATCGCCGACACCACACGACGACACCAACACGCTCAGCTTTTACCTGCGCGCACTTTACCTGCGCCGGTGGTTGATCTTAACGATCATCGGGCTGACGGTGATCACTGCGATTTTGGTTACCTGGGCCATGCCGCATTGGTATCGCGCGGCGGCGGTGATCAAGGTGGAAAAGCCCGAAGAACAGGTGTCGCTGTTTTCGCGTGAGGGGGGAGGCTATGATCCGTTTTTCTCCCAAGAGCAGGTCAATGTGCTCACGAGTAAGCAGATCCTGTATCAGGTCATCGAGGCCTTGGACCTGCAACAAAAGCTGGGCGATATGTTTGCCGACGGCCAGCGTCTGACCGAAGGGCAGGCCTATACGTTGCTCGCTAACAGCGTGCCGATCACGAAAGGTCCCCCCCTGGCGCGTCGCATGGTGACGGTTAAGTCGCTGGAGCAGGGGACGTCGCTGATCGAGATCAACGCCTGGACGATTGGCGATCCCGAACTGGCGGCGCAAATCGCCAACGCCATCGCCGTGATTTACTCGGAAGACCGCATTGCCTTTGCTTCGGCCAATCAAACCGAAGGCGTCGAGCGCCTGAAGGAGGAACTCGCCAAGCAGGAGAAAATCGTTTCCGCCCATCGGGATCGCGTGGAAGAGCTTCGCCGGGAGCTGAGTATTTCGGGCGTCGATCTGGACATGGATGTCCTGAATCAGGATGTGGAAAACCTGCGCGCCCTGGAGAGCACCTTGATTCAGTTGCGCGTGGAGGCGATTGGGCGCAAGTCGCGCTGGGAAAACTTTAAGGCGATTCCCGCCGAAGACCGTTTGACGCTGGTCAATTCCGAGCTCATTACCGATGGCAATTTGCAGGACTTACTTCAGGCCTTCATGCTGCAGGAGCAGCAGCACGCGCGCCTGGAGGCGCAACTCGGCGACGAGCACCCCGAGCTCAAGGCGTCGACGCGCAGCTTGAAAACCATCCGCGCGCAATTGGACAAACTGCTCGACGGCTACGAGCGTTCGCTCGAGTTAAGCTACCTGGAGGCGCAGGCCCGGCTCGACGAATTGAAGCGACAACTGCAGGAAATGCGTTCGGCGCAGATTGACTCCGAAACCAGCCGTATGCGTCCCTTTGAAGAGGCCGTGGAAAAGCTCCGCGAGGAAGAGCGCATTTACCAGACGATGAAGCTGACGTTGCGTCAGCGGGAAATCGATTTTCAGGCGCCCAAGAAGAGCATCGAAATCCTGAGCCGGGCAGAACCGCCCGCGGGCAGCTCCTGGCCGATCTGGTATTTTAACCTCTTCCTAGCGATTGCGGGGGGCGGCGTGCTGGGCATCTGCATCGCCCTCGTGGTTGAGCTTTGCGACACCAGTTTCCGTGGCGTGGAAGAGATCGAAAGGCTGACGAATTTGCCCGCGCTGGGCATCATTCCCAAAGGGGCCGAGCTCATTGGAGAGGACTCTTTTGAAACGACGGAAGCCGAACCTTACCGGGTCCTACAAACGAACCTGGAGCTGATCAGCAGTGAGAATCAGCCCCGCGTGCTGGCGCTGCAAAGCGCGGGCCCAGGGGAGGGCAAATCCACGACGTTGCGCAATCTGGCGGCGGTCATGGCGCTCAGCGGGCAGAAGGTGCTGATTATAGACACCGACCTGCGCCGCCCGGTCCAGCATCGCAACGCCGGACTTTCCGTTGACCCTGGTTTGGCCAGCGTGCTCGATGGCGAAATCCCGCTGGATGAGGCGATCCGGCCAACGGACATTACCGGGCTGGACTTGCTGGCCAGTGGAGAGACCGGACGTGCGCTGAATCGCCTGACGGTGAAAAAACTCGAAGCCGAGCTGCGTCGTCTGCGTGAGCGTTACGACGTTATTTTCCTCGATTCGCCTCCGGTCCTGGGGCTCAGCGATGCCGGGCTCATTGCGGGCTTGGCTGACGCCGTGTTGCTGGTCGTTCAGCATCGTCGCCATCCGCGCCGCATGATCCTGCGCGCCAAGCAGACCATTGAAACCCACGCCAACGAACTTGCCGGTCTGGTGCTCAACCGCGTGCCGCTGAGCGCCGAAGGCGACTACCAGTATTATCATGCGAATTACGCCTACTACCGTGGGCAGGATAAGGCTCGCTCGCGCGGAAAATCGAAGTCCGAGCTGTCTGACCGAGAGCCGGCGGAAAGCTTTAAAATGAAAGAGTAGCCGTGCGGCGGGTCGATTGCTGTTGATTCGCCGAGGTGGATTGTTTCACTGACCCGATATGAATTTTACCGACGAACAAAAAAAGCAGGTGATTGCTTGGGTATCCGCAGGGGAAGGCCTGGCGGAAATACAACGTCGTCTGGAAAGTGAATTTGGCGCTCAGCTGACCTACATGGAAGTGCGCTTCCTCGTGGATGACCTGGAGCTTGACCTCGTCGACAAGGAGCAGCCCAAGGCGGATCTCAACGACGCCGACAAGCCCGCAGTCGACGGCAATGCCAGCCTGGTCGATGATGGTGCTGGCGGCAGTGTGCAGGTGGAGGTGGATGCGGTTACCCGTCCGGGCGCCATGGTCAGCGGCACAGTTACTTTTTCCGATGGCGAGTCGATGGGCTGGCAAGTCGATCAAATGGGCCGCCTGGGTCTCATCCCTGGTCCAACCGAAGGCTATCGCCCTTCGGAAGACGACATCATGGAGTTCCAGACTTTGTTGGAAGTCGAGTTGCGTAAAAAGGGAATGTAGCCTTTGGACGAGTCCCCTCAGATCGCGGGCGAATCGGTGGAATTCACCGTGCCGCCGGAAGGTGCTGGCGGTCGCGCGGACAAAGTTTTGGCCAGTTCTTTGCCTGACTGGAGTCGGCAGCGCCTTAAAGTCCTGTTTGACGACGGCAAGGTGAGGCTCAACGGCGCCGTCGTTGCGGGCAAAGTCAAAGTGGGGGAGGGGGATGTTCTCTCTCTGTTCCTGCCCGAACCGCCCTCGACGAAGGTCGAGCCAATCGCGATTCCGCTCGAAATTCTCTATGAAGACGAGCACTTGGTTGCAGTCAACAAGCCGGGTGGGCTCGTTACGCATCCCGGTGCCGGAGTGACTCCACCGACGCTCTGTCATGCGCTCTTGGCGCACACCAATGGCCAGTTGGCCAAGGCGGGCGGCGAAGAGCGCCCCGGCGTGGTGCATCGGCTGGACAAGCAGACGACCGGCGTCATTGTTTTTGCGAAAACGGACGAGGCTTATTACCAGTTGGTTCAGGCGTTTTCAGAGCGTCAGACCAAAAAGGAATACCTCGCCATCGTCGCAGGCTCGCCGGGTTTGGAGGCAGGCAGCATCCTGGAGCCTATTGAGCGCGATCCCCACTACCGAACCCGCATGGCGGTTCGCGAAGATGGTCGCCATGCCCATACGGACTGGCAGGTCGTTCAACGATTGGGGGAGCGGCATACTCTGATTCATTGCCGTATCCACACGGGGCGCACGCACCAGATTCGGGTGCATTTAAGCCACATCGGGCTGCCGTTGTTAGGTGATTCGACTTATGGCTACCGCCCACGGCAGGGAGAAGAGCGCGTTGCCGATTTCTATTTGCACGCCAAGCGCCTGGAATTGCCTCATCCGGACTCGGGGCAAAAGTTAATTATCGAGGCAAAAACTCCGCCGGAATTCGAAGCCCAGCTTCAGCGCTTGACTAAAGCCGACTGATGGATTTGCAGCCATGGCGTTACCTAATGTTGTGGGGTATAGGGTCTAATAGTAGTAGGGAAATCGTTTATATTTTCGAAAAAATGATTGATTTGCCCCCATATTTGAGGGTATGGTAAGGTTCTTATTCCGTTACAATACAGTTAAGAATCTAGTCGAGAAAGTTACGTTTAGTCATTTTCTCGAGTAGTTAATACCCGCTTAACTATCCCCCAGTATAATCATTCCCCAAATGTCATACCTACGTCGTCGTAATTCGGTGCACCTCAACATCAATGGCTATCGCATTCGCAAGGATGTGTTCTGGCGTTGGTTAGGGGGCAGCACTGCAATCTTCATGCTCGTCCTTCTTGCAATCGCCTGGACGCTGTACCAGAAGGACGCCGTAGTCCATCAGGCGGCTTCTCAATTGATGGAAAAGTTATTCGGGCGTTAGTTTCTACCCAACCTACCCCCCCTGGAAGGCCGCGGTTCTGATGAACCGCGGCCTTCTGTTTGTTCGAATCGATTCTTGGGTGAGCTCGCGGCAAACCAGCATCCAAGTAGCTCCGCGTCAATTCCTCGCCGAGGAACTGCCAGTTCCTCGGTTAGGAGTTGTCAGTTCCTCGGCGAGGAATCGTTAGATCCTCGGGCAGGCATTGCCGGTTCCTCGGCGAGGCTTCAGTAGTTTGCTTAGCGAGACCGGAACGATCCTCAACGCAGCATTACCTAAAGCACTTTCGGCCAAGTTGGATGAAATGCTCTCTAATGAGCCCATTTGGGCTTTGGCCAGTGACCAATTGGGATTAGCACTTTACTAAGCTAGGCCGCCAATGAGCTCTTCGGCCTTGGTGCGGAGCGCGGCGACGCCGGCTTGTGGTTGATCGACATTGGCTGCGAGGCAATTGACCAAGGCGCTCCCGACGACTACGCCATCGGCAATCTCGCCAATGGTGGCGACGTGTTCCGGGCGGGAGACGCCAAAACCCACGACCAGCGGTAAATCCGTGACTGAGCGAATCTGCGCGACGGAGTCCTTTAAGTCGGCTGAGAGCTCGGATCGTTCGCCGGTCACGCCGGTGCGCGATACGTAATAAAGGAAACCGGTCGCCGCGTCGGCGATCTTGGCGATGCGCTCCTTGGGCGTCGTCGGCGCGATGATGAAGACGGTGCCGAGGCCTTCTGCGGCGCAAACGTCTTGCCAACTGGCGGCTTCTTCCGGCGGCAAGTCGAGGACCAGAAACCCGTCGACGCCGGCTTCCTTGGCTTGGCGCGCGTAATCGGCTTCACCCGGGGCAAAGACCAGGTTGTAGTAGGTGTAAAGAACGACGGGGACTTCGCTGAATTTGCGAATCTCACGCACGAGCTGGAGCACTTTTTCCTGGGTCATGCCGCCATCGAGCGCACGTTGGGCGGCGAGCTGGTTGGTCAGGCCATCGGCGAGGGGGTCGGAGAATGGCGCGCCAAGCTCCAGAATGTCTGCGCCCGCCTCGATCAGTGCGCGGCAGGCTTCCAGCGAGGTTTCAAAGCTGGGATCGCCGGCGCACAGGTAGGAGACAAAGAGTGGGCGCCCGTTTGCGCGGGCGGTTTGAAAGGCTTGGGAAATGCGGCTCATAAACGAAGTATTTGGGGGTTAGGACAAGTTCCGCGGCGCTCAGTGACAATTGTTTTTTCTCTATGGGTGAAATTTTTGCCATCAATGGGATAGTTTTACACATATCGCCTTGCGCCACGCTCTCTGCGTCGCCTAGATGATCTACGTCATGTCTTGGGACCGATTTAAAGAACACTATCTATTCGTTGAACCGCTCGATTTCGCGCTCGATATCAGCCGCATGAACTTTGCGGATGATTTCTTCGATTCGATGAAGCCGAAAATCGACGCGGCCATTGCTGCAATGGAAGCGCTGGAAGGCGGCGCGATCGCCAATCCGGATGAAGGCCGCATGGTCGGCCACTACTGGCTGCGCAACGCCAGCCTCGCCCCCACGCCGGAATTGCAGAAGGAAATCGCCGAAACCGAGCAGGCGATCAAAGACTTTGCCGCCAAAATCCACAGTGGCGAGATTCAGGGTTCCGCCGGAAAATTTGAAAACCTGTTGTGCATCGGCATTGGCGGTTCCGCGCTTGGCCCGGAGTTTGTCAACCAGGCGCTGGGCAATCCCGCCAGCGACCCAATGCACATCTTCTTCTTTGATAACACCGACCCGAACGGGATGGACAAGGTGTTGGCGCAGTTGGATGGCAAGCTCGGCCAGACTCTGGCCGTGGTCACATCGAAAAGCGGCGGCACGCCCGAAACCCGCAATGGCATGGTGGAGGCGGAAAGCGCCTGGGCCAAGGCTGGTTTGCAGTTCGGCCAGCACGCCGTGGCGATCACCGGCGTCGGCTCCAAGCTCGACAAGCACGCCGTGGAAAACAGCTGGCTGACCCGTTTCCCCATGTGGGATTGGGTTGGTGGCCGCACCTCCGAGCTCGCCGCAGTGGGGCTGGTTCCCGCCGCTCTCTCTGGATTTGACATCGACGGCATGCTCCTCGGCGCCAAGGAAATGGACGCCGTGACCCGTGTGAAGGATTTCAAGCACAACCCGGCTGCCTTGCTGGCGCTCATGTGGTATTACGCCACCGACGGCGCGGGTAAGAAGGACATGGTGATCCTGCCTTATAAAGACCGCCTTGAGCTGTTCTCCCGTTACCTCCAGCAGTTGGTGATGGAGTCCCTGGGCAAAGAGCTCGACCTCGACGGTAATACCGTCCACCAGGGCATTGCGGTTTACGGCAACAAAGGCTCCACCGACCAGCATGCCTACGTTCAGCAACTGCGCGATGGCGTGCTGAATTTCTTCGCCACCTTCATCGAAGTGCATACCGACCGCGAAGGTCCATCACCTTCCGTTGAGGCGGACTTTACCTCGGGGGACTTCCTGCAGGGCTTTTACCTGGGGACGCGCGACGCGCTTTACAATCAGGGCCGCGAGTCGATCACCATCACCGTCAAGGATGTCTCCGCGCACACGGTTGGCATGCTGATCGCGCTCTACGAGCGTGCGGTTGGGTTCTACGGATCGCTGGTGAATATCAACGCCTACCACCAACCTGGCGTTGAGGCGGGTAAAAAGGCGGCCGCAATCACCCTGGAAACGCGTCAAAAGATCGTCGATGCGCTGTCTGCGAAGCCGGGCGAAGCGTTTACAGCAGAACAACTTGCTGCAGAATTAGGTCTTGAATCGCAAACAGAACTCATTTTTAAATTGCTAGATCATATGGCCGCTAATCAGAATCGCCCCTTACGCAAGCTCGTTGGCGAGCCCTTCTACGAATCCAAATACTTGATAGAGCGCTAAGCTCTCCACCTCCCCGAAACTGACAATATCTCCTTATAAGACATTATGAAAGGTCTCTCCATAGCGCTTCGCGTCATTGCGATTCTCGGCGCCGTCGCCGCGGCATTTTTCTGGTATCAAACAAACGGCGTGGTCAAAGCCGCTAATGATGAAACGGTTGCCGTAAAGCAGCAGTTGACGGCTGCGGAATCGCGGGCTGAAGACCTCGAAAATGAGAAGATGAAGTTTCAAGGTATGGCCAATGAGCTCGACCAGAAGCTCGCTGACGCCAATTCCAAGATCAATTTCTCCTCCAACGAGCTGAATAAGATCAAGCGCGACCTCGGCCGCCAAAAGAACGAATACGACGATCTGGAAAAGAAATACTCCAGCTTGGACGCGGCTCACGAGCAACTGAAAGTCGACGTCGCCAGCGTGGCCAAGCCCGATGCGCCGACGGTTGACGCTGGCATTGTCAGCGATCTCGAAACCCAGATCGAAACTCTTCAGGCTCAAAATGGCGACTTGAAGGACAAGATCGACGCGCTGAATTATCAAATCCAAAGCACCGCCAACAATCTGGCTTCCGCTGAAGGCAGCGCGACCGTCAGCACGAGCGGCGGCGTTGTTGGCCCGGTCAAGGAACAGGACGCTTCCATTCTCCGCACCGACGAGGGCAAGGGTCTGTTGATCATCAGCCGGGGCGAAGTCGACGGCCTGCAGAAGCAAATGGAGTTCAACGTAGCCAAGGGCTTGGGCCGCAAGATGCGCGTCAAGGTTGGCACGGTTGCGCCGACTTACAGCGTCGCTTACATTCTGCCCGGTCAAGATCCCGTTCGTTTGCAAGAAGGCGACCCGATCAAAATCACTCAATAGAGCTTGTGCGTAGCGCGTTTCCCGCTACCTTGCGACTTTGATGAGAGCACACCAGAAACTTAAAGTGCGGTTTGTTTTAACCGCAGCACTGCTGAGCTTGGGAGGCCTGTTCCTCTCGGGCTGTGAATCTGCTAATCCAGAGCAAAGCAACCTGCCGTGGGCCCGTCCTGCGAGCTGGGAGGGCGGCGCTCCGGGGATGAGCTCCGGTGGATTCAACGCGGGCCGCGAAGGTTATTAACGCTTTGCGGCGGCGCTGGCCGCAAATCACGCTATGGATGAGTCTGTCTCAGCATCTCTGGAGTCGGCGCTGTACGTCGTCTCCACGCCCATAGGCAATCTGGGTGATTTGTCTGCGCGGGCGATTCAGGTGTTGAAGACGGCGAGTCTCATTGCCTGCGAGGACACACGCACTACGGGCAAATTATTGGCCCACATCGGTTCTACGCAACCGACGGTTTCCTACCATGAGCACAACGAGTTGGCCCGCGCGTCTGAATTGGCGGATAAAATCGAGGCTGGCGAATCGGTGGCTCTGGTCTCCGATGCAGGCACGCCGACGTTAAGCGACCCAGGCTTTCGCGTGGTGCGGGAATGTCGTCGCCGAGGCTTGAGCGTGATTCCGGTGCCTGGCGCTTCGGCGCTTTTAGCTTCGATGGCGGCGAGTGGTTTGCCTACGGACGCATTTTTCTATGCGGGGTTCCTGCCGCCAAAGTCGGCGGCGCGCCGGACGTTTCTGGAGCGCAATCAGGATTTTCCGCACACGATCATTGTTTACGAATCCTGCCACCGCATTGAAAAATTCCTGGCAGAGATGCTCGACGTTCTGGGGCCAGACCGTGTGGTGTGCCTGGCGCGAGAACTCACGAAAAAATACGAAACGATCCTGACGGCGCCGCTCAAAGAACTTGCCGATAAAAAAACTTCGATTAAGGTGAAGGGCGAGTTTGTGGTGCTCATTGCAACCAAAGGCTTCACGTTATGAGATTAGGCGTCATTGATATCGGCAGTAATTCGATTAAGTTACTAGTTGCCGAAACCGGTTCATCTCTCGCCATTCACTATGAGACTACTTGGGAAACGCGCATAGGCGGAGCGCTTGGTTCCGACCAGCCGATGCTCACCCGCTCGTCGATCCAGAAAGCCTGTGGCGCCGTGAAGTCCCTGATCGAAGAGGCCTCCGGCTACGATGTGGAAAAGTTCTTCGTTGCTGCGACCTCCGCAGTGCGCGACGCCGCCAACCGGGAAGAATTCATTGACGCCATTCACGAGGCGACCGGGCAGAAACTCAAGGTGCTGACCGGCGATGAAGAGGCGGCTTACATCGCCTGGGGGATTTCGACGGATTCCGTGCTCGCTCAGTATCAGGAGTTTTGCCTCGCTGACCTGGGGGGCGGAAGTCTGGAGCTGATTCATGTGCGTAATCGCAAAATTGTCGCCAAGGTCAGTCTGCCGTTGGGCGCGATTCGCTTGTCGCAGCAGCTCTTGGATGACCTGAACCAGCCGATGAAGTCCGTTGAAATGCGGAAAATCGTCCGTCGCGTGCGCAAGACTATCGACGAGTCCGGTTTTCGCTTTCCAAAAGATGTCAATATCCTGGCGGGCACCGGTGGGGCATTAACGGTTGCCAAGACCGTGCGGGCTTCCTGGCTCGGGCAGACGGCCGAAGAGGCGGGCAATTCGCTGGGGCTGGCTTTTCTGCGTTTCCTCTACATCGAGCTTGCCGCGATGACGCTCGAAGAGCGGACGAAAATCAATTCGCTGCCCGCAGAGCGCGCGGACATTATGCCGACTGCGTTGTTAATTCTGCTCACGGTCGCTGAAATGGCGGGCGCCAGCTCATACATTTTCTCCTCGCATAATCTTCGCTACGGCATTGCGGCCAGGTATTTTTCGGGAGAAGAGGGGGAGATGCCAGTGGTGACGTCAACGGAGCAGGCTACGGTGTCCGCCCGCCGCAAAGAGCGCCATCACGACCTGAATGCGGCCACCCGGACTGCGCCTGGCGAGTGAATGCTTCATTGTTGGAGCGTCGTGAATTCGTCTCGACGTTTGATTTTAACAATTGTTATTTGCGCCGATTGGAAGTCCTACTATTCTCCAGCAATCAATGCTTCGGGCTTTCGCTGGGAGCTGCAAAACCTTTAATAACATCACTTTATGCCAACCACATCTGAACTTTACGGCTGGAATTGCCTTTTCCTGAAATCCGGCGCCGCCACCGTCGCGATCCCCACAGAAATCGGGCCGCGCATCGTCTCCTGCACCATTGATGGCGCCGCAAACCTTTTCCACAGCGTCAAGGAAGAACGAGGCGGCAGCGGGGAGGACGAGTGGTTGTTGCGCGGGGGTCACCGCCTCTGGCATTCGCCCGAAATCAAGCCGCGCACCTACGATTTGGACAATCACGCCATTCGCATCGCCGACATCGACGAGGGCAAAGAAGTGCTGCTGGAAGCGCCCAAGGCCGATCAAAGCGGCATTTTGAAGTCCATTCAAATCGCTGCGCTGGGGGCGGAAACATTCAAGCTGACCCACCGCATGCGCAACATGCTGCAGTGGCCAATCCAGTGCGCGCCGTGGGCGTTGACCGTGATGGAGCGCGGTGGATTTTCCACGGTGCCGCTCCTGCCCAAGGGCAACCACGAAACGGATTTGCTGCCGAATTACTCGATGGTCCCGTGGACCTACACGGACTTTTCGCGCCCAGAGTGGCAGTTCCACCCGGACTTCATCGGCATCGACACGACGAAGTCGGCCGTGCCGCAAAAGCTCGGCCTCACGAATTATCCGGGTTGGGCGGCGTACTGGCAGGAGGCAGGCACTTTCGTGAAAGCCACAATGGTCGACCCGAAAAAGACCTATCCGGACTTCGGCTGTGTTTACGAAACGTTCTGCAACGACTTCATGATCGAGCTCGAAACCCTCGGGCCGCTGGTCACCATCCAGCCCGGCGCGACCGTCGAGCACGTGGAGTATTGGGGCGTTTTCGCTGGCTTGCCCAAACCCGACACCGACCAAGTTTACACCGAAGAATTCCGCCCGGTCATCGAAGGCTGGCGCGCGGACTTGATCAGCTAAATCAGGGAGGTCGTTCTTTCGTTACCGCCGAGAACGCGGAGAGAGCATAGAGTGATTTTATCATCGAATTACTCTGCGTTCTCCGCGTCCTCTGCGGTTAACTTTTATTGCCTCGCTCGGCTCCCTCTGTTACCTCCGTTTCAATACTTCATCATCCTGCCATACTCGCCCTTTTTCCTTTAATCTTTTTCCTTTTTCCTCCCACTCATGCCCAACGTCGTCTTTTTCGGTTCCGACCCGATTTCCATTCCGCTCCTGAACTGGCTGCGCGAAACGCCGCCGCCGGGCGTGAAGCTGGTGGGCGTGGTCAGCCAGCCGGATCGCCGCAAGGGCAGGGGCAAGCAGCTTTCGCCCAACGACATTTCCGCCTGGGCGCTCGAACATGACATTGAACTGCTCCGCCCGGAAAAGCCCGGCCTCGAGTTGGAGGACTGGCTCCGCGAGCGCGACATTGCACTGGCGCTGGTCATGGCCTACGGGCACATTTTGAAGAAATCCCTGCTGGCCGTGCCGCCGCGCGGGTTCGTTAATTTTCACGCTTCCCTGCTGCCCGCCTACCGTGGCGCCTCGCCGATTGAGACCGCTGTCGCCAACGGCGAGACGGAAACCGGCGTCTCGCTGATGCGCATTGTGCCGAAGATGGACGCCGGCGCGGTTTGTGACGTGGAGCGTGTGCAGGTCGAGCCCAGCGACACCGGCGCCGATATGCGCGGCAAACTGGCCGACGCTTGCCCCGCGCTGTTGGAGCGTAATTTGGAGGCCTTGCTCACGGGCGAGGCCGCCTTTGCCGAGCAGGACCCGGAGGCCGTTACTTATTGTCGCAAGCTGGAGAAAGCCGATGGCGCGCTGGATTTCAATGCGCCAGCGAAGGCCCTGGCCGCCCGCGTGAATGGGCTTTTCCCGTGGCCGGGTTGTTATTTCGACCACCATGGCGAGCGGATCAAGGTCTGCGGCGGTTACGCGGAGTCGGGCCACGGCTCGGTGGGTGAAATCTTGTCAGCCAGCGTCGACGGGTTGGTCATTGCGTGCGGGGAGGGGGCTTTGCGGCTGCAGCAGCTCCAGCGTCCCGGCGCCAAAATGCTGACTGCGGGCGACTTTTTGCGGGGTTATCCGCTGGAGAGTGGAACCTTTCTCGATAGCGGCGAACTTACCAAATTAGTGTCAAAATCCCCCTTTCCGCGCAAAGTCTGACCCGGATGCCGGATTTTGCTTTAGTTGGCGGTTCGGGTTTCCTAAGACATTGTCATGTATCGATTTCTTTTTCTTTGCTTAGCCCTCTGGTGCCCGTTGCTTGCCTCGGCGCAAAGCACGGCGTTTGCCCGGATGTCGCAGGATGTCCAGTTATTACAGGAGCAGGTTGGCCAACTGAGCGTGCAGGTGGAGTCGCTTCAGCGCCAGCAAATGCAGATGCTGAAAAACTACGAAGCGCTGCTCAAGCAGCAGCAGGCGACGACCGCCAGCCTCAACACCTTTGTTGCGCAAACCGAGACCAAGCTCAGCGCGCTGCCCGAGCGTGAGGCCGCCGCCAAGCGCGAGATTCTGGCCGAAGTATCCAAGCAAATCGAGTCTCTCGCCAAACAGACCGACGCCGGGTTCAAGGCCATGGCCGACGTGGTCAACGCCACGCCTTCCGTGACGCCGCAGGTTAATTTCTCCGAAGATTACCCGACCACGGGCTATTCCCACGTGGTGAAGTCCGGCGAGACCATTTCCGGCATCGCGAAGAAATACAATTCGTCGATCAAGGACATCATGAACGCCAACCGCATTGCCAACGCCACCAGCCTGAAGGCCGGCGAGACGATTTTCGTCCCCGTGAAGGAGTAATCTGCATGCAACGCGGAAAAGAATTTGAAACCCCATTAGCATTCGTGCTGAACTGATTCATGGCAGCTCCTAAAAGCAGACTTGGCCGCGGCCTCGGCGGCATCATCGCCGGTGGCGGCGCGAAGAAATCCGCCGTCAAAAAGACCGCGGCGAAAGTGGACGCGCCCCAGAGCGAGCCGGCCGCCAAGCCGACCCCGGCTCCGCCCGCTGGCCCCTACCGTGAAATCGCGGTGGCCGCCATCGTGCCCAACCCGTATCAACCGCGGCGCGAGATCGACCCGGCTCATGTGGACGAGTTGGCCAACAGCATTCGCTCCGAGGGCCTGCTCCAGCCCATCGTCGTTCGCACGACCAAGGAGAAGGAGAAGTTCGAGCTCATCGCCGGGGAACGCCGTTGGCGCGCCCACCAGAAGCTGGGTTTGAAGTCCATCGCCGCGCGCGTCATGGACGCCAGCGACGCCTCGTCCGCCGTCATTTCGTTGATCGAGAACTTGCAGCGCGAGGGCCTGAACCCGATTGAAGAAGCGCTCGGCTACGCCAGCCTGATGAAGGATTTCGACCTGACTCAGGAAGCGGTTTCAGAGCGCATTGGCCGCCCACGCGCTTCGATTGCAAACACCCTGCGCCTGTTGGCGCTCGACCGCGAGATCCAGGGTTACTTGGCCAAGGGCATGCTCAGCACCGGCCACGCCAAGGTGCTGCTCGGCGTGGAAGACCAAGCGCAGCGCCTCGTGCTGGCCCGCCGCGCGATTGAGAGCGGCATGAGCGTTCGCGAGATCGAAAAGCAGGTCAAGCGCATCAAGTCCGAGTCCAATCTCCGCAAGGACCCGGCCTCGCAAGACGCGGCGTCGGAAACGGTCGTTCGCGATTTGGAGAAGCAAATTTCCAGCCGCCTCAACACGAAAGTCTTCCTCAAGCACACCCCCAAAAAGGGCAAGCTGATCATCGAATACTACGGCAACGAAGACCTTCAGCGCATCCTCGAGCGGACAGGGCTGGGGGGCTAGGGAGAGTTCGAATGTTCGAAGGGTGTGTAGGTTCGAATGTTTCTTGATGCCAGATTTGGTACGATCAACTTTTCGCACCTTCAAACTTCCGAACCTGCAAACCTATAAAAAACCTTGAAACTGCGGGGCAGAAGGCTCATGTTGCGCGGTTTTCCCGAATAACTCCGACATGAGTGCAATTATTTTTGGCCTTTTGACCCTGTTGCTGATCCTCGTCAGCGGCTATCTTGTATTGATCATCCTGATGCAGCGCGCGAGCAGCGCCGGCATGGGCTCCGCCATGGGTGGCGGCGCGGCCGAGTCTGCCTTGGGCGCTGGCGCTGGCAATGTGCTGACCAAAGGCACGATCTTTGGCGCTGCAGCGTTTTTCATCCTGTGCTTCGGCCTGTATCTCGGCCTGTTGTCGACCGCTGAAGAAGGCGGCCCGACTAACACCCTGCCGCCAGAGCTTGCTGCTCCCGGTTCGGAGTCGACTCAAGCTGAGCAAACTCCGCTGGTGACCTTGCCGCAAAACATTCAGACCGTGACCAGCGAAGATGGCTCGACCACCGTTTCCAGCGATGCTGGCACGATGATTGTCACCGAAGACGCCATTGAAGTGAAGCCGTCGGAGGAAGCCAAGACAGTCGCCGCAGATGCGGAAGCGGCAGCTCCTGAAGCTCCAGCTGCAGAAGATTCTGCGAAGACGGAAGCAGCGCCCGCCGCTGAATCCTCCGAAACAAAAGCGGAATAGCCTTGTCTGCATTGCCCGGCGATAAGCCGAATTTTATGCGATTGGCTATTTATACCCTGATGCTCGCGCTGTGCGCGCCTTTGGCCTTTGGTCAAAAGCCCGGCGAGCGCGCCCATGGCCCTAAGGAGGTCGAAACCATCGACCAAGTGGAGGGGCGTGAGATCATTGAAAGCTTCCGTAACCAGCGGTTGCGTGGGGATTTCGTTTTCCTCTTTGACCTGGTGCACCAGCCCTCGCGGGCGAAAGACGTCGTCTACCAGGGCATCTTGTGGGGCACTTGGAATCAAGCCGGTCCGCTGAATCGGATTTCCGTTTGGCCCAAGGGCAAGCGCAAGACCCAGACCCGCGAGTTCATTGTGCAGGGGGGCGCCGAGCCACGCGTTTGGACCCTCAAGGATGGCAAGGCCATTGAGATGGGCAAGGAGCAGCAGGGCGAGCCGTTTTTCCCGGGCATGAATTATACGCCGTATGACATCGTGATGCCGTTTGCGCACTGGGACGTCTACGAATACACGGACTCCAAGCGCTTGGCGCGGGGCCGTCCGGCGCACTTTTTCACGTTTTACGCTCCGGGCAATGTCGCCGAGCGAATGCCGGATCTGGCTGCGGTTGAGCTGGCTATCGACGCGAGTTTCAACGCCCCCCTGACCGCCAAAATGTATGACACCCAAGGTAAGCGCCTGCGCACGCTGGATGTCGGCGGTTTCAAGGAAATTGACGATCAATACATCGTCAAAGAGATCGACCTCATCGATGAGCGTAGTGGCGATAAGACGCGTTTTCGCGTAACCGGCGCTGCGTTGGACATGGCGTTGCCTGCCACGCTTTTTGCGCCGGAAAACTTGCCCAAGGGCGAGCCGGACATCACGAAAATAATCTTCGAACCGGTCTAGCCACGCAGCGCGGCGAAAAGCGCCCGGAGCTTGGCGTGGTCTTTGACGCCGGGCGAGGACTCAACGCCGCTGGCGAGGTCGACGGTTTCGGCGCCCGTAATGCGCGCCGCTTCGGCAATGTTGCTCGGGTTCAGCCCGCCAGCGAGGATGAAGCGCTTGTGCGGGTACATGGCGTCCCAATCGGCAAACTGCTCCCAGTTGGCGGTTTGGCCGCTGCCGCCGTAAACGTCCTTGTGATAGGCGTCGACGAGGATGGTGTCGGCAAACTCCAGCATGTCTTGCGGGAAGGGATTGCCGGGCGGAATCTTTGGCGCAAGCCACAGGCGATCCTTGCCGACGAGGCCGCTCCACGCCGCGAGGGTGGCGAGGCTCACTCCGATGTCGCAGTGAATCTGAAAATAGTCGAACCCGCAGTCGGCCCAGTCTTCGAGCTCGTCGGCGCCGGTATTGACGTCGACCATCACCCGCTTACCCGCCGGGATGCGCTGGCAGAGGTCCCACGCCTGCTCACGCGTCACGCTTCGCGGCGATTTCGGGTAAACATTCAGGCCGAGATAATCCGCCCCGAGCTCCAGCGCGAGTTCAGCGTCTTCCCAGCGCGTCAGGCCACAGATTTTGATTTTGGGTGAGTTCATTTCATGAACAGGCAGAAGGGAGATGGGAGAAGGCAGAAGTGAATTGATCGAGTAGCGGATCAGAGGAAAAGTCAATGTTCTCAGAATTGGAAGAAGCAGGCCGTCAACAACTCTCGGCCCTTCTGACTTCTCCCATCTTCCTTCTCCCTCAAAGAATCAAAACGCGTTCCAGATCGCGTCGATGTCGACGTGGTCCAGGATCAAGTTCCGGATGATCGGGATCTTGTCGGTGTCTTGCGGCTGGGTCTTGACCGTCATCGCGTTGATGCGGCTGGCGACGGTGTAGCTTTCCTCACTGCAGATGACGCAGGGGATGTTTGTTTGCGCGAGCATCTCCATCAGCTTGGGGTGGGGGAGGATGTTGCGCGTCAAAATAATGCCGCTGACCACCTTTTTGCCGGAGATGCCGGCGCTGGCGATGGCGGAGAAAATGATGTCGTCGCGGTCGCCGGGGGTGATGATCAGCACGCCGGGCTGGAGGTAATCGATCACGCCCTTCGCCGTCATGGCGCCGATGACGACGCGCAAGATACGCTCATTGGCGGCTTGCTCGCGGCCATTGATCCAGCGGCCGCTGATTTCGTCGACGATCTGGGAAAGATTCGGCGCGGCGAGCTGCTTGGCCATGGGGAGCACGCCGAGCAGCGGTACGCCGAGGCGGCGGAGGCCTTCGCCTGCGTAGGTGCGGACGGTGTCAATTTTGTCCGGCAGGACCTTGTTGAGAATCGCGCCGATGACTTCCACGCCGTGCTTGTCAAAGAGCGCCTTGTTGATTGCGATTTCGTCGACGGGGCGACCAATGCCGCCCTGGGCGACGATGATGGCTTTCGCGCCGAGGAGCTTGGCGACCTGGGCGTTGGAGAGGTCGAACACCGCGCCGACGCCAGCATGGCCGCTGCCTTCGATGATACAGACTTCCTTTTCGTAGGCCGTGCGGTCAAATGCGCGGCAAATGCGGTCTTTCAGGATGGCCAGGTTCTCGTCCGGATTGTCGAGGAATCGGCGGGTGAACGTGCCATCCACGGCGACGGGGCTCATGGCGTCGATGGGGATTTGCACGTCGAAAATCGCGTCGAGCAGCACGGAGTCTTCGTCGACTTTGTGGCCGTCTTTTTCCACGAAACGCTGGCCGACGGGCTTGATGAAGCCGACGTCGGGCGTGCGCGTGCGCATGGCGCCATAGAGGCCCAGGCAGGTCGTGGTTTTACCATCATTTTGTCGGGTGGCGGCGACGAAGATGCGCTTGGTGGTGCTGTTGCGCGGGGCAGTCAGCATCGTGGCGATGTCTTCATCACCAGCGAACGGCTTGGCGGTGATGGTGTTCTTGGTCTTTCTGGGCGGCATATGCGGGCGCGACTGGTTTTTCAAAAGGTCACGATTGATCAGATCAATCCATCGGGAACAGGTATTTCGGGTCGACGGCCTGGGCGGCGACGATCACGGATGCGCCGAAAATGTCATGCGCGCTCGCGCCACGGGAGATTTCCGCAGCGGGCTTGGACAGGCCAGTAATGATTTGGCCGTAGGCGCGGCAGTCGGCGACGATTTGCGCCAGCTTGGCGGCGATGTTGCCCGCATTCAGGTCCGGGAAAATGAGCACGTTGGACCTGCCGGCCACGCTGCTGCGAATGCCCTTTTGCTCGGCGACGCCAGGGACGAGTGCCGCGTCGACCTGCAGTTCGCCGTCGATCTCCACCTCGATGCCGAGCGTGCGGGCTTTGTCACGGGCCAGCGCGGTCGCAGACTTCATTTTGAGCAGCGACGGGTTCTTGGTGCCTTCCTTTTTGGAGGCGTAGCTGAGCATGGCCACGCGGGGCGGCTCGTTGGTCAGGTGCTTGGCCAACAGCGCGGTGGTGATCGCCATGTCCGCGAGCTGGTCCTGATTCGGGTCCGGGATAACGCCGCAGTCCGAGAGGAACAGCGCGCCTTCGATGCCCAGGCGGTCATCTTCTTTTTCCAGAATCAAAATCGACGACGCCGTTTCCACGCCCTTTTGCATCGGGATGATGCGGAACAACGGGCGCAGGGCGCTGGAGGCCGAGGCCGTGGCGCCGGACACCAGGGCGTCCGCCGAGCCGGTGGCCAGCATCATCGTTGCGAAATACGAGGTGTTGAGTAGGTAGTCGCGCGCCTCCTGTTCATTAAAGCCACGGAAGCGGCGCAGGCCTTGAAACTTGATGACGAACTCCGCCATCTCGTCGCTGTCGGACGGGTCGATGATGCGGATGCCGTCGAGCTTGATATCGAGCTGCTCGGCGCGGTCCTTGATGACGCCGCGCTCACCCAGCAGGATGGGCACGCCGAGACCGCGGTTCACGTATAGGCGGGCGGCCTGGATAATACGCGGATCGGCGCCTTCTGCGTAGACAAGGCGCTTGGGGTGATTTTGCAAGCGGATGGATAGGCGATTGATGAGTGACATCGTGAAAGTTTCAGGTTGTCGGGGAATGACTTGTGAAATTGAGTAGTCGAGTTCCACAAAAGACAACTCCGCCTTGGAAGCAAACTAAAAGCCAACATGTCCCAGCGCCTAAAAAGTATGATCACGGTCTCGCTCAGTGTGCTGGGCTCCCGGGTGCTTGGGCTGCTGCGGGATTCGCTGACGGCGGCGTTCCTCGGCGTGTCTTTGGCGAGCAATGCATTTATTTTCGCTTTCATGGTGCCCAACCTCTTTCGCCGCATGTTTGGCGAGGGCGCGTTGACTTCGGCTTTTGTGCCGGTGCTGTCCGAACACGCCAAGGAAGGGGATGACGAGCGCGCCTTTCGGTTCGTGAATCAGGTGCTGCTGCGGCTGGCGATTTTAACCGTCGGCGTGACGATTGCTTTCGGTGTCATTTTTTTCCTGACGGACCTGGGCGTCCGTTATGCTTACGGGGCCAATGATTTTGCCGAAAAACCGATCGCCGAACAGTGGTCCCTCGGCTCACGCCTGAGCATCCTGATGATGCCCTACATGCCGATGATCTGCCTGACGGCGATTCTCGGCGCCGTGCTCAATGTGCGGAACCGGTTTGCCGTGCCCGCCTTGTCGAACGTGCTGCTCAACGTGGGCATCATCTCTGCGTTGGTCATCGGTGGCATGGTCCGCAAATTGCCCACCGAAGAGCTCGTCTGGCTGCTGGGGTGGGGGGTGCTCGCTGGCGGCGTCCTGCAACTGGGAACCGCGATGTGGGCGCTCTGGCGCGAGGGCTGGCGTCCCCGCATTGAGCGGGGGCCCGTCGACGGCATGGACGAGCTGAAGCGGCTCTTTATTCCCGGGCTCTGGGGCGCAGCGATTTTGCAGATCAACATCCTGGTCTCGCGGCTGCTCGCCTTTGGCCTGAACGAAACCGCGACGACCACGCTGAATTACGCCAACCGGCTGATCGAGCTGCCAATGGGCATTTTTGCGGTGTCCATCGCGACGGTTATCTTCCCGCAAATGAGCCTGATGGTCGCCGCCAATGACCGCGAGGGGCTCGTCGAGAGCTACGGCCACGGGTTGCGGATGACCCTCGCGCTGACCGTGCCGGCGGCGGTGGGGCTCATCGTGCTCAATCGCCCCATCCTGCAAATGCTGTTTCAGTGGGGGCGCTTCAGCGCAGGTGACGTGGAGTTGACCGGCCCGCTGTTGATCATCCTGGCGGCGTCGGTGCCGCTGTTTGCGGTGAGCACTTTCATGACGCGCGGTTTCCACGCCTTTAAGGACACGAAAACGCCTGTCAAATACGCGGTGGTCGCGTTCGTGGTCAACGTTGGCTTTGGCGCGGCGCTGATGATTCCGCTGCAGGCCAAGGGGCTCGCGTTGGGCAATTTTCTGTCGGCCCTGGCGTTTACGCTCTGTTTGGGCCGGGGCATCCTGCACAAGCGCCCGGAGTTGGGCGGCATTCGAATTTGGAAGGCGCTGGGCAAGATATCCATCGCCGCGTTGGCTATGGCGGTTGCGGCGTTTTCACTGTCGCTGGGGATCGAGCTGCTGATGGGCACTACCAAGAAGGCCGCGTTCATTAGCTCAGGCGTGGTGATCCCGGTGGGCGCCGCGACTTACTTTGCCGTGCTTTTCGCACTCAAGTTTGAAGACAGCACCGAGATTGCGAAGCTGTTTAAGCGGTTTCTCAAGCGCGGGTAGGGTGCTTTAATGATATTTCAGTATCATTAGAAGTCCCTAAATCCTTGATGCCCAAGGTGGGTTATTAGTAAGCGGCGCCCACTAATAAAGTGACCGCGCGTTCAGTTTTTGTTGGCGTTATGAGGCGCTTTGTATAGTGTTTTAATGATCATCGAATCAGGTGGCATGGATCGTCTCGATCCACAGTTGCGTCCACACCGCCGTAGCACAGGCGTCTCGCCTGTGTATTCGGTCAGTTGGAAGTCGGAACACAGGCGGGACGCCTGTGCTACACAATCGCACACCCACTACGAAACTCCCCCAACCTTACCCACACTTCCCACCTTACTCACCAAAACCTTCCAACCTCCAAACTTTCGAACCTTCAAACAAATGAACTTCCCCCCAAAACACCCGCCTTAGCGACCAACGCCCAGGTATCCCAGTCGACGCCATGCGGGGGCATTCGCTCCGCGCGCGTTGCCGTGCTGGGCAAACGGGCTCATTCGGTGGCTGACTTGGTGTAAACAAGCAGCCAATCGACGCCCAAAGTTTGCGCAGTAACACGCTTCCCGCGACGGACTATGCCAGCCTGCCCAGCGCAGTGTCGACGTGTGAGCTTGCCTCTTGCAGGCTCCAGCCAGCGGCCCCTAAGCCGCCTGCATCCCACCTGCGCCTCGTTTCCGGCGAGCGGGCGGGGATCTTGTTCTCTGACAGTTTAAGCCAACCGCGTTTTTACCCCCCCCCCCCCCGCCCCCCTGGAGGAGGGATTTGGCAATGAAGGTTGAACGTTGCGTCTGTTCGAAAAGGTGGAGCCCGGTGTCCCTACCGGGTTTACTGTTGCCTCTCCATCAAGCCGCTGGATGTAACAAGCCCGGTAGCGACACCGGGCTCCACCTTTTGAAATAGCTTTTTTGCATTTCCGAACACACCCTGGGTTGTGTCTGCCGTTGTTCAGGACAAAGCAGACTGCTCGCAAACATTCTCCTTTCATCTTAATCCATTTTCCTTTTTCCTCCTCACCCATGCCCAAGCGCAAGAAGAAGCAGCAAGACCTCGAAGACGAAGGCCCAAAGAAAAAGACGCTCTACACCATCAAACTCACGGACGAGCAGATGATGCTCGTGAAGGAGTGGTGCGAAAAGCGTTTGTGGGAATATTATAAGGTCGACTACGCCTACTTCGGCTACAAGGGCGACCAGATCAACCTCGTCGGCTATGAGTCGGGCAAGCTCGTCGTGCAGGGCAAGAAGACCGAGGACTGGGTGACGTTCGTGCTCGAAGGCGAGATCACCCACGACCCCAAGATGGGCTACGACGAGGTCAACAACCCCGAGTGGTTCACGGACCACGCTGGCCTCGACGAATCCGGCAAGGGCGACCTGTTTGGGCCGCTGGTTTCATGCTGCGTCATCGCCACGGGCGACATGGTCACCGAATGGCGCGAAAAGGGCATTCAGGACTCGAAAAAAATCACCAGCGACAAGGCCATCCTCAAGCTCGATAAAATCATCACCGAGACGAAGGGCGTCGTCGTGAAGCGCATGTGCCTGCGCATGGCGAAATACAACGAGCTCTACACCAAGTTTGGCAGCAATTTGAATCGCCTGCTCGCCTGGCAACACGCCAAGTGCCTTGAAGCCGCGCTCGACGAAAAGAAGGTGCCCTGGGGCCTGCTGGACCAATTTTCCAAGCAGCCGCTCGTGCAGCGCGCCTTGACCAAGGACCACTACGCAGCGACCGAGTTTGACCTGCAAATGCGCACCAAGGCGGAGTCCGACCCGGTTGTGGCGGCGGCCTCCATTTGCGCGCGCGCGGAATACGTCCGTCGCATGGCCGCGCTCTCCAAGGAGGCCGACATGACGCTCGCTAAAGGCGCGAGCAAGAAGGTAAAGGATCAAGCCAAGGAAATCGTCCAAAAGTTTGGCGACGCCCGCCTCGGCGATTTTGCGAAGTTGCATTTCCGCACCGCCTTCGAGGCACGGGGGTTACCCGTGCCCGAGAAGAAGGTGTGGAAGGGCTAGAGCACTTTTCATCTAGATTGTCCGATCAGGCCGCAGTGATTTTTCGTGTCCAGCAAGGCGGCTTGAGCGTCGCAGGCTGGAAGCCTGTGAGCGAAAAGCCAACAACGCTGGCGCGGAAAAGCACTCGGTTTAGGGCTTGGGGCCAGATTGGAAGTTCGCGGCGTTGGCATTTCAATCACGGGCTTCCAGCCCGCTCAATCAAAGCCGCCTTGCGCTGCATCCAATCTCTACCCCACCTGACTCGGCCAATATAGATGATAAGTGCTCTAGCATTTTACTCAGCCCGGTAATTTCGTGCTTACTCTAGGTCGCGGCGCGCATGGAAGCGACGCACTGCTTGAGTGGTGGGACCGGGTTGTCCGGGTCGCCTTCGTATTCGATGACCGCCATGCCGTCGAAGCCGCCGTCTTCCAGTGCCTTGACAAAGCCCGGTAGGTCGAGGTTGCCAGTGCCGACGATCACATCGTTCCACTTGCCCGTGGGCTCGAAGGTGAAGTCCTTGTAATGGACGCCGTAGATCTTGCCGGCAAACTTCTTGGCCCACTCAATTGGGTTGCCTAGGCGTGGGCCAATCTGCATGCACCACGCAGTGTCGATGCAAAGGCCGATCTCCGGCCCACCAAGATTGATCAGGTATTCGAGCTCGTCGGGGTTGCCGCCAAACATGTAGCCGCCATGGCAGTGGATGCCCACGCGGATGCCGAACTCCTGAGACCAGGCGCGCACTTGCGGCACGGCTTTCAGGAAGCTGTCGATCCTGAAGTGGGCTGAGATGTGCTTGGCGCCGGCAGCGGCTGCGCACTCAAACTTGACGCGATCGCTTTCGAGGCCAGTGAAGGTTTCCACGCCGATGGAGCAGATGGAGACTCCGGCGTCCGTGTAGGTTTTGACGATTTCCTTGAAGCCTTCGGGGTCGGCGAAATCTGCATGAATGGCGCAGACTTCGATTTTGTTGAGGCCGATTTCCTTTACCTTGGCGGCGACGTCGGCGTTATTCTTGATGGTGCGAAAGCAGAAGCTCTGCACACCAAAGTCTCGTGCGGGGGAGGTGCTCATTGGTTGTACTATTTAGAAATAAATGCTACGAACCGCTCGTTCTTCACGAGTAGTTGGGGGTGGCTAGTCGCTTGGCTCGTGCGATTCGCAGCTAAACTCGGGTGATGCCTACAGGATGACTTCCCTGCCGGTGGCGCTGGACTCCTGAATGGCGTCGAGGATCTTCTGGACGACCAGGGATTGCGCTGGAGGCGTGGCTAATGCTTCACGGCCAAGGATGGCGTTGGTGAAGTTGGCGAAGCGGCAGCAATGCGGGTGCAGCAAGTCGGTCTTTACGTTCTCGATGACGTCGTAATCGTCGCGCAGCGGATCGTTGCGGAATACCTTGGCGGCGGCGACATCTGCGCCTGCGTCGGTTCCATACAGTTGAACGCCGTTGCGGTTGGGCGTTTCCTGGTGGCAGGCCCAGCTGGCGTCAAGCGACACGGTGGAGCCATCGGCGAAACGAATCAGCGCAGAGGCAAAGTCATCTACGTCAAAGACGCTTTCGGTCTTGTCGGAAATGCCCCAGCCGCCAGCGCCCAGGCCACGGTTGCCGAACTTGGTGTAAGTCGCGCCGTAGACGGACACCGGGTCAAAGCGGTTAATCGCGTATAGGCAAAGGTCTAGGTAGTGCACGCCGATGTCGTTGAGGCAGCCGCCGCCCGCGAGCAGCTTATTGCCAAACCAGGTGCCCATGCCGGGAATGCCGGTGCGGCGGTTCCAGAAAGCCTTGGCGTGGTAAATTTCACCAAAGACGCCTTGGCGTTGCAGGGAAATGATCTTCTGGTGGTTCTCAGCAAAGCGTTGGTTCATGCCAACGGTGAATTGCTTGCCGGAGCGCTGTGCGGCGGAGATGACCGCTTCGCCTTCCTCGGCATTCATCACAAATGGCTTTTCGAGGATGACGTGCTTGCCTGCTTCCAGTGATTGAATCGCCAGTGGCGCGTGGAATTTATTCGGCACGGCGATGTAGACCGCGTCGACATCCGGGTTGGCCAGCAGCTCATCGGCAGTGGCGTAGCTGCTGGGAATTTCTTTTTCCTCGCAAAGCTTTTTCAGGCGCTCGGCGCTGAGGTCGGTTGCGGCGATAACGGTCGCGTCATCGTGGTTGTTAATTTGGTTGGCGGCATGATAGGCAATCTGCCCCGCGCCAATAAGGCCGTAGCGAACTTGAGACATAGGGATTTCGGGATTATTTAATAAAGGTCGGGTTTAGTATCCAGTAAACCCCATTGATTAAGGATTGCTAGACATTAAAGTTTACGAAACCTATGATTTTTTGCCGAATTCTCTGCTTGCTCTCTCTGCAGTATTTCCTGTTTCTACGGTGATGTTTGGCGGGATGCACAGCTTTGAAATTACCTCGGTCGCGCACTATCACCAGTTGGCGGGGGTTCATCCGCGCCCGCGTGTCATCCCAAAGGATCAGATATGCATCGAGCTCGTGACAGGTGGTCGTGGCTGGTTATGGCATGAGGAGGAGTGGGCTGAGGTGGCGCCCGGAGCATTGCTCTGGAATGGGCCTGGCGAATACACGATTGGCCAGAACGACTTGGAGAATCCTTACCGCTGCCTCTCGGTGCGTTGTCGATTTCGTGGTCGCTGGCGGAGGACGGCGCCACGCATCACCAAGTGGGAAGACCTCGACGCCGTGCGACAGTTTACCGATCAGGCAGTGAAGCTGTTTTACGAGGAAAGTTTCGATCAATCTCTGTTGGCGGGACGCTTGTTAGGTGAATTACAATTTCGCGCCGGTCACTATGCTTGGGCGGCTGGTCGGCAACGTGCGCCCGAGCCGCTGTTGCTCGCGCAGCAGGCGATCGAGCGCGATTATGCAGAGTCGCTCACGGTGGAAAATCTCGCAGAGTTGAGCGGGTGGTCGGCGCCGCATTTGCACGCGGAGTTTCGACGTTACTACGGGGAGTCGCCGCACCAGGCCTTGATCAACCGCCGTATGCGGGCGGCAAAAATCCAGCTTGCGGCAACGAACAATCCGATCAAGCAAATCGCGGTGGAGTGTGGCTTCTCGGGCGCTTCAGCGTTTTGCACGGCTTTTCGACGCATAACCGGCGTGACGCCAGCCGTTTTTCGCCAAGAGCAGCAGCATGGCGCCGGATAGTTTCAGATCGAGGGTTGCATCGTTAGTCAGGTCTGGGATAGGCTGTGTTCTTTCGTTGGCTAGTAGCTGACGTAGCAAACCCAGAAAATACAGTATCTACCATCGACAGCGCCAGCTTCGGCGAGCCACCGTTATAGGCTACGAGCGTGCCCGTGGGCCCCAAGACAGTGATCTGTTCGGGACGGGTGAGGATGGAAGAATCTGGTTAATCCCTATGCTAAGGCAGATTGGCTCTGCGTGTGTACGCTTACTTCCTCTTAGCGGCTATACGAGTGCTATAATATATTATGAATAAAATTGATAACCACGCTGGGCAAGACTACGGAGAAAATCCGATTGCCGTTCGTAAGACTGACACCTACAAGGGCGAATACGTCCACTCCTTCGTCGAAAAGTGGGACGAACTGATCGACTGGAAAGCGCGCGCCGAAAGCGAGGGCTCATTTTTCATTGAGCTGTTGAAGCAACGTGGCTGCAAGCGAGTGCTCGATGTCGCCACCGGAACTGGCTTTCACTCCGTGCGTCTCATCAAGGAAGGCTTTGAAGTGGTCAGCGCCGATGGCGCTCCCGAGATGCTGGCCAAGGCGTTTAATAATGGGCGTAAAAACGGCGAAATCCTCCGCACGGTTCAAGCGGACTGGCGCTGGCTCAACCGTGACGTGCACAACAAATTTGATGCGGTTATATGCCTCGGCAATTCCTTTACGCACCTTTTTTCCGAACGCGATCGTCGCAAGGCATTGGCGGAATTTTACGCCGCGCTGAAGCACGATGGCGTACTGATTCTCGATCAGCGTAATTACGACATGATTCTCGATGAAGGCTTTAAGACAAAGCACACTTATTACTACTGTGGTGAGAATGTGCGCGCCGAACCGGAGCACGTTGACGAAGGCCTAGCGCGCTTTTGCTATTCATTTCCGGACGGCTCGAACTTTCACCTGAACATGTATCCGCTGCGGGCGAACTACGTGAAGCGACTGATGACGGAAGTTGGTTTTCAAAACATCGAAACCTATGCTGATTTCCAGGAAACCTATCGCCAGGATGATCCGGACTTCTTCATCCACGTCGCCGAAAAACGATACCCAAACCAACCCGAAAAGAAAGCAAAAGAAACAGCCTCATGAGCAACGCGATTGTAGACAAAGCCAAGACTTATTACGACAGCAACGACGCTGACAACTTTTACTTCAACATCTGGGGTGGAGAGGATATCCACGTGGGCATTTATCGGCGTGAAGGGGAGTCGATCTTTGAGGCCAGCCGCCGTACGGTGGAGACGATGGCGTCGCGGCTCAATGGCTGCGTGGCAAGTTCCAAGGTAATCGATTTGGGCGCTGGCTATGGGGGCTCTGCCCGCTATCTGGCGCGTGAGAAAGGGTTCGATGTTACGTGCCTGAATCTCAGCGAAGTGCAGAACGAACGGAACCGCAGAATGAACGAAGAACAAGGGCTTGCGCATAAGATCGATGTCGTTGACGGCAATTTCGAAGCACTGCCATTCGAAGACAAATCTTTCAATATTGCTTGGTCGCAAGACGCCTTACTCCACAGTGCGGATCGCGAGCGAGTGTTCGCTGAAGTGGATCGTGTCCTTAAGCCGGGTGGCGTTTTCGTTTTAACAGATCCCATGATGCGCGAAGGCGCGTCTCCCGAGTTACTGCAACCGGTGTTTGATCGAATACACCTGGACTCCATGGGCAGTGTTGAAAAGTATGAAGACTATGCGAGTGCCTTGGGGTGGACTGTTGAGCCGCTGGAAGATCGCACCAGAGACTTGGTGACACATTACTCGCATGTGCTGGATGAACTGGATGCCCGGACCGCAGAAGTAATTGAGTATTGCAGCCATGGGTATTTAGAGCGTATGAAGAAAGGTCTTCGCCACTGGATCAATGCCGGTCAAAGCGATGCCCTCTTCTGGGGTATACTTATGTATTCAAAAGCTGAATGAGTAATACGCAGGACGATTCCGACTCCGCGCCCGACAGTAATAAGCGCATAGACATTCACGCGCCGGTCTTTTTTTGCTCGGCCGGGCTGATCATCTTTTTTGTGGTGATCAGCCTGATTTCGCTGGAGACGGCAGGGCATATTTACTCTGCAATACAAAGTTGGATCGCGCACAACACGCGTTGGTTTTTCATCGCGGTTGTGGATCTGTTTTTACTGTTTGTCATCGGCCTGATTTTCTCGCGGTTTGCGCACATCAGGCTAGGCGGCAAAGACGCCAAACCGGAGTTCAGCTACTTCTCATGGATTTCCATGTTGTTTAGCGCAGGCATGGGCATCGGCCTCTTATTTTACAGCGTGGCGGAACCGATCATGCATGCGTCGAATCCACCGTTTCACGGAGTTGATCCGTTGACCGAAGAAGCGGCGATTGACGCCATGCAACTCACCTATTTTCACTGGGGGTTCCATGCCTGGGGCATCTATGCTTTGGTCGGTTTGGCCTTGGCGTATTTTTCCTTTAATCATGGTGCGCCGTTGACGATTCGCTCGGCGTTTCGACCGCTGCTGGGTGATCGCGTGGATGGTCCCATTGGTAACTCGATCGATATCCTTGCGGTTGTGGCGACGCTCTTTGGCGTGGCGACTTCGCTCGGTCTTGGCGTGCAGCAGGTCAATGCCGGCTTCGCATATTTGTTTGGCGTTTCGGAATCCAGCACCGTGCAGGTGTTGTTGATTGCGGGCATCACGGCGCTCGCGACGATGTCGGTTATTTCAGGGCTCGACGGCGGCATTCGTCGATTGAGCGAGTTGAATTTATCGGCTGCTGGTTTGCTCTTAATTTTCATTTTAATCGCCGGGCCAACGTTATTTCTGCTCGGCGGCTTTGTGCAAAACCTGGGAGCCTACGCACAGAATTTTCTAAGGCTCAGCACTTGGACTGAAACCTATCAACGTACGGAGTGGCAGGAAGGCTGGACGGTTTTTTACTGGGCGTGGTGGATCGCCTGGTCGCCATTTGTGGGGATGTTTATTGCGCGCATTTCGCGCGGGCGCACGATACGTGAATTCCTGGTTGGCGTGCTTTTAGCGCCGACGCTCATGACGTTTGCCTGGCTTTCGATCTTTGGCAACGCGGCGCTTTTCGAGCAACTTTATGGCGCGGGTGAACTCGCCGCAGAGGTCAACAAAAGCATCCCTGTGGCGCTTTTTGAAATGCTGGAAGCTTACCCGCTGGCTAAGGTTGCATCGCTCCTCAGTGTGGTCGTGGTGATCACGTTTTTCGTAACCTCGTCGGACTCCGGTTCGCTGGTGATCGATATCATTACGGCCGGTGGCAACACGGACCCGCCGGTCGCGCAACGCATCTTTTGGGCGGTGTTGGAAGGCGTCGTTGCGGCAGTGCTGCTGATTGGCGGTGGCCTGGGCGCGTTGCAAACCGCATCGATCACAACGGGATTGCCGTTCGCCATTGTGCTGGTGGCCATGATGTTCAGCCTTTACCGTGGTTTGTCGCGCGATCCCAATGCGCCGCCGAGCTACCAGGAACTGCGTCGTCGCGTGCAAAAGCTGGAGCGTGATTCCTAATCCACACATTTTAAACCAATACCGCGTAAACTGATCCGTGATTAAAAATGTTCATGCGGGAAAATTTATTTACGAAATTGCAGGAAATTGGATAGGCAAAGTGATATTTCTTTTTAGCGCTTGTTGTTTGTGATGAATATAACTTAACACTGCGAGGCCTCGCAGGCTTTAACCCTTAAAGACCTGCGAATATGAAAAGAAAGACCTTTGGTTTCACTTTGGTGGAACTCCTGACGGTGGTTGCGATAATTGGAATTTTATCGGCCATTTTGATCCCGGTTGTTGGACGCGCCATGGAAGGCGCCCGCCGTATGGCGGCGATGACAAATGCGAGCAGCATTGCCAATGCTCATCAATCTTACCTCATTGACATCGGGCGCGGCTTGAGCCCTGGCGACATTCAAAGCGTAGGCGATTTTGCCGCGAAGATGGCGCAATACCACTACCTGGAAAGCGCTGAGCCGTTCTTTATTTCCAACGATCCGTTGGCTCCTGATCCGATACCGCGCTCCCTTGCGGCCAAAAGCGGTGACACTTGGGAGCCAACGGCTCAATTTACCGGCGTTGACGCCTACAGTGTGGACATTGCCGTGGGTTTGGTTGGCCACAGCGCCATGTCGACGACGCCTTTCGTTTGGTCCCGCGGACTGTCGACCAGCGGCGTCTGGACTGAAGACGCCGTGTGGGGCGACGAAGAAGGTTTCATCATTTATGGCGACGGTCATTGCGAGTTGGTGGAAAATCTCGGTGATGGCGATGCCTCAATACTCCTGCATTATAGCAACCGCACGCCGACCAACAATGTGCTTGAGGCGTTGCCCGCCCGGGCGGTGGTTCGCGGCAAAGGCGCAGGTTCGCTCGATGGACAATCTGGTTCAGGTCGATAACATAGCATAGCGACATAGTGTGTGCGGCGTCCTCGGGGGAGGGCGCCGCATTTGCTGTTTGCATTGACGGCGTGACGATTCGCGTATTCGCTTTTGGCTGAATCACCAAGCTTTGCGTTGCAAAGTAAACCGCGAATCCCTTCTCATTATGTCTGCCCAACTTTCCCCTCTTGGCGTAAAGCGCATTGCCCACGTCTGCATTCATGTCGCTGACATTCACCGTTCACTGGCGTTTTATTGCGAAACGCTCGGCTTTACCAAGAAGTTTGATTTCATCGCCAAAGACGGCTCGATTTTTGGGGCTTATGTGGAGCTCGGGCCAGAGACGTTTTTGGAGATATTCGAAAATACTCAGTCCACCAAGGGCGAGTGTCCGGTGAATCACTTCTGCCTCGAAGTGGCGGATATCGATGCCTCCGTCACGTTCCTTAAGTCGAAAGGCGTGGAGCTTTTTGTAGACAAAAAGATGGGCGCTGATCACTCTTGGCAAGCATGGTTTGGCGACCCGGACGGGACCCGGATTGAGCTGCACCACTACACCGCAGAGAGCAGCCAGGTGACTGGCGCGCCGTGCAAAGCGGATTGGCGATAGGCTTGCCAGCGCCGCAAAGGCGCCTCAACTTACGCCGCATGTCAAAGCCGACTGAACTCATCCTCGCTCTCGATGTGCCCGACAAGGACGCTGCGGTCGCCATGCTCGATCGCATCGGCCCCGACCTGAAGTGGGTCAAAATCGGTCTTCAGCTCTTCGTGAAGGAAGGCCCAGCGCTGCTCGACGCCGTGGCGGCGCGTGGGCAGAACATCTTCCTTGATCTGAAACTGCACGACATTCCCAATACCGTCGCATCGGCGATTAAGAGCCTGAAGGGCAAGCCCGTCGGCCTCCTGACCATTCATGGGGCAGGCAGCAGTGAAATGATTCGCTACGCCGTTGAGGCCGCTGCCGAAGCTTTACCCGAGGCCACGGTGTTGGCCGTGACCGTTCTTACTTCGATGAACCGCGATCAGTTGGCCGACATTGGCATTGACGCCGAGCCACACGAGCAAGTGCTCCGCCTGGGCAAGTTAGCTTTGAGCAAAGGGGCAGGGGGCTTGGTTTGTTCGCCACAGGAGCTGCGCACCCTGCGGGCCGAACTCGGCTCGGACGCGGTTTTGGTGACGCCAGGCATTCGCCCGGCTGGCGCGGATCTTAATGATCAACAGCGCGTGATGACGCCGAAAGAAGCCGCCGAACTCGGCAGCAGCTACATTGTGGTCGGCCGCCCGATTCTGAAGGCGGATGATCCTGCCGCCGCCGTCCGCGCGATTCAAGCTGAGCTGGCGGGGTAAAGCCTCGTGGATCGTAGTAAAGTGCGATGCGAGAGCAGTGGCTGGTAGAACTTTGCCAGCCTCTTCGCTTGAGCTTTATTGAGCGCCCAATCAAAGGGCGATGGCTTCTTTGATGGCTGACGAGGATAGTCAGCCTGTGAGCATGCTTGTCGCGCGGGGATTACTTTGTGCGAGCAGAGGGCTTACATAAAATAAGAAAATTTTTGTTTTTTGGGGAATAGACTGGTCTTCCGTTTGCTCCCTTTTTAGCTCTAGTCAATCTGGGCTCTTTGGCTCATGATGGGCTTAATTTTACCACTAACTGATTTGCGAATACTTCCTCAATGAGAAACGCTTCCTGCTTACTCGCCATATTTTCGATCACCACGTCCGCTTTTGGACAAATACTTAATATAGCCGTTGTCAGCGAGATTGAGTTGGCTGCTGATGGTGGCGGCGACGCTGGCCCCTCCATCGATCGTAGTGTTACCACCGATGTTTCAGTGGCTGCGGGGGATATTCCCGACACCGGCGTACTGCTCACCTCGACGGGGGGAACCGGTGCGGGAGGTAGCGAAAATCAATCGAGCGGCGATGGCGGCGTTGGTGGAGCAATCTCGCTCGGAATCTCGGCTGCGATATCGAATATTTCGACCGCCTGGACTGGTTACGGTCTTAATTTGCAAAGCACGGGTGGCGTCAGTGGCGGCAATGTTTATGGCTCTACATTTGGTGATCGTGGCGATACTGCCACCGGCACTGGTGGAGACGGTGGCGATATAGTCGTCACGTTGGATCAGGGTGGCTCGATCAGCTTGAAGATGCCCAATGGCGTCCAGGCGGCGAATCCCAATTTTGCAGTTTCTGCAACCAGCACGGGGGGAGACGGCGCTAACGGAGGCGGCGTCGATTCCGTCATTGATATTTTCAGTGGCTATGCGGGACCTGGTGGTATGGGAGGTAATGGCGGCAGTGTATCGCTGGATGTAGATGGAAATATCTCAACGGACTATGAAAACAATGCGGGTATCTACCTGCTTTCGGTCGGAGGCAATGGTGGCGATGGTGGTCTGGATGGTGATACTGTGGACGACGATCCAGGTGGCGGCGGCAACGGAGGCGCCGCATCCTCAGTCACTCTGACAGTTGACAAGGACGGAAGCGTCGCAACCAATGCAGATAATGCGCCCGCCGTGCTCCTCTCGGCAGAGGGTGGAACCGGTGGTGTCGGCGCCATCGGGGGTGGAACTGGCGTGAACTTTACTGATCGCTTTGACAGCGCTGGCGGGAATGGCGCTGCGACTGATGATGACGTGGTTAAGCTAACCAACCATGGCAACATCACAACGCAGGGCATCTATTCTCCGGCGGTTACATTGCAAAGTGTGGGAGGCAACGGTGGAGACTCCCGAAATGTAGACGGCGATCCCGGCGGAGACGGTGGGGCTGGCGGCGCTGTAGAAGCGACGAATACGGGGACTATTTCTACGCAGGGCGAGTTCGGATTTGGTATTTTCGCCCAGAGCGTTGGCGGAACTGGCGGCAATGGCGCAGATAGCGCATTTGTCGGTGGAGACGGTGGCAGCGCTGGTCAAGGCGGCACGATTTCGATCGATAATTCCGGGTCTATTACCACTGCCGGTCAGGGGGCAATTGCAATTGTCGCCCAGAGCATTGGAGGTGGAAACTCAAGTGACGCGTTAACGCAAAGCAAGTTCACGCTGGTGGACCAACCAGACAGCAACAATGGCGGCCAAGCTGGCTCAGCCTGGTTTCCGTTTGCCAGCCGAGGAGGCGATGGCGGTACCGGTGGCGATTCCTCTACGGTTACTGTGACGCATTCCGGCACGATCTCGACCAAGGGGGATTTGGCGTCGGGAATTTATGCGCAGGCCGTTGGCGGTGGAGGCGCAACGGGAGCCTCTGATAATGGCGCGAACATCGAACTGAATGTATCCTCGGGTGGATCAGGCGGGTCCGGGGGCGTCGGAGGCGATGTGACAATCGAAACGACGGATTCTGCATCAACCATCACGACTACAGGTGCGACTTCGCCCGCGATCACTGCCCAGAGCATTGGCGGCGGCGGCGGCAATGGTGGGGCGCTGACTACCGGCGGCGGCGGTGTGGCATTGGATTTCAGCATCAATGTCGGCGGCGACGGTGGCCAGGGTAATACCGGCGGTGTTATTACGGTAACGAATGCCTCCTCTCTCACCACGAGCGGAGTTGAGTCGCCTGGGATATATGGTCACAGCGTTGGTGGCGGCGGCGGCAGCGGCGGTAGCGCCACTTCCTATACCGCGTTGATAACTGGTAAGGAAAGCGCCGAGTTACCAGCATTGGCCGTCACGAACAATGTGGGTGGAAATGCTGGCTCAGGTGGAGCTGGCGGCGATATCGCACTCACCAATACCGGAACGATTGTCACCTATGACTCAGCCAGTAGTGGCGTGCAGGGCAGTAGCGTTGGCGGTGGCGGTGGAACCGGTGGTAACGCAACGCTGAACTCCTACTCGGCTGGCGCGAACGATGAAGTGCGCCTATCGGCCTCGTTGGGCGGAAGCGGTGGCGACGGTGGGGTCGGAGGCAAGATCACGCTGAGTAATTCCAGTTCGATTGAGACTTACGGATTTGGTTCTGAAGGGCTCGCTGCTTTGAGTGTCGGCGGCGGTGGTGGCGACGGTGGTTTCGGTCACGCTGAAACGACGATCAAGATCCCCTTTGAAATGCTCAATCAGTACGTCAACAGCAGCTCGCTGCAGTCGATATTATCCTTGGGGCAATCTCTCGCAACGCTGGCCAAGGGCACCAATGTTTCAGCAGTGCTGGCTCTGGGCGGTTCGGGTGGCAGTGGCGGTTTGGGAGGCGATCTTTCGCTCACCAATTCAGGATCTATTTTGACGGCCAACATGGATGCCCCCGGGATCAGCGCTCGCAGCATTGGTGGCGGCGGTGGCAATGCCGGCGGCTCCAGCGCAGCGAGTGCGGAAAGCGTTTCTTTAAATTACTCCGTTGGTGGAACGGGTGGTGAAGGGGGCCACGGCGGCAAAATCACGATTCACAATGAGCAAGGCGCGACCGTGAATACACACGCGGATGGCAGCCATGGCATCGAAGCGAAATCCGTTGGCGGCGGCGGTGGCAAAGGGGGCGCTAGCTCAGCGGAAGCAACGGGCAGCCTCGTCAAAGCAGTGGGCAAAGCTGCATTAAAAGCGGTTCCCAAGAGCTTGGGCCGCCTTTTATTATCAGTCGTTGCGCCAACGAACATACGCAGTGGAAGCTTTGCGGAGGATTTTTGGGAGAAGTTCGAAGTCACGGTTTCAGCGAATGTGTCCATTGGCGGCAATGGCAATGTCGGTGGAGATGGCGGCAAAGTAAGCGTCACCAATGACGGCGTAATCCACACTCGGGGCGACGTTGCTCACGGGATTCTCGCCCACAGCATCGGAGGAGGTGGCGGTGAAGGCGGCGCGGCTGTTGCCCAGGGCGGTAATGTCTTCAATGCAGATTTTCTCACCGGTGGCGCTGGCGGCGCGGCGGGAGACGGGGGTAAGGTTGAAATTACCAATGACGAATCCGTGTTCACAGATGGAAACTCATCCTTTGGCCTGTTTGGGCAAAGTGTTGGCGGGGGCGGAGGCATTGCCGGCGTTGGGTCAGATGAATCGTCCTGGTCGATCACTGCCAAATTCACTTTGGGCGGTAACCACGGCGATGGATCAACTGGGTCGAGTGGCTTAGGCGGCAGTGTTGATATTAATCATAATGGTCATGTCCGAACTATCGGCGAAGAGTCGCATGCGATTGTTGCCCAGTCTATCGGTGCGGGCGGAGGACTCAGTTTCCTCAATCATGGCAACGCAACATCGGATGATGAATATGATGCTGGCTTTGAGAGCGTTTTGCACGAAGTGATCTCCGAACTGGAGAGCGTGGGAGTCGATTTCGAGCAGGTGTTTGAGTACCTCACTGGCAATTATCAGAATGCATCGGGCACTTATACGCTGAAGCTTGGTGGGACATCCGACAGCACTGGAAACGGTGGCGATGTGTCCGTAAGCCAGCAGGGGACGATCCACACCAATGGCGCGAATGCCTTTGGCGTTTTCGCGCAGTCTATTGGTGGCGGTGGAGGCTTCTTTACCGACGGAGTCGGCACGTCATTTGATGTAACCATCGATTCCGAAAGCAGTGTGTTGGGCGGAAGTGGTGATGGTGGCTCCGTTGACATTCAACTGAGTGACGGTGCGGCAATCACGACGGAGGGTGATGGCTCAATCGCCATTTTTGCGCAAAGCATTGGGGGCGGCGGTGGCTACACCGGAGCGGTGACCGACCAGTCTTCGGGGGCAACGTTTGATAATTTCCTGAGTGACTCCACGCTGGGTTCTGGAGTCGGTGGCGCAGTAACCATCGAAAGCGCACCCGACGCCTCGATGTCCATCACGACGCACGGGAAGAATGCCCATGGCATTTACGCTCAGAGCCTCAGCGGTGGCGGAGTCGCAGTTGGAACCACCGATGGCGTTATCTTGCCAACGGGCTATAATGGGGATTCACGTTCGGGCAATTTTGGCGAGGCCAGCGCAGGCGTATCGATCAACCTTAAGGGGAGCATCGCTGTGACAGGCGACGGCTCAGTGGGGATTTACGCACAAAGCGGTTATCAGTCAGTTGAGGGCACGATTGACACGACGGCTCCCTCCGGCCCCATCACCGTTCAATTTGACGGCTCCATCCATGGCGGGGACGGCAACGGCGCTGGCATTTGGTTGGACGGCGGGACTGACAATAACATTCTGTTCAGAGGCGGCACGCTGCAGGCGAAGTCCGGCGTTGCGATCCGCACCACAGACACCGGCGCCGCCAGCGTGATGAACCTTGGCACGATTATCGGTAATCTGGATTTCTCTGGTCAAACCGGTTTTATCAACGGCAGGTCCGGCGCCTTTTACCCTGGATCAAGCGTCCAGTTGAGCTATGGCGAGTTCAATAATCAAGGCACGCTGAACGTGGGCGGGGTTAATGAAATCTCGACCACTTCTTTGCAGGGCGATTTCCGTCAGGACACTGGCGTCTGGAACGTCGAAATTGATCCGGCCAATAACCAGAACGATCAACTGCAGGTATCCGGCACGGCCAATATCGAAAGCGGCCTGCGTCCTGTGATCATCGGTTCGGGCCAAGGATTAAATGGGACATATACATTCCTGACTTCCCCAGAGACATATGTGGCGTTCGATGCTGTCGAAGATTCACTCGTCGTAAATTGGAATGTGACCACCAGCGGGACTGAGACATCGCTCAGCATCGAGTCGGTTGATTTTATGGGCTCGTCATCGCATCAGGCTTCGAAGCTCACCCAGAACGAGCAGCATGTCGCGAAGTATCTACAAAGCATATGGGCCAATGGCAATTCGGCTGACCTGGATGTCGCCATCGCTTCAATTCTCAATGCACAGACCTCCGCTCAACTGGCGAGTGGATTACAGAGCTTGAGCCCGGAGGCTCATGCAGTGTCTCCAGCGGTGGCGCCCTCGACTGCGGCGCGCCACCACACGACCTTGCATTCGATTCCGGTATTCGTGGGCAATACGACTCAGTTGACGGAGGGAACAGGCTTCTATATGCGGGGCGATTATGCCGACTTGCAGTACGACAAGAATAACCAGATCAGTGGCTATTCGGAAGACGAGTGGCGCTATCAGGTCGGTGGACAGCAGCACGTCGGCAATAACTTTTTCCTGGGTGGCGGTTTCATTTACGGGAACCAGAACATCACCAGTGAAGGCGGCGGGTTTAGCGGCGATGGCAACAGCTACACGGGCGGCCTCGTGGCCAAGAAGTTGATCGGTGAAAACTGGCTGGTCGGCGCTTCGCTCGCCTACACCTATTCTGAAACGGATTTCCAACGGCGGGTAGCAGGCCTCGTTGCGGAATCGCATCAGGTGAGCCATATTGTTTCCTCGCGCCTGAGAGCCGCCTACAACATACCCTTTTCGAATTGGTATCTGCGCCCCGCGATGAACATTGATTTGGTCAATGTGGATGTGCCGGCCTACAGTGAGACTGGCGCCGGCGGTTTGAATCAGCACTTCGAATCCCAGGACGATTTCCAGGCAGGCTTTTCTCCTGAGTTAGAGGCAGGCATGCGCATTGATTTGGATGGCGCCTACCTCCGACCTTACGCCAAAATTGGCGTCAGTGCATGGACTGATTCGACTTGGGAAACGCGTTCGCGGGTCAGCGGCGCGGTCGCTGGCGGCGTCCTCGTGAGCGAATTCGAGTACGACCAATTCTTTGGGCGGGCAGAAGCTGGCATCGAGTTCGTGACCGATGGAGGCTGGGAAGTCAGGGCCCAATACGACAACAACTTCTCGGAGAACTTGCTCGTCAATGCGGTCTCCCTGCGCATGGGCTTCCGTTTCTAGGAAACGCATTTGTTGTAGCGCGTGGCGGAGAACACACCCGCGCTTTGGCGTTGAAATGCCGGTTTTTCGCGAACAGCATTTCATTCCATGGCCGCGCGCAGCAAATCCTCACCCCTGGAGCGCATCCTGGGGCGTCTTGACGATCTCGACACCACGAACCTCACCATTCTCGTGCAGCGGCTGGCGCGTGAACGTGAGCTGCTTGAGGCGGTGTTTAACGCTATTCGCGAAGGGGTGCTCGTCATCGGCAAGAGTGGTTTGGTGGAGTACGCCAACGCCGCTGCGCTGACGATTCTGGGGCTCAAAGACGAGGACGTTGGCACAATCCCAGTATGGAAAGCGGTGCCCGATCTGGCGCGTACGATGAACCTTGCTTCAACCGGGCTTGATGGCTCGGGGCGGCGCGTGCGGCCAGCGGCGATTGCCCGCGAGCTGGAGATCACTTACCCGGAGCATCGCTTTGTGCGAATTTACCTGACGCCTTTTGAGGCCGAAACAAGCGACAAGGATGCGCCGCTGTTCACGATGATCCTGACCGACATCACCGAGGACAAACTGTCCACGGAGCAACTGATTCAGGACGAGAAAATTTCCAGCATTTTTGACCTTGCTGCCGGTGTGGCGCACGAGCTGGGCAATCCGCTGAACTCGATCAACATCCACCTGCAACTACTGGAGCGCCAGGTGAAGAAATTGGAGGATCAAGCGGCCGCAAAGAAGATGCGCAAAGCGGTCGATGTCTGTACGAACGAAGTGCAACGCCTTGACGGCATCATCTCGAATTTCCTGCAGGCAATCCGACCGCAACCGCTGGATCTACAAGAAGCGCCGCTGTTGGATGTGCTGGATGAAGTGCTGAACTTTCTCGGATCCGAGCTCACGAATCTCAACGTCGATATCGACGTGACGGTGGACGGCGACCCGCCTGTGGTGCTGGGTGATCGCAACCAGATTAAGCAGGTGTTTTTCAATGTCGTTAAGAACGCGATGGAAGCCATGGACGCTGGTGGTAAACTGCGCATTGCTTCGCGTGAGGATGATGAGTTCGTGTTCCTTTCATTTGCCGATACCGGCGTGGGCATTGCGCAGGAAGACCTGTCGAAAATCTTTCAGCCTTATCACACAACCAAGTCGACGGGCAACGGGCTCGGCATGATGATTTGCCGCCGTATTATGCGCGACCACGGCGGTCAGATCGGCCTCGATAGCCGCCCCAACTCCGGCACGGTCGTGACGCTGCAATTCCCTAAAAAGCACCGCCGCATGCGCCTGCTGGAAGCCGCGGATTAGGATGCGTAGTAAGGGATCGAAACAACCGATCTATGGTGATGAAAAACTCTACTGGTTTCAGACCAAAACAACCGTGGGTCTCTGCCCCAACCCTTAGGTGGTTTTGACAGAAGCCTCGGCGACGCTTCTGCGGAGAGTCGGCGATGCTTCGTTCTACAGTCGGCGACGCTTGGTCGCGCAGTCGGCGATACTTCGCCAGTTTGGGTTCCTCCTGTCGCCAAAGAATGCACTACAGTTTCTGCATGGCGCGAACCCATTCATGATGGAAATTATCCTATTGATTCAGTGCAGTTTGGCAAACCTTCTGCGCCATGAAAGTATCTTTTTTCGGAGCTAGTGACCGTTATCGCTAACGGGCAGTTTCAGCCTGCTTGAAGGTGGCGCGGATCGTCTCGATCCGCAGTTTCATTCAGCTACCCCAGCGCGACGAAATGCGGATCGAGACGATCCGCGCCACCATACCACTCCACTGGAACTGCCCGTTAGGGATGACGGGCGCTACTGCTGAAAACGCTACGCAATTGGTGCTAATCCGTGACGCGCAATCGGATAAAACGGTGGCCGAAGATGTCGTCTTCGATGGCGGTGGTGTCGCGGAATGTGCGGATGGGGTTGCCTTCGCTATCCGTGGGCGCGGGATCGCTCGTGACCTCGACTACGTTCGATGGGCCACTGACCCAGCCGCTGTTGGGATCGTTCGACACCTGCACGGTGAAAGTGAGGTCGGTTGCGTCCACAGACTCCGTATAGGTGAGCGTCAGGTAGCGCTTGCCGTTGCCCGGGTTCGGCACGGTGACTATCTGCGGCAGGTCAATTTCATCGCTGACCGAGGGGTCCAACGCCAGGGCGAATTCCAGCAGGTTTTTGACGCCATCGAGTTCGTAGTCTTCATCGAGCGCGGTGCCCGGCTGGCCAAGGTTTTCACCGAACATGCGGTAGCGCCAGTCGTCGGTCGGCTTGTCCTTAAGCGTGAGCGTGGCGGAGCTGGGGGAGCCGAGTGTGTAAGCGTCGTCTGCCACGAGGTTGACGATGATGGATTCCGCGCCCTCTGCATCGGTGTCGGCCAGTGGCGTGACGAGAATTTGTGTCGCGGTGCTTTGCGCGGGAATGGTTGCAAGGCTGGATAGCGCCGTGTAGTCGGCATCAGGAGTCGCCGTGCCGCCGACGGTGTAGAGCACATCGAGCGGTTGGCTCACGTCGCCGCCCGGACGGGTTACGGTGAAGGCGCCCGCGACGGGGCCAAACTCTTCGGCATTGGAGGCGACGACCACGGTCACTCCGTCGCTGTCTGGAATGCTGGTTGGGTCAGTCGGATCGCTGCCGGCATTGGCTTCCACGAGATTCGAGAAGGTGTCGCCGTCGAAGTCGTCGTCCGGGAGGACATCCGTCAGGAGTTCTGTGCCGTCATCAGAAGAGAAATCGATGATCAGGTATTCGGCCAGATCGAGCATGGAGTCGCCATCGCTGTCGTTAATGGAGAGGCCTTCGTCGTAGCTGACAATGAACTTGCGGAGTTCGACGGGGCTATTTTCAAAGAGCGCGTGGACTTCGAATTCCCGATTGTCGAGTGCGGTGATTTGCACGTCGTAGTAGCGGCCGTTGGGGTTGCCGGTCAGTTTGTTGGGACCAGCGAGCAGGTTGCCGTCGGGGTCCGAAAAGGCGTAGTAAATCTCCGTGCCATTCATTGTGCCAGAAGTCCACACATAGGCGACGACGGGGGCCGTAGCGTCGTCCAGGTAGCAGACCTTGAGTTGACGGGGGAGGTCGGTTAGCACGAAGTCGTTGTCACGGACGTAGTTGGTTCCTTCAGGCTCCAGCACGTAGCGGAAAAGGCCTGAGTTGGTGGGGTTGGTGATGAAGACAAATGTGCCATCTGGCTCGCCGTAGGCTGTGCCGCCTTGGAAACTGCCATAGGTGCCTGCAACTTGATCATCGAAGAGCGAGAGCGCAGCGCCATCCCAGCGGAATGCTTGCACGGTAGGGTAGTCGAAGCCGTATAGCACTTGGTCAATGACGCGGAAAATGTCAAGGTAGTCTGGGCCACTGGGGCCGCCGGAGGCAACGGTCATCAGCTCGAACTGACGCGGATCGCCCACGGTTTCCACCGCAGACCATGAGCCGCTGCTAAACTCGCTCAGGCAAAGGGTGTCGGAGCTACTGCTGAAGGCGCCGGGCGTGTCGATCCAAATTGCGGTGATGAGGCTGCCGGATTCATGCAGCTGGAGCTGGCTGGATTGGCCGTTGAGCTGGGTGATGTCGGCCGGGCCACTGAAGTTTCCGTTGATGTCGGAAATAGCGTAGCGCAGGTCAGCCTGGGCGAGCGGATCGCTGGCGTCGGCGAGGTCCACTGCGGACCAGGCAATGAGGGTGCGGCCATCGTCCAGCGCAAGCACGGCGGATTCGCCAACGTAGCCTTCGCGGGCAATTTCGATGGGATCGTTGTAGCCGAAGTCGCCTGCAGGCGTGGCGAGCTTCAGCACGACTTCGCCTGTGGACGAGTCATACTCGGTGAAGAGAAAGCCAGTTTCATTGCCAACGCTCAAGTCCGCCAGTGGCGTAAAGTTGTCCATCACTTGCCCGTTACTGCCCATGAAATCCGGGATCGGATAGGCGGCGAGATCTTGCACTTCGTCAGCGATATCCAGTGGAATCATTTGGAAGATATTTTCTGTGCCGAACTGCACGTCGAACGTCAGCAGATTCCAGCTCCAGCTCTTGGAAAAGTTCTTAATGGGCGTGTTGAGGTAGCCGTCCAGCTCGACGTTGATGCCGCCGCTGATGCGGTTGATCATCGGCCAGTCGCCGAAGTCGTTAAACTCGACAGCGGTTGATGGTAGGCCAGCGCATTCGTTGCCCGTCAGGCTGATGCGTCCACTGGCGCCGGCATTGCCGCCGATGGCTTCTGCATCAATGCCGAAAGCGAAACGGAAACAGAGCAGGTAGGAGTTTTCGATGCCGTTGCTGGACGCTTCAGCGTCCGAAAGCTCGGAGCCGCCCAGGTAGTGTTGACGCGGTTGGCGCGGCTCGGGGTCGGTCGTGCTGCTAAAGGTGTTTTGCGGTCTTAGCGTGGTCCAGGTGAAGGTGTTTTGGACGCCGACGCCGGCTTCTGTGGCGCCATAGAAGGTCAGCAAACCAGTTGCGTCGAGCGAGAGAAGCGCTGGCCCCGCGTAGGGAATTTTGCCAAGCACGGGCGTAAGGTTCATGCGGAAGGCCGAGTCCATATTGAAGGTCACGACATTGGTCAGGCGCGCCTGCCAGGGGGCCTCGGGATCGATATTGGCGGAAGCTGTGGTGGATACAGACCCGCTGATGGCGGTGATCTCCGCTTCGATATCAAAGTTCTTCATGAGCGCAGGCGTGTACTCGGAAATGTCGATATCTTCCTTGCTCAGGGTGCTCTCAACAGTGAAGTCGATTTTGCGGTCTTTGCCGGGAACCGTGATCTTGCCCTCGGTCTTGAACTCACCACCGAGGATGCCTTGGGCGACACTCGTGGTGTCGCCGCCAGGGGAGTCCTGACCTTCCTTTTGCACGAGCGTGAGCGCGTATTCGTAGTTGATATATTGGTCGTCGTCGTCGTCGAGATCGATGGTGGCGCTGAACTCGGGAAAGGGAATGAATTTGCCGTTGGGGACGTACTCCTTGATCTGATCCTGCGTGGCGGAAACACCGGCGGTGAAGCCAATCATATCGAAGGCAAAGCCGAGCCAGGGCGGGATGGGAATGCCCTGCAGACGCTTTTCCGGGAAGTCGATATAGGGTACCTCATAAACGCCCACTGCGCCCAGGCGGGTAATAATCACAATGGCGGGATCGAAGTCGCCGGGGGGGAGCTCCCACAGCTTCACCTTGCCGGTGAACTTGCGGCTGGTCGCGCCGTTCTCGCCCACGGTGGTTTGCGTCAGCTTTTGATGCCACTGAATTTGCTGCTCATTGCTCAACGAGTTACTGGCGCCCAAGCGGTTCAGATAGTTGCGCATGAGCCAGGGCTCTTGTCCCTCCGGGGTGTAATTCGAGACGGGTTCGGAGGAAAAGAAATCGTTGGTGAACTGGCGTTGGTCAATGAGGTAGGCGGCGACAATTTCGTCACTAACGTTGATCGTGCTTGCCGGGCTCGTAGAACCGTCAGCTTGGTCAAACTCGGTTAGCTGATAACTGTGTGGGGTGGGGGAAGCTTCGATTTCCCAGTCCATCGTAAGGACTTCTTCGGCGGAAAACCCATTAAGGACGCTTTGATTGCCTGCGCGGCTAATGCCCGGCAGGAACGCGCCAGCGCGGTTGAACGGAACGCCGGTCGTGTGGATGGTGGGGGAGGGTAGCGGAGTGAGGCCTAGTGTCTTGTTCAAACGAAATTCGAGAGAATGGTCGTCATCGACAGTTTCGGCTTCGGAGATGGGGAGGCGGAAGTTCTGGGCTTCAAAACCGGGCGCATAGATGTTGGCGAAATAGTCGGCGTAGTAGAGAGAGTTGAAGGTGGCGACGCCATTTTCGTCAGTGCGAATCAGCGCGTCGTACAGGTCTTCATTGGCCGGGCCGCCAGTCGTCGTGTAAAGTCGGACGGGGACGTTGACCAGCGGTTCGCTGGTGAGCTGGTTCGTGACAGTCACTTTGATTTCATAACCTTGGGACGCCCATACCGTGTATTCTAATGAAGGCTGGTCGCCGTTGAGAGATACGCTGGTGAGAATCGGGCTGCCTTCAACCCAGAGCCAATTGTCGGTGGCGCCGAGCTTGGCAGGCCGGTTGTTCATGGCGTAGTTGCTCTGTGCAAACGGTGTCGTGCGAATGACGGCATCGCCAGTGTGGAACGTGAGCCCGGTGATTTCTTCGGTGGGATCATTGGCGTAAAATGAGCGGACAGACAAGTCGGAGGTGAACTGAGGAGGCGCGGCTTCGGGGGTGGCTTGCGGGCCGTTGATGAGAATGAGAGAGCCTGGGCCGACCTGGAACCACTTCCCGCTGATGTTGCACCAGCCGCTCCAACTGGCGGTCGCCTTAGCGCCGCTGGCGAGCGCATACACGCCGCTGACGCCATCGAATTTGATGTAGCTCGGGTAAGTTTCAAGGGTGTTGCCGTATTCCTCGGTTGAAGAGTAGTAAGTCCGAAACTGAACCAATGGAACGGTGTTGAAATTGGACTCTACCACTGCGTTGATCGTGTATTCTCCGAAGGGCGTGGATTGGGTGTAAATACTGTCGCTCACGGTGGTGTCGAAGCCCAGCTCGTCCGGGGTGTAGCCGGGCTCAGGCCAGTCATAAAAACTAACGGTGGTGTCGGGCGTGCAAGTGTAGTTGGGGTGGTTGATGCTCAACTCGTAATCCTGCCCGGGAGCCACGGCTTCGAAGCGCGCAACCAAGCGATAGTTCAGCGAAGGATGGGGCTCCAGCTTGGCCTGGTAGGTGTTTACGCCGTCGGACAAAGTCGCCATCGTGTTGGAGGCAATCAGCGCGGAGAAGGCCAGCGATTCGAGTAAGTTGCCGGTTTCGCCGGTGGTCAGGACCAGGCTGCGGGTGGGGTCGTTTTGCACATTGAAGACGGCCTCGACGCTGTGCAGCTCCTTCTCCAGGCGAATCTCCATATCGATGTCCTGACCCGAGTCGATGGCCAGTCCATTCAAGTTCATTTTCTGGCTGATCTCGTAAGACTTATCATAGTACTCGGTCTGATCTTTCCAGCCTTCAATGGTGGGCCAGGCGGTGATGCTACCGCCAAAATAATAGTAGTCCGAGTTGGTTGAATCGAGCACGGTGATGATGACATCCTTGCCGTAATAATCATCCATGCCGTCAATGCGGATGCCGTAAATGCCGGGCATCAGGCTCAGCGAAAAGCGTCCGTATTCGTCAGTGGTGACTTCGATGATATCCATGCCATAGGGCAGCAGGTTTGCGCCTTCGCGCTCCACGAATTCAAAGGTCTTGTTGGCGAGGGGGCGGTAGTCCGGCGCGCCCAGGTTGCTGCGCTCATCGGCGGCGACGAGTCGGCCTTGAACCTCGGTGGGAATGATCTCAGCCTCAATGACCGGACTGGGCGTCGTGTAGCCGTAGCCGGGCATAAATTCGAACGTGGTTGAGCCCTGAAGCTGCATGTAAAATGTGCTGTAGCCGCTGACGCCGGGGGCGAGCTCAATGCCGGTGAGTGTCCGCACATAGGCGGTGCGCTGCAGCTCGGAGCGGTATTTGCCGGCAATCAGGAAATTGTGAGTGTTATCGTAAACAGGCTCGTAGGAGTAAGCTTGGCCAGTGCGGTAATAGCCCTCGGAATTTGAGCCAACGACGCCAGTTGTGGCAAGGGGGGCATCATAGTCGAAACCCTCGCGGTCATACGCGGTGGTGACGCGGATGTTGAGCGAATTGTAGGGGACATCCATGCTTTCGTCGATCGTGTCCGAAGGGAAAATGCCGCGCGTGGTGGAGTAGGGCATCGTGTCATCAATCTCGCCTGAGTAGAAACCATACTGCGTGTAGCGGCCGTATTTACGGCAGCGGTATTGGTAGCAAATGCCGGGCAGCCCCTCAAAGGTGATCTGGCCGTTTTCATCGGTGCGTCCGACCTGCGTTGGCATGAGCTGGGTGTCATCGAATGGGTCGAAGCCGGTGATTTCCACGTAGATGTCTTCCAAGGGAACGTCGGTGTAGCCGTCGCCTTCTTTGGGGTCGTTCCCGATGACGTTGAATGTGAGGCTTTGGTAAATCGGCTTCAGGTAGAGGCTGGCCATGTAGGATTGGTCGACGAACACCTTGTCCTGCGCAGTGCCTTCGGTGGTGTAGCTTTCCCATCCGGCGAAGGAGTAGAGCTCGCCCGGCTGGTTGATCAGGAAACGATAATAGCCCTGCGGCGGCGCAAAGAAATTAACAAAGCCGTTGGCGTCGGCGTTGCGCTTCCACTCGTGGGTGGGGGAGGCGTCGCCTGCATTTTCAAAACGCTGAATCGTTACCGGCACATAGCGCAGGCCCCAGTTGGATACGGCGCCGCGCACTTGGATGTAGAGCGTGTAAAGTTCTTTGCCCACATACACCGCCTTGCGCGTCAGTGCGTAGCTCTTGCGGAGCGTCTCCCCGCTGAGTGGGGAAACATCCTCCATGACCGTCTCAAACGCGATGTGCTCAACGCGTAGTTCGTAGGCCCCGGGGGGCACGTTTTCCAGGCGATAAAAGCCGAAGGCGCCCGTCGTCGCTTCGTAGTCGATGACGTCGTCTTCCGTGTCGAGGTCGAGGAGAACCGTCGCGCCTTCAACGGGCAAATCGGTCGATTCATCGATGATTTGGCCGCGAAACATGGCGTTTTGCGCCCACGTAGCCTGAGCCGCAATAATTGCGAAAAATAGTAGTAGTAGGTTTCGAATCATCATAAGGAGCGGGAACTTATCATGCACATTTTACGCGCTAATACAAACCTTCATCGCCCGCGAAGCCTTTAATCATGCGCTTTCGCAGTTAAATGAGGAGCTCCGTGCATGTCACTAGAGGGTTAGGCCCCAGTGAAATATTCCCATTTATTGCTCGCCTGTGGGGCGCTGTCGGCGACTGCGACTCTTAAATGGCGTCCGGGTCGGGAATGGCGCCGGTGATTCGATGCGCTCATTAGACGACTTGAGCCGCTGGCACAGGATGCGCGACAAGTTCAAGAACAGGCGTGATGACAGAAATGGATTGTAGTGCTGCAGGTTTTGCAGTTCCGACCAATTGAGCCGCAGCAGCCGGGCATCGGTGGAGGCGATGACGTTGGCCGTGCGCTTGATGTCGGAGATCAGCGCGACTTCGCCAAAGACATCGCCCAAAGTCAGTTTTGTGAGGATGACTTTATTGCCGTCGATGACTTTGCTGACTTCCAGTTCGCCGTCGATCACGACGTACATCGAGTCGCCGACATCGCCTTCGCGGACAACGTATTCGCCAATTTCGCGCTCTTCGAGATTGGCGAGCAGGATGAGCTTTTTTGCCTGCCATTGAGTCAGCCCCTGGAACATCGTGGAACGCTCCAGCAGGGCTTTGCGCAGGTTGAAGCCCAAGACGTCCCAGAGGGTGATAAGGCGCGTAGTCGACAGCAGAACCGGCGTTAAAATGATGTCCGCGATCAACGCCAGAATCATCACCATTGCACTGAGCAGGCCAAACTGCATGACTGGCACAAAGCTTGAAAAACCCAGAATGATGAAGCCGCCCGCGAGCCCCAGCGAGGTCGTGATGACGGGGTAAAGCTCGGCTTTGACGGATGACAGAATGGCCAGGTGTTCGTCTTTGAGGCGCTTCAATTCCTTGTTGTAGCGCACCATCATGTGAAGCGTGTCGTCCACCGCGATGCCGATCGTGATTGCCGCCACCATGCAGGTGCCGACGTTCAGCGTGACTCCGAACGCCGCCATCACGCCAAACACCATCACGACCGGGAATATGTTCGAGAGCACCGCCAGACTTGCCGCACGCGTCGAAACGAACAGCAGGCCGACAATGGCAAAAAGCAGCGCGGTCATGCTCGTCAGCGAGACGACTTGACCGCTGATAATCTTATCCACCGCCGAGGCGACCATGACGGATTTGCCCGTAATGCTGTAGCGATGGCTGCCAAACTCACCGGAGTTCATCGCTTCACGAATGTCCTCCACGAGCGCATTGAGTTCGCTGCTGTCGCTGAGGTTGCTACGGAGCACGACGTTGGCCGTGCCAAATTGGTTTGCGACGTAGGGCTGTAAATCCGAACTGTGGAAAAAGACCAGATACTGCGCGATGAGCGCGTCGTTGTCCGGGATTTGCCGGTTAGCGATTTCGCCGCCGGTCATGGCTTGATTGACGAGGGCAATGTAATCCGAGACCGAGGCGGCCGTATCGATGCGCTCGTCTGCACGCAGCCAATTGGTGAAGGCCTCCAGATTTTGCAGGCTACCGTGCTTCTTAAATTCGCCTTCGGAGCCGTAGAAGGTGACGTAAACAACTTTGCTGCCGCTGAGCTTGTCGGCTACCAGATCGAGCTCCTGCACGATGTCGGAATCCGGCTTGAGGAAGCTGATCAGGTCGTTGCTGACTCGGATTTGCGGAATCAGCGCCAAGCAGGGAATGGAAACCAATATGAAGGCGAGGATGACATTGCGCGGCTGCGTGATGAGTTTTTCGCGGAGGATTTTCACCACGCGGTCATCCAGGCGCTTAGGAGAGCTGCTGGCGTCTTCGCTTTGCGGCGCAGCGGGTTTGATGAACCGGCCAAACAGCCGCAGCCATGCGGGTAGGAAGGTCAGCGAAACGACAAACCGCGAGAGGATCGCGGCGGCGGCGACCGCGCCAAACTCCTGCATGATGGCCAGTGAGCTGATGCCCGTCACCGCGAAACCGAGCGAGGTGGTGAGGCCCGTCAGGAAAAGGGTCAGCCCAATGTGCTGAGCAATGAAGGCCACTGCGTCGACTCCCGTGAGCCCTTGGGCTTTGGCTTCGCGGTATTCGTTGAGAATGTGCACGTCCTCCGTTGCCCCGATGATGAGAATCAACGCCGGCACGATGTAAGTCAGCATGCTCAGCGGAATATCCAAGTGGACCATGAGCGCCCCGGTGAACGCTGTGCTGATGACGAAATTGAGCACCGGAATGATCGCGGCCTGAGCGCTGCGCATCATCAGGCCAAGTAGGATGACGAGGATCAGGCATGCAATGGGGAGCATGACCTTCATGTCGTCGAAAATATACTGCGCCATCAGCACATGAAGCGCCGGGCTGCCGACTTGGAAGGCGCGGTCAAACTTTGTCGTATAATCGACTGGCTCGACCAGCTTCTCCAGCTTGGCGGCGAGAATGCGCTCCTGCAGTTCTGCGGAGAGGTTTTCTGCGCCGGGGGGGAGGGTTGGCTTGGGCGCTTCGTTGCGGCCCAGCAAAATGTCCTGAATGCTTTCGTAGACAATCTTGTCGTATTCGCTTTTTTCGAGCGGAATGGCAGGCTCACCGGACTCTTTGGCGGCCTTGTCGCGCTCGGCCTGAATGTCGCGGGGCGCCTTCAGGTAAAGGGTGATGAGCGTGGCGTTGCCATCTTCGGAAATGATCGCCCGGCGCATGAGCGGGTTGTCGATGGCCTGTTGTTGCTTCTCGATAAGCTGCTCAGGCGTCTTGGGTATCTTACGGAGGAGGGGGGAGGTGTCGATCCAACCGTTGACCGAACGTATGTCACTGACGGTGAATAGCGACTCCACGCGTTGAACTTCCGGCAGAGATTTGAGCTGCTTGCCCAGGTCTTGCAGCAGCTCCAGCTTCTCCACAGTGAAGAGCTGGTCGTCCTGCACGTAAATCAAGGCCAGTTCGTCGGAGCCAAATTCATCGGTGACGCGCTGGTATTCCTGGCGCAGAGGGCTGTCCTCGGGAATGAGCGAATCGGTCGAAACATTGACCGTCAGGTTTTTCGCCTGCCAGACGCAATAGCCTGTCAACGCGAGGACCAAAACGATCACCACCCACGCGTATTCGTAGCAGAATTTAAACAGACGTTGCACTCGCTATAAGCTTTGTTAACCAGCCGCTAAGATCAATCCCAATGGCCCTGAGACTGTATAAAAAAGGCGTAAGAAATGCCTGCTTAGCTATCCGCGTTGAACTGGTCGAGCAATGGCTCGTCCATCTCCGGAGTCCAGTCGTTGAGGGATTCCGGATCAAACAATTCGTCGTTCACTGGCACATTGAGGCGGGACTTGAGCAATGTCATCACGGAGTAAGTCCCGTTGGCGTAGTTGTTCATGCGCAGGCGGGCGGGGCGGTCGGCGTCCACGTCGACTTCCACTTCGGAATACTTATCAGCTTCGAGCACCTTGACGGGGTCCGTGTTGCCTTCTTCGTAGAACTCGACCTTGAGCACGTTGTAGGTGTCTTTGTCGATATAAAGCAGGCGGTTGGCGTAGCCGGTGGCGGTCTGGATGTTCACATCGGCGGGCGCCGCCATGACGACATAGACTGGCTTGCTGCCGACTTGATCGTCTTGCAGGCGATGGTAGCTGTGCTCGGTTGTGTTTTCTTTGCGCAAATCTTCAAAGGTGAAATCTGAGCCCATGAAGTAGCCGCTGCGGTTGTCGCTTGCAATCTTGCGCGCTTGGCCCAGGGCTGGCATGTAGAACCACTGTTCGGGGTCCTCCGAGTTGGCTTCATTGGTCAGCAGAGTAATGCCCTTCACGTCGGACGGAGACAGGAAGCGGATTAAATAACGCGCCTCGCCATCCGGGTTTTTGCTGAAAACGCTCAGCATTTCGCGCACTTGGGTATTCCCCTCATCGTCGACCACAGCCAGCTTGATCAGCTCGAGTTCAGTATCCGCTTTGTGCCGGTTTACCACTTCCTGCATGATTTCAGGGCCAGATTTGTAGGCGACTTTTCTAAAACCGGTCTGGCTGACCAGGACTCCAATCGCGGTCAGAAAACAGCAAATCAAAAAAGGGCAGCGACGCATCATTCCGGACTTTATGACCTAATTATACGGCGAGCGCAAAAGAAAATATGAGGGGATTTACGGAATTTTTTAATCAACCACTTCAAATTAAACGATTTTTGGCTCGTTTGAGTAGCTTTTTGAATAATGTGCCTCTTTGGGTTGCAATGTAGGCGCCCGGGCTTCATCATCCAAACATGCATAAGTTGATGACCGTTGTTTCTCTGCTCGCCGTGTCGCCCAATTTTGTCTTGGGCCATGCTAGCAATGACCTGAGCCACGGCCATGCTCACTACTTCTTCAGTTGGCATCATTTCCTGGGGTTGATCGCTTTTGCGGCCGTTGGCGCGGGCGCTATTTGGTATTTCACCCGACCAGATCAAGATCACCGAAATGACGATGATGATGACGACCGTGTGCGCGTCCGTGTGGACGATTGATCGGCTCAGCCGCTAACTCGTGAGCTGCTTTTTCCTAAGACGGCGCTTTGGCTTGGCCGATGGCGCGGTTTAGTTTGCCCGAAACGAGCCCCTCGGCGTCGATTTCCACCCGGGCAAAGCCAATCGCCGTCAACTTCGCGGTCAATGTTTCGGACAACGCCTCCAGCTTCGCAACCTGCTCGCTGGGCGCCTCGACCCGCGCCAACTCGCCGTAATGGCGCACGCGGCTGACCGGAAATCCCAGCTCCGCGACGACGGCTTCGGCGGCCTCGATCTGCTTGAGCTTCTCAAAGGTAATGCGCTCGCCGTAGGGCACGCGGCTCGCCAGGCAGGGGCTCGCTGGCTTGTCCCAGCATTGTAAATTAAACTCCGCCGCCAGCGCGCGGACGCCGTCTTTGCCGATCTGGCAATCCAGCAGCGGCGAGCGGACCTCGAATTCCGCCGCGGCCTTCATCCCGGGGCGGTAATCGCCGGCGTCGTCGAGATTGGCGCCGTTGAGAATCCACCAGCCCGGGTAGCGCGCGCGAATCCCCGCCAGCTCATCGTAAAGCGTGTGCTTGCAGAAATAGCAGCGGTTGTTGGGGTTGTTGAAATAGTTGGGGTTCTCAAGCTCCCCGGTGATGACCACCTCCAGCGGGATATCGTGCTCGCGGGCGAAGTCGCGCGCCAGCTCGAGGTCGGACAACTTCAGGGCGGGCGAGGCCGATGTCACCGCCAGGCAGCGCGCTTTCCCGAGAAAATGTTGCGCCAGAAATGCAACCAGCGAGCTGTCCACGCCCCCCGAAAACGCGACCAGCGCGCCCGGGCAGTCATCGAACCAGCTTTTAATGTGTTCTAGAGGTTGCATCAACCGAGCAGGATAGGTTTGCTGAGGGCCATGTCAACCAGTGCGGCTGGAATGACGCAAAACACACTCTCCCATGCGAACCCTCTTTTACCAATGCCCCGCCGGCATCAGCGGCGACATGAATCTCGGCGCCATGGTCGCCCTTGGCGTTGATCCGGCTGTGCTCGAAACCGAGCTACGTAAGCTCGGCCTCGACGGCTGGCAACTGAAGTTCACGCCCGACGAGCGCGGCGGCGTAACGGGCATCCGCTGCGATGTGATCCTGGAAGACGACCACAGCCACGATCACGATCATTCCCACGAGCACGCCCATGCCCACGCGCACAGCCACGATCATGCGCACGATGACGGTCATCACCATCATCATGAGCATGAGCATTCGCATGACCACAGTCATGATCACGACCACGGGCATCACCACCACCGGACTTTCCGCGAAATCCGCGAAATGATCAACGCGTCCACTTTGTCGGACAAAGTGAAACTGGACGCCGTTGCCGTGTTCGAAGCCCTTGCCATTGCGGAAGGTGGCGTCCACGGCAAGCCGCCGGAGGAAGTGCATTTCCACGAAGTCGGCGCGGTCGACTCGATTGTTGACATGGTCGGCGCCGCGATCTGCTGGGACTTGCTCGGCGTGGATCAACTCGCCTGCGGCATGCTGGAGCTTGGCGGCGGCACGGTGATGTGCGCCCATGGCCGCATGCCCGTTCCCGCGCCTGCGACCGCGCGCCTCGTCACGGGGCTGCCCGTTTCGCTCGGCGGCACGAACAAAGAAGCGACCACGCCCACCGGCGCCGCGCTCCTCGTGGGCAAAGACGCGAAGTTCGGCGAAGCCATTGCGGGCACGCAAACCGCAGTCGGCGTTGGCGTGGGTCAGCGCAATGATCCCAATCTCGCGAACGTTGTTTACGCGGCGATCATTGACACCGAAACGCCAGCCGCCGAAGATGACGACGAAGCTGCTGCCGATCCGCAGGACGTCGTCTTCGAACTCGCCGTCAACCTCGACGACATGACCGGCGAAGCCATTGCCTTCCTCTGCGAACAGTTGCTCGAAGCAGGCGCCGTCGATGTCTGGCAAACGCAGGCCACGTTTAAGAAAGGGCGCGTTGGTGTGATCGTCCATGCGCTTGCTGCGGCGGAAGTCGTGGCTGAAGTCGAGGACGCATTCTTTGCCCACAGTTCGACGCTCGGCGTGCGTCGCCGCGAGTGGCAGCGCACGATCCTGGAGCGCCAGCTGTTCGAAGTCGAAACGCAGTGGGGGCCGGTCCGCGTGAAGCAGGCCATGCGCGGCGGCGAGGTCGTCCGCCTCAAGCCCGAATACGACGACTGCGCCCGCATCGCGCGCGAGCAGGGGCTGTCCATTTCGGAGTTCTCGCAAATGTTGGCGGGCGAGATTTTTGATTTTAACGACGACGAAGAGGAGGATGACGATGCCTGATATCCACGACATTTTTGCCCGCGTAAAAAGCGGCGAACTCTCCACCGACCAAGCCGCGATCGAGCTGCAGGGCTTCGAAGACCTCGGCCACAGCCGCGTGGATCACAACCGCGCGGAGCGCAATGGCGCGGCGGAGGTCATCTTCGGCCAAGGCAAGACGCCGCAGCAAATTGTCGAGATCATGGAAAGTCTCATCGAGCGCGGAGCGAACGTGCTCGCGACCCGTATCGACCTCGACACCGCGCACTTCATCTGCGGCAACGTCCACGGCGCGCACTACGATAAGTTCGCGCGGCTGATCACCGTCACCCAGCGTGAGATCGAGCCCGTGGCAACCAAGGTCGCGGTCGTCTGCGCGGGTACGAGCGACTTGCCCGTTGCGGAAGAAGCCCGCCTGACCTGCGAGTTTTACGGCAGCCCCACGCTCAAGGTTTATGACGCGGGTGTCGCAGGCCTTCATCGCCTCTTGGCGCAGCTCGACGACATTCGCGCCTGCCGCGTGGTAATCGTCGTGGCGGGCATGGAAGGCGCGCTTCCCAGCGTGGTCGGCGGCCAAGTCAGCGCGCCGGTCATCGCGTGCCCGACGAGCGTCGGCTACGGCGCGAGCTTCGGTGGAGTCGCGGCTTTACTCGGCATGCTCAACAGCTGCGCCAGCGGCATGAGCGTGGTCAACATCGACAACGGCTTCGGCGCCGGCTACCTCGCGAACCGGATCAACCGGCTCTGAGGTCTATGAATTTAAATGGTCATTGGTTACAGGTACGATTTTGCTTATGAAATATGTACCTTCACCAAAGTCCAATGTGGATGAGAAGAATCCAGCTTTTTGGCTGGCAAGTCGATTTATGTCAGCTTCCAGTTCTTCTGACTGGTGCTTCGTATATATAAATCGTAGAGAGTTAACAATGACTCTCTGGTTTATGTGTCGCACATAATCTTCAGTAATGTGCGGGATTCTTTCACTCGAATGCCTGAAGAGCAATAACGAGCGATTAGATAATGGTAATGCAACCTCTATAGAAGGATCTGAAAACCCCTTTCCATATGGAGATTTAGGATCATGATTTGGGCTGTATAGGGTAACTGGTGTATCTGAAGTGATAAATTGATACGCTTCATCTTTGAGCACAATCAGATCAAAATTCATTTGAGATAATAACTGAATTATTGGGCTAGATTCTGCTTGTATTAACATTTGCTCAATCACTTTCCAATTAGATATTTTCGCATCGAAAATATCATCACCTTTTTCACGAATTAAGGCTTTAATTTCTTCGGGTGGTTCAGAAAGCTCTCCAGCTCTAAAAAGCATTCGTGCTCCAGCGTTAGCAATCTCACGTAATTGATTCTCGATGAAGGATTTATAGGCAGGAACTCGATGATACATTAAAGATGTGAAAAACACTAAGTCCTCATGCCAACAATCGATGTGGGTTGGTGCAGCTTTTAGCTGTTTAAGCATTTCCGCCTGCCGTCCTTCTATCGCGCTCAGTTTTAATTCAACCGATTTACGATCACGTTCTCTACCATTGAAGTCTAGTACGTGGTAGTCACGTTTAGCACCTGAGTTTTCTACGCAGGTAGCAATTGATTTGGTCCCTGCTTTCTTCTCAAACATAAAAAGCTTTTTAGCATCATTGGCAAAGCCTCTTAGGTAAAATTGAGGTAGAAAATGGTGCTTCTTGGGGTCTGGCATAATGATTTGCTCTACACTTTTTGTTCCCCGCCTAAACCTTCGTCATAGTATTCCAAGCTTTCCATCTTCGCGTAGTCGTCGAATTGGTCTTTGTCGAAGGCCATCGCGAATTCCTCGCGTTCGATCGGGGTCATGGGCTTGGACGGGGAGGCCGCCACCGCGGCGTCGAGGTAGGGGAGCTTGTCAATGCCGACCAAGTGCGTGCAGACTTCGGGGTAGCTCAGTGAGTAGCGTAGGACTTCGGTGATGTTCGTCTTGCCGTGGAGGTGGGTGCGGCGGCTGCCGCCAAAGCCCTTCATGCCAAGCACCGCGATTTGCTTTGCATTGCAAAGTGGCATCACCTTGCGCTCGAATTCGCGGGAGTTGAGCGCGTTGACGACCGACACCGGCATCAGCGTGGCGTCCCAATCGTAGCCGCCCTCGATCAGCTTCACATGGATCGCAGGATCGGTGTGCCCGGTGAAGCCCGTGTAGCGCACCTTACCTTGTTCTTTGGCGAGGTCGAGCGCGGCGATCATGCCATCGGGCGCATAGGCTTTTTCCGCGTCGTCGCCGCTTACGTTGTGGAGCATCCACAGGTCGAGGTGGTCGGTTTTGAGGCGGCGCAGGGAGTCCTCCAGCATCTGCATCGCGCCGGCTTTGTTCTCGGGATACTTGCCGTTGTGGTAGACGCAGCACTTGCTCATGAGGAAGATTTCGTCGCGGCGTCCTTGCAGCGCGATGCCGAGATATTCCTCCGCGCGCCCGCCATGGTAGTCCCAGGCGTTGTCGAAAAAATTGACGCCGAGGTCGATCGCGCGCTGCGTGATCTCCGTGGCCTCCTTTTGCGAACCGGCGTAGTAAAGCGTGTGCCCGCCAACGCCGACCACGGTCAGCATGTCGTCATGCCGACCAAACTTACGCTTGGGGATCGTGACCTCGTTCGCGGTCTGCGCGAGCGCATTGCCTGCGCCGATCAGCGCAGCGGTTCCCACGGAAGATTTGATGAAATGGCGGCGGGACAAACTCATGCAGCGTAGTTAACGCCCGCAGGCCGGGAAGTCAATTATGGGTGAGCCCCTATCCTGGAAGTTACTTCAGTTGGAGTTGGGGGCGGGGGGGGCGCTTTGACGTTAGCCTACTTGGGCTGCCCATTCGGGCTCCTTGAAGCCGACCAGGGCGACGCCTTCGCCGATGAGAAACGGGCGCTTCACGAGGTTGCCAGTTTCTTGCAGACGGGCAAACACCTCACTGGCGCTTAATTCAGGCAACTCGTCCTTGATGCCGCTCGTGCGGTAGTCGGCGCTGCTGGTATTGAGCAGCTTTTTGATTTCGCCATCGTAGGCGTCGAGCATCAACTGAAGTTCGGAGGGGGAGGGGGGCGTTTCGCGAATCGGCAGGCGCTCGTAAGCGACGCCATTTGCGTCGAGCCATTTGCGTGCGTTGCGGCAGGTGGAGCACTTGTCGTATTCGTAAAACTTAAGCATGCGGCGAATTAAAGGTCGGGGCGTGGTCATCGCCAAGCCGAAAGACGTTTTTCCACCTTCACCAAGGGGGAGGGGGGGGGCGCCGGGAGGCGAAGAATCTGACAAAGAACGCATGGAAATCCCAGGCTCAAGGCGGGTATGCTTTGGGCAAGGCGAAGGCGTCGCAAATATCGCCAAGGCGATTGCGACGCAGGGGTTGCCGCGAGCATGTGACATCGATGTGGCAATGACAGGCAGCGGTAAGGCTGCATTAAAACCTGGAGGCGTCGCGGAATGGATTTTATCTGCGAATGAGCCTCGTAAGCGGTTCCGGCAATGCGCGCATCTTCATGCGGGCGGGGGGGAGGGGCGCCGTTTGAAGCGCCCGAAAAGCTAGTTGGGATGGGGTGGTTTCATGGCAAGATGGCGTGCATTATTATTCTTTGGGAGAGATGAACGTAATAATACTTAAATTGCACAATTTGCCAAGCGGAAAATAGTGAACGTGTGAATATTTTTTTCTGAGCACAAACAGTTGTTGCGCGTTCAAGCGAATGTGCCTGAAGCACATTTCTCGGGCCGAGTAATGCTAGCTCTGCCAGAACTTCCGTTGGCGGATTGCGTCAGCGCAGTCGGCGGGATGCGACATAGCCAACAAGTGTCCAGCATCGAGCAGGAGGTCGACTTTGGGCGGCGGGGGGATGATGCGGTCTTTGGCGCCGTGGATGCGCAAAAGGCGCGGCTGCGTTTGGATGCCGCGCCATTGAAAGACCGCGCGGCACATGGAGCGGATGAAGGCCGGGTTGCTCTCGGCAAACATGGTGGACAGCTCCACGGGAACCTTGCCAGCGCACTGGGCGACAAAAGAAACCGGCGCCAGATCGATCAGCGGATGTATCAATGACAGGAATCGTGAAACTTCGTCAGGGTGCTGGGCGCTACCGAGCAAAATCAAACCGCCGACTGGCGCTTGATTGGCAATTTCCGCAGCCGCCATTCCACCCAAGGACGAACCACAAACGATGTCGCCTTCCTGAATGCTGTGCTCGGTGATTAATCGGGACGCCCACTGCTCCAGAGTGGATTCACCGCGCCATTCCGGCCAGTCATGGTAGATTACGCCGGTCAGCGATTGCCAAGCCGGGTCCGCATACATTGCCGCTGTGGCCCCCATCCCGGGATAGACATGCAAGGTCGCGTTACTCCCGGTATGGTTGGCCATTTTTTGCCCTGCAAAAATCTATCGGTGCAGCGGGACGCTGCTATTCTTTGCTGGTTTTGACTTCGACGACGTCGTGGGGGGAGCTTTCGCGTTGGCCGGCGGGGGAGACGCGGATGTAGCGGGCGCGCTCCTTGTGCTCGGCAAGGTTGCGGGCTCCGAGGTAGCCCATGCCGCTTTGGAGGCCGCCGGTGAGCTGATCGAGCACCGAGTCGACGGAGCCGGAAACTTCCTTGAGCGCTTCAATGCCCTCGGCGGCGATTTTGCGATTCTTGTCCTTGCTGGCGTGGCCGTAGCGGGCGGCGCTGCCAGCCTTCATGGCTTCGAGGCTGCCCATGCCGCGGTATTGCTTGTAGAGCTTGCCGTCGATTTCGAGGATCTGGCCTGGCGCCTCACGGCAACCAGCAAGCAGGCTGCCGCACATGACGGCGTCGGCGAGCGTGAGGGCCTTGACGATGTCGCCGCTCTTGGTGATGCCGCCGTCGGCAAGGATTTTGACGCCGTGTTTTTTCGCCGCCTGACTGCAAACATAGAGCGCGGTGAGCTGTGGAATGCCCACGCCAGCCACGATGCGCGTCGTGCAAATGGAGCCCGGGCCCTGGCCGACCTTGATCGCATTGGCGCCTGCGTCGGCGAGGAATTGCACGCCTTCGCCGCTGGTGACGTTGCCAGCGATGATGGTCAGGTCTTTAAATTCGTTGCGGATCAAGCGAATGGCTTGGCCGACGCCTTCGCTGTGGCCGTGTGCGGTGGAAATGGCCACGGCGTCGAGGCCTTCGTCGATTAGGGCGCCGACATGGCCGATGATGCGGTCGCGGTCGAGGTCGCCCTCGCTGGTGCGGGGGGCGCTGACGGCGGCGCCGCAGACGAGGCGGAATTCCCTGTCGCGCGCAGGCTTCATGTTGGCGCGTTGCTCGTCGTTGATGCGCTCGATGTCGCTCAGCGTGAAGAGGCCATGCAGGTGGTCGTTGTCATCGACAACGAGGAGCTTGTGGATGCCCAGGTGGTCGTTGAAAAACTGGTCGGCGGCGGCGATGGGGTCGTCTTCGATCTTGGAGGCCGAGAGCGTGTAAACATCGGCGCGGGGCGTCATGGCCTCGATGACTTTGCGGTCACGGTAGCGCTCTTTGACGACGCGTCCGGGCAGGAGCCCAAGGAGTTTGCCGCTGTCTTCGACGACCGGGAACGTGCTGAACTTGTAGCCCTTTTCCTCGATGATTTCGAGGACGTCGGCGATGTAGGCGTCGGGCCCGATCTTAATCGGGTCCTGGATGAGGCCGTGAATGTTGTTTTTGACGCGGGCGACTTGCTTGATCTGCTCGCGCTCGCTCATGTTGTAGTGGATGAGGCCGAGGCCGCCGTTGGTGGCCATGGCGATGGCCATCTTGGCCTCGGTGACGGTGTCCATATCCGACGAAATAATGGGCAGGGACAGGTGCAGGCCGGAGGACAGCTCGACTTCCGTGTTGGTGTTGCGCGGCAGAACGGCTGAATGGCGCGTGGCCAGCGTTACGTCGTCATAGGTGAGGGCGATGCCGGCCTGGGCCGTAAAAAAGTCATCCGCGCTCTTGTAAAATGCTTGGTCGATGGTTTCGCTCATGGCAATGTGTATTGCCGTTGGGGATTATGGGCTCGCGCCTAACCTCGGCAAGTGAAAAGCATTCGTAATTCTCCATGACCCCACTCTCACCCGATCAAGACCTAAAGTTCGACTACCGGCCATACCGTCGGCGGTTCAAAAAACCGCTGCAAACTGCGCATGGAGAGTGGTCGCATCGGGAGGGCGTGATCATCCGCGTGGAGGCGGCGGATGGCCGGGTTGGCTACGGTGAAATCGCGCCAGTTCCGTGGTTTTGCGCGAAGCTGAGCGAGGCGGACGCGCCGCCATTAGCGGAGTTGCTCCGACTCGATTCGCTCAAGCCCTACATTAAGCCGCGCCTTCTCAAAGAGCTTGAGGCGCCCACATTGCGGTGGGCCTTGGAGTGCGCGCTCACTTTGCTCGTCGATCCCACTTTACCCGGAGTGCGGGTGCCGATTGCCGGGTTATTGCCTGCGGGGGAGGAGGCTGTCGCCACGCTTTCGCGGCAGATGGCTTCCGGTCGCCGGGCTTATAAATGGAAAATCGGCGTCCTGCCTTGCGTGGATGAAATCAAGCTGGCCAATCAACTGATGGCGAAGCTGCCCAAGGGCGTCCGCCTGCGGTTTGACGCCAATGGCGGGCTGAGCGACGACGATTACACGGCTTGGCTGAGCTGGTGCACCGCGCATCGCCAAGTGGTGGACTACATCGAGCAGCCGCTTCAGGTGGGCCGGGAGCGTGAGATGTTTGACCGCGCCGATGGCTTGGGCGTGAATGTGGCGCTGGATGAATCGGTCGTCGGCGTGGAAACGCTCAAGGATGTGGCGCGGCGCTTTCCCCAGGCGACGCTTGTGGTGAAACCTTCGTTGCTCGGGTCGCGCGGTGAGTTTTTGCGCTGGCGGACAGGGCATCAGCGACAGCGTGTGGTTTACTCAACGGCATTTGAGACTGCGATCGGCTTGAAGGCGGTTTGGGAATTGGCGGCGTTGGATTGGCCGCCATTGGCGCCCGCAGGGTTGGACGTGAGCTCGGCGATGGAGGAAGACGGTCTGTGCCCGATGCGCATTGGCTGGGAGCTTTGCAATGCGGACTGGTCCAACGGCATCGAACAAGAGGTATGGGAACGGCTTTAAGCAGGTTCACGCCCAAGCTGGTTAGCCGATGGCTGGCGGACCCGAAGCAGGTTCAGCGTTTTCTGGACGCCTACGTAGCCGCCGGTCAGCAGTTGAGCAAGGGCGGGGAGCATGTGCTGATTTGCGCTGAAGACCGTGTTGTGTTCCTCGCTTATCTGGCGGCAGCGATGCCGCAGCAGCGCGGGATTTTCTTGGCGAACAGCCAATGGGGAGCTGCGGAGTGGGCGCAAGCCTATAGGCAAATGCCAGCAGACCTTACCGTTCTGGGTGTGGCGCCCGTTAGGCAACTGGATGTCTCGGGCGCGGCTTGTGCTGACTACCCCGGCCGCTTACTGATCCCAACTGGCGGCACCGGCGGGCGGATCAAGTTTGCGGTCCACACGACCGAATCGCTGAAAGCTTCGGTGGATGGCTACCTGACTTATTGGGGAGGCGAACCGCTGAACGTCATTTGTCCACTGCCGGTTTGCCACATTGGCGGGCTGATGCTGGCGCTGCGTGCGGCCTGGACTGGCGGTCAACTCTGGCTCTGCGATGCGCGCTTGGAAGAGCAGCCGCCTGCTGGATTTAATCTGCGCCATGCGCATTGTTCGGTAGTTGGCGCCCAGCTAAGGCGCGCTTTGGACCAGGGGGGGCATTGGTTGCGGGAGTGTGGCGCAGTGCTGGTTGGCGGAGGGCCGAGTGCGCCTGAAATTTTGCAGGAAGCGATCGAAGAGGGTATACCGCTTTACACGGCCTATGGGTTGACCGAGGCTGCTGCGACGGTGGCGCTGGCCAAGGTGGAGCCCGGCGCCGATTGTTCTCTGGGCGAAGTTTTGCCGCATTGGCGCGTCGAGATGCGCGACGGACGAATTTACCTCAGTGGCGAGGCGCTCTTCAAGGGCTATTGGGGCGAGGCGCCGCGCGGTGACGCATATTGGGATACAGGGGATCGCGGCGAGCTCGTCGGTGGTCGCTTAAAAGTATCTGGCCGGGCGGGGCGCTTCGTGATTACCGGTGGGCGCAAGGTCGATGCGGATTTGCTGGAGAAGCGCTTATTGGCGTGGCCTGAGATTCAGGACGCCGTGGTCTTTGGCGCTCCTCACCGTGAGTGGGGGGAGGCGGTCACCGCGGTCGTGGAAACCTCGGCCAGCGAGGCAGCCTTAGTCGCCAAAGCCCGGGCTGAATTGCTGCCCGAAATGCGTCCCAAAGATTGGCGCCCCGTGGCGCAATTGCCCCGCACGCCCTTGGGCAAGCCGGACTGGCCCGCGATTTACTCTTTAATGAAAAGCACGTAGACAATCGCCAGCGCAGCGCTCACAAACAAGAGCGCAAACACCTTCAAGACGATGAATCCAGTTTTCGAAATTTCCAGATCATTGATGCCGACTATGCGGCCAACTAGACTTTCCCACTTGCTGTGGCTGACGATGAGGAGGTTCACCCCGATTAGAAAGAGAATCGTGGGAATGGCGACCTTGATCGACCAGAAGATAATTGGAACAATTTGGTTCATTGGGTGGGAATACGAAGGCCGTTTAAAACGGCTTAGGCTTGTGTCTTAGTCAAGTGATTTAGAAATTTGTGCACTTTCAGATTTAAAATTTCCACTATTGATATAAGTAAATCACTCTATTTTTCCATGCAAAAAGAAAAGGTCAGCATCGTTATTCCAGCGCGATTGGAATCCAGCCGCCTCCCGGGTAAAGTATTGCTCGATTTAGGCGGCAAGCCCATGCTGCAATGGGTTTGGGAGCGCGCGATGGCGGTAAAAAGCGCCGTCGAAGTCGTGATCGCCACGGATTCGGAAGAAGTCTCTGAGCGAGCCCTTGCCTGGGGCGCCGTCGTCAAAATGACCCCTAGGGAATGCCCCAACGGCACTTCTCGCGCGGCGCATTTGCTGGCTGAGTTGCAGGGCGATTTTATCATCAACTTGCAGGGCGACGAGCCGTTTATGGAGCCCGAGTTGCTGGAGGCGTTGGTGCAAACCCGAGCGAACGCTGGCGGCGATGTGGTGACAGCCGTGCGGCCCATTGCGAACCAGGAAGAGCTGTTCAATCACAATATCGTCAAGGTGGCGCGAGGCGGCGCATCGCGGGCGTTGCTCTTTTCCCGCGCCACGATTCCGTTTGTACGTGACGTGCCGGAAAGCGATTGGCTGGCCAGACAAAAGTTCTGGGCTCACATCGGCGTCTATGGTTACACGCGCGAGGCATTGACCCGCTATCCGACGCTTTCTGCAGGGGAGTTGGAAACCACTGAAAAGCTTGAGCAACTGCGCTTCCTGGAGCATGGGTTCGACATCACCGTGGTGGAGACGGATTACCGTTCCATTGGCGTGGACACCATGGCTGACCTCGAGCGCGCCCGTAAGCTGCTCGTGGGCGCCTAAGCAAAGACCGCCGGATTACGCCGACGGTCTTTCATTGGGGGGCTTACGAATGAAAGCTACTTACCGGGGAAAAAGCGGAGCGGGACATCCGCCATCACCCCGTGACCAAACGCGCCTGGGTGATTGTTCCAGTTGTGCAGTTGTGAGTATGGCGGGATGCCACGGTGTTGGAGGTTCAGCCACTCCGCGTAAGTGTCAGCGAGGCCCACATTGTGCTGTTTGGCGATTTCCTTTTGTGCGGCGACATAAGTTGCCCAGCGTTCGGCGTGCCCGCCTGGTTTCATCGGATAAGGCTGCATGGAAGTCATTAAAATGACCTCAATGCCGGCGTCCTGCGCCGCAGAAACGATTTGCTCTATGTTCTGGGCGTATTGATCGACTGGCGTCTTGGCCTTGCTGCCGTCGGAGGGGCCATCGGCGTCGTTGACGCCCATCATGATGATGAGCAAATCGGGCTTGGCGGGGAGGACGGTGTCTTTCAACACTTGCAGCCCGTACTCGGTGCCTTTGCCTCCTTGCCAGGCGGCGACTTCAGAAATTTCGCTGTCTGGATAACGTTCTTTAAGCGTATTTTCAAAGCGTCCTCGCCAATGCTTGGTGTTGTCGCTCCACCACTTGCCTGCTTCGGCGCCGAGCGTTAGGCTGTCACCCATGTAGGCAATGGAAACCGGCTCGCCTGCTTCCAGTTTGGCCCGCGTTTTGGACACTGCGTCTGGGTTGATTGGGGCGATGGGCTCCTGGGCGTCGATGGGCAGGATTAGGTCAGCAGCCAGTGGCGCATCGGTCTGCTGCCAGGGCGCGATGTAAATGCCGGCCAAGGGAGCGCAGCCAAAGTCGGGCTTTGGCAGGGAGGGGCAGACGAAGCGAGATTCGCCTTGCTTGAGCGAGACTTTGCCCGATGCATCGACTTGCAGGAGGTCCAGGCGCTGCATGACTTCCACGTAGTCCACCGTCACTTCGCCTTCGCCAGGTTTACCCAGACCATTGTTGAGGTTCGCGACTTGGCCGTAGTCATCCAGCACGAGGTAATCTTTGTCTCGGGTAAAAGTAGTGGAGCCGTCGGCGCTTTTGACGACAATGGATTCCGCCGGATATTGACGGAAGGGCAGGCCGAGCATCAGCACGCCGTTTTCATCGGCTTTGGGGGCAAAGGTGATGGCGCCGTTTTGGTTCTTCTTGGGATTTTGCCCCTGCCAGGGGAGCCAGCCGTCCCACCACTTTTGGTGGTTGTCCGGCGTCATGAATGTCTTGGATGCCGCTTTGGACTTGGGCGGGGCAACGGTGATGGTGGTTGGCTGGACGCGGACGTTTTTGCCATCGACCAGAGCCTCGCCGGCGCCGACATCAATCGAGAGCGGCGCGCTGCCAGGTTTGAGGCTCGGCGCCGCGCCCAAAAGGGGGGCTGCAAGCACCAGCATTGTCAGGGTTTGGGTCCAGAGGGCATGGGGAGTCAGGGGATTTGTCATGCTGGCATCGTTACGCTGGTCAAAAAGGCGGTGCAAGCTGAAAGTGTTTAATCAAACAAGAGATTACGGTTTTGTGTATCGGTTTCCCCCTTTTGCTCGACACGCATTAGAAATCATTTTGAAACAGTGCGCTTAATCTAATTCTTTCGCCGAAGCTCTATTTACATGGCCAATTCTCCTACCCCTACTGAACAGTCCGAGACCCCCGATGAGCAGTCCCACAGCTTGCGACACGGCATTGGGCTTATTCTGGGCCCGGTTGTATTTTTGACGATATTGCTGGTTCCGACGCCCGATGGAATGAGCGTGGAAGGGCAGCGGGTGGCCGCCGTAGCCGCACTGATGGCTATATGGTGGATCAGCGAAGCGATACCGATTCCAATAACCAGTCTGCTGCCGATTGTCCTATTTCCAAAACTGAGGGTAATGTCCTCGCAGGAATCAACGGCGCCTTATGCCGACCATTTGATCTACCTGTTTATGGGCGGTTTCGTGATCGCACTCGCCATGCAAAGATGGAATCTGCACCGCCGCATTGCACTGGTGATTATTCACGTCATAGGCTTTTCGCCGAGTCGTCTGGTGTTGGGCTTTATGGTGGCGACCGCAGTGCTGTCGGCTTTCGTTTCCAACACCGCAACCGCCGTCATGATGATGCCGATTGGCATGGCGATCATTAGTCAGGCCACGGACGAAATTTCGGCGCTCAAGCTCGATGTGCCTCAAAAATCCATTGATGCATTCGGGACGAATTTAATGCTCGGCATTGCCTACGCGGCGTCCATTGGCGGCATTGCCACAATCATTGGCACACCGCCAAACACCGTCCTCGCCAGTTATCTTTCCAACACTTACAACTACGAAATCTCTTTCATGAAATGGATGGCGGTAGGCGTGCCGCTGGTCCTGATTTTCATTCCGCTATCCTGGATTTGGCTCACGCGCTTTGCCTACCCCATGAAAGGCTTGGCCTTGCCGAACAGTGATGACATCATCAATGAAGAGATAAAATTGCTCGGCCCGATGAGCAAGGGCGAGCGCTACACGTTGATCATCTTTCTCATCACTGCCGTTTGCTGGATCATGCGCTCGTGGGTGGCCAAGTGGTTCCCGATTACGGACATGGTGAAGGACTCGACGATCGCGATTGCTGGCGCCATTGCGTTGTTTTTGATCCCGGTTGATTTCAAAAGACGCATCTTTGTGATGAATTGGGAATGGGCGGTAAAACTGCCTTGGAGCGTGCTGGTGCTCTTTGGCGGTGGGCTGGCGCTTGCGGAAGGTTTCAAGGTGTCGGGCTTGACCGCGTGGACGGTCGACCAAGTTTCCTTTTTGGAGCAAATGCCGATCCTCATCATCATCCTTGGCCTGGCGGCTTTGGTGACGTTCCTGACGGAAATGACCTCTAATACCGCGACGACTACGCTGCTCATGCCCGTGCTGGCGGGAGTGGCCATTGGGCTGGGGCAGAGTCCGTTGCTGTTGCTTGCGCCAGCTGCGATGTCGGCCTCTTGCGCCTTCATGCTGCCGGTGGCGACGCCCCCCAATGCAATCGTTTTTGGCTCCGGCAAGGTGACGATTCCAGAAATGGTGAAAGGCGGATTCGCGTTGAATGTTATGGGCATCTTTATCATCACCGCACTCGTCTACCTGATCCTGGTTCCGGTGTTTGGCGTGGTGCTCAATGAGTTGCCCAGTTGGGCGCAATAGTCGTAAACTTTGCACTGCAAAGTAAGTTGAGCTAGCATTCAGGTTTGTTTACACAAACGCCATTTCACGTTTACTGAATCGTTGCTTTTTTTGATTTGCCAGAGGGTTGGTAAGCTTGCGATTGCCAATGGATGATCGCTTCACTCAACCCTCAATCGGCGGGCTTAATGGTCGCCATGCTATGCGCGTTCTCAGGTTCCTTGCGTGCCGCGCAATTCGGAGACTTCACTTACGAAACTCAGTTTGGCGAAGCGATCATTACGGGCTACACCGGCGTTGGCGGCGATGTGGCATTTCCCGATTCAATCAACGGTCAGCTCGTGACGGAGATCGATGTCGCCGCCCTGGCGGGCAATACCGGCATCACTCAAATTGAGCTGCCGACTGAGCTGCTCTTTATCCGCGAAGGCGCGTTTCGAAATTGCACTGCGCTACTGGAAGTTACGATTCCGGGCGGCGTATTGGAAGTGGGGGAGTCGGCTTTCGAAGGTTGCGCTTCGCTGCAAACGTTGACCTTGGAATCAGGCGTTTCACTGTTGCTTGAGTCTGCCTTTCGTGGCTGTGCGCTGGAGCGTGTCGTGGCGCCAGCGTCCATTGATTTCATTGATCCAAATGTATTTGCGGACAACGCTGTGCTTGATTCCATCTACTTCCTGGGCGATGCGCCGTTGCTGGATGCGAATGCGCTGGGCAGCGCGTCGACGGCGTATTTTTTCAGTGATGCGGTTGGGTTTATGAGCCCCGAGTGGGAATATGCATCGGGCTACTCGATTGAGACATTTGACCTCGGTGAGTTGGATCGCCCTAAACAATGGCTGTTGGAAAACTATCTGAGCAGCGCCGGTCTTCTGGAGCATCCAGAGCAAGCTCCACAAGGAATTGCGCTGAGCTATGCATTCAACGTTCCGCCACTTTCGGCTTTATCGTTTGAGCATGGCGTGACTGATTCGGATGATGTTTTTGAGATCCGCTACTATGCAGATCAAGTTGGGGTGAATTATCAACCTAGAGTGTCTAGTGATTTAATTGGATGGACGGGTGATGGCGTTGAAATCAGTCCGAAAGATGAGTTCGGTTACAGAATTGCTTCTGTCGTTTACGAAGGTGAAACATTGTTTTTCGACATCCAAGTTACAGTTTCACCTTAGTGTGACTTTAGGTGGTTGTATCGTAAAAAATGTCAATCGACTGGAATCCTTGGCCCCTAAAGGATCTTAACAACGCCTTAACATTGCGTTGCGAAATCTTAACTGCGTGTAACACTATGTGGTGTTGACCGGATGTGGAATGGAGGGCTTTGAATACCGCCGAAAAGCTACCACGGCTTTTTGGAATCAAAACTCCCATTAGCATGAAAATCCTAACGACTGCACTATTCTCAGGGTTGTCCCTGACGGCGTTTGCGCTGCCCGCATTGCAGGCGCAAACCACGGATTCTGCTCCGGCGCTTACGATAAACGCTGAAGACGGAATGACCGTTTTTGTCAATGACGCTGGTAAAACTTACGATCTGTCCGGCTTAACCATCGCCTTGGAAAATGCCTCCGGCGCGAGTGAACAAGCGGACTATTGGATCGAAGACGGCACGATCCACATCACTCTGACTGACGCCAAGCCAGCCTTCTCGTTTGGCGAGGGTTCGGAGCTTCCCGCCAGTGGCAAGATCATCGTCTACAGCACGGGGTCGGTCACCATTGCGAGCGGTTTCACCAGTTCGGTTACGACCTACTCCGCGCCGGAAGCAACGGCTCGCTCCAGCAGCGCTCCGAGCAAAAATACGCGTGCTGGCGCAACGACTTTCACGCTACAGGTGCTGCACGCTTCGGACCTCGAAGGCGGCATTGACGCCATTGGGCGTGCGCCGAACTTTGCGGCGTTGGCTCAGTTCTGCGAAGAAAATCCCGGTAGCGCAGATGGCACGATCATCCTGTCCGCCGGTGACAACATCATCCCTGGGCCGTTCTTTAGCGCATCCAGCGACTTCTCGCTCGAAGACGATTTGCGCGACGCCTACGAGGCGCTGTTTGGCATCTCGCTGACTGATGGCGTTGAGGGCAGCGAAATCGAAACCCGCAACGGAGCGATCGATATCACGATCATGAACATCGTTGGTTTCGATGCATCCGCTCTCGGCAACCACGAGTTTGACCTTGGCTCCGAAACTTTGCGCGACCTGATTGAAGAAGAATTCGACAACGATGTGATTGACGACTCATCGAACATTGTTGGGCCGGAAGTTGAATGGCCCGGCACGACCTTCCCGTATCTTTCGGCGAACCTTGATTTTTCTGCTGACGCGGACCTGAGCGGCATCGTCGTGGGTGACATATTGGACGGCAACGATTTCGCCTTCGATCCGCTGGACCTGAACAAGTTCCCGCAAAGCCAATACAACTCCACCAAGATTGGCAAAGCCGCGATCATCACCGTGAATGGCGAACGCATTGGCGTGGTTGGCGCGACGACTCAACGTTTAAATGTTATTTCCTCACCAAGCGGCACAGAGGTAACTGGCGCCATGGATAACGACATGCCCTTACTCGCCAGCCAGCTTCAGCCAGTCATTGACCAGGTTCTCCTTGGTTTGGACGGCGTGGCTGATACGGGTGACGACGTGAACAAGGTGATCCTCGTTACGCACCTTCAGCAGATCGCGCTCGAAGAGCAACTTGCTTCCTTGCTGACCGATGTCGACGTGATCATTGCGGGCGGTTCCGACACACTCCTCGCCGATGGCAACGACATCCTGCGCGTGGGTGATGTCGCCGACGATGTTTACCCGGTGCAAGTGCAGGACTTGAACGACAACACGACACTGATCGTTAGCACCGATGGTGAATACAGCTACCTCGGTCGCTTGAATGTGCCGTTTGACGTGGATGGTCTCGTCGTGGTCGCCGACTTGAATGACACGATCAACGGTCCGCTTGCTTCCACGGATGCAATGGTGGAAAGCCTTTGGGGCAACCTCGTCGATCCGTTTGCTGGCGACAGCCGCGGCGCATTGGTCAAGGCGTTGGTTGATGAAGTCGAAGGCATCGTGCTCGCACAAGATGGCAACATCTACGGCTACACTTCGCAATACCTCGACGGTGAGCGTGGCAGTGTGCGCACGGAAGAAACCAACCTCGGAAATCTCTCCGCCGACGCCAACCTCTGGAAGGCGCAGCAGCTTGATTCCAGCGTGGTGATTTCCTTCAAGAACGGTGGCGGCATCCGCACGCCGATTGGTGTGGTCGATGGCATCACTGGCGCGTTGTTACCGCCTCAAGGAAACCCTGCGGCGAGCAAACCCATTGGCGCAATTTCGGAGTTGGACGTTGCCAACGTGCTGCGTTTCAACAACGGCCTGGTGACCTTCACGCTCTCCGGTCAGGACATTCTCGACGTCCTTGAGTATTCGATTTCCCGCAGCTTCGGTGATCGCACTGAAGGCCGCTACCCACAAGTTGGCGGTCTGCAGTTTGCCTACTATCCGGTGGTCGATGTGAACGAGAACAATGAATACGATGAGGGCATCGATACGCCTGCTTCCATTCGTTCGTTTGCCCTGATGGGACTCAATGGCCGTGTGACGCGCGTGCTTTTCGAAGACGGCGTGTTCATCGGTGGCGCACAGACTGAGGAGTTCAAGGTCGTCACACTCGACTTCCTGGCGGGTGTTGCGAACTTCGGCACTCCGGGCGCCACAGGCGGTGACGGTTATCCGTTCCCGGCGCTGGGCCTCGATTTGGTCGATCTCGAGACTGGCGAAGTCGAAGCCATCGAGGAATACCTCGGCGCTTACTTCGGCGCGGCTGAGCTGGCCTACAGCGAAGCAGAACTCGACCCGGCTCAAGACGCCCGTGTGCAGAACCTCGGCTGGCGCTTCGATTCAGTGGGCAATGACATTCCGACCGCTCCGCCCGGCGCCCTCCGCTTGAGCAAAGTGGCGACCTTCAACTCTGGTCTCTTCGATGAGGCAGGCGCGGAAATCGTAGCCTACCACGCTGGTTCGCAGCGTCTTTTCGTGGTCAGCAGCGCTCCAGGCGCGGCTATTGTCCGTGTGCTCGACGCAAGCGACCCATCCAGTGGCGAGCTGCCGCAGACGGATTCCATCGTTGCGCCGCAGGCGAATTTTGAGCCCAACAGCGTGGATACCTTCAGTGGTCCCTTGGGTGACGTGGTGGCCATTGCCTGGTCCGACGAAAGCGGCGTTGCTGGCCGTGGCGTTGTGACCTTACACAACCCGACAACGTTGACCATGATTGGCAGCCCGATCACCGCAGGTTACCTGCCCGACATGCTCACCTTCACCAAGGACGGCAACAAACTCGTCGTGGCCAACGAAGGTGAAATGGTCGGTGAGGACAATCCAGAGGGCTCGGTTTCGATCATCGACTTCAATGGCAGCTACGCAGTGGCGACGCACACTGAAGTTACCTTCGAACGCTGGGACCGTCGCGAAGACGTGCTCCGCGCCCGTGGCATCCTCATGACGCAGATCGATGTCGGCTTGGCGGAAACAGTCTCACAAGACCTTGAGCCGGAATACATCGCCATTGATCCATCGGGCGAGACAGCCTGGGTCAGCTTGCAGGAAGCCAACGCGGTTGCGATTATCGACCTCAACCGTTACGCGGTGCGCAACATCCTGCCGCTGGGCACGATTAACCACTCGGTCATTCCGCTCGACGCCAGCGACCGCGACGAAGGTGATGACAACGAGCCGATCAACGTCACTGTTGAGCCGTTCCTCTACGGTTTGCCTCAGCCTGACTCCATCGCGTTTGTGGAATACAACGGCGTGAACTACCTGCTCACCGCGAACGAAGGTGACGCGCGCGACTACGAAGAACTTCGCTTCAAGGACATTGGCGATTCCGGTGAGACAGACTACGTCTTCGACCCAGCGGTGGCCGGTGTTTTGATCCCGCTGCAGGAAGATGACCAACTCGGTCGCCTGGAAATCAACCTGGTTGCTTCCGACCTCGACCGCGATGGCGACATCGATACACCGGTTGTGTTTGGTGGGCGTTCCATGTCGGTTTACGAAGCGCCGGTCGTCGGACGTTTCCGCGCAGTTGGCGGCACCAGCGCCAATGGCAACAGCGACCTCGACGAGTTTACCGCTTCGCTCTTTTCCACGGTGTTCCACTCGGGCAATGATGACAACGATTCGCTGGAGTCTCGCTCGGACGCCAAGGGTGTGGAGCCCGAAGCGCTGACCGTCGGCGCCATTGGCGATAAGACCTATGCGTTCCTCGGCCTTGAGCGCCAGAGCGCCATCATGATCTATGACGTCACCGATCCGCGCACGCCGATCTTCCACGCCTACGTCAGCAACCGTAACTACACGGTCGACGCGGACACGGAAGAAGCCGGCGACCTCGGCCCGGAAGGCATCGAGTTCATTGCTGCTGAAGATTCTCCGCTGGGCGTCGCCACGATTGCTGTCGCCAACGAAATCAGCGGCACGGTCACGCTCTACAGCATCGAGTCTGGCATCTAAGCCTTATCATTTGATGGCGGGTCTGGCTGCGATGCGGGCCCGTCATCTTCCTTTTAAAATTCAATATTGATACTCATGAAAAACATCCTGTTTTTAGCTTCGGCTGCCTTGGTTGCGCCGATGGCGACAGCTGGGTTGATCCAGCTTGATTCGATTACGGGAAGCTTCAATTCCGGCCCGCTTTCGGGCACAGAGATTAGTGGTTTTATCGTGGTGGAAGACAACGGTATGACTGCAGGCACGGCGGACACCAATCCGCTGACGATCAACGATGGAGTCATCGACGATCTCGGCTTTCAGTTTACGGCTGGCGAATTGGTTTACTTCGACCTCTTTGATGACCTCGATCCCTTCATCACTTTTGACATGGGGATGATCACCGGCATCGATTACTTCGGCTCAAACTTCAACGGCGAGTTCTTGGACATCACTTACGATGCGTATCAACCCGACATTTTCTCGGGCATTGCCATCCAGTTCGAGGATAGCGAGGGCAACATATCGACGGGAACACTCAGCCTGCCAGTCAATGTGCCAGAGCCAACGACCTATGCTCTGGTGCTTGGCTTAGCCATGCTGACATTTGCGCGGCTGCGAAAACGCAAGTAGCCCCAACGTTACTTTGTATTGCAAAGCTGCCGGGTTAATGACTCGGCGGCTTTTTGCATTATGCTCATTGCTGAATCAGAACTCGTAGTTGAGCAGTTCAATATCTGCACTGAAGGTATCCCTGACCAGCTCTCTGGTTTTGTCATTATAAAAATCCTGGTATGGCTTCGCATTGGATTTATTGAGTTTGGGAAGCGATGCCGTGACGCCGATGCGTGAGCAAATTTGCTGAAAGTCTTCGTCCAGATTTTCAAAGCGCCCAACGTAGTCTACGAGTAATTCATTGCTTTCCGAATAAATGAAGTCCTTTTGAAACCGAACGTCTTCGGCGCATCTCCACTTTATGTATTCTTCGAAGCTTCCAAGTTTCTTGACCAATTCATGTTGATAGTGCGTTTCGTATTTCAGCATGTAGGTGTAGAGCGAAACCTGCCAGTCCCATGGGTTTCGCACGATTGCGAAAGAGAAATACGAATCGAAAGTCTCTTGCCCTATTAGATCTATTATTTCGGACGCTTTGCTGTGCGGGTCGAAGGGGTGCGGGTCGTAAAATGGCGAGGGGACTTTTGCTTCTTTGAGTTTTTTTTGAATTTGCCATTGCCAGGGACTCATTGCAAACGGACGCAATGCAGCATTGATGCTGGTGCCTGCATTTTTAAAAATATGCACAAAGATAAATTTATTCTTTTTGGATATTAGCATATGCGTTCCTTTGCAGCGCCGAACATTGAAGGCATGCGCGTAGGAATGCACGTTTTTTTATCGTGCGTCGAAACTACTGGAAACACTCCCTCAGGTGTGTTCGAAAATGCAAAAAAGCTATTTCAAAAGGTGGAGCTCTAGTGCAAGAGGTCTACGCGGAACATACTTTCGCGGTTGTAGCGGCTCAGGGCCAGGCGCCACCATTTTGAGAGTTGCTCCGTCGGACTGTCCCACAACTCCTGGTGGAGTGAGCGCACGCTGGGCAAGTCATACATCAGGCGTAGTTTATCGTCTGATGAGAGGGCAGGCGCGCCCTCACTGAGGAGGCGTTTTCGAATGTCTGCCAAGTCGTCGCGGATGTCCTCGGGTTGGTAGTCGCGCTCACGCAGGAACTGTTGATGCAGAGCATTGAGGTAGGGGTCCATCACGATGCGGATTAGCCCGTAGTCTCCCGCAAGTTCGGGAATGGGAGGCGGATTTTGATGCACCTCGGACAGCTTCGTGCGCATGATTCTTACTTCTGCGGGGGGGGCGATGTCTTCCGGGCTGAGCAACAAGCCCTGGCGCGCAAACCATTCGCCAACGGACTCCTTGCTGGTCCACACGGCGATGACTGGCGCAAACACCCAACCAATAAGCACGGGGGACATCCAGCCGAACAATGTGGGGGAAATGTGCCAGGCAAGCAGACCCCACATCACGCCGATCAAGGTGTGTGGCCCTTGCACGGCAAACGCTTCAGCCCAGCCAATGCCGTCTCCACCGCGGCGTTGCGCATTCCAGCTTACTCGCTGCCCCATGAAAAGCGCCGCAATGAATGAACTGTGAAAGAGCATCAGCGATGGTGCGATAATGGTAAACATCGTGACTTCCAACAGCAGTGAAGATGTCGCGCGCAAAAAGCCGCCAAACTTTCTGCGCTCTTCCGGATAACGTAGGAAGAGAATGAGCGGAAAAAACTTGGGCACGAGGATGAGCGCCATGGTCAGCAGGAACACGACCAGACCTTGCACGCTGGTGTCTTCGGGCATCCAGGGCAGCCAGGACTCGCCGATAAACATTGTCAGTTGACTGTTTTCCCAGCTGTAGAAAATCAAGGTCGTCAGCACGAGAAAGATCAACCATAGCGGCCCGGAGAGGTAAGACATGATGCCGTTGAACATGTGCACGCGGTTGACCAATGGAATGTCGCCGAAGAGCATGATCCAGGTGTGCTGTAGATTACCCTGACTCCAACGCCGGTCACGCATGGCAAAGTCCGGTATGCTCGGCGGCATTTCCTCATAAGTCCCTTCGTAATCATAAGCGAGCCACACTTGCAGGCCGGCCTTGCGCATGAGTGCGGCCTCCACGAAGTCATGGCTCATCACGCGGCCGCCGAGTGGGCGCGCGCCGGGTAATTCCGGTAGGTTACAGAACTTGGTGAAGGCTTCGGTGCGGATGATCGCGTTGTGCCCCCAGTAGTTGCCTTCGCTCTGTTGCCAGAAGTTAAGACCAGCGCCGCCGATCATGCCTTGCAGGCGATTGCCAAACTGCTGCAGCCGCGCGAACATAGACTTTGCATTGCAAAGTCTGGGCATGGTTTGGAGAATGCCGAGGCTGGGCGTATGCTCCATGATGCGGGTGATGCGCAGGAGCGTATCGGCCGTCATGAGGCTGTCCGCATCGTAGCAAATAAAGAAGTCGTAGGGCTTGCCCCAGCGGCGGAGGAAATCCGCCACGTTGCCAGATTTCTGATTCAGGTTATCGCGCCGTTTGCGATAGAAAATTTTACCGTGGGCGTTGAGCTTTTGTACGGTTTTCAGCCACGCGGCTTCTTCCTCAATCCAGTTGTTGGACTGAGTGGTGTCACTGAGCATAAAGAAGTCGTAGTGCGCCAGCGCGCCAGCTTTCTCAAGTGCCTCATAGGTCGTGGCGATGTTGGCCGTAACGCTATCTGGATCCTCATTGTAGATCGGAAAGAGTAGGGCGGTGCGCGAGTTCAATGGCTGGTTTTCAAACTGCTTGTGCAGCTCGGAAATGCGCAACTGGTCATTGCGTTTGAGCAGGCAAATGAACCCCGCGACTGCCTGGACAAAGCCGAACGAGAGGTTCGCAAAGAGCATCGTAAAAATCGTGAGCAGCACCCATTTGGCGTTGTTATACGGCAAGCGCCAAAGTAGATCGGCAAACAATAGGACGCCGAGCAATGTCGTGGCCGCAACGCCAGACATGAAATAGAGGCGGCGCGCCTCGCTGATTTTTTTCCAGTAGCTTGAGTTCATCTTAGCGAGCAGTGGTTACGATGAATGCCGTGATGCCAGCCAATATTGTGAGGAAGCCGGCAAAGCGAACTTTGGGCCAGCGATTGAGCATGGCCAGTGTCGTGTTCGTTGTTTCCTCAATCGCGCCGAAATCGATTTGCGGAGGCCCGAGCGTGCTGCGCGAGAGAGCAGGGCCCGCGATGATCGGCGGCGCCAACGGGATTTTCGCGAGCAGGCGGTGCAGGCTGTCCGGTGATTCGATAGCGGCGGACCAGACTGCGTTCACATCGGTTTGCTGTAAAATCAGAATAGCTTGAGCATAGCCCTGGGCGTTCTTGGGAAGGCCAGCTTGGCGGCGTATGTTGTCGGTTATTTGTTCCTGTCGGCGATTGAAAACCTTGCAGGCGTTAGCCATCAGTTCTTCGTCATCGCCCATGCTTTGCGCTTCCTGCAAAATTGATTGCGTGAGCTCAAAGCGAACCGAAAGTTGATCGACGCCGTAGGCGCGCAGTCGGTCACTGATTTTGCGAAAAGTGAGTTCTCTGGTTGGATGAGACATGTTCATTTGCCTTGAATGGTTTCCAGAGGTAGGCCCAGGTTTCAGACACGGGCTGGTTGTTTTGGAGTAGGGTAAGCGAGAGGTGGTGTGAGGCCGTGGTGTTCCGGCTGAGGTCAAAGTAGGCGCGCACGCAATTTTCCGCCTTGTTGTAGCGTAGTTGCGGCTCGGTTTTGACAGGGGCTCCGTCAGATTCAAACGCCACGGAATATTCGCCAAGCTTATCCACTTCAAAGCCTTTTGGCGGGGTGAATTCGATGGCGAACGAGGTGGCGTCGGGGTCGAGCGTCTTCTGACCGATGCGTGTTTCGACGACGTTTGCAACAGCGCGATTCGGTTCCGAGGAGCGCCAGGTCATGCGGTAATTGAGCTCGTAAAATTGGCCGACGGCGGGCGGCTCGCTTGGCACCCAATAGGCGTTGATGTTGTCTTCGGTTTCATTGGGCGTAGGCATTTCGACGAGGGTCACGCTACCGGCGGGCCACTTGCCCTCGGGGGTGATCCACACGCTGGGGCGCCGTTCATAGTTGGCTTCGAGGTCTTCGTAAGAGGTGAAGCGGCGGTCACGCTGCAGCAGGCCGAAACCGCGTAGCTTGTCGACGGGAAAGCTTTGGTGCTGAATCTTGGTTGGGTTCTGAATGGGTCGCCACAACCATTCTTTGCTATTGGCAATGAGCAGCCCGTCTGAGTCGTGGACTTCGGGGCGCCAGTCATCGACGGGAAACTCACTGTTTTCGCCAAAGTAATACATGCTGGTCAGTGGCGCAAAGCAGAGACGTTCGGCTTCACTTCGCGGATAAATTCGGCTTCGAACGACGACGTTGGTTTCATCACCTGGCGTGAGGGTGAACTCATAGGCGCCGGTAACGGTTTCGCCTTCCAGCAGTGCATAGACAGTCAGGCTTTCGGCGTTTGCTTCGGTGGGCTTTTTGAGCCAGATGCGGGTGAAGTGCGGAAATTTCTCGTTCTCTTGACCAATGCCTTGGCCAAGCCCGCGGGCAGAGAGTCCGTATGAATTCCCTTTGCCCAATGCGCGAAAATACGAGGCGCCTTGAAAGACAATTAAGTCGTCGCGGACTTGAGGCATGTTAAGCGGGTAGCGGATGCGCACTCCGGCAAAGCCGATGTTATCCGGGGCCTCATAAGGCATCATTGAAGAGTCGTCGTAGTTAAAGAAACTTCGTGAAAATGGCACCTGCTGCAGATGGGTATCCGTGGTTTCATAGACCAAGACTGGGTCGTGGTAGATGTAGCCGAGATGGAAAAACTCGACGACGAAATCGTAGTCCTGACCGATCCACAGCGCCTCGCTGTTGCGGAAGCGGATGTTACGGTAGTTATCATAGGTTAACTGCTGCAGCGCGGGCGGCAGCTCGGGTGCATCTTCCGCGTACTCCGCCTGTGCTTTTTGCTGAGCGAGGTCGCTGACAAAGTCCATGTCAACCGTGACCCGGTCATACCCGAGAGTGGTCAGACAGATGGCTGACGTGCTGATAGCGAACAACAGATTTTTCATACGCATTGTCATTTGCATTCTATGTGCCATTTAACGCAAAGTCTGGTTTGATGTTTATATAAATGTCGAAAAATCAATGATTTATGGGCTCGTTTTTACTATGTTGTTATACCGATGTGAGAAATTTTTTATACGAATTGCACGAGCCGCCTTTTTTGAATCTTGCAGAATGCAGTCCACAGTGACGCCGGTTCATCGGCAACTGGTCAGGCTTGAATACCGGTCTTAGGTTAAGCGAACTGGCGCTGGATTACTTATTCATACCCCTCTACTATACGGAAGAATTAAAGCCTGGATTAGGGGGGCATAGAAAAAGCCCCCGGCGAAATGCCGAGGGCTTTGAAAGAGTTGCGTTGTGCGTTTGGTAAGAATGATGCGATGCAACGGGCCGTTGCTTACATCATGCCGCCCATGCCGCCCATACCGCCCATGCCGCCCATGTCCGGAGCAGCTGGCTTTTCGTCTTCCGGATCGTCGGTGATCATGCACTCGGTGGTGAGGAGCAGACCAGAGACGGATGCAGCGTGCTGCAGTGCGGAACGAGTCACCTTGGTCGGGTCAACAACACCAGCCTTGATCAGGTCTTCGTAAACGCCGGTAGCGACGTTGTAACCCGTGGTCTTGTTGGACTTGAGGACTTCCTGAACAACGAGGCTGCCTTCGACGCCGGCGTTGGAGCACAGCTTGCGGAGGGGAGCTTCGATTGCGCGGCGAACGATCCATGCGCCGATTTGCTCGTCGCCTTCGAGGGCTTCAGCAGCCTTCTCGATTTCCTTGGCGGTGTTGAGCAGGGCCTTGGAACCACCAGCGGAGATGCCTTCTTCGACAGCAGCGCGGGTAGCGTGCAGGGCGTCTTCCACGCGAGCTTTCTTTTCCTTCATTTCCGGCTCGGTTGCGGCGCCAACGTTGATGACGGCTACGCCACCAGCGAGCTTGGCGAGGCGCTCTTGCAGCTTTTCGCGGTCGTAGTCCGAAGAGGTTTCTTCGATCTGACGGCGGATCTGCTTTACGCGGCCTTGGATGTCGGAAGCCTTACCAGCGCCTTCAACGAGGGTGGTGTTTTCCTTGTCCACGGAGATGCGCTTAGCCTGGCCGAGGTCGGCGAGTTCGAGGCTGTCGAGCTTGATGCCGAGGTCTTCGGTGATGCAACGGCCACCGGTGAGGATGGCGATGTCTTCGAGCATGGCCTTGCGGCGGTCGCCGAAGCCAGGTGCCTTAACGGCGCAAACGTTGAGCGTGCCGCGGAGCTTGTTAACTACAAGTGCTGCGAGGGCTTCGCCTTCGACGTCTTCAGCGATGATGAAGAACGGCTTGCCGGTCTTGGCAACCTTCTGCAGAATCGGGAGGAGGTCGTTGAGGCTGCTGATCTTCTTTTCGTTGATCAGGATGTAAGCGTCCTCAAGGATGGCTTCCATCGTTTCAGCATTGGTGGTGAAGTAAGGGGACAGGTAGCCCTTGTCGAACTGCATACCTTCGACCACGTCGAGGGTGGTTTCGATGCCCTTGGCTTCTTCCACGGTGATGGTGCCGTCCTTGCCAACCTTGTCCATGGCGTCAGCGATGATTTCGCCGATTTCGGTGTCCCAGTTAGCGGAAACGGTGGCGACCTGCTTCACTTCTTCGCGGTCGGAAACCTTCTTGCTGTCCTTGGCGAGCTTGGCGACAGCGGCGGTAACAGCCTTGTCGATACCGCGCTTCAGGAAGATCGGGTTCGCGCCAGCGGCTACGTTGCGGAGGCCTTCCTTGTAGATGGCGTGTGCCAGAACGGTTGCGGTGGTGGTGCCGTCACCAGCGTTGTCGCTGGTCTTGGAGGCCACTTCGCGAACCATTTGGGCGCCCATGTTTTCGTAAGGGTCCTTGAGTTCGATTTCCTTGGCTACGGAAACACCGTCCTTGGTGACGGTTGGGGAGCCAAACTTTTTGTCGATCAGGACGTTGCGGCCTTTCGGTCCGAGCGTGACGCTGACGGCGTTTGAGAGCTTTTCTACGCCGGCAAGAATGCTCTTGCGTGCGGCTTCGTCGAATTTGAGTTGCTTAGCCATATTGGTTCTAAGTTTTACGTTTTATGTTTTAAGAATTTCTATGCTTTGTGTGGCAAAGTTGCTTTGCAATGCAGAGCAATTAGCCTTCAACAACGCCGAGGATGTCGTCTTCGCGAACGAGCGTGTAGGTCTCGTCTTCGAACTTGACCTCGGTGCCGCCGTATTTGGAAACGATCACGATGTCGCCAACCTTCACGTTGAAGGGCTGGGCCTTGCCGTTTTCGTCCTTAGCGCCGGTGCCGAGGGCGATGACCTTGGCTTCTTGTGGCTTTTCCTTGGCGGAATCAGGGATGATGATGCCACCCTTGACTTGTTCGTCCAGCTCAACGGCCTTGATGAGTACGCGGTCGCCGAGCGGCTTGATTTTCACTTTGGTTGCGGTTGCCATAGTATTTTGAGTATGGGTTTATTATTGTGATTTTTTCGGAAGGTAATCGTCCATGTCGTCAGCCGTGCGCTCCGTGGCTGGTTGTTGAGCAGTTGGCGCCGGGGCGGGGGGGGGAGGGGCTGCTTCGTGGTGTTGCTCACCGACGACGTTCAGCTTGGCTCCCAGGTAGTCCGGCATGGAGCGCTCCAGCCCAACACCAATGACTCGATCTTTATTAAAGGAAGCAACAAGCTTACCTTCCGAATAGAGGGAAAGCATGTCGCTGGCAGTCATCTTGTCAGCCTTTACCCGGAAGGTTCCGTGATCGGTAAAGACGAGGTGGTTAAGGGCCATGGATATGGAGTTAAAAAATTAAAGATTAAAAATTAAAGTTTCAGTCTGATGGATTGGTGACCTATTGCTTTAATTTTTAATCTGTTTACTTTAATTTTCGCCTACTTTTTGTCGTCGACCACTTCGAAGTCGGCGTCGACTACGTCGTCGTCGTCCTTGCCTGCGGCGGTTGGGTTACCGGCGGTGGACTCGGGGCCTGCGGCTTCGGCGGCAGCTTGTTGCGCGGCGGCCTGCTCTTCGGGAGACATGTTGGCATACATGTCCTGAGCAGCGGCGGCGAAGGCTTCCTGTAGCTTGTCGTGGGCGGCCTTGAGCTCGTCGGAAGAAGCTTCTTGGTTTTCCAAGACCTTCTTACCGTCGGCAAGCGCGGCTTCGATCGGGCCCTTCTTGTCGGCCGGGAGCTTGTCGCCCAGCTCGCCAAGTTGCTTTTCGCATTGGAAGACGAGGCCGTCGAGCTGGTTGCGTGCTTCCACGCCAGCCTTGCGCTTCTTGTCTTCTTCGGCGTGGGCTTCGGCGTCGGCCTTGGCCTTTTCGACTTCTTCCTCGGAGAGACCGGTGCCACCAGTGATGGATACCTTTTGCTCCTTGTTCGTGGCCTTGTCCTTCGCGCTCACGTGGAGGATGCCGTTGGAGTCGATGTCGAAAGTGACTTCGATCTGCGGCACGCCACGGGGGGCGGGGGGGATGCCATCGAGGCGGAAGTTGCCCAAAAGCTTGTTGTCGTTCGCCATCGAGCGTTCGCCCTGCAGGATCTTGATGTCCACCGCGTTCTGGTTGTCAGAGTAGGTGGAGAAGACCTGAGACTTCTTGGTCGGAATGGTGGTGTTGCGCTCGATCATCGGCGTGGCGACGCCGCCTGCGGTTTCAATCGCGAGGGTCAGCGGGGTCACGTCGAGCAGGAGCACGTCCTTGACGTCGCCTTGGAGAACGCCGCCCTGGATGGAAGCGCCGATTGCGACGACTTCGTCCGGGTTAACGCCCTTGTGCGGCTCCTTGCCAGCGAGGCCCTTGGCGATCTCGATGATCTTGGGCATGCGGGTCATGCCACCAACCAAGACGAGGTCGTTGACTTCGCTCATGGAGACGTCGGCGTCTTCGAGGCACTTCTTGAACGGAACGATCGTGCGCTGGGCAAGGTCGTCCGTCAGCTGCTCGAGCTTGGAGCGGCTGAGGGTCACGTTGAGGTGCTTCGGGCCGGTGTCGTCTGCGGTGATGAACGGCAGGTTAATGTCGGTCGACTGGCTGGAGGACAGGGCGATCTTGGCCTTCTCGGCTTCTTCCTTCAGGCGCTGCTTGGCCATCGGGTCGGCGAGGAGGTCGACGCTGCTGTCGTTCTGAGTCTTGAACTCGGCTGCGAGCCAGTTGATGAGCGCGCTGTCCCAGTTGTCGCCACCCAGGTGGGTGTCGCCATTGGTAGCCTTCACTTCGAATACGCTGTCCGCGATTTCCAAAATGGAGATGTCGAACGTGCCGCCACCGAGGTCATACACGGCGATGGTTTCGTCCGCCTTCTTGTCCAGGCCATAGGCGAGGGCGGCAGCGGTCGGTTCGTTGATGACGCGGAGCACTTCGAGGCCGGCGATCTTGCCAGCGTCCTTGGTGGCTTGGCGCTCAGGGTTGTTAAAGTATGCGGGCACGGTGATTACGGCCTGGGAGATGGTCTCACCAAGGTAAGCTTCGGCGTCTGCCTTGAGCTTGCCGAGAATCATCGCGGAAATTTCCTCGGGCGTGTATTGCTTGGATTCGCCGCTCACGGTGACTTCGATCTGAGCGTCGCCGTTCTTGCCTTCGACGACCTTGTAAGGAAGGTGCTTGGCTTCTTCAGCGATTTCCGAGAACTTGCGACCGATGAGGCGCTTTGCCGAGAAAATGGTGTTGTTTGGATTGGTGATGGCCTGGCGCTTAGCGGCCTGGCCAACGAGGCGCTCGCCGTTCTTTGCAAATGCAACTACGGACGGCGTAGTGCGTGCGCCTTCGCTATTTGGGATCACGACAGGTTCCCCGCCTTCCATGACGGCCATGCAGGAATTAGTCGTGCCTAAGTCGATGCCTAAAATTTTACTCATGCCGACTCTATTGCAAGCGCCGTGCCCTTAACTTGGATAGTTCGCAAAGCTTTGTTAATGAGTGAAATATAAAAGCGAGCCCCGCTAATATCTCACTGGGAAGACGCTCTAGGTGGCGCACTGTGTCACACCTGTCACACCTAAAGTGCGCCATGGCACAGTGACACTTGGTTAAATGGCGCACTGGCCTGCTTTAAGCTTTCATTATGAGAGCTGTTTTGCAAAGTATGCTGGCTTTATGAGCGAGTTTCCTCAGGTAGTGGTGATTAACCTCGAGCGGGCGGCGGATCGTCGGAAAATGATGGCGGAGCACCTCGACGCGATGGGGATAGAGCATCGATTTCAGGCGGCGGTGGATGGTAAGCTGCTTACGCCTGAGCAGAAAAAACTCTACGCCCGCTCGAAGGCATATTTGCACCTGAATCGCGACTTGCACCCGAACGAGCTCGGATGCTCGTTGTCGCACGTTGAAGCATGGCGATTGGCGGCGGAGCTGGATGGGCCGTTGATTGTGCTGGAGGACGACATTGAGGTGCACGATGATTTTTGCTCCATGATAGAGGCCCGCGCGGACTGGTTGCCCGCCGATTGGGATGTCGTGAACTTCGGGCATGACATCGCCAAACCGGTCAACTTGAAGCCAATCGCGCATGAACACGGACCAGCCAAATCTTTGTGCGAGTTCGAGGGCGTCGTTGCCCGGACAGGCGCTTACATGGTCTCGCCTACCGCCGCTCGCAAGCTGTTAGAATGCGCCTTGCCGGTTTCGCGGCCTGCGGACGACATTTTGGGCGATCAGGCTTACAATGGGCTCAAGATTTACGGCATCGTGCCGCGCATTGCCCTCTGGCGCACCGAAGATGATTGCCCGTCCATGATTTGGGAGTCGGGGGATCGCCAGGAATTTTTTAACCAATCGCGCTCGTCGAAAGCGGGAATATTTTTCCGGGCATATCGTCGATTGCGCAAATTGATTCAAGGCTCCTAAATGTGCCGCCGCTGTTGAATTTTTCGAACAGAATTTACCTGAAGAATGGCCACTCAAAGACGCGAAAAAAAGAAAGACTACGAGGCGCTGCAATCGCCATTTATGCGCATTCCGCAAATGAAGATCGATATCGCCCGCGGTTTGTTGGACATCGGCGTGACGCAGATCTATCACCTGGAAGGCCGCGCGCCAGAATCGCTTTTGGCCGAGATGCAGAAGAAGGGCAGGGAGATGCAGCACGACGCTATCGCCTACCTGCGCATGGCGGTCTACTATGCGGAAAACCAGCCGCCTGACGCGAGCAAACTCTACCCGACTGAGTGGCTGTAGAGCGGGCAAATTTCACGGATTTGTAGCGTTTGTAAGGTTTTTGTCAGGGATTGAACATTGGGCCGGGAAGGGGGTTCCAAGGCTTCATGAAACAATCGCTCTACCTGATAATTCTAGCTGGGATGCTGTCCCTCAACGCGGCGGATTACACCGCCAATGGCAAGATCGCCGCCGTCACCGTTTATCCGGATCGCGCTGAAGTTACGCGTGAAGCTTTGCTGGAACTGAAGGCTGGCACGCATCAGATTCGGTTCGAAGGGCTGCCCGTGAACACCGATCGTGAGTCCTTGCAATTGCAGTGCGACGGTCCGCTCACGCTGCAGGATATTCGCCTCGTGACGACCTACCTCGATGCCGTGGCGAACGAGAAATCGCGCGCATTGTTCGAACAGTTGGATCAACTCAAGCTGGACCGCCGTCGCAATGAGCTGGCAGCGGCGCGGATCGAGCAGGAGGCGCGGGCGCTGCAATCTATCTGGAAAGGCGTGACCACGCCCACCGAGGGTGCTGGCGTCGCGACCGATCCGGATCAGTGGGCGGGTTTGCTCGAGATGCAGTCCCAGCGCCAAACGAAGCTTGATCAGCAAAGCCTGGAGCTCGAAGTGCAACGCAGGGAGCTCGACGATAATCTGCGGGAAATCGAGCAGCAGATACAACAATTCAACGCCTCGCAAAAGCGTTCGCGCACGGATGTGGTGGCGGTTGTAGAGGCGAACGAAGGCGGTCAGTCCGCTCTGCAACTCACCTATCAAACGCCGGGCGCCAGTTGGGAGCCAACTTACCAGGTGCGCGCCGACTCCAAGGATAGCCAGATCGACATTGTTTACCGCGCCAACGTGCGCCAACGCACTGGCGAGGACTGGAGCGATGTCGCGCTGAGCCTGTCGACGGCACAGCCACATATTGACGGCCGGGCGCCGGAGCTACGCCCTTGGTGGATCGCGGAGGTCAAGCCCATGCCGCTTCCGAAACCTCAGGAGAGCCGCGCTTGGGGATACGGTAGGGATGAAGCCGAGGCCGATTTCTTGGATGAGAAAAAGCAGGTTGTAGATGGTTCGGTCAATTTCCTGACTGGCACGGATTTTGCCAAATTTGGCGATATACAGGTCGCCAAGGCCACGGTTCAACAGGGGCTTATTGCCACCAAGTTTGACGTGCCAGCGAAGGTGACGGTCGCCTCATCGGCGGAGCCGGTGGTGTGCACGATCCTGCAGTTTGACTCCGCCGCCGACTACCGGCACACCGCTGTGCCCAAGCTCTCGCCCTACACTTACCTGAAGGCCGAGATCGCCAACGACACAGACGCGCAGCTGTTACCTGGGCAAGGGAGCATATTCATCGACGGCAACTTCGTGGGCAAGGCGAACCTCGATCTTGTGGCGCCGGGCGAGAAGTTCTGGGTCTACCTGGGCGTCGATCCCGCCGTGACTATTGAGCGCAACAAGCTGCAGGGCAAGGACTCGACCGAAGGCATTTTCAACAAGACGAGCCGAGAGGTGGTGAGCTACGAATTTGTGATCAACAACCAGCGCCAGCAGCCGGTCACGCTCTCGCTCTGGGATCAGATTCCCATGGCGTCCAACGAAGAAATTGAAGTGGAGCTGCTGACGCCCGAAATCGGCAAGCGCACCAGCGATGTGAACATCGACGAGCAAAAGCGCATCGAATGGGAGCTGAGCCTCAAGCCGGGTGAGGAGCGCACAGTGCCATTCCGCTACGCAATCGAGCATCCGGACAAAATGCTGGTCAGTGGGCTGTAATGTCTGGCGCTGACGGTGCTCTGGAGCAGGATGCCGCGATGACTCTTGATTGATTCAGTAACATGGTCTGAATTACGCCAGTTACTCTGCACACAAAAAAAACGCCGCCCAAATCGAGGCGGCGTTTTGCTTGAGATTGTTTGGCCGGCTTTACGCCTTGATTGCGCTGGCGATGTCGAGAGCGGCCTTCAGGTCGATGGCTTTTTCGTAAATCGCCTTGCCGATGATGACGCCGCTAAAGTTCGGGTAGCGCGGGGCGAGGTCGGCATAGTGAATCACGTCATGGATGTCCGAAACGCCGCCGGAGGCGATGACGTTGCAGTCCACCGAGGACCACATTTCTTTCATGCCCTCGTAGTTCGGGCCACGCATCATGCCATCGGTGGCGATGTCGGTGTAGATGATGTGCTGAATGCCGGCGGCGGCGACTTCTTGCGCCAGCTTGATCGCGGGCATGTCAGTCACGTCGACCCAGCCATGCACGGCGACCTTGCCTTCGCGGGCGTCGATGCCGACTGCGACTTGCGGGCCGAACTCCGCCGCCATCTGCTTAACGAAGTCGAGGCTTTCGCAGGCGCGGGTGCCGACGACGACGCGGGACACGCCGCCTTCGATCGCGTTGCGAATGTCATCCAGCGAGCGAATGCCGCCGCCGAACTCCACCTTGAGGCCAAGGGCGGCGATTTGCTTGGCGGCTTCGATGTTGGCTGGTTTGCCGGTGAAGGCGCCATCGAGGTCGACGACGTGCACCCATTCAGAGCCGGCGGCCAGGAATTCCTTGGCCGGGTCGACCGGGTTTTCGTAATACTCGGTCTCTTGATCGGCCAAGCCCTGAAGCAGGCGAACGCAGTGGCCGTTCTTGATGTCGATTGCGGGGAGAATTGTCATAGAACAACTATGAGCCCAATTTCCGGTGGGACAATCTTTCTCTGCGGTGAAATTTTCTGACGAAAGCCAGGGGGGGCGCGACCTTGCGAGCATGCAAAAAGCGCAGCGCTCGCTTAGAATGTGTCTTCAATGACCACTTCGTCGTAGCTGAGCTGTCCAGGTTTGGGCCAGGCTTCCTTGGTTCCCTTGCCCACGGCGATCATGTAGCTGATCACGTGGTCTGCGGGCAACTTGATGATTTTTGCGACGGCGTCGAAATCAAAGCCGTCCATGGGGCAGGATTCGTAGCCCATGGCTTTGGCGGCGAGCATGATCGTTTGCCCGGCAAAGCCGCAACTGCGCATGCACTCGTCGCGCTGCACCTGCTCTTTGCCCTCGTAGTATTGGGTGATCGCCGGGACCAAGGCGTCTTGCGCGGCCTTGGGGGCGTCTTTCCAGTAAATATCCGGCGTCTTCCACGCGTCTTTATTCGCGCACATAATGATCAGCAACGAGGCGTCCGTCACCTGGGCCTGGTCCCAGGCAGCGGCGCGGATTTGCGTCCGCAGTTCAGGGTCCTTGACCAACAGAAAGCGCCAATGCTGGATGTTGAACGCAGTTGGCGACTGCATGGCGGCTTCCAGCAGCGTGCGTTCTTCGTCCGCCGTGAAGCGGTGTTCGGGGTCGTAATACTTAACGGCGCGACGCGCCTTGATCGCAGTGAGTGTATCCATGCCCGCAACTAAATCCACTTTCCAGAAAAGCACAAGTCTTGATGTGAAGATAAATTGTGAATTCTGTATGTCAGGGCAGTTGGTCAGCTTTTCGGCCGTTTCTCAACACGGCCAGCGAAGATCAGGAAGATAGCGCCCACAATGAAGAGGCTGGAGACCGACCCCATGCCCAGGCGCGTGGAAAACGTCGGGTCTTCCGGGTTGTTGAACACTGCCGCGACTGTGCCCATGAGCCAGGGGCCGAGGACGGCGGCGCTCTTGCCGATCATGCTGTAAAAACCGAAAAACGACACTTCTCGCCCGACCGGGATTAGCGAGTTGAAGTAGCTGCGCGACAGCGCCTGAATCCCCCCCTGCACCATGCCAATGAGCGCCGCGAGCACATACATTTCGGAGAGTTCCTTGCCGAAGATCAGGATTGGCGTTGCGCTGATGAAGGCCCCGTAGGCCGTGACGCCGAGGTAGAGAATGATCGCGATAAAGATCATTTTGCGGGGACCGATCTTCCCCCCAGCCCAGCCAAAGAGAATTGCGCAAGGCACGCCAAATATCTGCACGATGAAGAACGCGATCATGATCTGCCCTTCGGTGAAGCCAATGGTCGTGCCGTAAAACGAGGCCATCATGATGATGGTGTTCACGCCGTCGATGTAGAACAGGTAAGCCAGCAGGAAGAAGAGCACCGGCTTGATGCCGATGATTTCCCGCAGCGTATGCCAGGTGTCGATGGCCCCGAGTTTGAGCATCTGGGCGAAACCCGGACGGTTTGGCTTAGGCGCCTCTTTGATAAACAGCGCCAGCGGGATGGCGAAAACGGCCCACCAGACGGCCGCCACGAGGAACATTACGTGGACGGGTAAATCGTTTTTAGTCGCCAGCAGGGTCGCGACGAGTAGCAGGAAGCCAGCCGTGTAGCCGAACGAGAAGCCCATGCCGCTCACGAAGTGACGCTTCCCTGGGACGGCGACGGTGGCCAGCATCGAGTCGTAGAAAATGTTGCTGCAGTAGTAGCTGACGGTGCCAAAGATGAAGACGGCGCTCGCGAGCAGGTATTGCCCCTCGCTGAGGAAGTAGCAGCCAGCGGTGGCGGCGACGCCGACCGCGCAAAAGCTCAGGAGCAGGCGTTTGCGCAGCCCGCCCAGCTCCGCAATGCTGCCTAGAAAGGGCGCGGCGATGGCGACGACGAGGCTGGCGATGGCCACCGTTTTCCCATACCAATAGGTGGACTCGCCATCGGACATTTGGGCGCTGTAGGACGCCTTGTAGAGTCGGGGGAATATCAGCGCGAGCACCACCATCGCGTAGCCGGTGTTGGCGAAGTCGTAGAAAGCCCAGGAAATGGTCTGCTTCAGCGAGGGCTGTTGGCCAGCCGGTTTGGACTCTGCGGGAGAATGGCTGCTCATAGCGATTACGGCGAAGCGTGATGCGGCGGCGGGTGGTTCGCCAGAAAAAAGTTAGGATGCCGTGTCCTGATCAGCGTTTACTTGGGCAGTCGTCAGGCCCACCAGGCGACCGATGAACACCGCGATAAACAACACGCCCGAAACCGAAGCGCCAATTGCCGCCGAGCGAGTTCCGTTGGACACTGGCACGATGTCGCCATAACCCAGCGTAGTCAGCGTGACGAAGCTGAAGTAGACGAAATCCATTGGTGTGCTGACGCTTTCCTGGCCAGACGGTAGATTGGCCACGAGGCTGCCCGGGTGCATGAACTCCAGCAGCGCAAAGATGAGGGCCCAGTTGATGCCGAGCAGCAGGTAGACGCAGATGCCGCCGCAAATGGAGTCTGCATTGATGCGCCGCGCAACGAGCACATCACGCAGTATCGACAAGTTAATGAAGCCGTAAAACGCCAACTGGAAGGGGAGGGCGACTAATGGCGGCTTGCCTAACGCAAAGGCGTAGGTGCTGATTGCGTAGGCGACGACGCCGAGTAAAATACCGATCCACAGCACGGCCTTTTCATTGGCGATTGAACTCAGCGCGAGCGCCAGGGTGATCATGGTGATGACGCCCAAGACCGGTGCGCCCCAGGTGTCGTCATCAAAGATCGGCGCCAGGATAATCAAGGTTATCAGGGCGACCAGCAGCCAGAAGTATTTTCTGAGCTCCAGTTGATGTAGTAAGCTTGATTCGGGCACCCGTTACTTCAAGACGAGCTCGATGTGTTGGTCAAGGCGCAGATCGAGTTGTTGTTGAGCGCTGCCGCCGTTGACGCCGATTTCGAGCAGTCCGCCGCTGCCAAAATATGCCAACGCCGAACCGGTCGGCGCGTCGCTAAAGGTCTTGAGCAGTGGCAGACGGCGTGGGTGCAGCGACACCGTGGCCCCCTCCAGCGAGTAGCTTTCCTCGAGCGTAGATTGGCGCAGGTTGGTGATCGCATTGCCATAGTGGTCGATGTAAATAATGCTCCCATAGGCGCGGTTTTCATCGAGGTCAGGCTTGGGCCACGGGGCGGTGATCAATTGCTCGTGCTTGGGCCCCACCGCATCGAGCTTGGTTTTACCAGACGTCAGGCTGGCGGCAACCGGCGTAAAAATGTCCCGTCCATGAAAGGTGTGGCTGATGGTTTCGCGGCAAAGCTCCTTGTTTTCAATACGATGGCATTGTTTGATCCGGTGGCCGAGCCAACCAAAGAGCCCGTTGTCCGGCCCCACAAAAAAGCGCCCCTGAGCCTCAAGTGCGACTGGCGCTCGGGTGGAGCCGACGCCTGGATCGACGATGACCACGAAGGCCGTCCCCTCTGGGAACTCCAGCCAGCACTGGCTCAGAATAAAGGCGGCGGAAGCAATGTCGCCAGGAGATACGTGGTGGGAGATGTCGACGAGTTGCGCTTGGGGGGCGGTGGTCAGGGCGACGCCTTTCATGGCGGCCACATACCAGTCCCGAACGCCAAAATCAGTCAGGAAGGCGATGGTGTTCATGCCGTTAATTGCTAGTCCGTGATTTCGCTACTGGCGAGATAAGAGATCGCGACAGTTTGGGTTTCTTTCAGCAGGTGATCCAGTTCGGCAATTGCTTCGTTGGAGGACTTTGTTGATTCGTATTGCTGGCTCTTTTCCATGGCTGAAACGGCTTGGGCAATGCGCAGGAAACTGGCGCTGGCAGCGACTCCATAGATCGTGTGCAGGCAGTGTGCGCTCTTTTCCAGATCGTTTGCTTGCAGGCGTTTACGGTAATCCTGAAGGAGCTTGCTTAGCTCGCTCAAGGACATGTTCAGGACCTCGCGGATAAGCTTCTGGTCGCCGCCCAATCGTTGTTGCAACAGGTCAGTGTCAAAGAGCTTGGGCTCGCCTTCGGGCAGGATCTCTTGTGGGGAGTTGGACTTCAGACACTGGTCAATCACGTTGGCCAGCTTGTCTGGACTCAACGGCTTGGTGAGGCAGTCGTTCATGCCAGCCGCCAGGCAGGCGCGTCGGTCTTCGGGGCGGGCATGCGCCGTCATGGCGATAATTGGCGTTGAGGCCAGCTGATTTTCCGCTTCCCATTCACGGATGGCGAGTGCGGCTTCGAGCCCGTCGACATCCGGCATTTGGACATCCATGAACACGAGGTCATATTGCTTTCGGCGATAGGATTCGATGGCTTCCAGCCCGTTGGTCACGGTGTCCACAGCAATGCCGAGGCGGTCCAGCATCCCGAGCGCCACGAGTTGGTTGACGGGGTTGTCCTCGGCCAAAAGCGCTTGGGTTGACTGGCTGCGCAAGCGCTCTCGAATGGCTTCGGCTATGGTGCTGCGCTCAGGCGCAGGGTGGGCAGATGATTGAGGCGCTGGAAAACCCGACGCTGTTTCTGCCGCTATTTCAAACTTCGCGGAAAACCAAAACGTCGATCCTTGCCCCGCTTCGCTGCCGACGCCGATGACGCCCCCCATCAGCTCGACGATTTCCTTGGAGATCGCCAAGCCCAGGCCGGTGCCGCCGTAGAGCCGGGTGGTGGATGGATCGGCCTGAGTGAAGGCGCTGAACAGACGCTTCTGAACGGCTGGTGGGATGCCTATGCCGGTATCCGTCACTGAAATGGTCAGCTCGACATGATTTTCGGTCTGTTCCTGCACCGCCACATTGAGGGTGACTGAGCCTTGCCTGGTGAATTTGATGGCGTTGTCGACCAAGTTGTGGATGACCTGCTTGAGTTTGCCGGAGTCTCCGTTGAGGCGTTGGGGCGCGCTTTTATCGATCTTGATGTTCAGCGCAATGCCTGCTTTTTCCGCTCTCAGCGTGAGCGGAGACATCAACTGGCGTATCAGGGCGCGTAAATTGAAGCGATGTATGTCGAGCTCCAGCTTACCGGATTCCACCTTGGCGAAATCAAGGATCTGGTTAATCAGCGTCATCAGCGACTCGCTGCTGCCCAGGATGAGTTCGGCGGTTTCGCGATGCTGCTGGTTAAGCCCGGGCATGTCGAGCAGCAGGTGGGTCATGCCGATCACGCCATTGAGCGGAGTGCGGATTTCGTGGCTGACGTTGGCGAGAAATTGACTCTTGGCCAGACTGGCTTGCCTGGCGCGCTCCGCCAGTTTTTGAAGGTCCTCCTTTTGCTGAACGGCGGTGGAAATATCCCAGTTGGTGCCAACCATGCGCACCGGCCGACCCTTGGCGTTCCGCTCAACGGTTGCAAAGGCTCGCAGGTGGCGAATCTGCCCTGACGGCAGCACGATGCGAAAGGGCATATTGAAGGATTCGCCGTTGTGTTGAGATTTATCCAGACGGCGGAAATACTCGTCTACATCGCCTTGGTGGATTCTATCTCGCAGCTCCTCGATCTTTCCGTGGAAGTGCTCTGCAGCGATGCCGTAGAGGCGGCACATTTGGGCGTCCCAGCTCAAGCGGTCATTGGCGATATCCCAGTCCCACACGCCTACGCCGCCTGCTCGGGTGGCCAGGGCAAGGCGTTCATTGACGGCTTTCAGCTCGCGTTCCAGCCGCCGGTTTTCCGTGACATCTTCGATTTGCGCGACGAAAAAGAGCGGCTTTCCCTGAGGCCCCATGACGCTTGAGACCGTCAAATTTGCCCAAATGGAATGGCCATCGGCATGGATGTAACGCTTTTCGGTGCGGAATTCGGTAATGTCGCCACCTGCAATGCGCTCTAAGTTGTCGAGGCTACGTTCAATGTCTTCGGGGTGGGTGATTTCAGCGAAGGCAATGCCCAGCAGCTCGTCGCGCGAATAGCCGAGCATGGCGCTGAGCGATTCGTTGACGCGCAGCCATCTGCCTTGAGTGGTGCAGATCGCCATACCGATTCCGCTGGCTTCAAAGGCAGCGCGAAAGCTCGCCTCGCCTTCTAGGATTTGAAATTGCGAAGCGTCTGCTACTGGCTTTTTAGATTCGGGGGTGGATTTGCGCCGATTGCTTGGGGGCGGCTCCATCGTTTTGGGGAGTGTATACAGAAACTAATCCTGAATTCAGTGAGAATTCTCCATTCTTGTCCAGCATTCACTTGTTTTATCTTATATATAGCCATTTGCGTCTTGGATTTTAGGTAAACATCAAGGCAGCAAAGACCATCGACAAAGCCAGAACCGTCCTATACCGCATATGACCATGAGATTTCAGTTTCCCCATTTTTTAAGCGCTATCCTTGCGGTGTTTTTCCTTGCCCAGAGTGCTTGGGCGGCCCAGCCGCCGGAACAACTGGTCGCTGAAGGCGTGGCGAAGGTTTTGCCGGGGTATCAGTTTAATAAACGATTGGCGGGACCGACGCAGGAAGACCATATCCTTCTTTTCAACAAAGGGGCGGAGTGCGCGGTGGTGACCTGGACGACGGGCGCCTCGAAGAGCATCAGCATTCCCGCCAACCCCACGACGTTTAACGTCTTTAATACGGCGGGAAGCCTGGTGGGCAATCTCAGCAACCAAACATATGCCGCTGAGTTGTTTTGCGGTGACATTCCGGCCATTTTTGTGCCTGTTGGCGAAAATTCGCTCCTGTTGATGGCGGCGTTGGCGGAGCAAGTGCCGCCCAAGAAAACTGTCCGTGGCCCTCAAATTGTATATCTGGAAAGTGAATTTGTGAACCCCACGGACAAGCCGCTGGTGCTCTCGATGCCAGGCAAGAAGAGCGTCGCGCTGAAGCCGGGTGAGCATCACCTGGTGACCAGCGAAGTGGAGGTAGGCCGTTCTTTTGAGCCCCTGCGTGCGCTGGTTGGCGCATCCGGCGTTTATCAGCAAGTGATGATCACTTCGGAAAATCCACTCATGATTGATGTGCGCGCAGACCTGCCGGGCAAGCTCACGGTGGACATACTCAATCCGACGGCTGATCCTTTTTCCGGGCGCATGGCGATGCGATTGGTTGGCAGTAACAAGGCGCCATTTGAGTTCCCGGTTGATATGGGGCCCCGCGAAACAATCAAGACATTGGAGGTGCCGCTGGGCATACAGTTGCCGTTGCCTTCGCCGGTCCAACTGGTGCTCAGCCAATACGTTGGCGATCCGCGCCGGGAGATTGTCCTGACGCAGACTGGCGCGATGCAGTTCGTTGGAGTTCGTGGGCTTGCGCCGGATTCGCAAAAAATGCCTCAGGGCTGGAAATTGGCAGAATCTGGAGAGCTTTTCGTGCAATTGCGTGCTGGTCAGCCGCCGCAGGGCGCTCCGTGGGGAGACGATACCGTCATGGCGGCTTATCGATTCGAAGAACCGGGCGCTACGTTTAGCTTGAAGCCGATCAACGCGGGCTCTGTGCCAATCGTTGAACGCCCAACTTCGGTGGGCATGTGGATCAACGGCGACGGCTCGGGCAATTTGCTGTCGGTTCGTTGGCGTGACGCCCAGGGCAAGCTATACCAGCCCAAGGCGCGCAAGATTGACTGGAAAGGGTGGAACTACATCACCTTCGCCACCGATGCTGCGATGGAGCCGCCTTTGCAGTGGGACAGTCTCGTCTATGTCGAGGCTGCCTCCGCCAGTTCTGGGGCGCTGATGGTCAGCGGCCCGGTTTTCAGCTATCAGTCCTCAGCGCCTTCGGCTCAAGCGAAGGAGGAAGACAGCCAGGTCGAAATCAAGGACAACGTCAGTTTTGGCGATCCGGTAAAGCTCAATCCCGAGTCACTGCAACCCATGTCGATTCCCAGCTCGCAGTAGTTCGCTGCGGGCGTGCTTAAACGAGAAATATTAGCACCGCTACGGCCAGGGCGATCCGGTACCACGCGAAGATCGAGAGTCCGTGTTTGGCCAGGTAATTGACCAGCCATTTGACGGCGAACATCGCGGATATCCACGCGACGACGATGCCAAATAACGCCGGGCCAGGGTCCAGCGCTTTAACCATGACCGGGCCAAGCGTCAGCGCTTTGTAAGCCGAAGCTGCCGACAGCGTGATCAAACCGAGCAAAAAACTGAACTCCGCGGCGCGTTTCGGGGTGAGGCCAATCACGTAGCCGCCCACAATAGTCATCATGGAGCGACTGGTGCCAGGCCACATCGCCACGCATTGCAGGAAGCCGACGATCAGGGATTGCTTGATGCTCAGTTCGTGCAGGTCCTGGCTGTTGCCTTCATTGGCGGGGGGTTGCTTTTTGCGCCAGCGTTCCACGCCGAGCATCAGCACAGCTCCAGCGGCCAGGGCGATGGCAATGGGCACGGGATGAAAGAGCAGACGTTCAATTATATCGTCGAACAGGAGGCCCAGCACGACCGCTGGCATGAACGCCACGAGGATATTGCGCAAGAGCAGCAGACCGGAGCGGCTCTTGCCGAAGACGCCCATGAGCATATCAATGAGTCGGCTCCAGTAGAGCAGGATCACGGCGGCGATCGCGCCAGCCTGAATGATAATGGTGTAGGCATTGGCGAAGCCTTCCATCGTCAACGGCCCGTCATCGGTCATGATGGGTTGTCCGGCGTCATCGGTCAGGACGGTGTCGGAATCGAGGCCCAGCGCGACATTGGTGAGTATGAGGTGCCCGGTTGAGGAAATGGGCAGGTACTCCGTAATGCCTTCCACGAGCCCCAGAATCAAAGCGTCGAGGTAGCTGATCTCGCTTTTCGGCGCGGTGTTGGGAGGGGGGGGAGTTTCGACGTCCTGACCTAACAGCGGCCCGCCAAAGCAGAGTAATATGAGTAGTGGGAGGGTTTTGAGCATTTAATAATCTCAATAAGTGCCGTATGCTATCCCTCATGTAAAGCCTGCACTGCCCGTCAAACAAAGTGTTTGTCACCGGATGTTTGGCCCACTAAACCTCGATTATGTTCTGCCTCTTTGCGAGAAATCGTTTCCTGCCCGGCATACTGTGCGCCGCAGGCTTGTGGCTGGGAGCCATTGGCGGCGCTGTTGCGGAGGAGACGCCGAAGGTATTGGCCGCAGTTAAATTTCCGCCGCTCAAGACGCTCTCCGACGAGCTGATGGGCTTGGCGCGCAAGCTGGCGCCCGGTCAGCAGACAGAGTTTTACCCGATGATGGTGCTCGGCCCTTTTGGCTACCCATCCTATCCGGGGGTTTCCCAATCGGACAACATCACCATTTTCTTCTTTGAGCCGCAAAAGGGCGAGCTCACGACCCCTTATGTGATTTTGACGAAGATGGAGCCGGATGCGCTGGTCAAAAAAACGCTCACGATGAAGGCTGAAGGCAATAACTCGATGTTTGCCTTTTTGACGCCGGGCCTCGAAGTCGCCGAGCGCGGGGGGTGGACTTTGTTTTCCGATGAGGCGGCCTACTTCGACTACGCTAGCGACATTGACGCCCTCGTGGATATGGCCGATGATATCGAGGGCTTTGACATCACCATGCGGGTTTACATGGGGCCGGAAACGGTCGCCAGTTGGTCCGAAATCATGAAAGAGGAAATTGCGGACGCCCATGTTCTGGCCGGTGGAGCCGAGAGTGATCCCGGCTTGCTGCACAAGCAGTTGCTCGTCGATTTCCTCGCCACGGTAGGCAGTAATTTGGAGTGGTTTGAGAGCGGACTGGATCTCGACGCCGAGGCGGTGTCGCTTGGCTTCTCGGTTCAGGCGATCAAGGGCACGCCCGAATATGATGCGCTGTCGATGCCGGTTGGCGGACCTGTCCCAGTAGGCGAGTACATCAATGCTTCGGCTGTTTCGTTCTTATCAAAATGGGACATGGCCGCAGTCGTTGATTACTATGGCGTCCTGGAGCAGCGGGCCATGCAGATCGCGACCGAAGAGGGGCGCGAAATGATCAAGAAAGCCAGCGAATACAACCGGAAGCTTTTGGCGCAAATGAGTGGCGGCCATGCTGGCTCCATGAGCTTCGAGCAGGAGAAGCCGCTCAGCTCCAGCGCCCTGGGGGGGGCGTTTGACGCAGCTATGCTCGACGCCAGCCTGCACTTTTACTACGATGAGCTCTTTCCCTACTTGCTGGAGACGTTTGCTCCACAAGGGCAGCAGGGTGTCGTTGAGATGGTTTACCGTTCGCAAGTTGCTGAAACCAGCGGCGCGCCCGTGTCGGAAATTGAAACGAAAACGCCAGATTTACCGATTGGCCTGACGCAGGGTGAGGCAAGTGAAGCAACGGAGGACTCTGCGGAAAAAATGTTCGTGACAGTGATCAAGGGCAATGTGCTGGGCTCCTCTGATTTGCAGGACCTCGAATCGCTTGCGGCCCGCGTTTCCGATGAAACTCCGCTCGAAGACAGCGTTGCGCAACGCTTGGCGCTGGAGAATGGGCAGGCCGCACGCCTGCAGATCGATGTGTGCGAGGTCGTCAACATGCTCAGCGAGGATTATGAACCGGAGAGCGAGGTCGCGCGCCAAGCCATCAAAAAACTTGGCAAGAGCGATTTGGAGCCGTTGACAGGCGTGATGACCATAGCCGAAGGGCAGGGCGTTTACCTGTTTTCGGCGCCGGTCAGCACATTGGTTGAGTTTTCTGATACGCATCGCCAGATCAGACAGGCGGAAAAAGACATGGACGCACATGGCGGCAAGCAAATGGTTTTCCCTGCAGGAGAAGAGTAATTCAGTTTGCTAGGCAGAAATAATGGAAGAGGCCAAAGCAAAGCTTGTCGCATACTACCAGCGTGAGATTGAAGGGTGGGACCTGATTGCATGGATCGCTCAGACTAGTCCTGGATTGTTCGAAGATAGAGCCGCCGTTGATGAATTATTGAATCTCGATGAAGCGTTGGCCGATGGCTATCGCAAGGAAGTGCAAGATCTGCTTTTTAAACTTATACCTGACTTCGATAATGAAAAATTGGGAATGCTTCTTTTCTTGGATTGCCTTGATAAGCTACGAACAGAAAAGATTTCTCCCGTTGAATTTGTGTCATTTGTTTGCGATGTCGAACATTCGAAAATTCATAATGAAGACGCGCCTTATTGCGATTGTATTCGGAGAATCTACAGTGAATACTGCGGATACGGTTTTGCAGATCTTCAGGAAATGAAAAATCACGAGTTAGTTGAAATCGTCGAAGAATATCTATCCGAAGAAAATACATAACCAGTCGTTGCACACAAATTCGAGTAGCTTCGCTATTCTCCGCGTGTGAGCCCATGGATGAAACACGCCAGTATGTCCCGACCCAGCACCAAAAAGAACACTCGTTTTCCGGAACCCGCTCCGATGCGCCGCGAAGGCATGATGGATGGATTGCCGTCTGTTATGATTGTTAATACCGCGCTCAAAGGCTATGCGGCGACCGATGACTTTCCGTATCATGTGTGCATCGCCATGGGCTATAAATCCACTGAAGCGGAGCAGGGCTTGCCAACTCCCAAAGAGGAGCGCACGCTGAGCTCGATCGAGGATGCGTTGCTCGCGGCGATCCGCAAGGCGGCGGGGGGGCACTATATTGGCAACACTTCCTGGAATGGCGTGCGGGAGTTTAATTTCTATGTCGACGACCCGGACACCGTTGACGAGCGCCTTGAGAAAGTCGCCGAGCAGCAACATCGCCCAGTTCAATACGAGATCTGTGAAGATCCGGCTTGGACGCGCGTGGAGCATTATTTCGATTACGAACAATGATTAAAAGCGCGATAGTCATTGGCGGGGGCATCACCGGGCTCACCTTGGGCTGGGCTTTGCAACGTGCAGGAAGCTCTGTGTGCGTTTTGGAAAAATCCGCGCAGGCTGGCGGCGCGATTCGCACGATTCGACGCGACGGCTACCTGGCCGAAGCCGGACCCAATTCGCTGCTGGTGACGTCGGCGGCGCTGGAATCTTTTTTGCGTGGCGTCGGGCTAGGCGCGCAAATGCAAAAGCCCAGCGATGCGGCCAAGAACCGTTACATTTTAAAGGAAGGCGAATTCCTCGCGGCGCCTACGGGACCCGGAGCGTTCCTGTCCACCCCGCTTTTTTCGGGCAACGCGAAGTTACGCCTGTTGGGCGATCTGTTTGCGAAGAAGCCCGTGGGGTTGCGAGAAGAGAGTCTCGCGAGCTTTGTGGAGCGTCATTTCGGGCCCGAAGTGTTGGACTATGCGGTTAATCCTTTTGTGGGCGGCATTTACGCCGGGAACCCCGCCAAGCTGTCTGCCCAACACGCATTTCCCATGCTTGCAGAGGCGGAAAATTCGGCAGGTTCCGTGATACGTGGGATGATCCAGAAGCGTAAAGCCAAGCGCGCCAATGGTGAGACTTTCAAGAGCGCCACAGTCTCTTTTAAAGATGGCATGCAGGCGTTGCCGGAAGCCATTGCCAGCAAGCTAGGCGACCAACTCAAGCTTTCGGCCGATATTATCAGCGTTGAACAAACGGATGCGGGTTGGTCGGTGACTTGGCGAAATGCGACGGGTGATGTGGAAACTTGCGTTGCGGATGAACTCTACCTGACGGTCCCGGCGCATGCTTTGGCAACGCTACCGCTGCCGCAAAAAGTGAGTCATGAGCTGTCCCCGCTCTCCTCGATCGAGTATCCGCCAGTAGCGTCGGTCGCACTGGGCTTTGACCTCAACCAAATCGACCATCCGTTGGATGGCTTTGGCGGCTTAATCCCAGCCGTTGAGAAGCGGCAAGCTCTTGGCGTGTTGTTTTCATCGACTTTGTTTCCGGGCCGTGCGCCAGTAGGCAAGGCGTTGCTCACGGTGTTCGTTGGCGGCGCCCGTCAACCGGAGCTTGCGGGCAAGCCGCCGTCGGAGATTCAGGATATTGCGCTGCACGAATTGAATAACCTCCTGGGCGTGACTGGGGAGCCAGAGTTTGCCGAAGTCACCGTCTGGCCGCGTGCCATTCCTCAATACAACGTTGGCTACGGGGAGTTTCTGGACACCATCAGCCAAGTGGAAAAGACGTGTCCTGGCCTGCATTTACTGGGTAACTACCGCGGCGGCATTTCGGTCGGCCAATGCATACTCAATGGCGCATCAGCTGTTGAGCCGTTGGGCTAGTCTGCCGACGAGAGCACTTTTCATCTAGATTGGCCGATTCAGGTGGGTTAGAGATTGGATGCAGCGCAAGGCGGCTTTGATTGAGCG